>NZ_CEUYZP010000170.1:0-128 GCF_982223955.1 Pantoea sp. E956-1 | reverse complement strand
CAGAATTTGCCTGGCGGCTTTAGCGCGGTGGTCCCACCTGACCCCATGCCGAACTCAGAAGTGAAACGCCGTAGCGCCGATGGTAGTGTGGGGTCTCCCCATGCGAGAGTAGGGAACTGCCAGGCATC
>NZ_CEUYZP010000169.1:0-128 GCF_982223955.1 Pantoea sp. E956-1 | reverse complement strand
AATGCCTGGCAGTTCCCTACTCTCGCATGGGGAGACCCCACACTACCATCGGCGCTACGGCGTTTCACTTCTGAGTTCGGCATGGGGTCAGGTGGGACCACCGCGCTAAAGCCGCCAGGCAAATTCTG
>NZ_CEUYZP010000168.1:0-128 GCF_982223955.1 Pantoea sp. E956-1 | reverse complement strand
CTGAAGGGACGTTGAAGACTACGACGTTGATAGGCCGGGTGTGTAAGCGCAGCGATGCGTTGAGCTAACCGGTACTAATGACCCGTGAGGCTTAACCTTACAACGCCAGAGGCGTTTTTGAGAGACAC
>NZ_CEUYZP010000167.1:0-128 GCF_982223955.1 Pantoea sp. E956-1 | reverse complement strand
CCCCCCCCCCCCCCCCCCCCCCCCCCCCCCCCCCCCCCCCCCCCCCCCCCCCCCCCCCCCCCCCCCCCCCCCCCCCCCCCCCCCCCCCCCCCCCCCCCCCCCCCCCCCCCCCCCCCCCCCCCCCCCCC
>NZ_CEUYZP010000166.1:0-129 GCF_982223955.1 Pantoea sp. E956-1 | reverse complement strand
GTCGCTGCCGCAGCTTCGGTGCATGGTTTAGCCCCGTTACATCTTCCGCGCAGGCCGACTCGACCAGTGAGCTATTACGCTTTCTTTAAATGATGGCTGCTTCTAAGCCAACATCCTGGCTGTCTGTGC
>NZ_CEUYZP010000165.1:0-130 GCF_982223955.1 Pantoea sp. E956-1 | reverse complement strand
CTTGGGTGACGAGTGGCGGACGGGTGAGTAATGTCTGGGGATCTGCCCGATAGAGGGGGATAACCACTGGAAACGGTGGCTAATACCGCATAACGTCGCAAGACCAAAGAGGGGGACCTTCGGGCCTCTC
>NZ_CEUYZP010000164.1:0-132 GCF_982223955.1 Pantoea sp. E956-1 | reverse complement strand
CGATGGGAAACAGGTTAATATTCCTGTACTCGGTGTTACTGCGAAGGGGGGACGGAGAAGGCTATATCAGCCGGGCGACGGTTGTCCCGGTTTAAGCGTGTAGGCGGAGCGTCCAGGTAAATCCGGACGCTT
>NZ_CEUYZP010000163.1:0-137 GCF_982223955.1 Pantoea sp. E956-1 | reverse complement strand
ACGTTTTACAGATGAGCACCGCTTAACTTGTTTAAGCAAATCAAACTTAAATTGAAGAGTTTGATCATGGCTCAGATTGAACGCTGGCGGCAGGCCTAACACATGCAAGTCGGACGGTAGCACAGAGAGCTTGCTCT
>NZ_CEUYZP010000162.1:0-140 GCF_982223955.1 Pantoea sp. E956-1 | reverse complement strand
ATGCCTGGCAGTTCCCTACTCTCGCATGGGGAGACCCCACACTACCATCGGCGCTACGGCGTTTCACTTCTGAGTTCGGCATGGGGTCAGGTGGGACCACCGCGCTAAAGCCGCCAGGCAAATTCTGTCTCCGCGCCGCC
>NZ_CEUYZP010000161.1:0-145 GCF_982223955.1 Pantoea sp. E956-1 | reverse complement strand
GAGGCCGAAAGGCGTAGTCGATGGGAAACAGGTTAATATTCCTGTACTCGGTGTTACTGCGAAGGGGGGACGGAGAAGGCTATATCAGCCGGGCGACGGTTGTCCCGGTTTAAGCGTGTAGGCGGAGCGTCCAGGTAAATCCGGA
>NZ_CEUYZP010000160.1:0-147 GCF_982223955.1 Pantoea sp. E956-1 | reverse complement strand
TGAAGGGACGTTGAAGACTACGACGTTGATAGGCCGGGTGTGTAAGCGCAGCGATGCGTTGAGCTAACCGGTACTAATGACCCGTGAGGCTTAACCTTACAACGCCAGAGGCGTTTTTGAGAGACACAATTTTCAGCCTGTACCGGA
>NZ_CEUYZP010000159.1:0-150 GCF_982223955.1 Pantoea sp. E956-1 | reverse complement strand
GAAAGCCCATCTGCGTCGCCGCTGCCGGCAGCGCCCACGGCGGCATGCTTGCCTCGTTGTAAACCCGGCCGATGATCAGCGGACGATCCGGATCGCCGTTGATGAAGTCCACCACCACTTCGTCGTTCACTCGCGGGATCTGCACCCCGC
>NZ_CEUYZP010000158.1:0-152 GCF_982223955.1 Pantoea sp. E956-1 | reverse complement strand
TCTCTACCTGACCACCTGTGTCGGTTTGGGGTACGATTCTGTGTTACCTGATGCTTAGAGGCTTTTCCTGGAAGCTGGGCATTTATCACTTCAGCACCGTAGTGCCTCGTCGTCACGCCTCAGCGTTAACAAGCGTCCGGATTTACCTGGAC
>NZ_CEUYZP010000157.1:0-178 GCF_982223955.1 Pantoea sp. E956-1 | reverse complement strand
GAAAGCGTAATATACGCCACCTCGCGACAGGACGCTAACGCACTGTTCGCGCTGCTCTTTAACAATTTATCAGACAATCTGTGTGGGCACTCGCAGGATTGATATCAGCGTCTCCGGACGTAAAAAAATATCAAGCCTCACGAGTGAACACATAATGAAATTCATTATGACGTTTTAC
>NZ_CEUYZP010000156.1:0-178 GCF_982223955.1 Pantoea sp. E956-1 | reverse complement strand
GAAAGCGTAATATACGCCACCTCGCGACAGGACGCTAACGCACTGTTCGCACTGCTCTTTAACAATTTATCAGACAATCTGTGTGGGCACTCGCAGGATTGATATCAGCGTCTCCGGACGTAAAAAAATATCAAGCCTCACGAGTGAACACATAATGAAATTCATTATGACGTTTTAC
>NZ_CEUYZP010000155.1:0-178 GCF_982223955.1 Pantoea sp. E956-1 | reverse complement strand
TGTAAAACGTCATAATGAATTTCATTATGTGTTCACTCGTGAGGCTTGATATTTTTTACGTCCGGAGACGCTGATATCAATCCTGCGAGTGCCCACACAGATTGTCTGATAAATTGTTAAAGAGCAGTGCGAACAGTGCGTTAGCGTCCTGTCGCGAGGTGGCGTATATTACGCTTTC
>NZ_CEUYZP010000154.1:0-178 GCF_982223955.1 Pantoea sp. E956-1 | reverse complement strand
TGCTCTTTAACAATCCGGAACAAGCTGAAAATTGAAACGACGCAGCGCGTCATTCCTCCGTAATAAGGAATGACAGGCGATGCGTTCGAGTCTCTCAAATGCTTGCAATTCGCAGCGTTGTAAAACGCCTGTGGGTTGTGAGGTTAAGCGACTAAGCGTACACGGTGGATGCCCAGGC
>NZ_CEUYZP010000153.1:0-198 GCF_982223955.1 Pantoea sp. E956-1 | reverse complement strand
CTGCTCTTTAACAATTTATCAGACAATCTGTGTGGGCACTCGCAGGATTGATATCAGCGTCTCCGGACGTAAAAAAATATCAAGCCTCACGAGTGAACACATAATGAAATTCATTATGACGTTTTACAGATGAGCACCGCTTAACTTGTTTAAGCAAATCAAACTTAAATTGAAGAGTTTGATCATGGCTCAGATTGA
>NZ_CEUYZP010000152.1:0-204 GCF_982223955.1 Pantoea sp. E956-1 | reverse complement strand
ACAGGTGAAAGGTGTCTCCATACAGTATCTCAAAACCGATCTGGTTGCGTCAGCAGCCGGGCCGCGTTTGAGATATTTGCTCTTTAACAATCCGGAACAAGCTGAAAATTGAAACGACGCAGCGCGTTATTCCTCCGTAATAAGGAATGACAGGCGATGCGTTCGAGTCTCTCAAATGCTTGCAATTCGCAGCGTTGTAAAACG
>NZ_CEUYZP010000151.1:0-204 GCF_982223955.1 Pantoea sp. E956-1 | reverse complement strand
ACAGGTGAAAGGTGTCTCCATACAGTATCTCAAAACCGATCTGGTTGCGTCAGCAGCCGGGCCGCGTTTGAGATATTTGCTCTTTAACAATCCGGAACAAGCTGAAAATTGAAACGACGCAGCGCGTCATTCCTCCGTAATAAGGAATGACAGGCGATGCGTTCGAGTCTCTCAAATGCTTGCAATTCGCAGCGTTGTAAAACG
>NZ_CEUYZP010000150.1:0-204 GCF_982223955.1 Pantoea sp. E956-1 | reverse complement strand
AGCTCCACCATACCGTTTATCTGTTTTTTTCTGAAATACCTCAGAGCATACCGGCAACGGTGTGCTGCGACGTATTATGCTCTTTAACAATCCGGAACAAGCTGAAAATTGAAACGACGCAGCGCGTCATTCCTCCGTAATAAGGAATGACAGGCGATGCGTTCGAGTCTCTCAAATGCTTGCAATTCGCAGCGTTGTAAAACG
>NZ_CEUYZP010000149.1:0-212 GCF_982223955.1 Pantoea sp. E956-1 | reverse complement strand
ACCATCCTCACGTACTACGTGTACGCTCCGGTTGTTGCGCGCTGTACATGACCAGTCTGGCTGCAACAATGTACGCCTGACGGGTCAGGCTATTTTATTTGCCATTCTGGCCCCGGGCAGTGCTCACCATCCTCACGTACTACGTGTACGCTCCGGTTGTTGCGCGCTGTACATGACCAGTCTGGCTGCAACAATGTACGCCTGACGGGTCA
>NZ_CEUYZP010000148.1:0-232 GCF_982223955.1 Pantoea sp. E956-1 | reverse complement strand
GGAAACAGGTTAATATTCCTGTACTCGGTGTTACTGCGAAGGGGGGACGGAGAAGGCTATATCAGCCGGGCGACGGTTGTCCCGGTTTAAGCGTGTAGGCGGAGCGTCCAGGTAAATCCGGACGCTTGTTAACGCTGAGGCGTGACGACGAGGCACTACGGTGCTGAAGTGATAAATGCCCAGCTTCCAGGAAAAGCCTCTAAGCATCAGGTAACACAGAATCGTACCCCAA
>NZ_CEUYZP010000147.1:0-245 GCF_982223955.1 Pantoea sp. E956-1 | reverse complement strand
CTTTGTGATTCATGACTGGGGTGAAGTCGTAACAAGGTAACCGTAGGGGAACCTGCGGTTGGATCACCTCCTTACCTGAAGATACCTTCCCGCGCAGTGTCCACACAGATTGTCTGATAAAAAGTAATGAGCAGGACGGCTGCGAAGTCGTGACACTATCGTGTCCCCTTCGTCTAGCGGTTAGGACTCCGCCCTTTCACGGCGGCAACAGGGGTTCGAATCCCCTAGGGGACGCCACCTGCTTG
>NZ_CEUYZP010000146.1:0-250 GCF_982223955.1 Pantoea sp. E956-1 | reverse complement strand
CTGACCACCTGTGTCGGTTTGGGGTACGATTCTGTGTTACCTGATGCTTAGAGGCTTTTCCTGGAAGCTGGGCATTTATCACTTCAGCACCGTAGTGCCTCGTCGTCACGCCTCAGCGTTAACAAGCGTCCGGATTTACCTGGACGCTCCGCCTACACGCTTAAACCGGGACAACCGTCGCCCGGCTGATATAGCCTTCTCCGTCCCCCCTTCGCAGTAACACCGAGTACAGGAATATTAACCTGTTTCC
>NZ_CEUYZP010000145.1:0-250 GCF_982223955.1 Pantoea sp. E956-1 | reverse complement strand
ACCACTTTGTGATTCATGACTGGGGTGAAGTCGTAACAAGGTAACCGTAGGGGAACCTGCGGTTGGATCACCTCCTTACCTGAAGATACCTTCCCGCGCAGTGTCCACACAGATTGTCTGATAAAAAAGTAATGAGCAGGACGGCTGCGAAGTCGTGACACTATCGTGTCCCCTTCGTCTAGCGGTTAGGACTCCGCCCTTTCACGGCGGCAACAGGGGTTCGAATCCCCTAGGGGACGCCACCTGCTTG
>NZ_CEUYZP010000144.1:0-252 GCF_982223955.1 Pantoea sp. E956-1 | reverse complement strand
AGGCCCGAAGGTCCCCCTCTTTGGTCTTGCGACGTTATGCGGTATTAGCCACCGTTTCCAGTGGTTATCCCCCTCTATCGGGCAGATCCCCAGACATTACTCACCCGTCCGCCACTCGTCACCCAAGAGCAAGCTCTCTGTGCTACCGTCCGACTTGCATGTGTTAGGCCTGCCGCCAGCGTTCAATCTGAGCCATGATCAAACTCTTCAATTTAAGTTTGATTTGCTTAAACAAGTTAAGCGGTGCTCATC
>NZ_CEUYZP010000143.1:0-253 GCF_982223955.1 Pantoea sp. E956-1 | reverse complement strand
TGAAGGGACGTTGAAGACTACGACGTTGATAGGCCGGGTGTGTAAGCGCAGCGATGCGTTGAGCTAACCGGTACTAATGACCCGTGAGGCTTAACCTTACAACGCCAGAGGCGTTTTTGAGAGACACGATTTTCAGCTTGTACCGGATACAGTTGTGTCCTGCGGACTGAAGTCCGAAGGATTTTGCGCTGAGGCAAGGCGGCAACCGACCGATACGAAGGAGCATACTGAAGTATGTGACGGAGTAGCGCGA
>NZ_CEUYZP010000142.1:0-254 GCF_982223955.1 Pantoea sp. E956-1 | reverse complement strand
CTGACGAATTAGACCAGGCCGCAGCGCTTGAAGAACTGGAAAGAACCATAGCCCTGGCTAACCGTAAACGCCCGGAAATGCAGTTTACCGGTGCCTGCTATAACTGCGAGGAGTCAGTAGATAAAGGTTCTTCTGTTGTAGCGAATGCAGGGAAGACTATGAGCGCATTGAGCGCGCTAAGCAGCATAGGAGAGTGGCATGAGTATTGAGTGGAATGGCGAAGGTTTGCCGCCGGCTGGATTTGAGTGTGAGTA
>NZ_CEUYZP010000141.1:0-255 GCF_982223955.1 Pantoea sp. E956-1 | reverse complement strand
TGGGGCCTAAAGGCGAGTCGATCTGGACCGACCGCTACGGGCGGGTGAAGGTGAAGTTTCACTGGGACCGGCTGGCGAAGGGCGACGACACCAGCTCCTGCTGGGTGCGCGTCTCCAGCGCCTGGGCGGGCCAGGGATTTGGCGGGGTGCAGATCCCGCGAGTGAACGACGAAGTGGTGGTGGACTTCATCAACGGCGATCCGGATCGTCCGCTGATCATCGGCCGGGTTTACAACGAGGCAAGCATGCCGCCGT
>NZ_CEUYZP010000140.1:0-255 GCF_982223955.1 Pantoea sp. E956-1 | reverse complement strand
GGAGAAGGTGTGGCCTACCTTGGGCTTTCAATTCTGTTTATTTCACTAATTCATTGTTGCTTTGGATTTCTAAATAGAGATAAGAATTTTGACGTGACATTTGATGCTATATTTCGCTGGGTGCCAGTCTCATTATTTGGCCATTTTTTTGCTTGTGGAGGCGTGATTGCTATTTTAAATCTTAACTTCAATTACATTACATGGATGTATCAAAACGTTTGGTACTATTTCTTTTCTTACTTCCTCTGATGTTTA
>NZ_CEUYZP010000139.1:0-255 GCF_982223955.1 Pantoea sp. E956-1 | reverse complement strand
ACGCCTACGCCAGCGGCGATACCGGCGACAGCCGTCACAACATCCACTTCACGGTGCTGCCGTCGTCGGTGACCTACCGCACGCCGCCCGAAACGGCGTGGCCGAAAACGCACGGCCCGCAGACCGCAAAGGTGGTGGGGCCTAAAGGCGAGTCGATCTGGACCGACCGCTACGGGCGGGTGAAGGTGAAGTTTCACTGGGACCGGCTGGCGAAGGGCGACGACACCAGCTCCTGCTGGGTGCGCGTCTCCAGCG
>NZ_CEUYZP010000138.1:0-255 GCF_982223955.1 Pantoea sp. E956-1 | reverse complement strand
CAGTCAAAATAAGGTTTTAGAATATCTTCAGTCCAGCTCATAAAAGCCTTTACACGCGGCGACAAATTGCGCCGGTGCGCGATGACAAATGATGCTATGAGCGGCTCGGGACGTAGATCAGGAAGTACCTCAATCAGGGCACCACGTTTGATATGCGGCATGAGCGAGGAATACCCTCCCTGAATTAAGCCTAGACCCGCCAGCCCGGCCTCATGATAAGCCGGTACGCTGTTGACTCTCATTGTGCCAGGCAAC
>NZ_CEUYZP010000137.1:0-255 GCF_982223955.1 Pantoea sp. E956-1 | reverse complement strand
CTGGTTGGAAATCTGGGTCAGGATCCGGAAGTGCGTTACCTGCCCAATGGTGGCGCGGTGGCAAACATCACGCTGGCAACCTCTGAGAGTTGGCGCGATAAGCAGACAGGTGAGAACAAGGAAGTAACTGAATGGCACCGCGTAGTGCTGTTTGGGAAGCTTGCTGAGGTTGCAGGTGAATACCTTCGCAAAGGTTCGCAGGTCTATATCGAAGGCCAGCTACGCACCCGCAAGTGGCAGGACCAGGGCGGACAG
>NZ_CEUYZP010000136.1:0-255 GCF_982223955.1 Pantoea sp. E956-1 | reverse complement strand
TCTCTGCCGCTGCACCAGGGCCAAATTTTCCGGAAAGTAAACCACCGGCGAGGGGTGACCAGACAAGGAGTCCTATTTTCTCTTCGCAGAGCAGTGGCACCAGTTCCCGCTCCACGTCACGACCGGCAACAGAGTAATACGCTTGAAGTGTCTCAAACCTTGTGGCGTGAAGAGCTTCACTCAGGCCAAGCGATTTACCCAGCCTGCCTGCGGACCAGTTCGATACACCAACATAGCGGACCAGTCCCTGTCGTG
>NZ_CEUYZP010000135.1:0-255 GCF_982223955.1 Pantoea sp. E956-1 | reverse complement strand
CACAAAAACGGGTGGTGTTATGGGACCCGGGCCGAACGATAAGGGTGCCTCACGCGGACACATCATGGATTCAGTGCAGCGAAGCCTGGAACGACTGCAGGTCGATTATATTGATCTGTACCAGATATATGCGAGTGATCCGATCACACCCATAGAAGAGACACTGCGTGCTCTTGACGATCTCACACGACAGGGACTGGTCCGCTATGTTGGTGTATCGAACTGGTCCGCAGGCAGGCTGGGTAAATCGCTTGG
>NZ_CEUYZP010000134.1:0-255 GCF_982223955.1 Pantoea sp. E956-1 | reverse complement strand
CGATGGGAAACAGGTTAATATTCCTGTACTCGGTGTTACTGCGAAGGGGGGACGGAGAAGGCTATATCAGCCGGGCGACGGTTGTCCCGGTTTAAGCGTGTAGGCGGAGCGTCCAGGTAAATCCGGATGCTTATCAACGCTGAGGCGTGACGACGAGGCACTACGGTGCTGAAGTGATAAATGCCCAGCTTCCAGGAAAAGCCTCTAAGCATCAGGTAACACAGAATCGTACCCCAAACCGACACAGGTGGTCAG
>NZ_CEUYZP010000133.1:0-255 GCF_982223955.1 Pantoea sp. E956-1 | reverse complement strand
TCAAACACAAAAGCGTCGTTGCGTGATGACCTTAACCGGATGGGATCCAATATCGGTCCAATGGCACAAACCCCCGCTGACGCTTCGCCTGAAGAGATGTCCACCGGTGATCTCAAAACGGCACGCCTGTATGGGGCACGTGTCGCAAATATTGCCGCGCAGTTTCATCCCGTTAACGCGTAAAGCTGTTAAATAAAAAGAGGCTGATAAAGTGAAATATAACCAGCTTGGCCGGACAGGCCTGTTCGTTTCGGA
>NZ_CEUYZP010000132.1:0-255 GCF_982223955.1 Pantoea sp. E956-1 | reverse complement strand
CTGGTTGGAAATCTGGGTCAGGATCCGGAAGTGCGTTACCTGCCCAATGGTGGCGCGGTGGCAAACATCACGCTGGCAACCTCTGAGAGTTGGCGCGATAAGCAGACAGGTGAGAACAAGGAAGTAATTGAATGGCACCGCGTAGTGCTGTTTGGGAAGCTTGCTGAGGTTGCAGGTGAATACCTTCGCAAAGGTTCGCAGGTCTATATCGAAGGCCAGCTACGCACCCGCAAGTGGCAGGACCAGGGCGGACAG
>NZ_CEUYZP010000131.1:0-255 GCF_982223955.1 Pantoea sp. E956-1 | reverse complement strand
AAGCACGTCCGTCCTCCGTAAGCTGCACGGTTCGCGTTGTGCGGTGCAAAAGTGTAGTTCCCACGTCATGTTCCAGTTCACGGACCACCACTGAGGCACGTCCTTTCTTGATACCCAGACTTTCAGCGGCCTGAGTAAAACTCTTCATTTCTGCCACACGCGCAAAAATAATTAGTGCATCGAGATTTTTCATTGTTCACCATCAGGGTAACAGTGCGTTATTTTTTGGGCCATTTATGAGGATATTAATACCTA
>NZ_CEUYZP010000130.1:0-255 GCF_982223955.1 Pantoea sp. E956-1 | reverse complement strand
CCCCCCCCCCCCCCCCCCCCCCCCCCCCCCCCCCCCCCCCCCCCCCCCCCCCCCCCCCCCCCCCCCCCCCCCCCCCCCCCCCCCCCCCCCCCCCCCCCCCCCCCCCCCCCCCCCCCCCCCCCCCCCCCCCCCCCCCCCCCCCCCCCCCCCCCCCCCCCCCCCCCCCCCCCCCCCCCCCCCCCCCCCCCCCCCCCCCCCCCCCCCCCCCCCCCCCCCCCCCCCCCCCCCCCCCCCCCCCCCCCCCCCCCCCCCCCC
>NZ_CEUYZP010000129.1:0-255 GCF_982223955.1 Pantoea sp. E956-1 | reverse complement strand
GATGAGCACCGCTTAACTTGTTTAAGCAAATCAAACTTAAATTGAAGAGTTTGATCATGGCTCAGATTGAACGCTGGCGGCAGGCCTAACACATGCAAGTCGGACGGTAGCACAGAGAGCTTGCTCTCGGGTGACGAGTGGCGGACGGGTGAGTAATGTCTGGGGATCTGCCCGATAGAGGGGGATAACCACTGGAAACGGTGGCTAATACCGCATAACGTCGCAAGACCAAAGAGGGGGACCTTCGGGCCTCTC
>NZ_CEUYZP010000126.1:0-257 GCF_982223955.1 Pantoea sp. E956-1 | reverse complement strand
AAAAAGTAATGAGCAGGACGGCTGCGAAGTCGTGACACTATCGTGTCCCCTTCGTCTAGCGGTTAGGACTCCGCCCTTTCACGGCGGCAACAGGGGTTCGAATCCCCTAGGGGACGCCACCTGCTTGGTGACAGGTGAAAGGTGTCTCCATACAGTATCTCAAAACCGATCTGGTTGCGTCAGCAGCCGGGCCGCGTTTGAGATATTTGCTCTTTAACAATCCGGAACAAGCTGAAAATTGAAACGACGCAGCGCGT
>NZ_CEUYZP010000125.1:0-262 GCF_982223955.1 Pantoea sp. E956-1 | reverse complement strand
CTTCCGGCGAGCGGGCTTTTCACCCGCTTTATCGTTACTTATGTCAGCATTCGCACTTCTGATACCTCCAGCATGCCTCACAGCACACCTTCGACGGCTTACAGAACGCTCCCCTACCCAACAACGCCTGAGCGCCGCTGCCGCAGCTTCGGTGCATGGTTTAGCCCCGTTACATCTTCCGCGCAGGCCGACTCGACCAGTGAGCTATTACGCTTTCTTTAAATGATGGCTGCTTCTAAGCCAACATCCTGGCTGTCTGTGC
>NZ_CEUYZP010000124.1:0-263 GCF_982223955.1 Pantoea sp. E956-1 | reverse complement strand
GCAGGCGCTCTCCCAGCTGAGCTATAGCCCCATACAGTTACTGCAGAGACCACTACTACCACTCAACCGAGTTACATTCTTCAGGAGAAGGATGCAATTTCTTTTCAGGCAAGGCATGCGGAAGGGACGTTTACTGAGGTAAACGACCGCGCGCATAACGCAGCATGAGAAGAAATTTGGTAGGCCTGAGTGGACTTGAACCACCGACCTCACCCTTATCAGGGGTGCGCTCTAACCACCTGAGCTACAAGCCTGTAGAGGTT
>NZ_CEUYZP010000123.1:0-274 GCF_982223955.1 Pantoea sp. E956-1 | reverse complement strand
CGACGTTGATAGGCCGGGTGTGTAAGCGCAGCGATGCGTTGAGCTAACCGGTACTAATGACCCGTGAGGCTTAACCTTACAACGCCAGAGGCGTTTTTGAGAGACACAATTTTCAGCCTGTACCGGACATATCTGCGCGGCCTTAGTGGCGGCGCGGAGACAGAATTTGCCTGGCGGCTTTAGCGCGGTGGTCCCACCTGACCCCATGCCGAACTCAGAAGTGAAACGCCGTAGCGCCGATGGTAGTGTGGGGTCTCCCCATGCGAGAGTAGGG
>NZ_CEUYZP010000122.1:0-274 GCF_982223955.1 Pantoea sp. E956-1 | reverse complement strand
CGACGTTGATAGGCCGGGTGTGTAAGCGCAGCGATGCGTTGAGCTAACCGGTACTAATGACCCGTGAGGCTTAACCTTACAACGCCAGAGGCGTTTTTGAGAGACACAATTTTCAGCCTGTACCGGATATATCTGCGTGGCCTTACGGGCGGCGCGGAGACAGAATTTGCCTGGCGGCTTTAGCGCGGTGGTCCCACCTGACCCCATGCCGAACTCAGAAGTGAAACGCCGTAGCGCCGATGGTAGTGTGGGGTCTCCCCATGCGAGAGTAGGG
>NZ_CEUYZP010000121.1:0-280 GCF_982223955.1 Pantoea sp. E956-1 | reverse complement strand
TTGCTGAAGCAACGTTGTCTCGCTGCGCTCGGCTCAAACCTCCTTCGGAGGTCCTCATCCTCTTTCTACAGACGAAAAAAAACCTGTCTTTTCAGACAGGTTTCTAAAATGGTCGGCGAGAGAGGATAACTCTGCTCTGCGAGCAGCGCCCTGCGGGCCGTTGCTGAAGCAACGTTGTCTCGCTGCGCTCGGCTCAAACCTCCTTCGGAGGTCCTCATCCTCTTTCTACAGACGAAAAAAAACCTGTCTTTTCAGACAGGTTTCTAAAATGGTCGGCGAG
>NZ_CEUYZP010000120.1:0-313 GCF_982223955.1 Pantoea sp. E956-1 | reverse complement strand
GCCTTAGGGGTCGACTCACCCTGCTCCGATTAACGTTGAACAGGAACCCTTGGTCTTCCGGCGAGCGGGCTTTTCACCCGCTTTATCGTTACTTATGTCAGCATTCGCACTTCTGATACCTCCAGCAGCCCTCACAGGCCACCTTCGACGGCTTACAGAACGCTCCCCTACCCAACAACACATAGTGTCGCTGCCGCAGCTTCGGTGCATGGTTTAGCCCCGTTACATCTTCCGCGCAGGCCGACTCGACCAGTGAGCTATTACGCTTTCTTTAAATGATGGCTGCTTCTAAGCCAACATCCTGGCTGTCTGT
>NZ_CEUYZP010000119.1:0-370 GCF_982223955.1 Pantoea sp. E956-1 | reverse complement strand
GCTTATCAACGCTGAGGCGTGACGACGAGGCACTACGGTGCTGAAGTGATAAATGCCCAGCTTCCAGGAAAAGCCTCTAAGCATCAGGTAACACAGAATCGTACCCCAAACCGACACAGGTGGTCAGGTAGAGAATACCAAGGCGCTTGAGAGAACTCGGGTGAAGGAACTAGGCAAAATGGTGCCGTAACTTCGGGAGAAGGCACGCTGGCGCGTAGGTGGAGGGACCTGCTCCCCGAGCCGAAGCCAGTCGAAGATACCAGCTGGCTGCAACTGTTTATTAAAAACACAGCACTGTGCAAACACGAAAGTGGACGTATACGGTGTGACGCCTGCCCGGTGCCGGAAGGTTAATTGATGGGGTTATCCG
>NZ_CEUYZP010000118.1:0-379 GCF_982223955.1 Pantoea sp. E956-1 | reverse complement strand
GTGGTGACCAATGGTGTGGCCGCAGGTTTCCCGCAATCGATCACCACGCCACTGGGCAGCACGCTGACGATTACTGGTTTCAACGCTGCAGCCGGTGTGGTCAGTTACAGCTACACCTTGGCTGATAACGAAGCGCATCCGAACGCCAACGGCGCGAACAATCTGCCTGAGCAATTCGCGGTCACGGTCGTTGATGACAACGGCACGACGGCCACCGGGACCCTCGACGTCAACATCGTCGACGACCTGCCGAAAGCCAACGATGACAGCAACGGCACTGCCTCAGAAAGCCAACTGACCCTGACCGGCAACGTCCTGACCAACGACGTACAAGGCGCCGATCGCGTACCCACTGGTCCAGTCACGGCCGGTACATTCA
>NZ_CEUYZP010000117.1:0-379 GCF_982223955.1 Pantoea sp. E956-1 | reverse complement strand
CACCCACCACGAGCCCCAGGTCGGCTTGCCCCAGATGGCCCCGGTGACCAGCGCCACGGCGGTCATCCACGCACCGATCGGTGCGGCGCATTGCAGGGCGACATCGGCCAGCTTCATTTTCCACACCAGCCCGACCACGCCGCACACCGCGAGCATCACGTAGATCGACTGGGCGAGCATCGCGGCGGGCACGTGGATATAGATGATGCGAAAGCTGTTGCCTTGCTGGTAATCCGGTGGCGCGAACGCCAGGCCCCAGACCACGCCAACGCCGATCAGCAGCAACGCTGCGATGCTCAACCACGGCAGAAATTTGCCGCTGATGCCGTAGAACCACTTGGGCGAGCCGAGCTTGTGAAACCAGGTCCAGTTCATACTG
>NZ_CEUYZP010000116.1:0-379 GCF_982223955.1 Pantoea sp. E956-1 | reverse complement strand
ACCATTGGCGGTTTCCGCCTGCAGATCGAAGACCGGGGCAACCTCTGCTACGACGAGCTGTACAAAGAAACCATGAACATCATCAACAAGAGCCACAACGTGCCGGAACTGGCCGGCCTGTTCACCAGCTACACGGTGAACGTGCCGCAGGTCGATGCCGCCATCGACCGTGAAAAAGCCAAGACCCACGGCGTGGCCGTCAGCGACATCTTCGACACCCTGCAGATCTACTTGGGTTCGCTGTATGCCAACGACTTCAACCGCTTCGGGCGCACCTATCAGGTCAACGTTCAGGCCGAACAGCAGTTCCGCCTTGAATCCGATCAGATCGGTCAGCTGAAAGTACGCAACNATAAAGGCGAAATGATTCCGCTGGCGA
>NZ_CEUYZP010000115.1:0-381 GCF_982223955.1 Pantoea sp. E956-1 | reverse complement strand
GATAACGGAATTATTGCAGTCGTGTGACAGTATTTCAGGCGCGCAACATTTGCACCCATCCTCGACTAAGCTCTAAGTCCGAATCCTGATAACCACAAAAGAAGGTTTCCATGACTCAGATGACTGCTTCGTTCAAAGCCCTGCTGATGGCTGCCGCCCTGACATTGCCGGGGCTGGCCATGGCGGCCGATCCGGCGATGGAAAAGGACGGCATGTACACCGATCAAAAGGGCATGACCCTGTACACCTTTGCCAAGGACTCCGCTGGCAAGTCCGCGTGCAATGACAAGTGCGCGGCAAACTGGCCGCCGCTAATGGCGACAGCGAATGACAAGTCGATGGGGGACTGGACGGTAATCACTCGTGATGATGGCAGCAAGC
>NZ_CEUYZP010000114.1:0-382 GCF_982223955.1 Pantoea sp. E956-1 | reverse complement strand
GAGCTGGCGGAAATGGTTGAGCTGGCTGGTAATCCGGAAACCTGGCTGGCGAAACTGCTGGCGGCGCACGCAGCACTGTTTCAGCCACCGAGGGCGCCACGCAAGCCGAAAGGCGACGTGACGCAGCCGCTGATTCAAGCGATTAATCTTGATGAAGAAGAGGCGCCGGAAGAGCTCAGTCGAGATGAGCTGGAGAGCTGGCGGCAGAACCTCAAGGGCCTGGCCCTGCGTTTCCGGGAAGGCTTGAACGAGTGCTGAGGTAGTTTGGCGCAGTGGCAATCTGAAACATGCTGCTGGTCAAGATCCTGAGTGAAGCTCGAATGATGTCTATATAATCGCTGCCTTTCGTGGAGAACAGACCTATATGCCAACGTCCTTTCTA
>NZ_CEUYZP010000113.1:0-383 GCF_982223955.1 Pantoea sp. E956-1 | reverse complement strand
AGCAGGAAGTGGCGGTGCATGTGGTTTGCCCATCGTTCTTCCAGACCAACTTGCTCGATTCTTTCCGCGGCCCGACCCCGGCCATGAAAGCCCAGGTCGGCAAGTTGCTGGAAAGTTCGCCAATCAGTGCCGCCGACATCGCTGACTACATCTATCAGCAAGTCGCCGCCGGCGAATTCCTGATTCTGCCTCACGAACAAGGGCGCATGGCCTGGGCGATCAAGCAAAAGAATCCGCAACTGCTCTACAACGAAATGACTTCCATGGCCTAGAAAATGCGCACCAAGGCCAAACAAAACAACGCTTGATCTTGTTCGATTCCTGCCGCGTCGTTAGGGTGGCCGCCACGGTCACCCTGTCGAGACGCCTCCATGCTCAATTAC
>NZ_CEUYZP010000112.1:0-384 GCF_982223955.1 Pantoea sp. E956-1 | reverse complement strand
CGCGTTTCGTTGAGAAACGACAAAAAGCCCGGAAACATTGGGCTTGGGGTGATTTTCAGGAGGAATTCGATGCAGGCGGACTTCCGACTTTAGCGGGGTACGGGGAGTCCGCCAAGGGCTTTTCGTCACTCTGCAAAATAAACTTAAAAAAACCGTCAAAGTGCTTTTTTATGTCATCGGTTTTGGAGTATTACGAAGACAGACCGCCGAAACCTGCAACACAGGTGGCGTCTTCCCAGACTCCTATTGTGTGCAGTTCATCCAGGCCCTCGTGGATGAATTCGGCAGTCACCTCGAGGCGCAGCACTGTCAAGGTATTGCTTTGAATGGCTCCCACAAAGGCGACCGAGTATGGATGATCACGGACGCAGCCCTTCCTCCAAC
>NZ_CEUYZP010000111.1:0-385 GCF_982223955.1 Pantoea sp. E956-1 | reverse complement strand
CGCCGCGACACGCGCCAGTTGATAGGCAATTGCCGCCGGTGGCAAGTGCGGATCGAGGCCGCTGGCGGAGGTGGTCAGCAAGGCCAATGGCACCGGCCCCTGCCCAGCGACTTGTTGTTTTTGCGCGTCTTCGATCACGCGGGTCGCCAGGGCCGGATTGCTTGGCGCGAGGTTGCTGGCGCCGCTGGCGACCGTGGCAAAAGCCCCGGCGGAGGGCCGTGGGTGGAACCAGTTGTCACCGCTGAAATCCTGAGCAATCAACGACGAGCCGCGAACTTTGCCGTCGGCGTCGTGGATCAGGCTGCCGTTGGCCTGATCCGGGAAAGCGACTTGGGCGATGCCGGTGACCGCGAGTGGATAGTCGACGCCGGTGATCAGGGTCATC
>NZ_CEUYZP010000110.1:0-387 GCF_982223955.1 Pantoea sp. E956-1 | reverse complement strand
GTGTGGCGATGCCGGTCAAGGAAGCTGAAGACAAGCAGGACATTGAAGCCGGCACGGTATATTTCGCCACGCCCGGTTATCACTTGTCGGTCGAAGCGGATCGCAGCCTGTCGCTGAGCCTGGAGGACCGCGTACATCATTCGCGGCCGTCTATTGATTACCTGTTTGAATCGGCCGCTGACGTTTACGGCGAGACACTCGCCGCCGTGCTGCTGACCGGCGCCAATCAGGATGGCGCGCGCGGTCTGGCCTGCGTCAAGCGCTGCGGCGGCTTGACCATTGTTCAAGACCCCGATGATGCACAAGTCGCCACCATGCCCCAGGCTGCACTGAACGTTCTGCAGCCGGATCATGTCCTACCCATTCACGGCATCGGCCGTCTGCTAG
>NZ_CEUYZP010000109.1:0-388 GCF_982223955.1 Pantoea sp. E956-1 | reverse complement strand
CCCAGTCGCTGAGACTGGTTTTGCCGCCGCCCTGCGGATAGGTCACGGCGCTTTCGCGGCGGGTGTAGATGGCGGCGAGGCCGGTGGTCAGCCAGAGGTCGTCGGCAATTTCCAGGTCGTTACCGAAATGCAGCACGGTATCCGAACCCTGATAGGTGAAATTACGCATCCGCGTGCCCGGGGCGTAGCTGGCGGTGTTGCCACTCGGGATGCGCACGAACTCGCTGGCGCCGTCGTTGGGCAGGTGCTTGGTCACGCGCAGGCCGACATTGCTGCGGCTTTCCATGCCGAACAGGATGTCGCGGCGTTTGTAGTCGAAGGTGCCGCTGACGTCGGTATATGCCACCTTCAGCCTGTTGGGGCCTTCGCGCAGATCCATCGGGTAGTC
>NZ_CEUYZP010000108.1:0-389 GCF_982223955.1 Pantoea sp. E956-1 | reverse complement strand
AATACTTCCTCGACGGCACCAGCAACCTCTGGCTGACCGGCGCGCTGGTCGGCAAACCGGCCGGTGTGTTCACCTCCACCGCCAGCCTGCACGGCGGCCAGGAAACCACGCTGCTGTCGATGATGTTGCCGCTGTTGCATCACGGCATGTTGATCACCGGCCTGCCCTACAGTGAATCGGCCCTGCTCGAAACCGAAGGTGGCGGCACGCCGTATGGCGCCAGCCATCAAGCCGGTGCCGACGGCAAAAACGGTCTCGACCAGCACGAAGTGGCGTTGTGTCGCGCACTCGGTCTGCGCCTGGCGAAAACCGCGCAGAAACTGGTGGGCTGATGGCGAAGAAGCCGAAAGTCCTGCCCTCGATAGAGTGGCTTGAGCCACGGGTCAAGG
>NZ_CEUYZP010000107.1:0-390 GCF_982223955.1 Pantoea sp. E956-1 | reverse complement strand
GTTGTCGGAGAGCCCGGCGATCACCATCCACACGGCGAAGATGATCGTGCCGGGGCCGACGCCATCATGGGCAAAGACAAACACCACCACCGGCACGGTAACCAACAGCACCGGCAGTTGCATGATGCCCAGCAGCAACACCATCAACGCCAGCACACCGGCGGCGGGCACGCCCATGATTACCAGTGCCACACCGATCAGGATCATCTGGATAAAAGCGATACCGACCACGCCCTGCGCCACCGCGCGAATGGTCGAGGTGCACAGTTGCGCGATCTGCGGGCCACGCACCGGGCCGGAAATCCGCGTGGTGATCGCCACCGCCGTGCGATGGCCGCGTTCGCCGTGGGTCATGATCAGTCCGGCGACAATCAGTGCAACGACAAACAC
>NZ_CEUYZP010000106.1:0-390 GCF_982223955.1 Pantoea sp. E956-1 | reverse complement strand
AGCCGTCGGCATTGGCATCGGTCAGCGACACGTAGTAATCGAAATCGCCCAGCACTTGCCCGGAGCTGACCTGGCGCTGCTGATAGCCATGGCTGCCGGTGGCGTAACGCACTTGCAGTTTCGGCGCGGTGTAACCGGTGTGGCTGACGTAATCGATAGCGCCGCCCAGCGCCAGCACGCCGCGATCGAAACCGTTGGCGCCGCGCAGCACTTCGACATGGTCGACCCACAACGGCTCGAGCAATTCATACGGCGTGCCGCCGGGGCCGGTGAGGGGCAAGCCATCCAGCATCGTGTACAGCCCCGAGGCGTGGGCGCCGGGCGCGCGGTTGATGCCTGAACCACGGATGGAAATCTTCACGCCTTCATTGCCCGCCGACTGTGCATACA
>NZ_CEUYZP010000105.1:0-390 GCF_982223955.1 Pantoea sp. E956-1 | reverse complement strand
AGCAAGGCAGCGGAGAAGGTCAACGAAGCCGTAGAACGGCAGACCCCGTGAACGCGTTGCTGAAGCTGGTTCCCGCGTGGGCGTGGGTAGTGCTGGCAGCGCTCGCAGCTGTCGGTTACCTATCGCTTCGTCTCGATAGCGTGAAGGACGATCGAGCAACCATAACCGCCGAGCGCGACACCGCGACCGCCCGAGTGGATTCGCTGACCAACACGCTGCGCATTCAGCGAGAGATCACCAATGACATCAACCGAGTCTCCGACGATGCGAAATCCAAGACTGAGCAGGTATCGGATGCCGTTGTTGTTGCTGATAACCGGGCTCGCAGCCTGCAGCAGCAAATCACCGACCTCCTCGCCAAGCGAAAGTCTTGTGCTGCCGAGGTTGCCA
>NZ_CEUYZP010000104.1:0-390 GCF_982223955.1 Pantoea sp. E956-1 | reverse complement strand
TGCAGGACGTGCTGTTTCACCTGCCGCTGCGCTATCAGGATCGCACCCGCGTGGTGCCGATCGGTGCGTTGCGGCCGGGACAGGACGCCGTGGTCGAAGGCACCGTCAGCGGCGCCGACGTGGTAATGGGCCGCCGGCGCAGCCTGGTCGTGCGCTTGCAGGACGGCACCGGCGGGCTGAGCCTGCGCTTCTACCATTTCAGCAACGCGCAGAAAGAAGGGCTCAAGCGCGGCACGCGGGTGCGCTGTTACGGCGAAGCCCGGCCCGGCGCCTCAGGCCTGGAAATCTACCACCCGGAATACCGCGCGATCACCGGCGACGAACCGCCGCCAGTCGATGAAACCCTGACCCCGGTCTATCCGCTCACCGAAGGCCTGACCCAGCAGCGCC
>NZ_CEUYZP010000103.1:0-392 GCF_982223955.1 Pantoea sp. E956-1 | reverse complement strand
CCGTGACGAATACCCGCATTGCTTGAAGCCGATCCATGATTTGCCCGCTTTCAGAAACAAACTATGTCCAAGCATCGCATTTTTTGTACTGAGTCTGGCAACTAAGCTCTGTTGCATCGCCAGACTGGCATTGGTAATCCGGAGCAACAAATGATCGGCTTCACCCCCTTCAAACGCGTTCTGCTCGCCGCGGCATTTTTCGGCTTTGCCGCCCATGCATCCGCCGCCGAGCTGAGCCTTGATGTCTACAATCCGGGCACCCAGGCGATTTTCCCGGTCAGCTCGGTGCTGGTCAGCGGTGAGAAAGAAGCGATTCTGGTCGATGCGCAATTCGGCAAATCCCAGGCCGAACAGGTGGTGGAGAAGATCCGCGCCAGTGGTAAACAGTTGAC
>NZ_CEUYZP010000102.1:0-399 GCF_982223955.1 Pantoea sp. E956-1 | reverse complement strand
TATCATGTGTCGCTCGATGAACGCCGCGCCTTCCGCCGCGCCCTGTGCGGAGTCTTTCAGGCAGCACTCCCACTCCAGCACGGCCCAGCCGTTGAAGTCGTATTGGCACAATTTGCTGAAGATCGATTTGAAATCGATCTGGCCATCGCCCAGCGAGCGAAAGCGCCCGGGACGCTCGACCCAACCCTGATACCCGCCGTAGACGCCGGAGCGCGCATCGGGGCGGAACTCGGCATCCTTGACGTGGAACATGCGGATGCGTTGGTGGTAGCGGTCGATGAAGCCGAGGTAGTCCATTTGCTGCAGCAGCAGGTGGCTCGGGTCATACAGAATTGCGGCGCGGGGGTGATGATTCACCGCTTCAAGAAACTGTTCGAACGACGCGCCGCAATTCTGTAT
>NZ_CEUYZP010000101.1:0-410 GCF_982223955.1 Pantoea sp. E956-1 | reverse complement strand
GGGCAATCCGAGCGTGCACAACTACGGCCTGATGACCCACAGCAATTACTTCCTTGGTTTGCTGAAAACGCGTAATCGCTACTCGGCAACGTCGGTCGATCAACTGCCGCACCACCTCAGCAGCTACCTGATGTACGGCCACGGTTTGCTGTTGCCGATTCCCGATATCGACCACACCGACTTCATGCTGATCCCCGTCGGCAATTCGCTGGCGTCCAACGGCAGCATCATGACCGTGCCGGACGTCGAGAAGCGCCTGAGGGCGATTCAGGCGCGCGGCGGCAAAGTGGTGGTAGTCGATCCGCGCCGCAGCGAAACCGCAGCGATGGCCAATCAACACGTTTTCGTCCGCCCGGGCGGCGATGCGGCGCTGTTGTTCGGCATGCTCAATACGCTGTTCAGCGAAGGCC
>NZ_CEUYZP010000100.1:0-410 GCF_982223955.1 Pantoea sp. E956-1 | reverse complement strand
CTCAGACACGGTGGCGGAGCGTAGACCCAGCCGCCGCCTTCCCACAAGTCATCCCACCAGCCGCCTCCGGTCAGCTCGACGACCGACAACGGGAAGCCCGCCTCGTGACCAACACCGGCGATTCTCACCTCGACAACGTGGCTATCACCGGCAGCGTTGGTCACCGAAACAGTCCTCCAGTCGGACGGCACTTTGGCCATGCCACCCTGGCGCGGATCGGCGTGGTTGGCCTGAATCGGTGCATTGGCGGCGAACGGAATTTGCGCGATCAGGCTGAACAGCCCCAAAGACTCGCACGTTGCCGGTACCTGACGGCAGAAACCCTGGGATGGGGTCTGATTCTTGAACTGATTTTTTTGCGGATTGGCAAAGTCCGGCTCGAAGGTGGCATCAATGTTGTGCACTTCGGC
>NZ_CEUYZP010000099.1:0-410 GCF_982223955.1 Pantoea sp. E956-1 | reverse complement strand
CATAAATGAACACCTTGCCGCCCTTCCCCGCCTTGTACGCCTCCAGCACGTTATCCGCCGACACCTTGCTCGGCACCACAATCCGATAACTGCGCTGACTCTGCTAAACCGTCGGATTCAACGCACTGTCCTGCAACTTCGGCACCACGCAATCGGCGTACTGCGCCGGCGTCTTGCTGGTCTGCAAGGTCAGGGTCGGATCGTTCGGCGCCGAAGCGCAACCGGCGAGCAACAGGGAAACAAAAGCCATGGCTGGCACGAATAAAGTACGCATGGAGTAAATCCTGAAAAATAAAGGTCCGGTTCAACCGGCAACGGTTCGACTTCACGGCGCCGCCGTTGCCATTTACGTTTTAAGAATCAGCTCGACGCCACCAGGGCCTTGAGCGACACATCGAATTGCTTCAGCG
>NZ_CEUYZP010000098.1:0-411 GCF_982223955.1 Pantoea sp. E956-1 | reverse complement strand
AAACCTAGCACCGGTCTCGAGCTGCGGCAAATTTGTGGGTTGTCTGATGGTTTTCTTTTGAGAACTACAATTTCTTTATTTCAGATAAAAAAATACCCCCGCCGTTTGCACGGCGGGGGCATCTTCATTGCGCTAAAGCGTTGGGGTGATTAAACGCCCGAAGCTTTGGCAGCTGCCACGTCTTTGATGGACAGCTTGATACGGCCGCGGTTGTCCACGTCCAGCACCAGCACTTCCACTTCCTGACCTTCTTTCAGAATGTCGGTGACTTTCTCTACGCGAGCGTCGCTCAGCATCGAGATGTGCACCAGACCGTCCTTGCCCGGCAGGATGTTTACGAATGCGCCGAAGTCGACGATGCGCTCAACCTTGCCGACGTAGATCTTGCCGATCTCGGCTTCTGCAGTGATG
>NZ_CEUYZP010000097.1:0-414 GCF_982223955.1 Pantoea sp. E956-1 | reverse complement strand
CGATCGTAAGCCCAGTCGCGCAGGCGGCGCGGGAAGATCCGCAGCAGTTTCAGCGGCTGCCAGCGCATTGGCAGTTGCCCGACCACTTCCAAGAATGCATCCGAGCGTTTCCAATAATTGCGGTCGCGGATCACCGCCATGGTGTCGAACTCGTCCAGGGGCAAACCGGCCCACGCCAGCAAGGCCTGGCCCTCGGGCGATTGCACGGTCGCCAGACGCACATGGCGCTGGTGGTCATGGCGAATCAGAAACCGCGCCCAGCCGTTGCACAGTTTGCACACGCCATCGAACAGCACCACGGTTTCGCCGGGCTTGAGCAATGGCGCGGGGGTGGGGCGGGTTTTCATGGCAGGCATCGGCGGATGTCCTTGGCGGCGGTTGTCGCGATCATAACCTTGATCACCGGACTATAAG
>NZ_CEUYZP010000096.1:0-417 GCF_982223955.1 Pantoea sp. E956-1 | reverse complement strand
ACTGCGCACCGCTTCGCTCAACTGATGCAAGGGCTGCAAGCCACGCCGCAGCAACAGAAGGCCCAGAGCAAACGCGAGCACCGCGCCGAGGCCGACGGACAGATACAGACGCAGGCGATAACTGCCGAGCATCTGCTCGCGCTCGCTGAGCACCTTGCCGGCGATCACCGTCAGGGTTTCACCGTTGGGGCCTTGGGCCTGGCCGGACAGCAAGGCCAGCTCGGCGCCGTCACTGGCCTGCCAGGTGAGCACGTCACGGAGCTGCGACATTTGCTCTCGCGCTAATGCACTGAGTGCCGGCAATTCACGTTGGCGCGGGTTGATCGCGATCACGCTGGAACCGTCGGCCCGGCGCACCAGCAGCAGACTGTCGAGATTGCCGAGCATGTTCTGATACAACCGTGGCCGCGCCTGCAA
>NZ_CEUYZP010000095.1:0-420 GCF_982223955.1 Pantoea sp. E956-1 | reverse complement strand
ACCGAGCGCAACGCGACATGTTTGATGCGGAAATGGTAACCGTGGGGCTCGCTCCATTTCTGGCGCGTTTCGGCGTCCAGCGGGCGAATGCGTACGGGGAGATGCTCGTAGGGTTGCGGATTGTCGCTGAAGACCTGGATATCGATCGCGGCATCCGGTGTCTCGCGCAACCACGCCAGAGCACTGGCGATGCTGAAAACAGCTTCCTGATGGTAGGTCTCGGCACCGAAAACCAGATAGACCAGTTGAGGGCGTGTTTTTGTTTGCGCGCAGATCATCGACAACAATATTCCATTTGTGCTTTTCAGTGAAAAGGCCCGGTGAGGGCCTTTTTTATCGCATGGAAAACCTTCAGCGCGGCAGCTTGAGGTTATTCCAGATGGCCATGCTAGGTTCGGCCTGGTTCATCGAGTAGAAGTG
>NZ_CEUYZP010000094.1:0-420 GCF_982223955.1 Pantoea sp. E956-1 | reverse complement strand
GCATCGGCGTGGTGCGGTAGGCGGAGAGGCCGTCGCATTCGTAGGGTTTGAGTTCATCTTCGCGCCAGAGGATGTCCAGGTCCGGCAGGGCTTGTTGCAGAGCCTTGAGCAATTCGCCCTTGTTCACCTCGGGCAACGGACCGTCGAGGCGTTCGTCGTAAAGAATGTTCATGGGAACGCCAACCTTCTGTCTCCGCTGATCGTTCCCACGCTCTGCGTGGGAATGTAGCCCGTGACGCTCTGCGTCACTGGACGCAGAGCGTCCCCTGAGGCATTCCCACGCAGAGCATGGGAACGATCACTTGCGCCACCTGGGGCATTGCGAATATCCATCTTCATCGCTGTCGTTCCAGAAATTCCCCGTACAGCCGCGCGGTATTTCCCGGCTGTTCGACCATCGGCATGTGCCCGACGTGATCC
>NZ_CEUYZP010000093.1:0-420 GCF_982223955.1 Pantoea sp. E956-1 | reverse complement strand
CTGCTAAGCTCGATGAGCTGACGGCATTGCTCGAACGCGTCGCGCGAAAATCTTAAGGAGAACGGGATGGCTGGCAAAAAGAACACCGATAAAGAAAGCAGCTCGTGGGTCGGGAAGGTCGAGTCCTACTCCCGCAAAATCTGGCTGGCTGGTTTAGGCGTGTACTCGAAGATCGACACTGACGGCAGCAAACTCTTCGATGCATTGGTCAAAGACGGCGAGAAAGCCGAGAAGCTCACCAAGACTGCCGTCGGCAAGAAAGTCGAGGACTCGACCTCTTCGGCCAAGTCGCGCATCAGCGGCGTGAAAGACCGCGCCATGGGCAAGTTGGACGAGCTGGAAGGCGCTTTCGACAAGCGCCTGAACAGTGCGATTTCGCGCCTGGGTGTGCCGAGCCGCAATGAGGTGAAGGCGCTCAAC
>NZ_CEUYZP010000092.1:0-420 GCF_982223955.1 Pantoea sp. E956-1 | reverse complement strand
CTGCGCGCTCTTTTACCGAGCATTCCCCATGGCCAAGTCACCCAAAAAAGTCCCTGCAGTAAAACCACCCAATGCCCCCGATGCTGGACATTCCGGCTCACCGCCTCTCGTCAGCCGTATGGGCCTGGACATGCCTGACGCCCTGCTTCTGGGCGTCGATTCACCGGCCGTCAGTCAAGCGGCAAGCACATCTGCCGCAGCCAGCACACTGCCCACGGTTACTGTTCACGCCTTGCCGGATGCAACGGAGAACTTCAGCGCCACTCGTAACGCAATCGCTTGGCCGCAAGAGCGTTTCCACGAACTGGTACCCGTGGCGCAGAACGAAGGTTTGGTCACCGGACCGGATCAGCGCACGTACGCTCAGATCGCTAATGAGGGCCAGTTCGTCGTCGAGCAGGACGGGCAAGGCAATTATCA
>NZ_CEUYZP010000091.1:0-420 GCF_982223955.1 Pantoea sp. E956-1 | reverse complement strand
ATCGATACCCGCCTGGTTGGTCGCCGTCGCATCGCAGCCGCAATCGTCACCCAGCAGACTGAGCACATCCTGTTCGACGTCATAGACCGCCGGCCACTTGGCGTTCAACGCAGCGGTGAGTTCTTTTTTGCAGAAACCGCGCAACGATTGCAATCCGGCCAGATCCTTGGCCACTTTGAGCTGCAGGCGATGCAGCTCGCGAGCGGTCTGATCCAGCGTCGCCAGCGTGTCGGTCGAAGCCTTGAGCAAATAAGGCGGCAGACTTTTCTCCAGGGCCTCGGCCGTGTCGAGGTCTGCGGTGGCTTCCAGCAGCGTGCCGAGCACTGAAGATGGAGCAAGGTTTTGTTTCTGTTGCTGCACTGACATGGCAATAGTCCTTTATTGCTGTTGGGGCTTTCGACCTTAGCGATGGTGTGAATG
>NZ_CEUYZP010000090.1:0-421 GCF_982223955.1 Pantoea sp. E956-1 | reverse complement strand
AGGCTGGGGATTACATCGCGCTGGTAACCAGCGAAGAAGATAACGCGGTTTACAACTTCAACCTGTTGTTCGCCTTCAACAGAGGTTCAAAGCAGTTTGAGCTGAAAGCTCTGCTGGAAGTGGCGAACAACGACTCCTGTGACCGGTCGCTTGTCAGCGTAGTGGAGTTGCCGGTGCAGACATTTGGCCCCATCACTCTCGCTTCTTTCGATGGGCGTGAAGCGCTGCAGAAGCTGCAGGTTGCTCGTACTGGCAGTATTGAGGGCGTGAGAAAGAAATTGATGACCGTCGATTCGGCTGATTTGCTGGATATGGCGCTGGCAGCCTACCGAAAGGGTGATGTCTCTTCCTTCAAGGATGCGATGAGCTACGCGTTGATGGGCGGTGGTTCGCATGACACTTGTCCCCCGGATAGCTATAT
>NZ_CEUYZP010000089.1:0-422 GCF_982223955.1 Pantoea sp. E956-1 | reverse complement strand
ACCGACAATCACCACGCGCTCGCCGCGCTTTTCCAGCACGTAATCGAGCAGGCGACCGAGCAGTTGCAGGGCGAAGTCCTTGAACGCCAGGGTCGGGCCGTGGAACAGCTCAAGCACCCATTCATTACCGTTCAACTGACGCAGTGGCGCCACGGCGCTGTGGGCGAACACGCCGTAGGTTTCTTCGAGAATCTTCTTGAAATCGGCATCCGGAATGCTGCCGGTGACGAAAGGACGCATCACCCGGAAGGCCAGTTCGTGATACGGCAGGCCGGCCCAGGAAGCGATTTCTTCCTGAGTGAAACGTGGCAGGTTTTCCGGCACGTACAGACCGCCATCGGTCGCCAGACCGGCCAGCAGGACCTCTTCGAAATTCAGGGCCGGGGCCTGCCCGCGAGTACTGATATATCGCATTTTTTTCA
>NZ_CEUYZP010000088.1:0-423 GCF_982223955.1 Pantoea sp. E956-1 | reverse complement strand
GGTTCCTGCGCTGCGGGATCGATCCGGGCGCAGCGGCTACGGTTTGCTTCGCTGCACCTCCTTCCGCTGTGTCTTGCTGCGCCAGACGGTCGCTACGCTCCCACCCCCGGAGCAATCCCTCCGCGCAACCTTCCGACGTCGCCGGTGGATCAAGATCAAAAGCACTCGAGCTTGCGCTCATTGTTGAGTGGGGCGGCTTCGCCGCGGCAGCTGCGCTGCTTTGCCTTTGCTTTTTTAGGAGTGAGCCTGCTCGCGATGGCGGCCTGACAGCCGACCTTTTTCTCGCTGATGTACTCGATTCAAACTGTGGGAGCGAGCCTGCTCGCGAAAGCGTCTCCACTGCCAACCCTCTCTGCCAGATTCACCCCGTCCCTGTGGGAGCTGGCTTGCCAGCGAAGGCGGCCTGACAGCCGACTCATATCT
>NZ_CEUYZP010000087.1:0-425 GCF_982223955.1 Pantoea sp. E956-1 | reverse complement strand
TCCTCGGCATGCCCAAGCGCGGACTGGCGTTCCTGCTGGCCACCGTCATGTTCTGGCAACCGCTGTGGGCGCAGGCCGATGGCATCGTCGTTGCCAACCCGAATACCACGCTGGACCGTGCCGGCAACGGCGTGCCGATCGTCAACATCGCCACGCCCAACGCAAGTGGCCTGTCGCACAACCAGTTCCACGATTACAACGTCGGCGCACAGGGCGTCATCCTCAACAACGGCGCGACTCAAACTTCGAACACGCAACTGGGCGGGCACGTCATCGGCAACCCGAACCTGAAAAACAGCGGTTCGGCGCAGGCGATTCTCAACGAAGTCATCAGCGGCAACCCGAGTCAGTTGCGCGGTTACACCGAAGTGGCCGGGCAGTCTGCGCGAGTGATTGTCGCCAACCCGTATGGCATTACCTGCAAT
>NZ_CEUYZP010000086.1:0-428 GCF_982223955.1 Pantoea sp. E956-1 | reverse complement strand
GAACGATCGGCGATGCTTGAATCATCATCGATAAACACAACAGGCCGCATCACACGGCCCATGCGCAAAGCAGCCACCAACTGATTACCTGCCACACCAGCACCGTAGATGGCCACTTTCGTCAGCCCATCATCGCGATTGGTGAACGGTACGTGCTGTGCAGCATTGAACCATTCACCCATGAAGTACTACCGCATCAACAAGCGCAGCCCACCGATAATGACCAGGCTCAGCCACCAGTAGTTGAAAATGATCGAGCGAGGTACAACCGTTTCGTGGTTGCTGTACCAATAGACCACCAATGCAAGAATCAGTGAAGACAGACTGACCGCTTTGATGATGGCCACGAGTGCATCATTGCCAAAGTAACGCATGACGGCACGATACATACCGAAACGAATGAACAAGGGAATAGCCACGACCGGGGC
>NZ_CEUYZP010000085.1:0-428 GCF_982223955.1 Pantoea sp. E956-1 | reverse complement strand
GAGCACAACATCGCCGAAGGTGTTCTGAATAACGCCATCGGCACCCTCAACACCGCTCAGGCGGCTTTGCAGTCTGGCGTTTCAAACTTTGTATTGATCTCGACCGACAAGGCCGTCCGTCCTACCAACGTCATGGGCAGCACCAAGCGTCTGGCCGAGTTGGTCCTACAGGCTTTGAGTCGTGAGATTGCCCCCGTATTGTTTGGGGATCGTTCCAATGTCTCCCGAGTCAACAAAACGCGCTTCACCATGGTGCGTTTCGGTAATGTACTGGGTTCGTCGGGGTCGGTGATTCCGTTGTTCCACAGCCAGATCAAATCGGGCGGACCGCTGACGGTCACGCATCCCAAGATCACCCGCTACTTCATGACCATCCCCGAAGCCGCACAGTTGGTCATACAGGCTGGTTCTATGGGGCAGGGCGGGGA
>NZ_CEUYZP010000084.1:0-430 GCF_982223955.1 Pantoea sp. E956-1 | reverse complement strand
CATTGTGACAATCCCCCGCACGATCACTTGACGGACACGGTCCTGGTCAACATCGCGGATCAGCGCCATGTCGAGTTTGATCAGGTCCGGTTGGAAATCAGCCAGCAGATTGAGCCCCGAATAACCGGCACCGAAATCGTCGATGGCGGTCTTGAAGCCGAATTCGCGGTATTCACGCAGAATATTGGTCAAATGGCGATAATTATCTACGTGCTCGATTTCCAGGGTTTCGAAAATCAGCCGGTCGATCGGAAAGTTGTGTTTGCGTGCGGCCTCCAGTGTGCTGCGAATGCATAGCTCTGGACGGTAGACGGCGTTGGGCAAAAAGTTGATCGACAAGTGTGTCTGCATATTAAGGCTCGCCGCGCCTTCGATGGCGCGGGTCCGGCAGAGCTGGTCGAAACGGTAGCGGTTGTCTTCTGTAACCTGA
>NZ_CEUYZP010000083.1:0-430 GCF_982223955.1 Pantoea sp. E956-1 | reverse complement strand
CTTTACTTAGTCGCGCGCCAACTTCGCCGTTTTGTCGCATATGCAGACAACACAACGCCTCCTAAAGAGCGCCCGAAAGTCTATCTAGTACTAGCAGCCGTGATGGGCTTCATCTGCGGTAGTGGCCTTCAGCCGACTTACGACAAAGCCATGCAGTGCAAGGCGGATAGCCTGCCTGTTGTCGCATGCACGTTTTTCCCAAACGCTAGCCAGCGTTAAGCGGTTAGAGTGCAGTGCCGTACTCACCTGCGGCACACCTACCTCGCGTCACCACTCATCAGCATAAGGAACGGCAGAGGATGCCTATCGAAGAGTTTGGCGGTAAGAACAACTACAAAATTACTCCACCGCTACCACAGCACCTTGAGCACCAACCGATTTACGCAATGCCATACCAACCATTCGATGGCATCTATCGTAAAAACACTGA
>NZ_CEUYZP010000082.1:0-430 GCF_982223955.1 Pantoea sp. E956-1 | reverse complement strand
AGACGCTCGAGCAATTCACGCGGCGGCAAGTCGATCAGCAGCAGTTCGAACGCCTCCTGCAACACCCAGTCCGGCAGGGTCTCGCGCACCTGTACGCCGGTGATACCGCGCACCTGATCGTTGAGGCTTTCCAGGTGCTGGACGTTGACCGTGGTGAACACGTCGATGCCGGCGGAGAGCAGTTCCTGAATGTCTTGCCAGCGCTTGGCGTGACGGCTGCCGGGGGCGTTGCTGTGGGCCAGTTCATCCACCAGCACAAGCTTCGGCTTGGCCGCGAGAATGCCGTCGAGGTCCATTTCCTCAAGCAGCACGCCACGGTATTCGCTGCGCACCAGTGGTTGCTGCGGCAGGCCGCCGAGCAAGGCTTCGGTTTCGGCGCGGCCATGGGTTTCGACCACGCCGGCGATGACCTTCACGCCTTGGCGCAGTT
>NZ_CEUYZP010000081.1:0-431 GCF_982223955.1 Pantoea sp. E956-1 | reverse complement strand
CGCTGATCCTTAGCAGTGCTGCGCAGGCCGCGCCCGTGTTCATCAATATCCTCACCGGCGGAACCAGCGGGGTTTACTACCCGATCGGGGTCGGCCTGTCGCAAATCTACAGCGACGGCATTGCCGGTTCGAAGACATCGGTGCAGGCCACCAAAGCGTCGGTGGAAAACCTCAACCTGCTACAGGCCGGTCGCGGCGAATTGGCCCTGGCTTTGGGCGACTCAGTGGCCGACGCCAAAAACGGCGTGGAAGACGTCGTTTTCAAAGCACTGCTGACCAAATTGCGCGCCTTGGGCGAGACTTATCCCAATTACATTCAAATCGCCGCCAG
This sequence comes from Pantoea sp. E956-1, assembly GCF_982223955.1. Taxonomy (NCBI): domain Bacteria; kingdom Pseudomonadati; phylum Pseudomonadota; class Gammaproteobacteria; order Enterobacterales; family Erwiniaceae; genus Pantoea; species Pantoea sp. E956-1. Next base: position 100 of record NZ_CEUYZP010000081.1, on the reverse strand, counting down.
CAAAGAGTCGGGGATCAAAACCCTCGCCGATCTCAAGGGCAAGACCATCTCGGTCGGCGCCCCAAAATCCGGGACTGAATTGAATGCGCGGGCGATATTC
>NZ_CEUYZP010000080.1:0-431 GCF_982223955.1 Pantoea sp. E956-1 | reverse complement strand
GCACAGTCGCCGCAGTAATCCGACATTCGATTGATGTACTGGCCGCTGGCGCAGTAAGGCTTGTAGCCGAGATAACCGCCGTCGGCATACATGACCATGCCAAGGGTGTTGGGTAGTTCGACCCAGTCGAAGGCGTCCATGTAGATCGCCAGATACCACTCACAGATTTCCTTCGGCGCAATCCCGGCGAGCAAGGCAAAGTTGCCGGTGACCATCAGCCGCTGGATGTGGTGGGCGTAGGCATGTTGCAGGCTTTGGCCGATGGCCTGGCGCATGCAGTTCATCTGTGTCTGCCCGGTCCAGTAGAACTCCGGCAGCGGACGCGAGTTGCCAAACACGTTGCCCTCGGCGTAGTCCGGCATCTTCAGCCAGTACACGCCGCGCACGTATTCACGCCAGCCGATCAGCTGCAGAATGAAGCCTTCGGCCGC
>NZ_CEUYZP010000079.1:0-435 GCF_982223955.1 Pantoea sp. E956-1 | reverse complement strand
ATTCTGGTGTTTCGCACGCCATACCTGCAAAAACTGGTCGGCCTCTACGTAGAGCTGGCGCGCAACACGCCGTTGCTGATTCAGCTGTTCTTCGTCTACTTCGCGTTGCCGGCGGTGGGGATCCAGGTTTCCGGTTTCACTGCGGCAATCATCACCATGACCTTCCTTGGTGGCGCCTATCTCACCGAAGTGCTGCGCGCCGGCATCGATGCTGTGCCCCAGGCGCAACTGGAATCCGGGCGGTCGATTGGCCTGTCTCACGGGCAATTACTTCGTTATGTGATCCTGCCGCAGGCGGGGATTCTCAGCCTGCCGTCGCTGTTCGCCAATTTCATTTTCCTGTTGAAGGAAACCACCGTGGTCTCGGCGGTAGCGGTGCCGGAAATCCTCTACACCACCAAAAGCTACATCGCGCTCTATTACAAAACCTACGAA
>NZ_CEUYZP010000078.1:0-436 GCF_982223955.1 Pantoea sp. E956-1 | reverse complement strand
AACGTCGCCCGACACGGTGGCGGCGGTTTGTTCAGCGCCAGACTCTCCGACAACGACCTCGCCTGGGCCACGCGGCAACTGGCGAGCCTGCTCGGTGCCAGTCTGCCATTGGAAGCAGCACTGAGCGCCACAGTCGAGCAGGCCGAGAAAAAGCACATCGCCCAGACCCTTAGCGCCATGCGCGCCGATGTGCGCAGCGGCATGCGTCTGGCGGAATCGCTGGCGTCGCGGCCACGGGATTTCCCCGAGATTTACCGGGCGCTGATTGCCGCTGGCGAAGAGTCTGGCGATCTGGCCCAGGTGATGGAGCGGCTCGCCGATTACATCGAGGAACGCAACAACCTGCGCGGCAAGATTCTCACTGCGTTCATCTATCCCGGCGTGGTCGGGCTGGTGTCGATCGGCATTGTGATTTTCCTGCTCAGCTACGTGGTGC
>NZ_CEUYZP010000077.1:0-436 GCF_982223955.1 Pantoea sp. E956-1 | reverse complement strand
CAGCTTCACTCATCCGCAAACCGGCGAACGCCTGCGCTTCGAGTGCCCGGCGCCATTCTGAAATGCGTGAATACTTTGAAAGCCCTTCCTTGCGAAGGGCTTTTTTTGTCCTGCCAGAATTCCACCGGCAATAGATTGACGTAAAGAACTGTCATAAAATTGTAATCAAATATAAAATCATGGCACTTCGATATCAGGCAGGAGGCCTCTTCCGTGTTCTGCAGCAAAACACTTCAATCCGAATACCCCATTGTGTGCGCATTCGGTAACACGACCCTGCACCTGAGCGAAGCACCCAGCATCCAGGCACGCCAAGCCCTGGAGCAGCTGATAAAAAAACGTCGCGCACGCAAACTGACCCGGACCAGCGCACCGTTGTCGTCCTGTGAAACACCACTTTTTGCCAAGTTCCAGCCATTGGACACGGTCAAGGCAA
>NZ_CEUYZP010000076.1:0-438 GCF_982223955.1 Pantoea sp. E956-1 | reverse complement strand
GCTGTCGTCGCTGCCGCTGTTTCCGTACATGGACATCAACGTCACGGCGCTGGCGCGCCACCCCTCGGCGATCTGACCGGAGCCTTCCATGCCCTACATCATCGAAACCTTCGACAAGCCCAACCACCAGGAAGTGCGCCAGCAGCATCGCGCGGCGCATCTGGAATACCTGGACGCCAACAAGCAGTTGCTGCTGGCCTGCGGCGCCAAGCTGCAAGACGACTGCAAGGACGCGGGCGGCGGTTTGTACATCGTGGACCTGGACACGCGCGAAGCCGCGCAACAGTTCATCGACGCCGATCCGTTCTCGCAAGCCAATCTGTTCGACCGCGTGACCATCACGCGCTGGCGCAAAGCCTACGTCGACGGCACCTGCCACCTGTAATCCTGTCGCGGCCGCCTTTGCGCGGCCGCGTTTTCATCCAAGGACTTCCCACA
>NZ_CEUYZP010000075.1:0-438 GCF_982223955.1 Pantoea sp. E956-1 | reverse complement strand
CGTGGCTGGAGGCTTGGGCGAGGCGTTTCTCGCCGAAGTTGCTTTTGTTGGCGGTTGCACAACCGCCATGCTGGTTACAGATACAGCCGTGCTGGACGACATTCGTTTCACTGATGACGTTGATCTAGTGATCGAGTTGGCCGGTATCAGCGCCTGGAACCAACTCACCGAACGGCTGGCGGCCAAGGGATTCAAGATCACGGGTGAGGACGAGGTGAATTGTCGTTTTCGCTTCAATGACGTTGTCGTGGATGTCATGCCTTCCGACCCTGCAGTACTCGGCTATGCCAACCGCTGGTTCGTCGAGGGGCTGGCGAGTGCGGATAAATTCACCTTGCCCAGCGGCACTGTCATCCAGATATTCCAGCCCACGTATTTTCTCGCGACGAAACTGGAAGCTTTCGCCGGTCGGGGAAATGGTGATCCTTATCACAAGGA
>NZ_CEUYZP010000074.1:0-442 GCF_982223955.1 Pantoea sp. E956-1 | reverse complement strand
GCTGATCAATGCCGAGGTCTATCCGCATATTCCGTTGAAAGGTTCGGTCGGTGCGTCGGGGGATCTGGCGCCGTTGGCGCACATGTCGCTGGTGCTGCTGGGCGAGGGCAAGGCGCGCTACAAGGGCGAATGGCTTGAAGCCACCGAAGCGCTGAAAGTCGCCGGCCTGGCGCCGCTGACTTTAGCGGCTAAAGAAGGTCTGGCGCTGCTCAACGGTACTCAGGTTTCCACAGCGTTTGCCCTGCGCGGTTTGTTCGAAGGCGAGGATCTGTTTGCCGGTGCCCTGGCGCTGGGCAGTCTTCCCGTTGAAGCCGTGCTCGGTTCGCGCTCGCCGTTCGACGCGCGCATTCACGCTGCACGTGGGCAGAAAGGGCAGATCGATGCCGCGGCCGCCTCCCGCGATCTGCTCGGTGAGCGCAGCGAAGTCTCCGCCTAGCACCAG
>NZ_CEUYZP010000073.1:0-442 GCF_982223955.1 Pantoea sp. E956-1 | reverse complement strand
CGCAACTGATCGGTGTCTTCAATGCGCAGGATGAACTCACCGCCGTGCTGCTTGGCAAAGCAGTAGTTGAACAATGCGATGTAAGCGGTACCTACGTGGGGGTCCCCGGTAGGCGATGGCGCGATGCGAGTGCGGACGGTGGTCATGGCTTGTCTCGAAAAAATGAAGAGCAGAACAATCAAGCGGCGAATGGTAACAGGCGACACCCGCCCCGCTCCAGCGGGCAGGGTATTTAAGCCGGAGACCGGGACTCGCTTATACCGAGTCGCCCCCATTCGCGAGCAGGCTCGCCCCCACAGGGAAACACAATGATCGTTCCCACGCTCTGCGTGGGAATGCAGCCATGGACGCTCTGCGTCCCGAAGCGTGACGCGGAGCGTCACATGAGGCATTCCCACGCGGAGCGTGGGAACGATCAACACGCTCGCTCCCACAAGAATGG
>NZ_CEUYZP010000072.1:0-442 GCF_982223955.1 Pantoea sp. E956-1 | reverse complement strand
CCCTTTCGGCACGCTCTCGTCGAACAGCGGATAGCCACCGATCATCGCCTCGGGATGGGCGCGGGATTCGCCGACGAAGCGCGCGACGTCGTGCAAATCGTGCTGACCGTCGGCATCGACCTGCAAGGCATGGCTGTAGCCCAGACGCGAGGCTTCACGCAGACCGGTCATCACCGCGCCGCCCTTGCCCTGATTGGCTGTGAGACGCACCAGGAAAACCCTGTCGCGCTCGGCCAGGGCGTCGAGCACCCGTGCGCAGGACGGCTCGCTGGCATCGTCCACCAGAATGCACGGCAGACCTTGTGCAAGCAGGGCATCGACCACGGTGGTGATCGCGGTTTCGTGGTTGTACACCGGGATTACGGCGCAGGGGTTATGCATGGGCAGGCCCCAGAAGAATGCGTCCGCTGGAACACGTCGCCGTGTCGTTGCGATAGGCGAA
>NZ_CEUYZP010000071.1:0-443 GCF_982223955.1 Pantoea sp. E956-1 | reverse complement strand
ACCATCGGCTGCAGCATTCCGCCGGACGAAGGCGTGCATGGCGCTTTGCTGGGGGCGGTCTCGGTGATCGGCGCGGTCGCCGGCTCGATCGCCAACTTCGTGCACCCCTATGTCATGCGCCAGAAAGGCTGGACCGGGCCGCAGCACAAGCGCATTCAGCGTAACGATCTGCTGTTTGCGGTGTTCGTCGGGATCATCATCAACCTGGCGATCTGGATCGTCGGTGCGGAAATCCTCCGTCCCAACGGCATCGAGGTGAAAACCTTGGGCGATCTGGGCAAGGCGCTGGAAATCTTCTTCGGCCCGATCGGCTGGTACGTGTTCTTCATCGGCGTGTTCGCAACGCTGTTCGCCAGCATTTCAGGTAAGACCACGGCGTTTCCGATGCTGATTACCGATGCCTTCCAGCATGTTCGCCCTGAGCGTCGCGAGAAGTACGGTAA
>NZ_CEUYZP010000070.1:0-449 GCF_982223955.1 Pantoea sp. E956-1 | reverse complement strand
ACCTTATAGGTCGCACCATGCGCGCAGTCGATAACGATCTTCAGACCGGCGAAATTGGTCCCGGTAGGCACGCTGCTCTTGCAGAACTCGATGTAGCGGCCCGATGCATCATTGATTCGCGACACCTTACCGATCTTGCTCGACTCGACGACGGTCATTGGCGTATCCAGCAACTCTTCGATCATCAGCTCCAATTCATCGGGCAGCTTGGTACCTTTGCCGGAGAAGAACTTGATGCCGTTGTCATCATGCGGGTTGTGCGAAGCACTGATCACGATGCCGGCTTCAGCCTGGAACGTACGCGACAGATAAGCGATGGCAGGCGTCGGCATCGGGCCGAGCAGCATCACATCGGCACCCGCCGAGGTCAGGCCCGCTTCGAGTGCCGATTCAAACATATAACCGGAGATCCGCGTGTCCTTGCCGACAAGCACCTTGCAAGCACCCAT
>NZ_CEUYZP010000069.1:0-449 GCF_982223955.1 Pantoea sp. E956-1 | reverse complement strand
CCATCGCGGGCAAGCCCGCTCCCACAGGTTCGAAGGTGATTTCGGGAATCGGGTTATTTCTTCACCAACGCCGAACACGCCGCCTTGTAAGCCTCATGCTGATATTTGTTCAACGTCCCCGGCAGCTCGAAATTGTGCTTCTTGGCCTGGGCATTGATCGTCTGCGGCGACAGCAGCGTCACCTCACAACCATCAAGCAGTTGAAACACGCCCTCGATCTTGAACGTCGTCGGCCCACCGGCAAACTCGCCCTTTTTGCTGCGCTTTTTGATCGCGATCCGGTCCACCGAGTTTTCCCGCACAAACGACGCCACCTGCGCCGCGAACCGCCGCACGTTCGCCGCCTCGTCATCGTCATCCAGAGCAATCTTCTTCGTGGCGAGAGGGACGTGGCTCAACGTCGAACCGTCGAGCGCCGCCACGGCGATGATCGCTTCGCTGCCTTTGAT
>NZ_CEUYZP010000068.1:0-449 GCF_982223955.1 Pantoea sp. E956-1 | reverse complement strand
CTCGTGCGGCAACGGTGGCTCGGCCGGCGATGCCCAGCATTTTTCCTCGGAGCTGCTCAACCGCTTCGAGCGCGAGCGTCCGAGCCTGCCGGCGATTGCGCTGACCACCGACACTTCGACGATCACCTCGATCGCCAACGATTACAGCTACAACGAAGTGTTCTCCAAGCAGATCCGCGCGCTCGGCCAGCCGGGCGATGTGTTGCTGGCGATTTCGACCAGCGGCAACTCGGCGAACATTATTCAAGCGATCCAGGCCGCACATGATCGCGAAATGATTGTCGTAGCTTTGACCGGACGCGATGGCGGCGGCATGGCGTCGCTGCTGTTGCCCGAGGACGTCGAGATTCGCGTACCGGCCAACGTCACTGCACGTATTCAGGAAGTCCACTTGCTGGCGATCCATTGCCTTTGCGATCTGATCGACAGCCAACTGTTCGGGAGTGAAG
>NZ_CEUYZP010000067.1:0-451 GCF_982223955.1 Pantoea sp. E956-1 | reverse complement strand
GTTGTAGGTGCGGCAGGACAGTTCCAGATTGGTCTTGGGCTTCTCGCCCATTTTCACTGCGGTTTCCTCAAGGGATTTCAACTGGCCGCCGACGGTGTGGTAGGTGAACCAGGTGTTGCCATCCTGATCCTGACCGGCTTCACGCACGTTCAACAGAATGTCGTCGCCGAGCTTCACGCCCAGCGCCAGCAGTACTTCGGCACCGAGACCTTGCCGGGTCAGCTTGGCGCCGAGCGCTTTGCCGCCCTTGGCCATTTCTTCGACGATGAAGCGCCCGCCGCGCATCTCTTCCATGTCGAATTCGATTTTCGGCGGGGTGAATTCCTCAACGGTCGCCGACAACGGCAGGCCTTGCAGGGTGGCCGCGATGGCCTGTCTTACGCGGTTGGTAAACATTAGAGAACGTCCTCCAGGAACTGCTCGATGATTTCATCGCGGGCGTTGAGTTGAT
>NZ_CEUYZP010000066.1:0-452 GCF_982223955.1 Pantoea sp. E956-1 | reverse complement strand
AGAGGTTGACTCTGCAGGAGGAAAGCGTAATATACGCCACCTCGCGACAGGACGCTAACGCACTGTTCGCACTGCTCTTTAACAATTTATCAGACAATCTGTGTGGGCACTCGCAGGATTGATATCAGCGTCTCCGGACGTAAAAAATATCAAGCCTCACGAGTGAACACATAATGAAATTCATTATGACGTTTTACAGATGAGCACCGCTTAACTTGTTTAAGCAAATCAAACTTAAATTGAAGAGTTTGATCATGGCTCAGATTGAACGCTGGCGGCAGGCCTAACACATGCAAGTCGGACGGTAGCACAGAGGAGCTTGCTCCTTGGGTGACGAGTGGCGGACGGGTGAGTAATGTCTGGGGATCTGCCCGATAGAGGGGGATAACCACTGGAAACGGTGGCTAATACCGCATAACGTCGCAAGACCAAAGAGGGGGACCTTCGGGCCT
>NZ_CEUYZP010000065.1:0-453 GCF_982223955.1 Pantoea sp. E956-1 | reverse complement strand
ACCACGGCACCAGCCCGCACACCAGCCAGAGGACGAAAGGAAAGTCGCCGTGAGGTGCCGCTTTGAAGCCGAACTGAAACACGAACCACAGGATCAGCGTTGTCGCGCACGGCTGAATAAAGACCCACAAGAAACCAAGATAGTTTGTCAAATAACGGGCGCGGAGATCATTTGAAACCAGGCTCAACAAAATCCTGCGATCTGCCAGCATCGTCCTCAACCAGTTCATTGAAAGTCACCGTGTGTCACAAACACATTCACCACCACTTCAAAACCATCGCATGCCATCATGAATTCCATTTAACTAACCGGGCTCATCGACTTAAGTTTTTCCGTTTTCCGGAATTAATACGGGTTCGGCTTTATCTGCACGAACCGACAATCTGGATTTGAAAGTCAACATCCGTTTCTCAACCAGATGCCAGGACAGGTAACCGAGTATCAGCGTAAAAA
>NZ_CEUYZP010000064.1:0-456 GCF_982223955.1 Pantoea sp. E956-1 | reverse complement strand
AGTCAGCCACTGCATTTGAATTTCGAGCGCCTGTTTGAGGCGGTTTTGCACAAGTTTTGTCTGAATCCCTTACCCTAAAACGTTTAACGCTTGAGCATCCGACGACCCCGATTTTCCTTTAAACTCCCCACCCCCAAGGAACCCGCTCAGGACACGGAATGCCAGCCTCTTCTTCCTCGCTTCGCCCAGCGTTGGTGCTTTGGCTATATGCCGCTGCGATCACGCACATTCTCGCCGGTCTTACCCTGACCTGGGCCGGTGACTCCGGCTTGCTCGATGGCTACCTGCAAGTCCTCGAACTGTCGTTCTGGGGTGCCGATGCGGTTCCCACTGCCGGCCACGAACAACAAGTCTGGTGGCTCGCGCTGTTCGGCGCGACGCTGCAAAGTTATTCGCTGTACATGCTCGCGCTGGTGCACTTGGGCAATCGCTTGAAAGCCCCGGCAGTGTGGGGCT
>NZ_CEUYZP010000063.1:0-457 GCF_982223955.1 Pantoea sp. E956-1 | reverse complement strand
CTGGAAGGTCTGAAGGTCATCGACACCCTTGGGCAACTGCTCGGGAAAATCGATCATCTTCTGGAAACCGGCGCCAATGATGTAATGGTCGTCAAGCCTTGCGCTGGCAGCCTGGATGATCGCGAACGCCTGTTGCCCTATACTGAGCAATGCGTGTTGGCCGTCGACCTGGAAGCGGGCGAGATGAAGGTGGATTGGGACGCGGACTTCTGAGCGTGGCTAACTTGCGCGTAGAAGTGATCAGTTTGTTTCCCGAGATGTTTTCCGCCATTGGCGATTACGGCATCAACAGTCGTGCGGTCAAACAGGGGCTCTTGCAGCTGACCTGTTGGAATCCGCGAGATTACACGACGGATCGGCATCACACTGTGGACGATCGCCCGTTTGGCGGTGGTCCGGGCATGGTGATGAAGATCAAGCCCCTGGAAGATGCGCTGGCTCAGGCCAAGGCAGCAGC
>NZ_CEUYZP010000062.1:0-457 GCF_982223955.1 Pantoea sp. E956-1 | reverse complement strand
CGTGTCGTAGCTGTAAGTGACCAGCGTCTGCACCGTGTTCCATGCGGCCTCAAGATTGTCCGCTGGCAGGAACTGTTGATAGTCGACGGCGATGATGTGCTTGCGATCGTAGCGCAGGAGCAGGGCGCGGCCGGCACCGTTGTCGAGACGTTTGATGCGCCCATGGATGTCGCGAGTAACGTGCAAGCGGTTGCCATAGCTATCGCTGATGGCGATCAGGGTCGCGCCTTTGCTGTCGAAGCGGAAGTGATAGAACGATGGTCGCTTGCTAGCCTGCGAGAACCAGCTCGGATGGATCGTCAGAAAAAGATGGCCGCGCGCGATAGGCTGTTGGTGATGGCGGGACGCTGCTCACTCGGGAGTGGGGAAACAGTGGAGCGTTTTTCCTGAACGGTTGAGACTTTGATAAGGTTGTTGTAGTTTTTTCAGGTTTTTTTGTATTTGAGGTGTTTGATGA
>NZ_CEUYZP010000061.1:0-459 GCF_982223955.1 Pantoea sp. E956-1 | reverse complement strand
GTATTCGGCTACTGCGCAGTCAGCATCTGTTTGGCCGTGATAGTGCCGAAACCCAATTGATTGCGATCAACATACTTCACACCTCGAAGCACCGATTGGCCTTCAACCTCAACGAAATCCTCGTTCATGTACATGAGCACGACTTTGGTCGAAGGTGCAGTGACATCAGGAGCGGCGAGGTCACTTTGCAACAGGTTTAACGCCCAATGAAACTGCAAGAGGGGTAAATCTGCGATCCTGATCGTTCGACTTTCATCCACCAGTCGCAAATCCCTGCTTGCAGTGATACGCAACTTTTGCCCGAACACCTCAAACGCAGGCTTGCTGTAGCGCACCGCCAACTCCACACCCGTGGCCCATTGATCCATGTAATAACGTGGCGAGGTGAACAGTTCGAACAAGTCCATTTTGTCGCGAATATTTCCTGCGCTATCGAACAGGTAGTTATAAGAATAGTGG
>NZ_CEUYZP010000060.1:0-460 GCF_982223955.1 Pantoea sp. E956-1 | reverse complement strand
GAACAGATCTCCTGAGGCGTAGTGCGCCGCCAGGGCTTCTCCCCGCTGCGCGCCGCAGAAGATCGCCTCCGGCAGTTCTTTTTCCAGCGCCGAACGCTGCGGGCCATCTCCAACCACGATCAGCTTCAGATGGCGCTGTGGATAAGTTTCGCGCAGACCTTCAAAGCAGTGTTTGAGCAGTCCCAGATTTTTCTCCGGGGCGAGCCTTCCTACGTGGATGACCGCGATATCCGTCTCAGAGAGTCCCCATTGTTCACGCAACGCGCTCTGACGTTTGCTCGGATGAAACAACTGGCTGTCCACACCCCGCGACAACAACGCCAGCCGCTCGAAATGCCGCCGCTCCAGTTCCAGGCGCTGACTGACGCTCGGCACCAGAGTCATTGCCGAACGATTGTGAAACCAGCGCAGGTAATGAGTGAGCATCCGCGTCAGCAGACCGAGGCCGTACTGGCTGGTG
>NZ_CEUYZP010000059.1:0-460 GCF_982223955.1 Pantoea sp. E956-1 | reverse complement strand
ACCAGCGACAGCACCCCGACGATCAATGGTAACGGCATGCAGCCCGGATCCACCGTGGTGATCACCGACGGCGACACCGAGCTCGGCACCGCCACCGTGGGCGACGACGGCAGCTGGACCTTTACGCCAGAAACCCCGCTGACCGACGGCGAGCATGCGCTGGTGGTTGACGGCACCGACGCCGACGGCAACGTCAGCAGCAGCACCGTCGAGGTGAACGTCGACACCAGCGCTACCGTGCCCGGCCTCACCGACGACGCGGGTAATGTAATCGCCGACGGCAGCAGCACCAGCGACAGTACGCCAACCATCGGCGGCGGCGGCATGCAGCCCGGCTCCACCGTGACCGTCTCCGACGGCGACACCGAGCTCGGCACCGCCACCGTGGGCGAGGACGGCAGCTGGACCTTTACCCCCGACGCGCCGCTGGACGACGGCGAGCACGCGCTGGTGGTTGACG
>NZ_CEUYZP010000058.1:0-461 GCF_982223955.1 Pantoea sp. E956-1 | reverse complement strand
ACATCGCCTGGATCGCGTTCTTCCTGTTCTGCGGCGCAGCCAACCTGTTCGTCGCCTTCACCTTCCAGAGCATCTGGGTCGACTTCAAGGTGTTCGGCAGCTTGGGCATGACCGTGCTGTTCCTGGTCGCACAGGGCGTTTACCTGTCGCGCCATCTGCATGACACCGATACCACAACGCCAAAAACCGAGGACTGACATGCTCTACGCCATCATTGCCACCGACGTTGCCAACTCGCTGGAAGCTCGCCTGTCCGCGCGCCCGGCGCATCTGGAACGCCTGCAAGCGCTCAAGGGCGAAGGCCGCATCGTGCTGGCCGGCCCGCACCCGGCCGTCGACAGCAATGATCCGGGCGCAGCGGGTTTCACCGGCAGCCTGATCGTCGCCGAGTTCGACTCCCTCAGCGCCGCACAGGCCTGGGCCGATGCCGATCCGTACATTGCCGCCGGCGTCTACGCCAA
>NZ_CEUYZP010000057.1:0-461 GCF_982223955.1 Pantoea sp. E956-1 | reverse complement strand
CAGCGCCAAATCCATCTCGCCACAGAGTCGGCCAAACCCGGCGACCACGTCCTGGCCAAGATGATCGAAATCGGTCAGGTCAACGGCTTGCCGTCGATATACTCCAGCAACCGCACATGCACCGTTTCGCGATTGGCTTGCAGCGACAACAGATCTGCACCGTTATTGGCTGCGATGACGCGCGGCACCTTGATCGCCGAGTGCTCGGCCAGATAATTGAGGCCTGCGTGCTGGGCTTGCAGCTCCACAAGAGCGTAGTCGCCACGACAGACTTTCAACACGAAGCGCCCACTGCCACCGTCGACGCGATAATTCAGATCCTGCTGGCTGCCCAGCGCCTGCAACGTGCCGCTGAGCCCGTAATGTTCGGCCAGCCATTGCAGCGCCTGCGCCTCTGAAACCTGCGGACCGGGCAAACTGGCGCGATGAATCAACGTGGCGAGCGGCATGAAACGACCCCT
>NZ_CEUYZP010000056.1:0-462 GCF_982223955.1 Pantoea sp. E956-1 | reverse complement strand
TACTCGAAGCATCAAATTGATCACTGCAGCAATGGCGCTCGCCTCATGGTTAGTAACAATCACTCCAGCGTCGGCGCAGTCAGCTACTGAAGCGCAATCTGCTGCTTCACTAGCGGTTGTCGTGGAATTCCTGGCCAATACCGCACCCGATAAAGTCGAAGCCGCGGCAATGAGGTTGGTAGCTCCAGACGCCACCTATGTTTCTCTAAACTTTGACAATCCAGAACTCAGAAAAATCATGCCGTGGACCGGCACAAACAAAGGTCCCAAAGCCTTTAGCTCTTTGTTTTTGCAGGTCTCAAACTACTGGAAAATCGAAGACTTTACGATTACTACCAAAATCGCTTCCGGCGAAGATGTCGCGATTTTCGGTAAGTTCACCTACCGCTCCGTGGCGGTCGGACATCTGTTCACATCACCGTTTTCCATCCATGCGAAAGTTCAGGATGGAAAGATGACCTA
>NZ_CEUYZP010000055.1:0-465 GCF_982223955.1 Pantoea sp. E956-1 | reverse complement strand
ATGACTATGCAACGCTATTCCGGCTTCGGCCTGTTCAAAAACTCGCTCCGCCACCACGAAAACTGGCAGCGCATGTGGCGCACGCCCACTCCGAAAAAAGTCTACGACGTGGTCATCGTCGGCGGCGGCGGGCACGGCCTGGCGACGGCATACTATCTGGCCCAGGAGCACGGCATCACCAATGTCGACGTGGTCGAGAAAGGCTGGCTGGGCGGCGGTAACACCGCGCGCAACACCACCATCGTGCGTTCCAACTACCTGTGGGACGAGTCGGCGCACCTCTACGAACACGCGATGAAATTGTGGGAAGGCCTGTCGCAGGATCTCAACTACAACGTGATGTTCTCCCAGCGTGGCGTCTACAACCTGTGCCACACCCTGCAGGACATCCGTGATTCCGAGCGTCGGGTCAGCGCCAACCGCCTCAACGGCGTCGACGGCGAATTACTCGACGCCAAGCAGGTG
>NZ_CEUYZP010000054.1:0-468 GCF_982223955.1 Pantoea sp. E956-1 | reverse complement strand
AGCCGGCGGATTCTGGCGTACCGGTAGGCAGCGGCGCAAGGATTTGTAGGCATCGGGATGTAACGCGATTCGACTTTAAACAGCCATGGCGCACCACGTGTAAAAGCCTGGAAAACAGAGGGAAATTTCCGACGAGTTCAGGGTGAACGAGTTGAAAGGATGCCAGAGGACGATGATGGTGGCGGTGCAGCGGTGATCGGTTTTGCATGCATCAAGAGGCCCCTCACCCTAGCCCTCTCCCGAGGGAGAGGGAACCGACCGGATTGCTTTCAAGGGATGCGCCGACCTGAGATAACGTGGCGAACTCCAGAAAGTTAGAGGCGTGATTCAGCGAGTCGCAACAATAAACAAACGTGGAAACGGCAACAGCACCGAGCCGTCAGCCAGGGCCGGATAAGCCTTGGCAACTTCCGCCAGATACCGCTGCAGATACTGCGCCCGCTCCTCCTCGGTCAATGGGCTCAGGAA
>NZ_CEUYZP010000053.1:0-468 GCF_982223955.1 Pantoea sp. E956-1 | reverse complement strand
CTTTCTCCTACGCTGTATGCGGAAGTGAAGATGCAGACCGCGACCACATTGCTGATTCCCACCGAGCATGAAGAACGCGCGGTGTATGTGTTGAAGGGTGATGCGCAATTGAATGGCGAGGCGATCGAGCCGCATGCGCTGGTGGTGCTGCCAGCCGGCGAAGAGATGAGCCTGTTTGCCGAAAGCGATGTGCACGCGGTGGTGTTCGGCGGCGCGGCGCTGGACGGGCCGAGACGGATCAACTGGAATTTTGTTGCAAGCGATCCGGCGGCGATTGATGAGGCACGGCGCAAATGGGCGGCCAAGGAATGGCCGACGGTGCCGGGGGAAGTCGAGCGGATCGAACTACCGCGCTAGGCCGCTTACCCTCACCCCAGCCCTCTCCCAGAGGGAGAGGGAGCCGACCGAGGCGTCTTGCGTTATACATCGACCTGAAAAATCCCGGCGATTATGGATTCGCCTGTTCAC
>NZ_CEUYZP010000052.1:0-470 GCF_982223955.1 Pantoea sp. E956-1 | reverse complement strand
GCCAGGCGATCGCCACGGTGCGGAACGGCACCGGCGCGGTCAGTGGACGCACTTCGATCACGCCGGGGGCGTAGTGATGGCTGTCCACTGCCGACAGCGGCAGGATCGAGATGCCCAGGCCGGACGCGACCATATGGCGAATGGTTTCCAGCGAGCTGGATTCCACCGTAGTGTGCTTGGCGCCGTCGTTGCCTTTGGTCAGGGTCGGGCAGGCCTCGAGCACCTGATCGCGGAAGCAGTGGCCTTCACCGAGCAGCAGCAGGCTCTTGTCGTTGAGCAGGCCGGCGTCGATGGACGCTTTCTTGGTCCACGGATGCTGCGCCGGCATGAGCACGTAGAACGGCTCGTCGTAAAGCGGCAGGGTCAGCACGTCGGCTTCATTGAACGGCAGGGCGATGATGATCGCGTCTAGCTCGCCGTTGCGCAGTTTGTCGCGCAGCACGTGGGTGAAGTTTTCTTCGATGTACAAC
>NZ_CEUYZP010000051.1:0-471 GCF_982223955.1 Pantoea sp. E956-1 | reverse complement strand
AACCGAGCGTCCCCACGCACCCCGCCGGCTCGGGGCGGATCGGCCAGGCCGCTCCTCATGAACGTGAAGCCCCGACCACCGGCGACCTACAACAGAGCGCAGATTCATGAGCGGATTCGTAGCGGGCGGCAGCACTACTCCGGCCCCCAGCGGCCACGTCAACACCGACCCCTTCTGGCCATCGATCGACCTCGACGACGTGCGCGGCACTTTGCGCATCGACTCCAGCGTCACGCCGATCCGACTGGAAACCGCGACCATCGCCGCCGCCATCAGCGTGAACCGCGAGTTCGCCACTTGGCGCCGCACCAAACAGGCCGAAGGCTACGCCACCCTCGCCGACGTACCGGCCGAGCAGATCGAGGACAAGTCCGAACTCGTTCATCTCTACCAACGGGCGATCTACGCCGCGACCGGAGCGGAGATCTGCGAGCGTTACCGCTCCTACGACAGCACCAACAGTGGCAACCA
>NZ_CEUYZP010000050.1:0-473 GCF_982223955.1 Pantoea sp. E956-1 | reverse complement strand
GGCGTGTGCCAAAAGCCGTACCAGTTCAGCTGCTGGAATAAGACCGACCCGAATTATCAGTTCCTGATCGGCGTGAAACAGATCCCGTTCCGCGAGCTGGCGCAGTGCCGGATTGCTGCTGACCGAGTGATCGACGGCAAGGTGCCGGATCCTACCGGCGGCGCCACGCACTATTACGCCACCAGCATCAAGGCATCTGCCTGGGCGGCGAAGGCCAAGCAGACACTCAAGCTCGGGCACCACGTCTTCTTCAAGGATGTGCCGTAGCCCGGATCGCGCTCACTCTTCCTCCTCGCTATCGCTAAGCTCCCTGAGCAGGCGCTGGTTTTCATTGAACAGATGGTTCCTGCTGTGCTCGACGTCGGCGAATCTTCGCCTTTCGCTCAGTAAATCGCTTTCGGTGTGCTGAAGCTTTGCCCTGAGAGAGTTTCTCTCTTCCGTGAGCGCGTCATTGTCTCTGACCAAGCCTTCGA
>NZ_CEUYZP010000049.1:0-475 GCF_982223955.1 Pantoea sp. E956-1 | reverse complement strand
CAAGGCCACCGAGCAACGCTTCAGCGACAGCCAGCCGCACTGCCCGGAACATTGGGGTGGTTACCGCTTGTTGCCCGAGCGAATCGAGTTCTGGCAGGGCCGTCCGAGCCGCCTGCACGATCGCCTCAACTACCGCCTCCAGGGCGCCGAGTGGATTCTGGAACGACTGGCACCCTGAGCAGTCTACCGAGCGAGATAAACGCTGATGGCGCAGGATCGCTGATTTGACGCTACCTTGAGTGGACGCTCGCGGGCATCTGTACCAAGCCTGAATGGAAGCCAATTTTATCCGGATGGTGTCGTGACAGGCGCCAGGCCACGGGGTTTAATGAACACATGTTCTTTTGGAGTTGATGCTATGCGTAAGTCTGTTCTGCTGGTTGCTTCTTTTTCGACGATGGCGATGTTGCTGACCGGCTGCCAATCGAGCCTCACCGGCGACTCCTACTCCCGTGACGAAGCGCGTCGTGTACAG
>NZ_CEUYZP010000048.1:0-478 GCF_982223955.1 Pantoea sp. E956-1 | reverse complement strand
ACCCCAAAGTGTGCGGGCGAGGATGTCGCGGCCTTTTTCGGTAGCGCTCATTGTTTTCTCCGGGCAAAAAAATACCCGCTCAATGGCGGGTTGCTTGTGTGTGGATTATGTTTACGGTCGAACCGGACGATGCGCCGAGTCAGGAAAGAACTCGGCGCCATCCTTCCAGTTGCTCAGCTGGCCGCGATACTTCAGCCATGCCTTGCGTGTTCCGGCGAGCAGATCCGCGGGCGGTACATCTGCCTCAGCCTCTTCCAAGGCCTCCAGCTGACGCGCTGTGACGGCGAGCTCTTCGCCGCGCCAACTGGCCTCCTGTGCGACCAGCCCAGCCAGCGTGCCCATCTCTTCAAGCTTGCTCAGCAACCAATCGGGCAGCTCGTCCACCAGAGTTTCATCAGCCTCAAGCTGCATTTCCACGCTTACAGATCGAAGTTGGCCGTCTTCCTTAATTGCGTATGGCATGTCTCACCTCTCGAAC
>NZ_CEUYZP010000047.1:0-478 GCF_982223955.1 Pantoea sp. E956-1 | reverse complement strand
CACCATAACCGCCGGAAAACACTTCCTTGAGGGTGTACAACGGGCTCGTGCCGATGTCGCCATAAACTACCCCGACTGCCGCGACCAGCATGCTCAGCGGTCTGCTTGCCGAACCCTCGGCGCCCGCCGCATGACTACTTGCCTGACCCATCCAACACTCCTGATCTCGATACCGGCTTCTTTGAAGGAAGCACTATGCTTTGAGTTGCAGCATGCGCTGTTTTACCTGCTGTTACAGACCAATGATTGACTGCACGAAATCGGTAAAGCTCAACGGCGCGAAGCATAGCGCAGCACTCGTCGTATTTCCCCGTATAAAGCTGGTCAAGTGCGTTGCCCGCCGCTAGAATTGCGCACTTTTTGATCAGAGGCGCATCTCAAGCGCCCATCCGTCAGCTGCCGCGCGTGGCCAGCGACGTCACAAAACACCGAGGTTAGACATGTCCACCACTCCTGCGCCGGCCAATCCAAAGGTTGG
>NZ_CEUYZP010000046.1:0-479 GCF_982223955.1 Pantoea sp. E956-1 | reverse complement strand
AGATTCATCCGCGCCAATGCACGGTCGAAAAAACGGTTGAACACCACGTTCCACGCCAGCGCCAACAGCGCGATCAACATGGTCACCGCGCCCATGTCGAGCAACGGCTTTTGCATGATCCAGGCGAGCAGCGGCGTACAGATCAGGATCGCGAGAAACTCGAAACCAACCGCTTGGAAAACACGTTCGGTAATGGACTTGTGGGCAGTCATGGGCTGACTCCTTGTTTGACGATGGTTGCCATGATCCAACTTAATACCGATACTTCATAACCAATAACCATCGATCAAGGCGATAGTTCATGGCTTCGCAGGAAGTGCTGTTGGCATTTGTGCAGGCAGCGACGCAGGGCTCATTTTCCGCAGCGGCGCGCAAACTGGGGCGCAGTCAGTCAACCATCAGCGCCGCGGTCGCCAGTCTCGAGATTGATCTGGATTTGCAGCTGTTCGACCGCAGCAGCCGCAAGCCCACGCTCACCC
>NZ_CEUYZP010000045.1:0-483 GCF_982223955.1 Pantoea sp. E956-1 | reverse complement strand
ACGTTATTCACGTTGCGAAGCGAAAGAACCAAAGAGGATTATCTGGGTAACTCAGGAACAATTAATATTTCGCGTTATGGAAATCACGATTTTGTTTTTTTTGCCCTGGACGCTGGTGCTCAGCCCCAAAAGACCACCTCAAAATTCGGGGAGTTTCGCTACCACGCATCTTTCGCAGCCTTGAATGCCAAGTATCAATATACGCATATGGAGATAGGAGACTTATTGAGACCGAACTCTCGTGATATTAGTATCGGGCGAGCCAAAAGCTTGCCTTGGTTAGCTGCCGCCAGTGACGATGAGTTAATGGATTTTAAAAATAGAGCGGGGCTTCGGCCTGACAATGAGAAAGATTTGTTGTTTTACGGAAAGGATATGCTTCAAGGTTTGGGTTTGAAAGTTGCCGTGGATCTCGGGTCTCTGAACGATTTCGTACAGGAGGCGGTGATTGAGTGGGCTGATGGAGATCGTACAATTGATAAT
>NZ_CEUYZP010000044.1:0-489 GCF_982223955.1 Pantoea sp. E956-1 | reverse complement strand
TTGCATGAGCATCCTGATAAAAAGACTACCCCGTGACGAGCTGAATGCAGGGGTTTCATTGGGGAAAGGGGCGCTATATGTTTCTTCCGACATTGCGGTCTCGACTCGTCGTCGCCTTGACCATCGCGACGACCCTCATTCCCATGACGGCACACGCCGTATCCGCACATCTGGAAGACTCGATCGCCGATGTGCTCGTCTGGTTCGTGCTTGTTCTGGTGCCGATACTGGCCATCTGGATATTCTGGAAACTCCACGTCCTGCCGGAAGTCATCGCCGAGAAACGGCATCATCCCCAAGCTGACGCCATCAAGGCGCTGTGCCTGATGTCGCTGGTGTTCGGCGGAATGCTGTGGCCCTTTGCCTGGCTGTGGGCGTATACGAAGCCGGTCGGCTATCGGTTGGCTTATGGCCGAGACAAGCACGATCACTATTACCAGTAGATAAGCGCCACGGAAGACAACACGGCGACCGAGAGCACGACAGGAA
>NZ_CEUYZP010000043.1:0-493 GCF_982223955.1 Pantoea sp. E956-1 | reverse complement strand
GGAGTGGATAGTCCTGTGCCTTCAGGGAGACGAAGAATCCATCCACCCATTTGCAGCTGTTATAGGTAACGATCGAGACATCAATGATCGGCCGCACATCGAACACAGGCACATCCAGCGAGTAGCCAAAACGCCGGTCGGCAATGACCTGCAACGACTTCAAATTATTTTGCGAGTTGATGGCTCGCATAAACTTGGTTTGCACAGCCTTGATGCAATGTCTCAATCGCATGCGCACGCCAATCAGAAATGGCAGCCGCTGATAAATAGGCCGCAGCACGACGCGTGGGTTGCTGAGCCTGTTTCGAAGCATCCACAGCGCACGTCGGCCGCCGCGAATGGGTCGAGTAAGGCGCCAGGACTTCGAGGCATAAACTTCGTCGAGTTTGTGTTTCAGCTCTTCGACTTCCGCTTTGCTCGATTCAATCTGCTGCTGCAGCGACTCGCGCTCAATAAGCAGCAGCTTCTGAATCCGCACAGCCTCTTCACTATT
>NZ_CEUYZP010000042.1:0-497 GCF_982223955.1 Pantoea sp. E956-1 | reverse complement strand
GAACCATGATGTTCTGCTTCAGGCCCATGAACGCTTCGATCACCGACTCTGCCGCCGTCGCGGTTTCGCACAGCACCACGCCGATGCCCTGAGTGCCTTCCAGCACCTTGATCACCAGCGGTGCGCCGTTGACCATGGCGATCAGGTCGGGAATATCGTCCGGCGAGTGGGCAAAACCGGTGACCGGCAAACCGATGCCGCGCCGCGACAGCAGCTGCAGCGAACGCAATTTGTCCCGCGAGCGGGCAATGGCCACCGACTCGTTGAGCGGGAACACGCCCATCATTTCGAACTGACGCAACACCGCGCAGCCGTAGAACGTCACCGATGCGCCGATCCGCGGGATCACCGCGTCGAAACCTTCCAGCGGTTTGCCGCGGTAATGGATCTGCGGCTTGTGGCTGGCAATGTTCATGTAGGCGCGCAAGGTGTCGATCACCACCATTTCATGCCCGCGCTCGATTCCGGCTTCGACCAGACGGCGGGTGGAATACAGA
>NZ_CEUYZP010000041.1:0-500 GCF_982223955.1 Pantoea sp. E956-1 | reverse complement strand
ATGTCATACGCTTAGTCGTCGGTGGCGTAGACAGTGACCCAGAGCTTTTCCTTCGGCAGCTTGAGCACGCCAGTCAGGAAGGTCCAGGCAAAGGTGATCGCGTCGTGCTTGAAGTAGTCGCCGAAGCTGAAGTTACCGAGCATTTCGAAGAACGTGTGGTGACGCGCGGTATAACCGACGTTTTCCAGGTCACTGTTCTTGCCGCCGGCGCGCACGCATTTCTGGCTGCTGGTGGCACGGGTGTACGCACGTTTTTCCTGGCCCAGGAAGCAGTCCTTGAACTGGTTCATCCCCGCGTTGGTGAACAGCAGGGTTGGGTCGTTGCCCGGAATCAAAGAGCTGGAGGCTACACGGGTGTGGCCTTGCTCTTCGAAGAAGCGAAGGAAGGCTTCACGGATTTCTGCGCTTTTCATTAGGTTCTTCCACGGAGGCTGCGGCCAAAGGCCTGTTCGAAACGTCATTAGACGAAGCGACGGCAAAGGGCCGCATTATATCGGCCC
>NZ_CEUYZP010000040.1:0-505 GCF_982223955.1 Pantoea sp. E956-1 | reverse complement strand
GATCATCAGGCCGAGTTTGGCGGCGGCTGCGTGGACAGTTTCGCCCGGGCCGACGCGAATGCTTTTGCCGGACGCGGTGAATTCAACCTGATGCAGATCCGCGGCGTCGATTTCCGGCGCATCGGCGGCTTGTTCGGCCTGTTCCACTGCGTCGGCGCGGGCCTCGGGTGGCGTGGCGCCGAAGGATTCTTCGTGGTAGCGCGACATGTCGTAGCCGGCCGCTTCCAGCAGGCGTTTGACCGCAGTCATGTATGGCGTCGGGCCGCAGCAGAACACTTCGCGTTCGAGGAAGTCCGGGACCATCAGTTCGAGCATCTTGTGATTCAGATAACCGCGATAACCGGCCCATGGCTCACCGAGGCCGTGCTTTTCGCAGATCAGGTGCAGGCTGAAGTTGTCGATCCGCGACGCCATGTGCTCGAGTTCGCGGTGGTAAATGATGTCTTTCGGCGAGCGCGCGCTGTGCACGAACGTCATGTCAACGTTGGCGTTGGTGTCGTAGAAC
>NZ_CEUYZP010000039.1:0-514 GCF_982223955.1 Pantoea sp. E956-1 | reverse complement strand
GCTTACCACTTTGTGATTCATGACTGGGGTGAAGTCGTAACAAGGTAACCGTAGGGGAACCTGCGGTTGGATCACCTCCTTACCTGAAGATACCTTCCCGCGCAGTGTCCACACAGATTGTCTGATAGAAAATAACGAGCAAAGTGTCTTTCGAAGACAGACTTAATTGTCCCCTTCGTCTAGAGGCCCAGGACATCGCCCTTTCACGGCGGTAACAGGGGTTCGAATCCCCTAGGGGACGCCAAAGCTTGGTGACAGGTGAAAGATGTTACCCACATATCTTAAAGATGACTTACGAGTCATGTTTAAGATATTGCTCTTTAACAATCCGGAACAAGCTGAAAATTGAAACGACGCAGCGCGTCATTCCTCCGTAATAAGGAATGGCAGGCGATGCGTTCGAGTCTCTCAAATGCTTGCAATTCGCAGCGTTGTAAAACGCCTGTGGGTTGTGAGGTTAAGCGACTAAGCGTACACGGTGGATGCCCAGGCAGTCAGAGGCGATGAAGGACGT
>NZ_CEUYZP010000038.1:0-525 GCF_982223955.1 Pantoea sp. E956-1 | reverse complement strand
GTCTTCGATGCGGATGATATTGCCGGCGCGATCGTAGAAATATTGCAGATCCTGCAACCTGGGCTGAGCAGTTTTTTGACTGGTGCGCGTATGCAGGCGTCCGTCGGCCGGGTCATACGTCCACTGACTCAGGACACCGTTACCGGCCAGTTGCGAGGTGATCTGATTGTTGGCGTTGTATTGCGCATCCAGCAAGACCTGCGTGACTTTCGTCTCGACTTGCAGCTCCATTTGCCTGAGCTGCCCGGCAAGACCATAGCGCGATGCTCTGTGATGGCCGCCGGCATCGGTCTGTTCAAGCACGGCGCCAAGCGGACTGAACACCTGATGGCTGGTGAACGCTTCGTTATCGTGAAAAGTGCGCTTTTCCACCAGTGCCTGTCCGGTGAGGGCATAGCCGGTGATGTCCAGCGAACCTGACGGATCTGTCTGCCGGATCAACCGGCCGCGCAGGTTGGAGTCTGCTTCGGCAGAGCCTGGGGCGTACGTGAAGGTATCGAGCTGATTTTCGCCGTTTCCCGAAAC
>NZ_CEUYZP010000037.1:0-548 GCF_982223955.1 Pantoea sp. E956-1 | reverse complement strand
ACACGTGCTGGGCTGGGCGACCAAGGGGTCGGCGAGCCTGCTCGGTCGCAGCGACATCGGCGAAATCGCCGTGGGCAAACAGGCGGATCTGGCGTTGTTCAAGCTCGATGAACTGCGCTTCTCCGGTAGCCATGATTCGATTTCGGCGTTGCTGCTGTGTGGCGTGGATCGGGCGGATCGAGTGATGATTGGCAGCAAGTGGCGTGTGGTTGATGGGCAGGTTGAAAGGTTGGACCTGAAAGGTTTGATCGCCGATCACAGTAAGGCGGCTCGGCAGTTGATTGCCGGCACCTGAGTCACCGCCGTTCAAAACTGTGGGAGCGAGCCTGCTTGCGAAGGCGGAGTGTCATTCGCAGATAATTAGACTGGAGCGACGCCTTCGCGGGCAAGCCCGCTCCCACAGGGGATCAGTGTTGCCGATATCGCGGTAGTCCTGATTGAGGCGATTACCCGCGAATAAACGCCAACAAATCCGCATTGATGGTTTCCGCTTGCGTCGTCGGCATGCCATGCGGGAAGCCGGGATACGACTTCAGTGTGCCGTTGGG
>NZ_CEUYZP010000036.1:0-554 GCF_982223955.1 Pantoea sp. E956-1 | reverse complement strand
ACCCAGGGTTCAGCGAGAACCCCTGCCACTCCGGCTTGTCGGAAATCAGCGGATAACACGCAACGCCATCGACAATCTCGCGCGCGCCCAAATGGATGTAAGGACTGTGAACCCGCAGATCGTGATTATAGCTGCGCAACCAGATCTGCAGAATTTCCGGCCGGGCCTGCAGAACGGTCATCGAGTCTTCCACGAACCCTGGACGGTAGAACTCCCAGTCGTCTTCGCAATGAAAGATATAGGGTGTGCTGACCTGCCCGTAGGCCAGGTCGATCGCTTCCAACTGGCCCAGCTTCGGACGATTGACGAAGATCGTGCAATGCTCTTTCCAGTGGGCAGGCAGAATCCCGGCAACGCCTTCGTCGCCGGCATCTTCGGTGATGAACACTTCACGAATGGGTGCCGTGTTGTACCGGTCGAAGCTATCGAGAGTGGCCTTGAGCAGATCGAGTCGACCGCAGCTGGTAACCACCAATGTAATCTGGCTTTCTTTGGAAAATTGCACCGAAATCTCGTTAATCAGAAGTCGCCAGCAATATCACTGGCTATATGAC
>NZ_CEUYZP010000035.1:0-569 GCF_982223955.1 Pantoea sp. E956-1 | reverse complement strand
AAAGAGTGGGGTCGCATTTCATCACAGATGCCTTGGGTCAACCACAACACCTGCTTGTGCCTGTGGCGAGGAAATTTATCCCTGTTAGGCCGCGACGCGGCCCCAAAACCATCACTGCGGTTTAACTGAAAGACCGCATGCATAGGTTTTACGCCTGCTGCGCAGCCGAACGGGGATAAATCCCCTCGCCACAGATGCTTCGCGCTACTGGGGTTTTTGCGTAAAATGCCGGCCTTTCGTCACACCTCACGGATTTCGCGTCATGGGCACTCTTACGGTCAACCAGAACAAACTGCAAAAGCGCCTGCGCCGCCTGGCCGGCGAAGCGGTCGCCGATTTCAACATGATCGAAGACGGCGACAAGGTCATGGTCTGCCTGTCCGTGGGCAAGGACAGCTACACCATGCTTGACGTGCTGATGCACCTGCAGAAGGTTGCACCGATCAAGTTCGACATCGTCGCGGTGAACATGGACCAGAAACAGCCGGGCTTTCCCGAGCACGTGCTGCCGGCCTACCTGAAAGAACTGGGCATCGAGTACCACATCGTCGAGAAGGACACTTACTCGG
>NZ_CEUYZP010000034.1:0-569 GCF_982223955.1 Pantoea sp. E956-1 | reverse complement strand
ACAGACAGCCAGGATGTTGGCTTAGAAGCAGCCATCATTTAAAGAAAGCGTAATAGCTCACTGGTCGAGTCGGCCTGCGCGGAAGATGTAACGGGGCTAAACCATGCACCGAAGCTGCGGCAGCGACGCTTATGCGTTGTTGGGTAGGGGAGCGTTCTGTAAGCCGTCGAAGGTGTGCTGTGAGGCATGCTGGAGGTATCAGAAGTGCGAATGCTGACATAAGTAACGATAAAGCGGGTGAAAAGCCCGCTCGCCGGAAGACCAAGGGTTCCTGTTCAACGTTAATCGGAGCAGGGTGAGTCGACCCCTAAGGCGAGGCCGAAAGGCGTAGTCGATGGGAAACAGGTTAATATTCCTGTACTCGGTGTTACTGCGAAGGGGGGACGGAGAAGGCTATATCAGCCGGGCGACGGTTGTCCCGGTTTAAGCGTGTAGGCGGAGCGTCCAGGTAAATCCGGACGCTTGTTAACGCTGAGGCGTGACGACGAGGCACTACGGTGCTGAAGTGATAAATGCCCAGCTTCCAGGAAAAGCCTCTAAGCATCAGGTAACACAGAATCGTACCCCAA
>NZ_CEUYZP010000033.1:0-570 GCF_982223955.1 Pantoea sp. E956-1 | reverse complement strand
GCTCGACGGGTGAACCGGCTGATTTTATCAACACTGATTACTGGGGAATTCAAGTGCCATCGATGGCTTGAACATATCGAAATGTTTCAATCGAAACATTGCATCGGGCAACTTTAACAACCCGCTCGCGTCAATAACAAGAACGAGAATAAGCACGTGGTCGATCAGTTGTGACCAAACATGTAATAGAGAAATATCAGCAAATAAATGCCAAACCGCACATCGTTAAAAGACTAGTCCTACAACAAAAACCAATTATTGAGTTGCACAAATAAAAATGCCCGATAAGCCGGGGCATTTCCATATTGCGATACAAGAGACTGTTACTTGATCAGTCGCCAAGTGAACGGATATCTGTACGGGAAACCTTCGTTGGCTTTGACCCCTGCAATGATCGTCAGGACCAATGCCGCGATTGCAAGCAAACCAAAGAGGAAGAAACCAATGATCAGCAGCATGAGCAGGAAGCAGATCATTGAGGCTATCGCCACCGTGATCTGAAAATTCAGCGCCTCTTTACCCTGCGCATCGATGAACGGGTCCTTCTCGCGCTTCATCTGCCAAAGGATC
>NZ_CEUYZP010000032.1:0-584 GCF_982223955.1 Pantoea sp. E956-1 | reverse complement strand
GAACTGGCCGACCTGCCCGCCGATGAGCTCGCCGCCGTGCTCGCGCCGCTGAAGCATCGCGACAAGGTCATCGTGATTTCCTCGTGCTATTCCGGCGGTTTCATCCCGGCGCTGAAAGACGAACGCACGCTGATCATGACCGCCTCGCGCGCCGATCGGGTGTCGTTCGGTTGCTCGGAAGAAGCCAACTTCACTTATTTCGGCGATGCGCTGTTTGCCCAGGCACTGAACCAGACCGACGACCTTGAGCAGGCATTCAAACTGGCCAAGGCCACCGTTGCCGAACGTGAGCTGGCCGACGGCTTCGAAGCCTCGGAGCCGCAGATCTGGGCGCCGAAAACCGTACTGTCGCACTGGCAACTGCTACGAAAACAGCAAGCACGCAAAGCTTTGCAAAGCAGCGCATTGAACGACGCGGCGAAAAAAGGCAACTAAGCTGAACAGTATCAAGGGAGAGACACTATGTACTTGACGCCTCAGCACGTATTGCTTGCCGGAGCCACCGGACTGACCGGTGAACATCTGCTCGACCGTTTGCTCAACGAGCCAACGATTACCCGTGTCCTCGCCCCTTCACGCCGGCC
>NZ_CEUYZP010000031.1:0-598 GCF_982223955.1 Pantoea sp. E956-1 | reverse complement strand
AGTCAGATCGGCATCGACGTCGAGTTTGGCCAGGCGTTCGACCGGCAGCAGGCGCTCGGTGCTCCAGGCGGTTTTGCTCGGTTTGTCCGGCAGCGGCGTGGTACCCGCGACGGCGCCGGCCTCGGTGCTGGCGACTTCGGCCTGACGGGTTTGCGTGGCGTTGTTAGCCTGAGCCGATTTCGGTGGCAGGTAGCGGTCGACGTTGAACGTGTCGGCCTTGAGAATCGCGCGCAGCGACTGTTTGGCGAAGTCCTCGATGGCGATGCGGCCGCTGAAGCTGCTGTCATCGAGTTTCAGGTTGATGTTGTCGAACGACAGACTGGTCGGAGTGGCAGCAACGCGGCTGACCAGTTCGACCTTGCTCAGGCTGCCTTCGCCCATCGCCGGCAGTGTCTGGCCGATGCTGTCGACGAATTTCGCCAGATCGAACTGGGCAATGGAAATGCCGCCGCTGATCTGTGGCGTCTTGTCGAGGTCGTTGGCTTTCAGCTCGCCCAATGCGCGCAACTGGTTGGCGGAAATCTTGATGCCGGTCCATTCGGCGACGTTCGCTGCTTTATCCAGCAATAACTGGCCTTGCGCGGAGAAGGTCATGGTC
>NZ_CEUYZP010000030.1:0-649 GCF_982223955.1 Pantoea sp. E956-1 | reverse complement strand
GCACAAGAATCTCGAAAGCATGATCGAGATCGGCTCGTTCCGCGAAGACCTCTACTATCGCCTGAACGTGTTCCCGATCGAGATGGCGCCACTGCGTGAGCGCGTCGAAGACATCCCGCTGCTGATGAACGAACTGATCTCGCGCATGGAGCACGAGAAGCGCGGTTCGATCCGTTTCAACTCGGCGGCGATCATGTCGCTGTGCCGTCACGGCTGGCCGGGCAACGTCCGCGAACTGGCCAACGTTGCCGAGCGTCAGGTACTGGGGCTTGATGAACCGGTCGCCGGAATCGATCCGGGGCAATCGCTGGCGGCGCAGCAGGAAGCGTTCGAAGCGCAATGCCTGCGCGCGGCGCTGACCCGGCACAAGGGTGATGTCAAAGCCGTACTCGAAGAACTGCAACTGCCGCGCCGCACGTTCAATGAAAAGATGCAGCGGCATGGGTTGAGTCGGGAGATGTTTCTGGCGGAGTGAGGCAGAGATTTGTGGTGTAGCTGAAATCCATCCCCCTCACCCCAGCCCTCTCCCCCAGGGGGCGAGGGGGAAGGGAGCCGATCTCCATGCTTTCCCGAATCTGTATTCGACTCGATATTGCAGGTCGATGTAACCCACAAGAACACCTCGGTCAGTCCCCTCTCCCTCTGGGAG
>NZ_CEUYZP010000029.1:0-686 GCF_982223955.1 Pantoea sp. E956-1 | reverse complement strand
CCTGTATATAAAGAAGCGACTTCATCCGAGTAGCCGTTGAACATCTGCGTATCGCGCACATTCGGTTTGAACAGGCTGTTCGGCAAGCGCCGCTCGCGCGCCTGGGTCCAGCGTGGATGGTCGACGGTAGGATTCACATTCGCGTAGAAGCCATACTCATCGGCAGCAATGCTTTGCCAAGTGGTCTTCGGCTGCTCGCTGACCAGACTGATGCGCACAATGGATTTCACGCTTTTGAAGCCGTACTTCCACGGCACCACCAGACGCAAAGGCGCGCCGTTCTGGTTCGGCAGTTCGCGGCCATACATGCCCACCGCCAGGATCGCCAAAGGATTCATCGCCTCATCGAGACGCAGGCCTTCGACATACGGCCAGTCGATCAACGCAAAACCGGAACGCTGGCCGGGCATGCTCTTGGGATCCTGCAAGGTTTCGAAGCGGATGTACTTCGCTTTGGAAGTCGGTTCCACCTGCTTGAGCAAGGCCGAGATGGGAAAGCCGATCCAGGGAATGACCATCGACCACGCCTCGACGCAGCGCAGACGATAAATACGCTCCTCCAACTGATACGGTTTCATGAAGTCTTCCAGCGCATAACGCCCCGGCTTACCCACCTCCCCGTCAATCACCACGCTCCAGGGTTCGGTTTTCAGGTCGCCAGCGTTCCTCGCGGGATCGCCCTTGCC
>NZ_CEUYZP010000028.1:0-790 GCF_982223955.1 Pantoea sp. E956-1 | reverse complement strand
GGTTAAGGCTGGCAAAGGTGTCGGCCAGATCGCGCACGACCACAAACCGGTGCATCGCACAGGCGGCCATGTCGCTGAGTTCAGTGTGGGTATTGATGAAGAGCACCGGGGATTCGGCGTCGTAGGTGTCGATGGGGAGATAGCGCGGCATTACTTGGTCGGTCATAAAGTTCACTCCAAAGAGGGGTCTGGTGCTGTATTCGACCGCCCAAGATCGTCGCAGAGTTATCTGCGAACGGAGACTATAAAAGTCGCGCCCAACGGCCGCAACCAGAGCTTCTGTCGGACTTTTCGGTATTTTTTGTACGCCGCCCTCGACTTCCACACTTCCCACAAAAAGCCCCTCACCCTAGCCCTCTCCCGGAGGGAGAGGGAACCGATTGGGGGATGCTGCAGCATTGCGTCGAACTGATCCTGCATCACTGAATCCATAATCGCCCGGTACTTTCAGGTCGATGCATAACCTCAGACACCTCGGTCGGCTCCCTCTCCCTCCGGGAGAGGGCTGGGGTGAGGGGGTTTTTGATTTAAGGCATACTTGCCCCCCTCCGCTCTGCAGATCACTGAACCGCCCCCATGCGTATTCACGTCAGTTTCATCGACCGCGTCGGCATCACCCAGGAAGTCCTGGCTATCCTCGGTGGGCGCAATCTCAATCTGGATGCGGTGGAGATGATTCCGCCGAACGTCTACATCGACGCGCCGACCCTCAGCCCGCAAGTGCTCGAAGAACTGAAAGATGCGCTGTTTCGCGTGCTCGGCGTGGAAGCGGTGACCGTGGTCGACATCC
>NZ_CEUYZP010000027.1:0-933 GCF_982223955.1 Pantoea sp. E956-1 | reverse complement strand
TGAGCGAGAAGCGGACATTTTGGATATAACTCATAGACATTATGAGCAGCACAGCTTTGATAATCATTTAGAAATTGTGACTAAAAGCTGGCGGTTAGTGAGTTTTTCCTAATGATAAATATCATCATCGGGTTTTAACGATAGCCATGACGAAACCATCCCATCCTTTTTCACCAACAGTCTGTACTGCTGTCGCTTCAAGGCGCTCATCCTCAGAAATCATTTCGACAAATTCTCGCAGACCTTTAACGTTCGGATCTTCACTACTGGAGTCGATTACACTGCCACCGCGCACAGTGTTATCTCCTACGATAACAGTGCCTTGTTTCGACAGTTTGATAGCCCATTCAAGATAGTGGGGGTTATTCACTTTATCGGCATCGATAAAAATCAGGTCAAAGGGAGCATTAAGTGTGGGTAAGACATCAAGTGCCGCTCCTCTATGCAATGTGACACGCTCAGCCAGCCCCGCTTTGTTTATATTCTGGCGAGCAACCTCTGCATGGTGCTCGTTGAATTCAATTGTCGTTACGCTTCCATGTGGTGGGAGAGCCCGGGCCATCCATAAGGTGCTATACCCCCCAAGCGTGCCTATTTCAAGAACACGGACGGCACGCGACATTTGAATGAAAATCGCCAGCATTTTTCCCTGTAAAGCAGAGACATCATGTGTGGGCAATCCCTGTTCTGTGTTATTGGCGAGAGCGTATTTTAAATCTACATCTTCAGGAGCGAGCTTTTCAGAAAACCAGGCATCTACCTGGGCCCACTTATCAGAATCTTGTGAAGGATAATCTGGAATTCGCATATGAAATTTATTCTCCTTAAAAACTCTATGGAAGTTTAAACGTCATTTGTTACATCTGTCGCCTATACCGATCCTGTTTGAAGATTAAAATCAGCAACGTCCGCTTCTGGCACAAAGCAGACATT
>NZ_CEUYZP010000026.1:0-938 GCF_982223955.1 Pantoea sp. E956-1 | reverse complement strand
ATACGGTTTCGACGTAGCGGGTGAGGCCTTCGGCGTCGCGGGCGGCGGAGTCGTTCTTGAACAGGATGCCGCTCGGCTTGAGCACCTGGGTCAGCGCGGCGATCACGTCGTGTTTATGCGCTTCCATGGTCGCCGAGGCGATCTGCACCACGAGGATGTCGCCGAAACGATCGACCACCAGACCCGGCAGCAGGTCGGAGTCGCCGTAGACCAGACGATAGAACGGCTTGTCGAACAGGCGCTCGCGCAACGACAGCGCGACGTTCAGGCGATGCACCAGCAGCGACTTGTCGAGGGCCAGTTTGATGTCGCGCGACAGCAGGCGCGCGCAGATCAGGTTGTTCGGGCTCATGGCGACGATGCCCAACGGCTTGCCGCCAGCGGCTTCGAGCACCGCCTGATCGCCGGCCTTGAAGCCGTGCAGAGGCGTGGCGGCCACGTCGATTTCGTTGCTGTAGACCCACAAGTGGCCGTTGCGCAGGCGACGGTCGGCGTTGGCTTTGAGGCGCAGGCTAGGCAGGGACATGACGTCGCTCCGGAAAAAAGAGCGGGAGTATAGCGTGTTGAGGCGTGCTCCGGTCTGGCCTGCGATGAAAAGCGGGTGGCCCCTTCGCGAGCAGGCTCGCTCCCACACTTGGAATGCATTCACCTGTGGGAGCGAGCCTTCTCGCGAAAGCGATTTCAGCTCTTATGCAGCCAGTGCGTCAATCAGGGCCTGACTGAACGCTGGCACATCATCCGGCTGGCGGCTGCTGATCAGGTTGCCGTCCTTGACTACTTCCTGGTCGACCCAGTTGACCCCGGCATTGACCAGATCGTCCTTGACCGTTTTGTAGCTGGTCATGGTCTTGCCATTGACCAGTCCTGCCGAGATCAGCACCCAGCTGCCGTGGCAGATCACGGCAATCGGCTTGCCCGCCAAAGCGGCAGTCTTGACC
>NZ_CEUYZP010000025.1:0-1499 GCF_982223955.1 Pantoea sp. E956-1 | reverse complement strand
TGATGATATTTATCATTAGGAAAAACTCACTAACCGCCAGCTTTTAGTCACAATTTCTAAATGATTATCAAAGCTGTGCTGCTCATAATGTCTATGAGTTATATCCAAAATGTCCGCTTCTCGCTCACAGCGGATCATCCACTCGTACTTCAGGGCAGGTTAAATGAGCCTTCCATCACAATAACGGTTTTGCCTCCCACCGTGACGGACGGTATTTCTGACGTGCCGTCATAGCCTGAATACAACATGCTGGCCCGTCCCATGTCTACGCCCTGGCTTACCCGGAGCGAGAGCACTTTCTCATTGCGAAGCTGTGCCAGCAGGGCTGTCACTGCTGCTGTTGCACTCCCTGTCGCCGGATCTTCGGTCATTCGCGGAGTAAACATGCGGGCATGCACATCACACTGGTCTTCCGGAGCAGTTTCCAGCGTATAGGCATAAACAGAAACCGCACCATCGAGAGGCAGAACAGTCCGGAAACCCTGTAAATTTGGTACGCAACGGCGAAGAGCATCCCGGGTTGCGAGCTCGACAACCAGAAAAGGCAAACCAACCGAGGCGACAAGAGGCATATGTATTTTTGTCCGAATGTCACTGGTTTCCAGAGAGAGGCAGGCGGCTACCTTTTTCGGGCTGACTTCTGTGCGGCAGGATAATGCTTCAGGCACAAGAAGTTCTGCACCGGTAGCCGCCTCATTTTCTTTAAGAAGCCTGACCGGCACCAGCCCGGCAGCCTCTTCGAACAGCAGAATTTCAGGCAATGACCTGCCATTCAGTGTGGCCTGATTTGCCAGCACAAAAGCAGTCCCCAAGTTAGGATGACCAGCGAAAGGAATTTCACGAGACGGCGTAAATATACGGACATGAGCAGTATTTAAGGAATCTTCAGGGGGCAATACAAAGGTCGTTTCACTGTAGCCAAACTCAACGGCAAGTAACTGCATTTGCTCAGTGGTCAGTCCCTCAGCATCCAGAACGACTGCAACCGGATTACCGCTAAAAGGTTTGTCAGTAAATACGTCTGCAATCACATAGCGTCTTTTCATTAGCCCCCCCATGAATTTATATTGTATAAAAATGATTTATTATTCAATATCTCTGTTATTTTTTACCACGCTATATATATTAGGTACAGATACTTATGCTTTGTACAGGGTCAATTTTAATAAATTGAAGAGGTGATTTTATGCTTATCCGGATGTTGAAAGAGATTGATGTGCAGACATGGAGAATGTTGTGGAACAGTTATCAGGTTTTGTTTGACCATAAACGCGCTCAGCGCGTTTCTGTGGGGCTCGTAACAGGTGTTATGGCAATACCATGATCGAGACGATGCGAATTGCAACGATTAGTGATGCCGAGGCCGTTACGAAACTCACAAGAATGGCTTACGCTAAGTGGGTACCCGTGATTGGCCGAGAACCTCTTCCGATGAAGGCGGATCACGCCGCATTCATCCAGGAGAACAGAGTCGATCTTTTGTTCTCTGGCCCAGATTT
>NZ_CEUYZP010000024.1:0-3198 GCF_982223955.1 Pantoea sp. E956-1 | reverse complement strand
CGCTGCCGCAGCTTCGGTGCATGGTTTAGCCCCGTTACATCTTCCGCGCAGGCCGACTCGACCAGTGAGCTATTACGCTTTCTTTAAATGATGGCTGCTTCTAAGCCAACATCCTGGCTGTCTGTGCCTTCCCACATCGTTTCCCACTTAACCATGACTTTGGGACCTTAGCTGGCGGTCTGGGTTGTTTCCCTCTTCACGACGGACGTTAGCACCCGCCGTGTGTCTCCCGTGATAACATTCTCCGGTATTCGCAGTTTGCATCGGGTTGGTAAGCCGGGATGGCCCCCTAGCCGAAACAGTGCTCTACCCCCGGAGATGAGTTCACGAGGCGCTACCTAAATAGCTTTCGGGGAGAACCAGCTATCTCCCGGTTTGATTGGCCTTTCACCCCCAGCCACAGGTCATCCGCTAATTTTTCAACATTAGTCGGTTCGGTCCTCCAGTTAGTGTTACCCAACCTTCAACCTGCCCATGGCTAGATCACCGGGTTTCGGGTCTATACCCTGCAACTTAACGCCCAGTTAAGACTCGGTTTCCCTGCGGCTCCCCTATACGGTTAACCTTGCTACAGAATATAAGTCGCTGACCCATTATACAAAAGGTACGCAGTCACCCCCATAAAGAAGGCTCCCACTGCTTGTACGTACACGGTTTCAGGTTCTGTTTCACTCCCCTCGCCGGGGTTCTTTTCGCCTTTCCCTCACGGTACTGGTTCACTATCGGTCAGTCAGGAGTATTTAGCCTTGGAGGATGGTCCCCCCATATTCAGACAGGATACCACGTGTCCCGCCTTACTCATCGAGCTCACAGCATGTGTGTTTTTGTGTACGGGAGTATCACCCTGTACCCTGCGACTTTCCAGACGCTTCCACTAACACACAAACTGATTCAGGCTCTGGGCTGCTCCCCGTTCGCTCGCCGCTACTGGGGGAATCTCGGTTGATTTCTTTTCCTCGGGGTACTTAGATGTTTCAGTTCCCCCGGTTCGCCTTGCAGCACTATGTATTCATGCTGCAATGATGCACAGAGTGCACCGGGTTTCCCCATTCGGACATCGACGGCTGTAGCGGTTCATATCACCTTACCGTCGCTTTACGCAGATTAGCACGTCCTTCATCGCCTCTGACTGCCTGGGCATCCACCGTGTACGCTTAGTCGCTTAACCTCACAACCCACAGGCGTTTTACAACGCTGCGAATTGCAAGCATTTGAGAGACTCGAACGCATCGCCTGTCATTCCTTATTACGGAGGAATGACGCGCTGCGTCGTTTCAATTTTCAGCTTGTTCCGGATTGTTAAAGAGCATAATACGTCGCAGCACACCGTTGCCGGTATGCTCTGAGGTATTTCAGAAAAAAACAGATAAACGGTATGGTGGAGCTAAGCGGGATCGAACCGCTGACCTCCTGCGTGCAAGGCAGGCGCTCTCCCAGCTGAGCTATAGCCCCATACAGTTACTGCAGAGACCACTACTACCACTCAACCGAGTTACATTCTTCAGGAGAAGGATGCAATTTCTTTTCAGGCAAGGCATGCGGAAGGGAAGTTTACTCAGGTAAACGACCGCGCGCATAACGCAGCATGAGAAGAAATTTGGTAGGCCTGAGTGGACTTGAACCACCGACCTCACCCTTATCAGGGGTGCGCTCTAACCACCTGAGCTACAAGCCTGTAGAGGTTTTTTCTGCTCGTTACTTTTTATCAGACAATCTGTGTGGACACTGCGCGGGAAGGTATCTTCAGGTAAGGAGGTGATCCAACCGCAGGTTCCCCTACGGTTACCTTGTTACGACTTCACCCCAGTCATGAATCACAAAGTGGTAAGCGCCCTCCCGAAGGTTAAGCTACCTACTTCTTTTGCAACCCACTCCCATGGTGTGACGGGCGGTGTGTACAAGGCCCGGGAACGTATTCACCGTGGCATTCTGATCCACGATTACTAGCGATTCCGACTTCACGGAGTCGAGTTGCAGACTCCGATCCGGACTACGACGCACTTTGTGAGGTCCGCTTGCTCTCGCGAGGTCGCTTCTCTTTGTATGCGCCATTGTAGCACGTGTGTAGCCCTACTCGTAAGGGCCATGATGACTTGACGTCATCCCCACCTTCCTCCGGTTTATCACCGGCAGTCTCCTTTGAGTTCCCGACCGAATCGCTGGCAACAAAGGATAAGGGTTGCGCTCGTTGCGGGACTTAACCCAACATTTCACAACACGAGCTGACGACAGCCATGCAGCACCTGTCTCAGCGTTCCCGAAGGCACCAAGGCATCTCTGCCAAGTTCGCTGGATGTCAAGAGTAGGTAAGGTTCTTCGCGTTGCATCGAATTAAACCACATGCTCCACCGCTTGTGCGGGCCCCCGTCAATTCATTTGAGTTTTAACCTTGCGGCCGTACTCCCCAGGCGGTCGACTTAACGCGTTAGCTCCGGAAGCCACTCCTCAAGGGAACAACCTCCAAGTCGACATCGTTTACGGCGTGGACTACCAGGGTATCTAATCCTGTTTGCTCCCCACGCTTTCGCACCTGAGCGTCAGTCTTTGTCCAGGGGGCCGCCTTCGCCACCGGTATTCCTCCAGATCTCTACGCATTTCACCGCTACACCTGGAATTCTACCCCCCTCTACAAGACTCAAGCCTGCCAGTTTCAAATGCAGTTCCCAGGTTAAGCCCGGGGATTTCACATCTGACTTAACAGACCGCCTGCGTGCGCTTTACGCCCAGTAATTCCGATTAACGCTTGCACCCTCCGTATTACCGCGGCTGCTGGCACGGAGTTAGCCGGTGCTTCTTCTGCGGGTAACGTCAATCGACAGGGTTATTAACCCCATCGCCTTCCTCCCCGCTGAAAGTACTTTACAACCCGAAGGCCTTCTTCATACACGCGGCATGGCTGCATCAGGCTTGCGCCCATTGTGCAATATTCCCCACTGCTGCCTCCCGTAGGAGTCTGGACCGTGTCTCAGTTCCAGTGTGGCTGGTCATCCTCTCAGACCAGCTAGGGATCGTCGCCTAGGTGGGCCATTACCCCGCCTACTAGCTAATCCCATCTGGGTTCATCCGATAGTGAGAGGCCCGAAGGTCCCCCTCTTTGGTCTTGCGACGTTATGCGGTATTAGCCACCGTTTCCAGTGGTTATCCCCCTCTATCGGGCAGATCCCCAGACATTACTCACCCGTCCGCCACTCGTCACCC
>NZ_CEUYZP010000023.1:0-3454 GCF_982223955.1 Pantoea sp. E956-1 | reverse complement strand
TGAATGGCACCGCGTAGTGCTGTTTGGGAAGCTTGCTGAGGTTGCAGGTGAATACCTTCGCAAAGGTTCGCAGGTCTATATCGAAGGCCAGCTACGCACCCGCAAGTGGCAGGACCAGGGCGGACAGGAACGCTACACCACCGAGGTTACGGTCAATGTGGGCGGCACCATGCAGATGCTGGGCGGTAAGCAGGAAGGTGGTCAGGGAAACCGACCACAGCAAAATCAGCAGCGTCCGCAGCAGCAGGCTGGGCAATCTACTCCACCGGCGAACAATGAACCGCCGATGGATTGGGAAGATGACACCCCGTTTTAGGGAACCTCCGATGATTATCGCTGTGACCATTTATCACAAAAATGAAAAGACGGGCAGAACATCGCTGGTAGTTTCTCATGGAGTTGAGCGCGATACCGGCAAGCAAATAGTTCTTCCATGCGAGCACCCAAAAGACCTCGGTGCAATCTGGAACGCAGAACTACGCGAATGGGTTCTTCTCTCTAAGTAAACAAATAAGGCACCGACCATGAACCTCACCGAACCTTCGGCGTACTCTGCACGCCCTGATGAAGCAGAATCACTCAGGCTTCACAGGATGGCTATGCAGGACGCACAGCAGCAGATTAACGCCCGGTACGGTGGTCGGTGCCGGATTGAATCACGTACGACGGAATCACTGGAAGCACGGCGCAGGGAGCGCGCCACCCGTGAATATGCACGACAGGCAGCCTTCTATCCTCAGCTGCCACGAATCGTAATGACGAAGCCTGATGTTGTCTGGAATGACTATCAGACAGAGCTGCGCGGCCGGTTTGGTGCCGTGGTGCAGGACTAACTATTTTCGCCGCGGCATTGAGCCTGACAGCGGCACAAGGGGTAAGAGAATGAACGCAGAAGAGAGCCAGGATGAAATTCAGCGCCGAATTTCTGCTTGTGTTAATGCACTTGAAGGTATTCCTACTGATCGCATTGAGGGTAAAAACTTAGGCGAAATCCTTGCCGGAGAGATGCGACTTCATGGCGCTGGCCCTCGCAGTGATGGCGGATTCGGTTTCGAGTTTTCTGGGGGAGTATGCCAGTTATTGGCCGAAGCTTATGCTGAGCAATTCAAGCAATCGGGTGCCATAAATTATCTTGAGTTGCTTTTCCAGCATTCCGATATCGGACCACTCACAATCACCATGCAGCGCGTCGATGGACTAACGCCTGCCCAGAAGTTAGCTCAGGCGGAGAATGAGCGCGACTCTCTGGCGGCGAAGGTAAAGCAGCAGGAGAGGGATAGTGTATTCATTCCCAAAGACATTGAAGCAGCCTTAGCTGTTATGGGCGTGGCGCTTCCTGAGTCGAAAGAAGAGTTCAATTTCTCAATTAACCGCTGGGTGCAAAGACTGGTTGACCGGGTGATTCGCGTCGGACCTGAGCTTGATGCAGAGCGCAATAACTTGCGGGCTGAGTCCTTACCTGCGGACATCGCACAGATAATCGATAGCGGCGACCTGGAGTCAATTCTGTTTGCTTCTGAGGAGCCTTCTTCAGAGACGTACCGTCTCGCTTTGTATAATTTCCGCCAACTCCGCGCAGGAGAGCCATCATGACCGAAGAGCAGAAGCGGACCTTGACGATGTCACAAAAAGAAATGAGAGAATTGGCGGCCATATATCGATCAGACAATGACGAAGGAACGTACGCATGGTTTTACCCACATCTTTCCGTTTGGGTCGAAGGTTTTCTATCTCCTCAGGTTTTCAATTACATGTTCGACCAAGAGTCAGCAGGTCATTGGCTGGACAATGAAATAAAAATGTTAATCGATGACGGCAGGGATCCGGCTGATTATGTAGAATTGAAGGAAAAGCCCGCATTAAACCCGGTCGTTGTTGTTTTTTATGAAGGAAAAGCAATTATATGGGATGGATACCATCGAGTGGCGGCAGCGGTATTCAGAGGCAAGCCAATATACGCTATATTTTCTCAACCTCCGAATCAAACAGTTAAACTATCCCGAGACTTGAAAATAAACAGGGACTCTACGCAATCGCACATTGATTACGCCGAGGGATATAATGACAGAGCTAATATTGATAGAGAGGCCATACTCGCAGCCGGTTATCAGGTGGAGGGTGAGTGATGGAAAAGCTGACTCAGGAAAGGCTTAAGGAATTGCTGCACTATGATCCTGAAAGTGGAAATTTCACCAGGATAAAATCCGCAAGCAACCATGTGGCAGGCGAGGTGGCAGGTTGGTTAACTAAAGAAGGCTACAGGCTAATAAAAGTTGACGGCAAGCAGTACAGGTGTGCGCGCCTGGTATTTCTTTATATGACTGGGCGCCTGCCATTGCAGGCAGATCACATCAATCGCATCAGAAACGATGACCGATGGGCTAACATCCGGGAGGCTGATAACGGCCAGAACAATGCAAATAAGAACATGCAGAGAAATAACACTAGCGGCATAAAGTGTGCCAGTTGGGATCTCCGGCGTAATCGGTGGCACGTTAGGGTTCATATTAGCGGTAAGCAGCGCCATATTGGCTACTTCGACGATTTTGAGTTGGCAGAATTAGCGGCTTCTGAAGCAAGAGCTAAAGCATATGGGGAGTTCGCATCATGATAAAAAATTCCGGAGGAGAAATGATTAGTGATGAGAGGCTGAGGTTCAAGCTGAAAAATAGTGAAATTTGCACAGGTGATGAAGTAGACATGGCAAGGGAGTTGCTGGCGCTGCGCCCATGCCGTCATAACTGGAATGTCATTCGCTTAGTAGAGGCTGGTGGTCGGTACCAATACTGCACCCTGTGCGGTGCTAAGAAGGTGGCGCAATGAAATATATAACCGTGACTGTGGAAGTTGAAGTTCCAGACGATGCAACAGATGAAGAAATTAGTCAATGGGTAGATGTTGAGTTTGGCGAATGCAACAGCATGGCTTCTGATAACCCCATCATAGATAACTATGAGGTTTTCTCCGCACGCTGGAATTCGTAATGAAAAACTACGAACCCATTGAGAAATCAAAACGAGCCGCGAAAGCGGTTTTTTATTGCCTATAGGAAACCAAAATGCATATCGAAATCGGTGACAAATACACAGTCGAAGGCGGCGCTAACGACTTCATCCTGTACGTGAAAAGCATCGTTAAGCATGGCAAAACAGCCGGACAGGAAACTCAGCAGCGCCTCGGCTACTACTCGAAGTTAGAGCATCTCATCCGCGCTCTCATCAACCATGAAATCCGCACCGGCGAAGCGAAGACGCTGCAGGAAATGCAGGACCAGATTACCTACATCTCTATCTGGTGTGAGAAGGCATTTGCGGAGGTGGCGCATGTCTGACGAATTAGACCAGGCCGCAGCGCTTGAAGAACTGGAAAGAACCATAGCCCTGGCTAACCGTAAACGCCCGGAAATGCAGTTTACCGGTGCCTGCTATAACTGCGAGGAGTCAGTAGATAAAGG
>NZ_CEUYZP010000022.1:0-3707 GCF_982223955.1 Pantoea sp. E956-1 | reverse complement strand
GCTTCTGTCAGATCACGAACTCGTCGTAGGTGTCGTCAATCTCGGCTTGCGTTAAACCGATGTACGCCATCGTTACTGCGGGGCTGGAGTGATTCAGTACCTTGCAAATCTTCTCGATGGATACCCCGCTGCTGTGCATCAACCAACCCCGAGTTTTACGCATCGAGTGGGTGCCAAGGCTGATGCCCAGTTCATCGCCAACTGCTTTGAAGGCGGTGGCCACGGCGATGCGGCTAACCGGCTTGTCCTTTGCTCTGTTGCTGTTCACTTCGAACAAGAACCTGTGGGTAGGGTTGGCTTCCCGACGCTTCTGAACGATGGCAGCGGCCTTCTCGTTGAGCTTGATGCTCCGCACCTTGCCCGTCTTTGACTCTTTGATCACAACACGACCTTGCAAGGCGTCATCGTAGGTGATGGTCAGGAGGTCGCTGATACGCAGGGCGACTTGTAGACCGAAGTTCCACAGGTCGGCGTACAGAGTGTTTCCCCTCGCGTTCAATGTCAGCTTGTGAGCGATTTGCTGTACTTCGGCTGTTGTCTTCACCGCTTCGACCAACTGCATACCGGCTCCTTGTGTTTGCTGGCTTCTCTAATTAACAGATTCTTCTGTTGCGTGGGATGTTACCCTGTGCCAGCAAGAAGTCAACGCCCATAAGCGTTCGCTTATTAACAGAATAGCATTCTGTAAACTAGATGCGGATGATGGCTGGCTTCAGGAGCTGGTCAGGTGGGGTCGTATCGCTGTGTGGGATGTGCTGGATCATGAGTGCAATCAGGATGCATCCCAGTCCCTTGCCAGCTTCGGTCAGTAGGTTGATCAGGACGTCTTTCAGAATCTTCTTCATGTGTTGTTCACCTTGTTGTTGATGAACGTATTTAGCGGGGCTTTTTTGTGTGCCACGAGCGGGGGTTTGCATGAAAACCGGATTACGAACGGCCTTTGCTTAGCAAACCCCCATGGTTCATAGCTTTATTCTATCACATTCGAAGATGATCTGAGATTTTACCTATAGTTTCGTAGCAGTTAACCGAGGTTTCCAGCAGGTTTTATGCGTGATCCATCGAAGCGTCGTATGCGTATTGGTTCGCCATCTTCGTCTTCGAATGCGACCTTGCCTCTGGCTTTGGTCATGTAGCTCAACCAGCGGATGGCTTCTTCCATATCAGCCCGCTTGCTGCTCTTGATTCGCTTGGCATCTGCGGCGGTGCAGTGGATGTGGGCATACCCCTCGGGGTTTAGCTGCTGCCATATGTCGAAGATCATGCCGATCAACCCGTAAGTTTCGTAGGTACCGTCGGCACGCCGACGAATCGACCCAGCGTTCTCTACCCGTCCCTTGGGTACAGCGATCCAGCAGTGGTAGTGGAGCTGCTTCGCCCTCTCCAGCTCGTTACACCAGCCGTACGCACTTTTCCTGATGGACTGACCGCCCCACAGTCGCTGCCGGAATTTGTTGTCCCTGAGGGCCGAGAACAGGCTGCTGACTCGGCTATTGGCTTCATCAGATGCGATCAGGACGTCACCGTCTGGCTTGGGAAGGTGTAAGTCGAATCGAACCAGGAAGACGTCTTCGTAGTGGCTCGCAATGGCTTCCATCTGGTCGATGTATCGATCAAGGGCTTCTTTGATCAATGGGGATTGACCCTGACGGTACTGCACTGGGTAGCCACGATAGTCTGATGACTCCAGCAGGGTGTATCTCAACGAACTCGACACGTCACTCGACCTCCATGTGCTGTATGGGTGTACACACCCTATGGATACTACATAAAAGATAGAAGATATTAATCAAGCCACTGTAAAACGAGCACAGCGGAGCCGGACTGGACTTGTCGGTAAGCCAGAGGCTGCGGGGCTTTGAGTTGGGGAGATGGGCTTGCGAATGGCTGTGATCTCCATCCGGAATTATTCCAGTTGAAAATCAAGACCGGGCATCATGCAGGACGATTGCCTGTTTGGCAAGGCTTTGGTGTTTTGGGGGCATTTGTCCCGCAGCAGGGTTGCCAGTGACTGAAGGCATCGCTAGGATTCGGGGATCAGAAAGAACGAAGCCACCGCCTTGCCGGGCGATGGCTTCCAATTTGGTTTTGACAGGACTTCGACCTCCTGCAAGACCCGCAGACCAGCAAGGATAAGTTGCTTTGGCCTTCGTACCCCCATTCTAGCGGGTGCGTCCCTCAATACAACCCCTTCCTGCTTAATGGTCTGCCACACACGTTGGTGGTTGGATAAGTGTCACTTCGGCGTGGTGTGTGCTGAGAGGCGATCAGGAGCGGGATTGACCGGAATCGCCAGTGGTGAAGTTGCCGTGATGCAGTTGCAGTGTTCGGATGTTGGGGTAACCCTCCCGAGCGACGCCCTCTCACGGTGGAGCAGACCACGGCCAAGCAGGGATGAGTGATTTCCTGCAAAGCTGCTCAGGTTGGTGCAAGCATCTGCGACCAGCCCCAGTGATGCGACGGTGACGGCGACGGGCCAGCCCTCGATTACTCGGTTACTTCCTCTGGTTAGGCTACGTGCCTTCCTAGGGGAAGTTGCCACCAGATTCTGCTCAGGCTCAAGCTCCGAGCCTGCCCCGTGTACGCCGTCGAACCTGACTTACTGGCTTCAAGCCATTACAGTGTTCCCTTTTTTGATGGGGAGTGATGTATGGCTGGCTCGACTTGTCCTTCGTGTAATCAACGGACGTTCTACGACAACGGCTCGGTGAAGCAATGTACGCAGTGCAATGCCACTGGTTGGGGCTGGAATAAGGGGATTGAACCGGGTCAGGGCCGGGGTCAGAAATGCACCAACTGCGCGAAGATGACTCTGCACGCTGTTGCGAATCTGGGTAACTACACCATTCGCCGTTGTTCAACGTGTGACTACAGCCTCGTTTCTAACGAGAACTGATCTACTCCCAGGACGCTAATACATCGGCAATGGATGCGGCTGGTTTGGTGGCCTGAGGCTTTGGCTGCTGAACCGCTGTCTCTGGCTTGTGTTCGATTCGAAGCAACGTTTCTCGTAACGATGCTATCTCGGCAATCAGTGGGGCTGTGGCTCGTTGTATGGCTGCTTCGATCACCTTTCCGAGATCAGTATCAGTGTGCACATTGGGTGTGAAAGGTTGTGCAGGTGGCTGTGCATTGGCCTGTGCAAGTTGCCCATAAACCCGCTCCAGTTCGGCTGTTTCGAATCGTCTCCTACCATCCGGCCCAACCGTGTAGGAGATACGGCCCGCATCGTTTTGGTTGTAGAGAGTTCGTCTACTGACGCCTGCTAGTTTGATGGCTTCTTGTACGGTGTGCAGCATGGTTGGCCTGTGACTGTGCAGATGTGTGCAAAGGGTAGCGTAGATGGATTTCTGGTGCTCTACCTGAGCCACCAAGTACTGGTTAGCCCGGGTGGGTTAGCGGCGATGCTTTATGAAAGTAACCCTGATGGTGAAACGGCATTGAATCATGACTGTTTCAGGCTCTCTATGGCTGTCTCAGGCGTTTTAATCTATTGGTAGCCCTACCCCACAGCTGTTGGTTTGCAGTCGCTCAAAATGCTCTACATGGCCTCACAGACTTTACTGGCTTCGTGTGGGGAGTCTGGCTTGGGAAGGTGTAAGTCGAATCGAACCAGGAAGACGTCTTCGTAGTGGCTCGCAATGGCTTCCATCTGGTCGATGTATCGATCAAGGGCTTCTTTGATCAATGGGGATTGACCCTGACGG
>NZ_CEUYZP010000021.1:0-4245 GCF_982223955.1 Pantoea sp. E956-1 | reverse complement strand
GCTCTTTAACAATATGACCCTGTGAATACACAGGCCGAGGCGAGTGCTTCGGGATTGGATGAATGCGCAGGCTGATGCGCACCGGGATCGCAACGTAAGTCGCAGCGGCGCAGTGATAGATGGTATGCGCGGTACACCGCACAAGGTCTGGTTAGTGCCATCCAGAAAGCCGGAGATCAGCACCGGACATCCAATCACCCAAGCACTCATCGAGGAATACCCATGAACAGAAATCAGCGTCGCATGGCGGCTTTTAACGCCCGTAAAGCATCAGAGGCTATCGAGCAGACACGCTTCAAGCGCCGCATAGTCAGCACCTTATCCAGCTGCAACCAGAGAGTAGAGAAAGCAGTTATCTCCCCTTCTCTGCGTGACAGGCATGAGAGCACATCACAGTGCTTACCAGAAATCGCGATATTCGCTGCAGGCTATCGCAACTCAAAAGACATCGTAACGGCGAGGTAGATATGAACGTGGAATGGAAGAACCCAAAGGAACCACCGGTAGTGAATCGTGGCGAAACAGTAAAGGTGTGGGCGCTGGTCGAATCGTGCATTTACGACACCAAATGGGGCGGGCTTGGTGACAATGGCAAAGCAACACGCACATCAACTCTGAAGTCTAAGACGGCGCGAGTGGTCGAATTCCACTATGGCAACGTATGCGCTACTGCAGAAGAAATAGCATACATGGAAGAGCAAGGTGAGTTTCCGGAATCAGCGCCCGGTCTACTTAATGACTGGATGAATGAAGATGGAGAGTTTCATGGCGTAGAAGGATTTTACCGTGAATACGCCGATGAGGGCGGGATGTGTATCGACGCTGTTACGGAAACTTCAAGCGGCCAGTTCTGGATTGAAAGCGGATGGTATGGGGAAGGAAATCCAGAAACTATCATGCTTGCTTGGGCTATTTTCGAGAAGCCTAAAGTGCCAGATGAATTACCGGACTTCACCTCTGAGGCTGCCTAACCCGCAGCCTTTTTCATTGGAGGCTCCATGATAAGCACTGGTAATTACATATTCATTTGGTTGGTGACTAGTGTGTTGATGGGGCTGGGGTTTATAGCCGGAGGGAATGTATGAGTGAGTTTAAAGGAAGTAAATCTCCGTGGTGGATTTCAGGTGAAAGCGAGAAGTGGAACCGAATTGTTGATGCAAATGGCGACCTGATTACTACGTGCTTTGCAATGCAGAATGAAGATGACGCAAATGCCAACCTGATAGCCGCCGCACCTGAGCTTCTTGAGGCGCTTCAGGAAATGGTCGCCATCGTTAA
The DNA here is from genome assembly GCF_982223955.1 of Pantoea sp. E956-1. Lineage (NCBI taxonomy): Bacteria > Pseudomonadati > Pseudomonadota > Gammaproteobacteria > Enterobacterales > Erwiniaceae > Pantoea > Pantoea sp. E956-1. The sequence continues at coordinate 2,967 of NZ_CEUYZP010000021.1, read as the reverse complement.
AAAGCACACATATCCGCAACCGGACAAGCCATCGTCCACATGGGGCCGTATGGAAGCAGCAGAAGCAGTAATCGCCCGGGCACTGGGCCAGTAACCACTGAGGATTTTGAGATGGGAAAAGATACAGGCGGTACAGCTTTCCCGTTGCCATTAGGCAGTGAAACGGTTGAAGGACAGGAAGGGATGACGCTGCGTGATTACTTCGCAGCAAAGGCGATGCATGGGTATATCTCGACAGCGGGCGCACCTTGCATCGTTGGCGGTCTGGATGGTGCAGAAGATGAACTAGCTAAGGGTGCCTACAAAATGGCCGACGCAATGTTACGCGCCCGGGGCCAGTAACCACTAACAGGAGAAGAGGATGATGATCAAGGTTGGTATGAGCAGTGATGATATAGATAAGCGCCTGAAGGATGAGGCGGTTGCAGCCATGCAGGAATATTTCCCCAGCGGGGGCATAGATTTTGATGATGTATGCAAGCTGTACGATGCAATTAACGAAGGGAAGATTCCCAACGTTGAACTCGTCAACTGAGTGACACCGTAAAGCCGCCTAATCAGACGGCTTTGAGGTGCTACGCACCAACGCTGTGAAGTTTCAAATGATAGAGACAGAACAGGATGCGATTTGGCCGCTTAGTGCGGCCTTCTTTTTTACCACAATTCAGGAGACGGAAATGACTGAAACTACCGATTTAGCAGTGCTGGAGATTAAACCTGAACAGGCTCCGGCACTGTATGTACCCAATGGCCTCGACGCTTACCTTGAGCAGATTCGCCAGCAGGTTAACGAAGTGCCTGACCTGAGCACTGCTAAAGGGCGGGCCCGCGTTGCATCACTGGCGGCTCAGGTATCACGCAGCAAGACGGCAATTGAGAAGCCGGGACGTGACTACCTTAAGCGCCTCAAAGAGGCTGTGAAGCCTGCTGAAGCAGAGATTAAGCGGTTCGTTGATGCTTGTGACAACTTACGCGATCTGACGCGCAGGCCACTCACTGAGTGGGAAGAAGAACAGGAACGCATCGCAGCGGAGAAAGCTGCCGAAGATGAGCGTCTGCGCATTGAAGCCGAGCAGAAAGCTGCTGAACAAGCCCTAAAAAAGCAGATTGAGTCCGATCACGAAATGGCCCTACTGCTTAACGATAAGTTCGACCGCGACGCTGCAGAAGCAAAAGCCAAAGCAGAACGCCAGCGCGCAGCACACGAAGAAGAGATTCGCCGTCAGGCTGCTGAACAGGCCCGAATTGAAGCAGAGCAGGCAGCACAGCGTGAGCGTGAAGCATCGGCTAAACGTGAGGCAGATTTGCAGGCAGCCAAGGAAAAGGCAGAGGCCGATGCAAAGTCCGCTCAGGACCGCGCAGAGCGTGAAGCCAGAGAGGCGCAGGAACGAGCCGAGCGACAGGCACAGGAAGCGCGCGAAAAGGCAGAGCGTGAGAAGCAAGCCGCTATCGAAGCTGAGCAGCGAAAGGCCCGTGACGCAGAAGCCGCCCGCCTGGCTGAAGAGAAGCGCATTGCAGATGAAGCTGCCGCCCGTGCTGCTGATGTTGCTCACCGCAAAGCAGTAAATAACAAAGCACTGGCAGATTTAGTCGCTGTCGGGCTGACCGAAGAAATGGCGCGAACCGTAATCACGGCCGTCGCCAAAGGCGAAGTTACTGCCATCCGCATCACCTACTAAAAACTCACCAACACCAAGGAATCACCCATGCAAGCTTTCGCTATAGCTGGGGCTACCCACATGGGTGGCTTCGGATTTAACACGTCTCAACTCGACCGTATCACCCGCCGTCTTCGTGCGAGCTTACGCAGTCTTATCGACACGCTTAACCAGAAAGGAAACCCGCTATGACCATTATCCCCGTTAACGGAACCATTCTGGTTCAGCAGGGCTGCAGCCACTTCAACAAGCTGTACGAGGAGGCATTCCCGGATACGCAGGAGGGCATGCACAAGGCCTATGAATGGGCGTCTGAGATTGCCCTGGGCTGGCACAACTGTCAGGACGAAGACTGGAACAAGAGGTTCAACAATCATGCAGCATGATGAAGATGAATTTGTCGCACTGATGCGCGGCATGCTTGGCGATTTAGCTGAGCCAATGACATATGAGCAGGCCGCAATGGATGCGGCGGCTGATTACCGTACGGAGCGACAGGCGGAGAGAATGGGAGTTGGATATGAGTAAGGAATTCTACGTCAGACTGGCAGAGATACAGCGAACTCTGAATGCGCCAAAGGGCCAGTACAACAGCTTTGGCAAGTATCACTACCGAAGCTGCGAAGACATCCTTGAGGGTGTGAAGCCGCTGCTTAATGGCCTGTTCCTGTCCATCTCCGACGAAATCGTTTTGATTGGCGATCGGTATTACGTCAAAGCTACGGCGACGATAACCGATGGCGAGACCACTCACAGCGCCTCCGCAATGGCCCGTGAAGCCGTCGACAAGAAAGGCATGGATGATGCTCAGATTACCGGCGCTACCAGCTCCTACGCCCGCAAATACTGCCTGAATGGCCTGTTCGGCATTGATGATTCAAAGGATGCTGACACGGACGAGCACAAGAACCAGCAGAGTGCATCCAGGCCGCAGTCAGCAAGCCAGAGGGTGCCAGCGACGCCTTCACAGGCTAAGCGCACGCCAGAGCAATTACTGGCTGCATTCACTGAGTACGCAATGAAGTCAACTCCTGCTGACCTTGAAAAAGCATGGGCATCAGCAGATCGCAATCTCACGGGAAAAGAGCAGCATGGCAAAGCTCTTTCCGTCTACTTAGACCGAAAATCCGAACTTGAAGGAGTGCCCGCATAATGGCGAGTCGTGGTGTGAATAAAGTAATCCTGGTTGGAAATCTGGGTCAGGATCCGGAAGTGCGTTACCTGCCCAATGGTGGCGCGGTGGCAAACATCACGCTGGCAACCTCTGAGAGTTGGCGCGATAAGCAGACAGGTGAGAACAAGGAAGTAA
>NZ_CEUYZP010000020.1:0-4749 GCF_982223955.1 Pantoea sp. E956-1 | reverse complement strand
TAACGAACCTGGACGGCTCGGCCTTTTACGGCTCCAGGAATTTCTCTTCCTTCCCATTCAATCCACTCTCCATCACCCCGCTCCTGCTGCTCCAGTATGGGGAGTGCAATCTCAAGGGCTTGCAGGTGGTATCCACTGGTCAATGCCAGATGACCTTCTTTTTCCAGCGATTTGAAAACGCTGATGAACTCTCTGCACTTCTCAGCGGTTAACTTGTTCATTGGTGACTCCTTTCTTCCTGCTCAAACTCAGCATCAACAATCGTGTCGTGTGCCTCACGCGCCAGCATGTCGATAGCGTGCAGGCGGTCCCGGAATTGCTCGGGCGTCAGGTCGCGCTTCTTAGCCAATTCGATGATTGCCAGCGTCATGTTGCGTGCTTGACGCATCAGCGGTGGTGTGATGACCAGTTGAGTTACCTGTGTCATGCTGCCCTCCCGGTCGATGTCCACTTTCCTGATGCAAACATAAGTGCGTAGCGAACGTGAGCCTGAGCGCTCCGCATGTGCAGGTCTTCCAGCTTGCTGAGATCGATGAATACCGGTCCTCTGTACTGTGGCCGGTCTGCGCAGAGATATGCTGCAATCACTTCTGAATCTTCGTAGGTTAAATTCATACGTCAGCCCCTTTGTTGTAGCGGCGTGATTGTTGCTGGGTTTGCTCAGGGCGAGCGCGGCATAGTTTTGCTGCGGCTTCCTGATCCGTTGGCTGGAAGTGTCCGTTGTTGAAAGCCTGATAAACGGTTCCGAGCTGTCCAAAGCGGTTCTTGGTGACGATGATTTCTGCATAGTTCGCAGCAGGTGATTCCTCGTCATAGACGGCTTCGCGGTAGAGCATGATGATGCTGTCGGCGTCCTGCTCAATGCTGCCGGAGTCGCGCAGGTCGGCGTTGGTCGGGCGCCGCTGACCTTTCGGGCGCTTCTCAACATCTCGGGATAGCTGGCTGAGTGACATAACCGGCGTCTTCAGGTCTTTTGCAATGCGCTTCAGGCTTCCTGAGATGTGTGCAATAGCGAGGTCGTTACGTTCAGCTTTTGGCTTATCAATCAGCCCGAGGTAATCCACCAGGATGAGTGACAACGCCGGGTTATTGCGCTTGTGGCGTTCTGCAATGGCGCGGATTTGCTCAACGTTCATCTTGCTGGCATCGACAATCCACACATCCAGCTCTAACAGGCGTCCAAGTCCGTTTGTTACCTTCGCCCAGCCTTCATCGTTCATCTTTGCAGGGTTGCGTAGCGCTGAAACTGGCAGGTTTCCCGCACCGGCTATCTGCCGCTCAACGACCTGATTAGCGTCCATCTCCATGCTGAAAATCAGCACCCCGCGTTTCTGATTGCTGCCCGGTAGTTTCTGCCGGCCGACACCTTCAGCTACGGTAAGCGCAAATTCCGTTTTACCCATGCCAGGGCGCGCAGCAACGATGACCAGGTCGACGGAGTTGATGCCACCGGTGATATGGTCAAGCTCAGGAATGCCTGTCTTCAGTGTGTCGGACTCTTCACCCTGACGAACGCGCTTCTCAAGCAGCTCCTGATATCCATCCAGAACGTCACGGATATGCATCGGCCTGATCTCATCACCAGGTCGGTCGATATCGGTGAGTGATGCCATGAACTGGCTGATAGCGGTGAGAGCAATCTCGTGGTTACCGGCTGAAGTGATTTCACGCTTGCCAGCGTCCATAAGCTCAGTGAACCGGCGCACCTTGTGATAGTCGGCCACCACGCGGGCATAGCCTTTCAGGTTTGCTGCTGAAGGGCATTTGCGCATGGTCTCCATGACGTGACCGAAATACTCGTCACCCATGGCTTCGGCAACCATCATGCCGTCAATCAGGCTGCGTTGTTTCGCCTGGCGCTTAATCTCGCCAAATGCGCGGCGGTACAGGTCTACGCTAAATGCGCTTTCATCCAGTGTTGAGATGACGTCACTGGCATCCGGCGTGTATCCGCCAATCAGCAGGCCGCCAATCACGCTGGCTTCGATATCGGTATTAATCATGCTGGCTCCTTGTGGTCTGCAAACTTGCCTTCCCTGACGCCGGTCAGCGTTGTTTCACGCAGGAGATAATCCAGATCTGCTGACCAGCCAGATTCATTTGCTCCGAAGTAAAACGGCTTGGCCTGGCAGACGAATGCGCGAACGTAAGACCGGAACCCGGCAACGTTTGGGGTTTTGAGCTGAGGGATAAGTTTTTTCAGGCGGCGCTGACGCTGGGTGTTGGCTGATACAGCGTGTGGAAGTTTTTCACCAACCTCCTCGTTGTAGGCAACCAGGTAAGATTCGTAATCAATTCGCTCTGCCCGACGCTTTTCAGGTTTAACCTGATCACCTTCCAAGCCCCCTTTGGGGGTATGGGGGGTTTTATCTTTTAGTTCTTGTTCTAGTAACTTCTTGTTCTGTTCATCGGATGGTTTATCGGATGGTTCATCGGGTACAGCATTCAAAGCCGCGCCAGTGCTGGGTTTGTTGTTATCGGATGGTCTTTCGCGAGGTTCATCGGCTGAAATGACCTGATATTCGGCATAATTCGTGATGGTGATCACCGTGCCAAAGCGTGTCCCCTTGGTGGTGATCATCCCTTCTCTGGCGAAGAAATTAATCATTCTGGTCACCGCCTGCGGGCTCTTTTCCGTGCCATCCTGATCACGTAATTTACGGCCCATAATCGCCGCTGTGGTCACCAGTTCGCCGGGTTGAAGATTCCATTCTTTGCCAGCAAAATCTACTGTGCGTGGCCTGTAGGAAGCCTCACCGATAAGCCGAATCCACATTGCCAGCTTGGCTGTATCTTTGGCCCAGTCCTTGGACAGAAGACTCCGGAACAGTGCAAAATGCCCCTGCTTTTGGTTTTCCATCCTTGCGCTCCTGTGTTTGCGAGCTGCGTTGAAATCAAAAAGTTCAGCAGTTGACATAACTGCCCCCTTTACTGTTTACATATCCAGTTAGTCCTGGCATAATTTCCTCCAGTTATTTGTGTTCGCAAATTGCTATCAGGCGTCGAATGTTCCAGCATTCGGCGCTTTTTCTTTGGTGAGAATGCTTGCCACCTGTCTGGCTAGGTGAGCCATCTCATCATCCACAACACCCCATTCCAGCACCGCAAGAAGCATTGATAACTTGGGGATCCAGTCTCGTTTCCACCGGCTTATCTGAGCTTTATCAACCCCGATAGCTTCAGCAGCTTTCTCTGTGCCGATTAAGGCGATCTTGTTAAGCAAGGCGCTTTCAATGCGCAGTGCCTCGTTGCGTTTCTTTGCGCGTTCCATCAGTTAGTATTCCTTTTGTTGGTTAAGTAGTTACGTGACATTGCAGTGAGCATCGTCACTTGGGTTTTTCCCTGGTATTCCGAGGGAGGTCAGATTGATAAAGAGCGGAAAAACTATGCAGCCTTGTTAGGATGCGGGAACAAATCCGGGAGGTCTGGGCGAACCTGATATGCCTTAACCTTCCCTTTAGTTGCCTCTACCAGAGAAGCAACGTTTTGTGGCGCTACCTTTGCTTTGTTGTGCAGCCATTTCTGAACGGCCGCCTGACTAACGCCGCACGCTTGAGCTAATCCTTTTTGCGTGCCAACAATTGCAATGGCAGTTTTAATCACTGGGTTCATAAAACCACCTCCGTTGTAATATGAGATAAATATATAACTATGGTTGTTATTATGCAACCACTTTAGTTGTTTGATTCGATATTACTGCGGTTGTATTTTAGCGGCATGAAAATGACACTTGCTGATAGACTTAAAGTCGCTATGCGCGACGCAAACATTACTCAGGCATCACTTGCTGAGCGGATCGGCGTGTCCCAGGCTGCCATCCAAAAACTGACATCTGGTAAGGCTAAGAGCTCGACCAAGCTGGTAGAAATTGCCCGTGCGTTAGATGTAAGGCCCGAGTGGCTGTCTGACGAGAACGGCGATATGAAGTCCTCAACTCGCGTGAGTGAAATTCCGGGCAGCTATGATGTTGTGCCCGTCGACCCCTGGGATCTGAACACCCCTTTGCGCTCTGACGAAGTAGAGGTACCGTATTACAAGGATATTGAGCTGGCTGCCGGACACGGAAGCTTTGCGGAAGAGGATAACAACGGGTTTATGCTTCGTTTCTCTAAATCGACTTTGCGCAAGGTGGGCGCTGACTCCAGCGGAGATGGCGTAATATGCTTCCCTGCATACGGCAACAGTATGGAGCCGATCATCCCGAGCGGAACTACCGTTGCAGTGGACTGCCACAATAAAAAGATTATCGATGGCAAGCTCTACGCTATCAATCAGGATGGCCTGAAGCGTATAAAGCAACTCTATCGAAGGCCCGGTGGCATGATCGTTGTCAGAAGCTTTAACCGCGACGAATATGCAGATGAAGAAATGCCAGAGAACAAGGTCGAGGTGATGGGCCGCGTCTTCTGGTGGTCAGTTCTGGACGTGTAACCCCTCCAACTAACCCGCTACGGCGGGTTTTTTATTACCCTTCTATTTTTTTCAAAACTATTTTCCCTTCTGAAACAACCACAAAACAACCATATTGATATTTATTACAACCATAGTTGTTGACATAATTACAACCATGGTTTTAAATACATCCATCAGCAGGACGCTGGGGCAACAAGAAACGGATATCAGCTCTTTAACAATATGACCCTGTGAATACACAGGCCGAGGCGAGTGCTTCGGGATTGGATGAATGCGCAGGCTGATGCGCACCGGGATCGCAACGTAAGTCGCAGCGGCGCAGTGATAGATGGTATG
>NZ_CEUYZP010000019.1:0-4952 GCF_982223955.1 Pantoea sp. E956-1 | reverse complement strand
CATACCATCTATCACTGCGCCGCTGCGACTTACGTTGCGATCCCGGTGCGCATCAGCCTGCGCATTCATCCAATCCCGAAGCACTCGCCTCGGCCTGTGTATTCACAGGGTCATATTGTTAAAGAGCATCACCGTCCTGGTGAGTAGTGCGTCCTGCTGATGGGATTTATAATCACAGATTGTGTTTATGCAGTCAACACGAATTGTGATTAATATTGAACACATATCGTGTTGTTATTGAATTTGAAGGGAATATATTTTTTGAGGGCAATAAAAAACCCGCCGAAGCGGGTTTGTGGGGTTTTCGTGGGGGTATAACTAGACGAGATTCATCATGGTCTGCACTGCCACACCGATGATCCGGCAGTTGCCATCGATGGGGATAAGTGGGTAGGCCGGGTTGAGGCCCTTAAGGTATTTCTGCCCGCCATCAATGATCAGTTTTTTAAAAGTTGCCTCATTGGCATCAACAAGCTTTGCAATAACTAGGCTGCCATTCTTAGGCTCTCGGCCGGTATCAAAAAGAACGAGCGTACCTTCCGGGATACTCATTCCAGCCGCAGCAGTCATGGAATCGCCATGGACGCGAAGCCAGAATCCATCACCCTCTACGCGTGCCTCTGATTCATACCACTCAGAAACCTGCTGCAAATTGTAAGGCTCTAATGCCTCTTTCCATGCGCCCGCACTTACCCAGCTTATCAATGGATATTTCTCCCCCGGCTGATATGGTCCTTCATAATAATCTCCGAACAGCAGCTCAGCCGGAGTTACACCCAAAGCTTTTGCGATCACCTCCGCATCATCAACGCTAACACTTCTCACCCGAGCTTCATAGTTGCCTATCCGAGACTGTGAAGCCCATCCGCATAGCTCCGCAAGAGCCTTCTGAGAGAGACCCTTAGCTTCACGTAAGCGCTTAATTCGCGCGGCAATATCTTCATCTCTTTTCATGCGCATATTTCTATCACATTCCGTGTTAAAAGGCTTTTCACGATTTGTGTTGAAAATGAATCACGAATTGTGTTTAATAGGCGCAGAGTGACCCATTAAGGACAAACCATGAACAACATTGCCAACGAACGGAAAAAGCTTGGCATCACTCAATCAGTGCTTGCCAGCGTTTGTGGCTGGAATCAGTCCCGACTAGCTAACTACGAGACGGGAATCCGAGCACCAGATTTAGAGTCATGCCGTCGCCTGGTGAAGGCGTTAAACAAATTAGGTAGCAAGACCACTCTTGATGGTCTGTTCCCGCCAAGAAAGACAGCAGCTTAAGCAACACCGCTCTTTATCAATCTGACCTCCCTCGGAATACCAGGGAAAAACCGAAGTGACTTGCTCACCGCAATGTCACGCAATTACTTAACCAACAAAGGAATTTTACATGATGGAAATTGCAAGCTATCGCAAAAAAGCGAGAGAGATTGAAAGCCAGTTACTGAACAAACTGGCTGAACGTGGACAGGGAACACTGGCGAAGGTACTAGAGCTGGACGACGCAGCTGTAAGCCGCATGAAGCGCCCATCAGGAAAGCAGCGTCACAGCTTCTTCCAGATGATGAGTCTGGCACTGGCTTATCTGGATGTGGTGTCACCGGAGTCGGATGTGGCTCAGAGGTTGTTACGTATTGAGCAGCTACTGACAAAAGAAAAGCCCCAAAGCAGCGGGAACTGTTTTGAGGCCTGATGCGAAATGACTGGATCAATTCACAGGAGTAATTATGCCAAAGAAACACGTTATGTACCAGGCGGAATTGCACAAAAACCTTGCCCGAGTCGAATTCTGCAAAGCGTTCAATCCGAAGGTTGCTGAGAAACTTAAAAGCATCCTTGAAGAGCATAGAGCGAAGGAGAAACGGCAATGAGTAATCTCGCAGAAGTTCATGATCTACAGCCTCACATCGAGGCAAGAGAGCGTCGCGTGGCAGAGATTGAAGATGGGTTCACGCGCATCGCCAATGAGCTCCTAGAGGCTGTCATGCTTGCAGGATTATCCCAACATCAGCTTCTGGTCTTCATGGCCGTCATGCGCAAGACATACGGCTTCAACAAGAAAGTTGACTGGATCAGCAATGAGCAGCTGTCAAAGCTCACAGGGATGTTGCCGCACAAATGCTCGGCAGCAAAAAGCGCTCTGGTTAAGCGCAAAATCCTCAGCCAGAACGGTCGTCTTACCGGCATCAATAAGGCGATTGGAGACTGGGAAAATGCAGTTAACCCGAATCAGGTAAATTTACCCGAATCAGGTAAGGAAAGCTTACCCGAATCAGGTAATCGCCCTTACCCGAATCAGGTAAACACAAAAGACAATATTACAAAAGACAAGAAAGACAATAAAAACAATTTGCCCGAACAGGTTCGGTCAGTGCCTGAAAAAGCCTCCAGGACTGCAAAAGTTAATCCAGAAATCGAGCAAGCCTTCGAGTCAGTTTTCTGGTGTGCAGGCATGGTGAAAACCGGAAAGCAAAAAGCAGCGCAGTCTTTCAAAACCCAGTTTCAGTCATGGCGGAAAGATACTGGCGGCACCCCTGACGAATTTGCCCGGATGCTGGCAGAGGACATCACCAGCAGGAAGGGCAAACAATTCGGGTTCGACAAACTCCACCCGGCAAGCTATCTGAACGGTCAGCGCTGGCAGGACGATAAGCCAGAAGCGGCACCAGTAACCAGTAACGTCAAATCAGCAATCACGGTATCCAAATCCGGCTACGTGTTTATCGACAGGTGATCACATGAAGCCACGGATTAAATCTTTGCTGATTGCCGGATATAACCACGGCCTGTTGAGCGAGGGATTTGTCCGGTACTGGTTTAACAAACTGCAACTGAGGGCATCATGATGACGCCATCTGAACTGAGTGACCTGCTCTGGAATCAGGTTGACCGGGTAGCAAAATATCTGCTGCCGAACGGAAAGAAAGAATCGCATGAGTGGGTTGCAGGAAGCGTAAACGGCGAGCAGGGACACAGCCTGAAAGTGAATCTGGCAGGCAAGAAAGTCTGGCAGGACTTCGCTGAAGGGAGTGGCGGTGACCTTCTCGACCTTTGGGTAGCTGTGAAAGATTGCGGATTACACCAGGCGATGACCGAAGCCAAAGAGTTCCTTGGCATCCGCGATGATGACCACCACTTCGCAGCTAAGCAGCAAAAGAAATTCTCCCGCCCCGACCGTAAGAAAATCTGTAAGTACCTCACCAAAACCGAAAAGCACATCGAATATCTCGCCACCCGCGGGATCACCGCTGAGACGGCTAAAACATTCGAAGTTGCAGCGGCAAAAGTGTGGAACGGCGAAAGAGAACTGGATGCTCTGGCGTTCCCTTACAAGCGCGACGGTGAGCTGTTACAGGTTAAGCGCATCAGCACCGAGCGACCTAACGGCAAGAAGGCCATCATGGCTGAAGGCGATTGTGAGCCATGCCTGTTCGGCTGGCAGGCTATGCCGAATAACATCCGGGTTGTGGTGCTGTGTGAGGGTGAGATTGACTGCATGACCTATCACCAGTACGGACTACCAGCGCTGTCGGTGCCATTCGGCGGCGGTAAGGGTGCCAAGCAGCAGTGGATTGAGTTTGAATTCCACAATCTGGACCGCTTTCAGGAAATCTGGATCTCAATGGATTCCGACGAAGTGGGTCAGGCAGCTGCGAAAGAAATTGCATCACGTCTAGGTGAGCATCGCTGCCGCCTGGTTAACCTTCCTCACAAAGACATCAACGAGTGCTTGCAGGCTGGCATGACAGCCGATGAAGTTATCGACGTTCTGGAGCGTGCTGCTTACTTCGATCCTGAAGAGCTTTACAGCGCCCGCGAGTTCTATCAGGACACCATCAACGCATTCTACGGCAAAGAGCAATGCATGTTCCGCAGTCCATGGGAAACCCTGAATCACAACTTTGCGTTCCGTGAGGCGGAGCTAACCATAGTGAATGGGGTGAACGGACACGGTAAAACGGAAGTCGTTGGCCACATGGTTCTGGAGGCTATGCGACAGGGTGTGCGTTCCTGCGTAGCGTCACTGGAGCTTAAGCCGGGGATTCTACTGAAGCGTATGACACGGCAGGCAACGTGCGTGAAGCTGCCACCTCAGATGGAAATCGAGTCCGCATTTAAATTCTACGATGACCGGCTTTGGCTGTTTGGCCTGACAGGAACCGCTAAAGCAGACCGCCTGCTGGAAATCTTCGAGTATGCAAGCCGCCGCTACGGCATTCAGCTGTTCATCATCGACAGCCTCATGAAGTGTGGCATTGGTGAAGACGACTACAACGGGCAAAAGGCTTTTGTGGATGCCATTTGTGACTTCAAAAACCGCACCAACAGCCACGTCATCATGGTTACTCACAGCCGTAAATCAGACAGCGAAGAGAAGCCAACCGGGAAAATGGACGTGAAAGGCACCAGTGCCATCACCGATCTCACCGACAACCTGTTCATCATCTGGCGCAACAAAGTCAGAGAGCGAGCCATCCAGAAGCAACACGCTGGAGAGCCACTAAACGAGAAGGAACAGGCAGCACTGGCAACATCAGCATCTGTCCTGATGCTGGAAAAGCAGCGTAACGGAGAGGGATGGGAAGGTGGTATCCCGCTGTACTTACACGAACAGTCGCACCAGTTCCTGATGATGGACGGCGCGACACCTTACAACTACATCGCCAACATGCCCGCCGATGAATATGACCAGGCATGGGCGAGTGAAAACGCTACGGAGTACGCATGATGAAAAAGCTAACAGCTGAAGTTGCACGTCGGGATATATCCCACCTCAAAGCATTTCAAAAGCAGCCAAATATTGGCCTGAGCCTGCGCGAAGAAACCTACCTGCAAGCCCTTGAGATTGCACTCCCCATACTGGAGCAGCAGGAGCGGGGTGATGGAGAGTGGATTGAATGGGAAGGAAGAGAAATTCCTGGAGCCGTAAAAGGCCGAGCCGTCCAGGTTCGTTA
>NZ_CEUYZP010000018.1:0-7220 GCF_982223955.1 Pantoea sp. E956-1 | reverse complement strand
TCTCCGCACAACTTCACCCACAGGTCGTTGTGATCGTTAATCGCCCTGACGGTTCGGATGTCCATCAGGTCGGCGTCTTTACCGTGGGTGCGGATAACAGAATCCTGAGTGCAGAGCGAATCGACTGTGGCGACCGGCGATTCAGTCGTCGGAGTTGAATTGTGAGTTGCGCAGCCTGTCGCGCTGAGCAGAATCACTGAGAGCAGCATTGGCCTGTTTAACACTGTTCGCTTTCTCCGTGTTTTCGGATTGCTTCTTTGCCACAGCCTGAACCTGCTCAGACTTAACCTCGGCAGCTTTCACATCTGCTTTAGCCTGTGTCTGAGTGGTGCCGATTTTCTTGCCACCGACATAGGCGCTGACTAAAGCGGCCAGCACTGCAAGTCCGGCGAGAATTTCTGTCCACCAACCTGATAACAGTGAAGTGATAAGCGTCATGGGCGACTCTCCATTTCCTGCTTACTGGCGAGCAGCTTTTTCTGCCGAACAAACTGGGCAATCACCCCCATCACCACCATGAATGCGCCAATCATGCCGAGGTAGTTCTGAGGCAGAAACGATTTGATATCAGGCGGCAGCACATTCCATGCATCGAGCGCATTTTGCGGGAATGACTGCACCCACGCGCTAAGTGCGGAACCAGCTGATGCAAGCCATACGCTGTACGCCTTGAATAGAAGCTTTGCATGCGCGACAAACTCCAGACTGGTGTACTTGCGGATGAGCAGCACGACAATCACGACAGCCACTATAATCAGGATCCAGATAAGGAAGTTCATATCTTCCCCTTGTAAATATCGTAGGAACCGGTGCGCATTACTTCAGCGTGGCGTCGGGCGCGACCGGGTGTCTGGCGCGCCCAGAGGCTGTTCAGCATCTCGTTAGCGCCACTGGTGAAGTCTCCATTGGAGATGAAGATGAGTGCCTTTTTGAATTCAGCCAGACCGCTAACGCCGAGCTGGTAAGCCATAGAGATGAGAATGTCCTCTCTTGCCGGATTACATTGCTTCATCGCCGCAGCGATATTTTGGCGCTTGCTCATCTCAATCTTTTTGGCGTCAACAATCACCGCCTTCCAGACATCGCCAACACTGCGGGGAACGCTGAAAGTGTAATTACTCAGCGATGCACCTTTCGGGCCGATGCGGATTCCGCCAGCGATAGTAGGAAAGCCCAGCGTGTCGAGATAAGGCGTTTCGACGTAACCCTCTTCAAAATTCAGGATCGGGATAATCTGGCTCATTTTCGCTCATCCTGTTTTACGGCCTGCTTTAACTCCTGCTGAGTCGGGAGTTGGTCTACCTGCTTTTTGATTTCATTCACGACCTTGTCACGCGCATCGGCCTTCGCCAGATACTCGCCGCGGAAGTAGAAATAGCCAGACACGACACCGCAAGCGTAGATACCGAACGTTGTTGCCAGAATCACGACCAGCATTTGCCAGGTGATTACGGGATCGCCATTCTTATCTCTAATCATCGCGACACCCTCAATTCGTTACGCATCTCAGCTATCTGAGCTACGAGGTTCATGTTTGATGTGGTCAGCTCCCTGACCTGGGATTTAAGGCTTTCGTTCTGCTCTTCCAGATGCTTCTGAGAGCTTTCGATAATCTGCAGGCGCGCCTGAGTGTCAGCGATTGTCTTCCAGTACTGCCGGATTGTTTCATCCTTAGCCGCATTGTCAGCCCTGAGCTCAGAGTTGGTTTTTTCCAGACGCTCTATGTACTTTTCCTGCTTATCCAGCATGTCGATTTGCTGATTATCGTTAGCGTTCCTTGCCCTGTTGCTTATCCAGTAGCGGCTGAATGCGAGCCAGCCATTGATACCCACTGAAAGAGCGCCGCCCAACCCGAGGAGTATCTCTTTTGAGAAGTATTCTGCTGCCATAGCCGTCTCCGGCAACCCGGTGAGACCGGCTCATTGCTGTTAGAAGAAAAGATCGCCCGCTGCCACACAGGAAAGAGTGAGAGTCGAAGTTGATTGGCAGGGACGATAAACGAGAAAGGCCGCTCTAATGGCGACCCTTTGAAATAGTTTAGTGATGTTACTTACCCGCTACAGGGTATGCGGTGAATCTTATCCCCTGTGGAGGATGAGCCGATTAAGTGCTGCTATTCGGCTCATGGATTGTGGTGGCCGGTGCTGATCTCCGGCATGAGGTGAGTTAATGCCTAAGCATGCCTGTCGCCACTCGAACGCTAACACCTCTGAGGCATCCATCGCATCAGCCTGCGCATTCACCACAACGGAAAGAGCACTGAACTCGGGTCAGTATATCGCATTGCAATTCCAGACTCGCCGCGACAATGCTCTTACCTGTTGCGCGCTCCGTTTCGTGGAGCAGACGGCGGGTGATCAATCCGCACCTATCAGGACTTATTTAAGCGTTAATGCTCCTGCCCGTGTCTGATTTCACTCGGAAATGAAATTAGAGATGGGCGCCCATTATTAATCACACCGGGCCAGTGCGCCAAATTCGGTTATGAGGGATTGGAAGACCTCACTGACTTATAGGCTGTTAAGCCGCCATCAGAACTGCATCATCGTTTGCATTTATCTTTGTGGTTCGTTTCTAAAAACCCGCAAAGCCGCTCACGAAAACTATCGGAAAGAGCACTGATACGCGTTGTCACATTCCCCGGCGACATTTCACGGCGCGCTATTCTGGTGTCGGGGTATGCCGTTCGACCTAATGCTCTTACCTGATAACTTCGAGCCAATAAAAAAGCCCCGCCGACTGGTGAGGTCGCGAGGCTCTTTGGCATCCACATTTATGCAACTGACCGGTAAAGCTGCGATCTGTTCGCTTCACTTCCCGATCATGCCGTTAATGTGCCAGGTTACATGCCCTTTGTCTTTGTCATTTCGTGCTATATCTCATTGTCACGCTGCAATTTTAAGAATCTCCTTCTCCATTTCTCGATTGATTGCGTAAAACATTTCTCCTTCGATGATATCCATCGCCCATTCCATTCTGTTGCGGGCCTCTTTCGGTGAGATGCTGCAGTAATAAATCAGGGAGGAACCGATATTTTGCACGCTCTTGCGCTTGCAGTATCGTAATCTGGCTACGTTCCGAAGCGGGTTATCCCTTCCGAATGTCTTTACCATGACTGATTCAACAAAGGCGGCATCATCGGATTCTTTGGCGAGAGCGATGATGTTTGCCGTTGATGTCTGAGGGATAAGCAGGTCACGTGCCTTGCGGAATAACTCTTCACCACGAAGCCCTTCACAATGCAGCTGTGACACGATTTTCTCTATCTGCTTGCCCTTCTGCTCACTCCACTCACAACGCATCATCAGACGGCCAATTACGTTAACTTCTGCGCGGTCGTAATCTTCTCCACCAAGATGATCGCCCCATACGCCCAGAAGATGCCTAACCCATGCCTGCTGCGATTTGTTGATGGTCTTCCAGCCATTGCCGAATAACCGGCGCATGTCCGCTGCTGTTCTGACGCCTGACAGCCTGACGATTTGCTGATAGTCACGCTCAATGCGCATGCTTCACCCCCATCATCTTCGCTGTGTTCCGGATTATCCGGTAGTTGATCTCGTACATGCCGCGCATCTTAAGAATGCGAAGGCGGAGCCACTTCTCTCTGAGGTATTCGGTCATGCGGGCCTCCTGTTCCAAGCTCTTATTGCGTCGCGCTTG
Organism: Pantoea sp. E956-1; assembly: GCF_982223955.1. Lineage (NCBI taxonomy): Bacteria > Pseudomonadati > Pseudomonadota > Gammaproteobacteria > Enterobacterales > Erwiniaceae > Pantoea > Pantoea sp. E956-1. The sequence goes on along the minus strand of NZ_CEUYZP010000018.1, from coordinate 3,557 downwards.
GTGGGATATGTGAGTGTTATTGGCTTGATTACACACGCTGCTGTAGCGCACCTCGCATAAACGCCTTCACCATCTCCATCCAGCTCAGACGGGCCTCCACAAAATGGACAAGCTAGCAGCGTTGCCCATTGCGGAAGTTTCAGGTCAATAATCATGCTGCTTCCCCCTGCTTTATCAGTGCTCGCAGCAAAGCCCTGTAACGCGCCCGTATCGCGTCCAACTCTTCACGAGTGTATCGGTGAGGTTCGTTGTTTGATTCGAGCGCCTGAACGCGCTGAAGGCCGATTCTGGTGATGAGGTTGATACGGTATGGGCCAATCGCGCCGGAGTGATGCACGTTGCAGGCTGCACACTGGCTGTGAACATTGTCCTCGTTGAAACGTAACTGCGAAGCTGCTGCAGTTGTCCTGTAATGCCCTGCGTGATAGCTGACTGCTGTAGTGCTGCCACAGCTGATGCAGATGTTCCCGTCCCGCGCCCGGATGTAGTCGTTGAATACCCGCTGGGTCATGTTCATCCAGTGGCTTAACGGCTTCACATCGGCTTTGCGTTTGTTCCATGCCGCGCGCTGCTCTTTCTCCTGGCGCTTTTGCTTGCGCTCGGATATTTGGTTAGCGAGTTGGATGGCACATTTGGGAGAGCAGACGGTCTGGAGGCTATTGCGGGGTATAAACTTTTCAGGACAGCATTTGCATTTCTTCGGCTTCGGCGGCTTAATGCCTTTAGCCATGCGTCAACTCCTTCTGTTGCTCGTCTTCGTGCTGGAAGCTGTCACCTTCGATTGGCATCAGGAATGCAGCAGGGCATGAGCACTTTTCACCTGGACTAACCGGAAATAACTGCGACTTAATTTTTGAACTGATAGGGGTGACAAACCACATGTCACTCCGCCCTTTGTAAGGCCCTGAACCTTCTCCATAAAACTCCAGAAGCTTCACGACCTTCCCAATGTTTTCTGCCGAGTGACTTCTGATAACGATAGCCAGCCCGCCTGCTTTTAACTCAGCCATTATCTTCCCCTCCGCACATGTTGAAGTTTGCGTCTTTCATCCAGCCTGCAGCGCAGGTATCGCATGCATACGTTTCCTGCGGTGACAGGAGCTGAGGACAGCCAACGCACACAGAAGCACACTGCTCGCCATCGCCAGTAGGCAGACTTGATTGGATGGTCCCGTTCGTGTTCTTCATATCGGTAATCGACCTCGCAATTTTCACAGTTAGCCCCGTAGTGATACTTGTCTTCTGAGGTGAGTGTTATGTGACAGCGGCAGCAGCGTTCACGCATTGGGTTGCTCCTGCATCATGAGGAAGACAATCATGGCGGCACGGAGTGGGTTGGCTGATTCCGACCTTGGGTGCACAAAAAATTTAGTGAAACCTCTGGCAACCCATACTCCAGTAGGCTCTATCTCCTGCTCGGAAACATCAGTGAACTCATAAATTGCCTCTAAATCTATGAGGTTGCTTTGGATAATAGGCCCGGCATCAGCCCATGATTTGCAGGGGTCGAATACATCTGATGACCAGGCGCCTGACTCATAAACATCACGGCATACATCATCAATTACGAATGATTTCCTGCGCTTTCCTGGCTCACCGGGAGAGTTGTAAAAGAACTCCCTCCCAAGAGAAGCGGCCACCGCACAGTTGATTTCAAAATCAGTAAGTTCGCTGTAATTCATCTTCAGCTCCACATTGGGTTTTTATACTGCCTGCTCGGTATTGGCTCGTTCCGGAACTCAGGCAGCAGCGCGCTGACCAGCCAGTAGCACGGGTCAAATGCGAGGGATTTTTTTGCCTGAATGTTTCGTGATTTGTAACTGGCTATCAGCTCATCGGCTGTTTTCGTGTCTATCGGGTCGGGGTGGGTAAACCAGGTTTCACGCATGATGCCTCCAGCTCTGCATTCCTGCTGCTGCCCTGACTGTCTCCAGATACTCAGGCGCTTTGCGTAGCCCCAGCTCGCGGGCCTTGTTTGTGACCTGCTGGCGGGGTTTATCGAACATGATTGCCAGTAAGTCAGTCGATGCATTCGCGTAGTCTCTGGTGAGGATGTCGAGATGTTCGCGGCTCCAGGTGTTTATCATGCTGCACTCCTGTATTCAGTGGTCACGACGCCGGGCGAGCCGGTTGTGTACATGGGATTGCGATCGGGGTTCTCTGGTGTCACTTCCATCAGTCCGTCAAAGCGCTGATATACGCAGTGCGGTTTGTTATGGACGTGAGCAAGCCACGCAGCCTCTTCGATAGCTGCGCCAATTTCAGTAAAGGGGGTCATTGGTTCTGCTTGTCCTTCAGTTTCTGGTACTCAGAGTCAGCGGGGATAGTCAGCGCCAGGCCGAACTGCGCGCACCACCGCTCCACCTGATTCAGGAAGAAATGCATCTCGCCTGTATCAAGACTGGATGTGTGCCGGGGTTCCCATGTGCTGACCTTCTCGCCGGTAACAAAGTCGGTATATTCGACCTGCTCACAGCCCAGATAGGTTTTTTTGAGGTTCCGCTTTACCCACTCTGGCGTAGCGTCGGCGCGCCCGGACTTAGTCAGGTATTCGCTGATTTCGCCGTACCACATGTGAGAAAGGGAGTTCTGATTGAGACTGCGCTTTTCTTTCCACGGCTTGAGGATTAGCCGGTAACAGTCGCCGGATTCGAGCAGGGGTTGAAGCTGTTGCCCGATGGCGTTGAAGTTTGACCTATGAAGCCGAAGGCCCTCTTTCGGTATCTCCATCGCGTTTGTCTCGCTTTAATGCGTCGCTGAGTAACTTCCTGATGCCGTGGCTCAGGCTGAGTGTGCCTGCATGCTTCTGCGCGAACCGACTGACGTCGATAGCCAGCTTATCCAGTTCGGCGTCTGATATGACGTGCTCAGAGCGTTTTAAGGGGATTACGCTTCCCATGATGCCTCCAGTCTCCAATGCCCCCCTGAATACCATTCAGGTGAAAACCCTTGCTCTGCGTATTCAAAGTCACGAGCTATTAAACATGTGCCTATCGTGTCTTTTGGGCGGCTCTTAAAGCCATCCCCAAATTTTGCTGACCATCTGCATTTGACTTCATTGTTTAAATAAAGTCGGTATTCAATGGTTCTTTCACTCATACATCCTCCGGTGGTGGTGGGAGTAGCTGCCAGTGAGTTTTCGGCCCTAGGAGTGTTGTCGCGCTATGCTCTACTGAACAGCTGTCACCCTCCCGGCTCGTCCAGAATCCACGCCAGCGCCATACTCCAACATCATGACCATCGCTGATAATGACCGCTTGCCTGTCGCGGGGAGTTTGGTCGCTGCACTTAATCCAGTCACCCATATCACTTCTCTCCGTTCTGATTGGTGGGCTGCTCCGGGATGATGCGGTAGGCGCAAACAAGCTTGCCGCTGCCATTTCCCCAGTTGAGGAATCCGCTATATTCAGTTTCTATCTCGCCAGTTGCATAACGAACCTGGACGGCTCGGCCTTTTACGGCTCCAGGAATTTCTCTTCCTTCCCATTCAATCCACTCTCCATCACCCCGCTCCTGCTGCTCCAGTATGGGGAGTGCAATCTCAAGGGCTTGCAGGT
>NZ_CEUYZP010000017.1:0-31626 GCF_982223955.1 Pantoea sp. E956-1 | reverse complement strand
ATTTGCCTGGCGGCTTTAGCGCGGTGGTCCCACCTGACCCCATGCCGAACTCAGAAGTGAAACGCCGTAGCGCCGATGGTAGTGTGGGGTCTCCCCATGCGAGAGTAGGGAACTGCCAGGCATTAAACAAGTGAAGAAGCCCCGCACGAAAGTGCGGGGCTTTTTTACGTCCGCAGATCGTGAAAAACCTCATCATAACCTCCGAAAACAGCCTGAGAACCCCTCTCTGATACGGTAAACTACGGCCAGATAACTCAGTAAAGGCCGTCAAATGTCCAGCCAGCATCCCTCCTTAAAAGCCGACAATACACTTGGGCTTGAAGTACATACACAGACACGTATCGTCGCCGAGACGCCAGCCGCCATTCTGGCAGCATGGCAGGCCAGCCAGCGTGATCAAACGCCTTTCCTCGTGCTCGGTGAAGGCAGCAATGTCCTCTTCCTGGAAGATTTTGCCGGTACAGTGGTGCTGAACCGCATCAAAGGCATCAAAATTCAGGATGAATATGAGTGCTGGAAATTGCATGTCGGGGCAGGTGAGAACTGGCATCAGCTGGTTAAAAGCACGCTGGAAAAAGGGATCACGGGCCTGGAAAATCTGGCGTTGATCCCCGGTATGACAGGTTCGGCACCGATTCAGAACATAGGCGCTTATGGCGTGGAATTAAAAGACGTCTGCGAGTACGTGGATGTGCTTAATCTGCACAGTGGTCAGACAGAACGTCTCGATCGTGAAGCCTGCGAGTTTGGCTATCGTGACAGCATTTTTAAACATCACTATCAGTCAGGCTATGTCATCGTCGCGGTCGGGATAATATTGCCTAAGCAATGGCATCCGGTATTGACCTACGGCGATTTGAAAACGCTCAATCCGGTGACCGCCAATGCCTGGGATGTCTATCATGCGGTTTGCCAGATGCGGCAGAGCAAATTACCCGATCCTAAAGTCACCGGTAATGTAGGCAGCTTTTTTAAAAATCCTGTCGTCACCGAGGCGCAGTGCAGCTCACTACTGACGCATTTTCCAGCTATGCCACACTATCTGATGCCAAATGGTGAAATCAAACTGGCAGCAGGATGGCTTATCGATCAGTGCCAGCTGAAAGGTTATCGCATCGGGGGCGCGGCAGTTCACCAGCAACAGGCTCTGGTGCTGATCAACGCTGAAAATGCCACTCCCGACGATATCGTTGCGCTGGCAAAAAGCGTGCGCGCTCAGGTTGGTGATAAATTTGATGTCTGGCTTGAGCCCGAAGTGCGCTTTATTCAGGCGCAGGGTGAGTGTAATGCCGTCGGGGTGATCGCATGAAAGACCATAATGTTCCGCTAAAGCTGGTTGATATCTTATCTGATGGTGAGTTCCATTCCGGTGAGCAGCTGGGTGAAACGCTGGGCATGAGTCGCGCAGCCATAAATAAGCATATCCAGACGTTAAAAAGCTGGGGTCTGGATGTCTATACCGTGACAGGCAAAGGTTACAGTCTCTCTGCCCCGATACAGCTGCTGGATGAGCAGGCGATTCTCTCACAGGTTACGCAGGGGAATGTCTCGGTAATCCCGGTGATTGATTCCACAAATCAGTATCTGCTGGAACGTATGCATGAAATGGAGTCGGGTGCTGCCTGCATTGCTGAATATCAGCAGGCGGGTCGAGGCCGTCGTGGGCGCCAGTGGTTTTCTCCCTTTGGTGCGAATCTCTACATGTCTATGTACTGGCGTCTGGAGCAGGGGCCAGCAGCGGCGATGGGCCTGAGCCTGGTAATTGGCATTATCATGGCTGAGACATTACGTTCATTAGGGGCCGATGATGTGCGCGTAAAATGGCCCAATGATATTTACCTGAACGATCGTAAACTGGCGGGTATTCTGGTTGAACTGACAGGTAAAACCGGCGATGCTGCGCAGATCGTGATTGGTGCCGGGATTAACCTGGCGATGCGAACAGCCGATGCATCACAGATTAATCAGGGCTGGATTAACCTGCAGGAGGCCGGGGTAACGGTAAACCGCAATGAGCTGGCGGCACGTCTGATCAACAGTCTGCGCGAAGCCCTGCCGCTCTTTGAGCAGGAGGGATTAACCCCGTTTGTCGCACGCTGGGCTGCGCTGGATAACTTTATTAACCGGCCGGTTAAGCTGCTTATCGGTGAACGTGAGGTCCATGGTATTGCACGAGGCGTAGACAGCCAGGGTGGCCTGTTACTGGAACAGGATGGCGAAATAAAAGCCTGGGTGGGTGGAGAAATATCACTGCGTCCTGTCTGAGTAAAAAAAGCCTGCAGCAACGCAGGCTTTTTTATGACAGCAGTTATTTACGCAAGCGAACCTTATCGACCGCATGATCGCCACTTTTGGTCATGATCAGGCTGGCTCGTTCGCGCGTCGGCAGGATGTTTTCCTGCAGGTTAAGCCAGTTAATCTCTTTCCATAAATTACCCGCTATTTCAACCGCTTCAGCCTCTGAAAGCTGGGCGTAATGATGGAAGTAGGAGTCCGGATTGGTAAATGCGCCCTGGCGGAATTTCAGGAATCGATTGATATACCAGCTTTGGAGGAGATCCTCCTCTGCATCAACATAGATAGAAAAATCGACGAAGTCTGAAACAAAGACATGATGGGGATCGTGGGGATAGTCCATTCCACTCTGTAATACATTCAGACCTTCCAGAATAAGAATATCAGGCTGCTGTATCACTTTATCGCCATCAGGGATGACATCATAAATCAGATGTGAATAGACCGGCGCGGTCACCTGACTGGCTCCCGATTTCAAATCGGAGACGAAATTGACCAACCGGTGCATATCGTAGGATTGCGGGAATCCTTTTTTCTTCATTAACCCACGCTCTTTCAGCACGGCATTAGGATGAAGGAAGCCATCAGTGGTGATCAATTCGACTTTGCGATGTTCAGGCCAGCGGCTGAGCAAAGCCTGCAAGACACGCGCAGTCGTGCTTTTACCGACGGCTACGCTACCCGCAATGCTGATGATATAGGGGATTTTCTGGCCATTGGTGCCCAGAAATTGCTCCAGTACAGCCTGCCGGCGAACGTTAGAACTTATATAGAAATTAAGCAGGCGCGAAAGTGGCAGATAAATTTCCGCTACTTCCTCCAGCGAGAGATCCTCGTTGATGCCCTCCAGCTGCGCGATCTCTTCCTCTGACAGCGTCATAGGTACGGAATCACGTAATGCAGCCCATTGCTCACGAGTGAACTCTAAATAAGGCGTTGTCAGGGGGGTCGTTTTATCCATAAGCATGCATCTGACCGCAAATTCATGGCTATCAACCGCGTGTTATCCGATAAGCAGGACAGCACAGGTGAAGTGAATCACGAATCGCTGGTTTATCAGTGAGAACAATGGGCTGGAGGGTATCACCAGTATGGCTTTTAACAGAAGTAAAAAGATAAACGTGATCTCGCTTTCGTCGGCATACCCACAAAACATCATGGTGGCTTTATTTTTTACTGCTTTATCGTTGTTTATGATATTGCAGGTCATCACAGCGCATGTGCGGCTTTTATCTGCTTTTTACATCTGACAACGTCTGAATGACAAAACGCCGCCATAAAGGCATATAGAGAGGCTGAGGCGGTACAGATACAACCTGTCCCATGAGGACATCAGCAAAGAACCAACAGCTTAAAGTCATTTTGAGAGACGCCACACCTGGTCATCGTCGTACCGACATCAGGGAGACGCATGACAAAACGGCTCCGCTTACTACAGAAAAGAGTCTGCACATGAAAAAACGTGCAGGTAAGGGTCAAAAAAGCATCATTCAGTACAAGTGTAGGAAAAAAAATGCTGTCTGCAGATCATTTACCTGCTGAAAAGCGACCCAGTGAGAGGCGTGAGGCATTAGCGCGAGCCGACTGATCCTATGAAAACAGGACCAGGTTGCACAAATATTCTGCACAAAAACACTAAAATGCGATGATTTGCACAAATAGTAAGCGATAGAAAAAAATAAGCGATTTTTTAGTTGCATCCAGAGCCCGACCTTCCTAGAATGCGCTCCACTTGATGCCGGCTTAGCTCAGTTGGTAGAGCAACTGACTTGTAATCAGTAGGTCACCAGTTCGATTCCGGTAGCCGGCACCATCAAGTAGGTGGGATTCCCGAGCGGCCAAAGGGAGCAGACTGTAAATCTGCCGTCACAGACTTCGAAGGTTCGAATCCTTCTCCCACCACCATCTCAACCTCACGGTTGGGTACACAGATAAACAACCTGTTTATCTGTCAGGTGAGTCACTTATCACCCTGAATTCAGACTGAGCGTTAGCGAAGTCAAAGTCGGTCAGCTTCGCTGACAGGCAGTAGATAGTAGAGAAGCATCTCTGTTATCTGCAAGCTACAGAAAGAACAGGTAGCCGAGTTCCAGGATGCGGGCATCGTATAATGGCTATTACCTCAGCCTTCCAAGCTGATGATGCGGGTTCGATTCCCGCTGCCCGCTCCAGATGTGCTGATATGGCTCAGTTGGTAGAGCGCACCCTTGGTAAGGGTGAGGTCCCCAGTTCGACTCTGGGTATCAGCACCACTTCCTTTAATCTCCCTCCTGATTTTCTCTGTAACTTCCTTGCAGTCAGGCAATGCCTGGTTAATGTGATGATATCATTGATATATCCGTGTCTTAGAGGGACTAGCGATGGCTAAAGAGCAATTTCAACGTAACAAACTGCACGTAAACGTGGGCACCATCGGTCACGTTGACCACGGTAAAACCACCCTGACTGCAGCTATCACTACCGTATTGGCTAAAACCAACGGCGGCCAGGCTCGTGCATTCGATCAGATCGATAGCACCCCTGAAGAAAAAGCCCGCGGTATCACCATCAACACCGCACACGTTGAGTATGAGACTGCTGCACGTCACTACGCTCACGTTGACTGCCCAGGCCACGCCGACTATGTGAAAAACATGATCACCGGTGCTGCGCAGATGGACGGCGCGATCCTGGTTGTTGCTGCGACTGATGGCCCAATGCCACAGACCCGTGAGCACATCCTGCTGGGTCGTCAGGTTGGCGTTCCTTACATCATCGTGTTCCTGAACAAGTGTGACATGGTTGATGATGAAGAGCTGCTGGAACTGGTAGAGATGGAAGTTCGTGACCTGCTGTCAGCATATGACTTCCCAGGCGACGACACTCCAATCGTTCGTGGTTCTGCTCTGAAAGCGCTGGAAGGCAACCCAGAGTGGGAAGCGAAGATCATCGAGCTGGCTGAACACCTGGACAACTACATCCCGGATCCAGTCCGTGCGATCGACATGCCGTTCCTGCTGCCAATCGAAGACGTATTCTCAATCTCTGGCCGTGGTACTGTTGTTACCGGTCGTGTTGAGCGCGGCATCGTTAAAGTCGGCGACGAAGTTGAAATCGTGGGTATCAAAGATACTGTGAAATCAACCTGTACCGGTGTTGAGATGTTCCGTAAGCTGCTGGACCAGGGTCAGGCAGGCGAAAACTGTGGTGTTCTGCTGCGCGGTATCAAGCGTGAAGACATCCAGCGTGGCCAGGTTCTGGCTAAGCCAGGCTCAATCAAGCCGCACACCCAGTTCGAGTCAGAAGTTTACGTTCTGTCTAAAGACGAAGGTGGCCGCCATACTCCGTTCTTCAAAGGCTATCGTCCACAGTTCTACTTCCGTACAACTGACGTAACCGGCTCAGTAGAGCTGCCAGAAGGCGTTGAGATGGTCATGCCAGGCGACAACATCAAAATGGTTGTTACCCTGATCCACCCAATCGCAATGGACGAAGGTCTGCGCTTCGCAATCCGCGAAGGTGGCCGTACCGTTGGCGCGGGTGTTGTTGCTAAAGTTATCGCATAATTACCGATAACGTTTGACGCAATGCACACGGAAAGGGCATCATTTGATGCCCTTTTTGCACGCTGTTTCATAGAACCTGGCTCATCAGTGATTTTTTGAATCATAATCATTGCTGAGACAGGCTCTGTTATGCGGCGTTGGATACCGAGTTACGCCCCAAAAGCTCATTCGGTTTGGACGCCTCGCACTGCGGGGCAGAATAGTTTCTGAATTATTGTGGCAGGTTGGTTTATGAGTGCGAATACCGAAGCTCAAGGGAGCGGGCGTGGCCTGGAAGCGGTAAAGTGGGTAGTAGTCGTGTTACTGCTGCTTGCAGCGATTGTAGGTAACTACCTCTATCGTGATGTGTCACTGCCACTGCGTGCTTTAGCCGTAGTTGTACTGATTGCAGCGGCTGGCGGCATTGCGCTTTTAACGACCAAAGGCAAAGCGACCGTGGCTTTTGCTCGTGAAGCAAGAACAGAAATGCGTAAGGTTATCTGGCCAACCCGCCAGGAAACGCTGCACACCACGTTAATCGTTGCCGCGGTTACCGCCGTGATGTCACTGATTTTGTGGGGGCTGGATGGTATTCTGGTCCGTCTGGTATCGTTTATCACTGGCCTGAGGTTCTGAGATGTCTGAAGCTCCAAAGAAACGCTGGTACGTCGTACAGGCGTTTTCCGGTTTTGAAGGCCGCGTAGCCCAATCGCTGCGCGAGCATATCAAATTGCACAACATGGAAGAGCTGTTTGGCGACGTCATGGTTCCGACTGAAGAAGTCGTTGAAATTCGTGGTGGCCAGCGTCGTAAGAGCGAGCGCAAGTTTTTCCCGGGATACGTACTGGTTCAGATGGTGATGAATGACGCCAGCTGGCATTTAGTACGCAGTGTCCCGCGCGTGATGGGTTTCATTGGCGGTACATCTGACCGTCCGGCACCTATCAGCGATAAAGAAGTTGATGCAATCATGAACCGTCTGCAGCAGGTCGGCGACAAGCCTCGTCCGAAAACGCTGTTTGAGCCAGGTGAAATGGTTCGCGTTAATGACGGTCCTTTTGCTGACTTTAACGGTGTGGTTGAAGATGTGGATTACGAGAAGAGCCGCCTGACGGTATCCGTTTCCATCTTTGGACGTGCGACGCCGGTTGAGCTCGACTTCGGTCAGGTGGAGAAAGGTTAACCTCTTTCCGCTCACAAATTAGCTGTTGCAGCAGGCGCGGAATTTAACTACAATTTCGCGCCTTTTGTTTTTATGCGCTGGCAACAGCGTGTAAATCGTTATCACGGGGAGCCTTTACAGGCGCTATAACCCAATTGAGGAAATATCATGGCTAAGAAAGTCCAAGCCTACGTCAAGCTGCAGGTTGCAGCTGGTATGGCGAACCCAAGTCCACCGGTTGGTCCAGCTCTGGGTCAGCAGGGTGTTAACATCATGGAATTCTGTAAAGCGTTCAACGCTAAGACCGAATCTCTGGAAAAAGGTCTGCCGACTCCTGTTGTTATCACCGTATACAGCGACCGTTCTTTTACCTTCATTACCAAAACGCCTCCGGCTGCCGTACTGCTGAAAAAAGCAGCGGGCATCAAGTCTGGTTCTGGTAAGCCGAACAAAGATAAAGTCGGTAAAGTGACTCGTGCTCAGGTACGTGAAATCGCAGAAACCAAAGCTGCGGACATGACTGGTTCTGACGTTGAAGCGATGACTCGCTCAATCGAAGGTACTGCTCGTTCCATGGGCCTGGTAGTAGAGGACTAAGAAATGGCTAAGCTGACCAAGCGCATGACCGTAATTCGCGACAAAGTTGACGCGACCAAGCAGTATGATATTGCTGAAGCTGTTGCTCTGCTGAAAGAACTGGCTACTGCCAAGTTCGTTGAAAGCGTTGACGTTGCTGTCAACCTCGGCATTGACGCACGTAAATCTGATCAGAACGTTCGCGGCGCGACCGTTCTGCCACACGGTACTGGTCGTTCAGTACGTGTTGCTGTCTTCGCCCAGGGCGCCAACGCTGAAGCTGCTAAAGCAGCAGGCGCTGAGCTGGTAGGCATGGAAGACCTGGCTGATCAGATCAAGAAAGGCGAAATGAATTTTGACGTTGTTATTGCTTCTCCGGATGCAATGCGCGTTGTTGGCCAGCTGGGCCAGATTCTGGGTCCACGTGGTCTGATGCCAAACCCGAAAGTCGGTACTGTAACCCCTAACGTTGCTGAAGCGGTTAAGAACGCTAAAGCAGGTCAGGTTCGTTATCGTAACGACAAAAACGGCATCATCCACACTACCATCGGTAAAGTGGACTTTGACGCTGACAAACTGAAAGAAAACCTGGAATCTCTGCTGGTTGCGCTGAAAAAAGCAAAACCATCTCAGGCGAAAGGCGTGTACATCAAGAAAGTTAGCCTTTCAACCACCATGGGCGCCGGCGTTGCCGTTGACCAGGCTGGTCTGAACGCAACAGCAAACTAATTGCTGCTTGAAACGGGCGAAAAATTCACCTAGAATCTTACGCCCGTTGTTCTGTTATTAACGGAACAGGACACCAGAGAGCCAGAACTGATTGTTGCGTTTATCGCCTTTCCCTCTGACTCTGCTGCGTCGCACAGAATTTAGGTTGGAGCCAGGCCTTATCCTGGCCTCCGTCCAAGACCGCAGGAGCTGTTTATCTCCGGATATTCCGCTTAATACCCTGCGTAGACGGTGACAGAACCAAAAGAATTTTTTCTTAGCTGGATTCTGCTCACCGTGTTCGAGCGCTTATTTCCCTTCGGGGTGAGTAAGTGAAGTGAGTTCCGGGGAAATCCTTTCCCGGTCAAATCCAGGAGCAAAAGCTAATGGCATTAAATCTTCAAGACAAACAAGCGATTGTTGCTGAAGTCAGCGAAGTAGCCAAAGGTGCGCTTTCAGCGGTTGTTGCGGATTCCCGTGGCGTTACCGTTGATAAAATGACCGAACTGCGTAAAGCAGGCCGTGAAGCTGGCGTTTACATGCGTGTTGTTCGTAACACCCTGCTGCGCCGCGTCGTTGAAGGAACTCAGTTTGAGTGCCTGAAAGACACGTTTGTTGGTCCGACCCTGATTGCATATTCTATGGAACACCCGGGCGCTGCTGCTCGTCTGTTCAAAGATTTCGCGAAAGCGAATGCAAAATTTGAGGTCAAAGCTGCAGCCTTTGAAGGTGAGCTGATCACGGCGGCCAATATTGACCGTCTGGCAACGCTGCCGACCTACGAAGAAGCACTGGCACGTCTGATGTCGACCATGAAAGAAGCCGCTGCCGGCAAACTGGTCCGCACTCTGGCTGCTGTACGCGATGCAAAAGAAGCGGCTTAAGGCCATATTCTTTTCTTCGTACTTGCTTACGTATAAACTTTTTCTGATTCTTAGGAACAATTGTCATGTCTATTACTAAAGACCAAATTCTGGAAGCTGTTGCAGCGATGTCCGTAATGGAAGTAGTTGAGCTGGTTTCTGCTATGGAAGAAAAATTCGGCGTTTCTGCTGCTGCTGCTGTAGCTGTTGCTGCGGGCCCGGCTGAAGCTGTTGAAGAAAAAACTGAATTCGACGTAGTCCTGAAAGCTGTTGGCCCGAACAAGGTTGCAGTAATCAAAGCCGTACGTACTGCAACTGGTCTGGGCCTGAAAGAAGCCAAAGATCTGGTTGAAGCAACTGGCGTAATCAAAGAAGCGATCAGCAAAGATGACGCAGCTGCACTTGAAGCTGCTCTGAAAGAAGCTGGCGCTGAAGTTGAAGTTAAGTAAGACAGCCTTCGGGTTGCAGTCTGAGTAGTTTCAGGCTGATGGCTGGTGACTTTTTGGTCACCAGCCTTTTTGCGCTACAGGGTCTCAATGGGGTTTCACACTGTTTGTCCATTGTTACTCTTCAATATCTTTCTCTATCGACGACTTAATATACCGCTCTACCTGTGCGGGTTCCCTGCCCTCGCAACAGCGATGAAATGATTTAAGCGTGATAGAAAGAGGTATTGCACTGCTGCTGCGCAGCCAGTGAATCAAACAAAATCGTGTTGCATGAACTGTCCTGTCAGGACGGACAGCGTGGGTCGACTTGTCAGCTAGCTGAGGAACCCTATGGTTTACTCCTATACCGAGAAAAAACGTATTCGTAAGGATTTTGGTAAACGTCCGCAAGTACTGGACATACCTTATCTCCTTTCCATCCAGCTCGACTCGTTCCAGAAGTTTATCGAGCAAGATCCAGAAGGTCAGTACGGACTGGAAGCTGCATTCCGCTCTGTATTCCCTATTGCGAGCTACAGCGGCAACTCTGAGTTGCAGTATGTCAGCTATCGCCTGGGTGAACCTGTCTTTGACGTGAAAGAGTGTCAGATCCGTGGCGTGACCTATTCGGCACCGCTGCGCGTGAAACTGCGTCTGGTGGTCTATGAGCGCGAAGCGCCAGAAGGCACCGTAAAAGACATTAAAGAACAAGAAGTCTACATGGGCGAAATTCCGCTCATGACCGACAATGGTACCTTTGTTATCAATGGTACCGAGCGCGTTATCGTTTCTCAGCTGCACCGTAGTCCTGGCGTGTTCTTTGATAGCGATAAGGGTAAAACCCACTCATCGGGTAAAGTGCTCTACAACGCACGTATCATCCCTTACCGCGGTTCATGGCTCGACTTTGAGTTTGACCCGAAAGATAACCTGTTTGTCCGTATTGACCGTCGTCGTAAGCTGCCGGCCACTATCATCCTGCGTGCGTTGCAGTTCACTACACCTCAGATCCTCGATATCTTCTTCGAGAAAGTGGTGTTTGAGATTCGCGACAACAAGCTGCAGATGGAGCTGGTGCCTGAGCGCCTGCGCGGTGAAACTGCGACCTTCGATATCGAAGCGAACGGCACCGTCTACGTCGAAAAAGCACGCCGTATTACTGCGCGCCATATCCGTCAGCTGGAAAAAGATGGCATTCAGCACATCGAAGTTCCGGTTGAATATATCGCGGGCAAAGTGGTCGCTAAAGACTACATCGATGAGAGCACCGGTGAGCTGATCATTGCAGCGAACATGGAACTGTCACTGGATCTGCTGGCCAAGCTGAGCCAGTCCGGTCACAAGCGCATCGAAACGCTGTTCACCAACGATCTGGACCACGGTCCATATATGTCCGAGACCCTGCGTGTCGACCCAACCAGCGATCGTCTGAGCGCACTGGTTGAGATCTACCGCATGATGCGTCCTGGTGAGCCGCCAACACGCGAAGCAGCAGAGAACCTGTTTGAGAACCTGTTCTTCTCTGAAGATCGTTACGATCTTTCTGCTGTGGGTCGTATGAAGTTCAACCGTTCATTGCTGCGTGATGAAATCGAAGGTTCAGGCATCCTGAGCAAAGATGACATCATCGAAGTGATGAAGAAGCTGATCGACATCCGTAACGGTAAAGGCGAAGTGGACGATATCGACCACCTCGGTAACCGTCGTATTCGTTCAGTTGGTGAAATGGCTGAGAACCAGTTCCGTGTCGGTCTGGTACGTGTTGAGCGTGCGGTTAAAGAGCGTCTGTCACTGGGCGACCTTGATACCCTGATGCCACAGGACATGATCAACGCGAAGCCGATTTCGGCCGCGGTGAAAGAGTTCTTTGGTTCCAGCCAGCTTTCTCAGTTTATGGATCAGAACAACCCGCTGTCAGAGATTACGCACAAACGTCGTATCTCTGCTCTCGGCCCGGGTGGTTTGACACGTGAGCGTGCCGGCTTCGAAGTGCGTGACGTACACCCAACGCACTACGGTCGTGTCTGCCCAATCGAAACCCCTGAAGGCCCGAACATCGGTCTGATCAACTCCTTGTCTGTGTATGCACAGACCAACGAGTACGGTTTCCTTGAGACGCCTTACCGCCGTGTTATCGACGGTCTGGTTTCTGACGAGATTCACTACCTCTCTGCTATCGAAGAGGGTAACTACGTTATCGCTCAGGCGAACGCCCCTCTTGATGATAACGGTGCGTTTGTTGATGACCTGGTCACCTGCCGTAGCAAAGGCGAATCGAGCCTGTTCAGCCGCGATCAGGTTGACTACATGGACGTTTCGACTCAACAGATCGTTTCTGTCGGTGCGTCACTGATCCCGTTCCTGGAACACGATGATGCTAACCGCGCCCTGATGGGGGCGAACATGCAACGTCAGGCCGTTCCAACTCTGCGTGCTGATAAGCCGCTGGTTGGTACGGGTATGGAACGTGCTGTTGCCGTTGACTCCGGTGTAACTGCCGTTGCCAAACGTGGCGGTACCGTACAGTACGTCGACGCATCACGCATCGTTATCAAAGTTAACGAAGACGAAATGCATGCTGGCGAAGCCGGTATCGACATTTATAACCTGACCAAATATACCCGTTCTAACCAGAACACCTGCATCAACCAGATGCCATGTGTTTCTCTGGGTGAGCCGGTTGAGCGCGGCGACGTGCTGGCAGATGGCCCGTCCACCGATCTGGGTGAACTGGCGCTGGGCCAGAACATGCGCGTAGCGTTCATGCCGTGGAACGGTTACAACTTCGAAGACTCCATCCTGGTCTCCGAGCGTGTGGTACAGGAAGATCGCTTTACGACTATCCACATTCAGGAACTGGCTTGCGTGTCGCGTGACACCAAACTGGGGCCGGAAGAGATTACCGCTGATATCCCGAACGTGGGTGAAGCTGCACTCTCTAAACTGGATGAGTCAGGCATCGTCTACATCGGTGCTGAAGTGACCGGTGGCGACATTCTGGTTGGTAAGGTTACGCCGAAAGGCGAAACTCAGCTGACGCCAGAAGAGAAACTGCTGCGCGCTATCTTCGGTGAAAAAGCCTCTGACGTGAAAGATTCGTCACTGCGCGTACCGAATGGCGTGTCAGGCACCGTGATCGACGTTCAGGTCTTTACCCGCGATGGCGTGGAAAAAGACAAACGTGCGCTGGAAATTGAAGAGATGCAGCTGAAGCAGGCCAAGAAAGACCTGTCTGAAGAACTGCAGATTCTGGAAGCGGGCCTGTTCAGCCGTATTCAGAACGTATTGATTTCTGGTGGCGTTGAAGCAGACAAACTGGACAAGCTGCCGCGCGAGCGCTGGCTGGAACTGGGTCTGACTGACGAAGCCAAGCAAAACCAGCTGGAGCAGCTGGCAGAGCAGTACGACGAACTGAAGCACGAGTTTGAGAAAAAACTCGAAGGTAAGCGTCGTAAAATCACCCAGGGCGATGATCTGGCACCAGGCGTGCTGAAAATCGTTAAGGTTTATCTGGCTGTTAAACGTCAGATTCAGCCGGGTGACAAAATGGCAGGCCGTCACGGTAACAAAGGTGTTATCTCCAAGATCAACCCGATCGAAGATATGCCTTACGATGAAAACGGCACGCCGGTTGACATCGTTCTGAACCCGCTGGGCGTACCATCGCGTATGAACATCGGTCAGATTCTGGAAACCCACCTGGGTATGGCAGCGAAAGGCATCGGCGAGAAGATCAACGCCATGCTCAAAAAGCAGGAAGACGTCGCGAAACTGCGCGAATTCATCCAGCGCGCCTATGACCTGGGTAGCGATCTGCGTCAGAAAGTTGACCTGAACACCTTCTCCGATGACGAAGTATTGCGTCTGGCTGAGAACCTGAAGAAAGGTATGCCAATCGCCACTCCGGTGTTTGATGGCGCGAAAGAGAGCGAAATCAAAGAGCTGCTGCAGCTCGGCGGCTTGCCTTCTTCCGGTCAGATTACCCTGTTTGACGGCCGTACCGGTGAGCAGTTCGAACGTCAGGTAACCGTTGGCTACATGTACATGCTGAAACTCAACCACCTGGTTGATGACAAGATGCATGCACGTTCAACCGGTTCCTACAGCCTGGTTACTCAGCAGCCGCTGGGTGGTAAGGCACAGTTCGGTGGTCAGCGCTTTGGTGAGATGGAAGTATGGGCACTGGAAGCATACGGTGCCGCGTATACCCTGCAGGAAATGCTTACCGTTAAGTCTGATGACGTCAACGGCCGTACCAAGATGTATAAAAACATCGTTGACGGTAACCATCAGATGGAACCGGGCATGCCGGAATCCTTCAACGTACTGTTGAAAGAGATTCGCTCGCTGGGTATCAACATCGAGCTGGAAGACGAGTAACCCTTTTCAGGCTGCGGTTCGCCGCCGCCTGAAAGCGCAGGGTTTAAAGCGCTCGCAATTGTACTGGTTACGGGGCGTTCAATTTCGGTTGGACGCCCTCTGAGTCTCACTCCGACGGGAGCTAATCCGTGAAAGACTTACTTAAGTTTCTGAAAGCGCAAACTAAGACCGAAGAGTTTGATGCGATCAAAATTGCGCTGGCTTCGCCAGACATGATCCGTTCCTGGTCTTTTGGTGAAGTGAAAAAGCCAGAAACCATTAACTACCGTACTTTTAAGCCAGAGCGCGATGGTCTGTTCTGTGCCCGTATCTTCGGGCCGGTAAAAGACTATGAGTGCCTGTGCGGCAAATACAAGCGCCTGAAACACCGTGGTGTGATTTGTGAGAAGTGCGGCGTTGAAGTGACCCAGACTAAAGTACGCCGTGAGCGTATGGGCCACATCGAACTGGCGTCGCCGACTGCGCATATCTGGTTCCTGAAGTCACTGCCATCGCGTATCGGCTTACTGCTGGATATGCCACTGCGTGACATCGAACGCGTGCTCTATTTTGAATCTTACGTGGTAATCGAAGGTGGCATGACCAACCTCGAGAAGCGTCAGATTCTGACTGAAGAGCAGTACCTTGACGCTCTGGAAGAGTTCGGTGACGAGTTCGACGCCAAAATGGGCGCCGAAGCGATCCAGGCCCTGTTGAAAAACATGGATCTGGAGCAGGAGTGCGAGCAGCTGCGTGAAGAGCTGAACGAAACTAACTCCGAAACCAAACGTAAAAAACTGACCAAGCGCATCAAGCTGCTGGAAGCGTTCGTGCAGTCTGGCAACAAGCCAGAGTGGATGATCCTGACCGTGCTGCCTGTTCTGCCACCGGATCTGCGTCCGCTGGTACCGCTGGATGGTGGCCGTTTCGCAACGTCGGATCTGAACGATCTCTATCGTCGCGTGATCAACCGTAACAACCGTCTGAAACGCCTGCTGGATCTGGCTGCGCCAGATATCATCGTGCGCAACGAAAAGCGTATGTTACAGGAAGCGGTCGATGCACTGCTGGACAACGGTCGTCGCGGTCGTGCGATCACCGGTTCCAACAAGCGTCCGCTGAAATCACTGGCTGACATGATCAAAGGTAAGCAGGGTCGTTTCCGTCAGAACCTGCTGGGTAAACGTGTCGACTATTCTGGTCGTTCGGTTATCACCGTAGGTCCATACCTGCGTTTGCATCAGTGCGGTCTGCCGAAGAAAATGGCACTCGAACTGTTCAAACCGTTCATTTACGGCAAGCTGGAACTGCGTGGCCTGGCCACCACCATCAAAGCCGCGAAGAAAATGGTTGAGCGCGAAGAAGCGGTTGTCTGGGATATCCTCGACGAAGTAATCCGTGAGCACCCGGTTCTGCTGAACCGTGCGCCTACGCTGCACCGTCTGGGTATTCAGGCCTTTGAACCGGTTCTGATCGAAGGTAAAGCGATCCAGCTGCACCCGCTGGTTTGTGCGGCATACAACGCCGACTTCGATGGTGACCAGATGGCTGTTCACGTACCGCTGACGCTGGAAGCCCAGCTGGAAGCGCGTGCGCTGATGATGTCGACCAACAACATCCTGTCACCTGCGAACGGCGAGCCAATCATCGTTCCTTCTCAGGACGTTGTACTGGGTCTGTACTACATGACCCGCGACTGTGTTAACGCCAAAGGCGAAGGCATGGTGCTGACTGGCCCGAAAGAAGCTGAGCGTATTTATCGCGCTGGCCTCGCATCGCTGCATGCTCGCGTTAAGGTGCGTATCACCGAACACGAGAAAAATGAGCAGGATGAGTGGGTTGCTAAAACCAGCATCATCGACACCACTATTGGCCGTGCCATCCTGTGGATGATCGTGCCAAAAGGTCTGCCTTTCTCCATCGTTAACCAGGCGCTGGGCAAAAAAGCCATCTCCAAAATGCTGAACACCTGTTACCGCATTCTGGGCCTGAAGCCGACCGTTATCTTTGCTGACCAGACCATGTACACCGGTTTCGCTTACGCAGCCCGTTCAGGCGCGTCTGTCGGCATCGACGACATGGTTATTCCAGAGAAGAAAGTGGAAATCATCACTGAAGCGGAAGCAGAAGTGGCTGAGATCCAGGAGCAGTTCCAGTCTGGTCTGGTAACCGCAGGCGAACGTTACAACAAAGTCATCGATATCTGGGCAGCGGCCAACGAACGTGTTGCCAAGGCGATGATGGAAAACCTCTCAACCGAAACCGTTATTAACCGTGACGGCGTAGAAGAGCGACAGGTTTCCTTTAACAGCATCTTTATGATGGCTGACTCCGGTGCGCGTGGTTCTGCTGCACAGATTCGTCAGCTGGCCGGTATGCGTGGTCTGATGGCGAAGCCAGATGGCTCCATCATCGAAACACCAATCACGGCGAACTTCCGTGAAGGGTTGAACGTACTTCAGTACTTCATCTCAACCCACGGTGCACGTAAAGGTCTGGCGGATACCGCACTGAAAACGGCGAACTCCGGTTATCTGACGCGTCGTCTGGTTGACGTTGCACAGGATCTGGTTGTTACCGAAGATGACTGTGGTACACACGAAGGCATCATGATGACGCCTGTCATCGAAGGTGGCGATGTTAAAGAGCCACTGCGTGAACGTGTACTGGGTCGTGTGACTGCTGAAGACGTTCTGAAGCCGGGTACGGCTGACATTCTGGTTCCACGCAACACGCTGCTCGATGAGCACTGGTGTGACGTGCTGGAACTGAACTCAGTCGATAGCCTGAAAGTCCGCTCAGTAGTAGGTTGTGAAACCGACTTTGGTGTGTGTGCGCATTGCTATGGTCGCGACCTGGCACGTGGTCACATCATCAACAAAGGTGAAGCGATCGGTGTTATCGCGGCACAGTCCATCGGTGAGCCAGGTACACAGCTGACGATGCGTACGTTCCACATCGGTGGTGCGGCATCACGTGCGGCTGCTGAATCCAGCATTCAGGTGAAGAACAAAGGTACCATCAAGCTGACCAACGCCAAGTCGGTAACGAACTCGGCAGGCAAGCTGGTGATCACCTCGCGTAACGTTGAACTGAAAATGATCGACGAATTTGGTCGTACCAAAGAGAGCTATAAAGTTCCTTATGGTTCTACCATGGCGAAAGGTGATGGTGAGCAGGTTGCAGCGGGCGAAACCGTCGCAAACTGGGATCCGCATACCATGCCAGTCATCACCGAAGTGGGCGGTTTCATTCGCTTCACGGACATGGTTGATGGCCAGACCATTACCCGTCAGACAGATGACTTAACCGGTCTTTCTTCGCTGGTGGTTCTGGACAGCGCTGAACGTACTGCGGGCGGTAAAGATCTGCGTCCTGCGCTGAAAATTGTTGATGCCAACGGCAACGACGTTCTGATCCCGGGCACCGACATGCCGGCTCAGTACTTCCTGCCCGGTAAAGCGATTGTTCAGCTGGAAGATGGCGTGAAGATCAGTGCTGGTGACACGCTGGCGCGTGTTCCGCAGGAATCTGGCGGTACCAAGGATATTACCGGTGGTCTGCCACGCGTTGCTGACCTGTTCGAAGCGCGTCGTCCGAAAGAGCCAGCTATTCTGGCAGAGATCAGCGGCATCATCTCCTTCGGTAAAGAGACTAAAGGTAAGCGTCGTCTGGTCATCACTCCGCTGGATGGCAGTGAGCCGTACGAAGAGATGATTCCGAAATGGCGTCAGCTGAACGTGTTCGAAGGTGAACGTGTTGAGCGCGGTGACGTGGTTTCCGATGGCCCAGAGTCTCCACATGACATCCTGCGCTTGCGTGGCGTGCATGCGGTGACCCGTTACATCACTAACGAAGTGCAGGAAGTTTACCGTCTGCAAGGCGTTAAGATTAACGATAAGCACATCGAAGTCATCGTTCGTCAGATGCTGCGTAAAGCAACCATCGTGAGCGCAGGAAGTGCAGACTTCCTGGAAGGTGAGCAGGCTGAATTCTCTCGCATCAAGATCTCTAACCGTGATCTGGAAGCGAACGGAAAAGTTGGCGCAACCTTCATGCGTGACCTGCTGGGTATTACCAAAGCGTCACTGGCTACCGAATCGTTCATCTCTGCAGCATCGTTCCAGGAAACCACGCGTGTCCTGACCGAAGCAGCAGTAGCAGGTAAGCGCGATGAACTGCGCGGCCTGAAAGAGAACGTAATCGTGGGTCGTCTGATCCCGGCCGGTACCGGTTATGCGTACCATCAGGATCGTATGCGCCGCAAAGCGGCAGGTGAAGTTCCGGTTGCACCGCAGGTTACTGCGGATGAAGCCTCAGCCAGCCTGGCTGAACTGTTGAACGCCGGTCTTGGCGGCAACAAAGACGATTAATCGTCCTTTGCCTGATAAAAACCCTGCCTCGGCAGGGTTTTTTTTTGTCTCTGATTCAGGCATTCCAGTCGTTGCGGCCAAGGCCAATGTCTTTCAGCTGACTGTCACTCAGCTTCGACAGAATGATGCGCGTCTCACGCCTCAGCTGCCAGCGTTTATAACTGCGCCAAAGATAGCGAACCAGCTGGTAAGGCGTGCCTGTAAACGGTTTAGCTGCGCGATTCTCGTCGTATCCCATGATAGTGCCCTCAGTGAATTGTCTGAGGACTATTTTCAGTGGATCGCTCTGTATGATACAGACGCAAAAATAACCTTTATTTAACATACAGATTGCGGAAATGGCGATCTGAATGGTAAAAAAGAGGCATAACTGTACCGGTTAATGCTCAGATTTTGAGTCAGAGGAAATACAATGACGCGATATGAACATCTGGCCACGCTACTGGCTCAGCGTATCGAACAAGGTTTATATCGCAGCGGTGAGCGCCTGCCCTCGGTACGCAGTCTGAGTACCGAACATGGCGTCAGTATCAGTACCGTACAGCAGGCTTATCATCTGCTGGAAGAGAAGCAGATGATTACGCCGCAGTCGCGCTCCGGCTATTTTGTCGCTTCGCGCAAAGCGACGCCGCCGATGCCTGCCCTGACCCGTCCCGCACAGCGTCCGGTTGAAGTAACGCAGTGGGATGCAGTGCTGGAGCTAATTAACAGCCGTCTGGAAGATGATGTGTTGCAACTTGGCAGCGGCATGCCGGATCTGACCCAGCCGACGCTTAAGCCGCTGTGGAAAGCCTTCAGCCGACAGGCACAGAAGCAGGACATCGCGCTGCTCAATTATGACAACCTCTATGGTGTTCTCGCGCTGCGGCAACAGGTTGCACGGCTGGCGATAGATAGCGGTTGTCAGCTCACCGCCGATGATATCGTTATTACCACCGGCTGCCATGAAGCGTTATCGGTAGCCGTGCGCGCGGTCTGCGAACCGGGCGATATCATTGCCGTTGAGTCGCCTTCGTTTCACGGCATCATGCAAACCCTGCGCGGATTTGGCATTCGTGCCATTGAGATCCCGACCGATGCGGTAACCGGCATCAGCCTGGAAGCGCTGGAACTGGCGTTTGATCAATGGCCGATTAAAGCAGTCGTTGTTGTGCCGAACTGTAATAATCCGCTGGGATTTATCATGCCTGAGCCGCGTAAGCGGGCATTGCTGGCACTGGCGCAGCGATTTGACGCGGCGGTCATTGAAGATGATGTTTATGGTGAGTTAGCCTGGGAATATCCCCGCCCAACCACCATTAAAGCGCTGGATCTCGATGGTCGGGTTCTGCTGTGCAGCTCCTTTTCCAAAACGCTGGCACCAGGTTTGCGCGTCGGCTGGGTTGCACCCGGCCGCTATCGCGACCGTGTACTGCACATGAAATATATCGTCACAGGTTCCACTGCCACACAGCCTCAGTATGCGGTTTCCGAGTTTATACGCCAGGGCCATTATCAGCCCCATCTGCGCCGGATGCGGCAAATCTATCATCGTAATTATGAAACCTTTAGCTGCTGGGTGCGCCACTATTTTCCCTGCGGCATCTGCGTTTCCCGTCCTCAGGGCGGTTTTCTGATGTGGATAGAATTACCCGAAGCATTTGATGCGGTCCGTCTTAACCGCGAATTGCGCGAATCAAAAATTCAGATAGCCGTAGGCTCACTCTTTTCGGCCTCGGGTAAATACCGTAACTGTCTGCGCTTAAACTACGGGCTGCCGATCAACGAGCAGACTGAACAGGCGCTGGCGCTGGTGGGTGCAGCCGTCGAACGCGCTATGCTCTCGTGCCAGCATGAAACGCAGATTTCAGCTTCAACTCTCGCATAGCGGAAAGAAAAAGCAGGGCCGGCAAGAGGAGGGAACCGGCCCTGGTCAGATAACCTTAACCTGACGGAGGCCACGTTAAGGTGTTGGATCAAAGCACGCCAGCGGCAACATACGCTTTTGCGCGCCGCTTTCCCGGAAGAACGCTGGCGTTGACCGGTTTTGCTGCCGCTATGCGCGACAGGTTCCACAAATCCTTATGTGTGAGGCTCTGCCAGCGACAGAAGGGTACGCGTTGCTTCACGCCAGTCATCTGCCTGGGTAATCGCACTCACCACCGCAATACTCCCTACGCCGGTTGCCAGCACGTCAGGTGCGCGTGCAATCGATATACCGCCAATCGCCACGGTGGGAATATGCGTCAGGCGTGTCAGATGCCGCTTCAGCTGCTCAATACCCTGAGGCGCAGAAGGCATCTCTTTAGTCTGCGTCGGGAAAATATGTCCAAGTGCGATGTAAGAGGGCTGGATTGCCAGTGCGCGATCCAGTTCAGCATCATCATGGGTGGAGAGTCCCAGACGCAATCCTGCCTGATGAATACGGGCAAGATCGGCGACATCGAGATCCTCCTGACCCAGATGCACGCCATAAGCCTGATGTTTTATCGCCAGCTGCCAGTAGTCATTGATAAACAGGCGCGCGTCATAGTGTTTACCCAGCGCAATCGCCTGAGCGATGGCGGGCTCGGCGACCTCATCAGGCTGGTCTTTTATGCGCAACTGCAGTGTGCGAACGCCTATCTCCAGCAGGCGTTCAATCCACTCCGGGCTATCAACCACCGGATAAAGCCCCAGGCGTGGGGCGGTAGCGGGAAATGCGGGCATCGTTACTCCTCCTTAGTGGCATCGGCGGAGTGATAAAGCTCACCGCCGCGACGACGAAAACGGTCTGACATTTGCGCCATGCCCACTTCAACGGGCTCGGCGCGTGTATCCTGACGTGCAGCAAACTCACGCACCTCCTGGGAAATTTTCATTGAGCAGAACTTAGGCCCGCACATCGAGCAAAAATGGGCCACTTTGCCCGACTCCTGCGGAAGGGTCTCGTCATGCATTGCCCGCGCCGTATGAGGATCCAGCGCCAGATTAAACTGATCTTCCCAGCGGAATTCAAAGCGCGCTTTGGACATAGCGTTATCACGGATCTGCGCTCCCGGATGGCCTTTCGCCAGATCGGCGGCATGCGCCGCGATTTTGTAGGTGATCAATCCCTGCTTCACATCCTCTTTGTTCGGCAGACCCAGATGCTCTTTGGGCGTGACGTAACACAACATGGCGCAACCAAACCAGCCAATCATGGCAGCACCGATACCTGAGGTGAAATGATCATAGCCGGGCGCGATGTCGGTGGTCAGCGGGCCAAGAGTGTAAAAGGGGGCTTCATCGCACAGGTCGAGCTGTTCGGTCATGTTGCGGCGGATCATATGCATCGGGACGTGCCCCGGGCCTTCAATCATGACCTGAACGTCATATTCCCAGGCAATACGGGTCAGTTCGCCCAGGGTACGCAGTTCGGCAAACTGCGCCTCATCGTTGGCATCCTGAATGGAACCCGGACGCAGGCCATCGCCCAGCGACAGGGAGACATCATAAGCGGCGCAGATTTCACAAATCTCCCGGAAGTGCTGGTACAGGAAGCTCTCCTGATGATGCGACAGGCACCATTTCGCCATGATAGATCCACCCCGCGATACAATCCCGGTCAGACGTTTCGCCGTCATCGGGACATAACGCAGCAGCACGCCAGCGTGGATAGTGAAGTAATCGACACCCTGTTCCGCCTGCTCAAGCAGCGTATCGCGGAATATTTCCCAGTTCAGCGCCTCGGCCACGCCATTCACTTTTTCCAGCGCCTGGTAAATCGGCACTGTACCGATTGGCACCGGGCTGTTTCGCAAAATCCATTCGCGCGTTTCATGAATATAACGACCGGTAGAGAGATCCATCACCGTATCGGCACCCCAGCGAGTCGACCACACCAGTTTTTCCACCTCTTCCTCAATAGAAGAGGTCACCGCCGAGTTACCGATGTTGGCGTTGACCTTAACCAGAAAGTTGCGGCCAATGATCATCGGCTCCGATTCAGGATGATTGATATTGGCAGGGATGATGGCGCGCCCGGCAGCGACCTCCTGACGCACAAACTCGGGCGTGATACTGGCTGGCAGATGTGCGCCAAAACTGTGGCCGGGATGCTGTTGCAGCAATACCTCACTGTGGATTCGCTCACGGCCCATGTTTTCCCGCAGGGCGATAAATTCCATCTCCGGAGTGATGATCCCCTGGCGGGCATAGTGCAATTGCGTGACGCGGCAGCCTGTGCGGGCACGGCGCGGTGTCGGGAGTTGATCGAAGCGCAGCTGATCCAGCCCTTCGTCAGCCAGCCGCTGCTGGGTATAGCCCGAGCTGTTCTGTTCGAGAAATTCGCTATCGTCGCGCTCAGCAATCCAGCGGGCGCGCAGCTTTTCCAGACCACGATGAACATCGATCTGTGCCGCGGGATCGCCATAGGCACCTGCCGTGTCATAGACCGGTACCGCTTCGTTTTGCTCATAGAGAGGCTGTTCTTTGCTGCCGCCGATATGGGTCGGGCTTAGCACGATTTCACGCATGGGAACGCGAATATCCTCGCGGCTGCCGGTAATCCAGATGCGGCGGGACTGGGGAAATGCACTGCCGCTTTGCAGGGAATCGATAAATTCCTGCGCCTGGGCACGCTGTTCACGACGGGTTGTCTTTTGGTCAGACATAGCAATCTTCCTGTTAAGGGGGAACGATGCTTGTCCGGAGTTCGGAAGGAGTAACCGTATAGACAGCGTAAGCATGCTGGCATACAGAGAAGTTTTACTCTTGTTCCCTTCGCAGGTTCTAACCTGATCAGGTTCCGCGGATCCCGAATTAACGGTCTCAGCCCAACTGGGCACTCCGACAAGAAGCTGTTTTTACGCTGGCCTCTGATAACAGAGTCAGGTGTAAAAACCTTATATTTCAAAGCAAAAATAAAAAAGGTTCTTTGGAGCGCGCTCCTCAGAACCTGTTCAGCATAAAAGGGCTAAGGGATAATCTCAACCCCTTTGCCAGCGATGACCCTTAAGCCGGACGCGCGATATGGCTGTCATTGGCAACCGGCGGGGGGGCAAGCTGGTTATCCCATGCCAGCTGGATCAGCTTATCTTCCAGCGTAAAGCGTGCTTCCAGCACTTCGCCCACTTCGGAGAGCGCCTGCTGAAAGGTCATGCAGTTTTCGTCATCGATCGCCTGCTGCAGATGACCGTCATACAGCTGCATCAGACGCTCAGTATTGGCTTCCAGCGGTGGATAGATCTGCGCGGCGGCAATCAGCGGGCTGTCGCCGCTCATTTCACTGATGACGCGCTCATAGATACTAAAATGACCCGCAGAAAGATAATCGACCAGGCCGTGACAGAAGTTGTCCAGAGCCTGCTCATCCAGACGCGTTAGCGCCTCTTTGTTAGGTTTAAGTCCGACCAGGTGATAATAGGTCACCAGTAGCTGACGACGGGCTTCAAGCCACGAATCGACCAGTTCATTACTGCCACCTACGCGTTCAGCCAGGACGTCTAACTGGTTAAGCATATCTAACTCCATGTGAGTTATAGTTGTTTATCTACACACTTAACATCAGGACTTCAGCGTGCGATTTGACGCTAAGGATGACGAAATAAATGCAATGCGAAATCTCAAGCGTAGACGCTGGATGGTGGATTGTCAGCCATGAACAGAAACTTTGGTTGCCACAAGGTGATTTACCCCACGGAAGCGCCGAAAAATTTGGTTTGACCGGCAGTAAAGCCCGGACCATCGGTGAGTGGCAGGGCGAAAAAGTCTGGCTGATTTGTGAGCCGCGCTCTGCCGATATGTTCTCTGTACGACAGCTGATCGATCAGGATGTGGCGCTGTTTCAGCTGGTGGGTCGCGGTGTGCAACTGGCGGAATTCTACCGTTCTCATCGCTGGTGCGGCTATTGCGGCCATGAAATGCATCACAGCAAGCATGAATTTGCCTGTCTTTGCAGCCATTGCCGTGAACGTTACTATCCACAGATCGCGCCCTGCATCATTGTGGCTATCCGTCGCGGCGATCAAATTCTGCTGGCGAATCATGCCCGCCATCGCAACAAGATCTACACCGTACTGGCAGGTTTTGTGGAAGTTGGCGAGACGCTGGAGCAGGCCGTTGCCCGCGAAGTAATGGAAGAGAGCAATATTCGCGTCAAAAACGTCCGTTATGTTACCTCCCAGCCGTGGCCCTTCCCGCAATCGCTGATGACAGCCTTTATGGCGGAGTATGACAGCGGCGATCTGCAGCACGACGGTAAAGAGCTGCTGGATGCGGCCTGGTTCCGGTTTGATGACCTGCCTCTGCTGCCGCCGCCAGGCACCGTGGCGCGCCGCCTGATTGAAGATACCGTCGCCCTGTGCCGCGCCGAAGTGTGAAAGTGCTACACTACACGCCTGTTATAGAGAGAGTGTTGAGATGAGTGAACTGAAGAACGATCGTTATTTGCGTGCCCTGTTACGCCAGCCGGTTGATGTCACACCGGTCTGGATGATGCGACAAGCCGGGCGCTATTTGCCGGAATACAAAGCGACACGCGCCCAGGCGGGTGACTTTATGTCGCTGTGTAAAAACGCCGAGCTGGCCTGTGAAGTCACCCTGCAGCCGCTGCGCCGTTATCCGCTGGATGCCGCCATCCTCTTCAGTGATATCCTGACCATTCCGGATGCGATGGGACTGGGTCTCTATTTTGAAACCGGCGAAGGCCCGCGTTTCTCTAACCCTGTGACCTGTCGCGCTGACGTCGAGCGTTTACCGGTGCCCGATCCTGAAATGGAGCTGGGCTATGTGATGAATGCTGTCCGCACCATCCGTAAGAACCTGAACGGCGATCTGCCGCTGATTGGCTTCTCCGGCAGTCCGTGGACGCTGGCCACCTACATGGTGGAAGGTGGGAGCAGCAAGGCGTTTACCAAAATTAAGAAGATGATGTATGCCGACCCCGCTACGCTCCACGCGATGCTGGATAAGCTGGCCGACAGCGTCATCCTCTATCTCAATGCTCAGATTCGCGCCGGTGCGCAGTCCGTTATGGTCTTTGATACCTGGGGCGGCGTGCTGACCGGTCGCGATTACCGCGAATTTTCCCTTCATTACATGCACAAAATTGTCGATGGCCTGCTGCGTGAAAATGACGGTCGTCGCGTGCCGGTGACGCTTTTCACCAAAGGCGGCGGGCAGTGGCTGGAAGCGATGGCCGCCACCGGTTGTGATGCGCTGGGTCTCGACTGGACCACCGATATTGATGACGCACGCCGTCGTGTGGGCGACAAAGTTGCCCTGCAGGGCAACATGGATCCTTCTATGCTCTATGCGGCTCCTGAGCGTATCGAACAGGAAGTGGCTGGGATCCTGAAGCGCTTTGGTTCGGGCACCGGACATGTCTTCAATCTGGGTCATGGTATTCATCTGGATGTCCCACCGGAAAATGCGGGCGTCTTTGTTGAGGCGGTACACCGTTTATCACGTCCCTGGCATCAGGAGTAATCATGGATATTGCCGCACTTCGCGCTGAGCAGTTACAACGCGCCGCTGACGTGGTGCGTGAAGATGATTTTGACGTATTGCCGCCCCGCTTTATTGGCGGAGCGGACGTTGGATTTGAGCAGGAAGGTACCGTTACGCGGGCGGCGATGGTGATACTGGAGTATCCCTCGTTAAAGCTGGTGGAACATCGCATCGCGCGCGTTGAGACCACCATGCCCTACATTCCGGGCTTTCTCTCATTCCGTGAATATCCGGCGCTGATGGCCGCCTGGCAGATGCTGGAGCAAAAGCCGGACCTGCTGTTTGTGGATGGACACGGTATTTCGCATCCAAGACGACTGGGCGTCGCGTCGCATTTTGGCCTGCTGGTCGATGTGCCAACCATTGGCGTGGCCAAAAGTCGCCTGTGTGGGCGTTTTGACGATCTGGATGCGCAGCCTGGCAGTCGCCAGCCACTGATCGACAAAGGTGAGCAGATAGGCTGGGTATGGCGCAGCAAGCTACGGTGTAATCCGCTGTTTGTCGCCACCGGCCATCGTGTCAGCCTGGATACCGCGCTGCAGTGGGTCGAAAACTGTACGCGTGGTTACCGGCTGCCGGAACCGACCCGCTGGGCCGACGCGGTTGCCTCGAACCGAACCGCTTTCCAGCGCTGGCAAAACGCGCTTTAACACTGTTTGTGCTGCGCTTTTGCAGTTACACTGCGGCCAGCGAAACGAATAAGAGCCACCTTTATGTTACAAAATCCCGTTCATCTGCGTCTGGCGAAGCTGGAAAGCTGGCAGCACCTTACTTTTATGGCCTGCCTGTGCGAGCGCATGTATCCCAACTATCGCGCGTTCTGCGAGCAGACTGAATTTGCCGATCCGGCACTCTATCGCCGTATTCTTGATCTGATCTGGGAAAACCTGACGGTCAAAGATGCGAAGATTAACTTCGACAGCCAGCTGGAAAAGCTCGAAGCCGCCATTCCGGATGGCGATGCGTTTGAGGTTTATGGCGTTTATCCGGCTATCGATGCCTGTGTGGCATTAAGCGAAGTCGTACATGCGCAGCTGAGCGGTGAAACTCTTGAGCATGCAATTGAAGTCAGCGAGACCTCAATTACCACTATCGCCATGCTGGAAATGACCCAGGCTGGACGCGAAATGACCGACGAAGAGCTGCGTGAAAATCCGGCTATCATCGATGAGTGGGACCTTCAGTGGGAGATTTTCCGCCTGCTGGCGGAGTGTGAAGAGCGTGACCTTGAATTGATTAAAGGTCTGCGATCTGACCTGCGTGAAGCGGGAATTAGCAACATCGGTATAAATTTCCAGCAGTAAGGCGATAAAACGTGACTTCAGGCCCGAATTAGCGCGCCTGGAGGCTTCACATTGGCCCCCTGTCTGGTCTACATTTGGGGGGCTGAAAATTGTGGCTATCGGTGCGTGCAGGCAGAAGAGTGCCAGAATATGGCTTTTCCCTCGCACTCGTTGCTTAGCAAGCGATAAATACACTTTAAGGATAACTTATGAACAAGACTCAACTGATTGATGTAATCGCAGAAAAAGCTGACCTGTCTAAAACCCAGGCAAAGGCAGCGCTGGAATCTACTCTGGCTGCGATCACTGAGTCTCTGAAAGATGGTGATGCTGTACAACTGGTTGGTTTTGGTACTTTTAAAGTGAACCACCGCGCTGAGCGTACCGGTCGTAACCCGCAGACTGGCAAAGAGATCAAAATCGCTGCAGCAAATGTACCGGCATTCGTGTCTGGTAAAGCGCTGAAAGACGCCGTTAAGTAAGACGTCGCACTGCGGTTAAGCTTTAAAACAGGGGGCGTTTCGCCCCTTTTGTTTAAGAGGCCAGCCATCATGACCCCGCTGTTTCAGCGTTTATCTGTTCTGTTTCTCTCCCTGTTTCTTTTCGGTTGCAGCTCTACTCCGGATATTCCCCCCTTTTCTGCCAGTGGCTATCTTGCCGATCGTGGTGTTGTTCGTATCTGGCGTAAAAACAGCGACCACCAGTCGGTTCATATTCGCACCTTCTATACGCCGTTCAGTGGCGGTGAGGGTGAAGTGACGGATTATGTCTGGCTGGAAGAGTCGTTGATCAGCATTCAGCGTCAGGTGAAGGGCAACCAGCCTGATGATGTGACCCTGCGCTTTGACCAGGCTGGTGGTCTAAACTTTATGCAGCGCCAGCTTTCAGGCCGGCGTGAGGCGGTCAGTCCGGATGCGGTTGAGCTCTATAAGTTTGATGCCGAGCGGATGCGTAACCTTAGCGACGCGCTATTAAGCGGTCAGGTGTTCCTCAGACAGGGACACTGGCTGGGAAACAATGTGCTGGAGAGTTGCGAAGGCCAGCAGGTCAGACCCGCTTTTGACGCTGACGCTCTGCAAATGCTGACACAGCAGCAACGCCGCGCATCGGCACCGCTGATGGTGTCATGGCTTGAAGCGCCGGAAGGGATACAGCTATTGCGGGTCAGTCTGCAGGATGACTGCTCACAGCAGCCGACAGAAGAAGAGATGTGAATTGAAAAGGGGGCACCTGGTGCCCCCTGAACTTATTTGCGATTAATGGCGCGGTAGCCGATATCGCGGCGACAGAAGCTGCCCTGCCATGAGATCGGCTGTGTCAGCTCATAAGCCCGCTTTTGTGCTGCAGCCACATCATCGCCCAGCGCGGTTACGCACAACACGCGGCCGCCGTTTGTCAGCACCCGGTCCTCTTCCAGCCGTGTTCCGGCGTGGAATACCTTGCCATCAGCAACTTCTTCCAGTGGCAGACCGTGAATCTGATCGCCCTGAGCGTAGCCACCCGGATAACCGCCCGCCGCCAGGACTACACCCAGCGCAGGGCGGGGATCCCATTGCGACGTTTTCTGATCCAGCTTACCCTCACAGGCGGCCAGGCAAAGATCGACCAGATCTGACTGCAGACGCAGCATGATCGGCTGAGTCTCCGGATCGCCGAAGCGGCAGTTGAATTCGATCACTTTCGGCTGCCCGCTGTGGTCGATCATCAGGCCAGCATAGAGAAAACCGGTATAGACGTTACCTTCAGCCGCCATGCCGCGCACGGTCGGCCAGATAACCTGATCCATAACGCGCTGGTGGATCTCATCGGTGACAACCGGAGCCGGAGAGTAGGCACCCATTCCACCGGTGTTCGGGCCGGTGTCGCCATCGCCGACACGTTTGTGATCCTGGCTGGTGGCCATTGGCAGCACATGCTCACCGTCTACCATCACGATGAAGCTGGCTTCTTCGCCATCCAGAAACTCTTCAATCACAATGCGGTGACCGGCATCGCCAAAGGCATTACCGGCTAGCATATCCTGAACCGCATCTTCAGCTTCCTGCAGCGTCATCGCGACAATCACGCCTTTACCTGCGGCCAGGCCGTCGGCTTTGATGACGATAGGTGCGCCTTTTTCACGCAGATACGCCAGAGCGGGCTCAACCTCGGTGAAGTTCTGGTATTCCGCGCTGGGGATCTGGTGACGTGCCAGAAAATCTTTGGTGAAGGCTTTAGAGCCTTCCAGTTGTGCAGCGGCCTGCGTCGGACCGAAGATAGCCAGCCCGGCCTCACGGAAGGCATCCACGATGCCAATCACCAGCGGCGCTTCGGGTCCGACAATCGTCAGATCGATCTTTTCACGCCGGGCGAACTCAAGCAGGGCAGGGACATCAGTGGCACTAATCGCGACATTCTGCAGCGCAGGCTCTAATGCAGTACCCGCATTACCCGGCGCGACAAACACGGTTTCCGCCAGCGGCGACTGGACTGCTTTCCAGGCCAGCGCATGTTCACGTCCGCCATTGCCGATTACTAAAATTTTCATCTGTTACTCTCCAGAACGATTAATGGCGGAAGTGGCGCATGTCGGTGAAGATCATGGCAATGCCGTGTTCATCAGCCGCCGCAATCACCTCTTCATCGCGAATGGAGCCGCCAGGCTGGATGACGCAACTCACGCCTGATGCGGCTGCGGCATCAATACCATCGCGGAACGGGAAGAATGCATCCGACGCCATGGCTGATCCTTTTACTTCCAGACCTTCATCGGCTGCTTTAATGCCGGCAATCTTAGCGGAATAGACACGGCTCATCTGTCCGGCACCAATACCGATGGTCATGTTGTCGCGTGCATAAACAATGGCGTTAGACTTAACGAATTTCGCCACTTTCCAGCAGAACAGCGCATCGCGCAGCTCCTGCTCCGTTGGCTGACGCTTGCTGACCACGCGCAGCTGGCTGGCATCGACCATACCGAGATCGCGATCCTGGACCAGCAGACCACCGTTGACGCGTTTGAAATCCAGTGCGGCAGTACGGTTTTGCCATTGGCCGCAGATCAGGACACGGACATTCTGCTTCGCGGCGGTAATTTTCAGCGCGGCCTCGGAAACCGCTGGCGCGATAATCACCTCAACAAACTGGCGGCTGATAATGGCCTGCGCAGTTGCTTCATCCAGCTCGCGGTTAAAGGCGATAATGCCGCCGAATGCGGAGGTCGGATCGGTCTGGTAAGCACGCTCATAGGCTGACAGCAGAGAGTCACCGGTCGCTACGCCACAAGGGTTCGCATGTTTGACGATGACGCAGGCGGGTTCACTGAACTCTTTTACACATTCCAGTGCGGCATCCGTGTCAGCAATATTGTTATAGGAAAGCGCTTTACCCTGAACCTGCTGCGCGGTCGCCACTGAAGCTTCAGTAATATTCTCTTCTATATAGAAGGCAGCATCCTGATGACTGTTTTCACCGTAGCGCATATCCTGCTTCTTAATGAAGTTCAGATTGAGGGTACGCGGGAAGCGGCCGGCGGGATGATGACGTTCACCATGATAGGCGGGTACCAGAGTGCCGAAGTAGTTAGCGATCATGCTGTCATACGCGGCGGTATGTTCGAAGGCTTTGATCGCCAGATCGAAACGGGTCTCAAGCGTCAGCGCATTTTCATTAGCATCCATTTCACTAATGATGGCATCGTAGTCGCCACTGCTGACCACGATTGCCACATCCTTATGGTTCTTGGCGGCAGAGCGCACCATGGTCGGGCCACCGATGTCGATATTTTCCACTGCATCTTCCAGTGAACATCCTTCACGGGCGACGGTCTGTGCAAAGGGATAGAGGTTAACGACCACCATATCGATTGGGCTGATGTCGTGCTGCGCCATAATGGCATCATCCTGGCCGCGACGACCTAAAATGCCGCCATGCACTTTCGGATGCAGAGTTTTGACGCGTCCATCCATCATTTCCGGGAAACCGGTGTAGTCAGAGACTTCTGTGACAGCCAGACCCGCATCCGCCAGCAGGCGAGCTGTTCCGCCTGTAGAGAGCAGTTCGACACCGCGACTTGAGAGCGCCTGAGCAAATTCGAGGATACCGGCTTTGTCAGAGACACTGAGCAATGCGCGGCGAACAGGACGAGTTTGTTGCATGGTGGTTTATCCCTTGGCTTTGTTTCGCGTATATAAGAGCGTTACATCAGGCTTTACAGCGGTTTTCTCTTCTCTATATAGGAAGAAAAAATCAAAAACCTCAGGTAACGCCCCGAAAAGGGGTGTCCGTAACTTCGCCCGGCATTGTAGCGAAAACGTTTGCGTGATGCTCGCCTAAATTTATCTGGCCCGACTAATGTGGATAACATTGTGTGTAACTGCGTATAACAGCCGCTTTTGCTGTGGAATGCAGCGAACGCTCTTTTTTATGCAATTTATGGGTTGCGCCTCTCAGACAACTCCCTATAATGCGCATCCATCAACACGGCACACCGGCAACGGAAAGCGGGTTGAGAGGCACAGGAGACTGCGCCGCCGGAGAAAAACTTCTGAAATAGAGGTTGACTCTGCAGGAGGAAAGCGTAATATACGCCACCTCGCGACAGGACGCTAACGCACTGTTCGCGCTG
>NZ_CEUYZP010000016.1:0-118410 GCF_982223955.1 Pantoea sp. E956-1 | reverse complement strand
ACTCAGAAGTGAAACGCCGTAGCGCCGATGGTAGTGTGGGGTCTCCCCATGCGAGAGTAGGGAACTGCCAGGCATTAAATAAGTGAAGAAGCCCCGCACGAAAGTGCGGGGCTTTTTTACGTCCGCAGATCGTGAAAAACTGCATCACAACATCCATTTCAGCCTTTCTCAAGCCAGTCAGCAATGAAGTCTGCAACGCTGTACGGACGATTTATATCCAGAACTGGCACGTTCAGAGTTAATTTCTGGTCGCTGGCGACAGCGATCACCTGCTCATCAAGCAGTTCCTCGATCCCACCCTTGATCCCGGCACGCCATAAAACAATTTTAGGTACGGGTTCATCCTTGAAGCCTTCGACCAGCACGACCTCAAGTGTAGCGTGATCCATGCGGCTGAGCAGATAAGGCAGATTAATCGACTGCTTTTCCGGCGTCTCACACATCAGTGCCCATCGCTCTGAACTGGCCACTATTACCTGACTGGCACCCGCTTTTCTGAGCAGATAGCTATCTTTGCCAGGCGTATCCACATCCATCTGATGATGGGTATGTTTAATCAATCCTGCGCGGATACCTTTAGCGCCGAGAATCGGTATCACCTGCTGCAATAGCGTCGTTTTCCCGGTTCCACTCCAGCCCACAATGGCAAGTATAGGTAATGACATGTCAGCCTCTGTTGTTCAGGTCATCAGGCGTATTGATATTGCGGAAGGCAGCCTCATCATCATCCATCCGGACAGCATGGCCACCGTGGTTGCGCAGAAAATGCATAAGACGTCGTTCACCAGCCTGAAGATAGTCATAAAGAGGTGCAGCCATTTCCCGATGAATCAGCGCCAGCGTAGGATGATCGCGCGACTGTGAACGTACCCAGACTGCCGGCGCCTCACCGCGTTGATCGACCAGTTTTTCCACGAAGTTGAGAGGTATTGCAGGCGTATCGCAGGAGCAAAAAGCAGCCCATTCACCGTCGACGGCAAGCAACCCACTGTAGATACCGGCCAGTGGACCGGGATAATCATCAAAAACATCCTTAATAACCCGACATCCGCTTAACTGATAGCGATCAATATTACGATTCGCATTAATCATGACAATGTCGACTTGTGGCCTGAGCCGTTCAAGGACATGCTGATAAAGCGGCCTGCCATCCAGCTGTACTAACCCTTTGTCCTGACCACCCATACGGCGGCCCTGACCACCGGCCAGAATGATGCCGCTTAACATTGTCATGACTGTGCCCTCGCTGATGACGCACTGTGAAAGGAGAAATCTGAATGAAATGCCATCGTTTAAACGAGTTAATCGAGTTGCTGCAACCCGCCTGGCAAAAAGAGCCTGATCTTAATCTGGTCACATTTTTGCAGAAACTGGCTCAGGAATCTGGTTTCCGTGGCCCATTAAGTGAATTAACCGATGATGTATTAATTTACCATCTCAGGATGCGTGACTCAGCCAGCGATGATGAGATCCCAGGCCTGAAAAAAGACTATGAAGTTGATTTTAAAACAGCACTGCTCCGCGCGCGGGGTGTCATTAAACAGGACGAGTAGTGTTATCCTTGGCTGCTATTTGCAAGGGCAACTACAGGTAACATGATGAGCGACGCTGCTTTTAATTTCCAGACATTGAATCCCGACGTGTTGCTTGATGCGCTCTGGGAAACAGGAATTCGCGTCGAATCGGGTCTGACAGCCCTGAACAGCTATGAGAACAGGGTTTATCAATTCAGCGACGACGAAAAACGCCGCTATGTTGCGAAGTTTTATCGCCCACAGCGCTGGCGTGCCGAACAGATTGCTGAAGAACATCAGTACGCACTTGATCTGCTGGCTGATGAAGTGCCCATCGCGGCGCCGCTGCGGTTAAAGGGTGAGACACTGCACCGTCACGCGGGCTTCTTCTTTGCCGTCTTTCCCAGCCTGGGCGGGCGGCAATATGAGACAGACAACGAAGATCAGATGGAGTGGGTAGGCCGCTTCCTGGGCCGCATTCATCAGACCGGGCGTAAAGCGCTGTTCAGGCATCGGCCTGCCATCGGTCTGGATGAATATCTGCATGAACCCCGGCAGGTGCTGGAACACTCTCTGTTAGTGCCTGCATCGCTTAAAGCCGCACTGCTACAGGCTATCGATAAGCTGGGTAACACGCTGCAACAACGGTGGCACACCACGTGGCAGCCGCTACGATTACATGGCGACTGCCATCCGGGTAATATCCTGTGGCGTGATGGACCGCTGTTTGTTGATCTGGATGATGCCCGTAATGGCCCGGCGGTGCAGGATCTCTGGATGCTGATCAGCGGCGATCGTCAGGAACAGCGAATTCAATGGGATATACTGCTGGAGGCGTACAGTGAGTTCAGTGATTTTGATATTAATGAATTGTCACTGATTGAACCTTTACGCGCCATGCGCATGGTTTATTATCTGGCCTGGGTTGTCCGACGCTGGCAGGATCCCGCTTTTCCGCGCGCTTTCCCCTGGATGACAGATGAAGATTTCTGGCGCAGGCAAATTTCACTCTTTACCGAGCAGGAGAAGCTGTTGCAGGAACCTCCTCTGCAGCTGACACCGCAATATTAATGACGTAGTCAGGAGAATTTTTCACGATGAAAAAAATTTGGTTTGCACTGATGGGTTTAGTGCTGGCATTCAGCGCATCTGCTGCCCAGTTCACTGAAGGTAAACAATATGTGAGTCTGCCTAAACCTGTGGCCGGCGAACCTCAGGTGATGGAGTTCTTCTCCTTCTTCTGCCCGCACTGCTATCAGTTTGAACGTATTTATCACGTCAATGACGCGGTGAAAAAGAATCTGCCTGCTGACACTAAAATGGTGAAATACCACGTCGATTTTCTCGGTGGAGATCTGGGGCCGGTCGTGACCCAGGCCTGGGCTGTCGCGATGGCGCTGGGCGTTGAAGATAAAGTGACAGCACCGATCTTCGATGGCATTCAGAAAACGCAGACCATCACCGATCCTGCCAGTCTGAAAGAGACCTTTGTCAAAGCGGCCGGTATTTCCGCAGCTGACTATGATGCTGCCTGGAACAGCTTCGCCGTAAAAGCGCTGGTTGCGCAGCAGCAAAAAGCCGCTGCTGATGTTGATCTGCGTGGTGTGCCAGCTATTTTCGTGAACGGCAAATACATGGTTAACAACGGCGGTCTGGATACCAGCTCTATGGATAATTT
Organism: Pantoea sp. E956-1; assembly: GCF_982223955.1. Classification (NCBI taxonomy): domain Bacteria; kingdom Pseudomonadati; phylum Pseudomonadota; class Gammaproteobacteria; order Enterobacterales; family Erwiniaceae; genus Pantoea; species Pantoea sp. E956-1. Next base: position 115,218 of record NZ_CEUYZP010000016.1, on the reverse strand, counting down.
CGTCGCGGACTATGCGAACGTGGTTAAATTCCTGGTAAGCCAGAAGTAATCAGCCTCACACCCCGTTAAACGCCAGCTCTGCTGGCGTTTTTTTTATGCCTTTGAACAACGGGCCAATTTTTGTCCATCTCCAGGGCATAAATTTAATATCCACACAAGGGATCGCGCTATTAAAAATAGCGATCGGGTCACGGAAATTAAATAAGCCAATGAAATTTATGATTTTTATTCAGGTGCCGATTATTTATTTTCCTGAAAAACAGCGCGTTATAATTTTTACGCACAAAGTTATCCACAGAACGATCGTTGCGATCCTGTCCCCAAAAGCGTGAAAAACACCAGACGTGGCACGCCTTAGTTCACCATTTCTGCCTGGTTGTGGCATCCTTATAGCCCAACTCATAGCAACGAAGACTACACAGACTTATGGCGCAAATAGCAGAAAATCCCCTGATTCTGGTCGATGGCTCATCCTATCTTTATCGCGCGTATTACGCGTTTCCGCCGCTGACCAACAGTGCAGGTGAACCCACTGGCGCCATGTACGGCGTGCTCAACATGCTGAAAAGCCTGCTGGCGCAATACAATCCGAGTCACGTTGCTGTGGTGTTCGATGCCAAAGGCAAAACCTTCAGAGACGAGCTGTTTGAGCATTACAAATCTCACCGTCCCCCGATGCCTGACGAGCTCCGTGCACAAATTGAGCCACTGCATGAGATGGTGCGGGCGATGGGGCTGCCGTTGCTGGCTGTGAGCGGCGTCGAGGCTGATGATGTCATCGGTACGCTGGCGCTGGAAGCGGAGAAAAAGGGTCTCTCAGTGCTGATCAGCACCGGCGACAAAGATATGGCGCAGCTGGTCACGCCCGCCATCACGCTGATTAACACCATGAGCAACACCATTCTGGGACCAGAAGAGGTTGAGCAGAAATATGGTGTTCCACCCGCATTGATCATCGATTTCCTTGCCATGATGGGTGATAGCTCCGATAACATTCCTGGCGTGCCAGGCGTCGGTGAGAAAACGGCACAGGCGTTGCTGCAGGGGCTGGGCAGCATGCAGACGATCTATGACAATCTGGACAAAGTGGCCGATCTCGGATTTCGTGGTGCCAAAACCATGGCGACCAAACTTGAGCAGAATCGTGATGTGGCGTTTCTCTCTTATCAGCTGGCGACCATTAAGACAGACGTTGAGCTGGCGCTGCCCTGTGAAGAGCTCACAGTCACTGAACCCGATACAGAGGCATTGCAGGCCCTGTTCAGTCGTTACGAGTTCAAACGCTGGCTGAGTGACCTGCAGGACGGTAAATGGCTGCAGGGCAAAAAGAGCACTACGCAGGCGCAAAAAGCGCTGGCTGATGCACCGGCCCCGGTGGCTGAAACCAGCAGCGTGTTACCGACCGAGGGTTATGTCACCATTCTGGATCAGGATCTCTTTGATAGCTGGCTGGAGAAGCTGAAAAACAGCGAAGTTTTTGCGTTTGATCTGGAGACCGACGCGCTGGATACCCTGAGCGCTAACATCGTCGGCATCAGCTTCGCGGTGGCGCCCGGTGAAGCCGCCTATCTGCCGGTTGCCCATGACTATCTTGATGCGCCTGATCAACTGGATCGCGCCACCGTTCTGGCACAGCTCAAGCCCCTGCTGGAAGATGAGAGCGCCTGGAAAGTTGGCCAGAACCTGAAATACGATCGCGGCGTGCTGAAAAACTACGACATTGAACTGGCCGGTATCAAATTCGACACCATGCTTGAGTCCTATATCCTCAACAGCGTGGTGGGCAAACATGACATGGATAGCCTGGCCGCTCGCTGGCTTAACCATAAAACCGTGACCTTCCAGGAGATCGCCGGTAAAGGTAAAAATCAGCTGACGTTCAATCAAATCGCGTTAGAGCAGGCATCCCATTACGCTGCCGAAGATGCAGATGTGACTTTGCAGCTGCATCTGAAGATGTGGCCAGAGCTGGAGAAAGAAGCGGGACCGAAAAAAGTCTTCGAACAGATCGAGATGCCGTTACTGACGGTGATTTCCCGCATAGAGCGCAACGGTGTGCTGATCGATCAGTCTATTCTGGCGCAGCACTCGAAAGAGCTGACGGCCCGACTGGCTGAGCTTGAGTCAAAAGCGCATGAACTGGCGGGGGAACCCTTTAACCTCTCATCCACCAGGCAGCTTCAGGTGATCCTGTTTGAAAAACAGGGCATCAAACCCACGAAGAAAACACCAGGCGGCGCGCCGTCAACCAGCGAAGAGGTGTTAGCCGAGCTGGCACTTGATTATCCGTTGCCCAAAGTGATTCTGGAGCATCGCGGCTTATCCAAACTTAAGTCTACTTACACGGATAAATTACCGCTGATGATCAATCCGATCAGTGGCAGGGTGCATACCTCTTATCATCAGGCCGTCACCGCAACCGGACGCTTATCCTCTGCCGATCCGAATCTGCAAAACATTCCGGTGCGTAATGATGAAGGACGCCGAATCCGTCAGGCATTTGTTGCGGCCAAAGGTCATCGCATTGTGGCGGCAGACTATTCACAAATCGAACTGCGTATCATGGCGCATCTCTCTCAGGACAAAGGATTGCTGGACGCTTTTGCCCAGGGCGAAGATATCCACCGCGCTACGGCATCCGAAGTGTTTGGCGTTGCGCTGGATAAGGTCAGCGGCGAACAGCGTCGCAGCGCCAAAGCGATTAACTTTGGTCTGATTTATGGCATGAGCGCATTTGGCCTGTCGCGTCAGCTGAATATCGGTGCCGGTGAAGCGAAAAAGTATATGGATCTCTATTTTGAACGCTACCCGGGCGTCCTGCGCTATATGGAGAACACACGCCAGCTGGCGGCGAGTAAAGGCTATGTCGAAACGCTGGAAGGCCGTCGGCTGTGGCTGCCCGATATTAAATCCGGTAACGCCATTCGCCGGAAAGCCGCAGAACGTGCCGCGATCAATGCGCCGATGCAGGGAACGGCAGCGGATATCATCAAGCGGGCAATGATTGACGTCGATAACTGGCTGGAACAGCAAAACGACAATGCCGTCAGAATGATCATGCAGGTTCACGATGAACTGGTGTTCGAAGTCAAAGCCGAGGCGGTTGAAGAGGCGAGCCAGAAAATCCGTGCGCTGATGGAAGGTAGCGTGCAGCTCGATGTACCTTTGCTGGTTGAAGTCGGTGTGGGTAACAACTGGGATGAAGCCCACTGATTCGATGCGTGTGGTCGGTTCTGAAGAACAGAATCGGCCCTGAATCAGGTATAAGAAAATCGTTTAGTTGACCGGTTTAGCGTGTTCAAAGCTGACACCGAGAGAAAGCGCTTTTCTAACTGCTTATCGACTAAACACTTTTTTCGTCATTAAACTACATCGCAACGCTATTTTTGTGACGTACATGGTAAAAAAAGTCCTGTTTGATGTAAGTAAGCAACAAAAAAGCCTTTGTCACGCACAGAAAATCAGGTAAAGTTCGTCGCGTAGGGTACAGAGGTAAGATGTTCTATCTTTCAGACCTTTTACTTCACGTAATCGGATTTGGCTGAATTTAGCCGCCCCAGTCATTCTGTGACTGGGGCGTTTTTTATTGGGCTTTTTGTACCGCCAGCGTCATCGGCACAGGGTTGCCACTCACTCTTCCGCGTCCTGATCTTCAACCGCCGGTTCAAGCGTATTAAACCAGCTGTCCAGCTTCTGACGAACCTTATCCACGCCGATTTTCTTCAGCGATGAGAAGAGCTCTACCTGCACATCTCCAACAAATTCGAGTGCGGCTTCACGCACGACATTGAGCTGCGCTTTACGGGCACCTGAGGCCAGTTTGTCTGCTTTAGTGAGAAGCAACAGCACCGGAATGCCACTTTCCACTGACCACTGAATCATCTGCCGGTCGAGATCTTTCAGCGGATGACGGATATCCATCAGGATAACCAGTCCTTTCAGGGCCTGACGCTTTTGCAGGTATTCACCTAACGCACGCTGCCACTTCAGCTTCATCTCTTCCGGGACTTCGGCATAACCGTAACCGGGCAGGTCGACCAGACGCTTACCTTCTTTCACTTCAAACAGGTTAATCAACTGCGTACGTCCCGGCGTTTTACTGGTACGCGCCAGACCCTTCTGATTGGTTAACGTATTCAGCGCACTCGATTTTCCCGCGTTCGAGCGGCCAGCGAAAGCCACCTCAATTCCGGTATCGGCAGGCAGATGGCGGATATCCGGCGCGCTCATGACAAAGTGGGTAACGTGATAATTCAATTCAGACAAGGTGACACTCCAGGAAACACATTAAGGCAATGGCGGCGATTATACGCGTTATGACGCGAAAGTGCTCAATCGCATCTCGGTAACAAAGTTTGTAAGAGATTTGCCATTCACGGTGCAGGTTATTTCGCTTTTTACTTTAATTACTAAAAATAAAAAATCATCTAATTCAATAAATTATCCTAAAACGTTCTTTTTTCGAACTAACTATTTTTGACACTGACTTGAGGCTTTTACCAGTTGGTCTACATTAGTGTGCAGTGCATGGCAGCACACATCAGGATGATGCGCTCAGGGATACCAGGAGGGTTATGAGCGATGGAATGGAACAGGGTCAGGGATGCGGCCAGACAGGGATAAGGAATAGCTCAGGAGTTGAGCAGGCGCGGGATTAACCGGGATGTTACGAGCCGAAAAGGATTTAAAACATGATTCCTTCTTATGAAGGTATGAAATAAGGCGACAGCTTGAGCTGTCGCCTTTTTTCTTTGTCTACTTTCTGCTAGATTTCGCCGCAATTCTATACTGAATAAAAAAAGCCGGGACCGAATACTATGAAGCAACCTGCACGAGCTGCTAACGGCAAACCTGCCGTCAAAGCCAAACGCAAATCGCGTGACGATATCAACCATGAAGCACGCGATCGCAAACGTGATAAAAAGCATCGCGGACATGCATCTGGCAGCCGTGCTAATCCGGCTGCATCCGAAAACAATGGCGGACGTCAGGCGGACAGCGTCAAAGATCCGCGCATCGGGAGTAAAAAACCGGTGGCCCTGATCGCTGAAGGTAAAACCGCTGCCGTTAAACCAAAGAAAAGCATAGAAAAACCGGCAGCAGAGAAGAAAGTGCGTCTGACACCCGAAGAAGAGCTGGCGAAGCTGGAAAATGACGAACGTCTGGATGCGCTGCTGGATCGGCTGGAAAATGGCGAAACGCTGTCGGCTGAAGATCAGGGCTGGCTGGATGCCTCGCTGGATCGTATCGACGAACTGATGGAGCAGTTAGGCATTGTGATGGATGAAGCCGAAGATGAGCAGGCTGAAGAAGATATGTACCGTCTGCTGAAAGGCAACTAAGCAAATTTGATCGGCATGCGTTATCCGCATGCCGCGCTTAACAGGTAAACGACAATGTTTTGGCCTGGATCAATTTTCGCGCTGCTGGCGACATGTTATCTGCTGTGGTTATTGTTTAAACTACGACGCCTGTCGCGTCTGAAGCAACGTTTACGTCGGGTCTCATCCCGCTCACCTTTTATCTCCTCTTCTTCGCGACCTTCTCTCAGACGACGTCACCGGAAGGAGTGAGCATGCCATCGCAGCAGATTGAGTGGGATCAGGCGTTAATTGAAAAGTACAATTATGCCGGCCCGCGTTACACCTCCTATCCCACTGCGCTGGAGTTCAGCGAGCAGTACGCGGAAAACGACTTCCAGCGCGCCGTAGCGCGTTACCCTGATCGTCCGCTGTCGCTCTATGTCCATATTCCCTTCTGCCATCGTCTCTGTTACTTCTGCGGCTGCAATAAGATAGTGACGCGTCAGCGCCACAAAGCGGACCGCTATCTGGATGTGCTTGAGCAGGAGATTATTCAGCGTGCGCCGCTGTTTCGTCAGCGTCAGGTCACGCAGCTTCACTGGGGCGGCGGCACGCCAACCTTCCTCGACAATGCGCAGATTTCCCGGCTGGTGGATTTACTGAAGCAGCACTTCAGCGTGGCCGATGATGCCGAAATGTCGATCGAAGTGGATCCCCGGGAAATTGAGCTGGATGTGATTGATCACCTGCGATCGCTGGGATTTAATCGTCTGAGCATGGGGGTGCAGGACTTCAACAAATCGGTGCAGGAGCGGGTTAACCGGGTACAGGATGAAGAGGTGATTTTCGGGCTGATGGCGCGTGCCCGTGAACAGGGGTTCAGCTCGACCAGCATTGACCTGATCTATGGTTTACCCCTGCAGACGCCTGCCAGCTTCGCCTGGACGCTGGAGCGGGTACTGGCGCTGAGCCCGGATCGTCTTAGTGTCTTTAACTATGCGCATCTTCCGGCGATGTTCGCGGCACAGCGCAAAATCAAAGAGGATGAACTGCCATCGGCTCAGCAAAAGCTGGATATTTTGCAGCAGACCATCGCAACCCTGACTCAACAGGGCTACCAGTTCATTGGAATGGATCACTTTGCGAAGCCGCAGGATGAACTGGCCATCGCACAGCGCAAAGGGCAGCTGCATCGCAATTTCCAGGGATACACGACGCAGGGTGACAGCGATTTGCTGGGGCTTGGCGTCTCAGCCATCAGCATGATTGGCGACAGTTATGCGCAGAATCAGAAAGACCTCAACACCTGGTACAGTAGGGTGGAACAGCAGGGAAATGGCCTGTGGCGTGGCATCGCTTTAACCGACGATGATTGCCTGCGTCGTGACGTGATAAAAACGCTGATTTGTAACTTCTCGCTGAATTTTGCCGCGACAGAAGCGCAATGGGGCATTCGCTTCAGCGACTATTTTGCTGAGGACCTGGCGCTGCTGAAACCGTTGATAGCCGATGGGCTGGTGGAGCAAACCGCTACGGGGCTGCAGGTGACAGGAATTGGCCGATTACTGATCCGCAATATCTGCATGTGCTTTGATCGCTATCTGCGTCAGAAAGCGCGTCAGCAGCAGTTCTCCCGCGTTATCTGAAGAAACGGGCTGGCAGACTACACCAGCCCGAACTGAACCGCTTATTCCATGCCCAGCTCTTTGAGCTTGCGCGTCAGCGTGTTTCGTCCCCAGCCCAGTAAACGTGCCGCTTCCTGTTTGTGGCCCTGCGTATGACGCAGCGCAGTGGTGAGCAGCGTTCGCTCCATCTCCGGCTGTGCTTCTGACAGCAGATTCTGATGACCGGAACGCAGAGCGCGGTCGGCCCACTGTGCCAGCAGCGTTGCCCAGCTGTCAGGCAGCGACTGCACCGGATTTTCCGGCGTACTGGATTCAAACAGTTCTCCGGGCAGGTCCTGGATCAGGACTTCCTGACCCGCAGCCATCACGGTCAGCCAGCGACAGGTGTTCTCCAGCTGACGCACGTTACCGGACCAGTGCAGTCGGGTTAACGCTGTCTCGGTTTCCGGATGCAGAATCTTCGCTTCCACACCCAGCTCACGCGCCGCCACCTGCAGGAAATAACGCGCCAGACGCGGGATATCCTCACGACGCTCACGCAGCGGTGGCAGATGCACACGAATCACATTCAGGCGGTGAAACAGATCCTCACGGAACTTGCCTTCCTGTACGCGTAATTCCAGATTCTGGTGAGTCGCCGCGATAATACGCACATCCACTTTGACCGGCGCATAACCACCCACGCGATAGAACTGGCCATCGGCCAGCACGCGCAGCAGACGGGTCTGCACATCCAGCGGCATATCACCGATCTCATCCAGAAACAGCGTGCCGCCATCCGCCTGCTCAAAACGGCCCTGACGGATCTGGTTCGCCCCGGTAAAGGCACCTTTTTCGTGACCAAATAGTTCTGATTCAATTAAATCTTTGGGGATCGCCGCCATGTTGAGCGCGATAAAGGGCGCTTTGGTGCGCGGGCTGTGGCGATGCAGCGCATGGGCCACCAGCTCTTTACCGGTACCGGACTCGCCGTTGATCAGCACACTGATCGACGAGCGCGATAATCGCCCGATGATGCGAAACACATCCTGCATCGCGGGCGCTTCACCGATGATATCGGTAGTGGGTCCGCTGACCGGCTGATTACGCGGCTGTTGCTGCTCCTGATAGTGGCTGATAGCACGCTCGATCAGCGCAACCGCTTCATCAATATCAAACGGCTTGGGCAGGTAATCAAAGGCACCCTGCTGGTAGGCGCTGACGGCGGCGTCCAGATCAGAATGCGCCGTCATTATGATGACCGGAAGCATCGGATGACGCTGTTTAATCTGTTTCAGCAGCGCCAGGCCATCCATACCGGGCATGCGAATGTCTGACAGTAAAACGTCCGGGGTCTTGGTTGAGAGGGCATCCAGCACCTCGCTTGCGCTGTCAAAAGTCGCACAGCTCAAACCGGCTCCAGTGAGCGCGCGTTCAAGCACCCAGCGGATGGAGCTATCGTCATCGACGATCCAGACTATCCCTCGTTGCATAGAAACCTCACTGGCGAATAGGCAGGTAAACCGAGAATTCGGTGTGTCCCGGCCAACTGTTAAATTCTATTTTTCCTGAATGTTGATCAATCAGGCTACGGGCGATGGAGAGGCCTAAACCGGTACCGCCTTCGCGTCCGCTGACCATCGGATAAAACAGCGTATCCTGCAGCTGGGCCGGAATGCCGGGGCCATCATCTTCAATATCAATACGTGCCACCAGGCGATAACGCGTGCCGTGCAGCGTCAGCTGGAAAGCCGTGCGGGTGCGGATAATAATGGTGCCGCCATTGTCGCCCAGCGCCTGAAGCGCATTGCGCACCACGTTAAGCAGCACCTGTTCAATCTGATCGGGATCGTGCGGCAATTCCGGCAGGCTGGGATCATAATCCCGTACCAGCGAGACATTATCCGGCAGCTCCATCGACACCAGATTGACCACCCGTTCGGCCACCTGATGAATGCTCTGCGTGATGTGCATGCCCGGCTGCTGCGGTCCCAGCAGACGATCAACCAGATTTCGCAACCGGTCGGCCTGTTCAATAATGACTTTGGTATATTCATTCAGCGAGGGATCGGGCAGGGCGCGGGATAGAAGCTGTGCCGCGCCGCGCAATCCTCCCAGCGGATTTTTAATCTCATGGGCCAGGCCGCGAACCAGATCGCGAGCGGCCACCTGCTGGGCGTGCTGTAACTGCTCCTGACTGAGACGACGCTGATTATCCATCGGCGCCATTTCCATCAGGATTAAGCCATCGGGTAACCGCTGGGCGGTCAGCGACATAATGTGCGCGCGACCATCTACCACCAGCGTGACCTCACTGTCAGTAAATCCCTGGCCAGCCTCAAGACTCTCGCGCATCACCTCGATATTCAGCGAAAAGTAGCCGGTTAATTCCGGTAACGGCGTGCCGAACAATTTGCGTGAGCTTTGCGCCAGTAATTGCTGCGCCGCCGGGTTGGCGTAATGAATAACCAGATCGTTATCCACCAACAAAATACTGTTGATTAATGCGTTGAGAATCTGCCCTGCATCGGGCAGAGAGCCAGTTGCCATACAACGTTCCTCTGCACTAAAGAGGTGCATTTTAGTCTTTAAGCCGAAAAGAGGGCGAATGAACGGTGAATTCGCGGAGAAAAAAGCCCATCCGAAGATGGGCTAAAAGTTTCCACGGCAACAAAAAACGTCTGACCAGTTAAACGCTGTAGTAAAGCTCAAACTCAACCGGGTGTGGCGTCATGCGAACGCGATCCATCTCTGCTTTACGCAGTTCGATGTAAGCATCGATCGATTCGTCAGTGAATACACCGCCGCGGGTCAGGAACTCGCGGTCTTCGTTCAGTGCATTCAGCGCTTCTTCCAGAGAGCCTGCAACTTTTGGAATCTCAGCTTCTTCTTCCGGTGGCAGGTCATACAGGTTTTTGTCCATCGCATCGCCAGGATGGATTTTGTTGATGATGCCATCCAGGCCAGCCATCAGCAGTGCGGTGAACGCCAGGTATGGGTTAGCCGCTGGATCCGGGAAGCGCGCTTCGATACGACGCGCTTTCGGGCTGGCAACAACCGGAATACGGATTGAGGCTGAACGGTTACGGGCAGAGTAAGCCAGCATAACCGGTGCTTCGTAACCCGGGACCAGACGCTTGTAAGAGTTGGTGGTCGGGTTCGCCAGGGCGTTGATCGCTTTAGCGTGCTTGATGATACCGCCGATGTAGAACAGCGCCATTTCAGACAGGCCGCCGTACTTATCGCCGGCAAACAGGTTCTGGCCACCTTTGGAGAGTGACATATGGCAGTGCATGCCTGAACCGTTGTCGCCAAACATTGGCTTCGGCATAAAGGTCGCGGTTTTGCCGTAAGCGTGCGCAACGTTGTGAACCACATATTTGTAGATCTGAATTTCGTCCGCTTTTTTGGTCATGGTATTGAAGCGGGTTGCCACTTCGTTCTGACCCGCGGTCGCCACTTCGTGGTGATGCGCTTCAACAACCAGGCCCATCTGCTCCATGGTCAGACACATGGCAGAACGGATGTCCTGTGATGAGTCAACCGGTGGAACCGGGAAGTAGCCGCCTTTCAGACCTGGACGGTGACCTTTGTTACCGCCTTCGTACTCTTTACCGGTGTTCCATGCTGCTTCGATATCGTCGATGGCAACGTGTGAACCGGAAGTCGATGAGCCGAAACGGATGTCATCGAACAGGAAGAATTCTGGTTCTGGTCCAAACAGCACGGTATCCGCGATACCGGAAGAGCGCAGGAAATCTTCAGCGCGCTTAGCGATAGAGCGTGGATCGCGGTCGTAGCCCTGCATGGTGCCTGGCTCGAGGATGTCACAACGGATGATCAGCGTAGAATCTTCGAAGAAAGGATCCATGACCGCCGTGGTGGCGTCAGGCATCAGCACCATGTCTGATTCGTTAATGCCTTTCCAGCCGCCAATAGACGAACCATCGAACATTTTGCCTTCTTCGAAGAAGTCAGCGTTAACCTGGTGAGCAGGGATCGTAACGTGCTGTTCTTTACCTTTGGTATCGGTAAAACGCAGGTCAACAAACTTAACTTCATGCTCGTTCATCATCGAGAGAACGTGTTCAGCGGACATACTCAACTCTCCTGGAAAGGGTCTTTCATTATCTACATGGCGAGGAAACGTCGTTTCCGGAATACGTTGCGGGAAAACAACTCCCTGACCTACCTCTTCCGGCACGCTCTTCAACCGACATCTGTCTGGCGTTTACGCTTGATTTAAATAAAGCGAATTCTGTGCCAACTTTTTTGATGTTGCTTAAATCGCCTTGTGGTGCACCTTTTTGTCATAAAGCGGCTGCACCACGATCGTTTTATTGCACCATGGTGGTGCTTAGTGGTCATCCGGTGGCACTATTTTGGTGCATAGGACCAACTTAGTGCATTTTCTGCACCGGTAACAGGGCAAATTGGCCTCCATGCAATAAACTTTCAGTGAAAAGTGTGATCGTGTTCAGTCTTCCGCTTAATCAGTGTACAATAACGCGCTATTTCTAATGCCTGAGGCAAAGCTGTGATCGAAAATTTGCGTAACATCGCCATCATCGCGCACGTTGACCATGGAAAGACCACCCTGGTTGACAAACTGCTGCAACAATCCGGTACTTTTGATGCCCGTACCGAAGCAACAGAGCGCGTGATGGACTCCAATGATTTGGAGAAAGAGCGTGGGATTACCATCCTCGCAAAAAACACCGCCATTAAGTGGAATGACTACCGTATCAACATCGTTGATACCCCGGGACACGCCGACTTCGGTGGTGAAGTTGAGCGCGTCATGTCCATGGTGGACTCGGTGCTGCTGGTTGTAGATGCGATGGATGGCCCTATGCCGCAAACCCGCTTCGTGACCAAAAAAGCGTTCGCGCATGGTCTGAAGCCGATTGTGGTTATCAACAAAGTAGACCGCCCTGGTGCGCGTCCGGATTGGGTTGTTGATCAGGTATTTGACCTGTTCGTTAACCTGGATGCTACTGATGAGCAGCTCGACTTCCCTATCATTTTCGCCTCTGCGCTGAATGGTATTGCAGGTCTTGAGCACACCGACATGGCTGACGATATGACCCCGCTGTATCAGGCGATCGTCGACCACGTTGCACCTCCGCAGGTTGAGGCTGACGCCCCACTGCAGATGCAAATCTCTCAGCTGGACTACAACAACTACCTGGGCGTGATCGGCATTGGCCGTATCAAGCGCGGTAAAGTTAAGCCTAACCAGCAAGTCACTATCATTGATAGCGAAGGCAAAACCCGTAACGGTAAAGTCGGTAAAGTCCTGACTCACCTGGGTCTTGAGCGTATCGACAGCGACCTGGCAGAAGCGGGCGATATCATTGCTATCACCGGTCTGGGCGAGCTGAACATCTCTGACACCATCTGTGATCCACAGAACGTGCAGGCGCTGCCAGCACTGAGCGTTGATGAGCCAACCGTAACCATGTTCTTTAACGTCAACACCTCACCGTTCTGCGGTAAAGAAGGTAAGTACGTGACTTCACGTCAGATCCTTGAGCGTCTGAACAAAGAACTGGTTCACAACGTGGCACTGCGCGTTGAAGAAACCGAAGATGCTGACGCGTTCCGCGTATCAGGTCGTGGTGAGCTTCACCTGTCAGTTCTGATCGAAAACATGCGTCGTGAAGGTTTCGAACTGGCGGTATCCCGTCCGAAAGTTATCTTCCGCGAAATCGATGGCCGTAAACAGGAGCCATTCGAGAACGTTACGCTGGATATCGAAGAGAACAACCAGGGTTCAGTCATGCAAGCCATGGGTGAGCGTAAGGGCGATCTGAAAAACATGGATCCGGATGGCAAAGGCCGCGTACGTCTCGACTACGTGATCCCAAGCCGTGGTCTGATCGGCTTCCGTAACGAATTCATGACCATGACTTCCGGTACCGGTCTGCTCTACTCTACCTTCAGCCACTACGATGACATTCGTCCGGGCGAAGTGGGCCAGCGTCAGAACGGCGTACTGATCTCCAACGGTCAGGGTAAAGCAGTTGCGTTTGCACTGTTCAGCCTGCAGGACCGCGGTAAGCTGTTCCTGGGTCACGGTGCAGAAGTCTATGAAGGCCAGATCATCGGTATTCACAGCCGTTCTAACGACCTGACAGTTAACTGCCTGACCGGTAAGAAACTGACCAACATGCGTGCTTCAGGTACTGATGAAGCCACGACTCTGGTTCCGCCAATCAAGATGACCCTTGAGCAGGCGATCGAGTTCATCGATGATGACGAACTGGTAGAAGTTACACCACAGTCAGTGCGTATCCGTAAACGTCACCTGACTGAAAACGACCGTAAACGTGCATCACGTGGTCCTAAAGACGCATAATTGCGCCTTTAGCTGATAAAGAGCCCCGCCTGCGGGGCTTTTTTTTGCCTGAAATTCCTGCCTCTTCAGCCGGGCCAGCGATTATTTGTGGGATCTGTCGCGCTTTTTAGCTGCCCGCTGCCGTTTACGCTTTTCTCTCCGCGAGTGCCTGTTCAGCCTGCGCTTTTGCCGCTAGAGTGAATACTCCAGGGAACAGAAGGAGACACACCATGCTGTATATCTTTGATTTGGGCAATGTGATTATCGATATCGACTTTAACCGCGTGCTGGGTGTCTGGAGTGACCTTAGTCGTGTGCCGCTGGCCTCGCTGCAAAGCCATTTCCAGATGGATGAGGCGTTTGAACAGCACGAACGTGGCGAGATCAGCGATGAAGATTTCGCGCTGGCGCTGTGTGAAAAGCTGGAAATCGCGCTGAGCTATGAACAGTTTGCCGCTGGCTGGCAGGCGGTATTCGTTGACGTGCGTCCGGAAATCCTGGCGTTGATGAACCGGCTGCGGCTGGAAGGTCATCGGGTGGTGATCCTCTCTAACACAAACAAACTGCATTGCGAATTCTGGCCGACCCAGTATCCGGACGTGCAGCAGGCGGCCGATAAGCTCTATCTCTCCCAGGAACTGGGCATGCGAAAACCGGAAGCCCGGATTTACCAGCATGTGCTGGATGCAGAAGATGTGGCTGCCGATCAGGCAGTATTTTTTGACGATAATCCACAGAATATTGAGGCGGCCCGCGCCCTGGGTATTGAAAGTGTCCTGGTTACTGACAGTAAAACGGTACTCAACTGGTTTGCAGGTCAACAGTAATTCATGATGTCACGTAAATTTCGTCCCGGGCTGCATGCGTTCTGGTTGTGGCTCAAGCTGTTGTGGAAACGCATTGATGAGGATGGCATGACGACCCAGGCCGGTAATCTGGCTTATGTCTCATTGCTGGCGCTGGTGCCGCTGATTGCGGTGGTGTTTGCCCTGTTTGCGGCGTTTCCGGTCTTTTCAGATATCAGCGTGCAGTTGAAGCACTTTGTCTTTACCAATCTGATGCCGGCTGCAGGTAACACGCTGCAACGCTATCTTGAGCAGTTTGTAGCTAACGTAAACCGGATGACGGCAGTCGGAGCGGTCGGCCTGATCGTGACCGCCTTACTGCTGATGCATTCGGTCGATACTGCGTTAAACACCATCTGGCGCAGCAACAAGAAGCGGCCGATGGTCTATTCCTTTGCAGTTTACTGGATGATCCTGACACTCGGCCCGTTACTGGCCGGAGCCAGTCTGGCGATCAGCTCTTATCTGCTGTCGCTGCGCTGGATTAACGCGACAGGCGTTACCAGCCTGGTCGATCAGATGCTGCGCATTTTTCCGCTCCTGCTGTCGTGGCTCGCCTTCTGGTTGCTCTACAGCATCGTTCCTACCCAGCGAGTGCCGCCGCGCGATGCGCTGATTGGCGCGCTGGTTGCCGGTGCGCTTTTTGAGCTGGGCAAAAAGGGCTTTGCGCTCTATGTTACTATGTTCCCCTCTTATCAGCTGATCTACGGCGTACTGGCCGTGATCCCCATTCTGTTTCTCTGGGTCTACTGGACCTGGTGTATTGTGTTGTTAGGCGCTGAAATAACCGTTGCGTTAGCCGACTATCGGCAGTTAAAACAGCAACACAAAGAGGAGCAACGCGAGGAAACATGATTGCATTGATTCAACGCGTACAGCGCGCCAGCGTCAGCGTCAATCAGGAAATGGTCGGTGAAATCGATGCCGGTTTACTGGTTTTGCTGGGCGTGGAAAAGGGCGATGACAACGCGCGTGCGGAACATCTCGCAGAACGCGTATTGGGCTATCGCATCTTTAGTGATGAGCAGGGCAAAATGAACCTGAGTGTTCGCCAGGCGGGCGGAAGCGTGCTGGTGGTGTCACAGTTTACGCTGGCCGCAGATACCCAAAAAGGGATGCGTCCCTCCTTTTCGGGGGGCGCCGAGCCCGCTGAAGCCGAGCGGCTGTATGAATATTTCAGCGACTGCTGTCGCAAGCAGGGCATCACCACGGCTAATGGTCGTTTTGCTGCGGATATGCAGGTCTCGCTGGTGAATGATGGTCCTGTGACGTTCTGGTTACAGGTGTGAGAACGTCAGCTGAGCGGCAGGGAACAGGCCACACATCCGAGCGGGAGAAACATTACATGTATCACCTTCGCGTGCCACAGACGGCGGAAGAGCTGGATATCTATTATCAGTTCCGCTGGGAGATGTTGCGTAAACCTCTGCGTCAGCCGCAGGGGTCGGAACGTGACGCCTGGGATGCGCTGGCGCATCATCAGATGGTGGTTGATGAGCAGGGAAATCCGGTCGCCATCGGGCGTCTCTATATTAATGCCGACAACGAGGCCGCTATCCGCTTCATGGCCGTTCATCCCTCGGTTCAGGGCAAGGGACTGGGTACTCTGGTGGCGATGACGCTGGAATCCGTGGCGCGTCAGGAAGGGGCTAAGCGGGTAACCTGCAGTGCCCGCGAAGATGCTGTCGCTTTCTTCGCTAAACTTGGCTACATCAATCAGGGCGAGATTACCGCGCCGCAGACGACGCCGGTTCGTCACTTTTTGATGATCAAACCGGTCGTCACGCTTGACGATATCCTGCATCGCGCCGACTGGTGCGGTCAGCTGCAACAGGCCTGGTATGATCACATCCCGCTCAGCGAGAAGATGGGCGTTCGTATTCTGCAGTTTACCGGGCAAAAATTTATCACCACCATGCCTGAAGCGGGCAACCAGAATCCACACCAGACGCTGTTCGCTGGCAGCCTGTTTTCGCTGGCAACGCTGACCGGCTGGGGGTTGATTTGGTTGCTGCTGCGCGAGCGTCATCTGGGTGGCACCATTATTCTGGCGGATGCGCACATTCGTTACAGCCACCCCATCAGCGGACGGCCTGGCGCGATTGCCGACCTGGGCTCATTAAGCGGCGATCTCGACCGCCTGGCGCGCGGGCGTAAAGCGCGTGTGCAGCTTGAGGTCGAGCTTTTTGGCAATGATGAGTGTGGCGCTGTATTTGAAGGGGTCTATATCGTCCTGCCCGCCGATCCTGACGGACCGCTGGAAGAGGGGGGTTCCGGCGCGCGTATCAACTAATCATAAGGGCCGCATCTGCGGCCCTTAATGTTATCAATGTACCTCGCCTGCCTGCATGGTCTGCTGCAGTTGCTGACTGTCGGTTGTCACCGACAAACTGCCATTAACCGTCGGGCGCAGCGGCTGATTTGCGGTTAATGCACCACTCAGCTGCAGTTGCATATTGCTGTCACCGGTTAACGGCAGTGCGGGCCATCCCCAGTTCTGCAACACATTCACCGGCACAGCACGACCTGTCAGTTGCAGCGTCAGCGGACGGGCTGGCTGCTGGCCTACGGTGGCCGTCCCTTCGAGCAGACCCTTATTACTGAACGCACTCAGCTCCGTAACCTGAATCTGCTGCTGGTCAGCGCTCAGCGCAATCGACGGATGACGCAGGTCGGTGCGATTAAAGGTTGATTCTGCCGCGTTCAGGCTGAGCTTACCCGACCAGATCCCCCACTGGTGCTGCTGCGCCAGCAGCAGGTTTTCACCGGATCCATCCAGTGAGGTCAGCTGAAAGGGAAAAGCCGGATTGATATCGATAATCAGGTTGCGATTAGAGGTGAAGCGCGTCACCTTTACGCTCTCCAGCCACGTGGGCAGTGTCGCCTGCCAGCGGTCGCGCCAGTCCTGCGGCAGGGTATATTCCAGTCCGGCCACCGCCAGGTTTTTCAGTGTCAGGCGTTTATCGCTACGCGACCAGTCACCGTCAGCCCGAATCACCCCATTCGCCCAGCGTGAACTGAACTGCGTCAGCGCCACGCCCTGCGGTGAGAAGTCCAGGTTAACGATGGGGTCATTTAGTTCGAATCCACCGTTGATAAAATTGCTGGCATTCAGCGCCAGCGAACCATCGTTACTCTGCCAGTCATCACCCTGCCAGTTAACGTTTCTCAGCGTCAAATCCAGATCCGTTACCGCCCAGTCTGGCCCCTGCAGGCGGGCATCGGTCATGTCGAGTCGCGTAATGGCAATCGAGGGGACAACCTGCAGGCTATGCAGAAAATCTTTCAGGCTGCTGGTGGTCTGCAGACGGATGTCGTTCAGTCGCAGCTGATTAATTTTCCAGTTGCCCTGGGCATCGCGCTCACCGTTGCCGGTCATGGAGCCACGCGCCAGGTCGGCACCAATATTGTCAAAGCGCATCCGACCCTGGGAAACACTGCCCTGGATCAGTACGTTTTCACCCGGCACATTATTCAGCGTCATGCTGCCTGCGCTCATCTGGAAGCGGGCATCGCGACCCAGCATATCCAGGGCAGTGGGTTTCCACGGCAGAATGCCGCCATTCACCTGCTGAGCAAACAGCGGTAATGCGCTATTGGGGCTGTCGATACGCATATTGTTGAGTTGCAGGCGATCGGCCTGAATCGGTAGCGCGCTGCCTGGTGCCAGATTGGCCAGATTCACTTCTCCATCGCGCAGCTCAAGGCTGCTGAAATGCAGTGGATCGCTGAACTGAATCAGTGCCAGACCGAGATCGACCCGTTTCGCCACCAGAACCGCAGGCTGTCCATCGTGACCAAAGCTGAAGTCATCCAGAATGATGTGAGAGGGAGAGGAGAAATTGTGTTCAATTTTACTCAGGGAGAGATGCCATTCGGTTTTGTCACTCACCCAACGGCTAAACCAGCCTGCACCCCACTGTGTCTGCAACAGAACATAGATCACGACCAGGGTGAAAAGCAGCAGCAAAAGTAAGGTGAGGAAAAACTTTCCAATAAATTTCATAGCATCCTTCCCGAGTTAAATCCGGTGAGAGGTTGTTATGCCTGAATTACCGTTACAGCTCAACAGCCTGGATGTAAATCCGAATAATTAGCAGGCAGGCCGAAGCCTGCCTCTGGCCTTACTTCTCTGGCGGAAAAATCAGGTTGAGTACGATAGCGGTAATACCGCCCGCCGCAATGCCGGAAGAGAGCAGGGTTTTTAACCAGTCAGGCGCAAACTGCAGGATCAGCGGCTGCTGTGAAACGCCCAGCCCCACCGCCAGCGACAGCGCAATAATCATGATGGCGCGGCGGTTAAGCGGCTCGCGTGACACAATGCGAACACCCGAGGCGGCGATGGTGCCGAACATCACAATGGTGGCGCCGCCGAGTACCGGTTCAGGGATCATCTGCACCAGCCCGCTGACTGCCGGGAACAGCCCCAGCACAATCAGCATCAGCGCGACAACAAAGCCCACGTAGCGGCTGGCAACACCGGTCAACTGGATTACGCCATTGTTCTGACCGAAGCAGGAGTTCGGGAAAGTATTAAACAGCGCGGAGACAAAGGAGTTGAGGCCATTCGCCAGCACGCCGCCTTTCAGGCGTTTCATATAGAGAGGGCCGCTGACCGGCTGCTCCGACACATCCGAGGTGGCGGTGATATCGCCGATCGTCTCCAGAGAGGTCACCATAAACACCAGCATCAGCGGAATGAGCAGATTCCAGTCGAAGCCCAGCCCGTAATAGAGCGGGGTCGGCACCACGATCAGCGGCTGATCGGTGGGGATGCCGGCGGCAGGCAGCATGCCCATCGCCCAGGCCAGCAGATAGCCCACGGCCATGGCAATGACCAGGGAGGCAACGCGCAGGTAGGGATTCTTCTGCCGGTTAAGTAGCACGATCACCAGCAGCACAGCCCCTGCCAGCATCAGATTTTTCGGCGCACCAAAAGTATGGTCGTTAATTGCGCTGAAACCGCCGCCAATGGAGGTCAGCCCCACCTGAATCAGCGACAGGCCGATAATCATCACCACGATACCGGAAACCAGCGGCGTAATGATCCGGCGCGCCAGGTGCAATACGCGTGACAGCACCATTTCGGTACAGGAGGCGACCATCAGCGTGCCAAACAGCGCCGCCATCATGGTGGGCACGTCAGCGCCGCCATTTTTTAGCGCCATGCCGCCCATAATCAAGGGCGTAACGAAGTTGAAGCTGGTGCCCTGAATCGACAGCAGGCCCGAACCCACCGGTCCCCATGTTTTGATTTGCAGCAGTGATGCCACACCCGATGCAAACAGCGACATGCTGATCACGTGCCGGGTATCCTCTGCGGGCAGCCCTAACGCCTGACAAATCAGAATCGCGGGGGTAATGACCGCGACAAACATCGCCAGCAGATGCTGACCGGCGGCAAACAGCGTTTGCGGCAGAGGAGGACGATCCTCAAGACGATAAATCAGTTCGCTTTGCGTGGCGGAAGGCTGTTCTGGCTGCGGATTAGTGGACATCTTCTGTTCTTCCCAAAAAATAATGTGGCGATTGTAATCATCCGCAGGCTAAAAGCAATCGTTTGCCCGGCGTGGTTCAAAATGCCGAATCAGGTGGGGTTCGTTCAGACGTTGGTATAACGGGTGTTCTCTGGCAGCCAGCGTTCAATCAATGCGCTGGCCTGCTCGGGATAGTGCTGGTGGATGTGGCGCGCCACACGCTGAACTTCGGGCACCATCGCCGCATCGCGCAGCAGATCGGCCACTTTAAATTCGGCGTTGCCGGTCTGTCGCGTGCCCAGCAATTCACCCGGCCCGCGAATCTCCAGATCGAACTGGGCAATAACAAATCCGTCATTGCTGTCGCGCAGCACCTGCAAACGCTTTTGTGCCGTCTTGCTCAGCGGCGCTTTGTAGAGCAGCACACAGTGCGATGCCACGGCGCCACGGCCCACACGGCCCCGCAGCTGATGCAGCTGCGCCAGTCCTAACCGCTCCGGGTTTTCGATAATCATCAGGCTGGCATTCGGCACGTCTACGCCGACCTCAATTACGGTCGTCGCCACCAGCAGCTGCAGTTCATTCGCTTTAAACGCCTGCATTACCGCCTGTTTTTCCGCTGGCTTCATCCGGCCATGCACCAGTCCGATATTTAAGTCGGGCAGCGCGGTTTTCAGGGATTCCCAGCTGGCTTCTGCCGCCTGCGCTTCCAGCAGTTCTGACTCTTCAATTAGCGTGCAAACCCAGTAGGCCTGACGCCCTTCGCGGCAGGCATGCTCAACCCGCGCCACAATCTCATCACGTCGGGTATCGGGTATAGCCACCGTGGTCACCGGTGTACGTCCCGGCGGCAGCTCATCAATGGTTGAGGTATCGAGATCGGCATACGCGGTCATCGCGAGGGTGCGCGGAATTGGTGTGGCGGTCATGATCAGCTGATGCGGATGGAAGCCCTGCTCCTCACCTTTCTCCCACAGCGCCAGTCGCTGGTGGACGCCGAATCGATGCTGCTCATCAATAATGACCAGTGCCAGACCGTTGAACTGCACCTGCTCCTGAAACAGAGCGTGTGTGCCCACCACCATTGCCACCTGACCGCTGGCTATCGCTTCCTGCTGTGCCAGGCGGGCTTTGCCTTTCTGCTTTCCGGCCAGCCAGCCCACCTCAATGCCCAGCGGCGCAAACCACTGGCGGAAGTTACTGGCGTGCTGTTCAGCCAGCAGTTCGGTCGGCGCCATCAGAGCAACCTGCTTGCCATGGGCGATAACATTCAGCGCAGAGAGCGCAGCAACCAGTGTCTTACCCGAGCCGACGTCGCCCTGCACAAGCCGCATCATCGGAAAATCATTTGCCAGATCTTTCTCTATTTCCGCCACCACGCGTTTCTGCGCATTGGTTGGTGAAAAGGGCAGCGCTGCCAGTAGCTGGTCGCTAAGATTGTGCCGTGGCGGCATCGGTAAAGCGTAATAGCGCTGAGCACCGGCGCGCACCGCCAGCATGCTGAGGTTGTGTGCCAGCAGCTCTTCCAGAATCAATCTGCGTTGTGCCGGATGACGACCACTCTCCAGCTCGCTGAGTTTTAGATCGGGCGGTGGACGATGCAGCGTGCGGAGCGCATCTGGCAGGCTGATTAAACCACCGCTCAGTTCCTGCGGCAGCAGTTCGGCAATCGGGCAGCTCTCCAGCAGCGTCAGTGCCTGATCGGTGAGATTACGCAGCGTGGCCTGCCGAATACCTTCGGTGGTGGGATAAACCGGCGTTAAGGTTTCTTCCAGCGTTACATTGCTCTGTTCGCCCTGGATCCGGTATTCGGGATGGATAATCTCAGCGCCACGCTGACCGCGTTTAATTTCACCATACGCGGTGACGCGACGGCCCGGCGACAGATTGTTCTTCATCCCGGCATTGAAATTAAAGAAGCGCATCGTCAGTACGCCGCTGCCATCGCTAATCTGGCACACCATCATCCGGCGGCGACCAAAGGTGATGTCCGTGTGCAGTACTTCACCTTCTACTGTGGCCCAGATACCGGGCAGCAGATCATCAATGGCATAGAGTTGGGTACGATCTTCGTAGCGTAGCGGGAGATGAAGCAGGAGATCCTGAATGGTATGCAGGTCAATTTTGGCCAGCTTTGCCGCCTGGCTGGCACCGACGCCGGTCAGGGTACTGAGCGGGATGGCATCCAGCAGACGGCCTTTCATCTTCTTTTACCGGTCGATTGCATGGTTGCCCACCAGCTGGGATCGGCGTCAACTTCGCCCTGCGCATTGATGCGCGGATAGGGTAAACCTTTCTGTTTTGCGACCCGCGCCAGCACCGGGAATCCGCCTTCGAACAACAGACGTTGCTGCTCATCTTCGTCCAGCAGGCTGTAGTCGCGCAGGTACAGACCCGCGTTCTGCCGCTGCCGCTGTGCTTCATACAGGATCAGCGCGCAGGCGACCGAGACATTCAGCGACTGCACCATACCCACCATTGGAATCACAATCTGCCGATCGGCCAGCGCCAGCGCTTCTTCGGTGATGCCGGTTTTTTCCTGGCCCATCAGGATGCAGGTCGGAAGGGTATAATCGATCTCACGGAAATCCACGGCATCGGCAGAGAGATGGGTCGCTAAAACCTGCATCTTCTGTTGTTTGAGCTCTTTTACAGCATCGCCGATGGTGGGATGGGTGACCACTTTCACCCAGCTGTTGCTTCCGGCAGATGCGGAAGCCTGAGTGCGCATCCGCTGGCTCGGCCAGACGGCGTGCACTTCGTGGATGCCGACGGCGTCCGCCGTGCGGATCACCGCGGAAACATTGTGCGGCTTATGCACCTGCTCCATACAGACCGTGAGATCGTGCTGGCGCAGTGCCAGCATCGCCTGAATCCGGGCAAATCGTTGATCGTTCATGCCTAATTACGGTTACGATGGACTTTGATCACATCCGGCATCACGCGAATTTTACGCATGATATTCGCCAGATGGACGCGATCACGTGCGGTCAGGCGGATAAAGGCGCTGTAAACGCGGCCATCACGCTCTTCGGTATTGAGGCTCTGAATATTGGAACCGGCCGTGTTGATTGACGCCGTCAGGTTAGCCAGTGCGCCCTGATGGTTAAACATGTCGACTTTGATTTCCGCCACGAACTCCTGCTCGGTGACTTTATCCCACTCGACCGGCATGAATTTTTCGGGCTCTTTCTGGTAGCCGCGAATATTCCGACAGGATTCATGATGCACCACCAGCCCTTTGCCGGGACTGACATGGGCAACAATCGGGTCACCGGGAATCGGACGGCAGCATTTGGCGAAGGTAATCAACACGCCATCTGCACCTTTGATCGGCAGTTTACCGCGCTTGCTGTTGCTGCTGATAGCGTTGCTGTCAGCCTGCAACAGGTTCTTCGCCACCACCACACTCATCGCATTGCCCAGACCGATTTCTGCCAGCAGATCGTCAAGCGAGGTCAGCTTCATACGATCCAGCTCCTGCCTGATATTCTCAGGCGGGATCTCAGCCAGTTTACGGCTGCCGCCCAGCGCATGGCTGAGCAGGCGGCGACCCAGATTGACGGAGTCTTCGCGCTTGAGGTTTTTCAGTAGCTGACGAATTTTTGCGCGGGCTTTGGAGCTGACGACAAAGTTGAGCCAGGCGGCGTTAGGACGGGCGCCTGGCGCGGTGATGATCTCAATCGTCTGACCGCTGGTCAGGGTTTGCGACAGCGGATAAGGCTGGCGGTCAACGCGTGCGCCAACGCAGGCATGGCCGATATCGGTGTGGACCGCATAAGCGAAGTCCACCGGCGTCGCACCGGTTGGCAGCTCAACAATGCGGCCTTCAGGTGTAAAGACGTAGATCTCATCGGGAAAGAGATCAGACTTCACGCTTTCAATAAATTCAAACGAACTGCCCGCACTCTGCTGCAGCTCCAGCAGGCTTTGCAGCCAGCGCTGAGCGCGAATCTGTGCGGTGGTGCCACTTTCGCCCGCCTGTTTATAAGCCCAGTGTGCAGCGACCCCCATTTCCGCCATCTGATCCATATCCTCGGTGCGAATCTGTACTTCGACTGGCACGCCGTGCGGACCAATCATTGAGGTATGGAGCGACTGATAGCCGTTCGCTTTTGGGATGGCGATGTAATCTTTGACGCGGCCCGGACGCGGTTTATACAAACTGTGCATCTGGCCCAGAACGCGATAGCAGGTATCCAGATCTTTCACGATGACGCGAAAGGCATAGATATCCATGATCGAGTGAAAACGCTGCTCTTTGAGCGTCATTTTGCGGTAAATCGAGTAAAGATGCTTTTCACGCCCGCTGACGCGGCAGGGAATGCCCGCTTCCTGCAAACGGCCGTCGATCTCAGAAAGAATCTTCTGGATCATCTCTTTACGATTACCGCGTGCGGCTTTCACCACCTCTTTAATGACCCGATAACGGTTCGGATAGAGGGCCTCAAAACCGAGCTCTTCCAGCTCCGTTTTAAGATGATGAATACCCAGGCGGTGCGCCAGCGGACTGTAAATCTCTAACGTTTCCAGCGCGATTCGGCGACGTTTGTCCGGGCGTAATGCGCCGAGGGTGCGCATATTGTGGGTGCGGTCAGCCAGCTTGATGAGAATGACGCGGATATCCTGCACCATCGCCATAATCATCTTGCGGAAGTTCTCTGCCTGCGCTTCTTTCTTGTCGCGGAATTTCAGCTTATCCAGCTTGGAAACGCCTTCGACCAGTTCCGCCACGCTTTTACCGAACAGTTGTTCCATGTCCTGGTAAGTGGCAGGCGTATCTTCGATCACGTCATGCAGCAGCGCGGCCATGAGAGTTTCATGGTCGAGCTTCATTTCCGCCAGAATACAGGCCACGGCAACCGGGTGGGTGATATAAGGCTCACCGCTGGAGCGTGTCTGTCCCTCGTGGGCATCACGTGCGACAAGGTAGGCTTGCTGGAGGCGCTTGATCTGCTCCTCTGGCAAGTATTTTTCAATCAGTTGATTGAGGCTTTCAAACAGATACAAGGGCGACCTGCAGGTGGCTGTTAACGACGACCTTCAGCGATAGCGGTAACGGCCTGTAACTCAGCGGCTTCCTGCTCTTGCTGTTCCTGACGATCACGCACATCTAAAATCTGATTGGTGACCAAACCTTCTTCGATTTCGCGCAGGGCGATAACGGTAGGTTTATCGTTCTCTTCCGGAACCAGTGGATCTTTGCCGCCTACCTGCATCTGACGTGCACGACGTGCAGCGACCAACACCAGGTCAAAACGATTACCAACTTTTTCTACTGCGTCCTGAACGGTTACGCGTGCCATAGGTGTGCTACTCCACAGATGAAGAAATGACTGCGCATCATACTGAAACTGTATTCAGACTGCCAACAGTTTGCTGATTAAAGCATCGTGACGCGCCTTCTGACGCGCCATACGCAGACGTTCTGCGCGAATAATGGTTTTCAGATCGGACAGCGCCAGATCGAAATCATCATTCACAATTAAATAGTCGTACTCAGCGTAGTGGCTCATTTCCGCTACCGCCTGAGCCATGCGGCGCGTGATCACCTCTTCGCTGTCCTGGCCACGACCGCGCAGACGGCGATCGAGCTCTTCTTTCGAAGGCGGCAAAACAAAGATGCTGCGTGCGCCAGGCATTTTGGTGCGAATTTGCTGCGCACCCTGCCAGTCGATGTCGAGAAACACGTCAACGCCGGTTGCCAGCACCTGCTCAATAGCATGGCGCGAAGTACCGTAATAGTTGTCGAAAACTTTGGCATGTTCGAGGAAAGCCTCTTCCGCGATCATCTGCTCAAACTCATGTTTCTCAACAAAAAAGTAATGTTCGCCATGGGTTTCACCCGGACGCATACCGCGCGTCGTGTGCGAAACAGAGACCTGCGTATCATACAACGGCTGGGTCTTTAACAGCGCCTGAATCAGGCTGGATTTACCTGCGCCGCTGGGAGCAGAAACAATATAGAGCGTGCCTTGAGCCATGGTTTTCTTGAATTGATTAAAAGCGGAGTCGATTTCCTGCACAGTATACACAGCTTCCCGCTGCCACGCAGCGTTTGCGCAGCGGCAACCCTCAACTTTTGCGCATCTTCGCGCAAATCTCTGTCGGACGACTGTAATTATTCCCTGATTGCGACGGTATCCCTTCCATAACTGAACACCACCTCTGGCTGACGCTGAAGCACCGGTATTGAATGCTGCAAAACGTCAGGAGAGAGATCATGAAAGGATTCGGCTGGCCGCTGTTTGCGGCTGCTCTGTGGATTGCCATATGGCCTGCGCACAGCGCCCTTTGTCCCGTCTGGACACCCATCCGGGCGACACAAGAGATCCGTCGACTGCAACAGCAGCTGCAGCACTGGGATGATGCTTACTATCGTCAGGGGCAGAGTCCGGTGGCTGATGCAGATTATGACAGTCTGCAGCAGCGACTGAATCACTGGCAGCACTGCTTTAACCCTCTGCAGCTCGCTTACGCACCGCAACTGCCGGGTAAGGGTGAGCACCTGCATCCGGTCGCCCACACGGGCGTAAAAAAGATGCGCGACAAGCTGGCCCTGGCTTACTGGATGCAGGGGCGGCACGATCTCTGGGTGCAGCCGAAAGTGGATGGCATTGCCGTTTCCCTGGTTTATCGCCACGGCAGACTGGTTTCACTGTTGAGTCGTGGTGATGGATTACGCGGTGAAGAGTGGCTGACTAAAGCCGCCTGGATCCCTGCGATTCCGCTGCAGATCGAGACCGGACTAGAAGAGGTTGTGCTGCAGGGTGAGCTGTTTCTGTCGATGACCGGTCATCAGCAGGCGGTCAATGGCGGCAGGAATGCGCGCTCACAGGTCGCTGGCGCCATGATGAGCAAGCAGCGGGTTCCTCTGCTGGATTCGCTTGATATTTTTATCTGGGCCTGGCCAGATGGCCCTGCCACGATGACGGAACGCCTTCAACAACTCAGCCGCTGGGGACTGGGCGTTGCCGCAAACTGGAGCCACAGCGTTAAAGACGAAGAGGAGGTTGCAGCGTGGCGGGAACGCTGGGTTCATGCTGCGCTGCCCTTTGTCACTGACGGCGTCGTCGTTCATCAGAGCCTGCGACCTGCGGGCAAAAACTGGCTGCCTGGAGAGGGAACATGGGCCGTTGCCTGGAAATATCAGCCGCCGGAAGTCAGCGCTGAAGTGCTATCCGTCGATTTTCCAGTCGGCAGAACCGGGAAGATAGCTGCGGT
Source organism: Pantoea sp. E956-1 (assembly GCF_982223955.1). Classification (NCBI taxonomy): domain Bacteria; kingdom Pseudomonadati; phylum Pseudomonadota; class Gammaproteobacteria; order Enterobacterales; family Erwiniaceae; genus Pantoea; species Pantoea sp. E956-1. Next base: position 88,425 of record NZ_CEUYZP010000016.1, on the reverse strand, counting down.
ACTTAATCTGCAGCCGGTACAGCTGGATGATAAGACGGTCAGGCGGGTCAATGTTGGATCGCTGCGTCGCTGGCAGGAGAGCGATATCGTGGCGGGAGATGTCATCACACTGAGTCTGGCAGGCCAGGGCATTCCCCGGCTGGAGCGGGTGATCTGGCGCGTGGCAGAGCGGCACTATCCTCAGCCTCCCGACGCGTCGCGCTACACGCCGCTGAGTTGTTACACCTTCAGCGCTGAATGCCAGAAGCAGCTACTGGCAAAATTACGCTGGCTCAGTCAGAAAACGGTGCTGAATATTCCTGGCGTTGAGCGCAGCACCTGGCTGCACTTACTGGAAACCGGCAGTATGACGCACCTGTTCGGCTGGCTGACGTTAACACCAGAACAGATTGCCACCGCAACGGGCCTCTCTCCGGAGCGGGCGGGTCAGCTCTGGCACCGTTTTAATCTTACCCGTCAGCAGCCGCTTCGTCGCTGGGTGGATGCTTTAGGTGTTTCACTGCCGCGGAAGGCCCTCAATGCGCTGCCCGATCAACAGTGGGAGAGCTTAACGCAGCGGGAGGTCAGGGACTGGCAAGCTTTACCGGGTGTCGGTGCGGCACTGGCAAAGCGCCTGACTACGCAGTTCCATGATGCCCGCCTGCAGGCACTGATCGCTTTCCTGAGACAGCAGGGAATTCCCGCATCCTCAATGCTCGGGATGGGGATAGTTGAAAATCGGCAAGCCAAGACGGAAGCGCAGCGCCAGTAAACGGGCAAAGAATCCGAACAGCAGGGTAATAATAATCACGGCTTCATGCGCCAGCGTGGTTTTCAGCAGCAGGATATACATCCAGCCAGAGGCGAAAGCGATACCGGCGTAGAGTTCCTTCTGAAACACCAGCGGAATGCGATTACAGAACATGTCACGCAGTACGCCGCCAAAGACGCCGGTAATGACCGCACTTATGGCGGCAATAATCATGGCGTGTCCTGAATCGAGCGCAACCTGCGCGCCGATAATAGAAAAGACCACCAGTCCTAACGCATCAAGCACCAGAAACACTTTGCGCAGATGCGTCATCAGGGGGGCCAGGAAAGTGGTCACTACCGCCGCCGCTGCAACAATCATGATGTATTCGGGATGTTTCACCCAGCCCAGCGGATAGTGACCCAGCAGGATGTCGCGCACCGAACCGCCACCAATGGCGGTCACGGACGCGATAATGATGACACCGAACAGATCCATTTTGCGGCGCCCCGCCGCCAGCGCACCCGTCATGGCTTCAGCAGTAATACCAATAATGTAGAGAACGGTCAGTAACATAGCAGACTCCAGTAAGACGGCGGCAAGACTACGGCATTGCCTGAGAGACGGCGACGGAGATTTTCTGACGATCGGCGTCCGGGATGAGCGCAGTTTATACCAGCCAGCGCGGGCGTCAGCATAGAAAGACTTTTTTGCGAAGGGCCTGCAGCAGATGAACGAAAAAGTTGAAAGGAAACTACGTACAGAGGGTTTGCGCGTTCCGGCGCGGGATTTTCCGACTCAGGGCGGTGAACTGATGACGATCGCCAGATAGCCGCTGGTCGAAAACCAGTTTATACAGCAGATAAAAAAGGGCTGGATGCGACGGGCAGAGAATCGATCAGAGAAATAATGCGACAGACGAAATAAAAAGAAAAGGCGTGCTGGTTAACAGCACGCCAACGCATCGTTTCGGATGCTCAGAGCCCACCATACAGACTTATTTTATTATTTATTTCTTGCACGAATTTTAGAAAAGGCATTCAGGCTAAAACGGTATTCCGGCTGGAACCATGAACGACCATAGTAGCAGTAAATCAGCATACGAATGGATGCCATCGCCAGGTAACCCCAGATCGCACACAATACTGAAGGGGTCAGCCAGACGGTAAATAAGGTGACGGCAAGTCCGGCTAATACCGAGGAGGTTTCAGCAAAAGCGATACGGGTATATTGTTTTTCGCGCTGTAATATCGCACGGTAATGCTGACCCTGTGGGATGATAATAAACACCACTGAGACCATCTGCAGCATTAATGCCAGTTCAGGCTGATCGAAAAGGCTGGTCAGCAGATGGCTGCCAGTAAATAACAGACCAAACACCGCGACGCCCATCAACATATTCCCCCAGTAGATCGTGGAGAGGTCATTGATAGAGAGAATCGAGCGGCGGATCAGTGTATTTGAGAAGCCCCGATCGGCCAGAGTATCGATAGCCAGTAAAGCAATCACGGCGATCGCCAGCAGATTGAGTTCATTCGCCTGCAGAATCTGCGCCAGCAACGAGAGTTGTAATACGCCGATACCAATAATTTTGATTGAAGAGAGCAGAGACCATTTTGCGCTATTCAGACTGTTTTCACGTATTGCCATAATATACTCGTTAGAGTCCATCGACTCTGTGAGAATTAAATAGTTGTGTAACGGCAAGGAGAGGTTGCTGTAACACCGTTAGTTAGTGCAATTTTTCCGGCCGAAGTCCTGAAAACGCTTTACAGGCTTGCCATATTATTATGGGTTCAATCAAATGGTGCCTGGATAAAAAGATATCCCTGGTGAAATTGCTGTTTCGTGTCATGGCGGAATCCCCTGCAGCGAATAAGAATTCCGCCAGATCACGAATAAATCCTGTTGTAGTTTTATATTCTCCTGCCCGCATCCTTGCGGCAATCTCAATGCATTCTTTTTCTGATAACAAAGGATACGTTGAGCGGTCCATGACTTTTTTCCTGCTTTATCATTATGGGTATTGCTGTGTGTGGAATGATTTATACATTGTTTTATTTAATTTAACACCATAAGAAAAGTCTGATTACGCGACCGCAGAAATAAATGGTTTCACTTTATGCATGATAAATATTAAATCCCCAGCAGATTGCTAATAAACGATTGTTAATGATTAATGTATGGGTCAGTGAGAAATTGTTTATGTGGCAAACCAGCAGGCCCGGAATCAGAGGGGGTCGCCTGCCTTTCAGAGGGTTTTGCCAGGATTTTTCCTGGCAACGATGCTTAAGCAGGGTTGGTGATAAATGCGTAAGGATGATGAGTAATCAGATAAGCGCTTTATGCTTTATCGTCGAAAGTTTTTCTATTTTTTTTCATTAACGGCCAGTGATAAATGCAGAGAAAAAGGCGCGCTAAGTCATTGATTTATTGTGTAAGAAGCTGGTTGAGTTTCTCAAGATCGTTGCTAACCCATTCAATATCCTGCTTAAATTTCTCATCTGAAGTAAATGGCTGGCGATAAACCGTTACCATCACCTCGGCGCCCTGTTCGTTTGCTATCACGCGCATCGGTACGTAGATCTCCTTTCCTGAGCCGCTATCGATCCAGTGATCCATTACGCCAAACGGATTATGCGGCGAGAACCGGAGCTTCACATTGCCCTGGGGACCTTTAGCACGCCAGCGATTGCCATCGGGTTCTAACGCGCTGTGCGTCAGCCCGGAAGCCCACTTTGGGAAAAACTCTGGCTTCCAGATGGTTTCATAAAGATCTAACCAGTGACGTGGAATCGTCAGGCTCAGAGTGCGAGAGGAGAGCATGTAACCTCCGGTGAATAAGCTAAAAAAGCATTAAAGCATGGGGCCAGGCTTGTTAAAACGTTGTAACAGCAGAAGTGTGGTGTTGAAAGGGTTTCGTACAAATGGCAGACAACTGGTGATGCTGTCTGCCACTGACTCAGATGAAATTGCCGCGCGCAGAAACCACATGATCTTCGCTATGGCCGTTAGCGTGCCGCAGAACAAAGCCGTCCGACTGCGCCATCACGGCACAACTGTGATTAGGGAAGATACGCAGCAGCGTGCCGACTTCAGGGCGGCGATCCTGATAAAGCAGAAAACCGTGCTCCTCAGATAATTTTGTCACTTCATAAGTATGACCCGCTTCATCGGCTGCCACACCAAAGCCGCTGGCATTGGTGCCGTGTGGCCCTTTATCCGAACTCAGCATTTTTGACCCGGCATCCACAATCGCGAAATGATCGTTCACCGCCACGACACGGGTAATGACGCTCATTGCCAACTGATCGACGTGACTTAATCCGAGACGGCAGGCGGTTAGATCCAGTAGTGTATAGTTTCCGGGCCGGATTTCATGAATGCAGGGTGCAATCTCTGCTGCCAGCGCCGTAGGCGTTGAACCCACAGAGAGAGGGCAGTGGGTAAACCCAGCCACCTGCAGTTTTGCCTGTACTCGCTGCATCAATGCCGCTTCCTGCCGGGCGACATCCGCAATGGCCGCGGCATTCCCGGCACCATAAGCGTGGCCGGCATGTGACACTAATCCGGCAAAGCGTAACCCTTTGTCCTGCAGCGCCTGAGCAATCAGCACCGCTTCATCTGTATCAGGATTGACACCTATCCGATGTAATCCAACATCAACTTTAATCGCTACCGCTAGGTCGCATGCCGGTTGCTGCTGACAGGCATCAGCAATAGCCGCCACGCCCTGCAGTCTGTCCGCAATCAGAGTGAGCTTTGCCTGATGAACCTCGGCGTGGCGCAGCAATTCAGCCACGCTTTGCGGTTGCACAATCGGGTAGGCTAATAGCAGATCACGAACGCCGCCCTGAATAAAACGGATTCCTTCGCTGGGCTTTGAGACGGTAACACCCTGGGCGCCGGACGCGATCTGGCGCTGCGCAATCCAGACGCTTTTATGCGTTTTGATATGCGGTCGCAACGCGACGCCTGCCGCACTGGCTTTGCGCTGCATATGCTGCAGGTTCTGCTCCAGGCGCTCTGCATCCACTTCAATATAGGGCGTAAGGCGATCATCAATCAGCGGACGCTGCCACTGCTGTGTATCGTTGATATCCATAAGATTGTCCGGCATTGACGAGGTAAGTGAATTCATCATTCCTTAATTATCTCTTTGATACCAGCCTGCCGGACGCAGACCGGCGTGTTGAACAGCAGAAACTAGCTAAAACGCCAGAGTCAGTATGAGAGCACAGCAACCGGGGATGAAAGAGTGGATGTAAAGCCGATGTCGTTCAGCAGATTAAAACAACAAAGCAGGCGCGAGGCCTGCTTTATCAGTTAACTCAGACGTAGAGCGACTCTTCACCCGGTGGCCGGGTTTTGAAGCGGCGATGCAGCCAAAGGTACTGTTCGGGTGCGCGAAGGATCTGATTTTCGATCACTTTGTTCATATAAGCTGCAGCAGCAGCCTCGTCCGTATGAGGATAATTTTCCAGCATCGGTTCGATGATCAAATGGTAGCCATCATTTCCTGGATTACGAATCAGCATAATCGGCACCATCGCTGGCTTCGCCAGACGCGACAGAACAAAAGTGCCGTTAGTCGTGGCGGCTTTTTCCACCGCAAACAGCGGCGCAAAGGTGCTGCCTTTAGGGCCGTAATCCTGGTCAGGCGCAAACCAGACCGATTCACCCTGTTTCAGGGCGTTAACCATACCGCGTAGATCACGACGGTCGATCATCGCTTTATTCGAGCGCATCCGCCCTTTAGTCTGCACATACTCCATCGCCTGGTTATTGTGTGGGCGATACATCGCCATCATTGGCTGACAGAGTCCGCTGATGCGGCCACCCAACTCCAGTGACATGAAATGCACACCAATCAGCATCACGCCTCGCTTTTCTTTCTGCGCGGCATGCAGGTTTTCCATTCCCGACACTTTAAACAGACGTCTTACCGCACGGTCAGACCAGAACCAGGCAATACCGGTTTCAGCCAGCGCCATCCCAAGCGACGCGAAATTACCGGCGATCATATGTTCTGTTTTTTCTTCGCTGATGCCCGGAAAGCAGAGTTCGATGTTACGACGGGTAATACGCTCGCGGCGCTGCAGGAAATGGCGAGAGATTTTGCCGGCACCGGCACCGAGACGCATAAGAACAGGATAGGGGAGCTGGACCAGCAGCCAGAGTATGCCAAGGCCAAACCAGGTAAACCAATAACGCGGATGCAGCAGCGAACTGCTAAATTTTCCGGTGTTTTTCATTAACAACCTTCATGGGATAGAGGGATGCATCGCACAAAGAGCACTTCCATGAGTCTTAAGGCGGTACAGCTGTACTGATTTCGACCAACATTTTATCAAAAAGTGCCTTCAAAGAAAGGGAAACTCCGGCATCTACAGGATTGACCTGTTTCATGGAGAGGCGGCAAAACCGGCTATAAAAGTACATTAATCCTATAAAATCATTATTTTTCAAATAATTAGTATAAGCCTGAAAGAAGCTTTAATTGTAAGCGAGGCCGTTTCAGGAACAGTCTGGAAATGATTATTTATTTATCTTTACCTGATTCTGATGCTGGCCGCGCTGAAAAAGAGAACAATTGACGGAAGTGCCTGACCCTCAACGCGCTACCCGCGCCTGACAGGGGAACACGGCGCCGCTGCGAGCGCTTTGGTGAGTCGAAAGTACTCGATACTCTGAATCTGAATCTGAATGTTGATTCATCTTAAAATGTTTATGATTTTCAATAGATTGATTGGGAATATTTTGGGCGGTTGAGGTTTTACTCCCCAATCCACTCCCCATTTTGTGTAATGACAACCTGATCATCTTACAGGTTTAATGGTCGTCGTAAATCTTTCACCTTTGATCAGTTCACCAGAAGGTTTTCGATAGTAAGATTCACCATCAAGACGGTAGTAAGTGTAACCATCCTTAGTTTTATTGATGGCCATGAGCCAGCCTGACTTATCTATACAATTTTCTTCTGTTTTCATGTCGTCGAAGCATAATAAGTAATCAGTCTCATGGTCTGGAAACGCGAGGGAGAGCGGTTCTATTCGTCTGTGAGTTTTATTATTCTACCGTTTTTTTCCATAAGGTATCTTCCATCATAGACTGTAAATAAAGTTTCTTTTTTTCTATTATTTTCGACAGAAAAAACGGCATTCTTATCTATGCAATTTTTAACGGTATTCATGTCATCAAAGCAGCGGCGGTCATACTTCCCTTGTTCTTTGTATCCATCGCCAAAATCCCAAAAATTCACATAATAATTACCAGAGGCCGAAGGGGCGGGAATATTATATTTTATTTTCAATGAGTCTTTATTTTCCAGCCACCAATTTATCTTTGCTTTGTCGGTGAACGGGAAGTTTTTCACTAAAACCTCGCTAAAATTATCCTCCTGATAGACAGCGATAATTTCTACCGGTCGTGAAGCTAACCACCAAAAGTAGCCTGTCAACGCGCAGCTGGTTATAACGAGAGCCAACATGATTTTTTTACGGTTAGCTTTCATCACGGCTCCCGGAAATCTCTAAGGTGGCTTCCATATTGGTCATGAACGGCTTAAAGCCAAACAGATTATACCGCTGGAGAACAAACCAGATACGGAAGAAGTGTAACTGGCTGAATTTTGTTTTCAGTATATCGTCGCTGTCGAGGCCAAAGTGATCCTGCACCTTGTAATGCACCACTGCCCGGTAACGGTTATTATCGATGTGCAGTGATTTTATAGTGATATCCGTTGCCCAGGTATCATGAACGGTAATACCCATACCGTTATAATTATCCTGAAACCTGTCGAATTTAGGTAACTTACTATCAAATATTATTCTTGTTATTTCCCCTTTCATTTCGGAAGGGTAAAATCCATTATCCCAATCTGTATTTTTACTGATAATCCGTTTAATTCTTAAAAAAGTGCTGTTGTCTGTCCTGTCATTAAGAATCTGCTCTTTCAATGCCCTGTCCAGCGCCATATTGCGGAAGGGCGTACCATTGCCGTTCTGCATATGAGTGATCATCTTTTCGATCAGGTGGCTATACGGCCCGTAAAGGGAAAACTTGCGGGATAACGAGCGGAACTCGTCAAACAACATTGCGGCACACTGCTGGCGGGTAATCTTTTCACCCTGGCCGCGCAGATTACAGCAGAACATGGACTGAGGGCGATCCATTGAGGAACGCCGGGTAAGCGTCCAGGGATCAACCCGGTCAGAAATATAGTCCAGCCGGTACTGGGATTTTAACTTTGCTTCGGTCAGATCGCCGCAGCGCATATCTTTAGCGCCGTAGTCGTCAATCCACTGTTGAGTTTTGAATATGGTACAGGGGAACTGTAGTGCGGCCATCGTGATACATTCCTTGTATTATCGTCCGTGGAGGTCTTCACAGGGAATAATACGCGGTGAAAGGTCAGAGTGTAAATGTTGTACAGCCCCTGCCCGTAATTTTTTACCGATTACGGGCAGGGGCATAGTGGATGCTTTAAGCCTTTAGTCCATCGTCAAAATGCCATGTGGCATCTTTCAGACTGCCGGGGATCTCCTGCGCAATGCCTTTTGCATCGGTGGCCTGCGTCTGGATCTCAATGTTGTCGATCCGCACATCTGTACGCTGTGAAACCTGCCGGGAAGAATTGCTGATAGCGTTGCTGGTCATGGAAGGCGCAGTAATGCCGCTTCGGGATCGTGGAACCTCTGCGCCAGATTGCCAATGGTACAGGTAAAGGCTTACGGGCCAGAACTGGTCTCACTGGCACTGGCGCAATGGGCCGAAGAACAGGGTGTATTGCTGGAATTTATCAAGCCGGGAAAGCTGACGCAGAATGCGTTTATCGAGCGTTTTAACCGGACATACCGGACAGCGATACTGGATTTTTATCTGTTCAGAACCCTGAATGAAGCGCGGGAAATTACTGAGCACTGGCTGGCTGAATATAACAGCGAGCGGCCTCATGAATCCCTGAACAACCTGACGCAATAAGAGTGCTGGCTGATGGCCGAAAACCCAGAAGTCTCTAAAAGTGCGTGGAACTAAAACAGGTGTACTTACAACTGTATCCACCGGGCTGTCTCGTTTTAACAAGAGCCTGGACAGTTTTTACGGTTAGCGAACCCATGAATGAATCTTTCGAATTGAGATAACCCTTTGTGTATAAAGAATTACGCTTTGTGGTGGGGAGTGGTTACTTATAACTTATGATTTTTGACTAGTAAACGGAAACTACTCACCAATCCACTCTCCATCTAATTGTGGATTTCAATGGAGGATTGTGTGTATTAATGAAATCTGGAATGAATAAAAAAGCCCATTTAACATGGGCTTGGGGGATGTTGTGTGCAGGTGTGTAAATTACTCGATATTCTGAATCTGCTCGCGCATCTGCTCAATAAGCACCTTCAGTTCAATGGCTGAAGTCGTGATTTCTGCATTGATCGACTTCGATGCCAGCGTGTTCGACTCACGATTGAACTCCTGCATCATAAAGTCGAGACGGCGGCCCACGGCCTCTTTCTTTTTCAGGATGTTGTAAGTCTCTTTAACGTGCGCATCCAGACGATCCAGCTCTTCAGAAACATCAACACGCTGCGCCATCATCACCAGTTCCTGCTCAAGGCGATTGTTTTCCAGCTGGACTTCAGCATCTTCCAGTTTGGCGACCAGCCGTTCACGCTGCCATTTGATCACTTCAGGCATCTGCGCACGCACTTTGCTCACTTCCTGCGAGACGCCTTCCAGACGCTGCTCAATCATCGCTTTCAGGGCGGTACCTTCGCTTTCGCGTGCCGCAATAAAGTCATCAAGCGCACCATCCAGTGCCTGCAGCAACTGAGTGTTGATGGCATCCAGATCCTGTTCCTGCGCAGACATCACACCCGGCCAGCGCAGAATATCCAGCGGATTAATCGCGCCTTCGTCGCTCTGCATTTTTACCCAGTTGGCAGCCTGCACCAGCTGTTTCGCCAGCGTTTCGTTGAGCATCAGTTCGCCCTGCGCGCTGGGATCGGCATCATAACGGAGGTTGCACTCAATTTTACCGCGCGTCAGACGCTGGCGAATGCGCTCGCGGATAACCGGCTCCAGCCCACGAAACTGTTCCGGCAGGCGGATGTAGGTTTCCAGATAACGCTGGTTCACGGAACGCAGCTCCCAGGCGGCGCTGCCCCATTCGCCTTTGGCTTCGCTGCGGGCATAAGCGGTCATACTGCGGATCATAAGCGGTACTCATTTGCGGAAAGATGGGTGAAGTATAGCGAGGCGAGCCACGGCATAACAGGCATAAGCGTCGCACAGGAAAATAACGAACCATTTCCGCTTTCTGCGACAGCCACTTATGATGACCATTGACCCCTTGTGAGGATGACTGATCTATGTCTCGCGTTATTGCCCTTCCTGTTGTGATGGCTCTGCTGCTGGCAGGTTGCCAGGCACGCCACTCGCCACCCACTAAACCGCAACCCATCTGTGCGGGTGGCGACATGATGATGCAGACCACGTTGTGGTTTGGACTGAGTAAGCCGGATGGCGGCAGGGTGAGTTCACTCGACTGGATGAACTTCGTGGATAATGAGGTCACGCCACGGTTTAAAGCGGGGCTGTCAGTCTATGATGCCAAAGGTCAATGGCAGGGCGAGAATGGTCAGCTGGCACGAGAGAACAGTAAGGCGTTGATGCTGATCCACGGCATCGATCCCGCCACCAACGTTGATATTGAGGCGTTACGCAGCCTCTATAAAAAACGGTTTGGTCAGGAGTCGGTTATGCGGGTGGATGCACCCGTCTGCGTCGGATTCTAAGGCGAAAGCGGGCGGCAGAACTGCCGCCCGTTGAATAATCAGATAAACAGACCGGCAAAGGCTGCGGAGAGCAGACTGACCAGCGTGGAGCCATAGACCAGCTTCCAGCCAAAACGGGAAACCACATTTCCCTGTTTCTCATTCAGGCCTTTTATTGCGCCCGCCACAATGCCGATAGAGGCAAAGTTAGCGAACGAGACCAGGAACACCGACAGAATACCCAGCCCACGCGCACTCATGCCCGCCGCGACTTTCTGCAGTTCAATCATCGCCACAAACTCATTCGCCACCAGTTTGGTGGCCATGATGCTGGCCGCCTGCAGGGCATCGGCTTTGGGAATGCCAATCAGCCAGGCCAGAGGATAGAACAGGTAGCCGAGCAGTTGCTGGAAGCTGTAGCCGAACACCGCCGCAAACAGCGCGTTGACGGCAGCAATCAGCGCAATAAAGCCAATCAGCATGGCCAGAATAATCATTGCAACTTTGAAGCCTGCCAGGATGTATTCGCCCAGCATCTCAAAGAAGCTCTGCTCTTCATGTAGTTTATCCAGCGCGATCGGCTGCTCATCCTGGCTTTTCATCGGGTTGATGATCGACAGGATAATAAAGGTGCTGAACATGTTAAGCAGCAGTGCCGCAACCACATACTTTGGTTCGATCATCGACATATAAGCACCGACAATCGACAGCGAAACGGTAGACATCGCGGTCGCAGCCATGGTGTAGAGCCGGCGCGGCGGGATATCACCCAGAATCCCTTTATAAGCGATGAAGTTTTCCGACTGCCCAAGAATCAGTGTGCTGACGGCGTTGAACGACTCCAGCTTGCCCATGCCGTTAATCTTCGACAGCAGCGTCCCGAAAATACGAATCAGCAGTGGCAGGATACGCCAGTGCTGCAATATGCCGATCAGTGCCGAAATAAAGACAATCGGGCAGAGCACGCCAAGGAAGATAAATGCCAGCCCCTGCTTACTCATTCCGCCAAACACGAACTCCGTGCCCTGTGCGGCAAAACCCAGCAGCGTCTCAAAGAAACCGGCGAACGAGCCGACCAGCGCCAGACCTCCGGCAGAGTGAAGGAAGAACCAACCCAGCGCGGCTTCCACCACAATCAGTTGAATAATAAAGCGCAGACGAATCTGTTTACGGTCATGACTGACCAGCAGCGCAAGGGCGAAGATCACCACCAGCGCCAGCAGGAAATGAAGAATGGCGGCCATATGTCTTTTTTATCAGAGAGAAAGGAACGCGCATTTAGCCACAGCTGGCGGGGAATTTCATCTGATGCCTGCGTCAGACCAGCGCAAGAGACAGCGGGCAAGGAAGTCCGTATAATGCGCAGCCAATCATTAGCAAGCCGGAGAATACCCATGCGTCCAGCAGGCCGTAGCGCACAACAGGTGCGTCCAGTCACATTGACCCGCAATTACACCAAACACGCAGAGGGTTCCGTTCTGGTGGAATTCGGCGAAACGAAAGTGCTTTGCACTGCCTCGGTAGACGAAGGGGTTCCGCGTTTCCTCAAAGGCCAGGGCCAGGGTTGGGTAACGGCCGAATATGGCATGCTGCCGCGTTCGACCCACAGCCGTATGGCGCGTGAAGCCGCAAAAGGCAAGCAGGGCGGACGTACGCTGGAGATTCAGCGTCTGATCGCCCGTTCACTGCGCGCCGCGGTTGATCTTAAAGCGCTGGGTGAATTTACCATTACGCTCGACTGTGACGTAATTCAGGCCGATGGCGGCACTCGCACCGCATCAATCACCGGAGCCTGCGTGGCGCTGGCTGATGCGCTGAACAAGCTGGTGGCCAGTGGCAAACTGAAAGCGAACCCGATGAAGGGCATGGTCGCGGCGATTTCAGTGGGCATCGTCAAAGGCGAAGCGCTGTGCGATCTGGAGTATGTTGAAGACTCAGCCGCAGAAACCGACATGAACGTGGTGATGCTGGAAGATGGCCGCATGATCGAGGTGCAGGGCACCGCTGAGGGCGAACCGTTCAGCCATGAAGAGTTGCTGACGCTACTGGCGCTGGCCCGGGGCGGAATTGAGGAATTAATTCAGGCGCAGAAAGCAGCGCTGGAAAATTGATGTAACAGGCGACCTCAGAGTCGCCTTTTCTTTATTTGAGGAGTGAGAAATGAAAGCCTGGCAGCGTCAGTTTATTGAATTTGCCCTGAACAAGCAGGTGCTGAAGTTCGGTGAGTTCACTTTGAAGTCCGGGCGTAAAAGCCCCTATTTCTTTAATGCTGGTCTGTTTAACAGCGGACGGGATTTAGCGCTGCTGGGACGCTTTTACGCGCAGGCGCTGGTGGATGGCGCTGTTGATTTTGATCTGCTGTTCGGCCCGGCCTATAAAGGCATTCCGATAGCCACCACCACGGCGGTGGCGCTGGCGGATCATCATGACCGCGATGTGCCTTACTGCTTTAACCGTAAAGAAGCGAAAAATCACGGCGAAGGTGGCCTGCTGGTTGGCAGTCCGCTGCAGGGCAAAGTGATGCTGGTGGACGATGTGATCACCGCAGGCACCGCGATTCGTGAGTCGATGGATATTATCGGCGCGCACAACGCTACTCTGGCAGGCGTGCTGGTCTCGCTTGATCGTCAGGAGCGTGGACGCGGAGAAATGTCGGCGATTCAGGAAGTGGAACGTGATTACGGCTGCAAAGTGACCGCGATTATAACGCTGGCAGACCTGATTGCCTGGCTGGAAGAGAAGCCTGAGATGGCCGATCATCTGGCTCAGGTACGTGCCTATCAGAAAGCGTACGGGATTTAACAGAGGCGGGCGCAATGCCCGCCTTCTTTTACGCTTTACGCCAGCTGGGCGGCAATCAGCGGCCAGCGAGCCTCAAAGTCTGCGGTAGGACTGAAACGAAACTCAGAACGGACATACCGTGACAGTAAACCCTCACAGAAAGCCAGCAACTGACTTGCCAGCAGCGCCTCATCAGCCTGAAAGGCTTCGCCCTCGCGCATTTTCCGTTCCCGCATCACCTGTCGCAGCTGCACTTCAATCCGCTCAAACAGCTGATTGATGCGTCCCTGCAGTCGGTCCTGCTCAAACATCAATGCATGGCCGGTCAGAATGCGTGTCAGTCCCGGATTACGCTCACCAAATCCCAGAATCAGTTGCACGATCAGACGCAGACGCGTCATGGTCTCTTTTTCATCCTTGAGGATCAGATTGATGCGGGTAATCAGACTGTCTTCGATAAACTCAATCAGGCTATCGAACATTCGTGTCTTACTCGGGAAGTGACGATACAGCGCCGCTTCGGAAACGCCCACCGTGGCTGCCAGTTTGGCTGTGGTAATGCGCTGACTGCCATCACCCGACTCCAGCATCTGCGCCAGCGCCTGCAAAATCTCTTCGCGACGATTCCGCTTCGCGACTTTTTTTTCTGCCATGACCTTAAAGACCCCTGAAATTCACCTAAAAACAGGCAACACCTACGCATCTGCCACAGGAACGCGTCCTGTGGCGATGAGGAAAAAATAACGGGCGTAAGTGAAAGTCGGTAATGCGGGTTACTGGCGGCCGGAGTGGCCGAAGCCGCCTTCGCCGCGCAGGCTGGCGTCGAAATCTTCGACCAGGTTAAATTCCGCCTGCACCACCGGTACAAAGACCAGTTGTGCCATGCGATCGCCGGGCTGCAGCGAGAAGCTTTCCTGGCCGCGATTCCAGACCGAGACCATCAGCTGTCCCTGATAGTCGGAGTCAATCAGACCCACCAGGTTGCCCAGCACGATGCCATGTTTATGGCCAAGGCCTGAGCGCGGCAGGATCACAGCGGCCAGATCGGAGTCGGCAATATGAATCGCCAGGCCGGTCGGAACCAGCGTTGTGGTGCCTGGTGCGATGTCGAGAACATCATCAATGCAGGCGCGTAAATCTAACCCAGCGGAACCTGAAGTCGCGTAGGTCGGCAGTGCAAACTCTTTGCCGACGCGCGGATCCAGAATTTTAACGTCTATTTTTTTCATCATAACGGCTGACAATCTCGTCTATTAATTGTTGGCCAAGGAGAGACTTATCGCTGAGCGGTAAGCGTTTTTCTCCATCCTGCCAAAAAAGGTGAAGAGCATTGGTGTCGCTATTAAACCCCTGTCCGGCTTTAGCGACGTCGTTAGCGCAGATCAGATCCAGATTCTTGCGCACCCGTTTTTGCCGGGCGTATTCTTCCACATTCTGTGTTTCAGCAGCAAATCCAACGACGAATGGCCGGTTTTCCTGAAGTGCAGCGACGCCGGCAACAATATCGGGATTCTTTACCAGGTTCAGCGTGACGTTATCATCGCCGCCCTGTTTCTTGATTTTATCGGCCGCAATATCGGCTGCCCGGTAGTCTGCCACGGCTGCGCTTGCAATGAAAATATGTTGTTTATCTATCTCACTCATGACGGCGGTCTGCATCTCCAGCGCGCTGGTCACATCAATTCGCCGCACACCCGCTGGCGCAGACAAGGTGACCGGGCCGCTGACCAGCGTGACCTGTGCACCGCGTCTGGCGGCGGCGTCGGCAATAGCAAAGCCCATTTTGCCGGAGCTGTGGTTAGTGATGTAGCGCACCGGGTCCAGCGCCTCACGGGTAGGGCCGGCGGTAATCATAATGTTGAGATGTTGCAGATCGTTGACGGGCGAGGCCCACTGCACCGCATGGTCAACAATCACCAGCGGGTCGAGCATCCGGCCCGGCCCGACATCGCCGCAGGCCTGGCTGCCGCTGTCCGGTCCCCAAATCAGCACGCCACGCGCCTGCAGGCTCTGCAGGTTATGCTGGGTCACCGCCGCACGATACATCTGCTGATTCATAGCGGGCACCACTGCCACGGGTGAGGCCGTCGCTAACACGGCGGTCGTCACCAGATCGTTTGCCATACCGGCAGTAATACGGGCAATCAGGTCAGCAGTGGCCGGTGCCAGCACAATAAGGTCGGCCCATTTTGCCAGTTCAATATGACCCATCGCCGCCTCCGCTGCCGGATCAAGCAGATCGTCAAATACCGGATAGCCGGAGACAGCCTGCAGGCTGAGTGGAGTAATAAATGCTTTCGCACCCTCTGTCATCATCACGCGGACATCAGCACCGCGATCGCGCAGGCGGCGCACCAGCTCAGGTGCTTTATAAGCAGCAATACCGCCGCTCACGCCAAGAAGAATTTTTTTGCCGGCTAATCCCATCATGATGTTGGCCTCACTAAGCTCTCTGCCGCTCGCGGCGGCGAATGCACGGACTTTATCACAAAAGCGCGGATGCGCCTTTTCACTGACTGCGTTTGCGAGCTGTCTCGTAGATTGCAGCTTCACTCATAGCCGCACGCTTCATGATGGGCCATGCTGAGGCTCATCTCAGGGAGAGCGGACATGAAAATAAAGGGACCACGGGAAAAACTCCAGAAGCTGGGTGCGCATGCCCTCAGCGATACCGAACTACTGGCCATTTTTCTTCGTACCGGATCGCCGGGGCAGAATGTCCTTGAACTGGCCAGGCAGATGCTGGACGGTTTTGGCTCGCTTTATCAGCTCATGACGTCAGATAAAGAAGCATTCGGTCAAATCAAAGGGGTCGGTGATGCCAAGCTGGCGCAACTTCACGCAATTGCCGAACTGGCGAAGCGCTTTTTCGCCAGCAAGCTGGCCCGCGAAAGCGCAATGGAAAATCCACAAATCACCCGTCAGTATCTGCAAAGTCTGTTGGCCCAACAGGAGCGTGAGATCTTTATGGTACTGTTTCTGGATAATCAGCATCGGGTGCTGCGGGCAGAAAATATGTTCTCGGGTTCGATTAACAGCGTGGAAGTTCACCCCCGCGAGATCGTCCGGGAAGCGCTGAAGCTTAATGCAGCAGCCCTGATACTGGCGCATAATCATCCGTCGGGCATGGCGGAACCGAGCCGCGCAGACCGCGAAGTGACCCATAAAGTCAGTCAAGCCTGCCAGCTACTTGATATCCGTCTGCTCGATCATCTGGTAATTGGTCATGGCGAATATGTCTCCTTTGCCGAGCGGGGATGGCTCTGATAACGGGAAATTCCGCTCCAGGTGGCGGCTTTTTGCCCGATCATTCGGGATCTTTATCTGTTCGGGACTTGAGCACTTGGGCTGAGCGGCGTATACTACGCCACCTTTGAGAATCTCGGGTTTGGCGGTTAGGCCAGCTTAGCGGGTTCCATGGAATTCGCCTGGCGGGCTGCAAGCCTGACGAGGCGGCCCAAACCTAATTTTTAAAGCTCGAGCTGATTTGATTTTTGGAGATATTGACATGTCACGAGTCTGCCAGGTAACTGGAAAGCGTCCGGTGACGGGTAACAACCGTTCCCACGCAATGAACGCGACGAAACGCCGTTTCCTTCCGAACCTGCACTCACACCGTTTTTGGGTTGAGAGCGAGAAGCGCTTCGTTACTCTGCGTGTATCTGTTAAAGGTATGCGTATTATTGATAAAAAGGGCATTGATACGGTGTTAGCCGATATGCGTGCCCGTGGTGAGAAGTACTAAGGTACTAAGGAACTGAATCATGGCTAAAGGTATTCGTGAGAAGATCAAGCTGGTTTCCTCTGCTGGTACAGGTCACTTCTATACCACCACGAAGAACAAACGTACTAAACCAGAGAAGCTGGAACTGAAAAAGTTCGATCCGGTTGTACGTCAGCATGTGCTCTACAAAGAAGCTAAAATTAAGTAATTTTAGTGTTCTGCTAAAAACCCGGCTCCGGCCGGGTTTTTTGTTTGTGTAAAACGCTGAGGAGAGGGTATGCCAGAGTTGCCAGAGGTTGAAACCAGCCGCCGCGGTATCGAACCGCATTTGGTCGGTGAAACCATCCTTCACGCCGTGGTGCGTAATTCACGTTTGCGCTGGCCCGTTTCGCAGGAGATCCTGGCGCTGAGCGATCAGCCGGTGCTCAGTGTGCAGCGCCGGGCGAAATATCTGCTGCTGGAGTTGCCACATGGCTGGATCATTATCCACCTTGGTATGTCCGGTAGCCTGCGCGTGCTGTCAGAAGAGCTGCCAGCGGCGAAGCATGACCATGTTGATTTAGTCATGAGCAACGGCAAAGTGCTGCGCTACACCGACCCGCGCCGGTTTGGTACCTGGCTCTGGAGCAGCGATCTGGCGGGCAGCAGCGTGCTGGCACATCTTGGGCCGGAGCCGCTTAGCGAAGAGTTTGACGGCGCTTACCTGTTCGATAAGTCACGCGGCAAGCGGACGCTCATCAAGCAGTGGCTGATGGACAACAAAGTGGTCGTGGGCGTGGGCAACATTTACGCCAGCGAGTCACTGTTTACTGCCGGGATCATTCCCGATCGTGCTGCCGGTAGTCTGTCGCAGGCCGAAGCGGAGCTGCTGGTCAACACCATCAAAGCGGTGCTGTTACGTTCGATTGAGCAGGGCGGAACCACGCTGCGTGACTTTTTACAGAGCGACGGTAAACCGGGCTATTTTGCACAGCAGTTGCAGGTTTATGGCCGGGCAGGCGAACCCTGCCGGGCATGCGGTACGCCGATTGTCAGCGGCAGACATGGGCAACGCAGCACCTACTGGTGCCCGAACTGTCAGCATTAAGCCAGTTTAGCCAGCAATGCCTGATGCACCGGCGCGGGCAGGAAGGCGGTAACATCGCCGCCGTGACGCGCCACCTCTTTGACCAGCGAAGAGGAGATAAACGAGAACCCTTCAGACGGCATCAGGAAAACACTCTCCAGCGTTGGCAGCAGGTGACGATTCATCTGCGCCAGCTGCATCTCATATTCAAAGTCTGACACCGCACGCAAGCCACGAACCAGCACATTCGCCTGCTGGTCACGGGCGAAATTCGCCATCAGGTCGCTGAATCCGACCACCTCAACGTTGGGCAGATGAGCCACCACCTGACCGGCCAGCGCCGCGCGCTCATCCAGGCTGAACATCGGTTTTTTGCTGGGGCTGGCGGCAACGGCCAGAATGACCTGATCAAACATCTGCGCTGCCCGCGTCACGATGTCGAGGTGGCCGAGTGTCACAGGATCAAACGTACCGGGATAGATGGCTTTCGTGGTCATACTCGCCCTTTTGCCGAAGCATGATTCAGCGCCCAGAGGGCTGAATATTTATTGAAGGTATATTGCGCGTTGACCACCGCCAGAATCCAGCCCTGCTTACCGTCGAGAAAACCGGCGCGTAGCAGCAGAGTTTTCACAAACGCGCCCAGCGTATGGCTGAACAGAGAAAACAGGCTGCAACGCTTACCGCGCAGATGGCGCTCCGTAGCCCAGGCTTCGGCATAGGCCAGCTGCTTGCGCTGAAAGGCGATTAAATCGCGGCAGGTCAGATGCTGCAGATCGCCGGGTAATGCCACCACCGGCGCGCCGTCACTCTGCAGTGACTCATGCACCAGATTGTCATTGTAGCGGAAGGTGCGTGGATAGAGCCGCATGACGCGGTCAGGATACCAGCCGCTATGGCGCATAAAGCGGCCGAGAAACAGATTACTGCGGCCCAGGCTATAAACCGTACGACTGGGCGCCGCCACCAGCACCTGCTCAATCGCGGCGCGCAGTTCAGGTGTCACGCGTTCATCCGCATCGATCATCAGAATCATGTCGCCGGTGGCATAGTGCTGCGCGCGCTGGCGCTGAATGCCATAGCCCTGCCAGTCATCATTATGGTAGACCTTCGCCCCAGCCTGCGTGGCGATGTCGACACTATTGTCATGGCTGCCTGAGTCCAGCACGATAATTTCATCAGCCCAGCTGATCGAGGCCAGGCAATCAGGTAGCAGTTCCGCTTCGTTTTTGGCGATCATCACCACGGAAAGACGCTGGCGTGCTGACATTAGTGGGCCCGTGGTGGCAGATGGGGTTCGAGTAACTGTAGCAGACGCTGTAGCGCACCCTGATTCTGGTGCAGCACGTCTACCGCATGGCGTCCGTAATAACGGCGGTAATCATCATCCTGTAACAGGTTAGTGACCTCTTTTTCCAGCGAAATCACGTCGGTGACGGTGATCAGTCCCTGGCCTTCCTGCAACTTGCTGCAGATATCTTTGAAGTTCCAGATATGGGGTCCCATCAGAACCGGAAGAGCATGGGCAGCAGGCTCCAGCGGATTATGTCCACCCCGTTCAACCAGGCTGCCGCCGACAAAGGCCAGATCGGCAATGCCATATAGCAGCATCAGTTCGCCCATTGAGTCGCCGATGACCACCTGCGTTGAGCCAGAAGGTATCTCGCCGCTGCTGCGCAGGATAAAACTGAAGCCGCGTTCCTGCGTCAGTTCACGCGCATCGTTAAAGCGCTCGGGATGACGGGGAACCAGAATCAGCAGCAAATCCGGAAACGTCTGCAGCAGGCGGCGATGGGCATCCAGCACAATGGCCTCTTCACCTTCGTGTGTGCTGGTCGCGATCCATACCGGACGGCGCGGTGCCCACTGGCGGCGCAGCGTCACTGCTCTGGCGGCCAGTTCTGGCGTCACTGAAATATCAAACTTCAGGCTGCCGGTAATCGCCAGTTGTGAGCGTTTCAGTCCCAGCCCCAGGAAACGGTCGCCATCTTCCGCGTTCTGCGCCGCGATTAGCGTGATGCTCTGCAACAGCTGGCGCATGAATTTACCCAGCTTGCGATAGCCTTTGGCCGATCGGGCCGAGAGGCGGGCATTGGCGATCACCAGTGGAATGTTACGCTGGTGCAGAATGCGAATAATGTTCGGCCACAGCTCGGTTTCCATGATGATCACCAGGCGTGGATTGACCGTATCCAGGAATCGATTAATCGAGCCCGGCAGATCATAAGGCAGATAGACGTGATGCACATCTTTGCCAAATGCAGATTGCGCGCGTTCAGAGCCGGTAGGCGTCATAGTCGTGACGGTAATCGGCAGGGTCGGGTAACGATGACGCAGCGCACGCACCAGCGGAATCGCGGCAAGGGTTTCACCCACAGAGACCGAGTGCAGCACAATGCCATCGGGCTTCACTTTGCCGACACAATAGCCATAGCGTTCTGCCCAGCGTTTGCGATAGGCAGGCGCTTTACGACCGCGCAGCCACAGGCGCAGCCAAATCAGTGGCTGAATTAGGTAGAGCAATGCGGTGTAAATGGTCGTCATAGTTACCGTTACAGCAGGTTCGCGTCTAAAAACAGATTAAAATCAGATGGTGGCATGTTATCAGAAACCCCGCATGCACTCATCCCACATTGTCAGTTGCTACTCAGCACCTGCTGATAAAGCGATGTCAGCGCCTGCGCCAGTCGTTGCGGGCAGTAAGGTTCAATTTTGCGCCGCGCCGCGTCACCCATTCGTGAATCGACAGAAAGCGCCGGTATTGCGTTAACAGCCTGATTTAACCCGTTGATATCTAATGCATCACAGACGAAGCCTTCCTGACCAGCGGTAATAAATTCTGCGCCACCGCAGCCGGTACTGGTAATCACCGGTAAGCCGCAGGCCATCGCCTCCAGGATCACATTCGGGAATGGATCGTAAAGCGTGGGCAGCAGCAGGCCATCCGCTGCGTGATAGAACGGCTGCACATCCTGCTGTACGCCGACAAAGCGCAGCCGATCCAGGCAGTTAAGCTGGTTTGCCAGCTGCTGATACCGTTGCAGTTGCTTATCCTGACCCACCACAATCAGATAACGGTCGCTGGCAGCCAGCGCCTGTATCGCCGCTTTCAATCCCTTGCGTTCGAAGCCGGAGCCGACATAAATGAGTACGGTCGCCGCATCGGGCAGCGCCAGCTGCTGACGGATGGCGCGACGTGCTGTTTCCGTGGCGGGCTGGAAACGGCTGGCGTCGATAGCATTATGAATAACGTGGATTTTTCCGGCGTCGAGCGAGAAACAACGCAGGATATCGCGCTTTACCATCTCAGAATTACAGATCACTGCTTTCAGCGTCGGAGAATTAAACATCTCCGCTTCCGCCTGCAGAACATAGCGATGATAAGGGCTGAGCACAGCACTCAGTCGTTGCCACGATGAGACGATGCGGGCGCGCTGTTCCAGCCAGACGCGATGAACACCATCGCCCGCGCGAAAAATATCACAGCCCGCGATGCGCTCGTGGCTTTGCACTATATCGAACTTTTCGCGCTCCCAGCAGGCGCGTGCAGCACGGGCAAAACCACGCTCACGGGATACCCGGCCCAGCTTTGCAGGATTACAGATATGCAGATGCCAGTCAGGATTCGGTGTGCCCTGCCAGCTGCGGGTAATGATGTTGAGATCGAGCTGCTCGCTGCCCAGCGCTTCCAGTGCGCGTGAGATAAAACGCTCGGCACCGCCATCCGGACGATATTTCTGCCGGACAATCGCCAGCCGTAACTTACTCATTCAGATAGCTCCTCGCTGCCGCGACCACATCCTTCACCGGAATGGCCGAAAGATAACGCTGGTCTGTTTTGGTGTCGATGGAATCGGGTGAGGGCAGCGGGCCATAATCACCCGCCCAGATGACATGATTGTTGTCGCCCCATGGCCGCCAGTGCTGCAGCTTGGTCGGGCCAAACAGCGCAATACAGGGCGTTTCAAGCGCGGCGGCCATGTGCATCGGTGCAGAATCGACACCAATAAACAGCCTGGCATGATCGATTAGCGCCGCCAGCTGCGGCAGAGTGAACTGACCCGCCAGCGAAACCACATCCGGCGACGCACAGAGCGCGCGAATGCGGTTTATCATCGCCAGTTCCTGCTTGTCCGGCCCGGCGGTCAGGACCACTTTGCGGCCCGGCTGCGCCAGTTGATCGAGTGTGGCGGCAACACTCTCCTCTTCCCAGCATTTGAAGCCCCAGCGTGAGGTCGGCTGCACCACAATATAGGGCGCGGTGACATGATGCTCCGCCAGTCTGACCTGCACAGTTTGCTGGTCAGCGTCGCTGTAGTGCATTGAGACGCGAGCACCGTCGCTGCTGATGCCGAGGGGGGCCAGCGCCGACATATTCTGCTCAACGGTATGCAGTTTGCTGTGATTGTGTGTGGGGACCAGCCGGTTGTGACACCACCGCCACAGGACGTTATCCCGTTTTTTAAAAGCGAAACCGATACGAACTGGCGCCGCGGAGAGCCGCGTAATCAGGGCTGCCCGCCACTGATCGGCCAGATTAATCACCAGATCATAATGTGCATCACGCACGGCGCGAATTAATGCACGCTCGTGGCCCAGCTTGCGCCAGGTGCCCTCCTGCTTCCATTTACGATCGATGACGTGCAAATGGCGGATAGCCGGATGCGCTTCCAGCATCGGACGCGTCTCCTGATAGAGCAACACGTCGATGCTGGCCTGCGGATAACGCTGATGAAGCGCATTGATGGCGGGCGTTGTGAGCAGCATGTCACCATGATGGCGCAGCTTAATCAGTAATATATTTTTTGGAGAGATGTTTGCTGGAGTCAGGCTGGCCATAAACAAGAGTTCTCAGAATTCAGTGAACCGATTGTAGGGCAAACCCTTTTTAGGATAAAGCCAGCCTCAAAGGTTATTTATCACGCCAGCGATAGAGCCGGGCCAGCCACAACAGCAACTGATACCACTGCTTAATTCCCCGGGCGTTGCGTAACATGCGCAGGTGTGTCCGGGTGGCGAACAGCTCGGCAATGATTGCCTGGCGTGCGCGTGCGTCAGGCTCACGTCTTACACTGTGGCAAACGCTGAGCGCTTCATGAGTCACCTGATAGTGAAACGACGGGTAGATCTTCACGCGGTTACGATAGCGGTCATTGAGCTCTTCCAGCAGTCGCGCAATCTTCATGTAGTGGCGCTGATACTCAACGTTGCGCTCGCCGGTACGTTTGCGATTGCTGATTGAGGCGTCATGCATATAGTAGCGATAGAGCACCGCTTCGGTATATCGCACGCGTTTTGCCAGCAGCATAAACTCGGTGGTCCAGGGAATATCCTGATGATGCAGGCCGGGTTCAAACTGCAACTGATGCTGCTCAATCAGTTCCCGGCGATAGATGCCCAGCCAGACCACATGCATATAACGATGGGTTTTCAGCGCGGTATTCAGCCAGTCGGCACCGCTCAGCACCGGCGTACTGCGCAGGCGATCCAGCGGAATGAGCGGCTTTACCCGCTGGCTGTGTTTGAAAAACCACTCGGCGTTGCACTGTGCCGCATCCAGATTATCTGCTTCCGCCAGCGTCACCAGCGTCTGATACATATCGGGTTGCATGGTGTCATCCGCATCAGGGAAGGTGACATATTTCCCGCGGGCAATCGCCAGCCCGGCGTTACGGGCGCGCGAGACGCCGCCATTTTCCTGATGAATCACACGAATGTGAGAATGCTGCTGTGCATACTGATCGGCGCGCTCGCCTGAGCCATCGGTTGAACCGTCATCGACGATAATGATCTCAAGCGCAGTCAATGTCTGCGCCAGCAGTGACTGCATGAACTCATCAAACATGCTGCCCGCATTGTACATCGGGGTAATGATACTCAGCAGAGGAGAAGTACTCATGACAATATCTGCACCAGCATTGTATTCACTGCGAAAGGGCGTTGCCTCGTCATAAATCATTTCCAAATCAGCAGAGGGAAATCAGGGAGTTCACAATTATAAATCGATGTCGCATCCCTGCTTTACTAAAAACCACGCCCGACAATAATATTGCGCTATATGCGCTTTTTTTACGCAATGTGGCCGTGCAGGTAAACAGATTATTATGCTGGCTTGCTGTCAGCGTCGTTATTACAGAGGTCGTGGCAAACAGCCGGCGGGATAAATGATGGGAAAGTCGGGCGCTGAAATAATAGCGCCCGCATCAATCTGATAAACCTGAGCGCGCTATTGCTCGCTCTGCTTAAAAAACTTGAGACTGACATACTTCATCATCCAGCTCAGGCTTTCAGCATACTGTTTCTGATGCCACTTTACGCGGGCGAATCGCTTCATCTCTTTATAATGCTTTGGCGTATCAAGCGGTTGTGAAGCCCAGGGGGAGCGCTGGTAATAGCTGTAGTACCGCTGGGAAAGATCGCTGCCAGCCCATGCATGCCAGGGTTTGCATTTACCGGTGTAGTGAATCATCACCGTCTCTTCAGGCACGTTCGAGTGATCCCAGACTTTATTAGCGATGATGTCGTATATGTGGTTATAGCGGTCTGGCAGGATCAGGACCTCATCCTCCAGCACGATATTCAGCGCATCCTGATCGGGAAAACCAAACTCTGCGCCCCGCGTTACCAGCACGTCGGTAATGCGCGCGGTGGTCTGCCTTTCGAGCCAGCGTGGAATATTAATCAGCATAAAGCCGGAGTTGAAATAGTGGTGATGCTTCAGCCCCAGCCTTGCGCACTGGTTATGTCGCGCTCGCGGTGTGTCATTACAGGCCGCCAGCGTGTAATCAGTGATATCCAGCGTGAACAGGGGAGAGTAGTCGCCCACCACCAGGGTGTCAGCATCAATATAGATCACCCGATCGCTGTAGCTCGCCACGGTTTCCGGGATCAGGAAACGGTAGTGGATACTTTTGGGATAGCGTCCGACCGCAGGCAGCTGATCAACCCAGGCA
Organism: Pantoea sp. E956-1; assembly: GCF_982223955.1. NCBI lineage: Bacteria > Pseudomonadati > Pseudomonadota > Gammaproteobacteria > Enterobacterales > Erwiniaceae > Pantoea > Pantoea sp. E956-1. The sequence goes on along the minus strand of NZ_CEUYZP010000016.1, from coordinate 63,395 downwards.
CGGTTAAAGATATGCAGCGTGATCGCCAGACGATGGCCCGTGGCCAGCGATCGCAGTTTTTCCACATCCTCTTCGCAAAGCGAGTCTGAAAAAACATGGGCGTGGAAAGCGGTATCAGGATGATGGCTGAGAAGTGAAAATAACGTAATGCCCAGGCCACGCGCGTAGGCGTAGTTGATGCCAAACGCAACATGAACCGGATTATCATCCGTGTCAGCAAGCGTGTTAACCAGCAGCTGACTTTGCTGAACGGCCTCAGCAAGAGGGGTAATTGCCATTACGCTTCACTATTCCAGATTATGAGTAATAAACGTTTGTATTCTAGTCAGTTTATCGTGATCCAGCCCGAATAATTTTTCAGCAGGCTGATCAAACTGAAAACGGGTGGCAAAAACGAACGTCGACGCAGCAATATTATCCGGTCCGATAAACAAAACGTTATTGACCGGACGCTGTTCCCGGACTTCACACGGCCCGTAAAGCATGATCACCGGTATCTGCTGCGCATCCGCAATATAAGCATTGCCAGAGTCAGAGGAGATGTAGAAATCCATCTGTGCAATGGCCCACGGAACATCTTCCAGTTTTAGCTCACCAATCAGACTGACGATATTGTCTTTCGGGCCGGTCAGGCTTAGTAACTCATCCAGCCACGGCTGTTCAGCCGGTGGGCCAAACACATAAAATGTGCAGGGCAGGTCAGCCAGCGACGCCATCAGCTGCTGCCAGATGCTGGCAGGAATGGTTTTAGCCCGGTTACCGGCAGAAATACTGATGCCAATTTTAATACCGCTGCGCGGATTAACCAGCGCGGCGGGCGGCGCAGTCGGCTGCCAGAGCGGTGAGGTCGCATGCTTGGGGAAATCGGTGTAGCGGTAGTCTCGATTAATCAGCTTCAGGTAGCTGTCGAGCGTTAAATCCGTTTTGGTGTGGTCGACAATACCGCTGGCGCTGCGATAGAAGGTCTTATGGTAGGACTTACGCACATAGGTGCGCAGAAACTGCTTGTTCGGTGCGTTGCAGAGCGCGGCGAAAAACAGGTTCACGCTGTTTGGCTGCACCAGATAGACGTTGTCATAGCGGTTCATCAGAGTGAACGCGAGCTTCAGTTTGGCAAAAAAGCTGCGCTTCGCCTCTTCAATCAGGAAATAGCGGCTGACCATGTCATCGTGACGCGCCAGTGGCTCCACCGCTTTGCTGATCAGCAACTCAGACTGACCCAGCGCGCGCAGCATCGGGGTGATATTAATAAAATCACCAATCTTTGCCGTCTGGATGATCAGGCTGCGTCCGGTTGGCCGGTAAAACAGCCGCATTATGGCCCGGAAAGGCAGCAACAGCAGGTAGATCAGCACATAGTTCATGGCATGTTTTCCGTAATAACGGCCTGCAGTTTCTCTGCCACCGTGTCAGCAGTCAGCTCTGCCAGATTATGATTCGGGGCGCTCAGTGCCTGTTGGTTCTGCCCGTAACCGCCAATCAATCCAGGATCGGTCGGACCATACAGCGTGAGGTTGGGGCGATCCAGTGCCGCCGTCAGATGGCTCAATCCGGTATCCACTGAGACCACCGCCCGTGCGCCCGCCAGCTGTTGTGCTATCGCTTCCAGCGTCAGCTTAGGCAGCACATCGACATGCTCAAATCCTTCAGCAAGCCGCAGTGCACGCTGATGCTCATGTTCAGCTCCCCAGGGCAATTTCACCCGCAACCCGCTGGGCTGCATCTGCTCAATCAGCTGTCGCCAGTGTGATTCCGGCCAGTGCTTGTTGTCACGCGTCGTGGCATGCAGAAAGACCAGGTAATGACGTGCGTCAGCGGGCAGATGATGCAGGAAGTGCCCGGCGATCGCGTAGTCACCCTGACTTTGCGGCTTCTCATAGCCCAGGCTTTTAGCGAACAGTTCACGCGTTCGTTCAACCGCGTGCTGTCGCTTACTGACCTCATGGCGGATGTCATACCACCAGCTGGCGAACGGCTCACGCGCGCTACGGCTGTCCTGCCCATGTTTCACCCCTTTCGATAAGCGGGTGACCAGCGCGGCACTTTTGATCAGGCCCTGTGCATCAATCACGATATCGTACTCACGTGACTGTAACGCGCGCTTAAACAGCACGCGCTCTTCACGCTGCTGACTGCCAAACCAGTGTTTGCGCCAGCGGCGAATCGCGACCGGTAACACTTTATCTACTGCGGGATGCCAGCCGGGGATCTGTGCGAAATTCTCTTCCACTACCCAGTCGAAACGGATGCCGGGAATGGCATGCATCGCATCGGTCAGTGCCGGGAGTGAATGCAGCACATCGCCCATTGACGACGTTTTAACAATCAGGACGTGCATGGCACCTCCTGTGGCGCGAGCAGTTCGCTCAGCGTCTGATGTACGCGTTCAGGCTGAATATCGATCAGGCTCTGGTGATAACCCTGTTCGGCATCGCCTTTGCGCACTTTGTGATAGCCGGTAATCAGACGAATAATTCGCGCCTGCTTTGCCAGCGGCGGCGTAAAGTCAGGGCTGCTTGGTCCATAGAGCGCCACCAGTGGGCGATCCAGCGCCGCGGCGATATGCATCAGGCCGGAGTCGTTGCTGACCACGGCACGGCATTGTGCCAGCAGAATCACCGCCTGTTCCAGCTGGGTTTCACCTGCCAGATTACGGCAGTGGCCGCGCGCCTCTTCGGGCAGGGCAGCGATAATCTCTTCGCCGGTCGGGCGATCTTTGGCAGAACCAAACAGCACGATCTGGAAGCCTTCAGCAATCAACTGGCGGGCCAGCGTGGCGTAGTGATAGTGCGGCCAGCGTTTGGCCGGACCAAATTCAGCGCCCGGACAAAAACCGATGATCGGACGGGTCGCGGCGAGCTGAAACTGTGCGGCCGTTTCAATTTTTTCCTGCTCTTCAACCTGCAGTTTTGGCCACAACAGCGGCTGTGGCAGCTGCGCCGCCGAAGCAACCGGTGTGTCGTAGCCCAGCGCAACGTAGCGCTCAACCATCAGCGGAAACGCGGCTTTATCCAGCACGCGCAAATCATTCAGCAGGCCATAGCGCATTTCACCGCGCCAGCCGACGCGGCGTTTTATTCCGGCAAAGAAGGGGACCAGCGCCGACTTGAAGGAGTTAGGCAGCACATAAGCACGGTCGTAGTGACTGGCGCGCAGCACTTTGCCCAACCGGCGACGCTCACCGATTTCCAGCGCGCCATGCCCAAGCGGCATCGCCAGCGCCTGATTCACCTCCGGCATGCGTGACAACAACGGACGGCACCACGCAGGTGCCATCACGTCAATCACCGCATCGGGATGTTCGGCCTTGAGGGTGCGATAGAGACTTTGCGACATCATCATATCGCCGACCCACGACGGGCCGATTACCAGAATTTTCATCGCCGGAGCAGCTTCCTTTATGCGTTACGGTTCAGCCAGACCATATAGTCAGCGACGCCCTGCGCCACCGTTTTAAATGGCTTGTCGTAGCCGGCGGCACGCAGCTTAGTGAGATCGGCCTGAGTATAGGCCTGGTACCGTCCTTTGAGTTTTTCCGGGAACGGGATGTACTCGATCTGACCTTTCTGGTGGAACTTCAGTACCGCGTCAGCCACTTCCTGGAAGGACTCGGCACGGCCTGTGCCACAGTTGTAAATCCCGGAGACACCATTTTCCCAGCACCACAGGTTCACTTCCGCAACATCATCAACGTGGATGAAATCACGTTTAAAGCCGTCGCTGCCTTCAAACAGTTTTGGATTTTCATCGTTGCTGATCTGCGTGTTCAGATGGAAGGCAACGCTTGCCATGCTGCCCTTGTGGCCTTCACGCGGTCCATAGACGTTGAAATAGCGGAAGCCGCATACCGGCGAATTCGCTTCCGGCAGCATCTGGCGGACGTAATGGTCGAACAGCATCTTGGAGTAGCCATACACATTCAGCGGCTGCTCATACTGACGCTCTTCAATGAAATTCTCGTTGCGTCCGCCATAGGTCGCTGCGGAAGAGGCGTAGAGGAACGGGATCTCGCGCTCAAGACAGAAGTGCAGCAGCTCTTTGGAGTACTGATAGTTGTTCTCCATCATGTACTTGCCATCCCACTCGGTGGTGGAGGAGCAGGCGCCCTGATGGAACACCGCTTCGATCGGGCCTAAATCATCGCCCGCCATGACGCTCATCAGGAACTCTTCTTTGTCCATGTAATCGACGATATCCAGGTCGACTAAATTGGCAAACTTGGTGCCATCCTTCAGATTATCCACCACCAGAATGTCGGTGTGACCGCGATCGTTCAGCGCTTTGACGATGTTGCTGCCAATCATTCCTGCGCCGCCAGTTACGATAATCATGTTGTTACCTTCAACGTTGTGGGGTGAAACAGGAGGTTTCACACACGAATACCTCACATCATAACATTTCATCAGGGTGCAGACAGCCAGATGACTCTGTAACGCTTTGTGCATATATCTGCGCGGCGTGAACTATGCTGCAAAAATGACATTCTGTTGGGCGATTTATCGTGAAGACGCGGTCTGTTCAGTAAGATATGCCAGATTTTTGCCATCTGAGGAGAGCAATGATGCCTGCGCAATTTTATCAACAACTTCGTCAGCAACTTGATGATGCACGTCAGGAAGGACTGTTTAAACAGGAGCGGATCATCACCTCTGCCCAGCAGACGGAGATCGCGGTTGGCGATAATCCGGCGGTGATTAACTTCTGCGCCAATAACTACTTAGGTTTAGCGAACCATCCGGCGCTGATTCAGGCGGCGAAAGAGGGGATGGATTCGCATGGTTTTGGCATGGCGTCGGTGCGCTTTATTTGCGGCACGCAGGATAGTCATAAGCAGCTGGAAAAGCGGCTGGCAGACTTTCTCGGCATGGAGGATGCCATTCTTTACTCCTCCTGTTTCGATGCCAATGGCGGCCTGTTTGAAACCCTGCTCGATGCGCAGGATGCCGTCATCTCTGATGCGCTGAACCACGCTTCCATTATCGATGGCGTCCGGCTGTGCAAAGCGCAGCGTTACCGCTATGCCAATAACGATATGGCGCAGCTGCGTGCCTGTTTGCAGGACGCGCGCGATAAAGGCGCGCGTCATATTCTGATCGCCACCGATGGGGTCTTCTCAATGGATGGGGTGATTGCGAATCTGCCCGCGATTTGCGATCTGGCCGACGAGTTCTCTGCGCTGGTAATGGTGGATGATTCCCATGCGGTGGGCTTTGTCGGGAACGCCGGACGCGGGACCCATGAATATTGCGACGTCATGGGCCGGGTCGACATCATTACCGGCACGCTGGGTAAAGCGCTGGGTGGCGCCTCCGGTGGCTATACCGCAGCAAAAGCCGAAGTGGTGGAGTGGCTGCGCCAGCGTTCCCGTCCCTATCTGTTCTCTAATTCGCTGGCCCCGGCCATTGTTGCCGCCTCGCTGCGGGTGCTGGATCTGCTCAGCGAAGGCGACGGGCTGCGTCAGCGTCTGTGGGACAACGCCCATTACTTCCGGGAGCAGATGACGGCGGCGGGCTTTACGCTGGCGGGAGCCGATCACGCCATTATCCCGGTAATGCTGGGTGAAGCCAGCGTCGCCCAGGAGTTTGCCCGCCTGCTGCAACAGGAAGGTATCTACGTGACCGGCTTCTTCTATCCGGTGGTGCCAAAAGGTCAGGCACGCATTCGCACCCAAATCTCTGCGGCGCATACCCAGCAACAGCTGGAACGTGCGGTGGCGGCTTTTACCCGTATCGGCAAACAACTGGGCGTTATCGCCTGAGGAGCCCGTCATGAAAGCACTCGCCAAACTGAAGAAGGAAACGGGCATCTGGATGATGACCGATGCGCCAGTTCCGGAGCCGGGCCACAACGATCTGCTGATTAAGATACGGAAAACCGCCATCTGCGGTACCGATGTCCATATCTATAACTGGGATGACTGGTCGCGTAAAACCATTCCGGTACCCATGATTGTCGGTCATGAATATGTGGGTGAAGTGGTTGCGATAGGACAGGAAGTGAAAGGCTTTACGATTGGCGATCGGGTCTCGGGCGAAGGACATATCACCTGCGGACATTGCCGCAACTGCCGTGCCGGGCGAACCCATTTATGCCGTAACACAATGGGTGTAGGCGTTAACCGCCAGGGCTGCTTCGCGGAGTATCTGGTTATCCCGGCCTTCAATGCGTTCAAAATTCCTGACAACATTTCCGATGAGCTGGCGGCAATTTTTGATCCGTTTGGCAACGCCGTGCATACCGCGCTGTCGTTCGATCTGGTGGGTGAGGATGTGCTGATCTCCGGTGCGGGTCCTATCGGCATCATGGCTGCCGCAGTCTGTCGCCATGTCGGCGCACGTAACGTGGTGATCACGGATATCAATGAGTATCGTCTGGCACTGGCGCGCAAAATGGGCGTCACGCGCGCGGTCAATGTAGCGAATGAGGATCTGCGAGACGTGATGCATTCGCTGGGTATGACGGAAGGATTCGATGTCGGGCTGGAGATGTCTGGTGCACCGCCAGCCTTCCGTTCATTGCTGGAGGTAATGAATCACGGTGGACGGATTGCACTGCTGGGCATCCCGCCGGGTGAAATGGCGATCGACTGGAATCAGGTCATCTTCAAAGGGCTATTTATCAAGGGCATTTATGGCCGGGAGATGTTTGAAACCTGGTATAAAATGGCGGCGCTGATCCAGTCCGGGCTTGATTTAACGCCGGTTATTACCCATCGCTATGGAATCGACGATTTCCAGCAGGGCTTTGATGAAATGCGTTCAGGACGCTCGGGAAAAGTGATACTGAGCTGGGATTAAAACAACGGCCGCCAGGGCGGCCGCATGATTAGCTCTGTTTTTTCTCTTCATCGGTCAGGTAGCGCACTTTGCGCGTGTAGTCCTGGCCTTTGAAGTTCAGCGGCTGTTGCGGATCGGCGAGGTATTTTTGCCATTCCGACAGCGGAAAGCCGCCATGTGCGCCTACCACTTCAGACGGGATCACCGCCGACTGACCGCCAATTTTCTTTGAGACCGGCCAGTTAGCCCATTCCCCCAGATTGACGGTTTTAATATCCAGCATATCCAGCAACACCGCGAGCGGCAGCTGATCGGTAGGCGGCTGGCTGTCGTTCATTAAATTCCAGGTATCATTAAACAGCGTCAGCCACAGCGGCGAAATACGCTGCCAGACTTCACGCGTGGCAGCCAGGTAGGCCCCATTAACATGGTCCACCAGCCAGGGCCGGATGCTGTGCGGGTAGTAGGCGGGAATTGCCTCTTCCGGTGCACCTTCCAGCTTGGCAATCATTTTCCCCTGACGAAAACTGGAATAGAGATGGCCGGGTTTCATCATGATCTCCGGCATCTTAAGCAGATTGAGGTCGGAATCGATCATCAGAATGCCGTCGCCTTTAGCCTGTAAGGGCGCCTGCAATTTAATCAAACGACTGCAATAAATCTGCTTGTAGCGATAACTCTCTTCCCGATGCGGGACATCCAGCGTCGCCACGCGGGTTTTTACTGGCAGGCTGCCAAAGGCGTGAGCCGGCTGATCGCTGACAATTACGATCTCTTCAGCCTCTGTCGCAAAGCGCGCCGCAAAATCGGCACTGAGCAGGGCCTCTTCAATATAGTCGGCGCCGGTGCAGGGGATCACGACCGAGGTTACCGGCACAGTGCCCTGAACCTCTTTCTGCGAATAAGGCAGGTTATGACTCGCCCTGATATGGCGATAACGGGGATTTAAAAAATTAAGCATGAGGTTTCTTTTTCACGACGCTTTGCAAAATATTCTCGACGCCGCTGATATAAGTTTCAATAGCGTATTTTTCTCGTACGCGTTTCGCTGCCGCATTGATCAGGCGTTGACGTAAATCCGCATCCTGCCACAGTGCGGTCAGATGCTGGGTCAGTTGCACCACGTTGCCATAATCAAACAGCAGCCCGGTTTCGTCATGACTGATCAATTCGGCAGTGCCGACCACGCGGGATCCCACTACGGCGGTATTCACCAGCATCGCCTCCAGCACAACCCTTGGTAAGCCCTCACTGCGTGAGGCAAGAATAAACGCATCAAAGGCGGTGAGGTAATCCAGCGCGTTGTTCTGAAAGCCGGTAAAGACCACGTGCTGCTGGATGTTTTCTGCGGTAGCGAGTTGCAGCAGATGCTGAAGTTCCGGGCCCGCTCCGACCACCACCATCTTCCAGTCGGCATCGGGATTAGCGCGTTTAAAACGGCCCAGTGCCTGCAGAATATGGTGATTAGATTTACGCAATATCAGCGAGCCGATCGTGCCGAACACAAAGGTCGATGGAAAAAGTTTAAAGCGCTGGCGTACTTCAAGGCGGTCGGGCAAAGGCTGGTGGATGTCGATAGCGTTATTGACGGTAAAACAGCGTTCCGCATCAACACCGTGGCTGCGCAGGGTGTTATTCACGCCCTGTGACACGGCAATGATCGCCTGGCAATCCTGATTGACCATGCTGACCAGCCGCGGTTCCAGTACCGGATCGATACGGCAGTGTTGCACTACCGCAACATCCAGGCTGCGCGCCGCCAGATAACCTTCCACATTGGTGCTGGGCTGATTATTCATATAGAGCGTGTCAAACTTCCCCAGTTGCAGCAGTGAATTGATTTTGCTGGCATTGGGCATAATGCGCCAGTGTGTATCAATCTGATCGATGGCGCGCTTCTTGAGCTTTTTATTAAAAAACAGCAGGGCTCGCGCGGCTTCTTTAACTAATTTCGCCCAGCGTGGCTGTTTGATTTGCGGAATAAAAAAGACCGGAATAGCCAGTGCATTCAGCGTGGCTTCAATGGTTTCGTCGTTGCCTCGGCTGTAGTTGTGATAGAAGCAGCAGGTGATATCAAACTTTTGACGATCGATACGCTTCAACAGCTCCAGCATACTGTTGGTGCCGCCGCCCCACTCTCTGCCGTTATCCAGCAGCAGGATTTTTTGTTTAATAATCGTCATCCCTATCACTGTTCCCGCACAGCCTGTTATTGCCCGACCCAGGATTATAGTAATTTCTGCGTACAAATGAACGCTAAGCTGAACACTTAGCATTCATCGCAAATTCAGAACAGATTTTTTAGCGTGTTAAACAGCGGGCTGTTATTCACACTTTCCGCTATTACCGATAAGGCTCGGGTGGCCGGAACCGGCGCCAGCGGCTGTTTCAGTTTACACAGGTCTGCAGGCTGGAAGCGCGGCGTCGCCGGTTTTGCCGGCGCCACCGGTGGCCTTGAGCCGCTGCGGAGTGATTCGTTCAGCAGCTGACTGGGGCGAACCAGCGTAACGTCGGCTGGCAATGTGGGTAACATCTGCTGCAGCACCCGCACGGTGTTAGGGTGGGGATGACCAATGGCAATGGCGTAACCGTCGCGCTGCGCCAGGTTTACCGCCCGGCTGAACTGCTGGCGGATGGCATTAATATCCTGGCTGTCATCCAGAAACACCCGGCGTTTTAACACCTTGACCTGGGTACCCTGAGCGGCAGGAACAGCCTGACTGTTAGCGATGGTCATGCTATCCAGAAAGTAGAGATTGTAGTGGTTCAGCGCCTGCATCACCTTCTGCATACCGGGCAGGCTTGAAGTCATCCTGCTGCCCATGTGGTTGTTCAGACCTACGGCATAGGGCACGTTGTTAACCGCATTGCGCATGATGCGGGTAACCTCTTCGCTGCTCATCTCCGGCGTTAAGGTATCTTTTTCCAGCGGCTGTTTGCTCAGCGGCGCCATGGGCAGATGGATCAACACTTCGTGACCACTCTGGTGCGCTTTGGTGGCCATTTCACGGGCATGTGGCGCGTTGGGCAATACCGCCACTGAAATGGCCTGCGGCATCTGCAGGACCTTATTCTCTTCGGCAGGGCGATAGCCTACGTCATCGATGACAATGGCCAGTTTGCCCGCCTGTGCAGCGTAACTGAACAGCAGGGCGCTCAACAGAACGGGGATTTTTCGAAGTTGCAGCAAAACCTATTTTCCTAACCACGGGAGTGGATTGACGGCCTGTCCCTGACGTCGGATTTCAAAATAGAGCGACGGGGTACCGCGGCCACCACTGGTGCCCACCAGTGCGATAGGCTGTCCTGCCTTCACCTGCGTACCCACGCTCACCAGCGCACTTTGGTTATAGCCATACAGGCTCATATCGCCTTTACCATGTTCCAGCACGACGACCAGGCCGTAGCCCTGTAACCAGTCGGCCATCAGCACACGACCATCGGCGATAGCCTTCACCTCGGTACCTTCGCGCGCATCAATCACCAGTCCTTTCCAGCGCAGTTCACCCTGCAGCTGTTCACCAAAGCGATGTTCAATGCGTCCGCGTACCGGCCACAAGGCCTGCCCGCCCGCGCGACCGAGCCCACCGGTGCGCGCCACCAGTTCGCGTTCGCTCTGGGTCGGCTGATAGCTGGAGCCTTTGGCTTTCGCCTGCGCCTGACGCTGACGCACTTTTTCCGCCTCACGCGCTTCACGGGCGGCACGCTCGCGCGCCTCGCGTTCTGCACGGGCGATCTTATCTTGCAGACGACTTTCGTTCTGACGCATCTCGACCAGATCGGCCTGATCTTTCTCCAGCGCGCTTTCCAGTGTCGTCAGGGTTTTTTTCCGCGCTTCGCTCGCCTGTTTCAGCTTCTGCTGCTGGCCCTGCTGCTGCGCTAATAAGCCTTTCTGCTGCTGTTGCTTCTGCTCCAGCGTGGCGCGTTGCTGATCCAAATCCTGACGCGTCTTTTGCAGCTCATCGATACTTTTCTGACGTGCAGCATTCAGGTAGCCGAAATAGGCCAGAATACGCTCGCTGCGCTGGCTCTCTTCACCGCCCATCAACAGCTGTACGCCGTTGTGCTTACCCTGACGAAACGCCGCATCAAGCTGCTCTGAAAGCAGGTTTTCCTGTTGGGTTTGCTGTTTTTCAAGGCGGGCGATGGAGGTGGTAAGCTGTTTGATTTCGTCATTCAGGGCGTTGAGGCTATTGCGGGTGTCACGCAACTGGCGACTCGCCTGAGCGATGATTTTTTCCTGGCTCTGCAACTGATCCAGTAATTTGCTGCGCTGCAGTTTTTGCGCTTTAACGCTTTTCTCTTTTTCAGCAATGTTTTGCTGAATAGATTGCAGCTGAGATTTGCTGTCTTCTGCACTAACGGCGGCAGCAGGCAATAACAGTGCCCCCGCACAAAGCAGGCTAAGGGAGAGGCTGGACAAGTGTGTGAACAACGGCAGGTTATCGCCGTTGGGACGGGTCCTTGTGTGCGAAACGGTTGTTTTTCCCTTCATAGGCCAATGATTATTCCACGATGAACCGCCGCTTACCAGTGCTCCCCACTGGCATTTGCTTTTCCAGTTATGTCCACTATCACAATGACATGGATTAAGCCTTACGCCATTTTTGCTATTCAGCCACTTTTTTTGGAAAATGAAGCACAAATCGATACTCTGGCCGCATAGCATCTGTACATGCGAAGTGGCGCAGGTATACTCAGAACCCTTGTTTTAGCTTATTAGCCCGGTCTGGAGTCGTTACCCCTCATGCAAGAAATTATGCAGTTTGCAAGCAATCACCCCATCCTGAGTCTGGCATGGGTCGTTTTACTCGTTCTGGTGATTGTGACTACCGTTAAAGGAATGTTCTCTAAGGTAAAAACGATCAGTCGTGGTGAAGCAACCCGCCTGATTAACAAAGAGGACGCGGTAGTTGTAGACGTGCGTTCGCGCGACGATTTCCGCAGAGGCCATATTTCAGGTGCGCTGAATGTTGCAGCCGCTGAGATTAAAAAAGGCAACATCGACGAACTGGCAAAGCATAAAGCGCAGCCCATAATTGTGGTGTGTGCAACCGGACAAAGCGCGGGTGATTCTGCGGCGCATCTCAGCGCGGCCGGCTTTGAGCAGGTTTCAGTGCTGAAAGATGGTATCAGTGGCTGGAGCGGCGAAAATCTGCCGTTAATTCGCGGCAAATAACCTTACAGAGGTGTGATCATGGCAAATGTTGAAATGTATACCAAGGCCACTTGTCCTTACTGCCATCGGGCGAAGGCGCTGTTAACGCAAAAAGGCGTGTCGTTTCAGGAGATCCCCATTGATGGAGACATGGCGAAACGCGAAGAAATGATCAAGCGTAGCGGCCGTACCACCGTACCTCAGATTTTTATTGATGCGCAGCACATTGGTGGCTGCGATGACTTATTCGCACTCGATAATCGCGAAGGTTTAGATCCCTTACTGCAGGCGTAATTTTACGCCGGACAATCTCATACATAGGATTTGGTCACATGTCAGAACATAACACCAACGAAATGCAATTCCAGATTCAGCGCGTATTCACCAAAGATATCTCTTTTGAAGCGCCAAATGCCCCGCAGGTTTTCCAGAAAGAGTGGGAACCGGACGTTAAACTGGATCTGGACACTGCATCTTCTCAGCTGGCTGACGAAGTTTACGAAGTCGTACTTCGTGTGACTGTAACTGCCACCGTGGGCGAAGAGACCGCTTTCCTGTGTGAAGTTCAGCAGGCCGGTATTTTCACCATCAGCGGTATTGAAGGAACGCAGATGGCACATTGCCTGGGCGCATACTGCCCGAACATCCTGTTCCCGTACGCACGCGAATGCATTACCAGCCTGGTATCACGTGGAACCTTCCCGCAGCTGAACCTGGCACCGGTTAACTTTGATGCGCTGTTCATGAACTACCTGCAGCAGCAGCAAGGTGAAGAAGGTGCTGAACCACATCAGGATGCCTGATGACAACTCACGCTTCGATTAGCGTCATCGGTGCCGGTTCCTACGGCACCGCTTTGGCGATTACGCTGGCCCGTAACGGCCATCCGGTACTGTTGTGGGGACATAACCCGGCGCATCTGGCGCAACTTCAGACTGACCGCTGCAACACTGCTTTCCTGCCCGATGTCCCGTTCCCCGACAATCTTTCTCTTGAACCGGATCTGATCAAAACCATTGCTGCCAGCCGCGATTTATTAATTGTGGTGCCGAGTCATGTGTTTGGCGAGGTGTTGCAGCAGATCAAGCCTCATCTGCGCTCCGACTCGCGTATTGTCTGGGCGACCAAAGGGCTGGAAAAAGAGACCGGCCGTCTGCTTCAGGATGTGGCGCGTGAAATTGTCGGCGATGCTATTCCGCTGGCCGTGATCTCCGGACCGACCTTTGCGAAAGAGCTGGCAGCCGGATTACCGACGGCCATCGCGCTGGCCGCAACGGATGCGCAGTTCGCTGACGATCTGCAGCAGAAGCTGCACTGTGGTAAAAGTTTTCGCGTTTATAACAACCCTGACTTTATCGGCGTACAGCTGGGCGGCGCGGTGAAAAACGTGATTGCTATCGGTGCCGGGATCTCGGACGGGATTGGTTTTGGCGCGAATGCGCGTACCGCACTGATCACCCGTGGTCTGGCTGAAATGAGCCGGCTGGGCGCCGCGCTGGGTGCCGATCCCACCACCTTTATGGGGATGGCGGGTCTGGGCGATCTGGTGCTGACCTGTACCGATAATCAGTCGCGTAACCGTCGTTTTGGCATGATGCTGGGCCAGGGCGAGGATGTAGATAGCGCGCAACGCATTATCGGACAAGTTGTAGAAGGCTACAGAAACACCAAAGAAGTCAAAGCATTGGCAGCCCGTTTTGGTGTGGAAATGCCGATCACCGAGCAGATTTATCAGGTGCTGTATTGCGAAAAACCGGCGAGAGATGCAGCATTGAGTCTGCTGGGACGAACAAGGAAGGACGAAAACAGCACTGGCTAACGCAGGACGCGTAGCATCATCACCTGCAGCGCCCATTCAGGCGCTTTTTTTATCGGGAGAAAACAGCAATGTCGTCTGATGAGTTAGAACTGGTCTGGAATAATATCAAAGCAGAAGCGCGCGCCCTGGCTGATTGTGAGCCGATGCTGGCCAGCTTCTTTCACGCGACATTGCTCAAGCATGAAAATCTCGGTAGCGCACTGAGTTATATGCTGGCCAACAAGCTGGCTAACCCGATTATGCCCGCCATCGCCATTCGTGAAATCGTTGAAGAAGCCTACCGTGAAGATCCGTCGATGATTATGTCAGCGGCGTACGATATTCAGGCAGTGCGTCAACGTGACCCGGCAGTCGATAAATACTCCACGCCGTTGCTCTACCTCAAAGGTTTTCATGCCTTACAGGCCTACCGCATTGGCCACTGGCTGTGGAATGAAGGCCGGCGCGCGCTGGCGGTTTATCTGCAGAATGAAATCTCCGTCTCCTTTGCCGTTGATATTCATCCCGCTGCCAACATAGGCCACGGCATCATGCTCGACCATGCCACAGGTATTGTGATTGGTGAAACCGCCGTGGTTGAGAATGATGTCTCGATCCTGCAATCGGTTACGCTGGGCGGAACCGGCAAAACCAGCGGCGATCGTCACCCGAAAATCCGTGAAGGGGTGATGATTGGTGCCGGTGCGAAAGTCCTGGGCAATATTGAAGTTGGCAAGGGAGCCAAAATCGGTGCCGGTTCGGTGGTGTTACAGCCCGTACCGCCGCACACCACTGCAGCAGGCGTACCCGCGCGAATCGTGGGTAAGCCAGGCAGTGAAAAGCCGTCGATGGATATGGATCAGCACTTTAATGGCAGCCTGGCGGGTTTTCAGTTTGGCGACGGCATCTAGTCTTTAATCAGCGCGCCCGCATAATCAAGCTGGCGCCACGCTTCATAGACCACCACCGAGACGGCGTTCGACAAATTCATACTGCGGCTTTCCGCTTTCATCGGGATACGGATTTTCTGCTGAGCCGGTAACGCCGCTAAGATCTCAGCCGGAAGTCCACGGCTCTCCGGGCCAAACAGCAGATAATCGCCAGCCTGATAGGCTACGGCACTGTGTGCGGGTGTCCCTTTGGTCGTCAGCGCAAACAGACGCGCAGGTGACTCTGAGGCGATAAACGCCTGATAGTCGGCGTGGAATTTAATGGCAGTGAATTCGTGGTAATCCAGCCCGGCACGGCGTAAACGCTTGTCATCCCAGGCAAAACCAAGCGGCTGAATCAGATGAAGCTGAAAACCAGTATTGGCGCACAGGCGGATGATATTGCCGGTATTCGGCGGAATTTCTGGTTCAAACAAGACAATGTTAAGCATAAGGCCCCCGATGACAGGGGCCGAAGCATAGCAAATTATTGACGACCGGAGGAGTAGAGCGGCAACCAGAGGGTCAGACGCAGGCCGCCCAATGGGCTGTCATCCGCTTTAACCCAGCCGCGATGCTGTTGCACTGCAGTTTCAACAATCGCCAGGCCAAGACCGGTGCCGCCTGATTCGCGATCGCGCGCTTCATCGGTACGGTAGAAAGGCCGGAAAATCTGTTCACGATCTTCCGGACTCACGCCAGGACCATCGTCATCAACGTGTACTGTGATACCGGAAATATCGACGGAGAAGCTGACGCTGATATGAGTGTGTGAATAGCGCAGCGCATTGCGTACGATATTTTCCAGCGCACTTTCCAGCGCATGAGGGTTGCCATAAAGCGGCCACGGGCCAGGCGGATAGGGAATATCCATTTTCTTGCCCATCTGCTCCGCTTCGAAGCGGGCATCTTCCAGCACCCCATTCCATAACTGATTCGCCTTCATCGCTTCGCTGACCAGCGCATTCTTATGCTGGGTGCGCGACAGCACCAGCAGATCGTTAATCATGCCATCAAGACGCTGTGCTTCCATCTCAATGCGGCCCAGCTCTTTGCCTTCACCCTGGCGCCGACGCAGCAGCGCGGTAGCCAGTTGCAGACGGGTGAGCGGGGTACGAAGTTCATGGCTGATATCCGATAACAGACGTTGCTGACCGGTCATCATCCGCTCCAGCGCACTGACCATCTGGTTAAAGCTGGAACCCGCCGCCAGAAACTCTTGTGGGCCCGATTCCAGTTCCGGATGCTGACGCAGGTTTCCGCTTGCCACTTCGTCGGCAGCATATTTCAGCTTACGCGCCGGACGTGCCAGGCTCCAGGCCAGCCAGAGCAGCAGCGGTGAGCTGATGAGCATGGTGACGATAAGCAGTAACAGGGGACGGTCAAACAACAGATTGACGAAATCGAGCTGGGAACTGTTGGCGGGACGAATCATGTAAAGCTGGTAGTTATCTTCCCCATCCCGAACGGCGAAAGGCCCTACCAGCTCAACACGACCATATTTCTTCTTCTGTGGATGATCAGCATTGTCAGACTGGCCGATAAAATTGCGGATAACCTGCATTTCGTTATGTTGCGCGCCGATCACCCGACCTTCACTGGTCACTAACAGCAGCCGCTGACCCGGCGGTGCCCACTTTTCCACTGCCCGAAACAGACGACGCCACCACATCAGATCGTTAGGGGGATCCTGTGACAGCTCTGCTTCGACGTGTTGCTCAATCATGATGCCCTGCCGCTGTTCACTCTCCAGCAGCGAGGTCATCTGTCGTGAATCGAGCTTAGGCACCATTAGCACCAGCATCAACACCAGCGCCAGCGTCAACCAGAAGATGGCGAAGATACGGGTGGTCAGACTTCCAATCATGATGCCGAAACCATCAGATAGCCGCGGCCACGTAAGGTTTTAAACCAGGGATGACCGTCACGACGCTCAGGCAGCTTGCGACGCAGATTCGAGATATGCATATCAATGGCGCGGTCAAAAGGCGTCAGGCGTTTGCCCAGCACTTCCTGACTCAGATGCTCACGCGACACCACCTGGCCCAGATGCTGCGCCAGCAGATAGAGCAGGGTGAACTCCGTGCCGGTCAAATCCAGCGTGACATCATCAAAACTGGCCTCCTGACGGCCGGGATTGAGACGCAGACAGTCCACTTCCAGCGTGGGCGAGCTATTGTCGTGTTGCTGCTGCTGTTCACTCCAGTTTGAGCGACGCAGAATAGCGCGGATACGCGCCACCAGTTCACGATCGTTAAACGGCTTAGGCAGATAGTCATCTGCGCCCAGTTCGAGGCCCAGTACGCGGTCCAGCTCGCTGCCGCGCGCCGTTAGCATGATGACGGGGGTTTGATGTTGCTGACGCAGTTCTTTCAGGGTGTCGATACCGTTTTTCTTCGGCATCATGACATCCAGTAAAAGCAGATCAATCGAGTTATCGAGCAGGTTCAGCGCTTGTTCACCATCGCTGGCTACCACCACTTCAAACCCTTCCATTTCTAACAGTTCTTTTAAAAGCGAAGTTAATTCGCGATCGTCATCTACCAACAGGATTTTATTCATTTTTGTAGCCCTCCGCAGGCAAAATACCGTGTTCCTGGCGCACCTATCCATCGCTTTACGTAGTTTTACACCCCCTGACGGATGTTTGCAGCTGTCGCCGTACACTGGCTCTCGTTGAATCGCAAAACGGAACGAACTGGAGTACACGATGCGCAAATTAACCGCCGTCGTCCTTGCCTCAGCGATGGCTCTGAGTGTCGCCAGCGCAGGTGCTAAAGATGCGACGACGATTGACGAGATGCATCATGGCGGATTGCCGACAGGCAGTATGACGCAAAATCCGCAAAGCCACATGTTCGATGGCATCGAGTTGACCGAAGAGCAACGGCAGCAGATGCGTGACCTGATGCAACAGGCCCGACATGAGCGCCCGGTCGTTCATATTGACGATATCGCAGCACTACACGAGTTAGTGACTGCAGACCAGTTTAACGAAGCGGCCATCCGCGAGAAGGCGGAAGTAATCGCCAGAGTTCAGGTTGAACAGCAGGTCGAGATGGCGCGCGTACAGAATCAAATGTTTCACCTGCTAACGCCAGCCCAGCAGTCGGCGTTACAGAAGAATTACCAGCGGCGACTTAATGAGCTGCGACAGTTTTCAAATTTGCAGTCAGCGTCATCGCTGCAGGCAGTGAGTAGTACCAGCAGTAACCAGTAACATAGTATCCCTGTTTTCCTTGCCATAGACACATCCCTGTCTTCCCCCGCCATGATGGTGGGGGTTTTTTTTATCTGCCGTGTAACAACCTTCTATTATTAATCAGATATTTAAGGATTTTATAAAGCGAGATCAAGCTTTATGAATTAATCCGGGTGTGGGCGACAGAGAGAGACTTATGGCTTCAGTTTTCCTGCCGGCAGGGTTAACATCTTTTTGTGTTGAGAAGAGCCAGGCACTGAGTGCGCAGAAATGGTTCAGGAGTAGTGTGAATAACACGAGTGATGGAAGTGTTTTATCACAGCTCCTGAGTGGAATGCAGGCTTAAGAAATGAGAATGCTGCTCCAGCAATCCGTGCCAGCCTGATGCTCATTAAAGGCATTGTTCGTAACAATCATAAGTGCAGCAATATGCTACGAGTTCAGGCGTTACCTTTGCTTAGGATTCCAGAAAATTGATTGAATATTGAATAATGTAACGCTTGTCGCCAGTACGTGGATGACGTGCGGCGGACCTCTTTTTACATGCTGACTGAACGGATATGAATATCTGTCAGTTCTGGCTGCCCGATTTGATACATGTCGTTGAGATATCTGAGTTGAAAACGATTTTTTGTAAGGTTTGGCTCTGGCCTGCCGATAGTTTTGGGACTAAAGCAATTTAATTAAGGAGTGATTATGTCTGGGATGGTTTTTTGTCGTGGATGTGGCAAAGAAATTCATGAATCAGCCAGGGCTTGCCCTAATTGTGGTGCGACTCAATCAGGGTCAGGTCAGGGCAATAAGAACCGAATTGCTGCTGCTCTGCTGGCGCTTTTCCTTGGGGGGTTTGGGGTTCATAAATTCTACCTTGGAAAGATTGGTCAGGGATTTTTGTACCTGATTTTTTGCTGGACGTTCATTCCAGCCTTTATCGCTTTTATTGAATTCATTTTATATCTTTGCCAGTCTGACGACGACTTCGCAAGGAAGTACGGTTAACCTGAAGCGTGAATAAAAAGAAACCTGCCGTAATGGCGGGTTTTTATCTTTTTTTCACTTTTTTTATTTTGACTGGAATCATCACCACGCAATAAAACCCCTGTTTGATTAGCGCTTGTTGAGCTTTTATGGATAAGTCTCGCCGATTCTTTACTATTCAGGTCATGACTTAAATTTAAGCGTATCGGTAAGGGTTTTACCGCCTGTTAAATATTATAACTCACTGAAAGTGAATGAATTAAAGGCAGGGATGGAAAGCTTTAATCATATTTTTCAATGAGATAAATTCCCCGCGTTACGCTTGCCGGTTCAGGCGCACCTTCTACACTTTATTTTGTCACTGCAGGGAAGTTAAGTGTCTTTGCGAAGTCTCAGGGAGCAGCAACCACATTATGTAGTCCTGAATGAATCTATTAACGGAGTAAGTTATGGCAGAGCATCGTGGTGGTTCAGGTAATTTCGCAGATAATCCGCAAAAAGCGTCTGAAGCCGGTAAGAAAGGTGGCCAGAATAGCGGCGGCGGAAATTTCAAAAACGATCGTGAGAAAGCATCAGAAGCCGGGAAAAAAGGCGGCAAAAAGTAGTTGCCGCTCCTTTCTCAGCCCGGATCCGGGTCTGAATGTGGCCTGGTACTGATGTGTATGACACTTTGCCCCGTCCTCCCACAGAGGCCGGGGCTTGTTTTTTTGTGCCTGTGGCGATTTCCCAAAAGCGCCTGATTCATTGAACGACCTGCTAAGCAGTGCCCGCCTCCCGATGTTAAACTTGAGCCATTCATTCATTTTGGTGCGCATCATCACTGATGCCGCACAGGGAAACTGGCATGCAACCCTCTTATGGCCGACTGGTAAAGCGTGCTGCCCTCGGTGCTACCATTCTTGCGTCTGTGCTGTTGCTCGTGAAAATTTTTGCCTGGTGGTACACCGGTTCGGTGAGTTTACTGGCCTCGCTGGTGGATTCACTGGTGGATATCGCCGCATCGCTGACCAATCTGCTGGTGGTACGTTATGCGCTTCAGCCTGCCGACGAAGATCATACGTTCGGGCACGGTAAAGCGGAGTCGCTGGCGGCGCTGGCACAAAGTATGTTTATTTCCGGATCGGCACTGTTTCTGTTTCTGACCGGCCTGCAGCATCTGGCGACACCCAATGAGCTGCGGGCGCCCGGCGTTGGTATTGTCGTGACCGTGGTGGCGCTGACCTCAACGCTGGTGCTGGTGGCCTTTCAGCGATGGGTGGTTCGTAAAACCCGCAGTCAGGCGATCCGGGCTGACATGCTGCACTATCAATCGGACGTCATCATGAATGGCGCAATTTTGATTGCGCTGGTGCTCAGCAGCTATGGTTTTGCCCGGGCGGATGCCCTGTTTGCGCTGGGCATTGGCATTTTTATTCTCTATAGCGCATTGCGTATGGGCTACGAAGCGGTTCAGTCATTGCTGGATCGCGCGTTACCGGAAGAGGAACGGCAGCAAATCCTGACGCTGGCAACAAACTGGCCGCAGGTGCAGGGCGTTCACGATTTGCGAACCCGCCAGTCCGGGCCGACCAAATTTATTCAGCTGCATCTGGAGCTGGAAGATCAGCTGCCACTGGTGCAGGCGCATCGGGTAGCCGATCAGGTTGAGAAAGCGTTACGCAAAGAATTTCCCGGGTCAGACGTAATTATCCATCAGGATCCCTGTTCTGTGGTACCGTTCGAGAGAAAGGATTCTTTAGGTTTTTAACTTAAATGAATCAATTCGATACGGAAGGGATGACGTAACGCTAACATTGCTGCAAAAAATAGTGAAAAGTTGTCTGACCTGAATCAATTCAGCAGCAGGCCTTTGATATACTATCTGCCATCACGTGTCGCGCGGGTCGTAAAATGATCTTCAGCAGCGATCGACAGGCAGGATTAACCCTTAGTTTTGAACAATCCAGAGGTTGTCATGATCAAAAAAATTGGTGTATTAACCAGCGGCGGTGACGCCCCAGGCATGAACGCAGCTATTCGTGGCGTGGTGCGTTCCGCGCTGAGTGAAGGACTGGAAGTTTTTGGGATCTATGACGGTTACCTGGGATTGTACGAAGATCGCATGATCAATCTTGATCGCTATAGCGTCTCCGACATGATTAACCGCGGCGGCACTTTCCTGGGCTCAGCGCGTTTCCCTGAGTTCCGTAATGAAGATGTGCGTCAGGTTGCCATTGAGAACATGAAAAAGCGCGGCATTGATGCGCTGGTCGTTATTGGTGGTGACGGTTCCTATATGGGGGCTAAGCGCCTGACTGAAATGGGCTTCCCGTGCATTGGTCTGCCAGGCACTATCGATAACGACGTTGCCGGAACGGATTATACCATCGGTTATTTCACTGCGCTGGAAACCGTAGTTGAAGCGATTGACCGTCTGCGTGATACCTCTTCATCGCATCAGCGTATTTCGATTGTGGAAGTGATGGGGCGTTACTGTGGCGATCTGACACTGGCGGCGGCCATTGCTGGTGGCTGTGAGTTCATCGTGTTGCCAGAGTTCCCGTATACCCGTGAAGAGCTGGTAGCGGAAATCAAAGCGGGTATCGCAAAAGGTAAAAAGCACGCTATCGTGGCGATTACCGAGCACATTTGCGATATCGACGATCTGGCGCGTTTCATTGAAACTGAAACCAAACGAGAAACCCGCTCTACCGTTCTGGGACATATTCAGCGTGGCGGTGCCCCTTGTGCGTATGACCGTATTCTGGCCTCACGCATGGGTGCCTACTCCATTGAACTGCTGATGCAGGGTTACGGTGGCCGTTGCGTTGGTATTCAGAACGAGAAGATGGTGCATCACGACATCGTCGACGCGATTGAAAACATGAAGCGTCCCTTCAAACGCGACTGGCTCGACACCGCGAAAAAACTCTATTAATTCCTCTGCGGGGTGTGCTTCCTGACGCGCCCCGGCATTCCGCTTATATACCCCATGGTTATAACAGCTTATTTTTAATTCTTTTAGCTCTGTATTGGTTTATGTCACGCTTAGCCCATAACGACATTGGGAGAGTGCGTAATGAACAAGTGGAGTATCGGCGTTACCCTGTTGCTGGCCTCAACCAGCGTTCTGGCGAAAGACATTCAGCTGTTAAACGTTTCCTACGATCCAACCCGTGAGCTGTACGAACAGTACAACAAAGCGTTCAGTGCGCACTACAAACAGGAAACCGGCGATAATGTCGTGGTCCGTCAGTCGCATGGCGGTTCCGGTAAACAGGCGACCTCCGTGATTAACGGCATTCGGGCGGATGTGGTCACACTGGCGTTGCAATCGGATGTCGATGCCATTGCCGAACGCGGTCGTATTGATAAAAACTGGATTCAGCGTCTGCCGGATAACTCTGCACCTTACACCTCGACCATTGTTTTCCTGGTTCGTAAAGATAACCCTAAAGGCATCCATGACTGGAGCGACCTGACGAAGCCAGGCGTATCTGTTATTACCCCTAACCCGAAAACGTCCGGTGGCGCACGCTGGAACTATCTGGCGGCCTGGGGCTGGGCACTGGATCATAACAACGGCGATCAGGCCAAAGCGCTGGCTTACGTCAGAGCGCTGTTTAAAAACGTTGAAGTGCAGGATTCCGGTGCACGCGGCGCAACCAATACCTTCGTTGAGCGCGGGATTGGTGATGTGCTGATCGCCTGGGAAAACGAAGCGTATCTGGCGGTTAACAAGCTGGGCAAAGACAAGTTTGAGATTGTCACCCCGAGCGAATCGATTCTGGCGGAACCGACCGTATCGGTGGTCGATAAAGTCGTGGATGAAAAGGGAACGCGTAAAGTCGCCGACGCTTATCTGAAATACCTTTATTCGCCAGAAGGCCAGACTATCGCTGCACAGAACTACTACCGGCCGCGCGATGCTGAAGTCGCGAAGAAATTCGCCAGCACCTTTGCGCCAGTGAAGCTGTTTACCATTCAGGACAAGTTTGGTGGCTGGACACAGGCTCAGAAAGCCCACTTCGCCGATGGCGGCAGCTACGACCAGGTCATGAAACCGTAATGCGTTGCGGTCAGCGCATCCCTGCGCTGACCGCTTATCCTCTGCAATCCCAGTTTTTCTCTTCTCCGCCCAGCCGCTGAGTTATCTGCCAGAATTCCCCGTGACATTTTTTTCTTGCCAGGCGAGGATGCAGGCTGCTAAGCCCATTCAGGAAGCGTTGTTATGCCGACACATCGTCGTGCAACCCGTCTGGTTGCGGTTCTGCTGGTACTGGTCATTGCGGGGATGCTGGCTGCCGCACTGCATTTCAAAAAGAACAGTGATGCGTTATGGCAGATCGTCAGCGAGAAATGTCTGCCTCACCAGCAGAGTGGTGGGGAACCTGCGCCCTGTCAGCGCGTCGATCAGCGGCATCGCTATGCCATGCTGAAGGATATGCACGGGCCGTTGCAGTATCTGCTGATTCCACTCGACAGGATCACCGGCATCGAAAGCCCGCGGTTACTGCAATCCGCTACGCCCAACTACTTTGCGCTTGCCTGGAATGAGCGGACGCTGCTTGCACAGCGACACGGCTCACCTATTGATGATCGGGTCCTGTCACTGGCTATCAATGCACAGTATGGCCGCACGCAGAACCAGCTCCATATTCATATCTCCTGTCTGCGACCCGATGTGCGCCAGCAGCTTGATCAGCTGACGCCGCAGCTTAGCGGGCGGTGGCAGAGCATCACACTGCGCAAGCACCACTACTGGCTGCGTGCATTGACGCCAGCTGAGCTGACTCAGCAGAGTGCGTTTATCCGGTTAGCCGGGGAGTTGCCAGAGGCGCGGACAGAGATGGGGAAATATGGGCTGGCACTGGCGGAATTAAATGATGGGCGACTGGTACTGATGGCGATAGAGCGAAACTGGCTGCTCCTGAATAGCGGTTCGGCAGAGGAAGTACAGGATCACGCCTGTCAGCTGATAGCGCCCATAAAAAAGGCGGCTTAAGCCGCCTTTAATCGGTAAGTTTACTGCTTAGGCGCTTTTTGCAGCTGCTGCAGCTTTAACGATCACAGCGAAAGCGTCCGCTTTCAGTGAGGCACCGCCAACCAGCGCGCCATCGATATCAGGCTGGGTGAAGAGCTCAGCCGCATTTTTATCGTTAACTGAGCCGCCGTACTGGATGATGACCTGTTCCGCGATAGCGGCGTCTTTCTTCGCGATATGATCACGAATGAATTTGTGAACGGCCTGTGCCTGAGCAGGGGTCGCGGATTTGCCGGTACCGATAGCCCAGACTGGCTCATACGCGATGACCGCATCTTTAAACGCTTCGGCGCCCTGAGTTTCCAGAACGGCATCCAGCTGACGAGCGCAGACTTCTTCGGTTTTACCCGCTTCGTTTTCCGCTTCGGTTTCACCAATGCACAGCACTGGGATCAGACCCACTGACTTCAGCACCGCGTATTTCTTCGCGATGAATTCGTCGCTCTCTTTGTGGTAAGTGCGGCGCTCTGAGTGACCGATAATGATATATTTCGCGCCGATATCTTTCAGCATCTCTGCGGAAACTTCACCGGTAAACGCACCAGACAGGTTAACGTCTACGTTCTGCGCACCCAGTGCGATGTGGCTACCGGAGATGGCGTGTTTTGCCTGCTCGAGATAGAGAGCTGGCGGTGCAATGGCGACGCCACAACCCTCAACGCCAGACAGTTCCTTGCGCAGACCGGCGATCAGTTCAGCTGTGATCTGCTTGCTGCCATTCAACTTCCAGTTACCCATAACCAGTGGATGTCGCATTCTATCCTCCGCATAAAGCGATACATGAAAAATCGCTGCCAGCTGGCAGCGTTGTCTGCCAGACAGTATAGAGATCAAATGTAGCGATGGCTTTGCTTTTCGTCATTTTCAGCCACATCATCAGGGGCTCGCGAGCGCCAGTTTGACCGGCTCAACGGCGAAGGTCAGCCCCTTATCGCCGTTGTCAGCCACCACAAAACGCAACGCGCCCTCGACCTGCGCAAAGTAGGGTAAATCCTTACCTTGCTTCAGCAAGCCCTCCAGCTTTTTACGTCCCTCATCGGCGCTCAGTCCTGGTACAAAGAAGCGCAACATGGCGGTCATATAAGCCAGCGCTTTTTGCTGGGAGGCGCTCTGATCCGGACCCGGCAACGGTAGCCAGGTAATCTGCAGCGTCTTAATTTTGCCGGTACCGGGCTCCAGCGCGGTGGACGCATAGAGGGTCTCGTTAATTTTGCTGGCGGCGCGCGTCAGAGTGCTTTTGTCACCCCGGTTATCAATGGCGCGATATTCCGGCAGCATCAGCGCGCCGTTGGCCTGATTATATTTTTCGCGGAACTGGCCGATAGTCATATCAAAGGTGGGGGCGCCCGCCAGCAGATAGGGGGCGGTAGGCAACGCATCGGCCCGTTCCTGCGGTGGCGGATCGGCGGCAAAGACCGGAACCGTCAGCGCAAACGATAACAGCAGTGCGCCAGGCAAATTCTTCATTTTGTCGATCCTAACCCGTAAACTCAGGCGCAAATTAAAACGGTTTTTGTCCGCGAGGTCAAAACCGCAGCGGTTCTCTTCTCTCTGGATGATAATGCATGACGTTACAACAATGGTGTTTTTCCTGGCGCGGCCGGCTGGGACGACGTGATTTCTGGATCTGGCAGGCGGTCTGGTTGCTGACAACAACCCTGTTATTCGCGTTAGCGGCTAACGACTGGCTTGATACTCAGATGGCGGCCTTTGGCGTAGTCTGCCTGCTGTGGCCCGCCAGCGCGGTTATCGTTAAACGGTTGCACGATCGTAATCGCCGCGGCTACTGGGGATTTCTGGTAATTATTGCCTGGCTGCTGGTGGCTGGGAACTGGAGTGTGCTGGACGGCATACTGCCCTGGCTGTTGGGTCGCGCCATTCCGTTTGTGTTACTGGCTGGCCTGCTGCTCGATCTCGGTCTCTTTCGCGGTACCCCCGGTGCTAACCGGTTTGGTACCGCGACTCAGCCGGTGCGATACCGGCAAACGGCTCACCAGTAATGTTCGCTGGTGATATGGCCCGGCTTGCGCTTCAGGTGCTTGCGCATCCCGCGCGTCTCTTTCAGTAATTGCTGGGTATCACGCACCATCTGCGGGTTGCCGCACAGCATCACATGGCTGCTGTCGGCATCCAGGCTTAACCCGGTGGCGCGCTCCAGCTCACCGTTTTCGATCAGCGCCGGGACCCGGCCAGTCAGTGAACCGGCGATCTCTTCGCGACTCACTACCGTCTGGATGTGCAGCTTGCCTTGATAATGTTGTTGCAGCTGCTGCATCAGCGGCAAAAAGCTCAGGTCAGCCGCATAGCGCGCGGCATGGACCAGCACGATGTTTTCAAAGCGATCCAGACCTTCGCCCTGCTGTAGCATCGACAGGTAGGGGCCAATAGCGGTGCCGGTTGCCAGCATCCATAAGGTTTTGCACTCCGGGACTTCATCCAGCACAAAAAAGCCTGCCGCTTCTTTGGTGACCATCACCTGATCGCCAGGCCGAAGTGCCTGCAGATGCGGACTTAGCTTGCCCTCTGGCACGGTGACCAGATAAAACTCCAGCAGATCATCTTTCGGCGCATTGACGTAAGAGTAGGCGCGCTGAACCCGCTCACCGTCGATTTCCAGCGCCAGCTTGGCAAACTGCCCGGCGATAAAGGGATCGATGGGCGCTTTTACCCGGAGACTGAACAGCGCATCTGTCCAGTTTTTCACTTCCTTTACTTCAGCATTGACCCACTCAGCCATAATCACTCCCTGGTTGTTGATTATTCAGGCAGGTCACTATTTTCGCGGCTGCCCGGTGAGATTGCCAGCCTGCGCCGGGGCAAAGGCTCTAATCGACAAACTGTTGCTTTGTCTTTACAGGCTGGCGCATAAACTTGACAGGCGCAAGCCGTGACCTTTTCGCTCACCTCTCGCTTTGTCATCTGAACCTGATATTTTGCCCGCCATAACACGATGACTGGCGGGTGAACCGCTGTTTTAACCTCCTTTCACAGAAAGAAATTTTGCATAATCATGATGACTAAACTCGAAAATCGCCCGCTGCTGGTGATGCTCATTGTGCTGGTGGCAGTAGGGCAGATGGCACAGACTATCTACGTCCCGGCGATGTCGGTGATGGCGGATGCTCTGAATGTGCGGGATGGCGCGCTACAGCGTGTGATGGCGGCCTATCTGATGACCTATGGTGGATCCCAGCTGGTCTATGGCCCGCTGTCAGACAGCGTAGGTCGTCGTCCGGTGATCCTGGCGGGCATGATGATCTTTATGATCGGCGCGATAACGGCACTGATGGCGACATCGCTCGATATGCTGGTATTCGGCAGCGCTATTCAGGGATTGGGCACTGGCGTGGCGGGCGTGATGGCCCGCACCATGCCGCGCGATCTCTACGAGGGGCACGCACTGCGGCGCGCTAACAGCCTGCTTAACATGGGTATTCTGGTCAGCCCGCTGCTGGCGCCGGTGATTGGTGCACTCCTGACTCAGCTCTTTGGCTGGCACGCCTGCTTTGCCTTTCTGCTGCTGCTCTGTCTGGCGGTAACCGTCTCGATGGCGCGCTGGCTGCCCGAGACCCGGCCGCAGAGTGCGGAGGTGACGCCCTTCTTCAAACGTTACGCCCGCCTGCTCAGCGACGCGAATTTCGTTCGCTACATTGTGCTGCTGATTGGCGCGCTGGCCGGGATTGCGGTATTTGAGTCGAGCTGTGGCGTTCTGCTGGGCGGCGTGCTCGGCCTGCACAGCCTGACCGTCAGCATCCTGTTCATCCTGCCGATTCCGGCAGCGTTTTTTGGTGCCTGGTTTGCCGGTCGCGAGCAGGGTTCATGGCACAGTCTGATGTGGTGGGGCGTAAATAGCTGCCTGCTGGCGGGCATCCTGATGTGGCTTCCGGCGTGGTTCGGCATGATGAACATCTGGACGCTGCTGGTCCCGGCCGCACTGTTCTTCTTTGGGGCTGGGATGCTGTTCCCGCTGGCGACGTCAGGTGCGATGGAGCCTTATGCCTGGCTGGCGGGTAGCGCGGGCGCGCTGATTGGCGGGATGCAGAACCTGGGATCGGGCCTGGTGGCGTGGCTGTCAGCCATGATGCCGCAGCGCGATCAGTTCAGCCTTGGTATGCTGATGTTCTTCACAGCACTGGTAATGCTGCTCTGCTGGTTGCCGCTCTCACGTCAGCCGGAGCGCGGCAACCAGCCGGTTACAGGATAAAGGGATGGAGCGCCGGATCTTTACGGTCAAGATAGTGAATCGACTGGATGCGGCGAATGGTACGTGATTTACCGCGAATCAGCAGGGTTTCGCTGGTGGCGATATTGCCCTGACGCGTAATGCCTTTCAGCAGCTCGCCACTGGTAATGCCGGTGGCGGCAAACACCACGTTGTCATTGCGTGCCATCTCATTCAGCGTCAGCTTTTTGCCCGCTTCAATCCCCATCTCTGCACAGCGCTGCAGCTCCTGCTCGCCCAGCAGACGGTTTTCAGCGTTGTCGCCTTTCACGTGGTGACGCGCCAGCAACCGGCCCTGCATATCCCCATCCAGCGCGCGGATCACCGCCGCCGAGACCACGCCTTCCGGTGCGCCGCCGATGCCATACATCACATCGACTTCGCTGTCCGGCATGCAGGTCAGAATCGAGGCGGCGACGTCCCCATCCGGGAAGGTAAATACCCGCACGCCCAACTGCTGTAACTGGCTGATCACCGCATCGTGACGCGGCTTTGCCAGAATCGACACGGTTAGCTGCGACAGCGGCTTATTCATCGCGATGGCGATATTACGCAGGTTGGTTTCCAGCGGCAGGTCGAGATCAATCTCTCCACGCGCTGCGGGGCCAACAATCAGTTTCTCCATGTACATGTCGGGTGCGTGCAGAAAGCTACCTTTATCGCCCACCGCCATCACCGCCAGCGCATTTGCCTGGCCAAGCGCCGTCATACGGGTGCCTTCAATCGGATCGACGGCAATATCGACCGCATCGCCGCGACCGGTACCGACTTTTTCACCGATATAGAGCATCGGGGCTTCGTCGATTTCACCTTCACCGATCACAATCTGACCGTCAATTTCGATGGAGTTCAGGACATGACGCATGGCATGGACAGCCGCACCGTCAGCCGCATTTTTGTCGCCGCGCCCTAACCAGTGATAGCCTGCCAGTGCGGCAGCTTCGGTTACGCGGGAAAATTCAATGGCAAGTTCTCGTTTCATGGCATCTACCTGACAAAAAACCGGCAGGCAGTGTAACACAGCGGGGGAGTGGGGCGGGGAAAAGGCCCGCGACGGCCAGCGTCGCGGGCTTTGATATTACTCTTGTTCTTCCCACGCCTGTGCGCGGGCAACAGCTTTTTTCCAGCCTGCATAACGGAAGTTACGCTCGGTGGTTTCCAGGCTTGGACGGAACTCACGCTCGATAACCGCTTTAGAGCGCACTTCATCCAGATCCTGCCAGAAGCCGACGGCCAGACCCGCCAGATAAGCAGAACCCAGCGCGGTGA
Source organism: Pantoea sp. E956-1 (assembly GCF_982223955.1). Taxonomy (NCBI): domain Bacteria; kingdom Pseudomonadati; phylum Pseudomonadota; class Gammaproteobacteria; order Enterobacterales; family Erwiniaceae; genus Pantoea; species Pantoea sp. E956-1. The sequence continues at coordinate 34,040 of NZ_CEUYZP010000016.1, read as the reverse complement.
CTTCACGCACTTCCGGACGCTCAACACGGGTGCCGAGAATGTCCGACTGGAACTGCATCAGGAAGTTGTTGGAAACCGCGCCACCATCCACACGCAACGCCTGCAGGCGGGTGTTGGCATCGTTCTGCATCGCTTCCAGCACATCACGCGTCTGATAAGCGATAGATTCCAGTGTCGCACGGATGATGTGGTTAGAGTTCGCGCCGCGCGTCAGGCCGAAGATAGCACCACGGGCATACGGGTCCCAGTAAGGTGCGCCCAGGCCGGTGAAAGCAGGCACCATGTAAACGCCGTTGGTGTCTTTCACTTTCATCGCGAAGTATTCAGAGTCAGCAGCTTCACTGATCAGCTTCATCTCATCGCGCAGCCACTGAATAGAGGCACCACCAATAAACACAGCCCCTTCCAGTGCGTAGTTCACTTCACCGCGTGGGCCACAGGCAATAGTGGTCAGCAGGCCGTGCGTCGAGGTCACCGCTTCAGTACCGGTGTTCATCAGCATAAAGCAGCCAGTGCCGTAGGTATTTTTCGCCATGCCAGGCTGTACACAGAGCTGGCCATACAGCGCAGCCTGCTGGTCACCGGCGATACCGGCGATAGGAATACGTGTACCGCCTTTACCACCGATGTTGGTCTGACCATAGACTTCAGAGGAGGATTTCACCTCTGGCAGCATTTCACGCGGGATATCCAGGATATCCAGCATACGCTGATCCCACTCCAGCTTATGGATGTTAAACATCATGGTACGGGAGGCATTGGTATAGTCAGTGATATGCACCCGGCCCTGGGTCATTTTCCAGACCAGCCAGGTATCAACGGTACCGAACAACAGCTCGCCACGTTTCGCTCGCTCACGCGAACCTTCAACGTGATCCAGAATCCACTTCACTTTGGTTCCGGAGAAATAAGGGTTAATCACCAGACCTGTGGTGTGCTGGATATACTCTTCCAGACCCTCTTTCTTCAGTTTGTGACAGTAGTCGGCGGTGCGGGGATCCTGCCAGACAATGGCGTTGTAAATTGGCTTGCCGGTCTCTTTTTCCCAGACGATAGCGGTTTCGCGCTGGTTGGTGATACCGATTGCCGCGATCTCATCAGAGCGGATGTCGGCATGTGCCAGCACTTCAACCAGCGTTGAACTTTGTGAAGCCCAGATATCCATCGGATCATGTTCAACCCAGCCCGCTTTCGGGTAGATCTGGGTGAATTCGCGCTGCGATACTGCAACGATATTGGAGTCATGGTCGAGAACGACGGCGCGTGAACTGGTTGTGCCCTGATCGAGCGCGACAATATATTTTTTATCTGTGGTAGTCATAAATTCAGTCCTGATGATAAAAGGTGAAACTTAGGCTTTACGCTGCTGAGCGCGAGCAACCGGTTTGTCTGCTGGAACGCTTGCAGGTTCCTGAGCGGTACCTGGCAGGTAGCGGGCAATCAGTACACGATAAGCGACTGCACCCAAGCAGGCACCCACCAGCGGGCCAAAAATCGGCACGAGGAAATAAGGGATGTCACGTCCACCGGTAAAGGCCACGTTACCCCAGCCTGCCAGCCATGCGAAGATCTTCGGTCCGAAATCACGCGCCGGGTTCAGGGCGAAGCCGGTCAGTGGACCCATCGCACCGCCGATAATCGCCACCAGCAGGCCGATCAACAGCGGAGCCAGCGGACCGCGTGGAATGCCGTTGCCATCATCTGTCAGGCCCATAATCACCGCCATTAACACCGCAGTGATCACCATCTCAACCAGGAAGGCCTGGCCTACACCGATGTGCGGGTTAGGATAGGTTGAGAAGATGCCTGCCAGGTCGAGACTTTCAACCGTGCCGCGGACCATCTGGTGGCTCTGCTCGTAGTCAATAAACAGGCTGTAGTAGAGACCGTACACCAGTGCCGCGGCACAAAAGGCACCGGCAATCTGCGATACGATATAAGGCAGAACTTTACGTCCTTCAAAATTAGCAAACAGGCAGAGCGCAACGGTAATTGCCGGGTTCAGGTGCGCACCCGAAATGCCTGCGGTGAGGTAGGCGGCCATGGAAACACCCAGACCCCAGATGATGCAGATTTCCCACTGACCGAAGGCGGCACCGGCGAGTTTCAGCGCAGCTACACAGCCTGCACCAAAGAAAATAATCAAGCCTGTCCCCAGAAATTCGGCAATACACTGACCTTTGAGCGTGTTAGTTGTCTGACTCATAATAGTGGTTCCTGAAGCGAGGTTAAATTTTATCAGTTTTTGTTCTCATTCCATGAGGCACCCAGCTTTAATGTAGGGCTGGTGTGAATTTATCGTTAACGAACATAAACGAGAAATAGCGAAATCGTTTTTTGTGTACTGTGTCATAAAAATGCGCGTTTTCGCGTATTCTGGCTTTCCATAGCCACTATTTGTCCCTCATTAGAGGGATAACGAGCCAGTGCCCAAACGCAGCTGGAGTAAGCGCAGCGTAAATTCAGGTATTGACTGAAAAGTGTTACAGACTGCGCCCCCGGCGGCCGCGTTGCTGGACTTGCGGGGTGAGGCTACATACAATCGGGACAACGTTGCTGGCTTAAGCTGGCATCATCAACGCCTTGCAGGAAATTAGGAGAGGTCAGAAAGATGTCATTTGAAGTGTTTGAGAAACTGGAAGCGAAAGTACAGCAGGCGATTGATACCATCACCCTGTTGCAGATGGAAATCGAAGAGCTGAAAGAGCAGAACAACTCACTGCGTAACGATGCGCAACAAGTCGCGGGCAACCACGATGCGCTGATGCGTGAAAATCAGCACCTGAAAGAAGAGCAACACGTGTGGCAGGAACGTTTGCGTGCATTGCTGGGAAAAATGGAAGAGGTTTGAAGCCTCAGCTGATGTGAAAAACGGGTGCTCAGGCACCCGTTTTCATGTCTGGCCTATTCGAGGTCCAGCGCATCCTCTGACAGAATGATGCCAGTGTTGTCGGCATAGAGATGGTCGCCGGAAAAGAAAGTGACGCCGCCGAAATTGACGCGCACATCGCTTTCGCCAATTCCTTCACCCGCAGCGCCTGCCGGAATCGCCGCAATGGCCTGAATGCCAATCTCCAGCTCTTCCAGCTCATCAACCTGGCGTACCGAACCGTAAATCACCAGACCTTCCCACTCGTTGGTTGCCGCCAGACGCGCCAGTTGCGCATCCACCAGCGCACGGCGCACTGAGCCGCCGCCATCAATCACCAGTACCCGACCCCGGCCATTTTCTTCCAGCAGATCGTAGAGCAAGCCGTTGTCTTCAAAGCATTTCACTGTGGTAATCTGACCACCGAATGAAGTGCGCCCACCAAAATTTGAAAAAAGCGGTTCAACAACATTCACTTCTTCATGGTAGATATCGCAGAGTTCAGATGTATCGTATTTCATAAGGGTTTCGTCTGTTTGCCACAGGAAGGGTAAGTATATCGCTATATGCAGATTGTTGGCAAAATCATCACTATGAAAAAAGCATTGTTCGATCAAGAGCATGCATAAAAAAACCCAGCCGGTTGGGCTGGGCTACTGAAAAATGCTGAATCAGTGGATCAGAGAATGAAGCGACTAAGGTCTTCGTCAGCCACCAGTTCATCCAGATGTTTACCGACATACTCAGCATCGATGGTAACGGATTCACCATGACGATCGCTGGCGTCATACGAGATATCTTCCATCAGACGCTCCAGCACAGTGTGCAGACGGCGCGCACCGATGTTCTCGGTGGTTTCGTTGACCTGCCATGCAGCTTCAGCGATCCGGCGAATACCCTCTTCGGTGAACTCAATGTTCACGCCCTCGGTATTCATCAGGGCTTTGTACTGCACAGTAATCGAAGCATTCGGTTCGGTCAGGATGCGCTGGAAATCATTCACGGTCAGCGCCTGTAGCTCAACACGGATGGGCAGACGACCCTGCAGTTCCGGGATCAGATCGGAAGGGCTGGCAACCTGGAACGCGCCTGAGGCGATAAACAGAATGTGGTCCGTTTTGACCATACCATGCTTGGTGGAGACGGTGCAGCCTTCCACCAGCGGCAGCAGGTCGCGCTGAACGCCTTCGCGTGAGACATCCGGGCCGCCGGCATTCTGGCCGCCGCGCTTACAGATTTTGTCGATCTCATCGATAAACACGATACCGTGCTGCTCAACGGCATCAATGGCGTCCTGCTTAAGCTCTTCCGGATTAACCAGTTTCGCCGCTTCTTCTTCGATCAGCAGCTTCATCGCTTCTTTGATCTTCAGCTTGCGGGCTTTCTGCTTCTGGCCGCCGAGGTTCTGGAACATCGACTGCAGCTGGCTGGTCATCTCTTCCATGCCCGGAGGGGCCATGATTTCGACGCCTGGGCTGCTGGCGGCCAGGTCAATCTCAATCTCTTTATCGTCCAGCTGGCCTTCGCGCAGCTTCTTGCGGAACGACTGGCGTGCTGCCGAAGGTTCAGCGCTCTGTTCTGACTGGCCCCAGTTGTTTTTTGCTGGTGGAATCAGCACATCAAGAATGCGCTCTTCTGCCATCTCTTCGGCACGATATTTGTTCTTTTCAATCGCCTGACTGCGCACCATCTTAATGGCCGAATCGGTCAGATCACGAATGATAGAGTCCACTTCCTTACCGACATAACCGACTTCGGTAAATTTGGTCGCCTCTACTTTGATAAACGGCGCATTGGCCAGCTTAGCCAGACGACGCGCGATCTCGGTTTTACCGACACCGGTCGGACCGATCATCAGGATGTTTTTAGGGGTCACTTCATGGCGCAGCTCTTCGTCGAGCTGCATGCGGCGCCAGCGGTTACGCAGTGCAATAGCCACGGCGCGCTTAGCGCTGTCCTGGCCGATGATAAAGCGGTTCAGTTCGCTGACGATTTCGCGAGGAGTCATCTCAGACATATTTATACCCTTACGACTTAGACGTTAATTCTTCGAAATTAACGTTGTGGTTAGTGTAGATGCAGATATCACCCGCGATATTCAGCGACTTCTCGACGATGTCGCGTGCACCCATCTCGGTATTCTCCAGCAGCGCACGTGCCGCTGCCTGGGCAAAAGGCCCACCGGAGCCGATGGCGATCAGATCGTTTTCAGGCTGGATGACGTCACCGTTACCGCTGATGATCAGTGAAGCTGATTCATCTGCGACGGCCAATAAGGCTTCAAGGCGACGCAGCATACGGTCAGTACGCCAGTCTTTGGCCAGTTCCACCGCCGCTTTCACCAGATGGCCCTGATGCATTTCCAGTTTACGTTCGAAAAGTTCAAACAGGGTGAAGGCGTCTGCGGTGCCGCCAGCAAATCCGGCAATCACTTTATCGTTGTATAAACGACGCACTTTTTTAACGTTGCCTTTCATCACGGTATTGCCGAGCGTAGCCTGGCCATCACCGCCAATCACTACCTGGCCGTTGCGTCGTACACTTACTATTGTTGTCACGGGCAGACCCCTTGTTGCAGTCGGAAAAGGACTCCGCGCACCGGGCGCGGAGTATCATGCAACAGATATGGGGCGGGTTTGACGGGTTTCAACCCCCGATGGAGAGCGGAATACAGCTGGCGTGTCCGGAACTGCGCAGGCGCTTCAGGGTGCTGTCAGCGGAGGCGCGGTCTTTATAAGGACCGATCACCACACGATTCCAGCCGCCACCGGTGGTAATACGGCTTTCAAATCCTTCAAAAGCTAAGCCGGCGCGCACCGATTCAGCCTGGTCAGTGCCCTTAAACGAACCACACTGCACCATCCAGCGCTGCGAAGAGGCTTTCTCCGCCGGTTTCGCTTTCGCGGTCTCCTGCGGTTTTGACTGCACTTCCGGTTCACGCGTAACAGGTGCAGGTTGCGTCTGGCGCTGTACGTTTTGCTGCTGCTGCTGCTGCTGCTGCTGACGTTGCTGTTGTTGTAATTGCTGCTGTTGCTGGCGCTGTTGTTGTTGCTGCAACTGCTGCTGGCGTTGCTGTTGCTGCTGAGCCTGCAACTGCTGACGTTGTTGCTGAACCTGTTGCTGCTGCTGTTGTTGCTGAACCTGCTGCTGCTGACGTTGCAGTTGTTGCAACTGCTGCTGGTGCTGCAGTGTCTGCTGACGTTGCGCCGGCGTCTGTTCGTTCCACGGCACTTCGTTGAGTTGCGTCGGCTGCTGACGCATATCCGCCTGCATCTGCTCCAGCAACTGGCGCTGCTCGTCGGTCAGCTGTGTCTGCGACTTCACTTCGCCACCGGAAGAGGGTTCGATAGGTGTCGGCACGGTGACCTGACGGTTCTCCAGCTCTTTAATATATTTCCAGCGCTCTTCTGGCTTCGGCGGCAGGCCATTGCCGTTGGCTTTATGATCCGTAATGACCGGCACGTCCTCTTTTTTGTGATGCGCCAGGAACCATAAACCACCGGCAAAGGTCACCAACACTGCGACCGCCAGTACAATCATCAATTTAGATGTTCCCGAACCGCCTTTGCTCTTCTTGCCACGGCTGGGGCTTTTTTTGCGACGCGTCCCTGTTGAACGCCCGCGGCCTACGTAATCTTTTTGTGCCACTCTCGTTCTTATACCCTTCAAAAATAGTGCCAGATGGGCGAAATGATGATTTTTACGCGCCCGGCAAGGAGTCCGCCATGTTACTTAAGGGCCGGAACTTTGACCAGCAGTGTTCGCCTTAAGAATCTACTGAAAAAATCAGTTAATTACGCTTATTTTTCACGCTTTTTTGCTCGCGCCGTGCTGCCACGAATGGTTAAACCGGCATCCAGCAGCCGCGATCCGCTGATAACCCGTTTGCCATTTAACTCATCCAGCAGCAGTAGCATTGCTTCCCGGCCTATCTGGTAACGTGGCTGCGTGACCGTGGTGAGCGGCGGCTCGCAGTAACGTGATAGCTCAATGTCATCAAATCCGACCACAGAGAGATCCTCAGGTATCCGCAGCCCGCAGCGCCGGGCCTGATTCATCGCTCCCAGCGCCATAATATCGCTGTGGCAGAACAGGGCGCGCGGGGGTTGCGGCAGAGTCATCAGCTGATTCATGGCGGCAACTCCCGCCTCAAAGGTAAAGTCACCGCGCACAATATAGGTGGGATCGACCGTCAGCCCGCTGCGGCGCATCGCCTGGACATATCCCTGCAAACGATACTGACAGAGCGGCATCTCTTCCGGCCCGGCGATACAGGCGATATGTGTGTGACCTAACTGCAATAAATGATTTACCGCTTCAAATGCGGCGGTCAGGTTATCGATGTGGACAGTGGGCAGTGACATTTCCGGGGCAAACTCATTCGCCATTACCATAGGCGGTAAGTTGCGTTGCTCATCAATGCTGGCATCAAAGGGCAACTTTGAGCCGAGCAGCACCATGCCATCGATCTGTCTCGTCACCATCAGGTTGAGAAAGGTTCTCTCCTGCTGATTCTGATGCGCGCAGTCACCAATCAGCACCAGATAGCCCTCTTCGGCTGCCGTAACTTCAACGCCTCGGATGATTTCACTAAAGAAGGGATCGCAGATGTCAGGGACAATCACCAGGATGGTACGCGTCTCATTACGACGGGCGTTACGCGTGGGGCCATGTGCCGCGTAGCCGACGGCGGCAACCGCCTGCTCGACTTTCTGGCGGGTGGCCGCAGAAACCTTCTCCGGATTCATCAGCGCACGCGATACGGTGGCGGTTGAGACGCCCGCATGTTCCGCAACATCTTTCATTGTGGCGGCGGGCGGTTGTTGATTCTGCTCCAACACATGCTCCTGACGCGTTATGGCGCGTTCAATTCTGTTTCTGCCTGACCTGAAGGCAAACCGGGCAACATTGTTAACGATTGCCCGGCTGGTTGTTACTTAATTTGCATAAAAATTGTGACTTATGCGACATTTTTCGATCTGGCTCGCAGTGTCAGCTTCAATCAGCTCTCGGTAGGGTCGATATCCAGCGTCCATTTCACTTTGCGTGCCGCGGGCAGCGTTGAGACCAGCGGCAACGAACTGCTCAGCAACTGTTGCAGACGCTGCCGGGAAGGATGCTGCAGCAGCAGTTGCCAGCGCCAGCGTCCACTGCGTTTTGGCTGCAGGGCAGGTAACGGACCCATAAACCACATCGCCTTATCATTCAGCGGGCTTGCCTCCAGCAAATTGCGGAGTTGTTGCAGAAATTCCGCCGCCTGCTGATTATCCATATCTTCAGCACGAAACAGCGCATGGCGGCTCCAGGGCGGCAAATGGACTGCCTGTCGCTCCAGCAAGGCCTGCTGGGCGAACGCCGAATAGCCCTGGTGCAACAGCGTCTGCAGCAGCGGATGTTCCGGATGGTGAGTCTGCAGCAACACCTCGCCCTGTTTGCCGGCACGCCCAGCACGACCCGCGACCTGGGTGTAGAGCTGAGCAAAGCGTTCCGCCGCACGAAAATCGGCTGAGAACAGCGCACCATCGACATCCAGCAGCGACACCAGCGTGACATCGGGGAAGTGGTGACCTTTGGCCAGCATCTGGGTGCCGACCAGGATACGAGCGCCGCCGCGATGGACGTCAGCCAGATGCTGTTCCAGCGCACCTTTGCGGCTGGTGGTATCACGATCGATTCGCGACACCGGCACGCCAGGGAAAAGTGTGCCGAGCTGCTGCTCCAGTTGCTCAGTCCCGACGCCTACCGGCAGCAAATGGGTTGAACCACACTGCGGGCATTGATTAGGCAGCGGACGCTGGCTGTCGCAATGGTGGCAGCGTAGCTGACGATGGTGCTGATGCAGCGTGTAGTAGCGGTCACAGCGGGTGCACTCAGCAATCCAGCCGCAATCATGACAGAGCAGGGCGGGCGAAAAGCCGCGGCGGTTAAGAAACAGCAGCACCTGATTATCGGCCTGCAGATGCTGGCGCATTTTACCAATCAGGCCCGGTGCCAGACCACCGATCAGCTGCACGCCTTTTAAGTCGATAAGCTGTTGCAGTGCCGGTCTGGCATTGCCGGCGCGTTTTGTCAGGTCGAGCTGGCGATACTTGCCGCTGCGGACATTGTGCAGCGTCTCCAGAGCGGGTGTCGCCGATCCCATAACAATCGGGATATTCTCTTCATGTGCGCGAAAGACGGCCAGATCGCGCGCCTGATAGCGCCAGCCCTCCTGCTGTTTATAGGAGCTGTCATGCTCTTCATCGATAATAATTACGCCAGGACGGGCCAGCGGCGTAAACAGCGCCGAACGGGTGCCAATCACAATCGCCGTTTCGCCACGCCGCGCACGCAACCAGACCGCCAGCCGCTCACTGTCATTTAATGCGGAGTGCAGCACATCGATGGGCGCATCAAAACGTTCGCGAAAACGGGCGATAGTTTGCGGGGTCAGGCCAATCTCCGGTACCAGCACCAGCGCCTGTTTACCGCGTGCCAGCACATTTTCCAGCACGCTGAGGTAAACCTCGGTTTTGCCTGAACCGGTAATGCCCGCCAGCAGCCAGGCTGCGTAATGTTCATCATCTGCCCGAATGGCACCCACGGCCATCGCCTGATCGGTATTCAGTCGCAGACGTTCGCCTTTTACGGCATAAGTGGTACGCCAGTCGTGCATCTGCGGCTGATGCTCATGCAGTTCGCATAACCCTTTGGCGCGCAGTGCCTGCAACGTCGCATCCGTGAGGTCATGTTCACTGACCTGATGACGATAAAGCGGTTGCTGACGCAGTGCAGCCAGCGCCTGCTGCTGTTTCGGTGCCCGTTTCAAACTTTCTGGCGCAGTTGCCCGGCCCTGCTCGGTGATTTCCCAGCGCCATAAGGGATTGTCCTGCGCCGCTTTGCCCTGCCGCAGCAGTACCGGAATAGCATGGCTCAGTACTTCTCCCTGCGGCGAATGATAATAGCTGGCGGCCCAGTTAAGGATGCGCCACAGCGACGGCGGATAGAGGGATTCACTATCCAGTACGTCGATCACGCGCTTGAGTTGTGCTTCCGGCAGATCGCTGCTGTCACGAAAGGCGACCACAATCCCGATCATCCTGCGATTGCCAAAGGGCACACTCACGCGACCGCCAATGACCGGCTGCGCGCCCTGTGGCGGCAGATAATCAAACAGACGGGGCAAGGGGACGGGCAGGGCGACCTGGACTACGGGCATAACTCTCTCTTTCCGGCTCAATGATCGGGGAAGCTAGTGTACACGCTGACCCTGATGGCGGGTATCTCAGCAGATATTTGCAGCAATCGAAACTTACCTGTATAATATGCCGCCTTCGGTGAGAAATATCTGGCCGGAGTACACCCTATAATGTTCAATCGCGTGTGGTGCTGTGCAGGTTAAAGCCTGGCACGGAGAGCGACACGGCCTTCAATGAGGTTTCCCATGAAACAAGGTATTCACCCGAAATACGAAGCAGTTACTATCAAATGTACCTGCGGCAACGAGATCCACACCCGTTCAACACTGACTCACGAACTGAACCTGGACGTTTGTGGCAAATGCCACCCGTTCTATACCGGTAAGCAGCGTGAAGTGGCAACTGGTGGCCGTGTTGACCGCTTTAATAAGCGTTTCAGCGTGCCAGGCGCTAAAAAATAAGATTAAAAGGCACCTGAACCTGCGGGTTCGGCGGCAAGAAAAAACCCAGCTTCGGCTGGGTTTTTTTATGGCTGAAAGATCAATACTCCCAGGTATCCGGATCGACACCCATCTGGCGCATGATTGCTTTTGCTTCTTCCGGAATCTCATCACTACGCTCTTTGCGCAGGTCGACGTCATCCGGCAGCGGTTGCCCCGTAAAGGCATGTAAAAAGGCTTCGCAAAGCAGCTCGCTGTTGGTGGCGTGACGCAGGTTGTTCACCTGACGACGGGTACGCTCATCCGTTAAAATCTTCAGCACGCTCAATGGGATTGATACTGTGATCTTCTTGACCTGCTCGCTCTTCTTACCGTGCTCAGCGTACGGGCTGATATATTCGCCGTTCCATTCAGCCATGGGTTACCTTAATTAATAAACGTTAAATGTGAGGAAATCAGCGGATTATGCCTGATTTTTTCCTGCCTGACCCCTGATATGGCGGGTTTTCTTCGCTCACTGCCTCTGTCTCGCAGAGGGGAACGCCAGGCGATGACGCATAATTTTAGCGGTTATTGCGGTTTTGCTCAATCTATACGCAAAGACATTTAGATGTCCAGATGTATTGACGTCTAATTAGAGGGTGATATCCTGTGGCCTACATTTTATTCACTCTTCAGGAACAATTCGCTCATGACGCGTAAACCGGCAACCATCGCAGTGCGCAGCGGTTTGAATGATGACGAGCAATATGGCTGCGTTGTCCCGCCCATTCATCTCTCTACGACCTATAACTTCCTGGATTTCAATGAGCCTCGTGCGCATGACTACTCCCGTCGTGGCAACCCCACTCGTGATGTCGTACAGCGTACGCTGGCAGAACTGGAAGGGGGAGCGGGCGCGGTATTAACTAATACCGGGATGTCGGCGATTCACCTGGTCACGACGGTGTTTCTGAAGCCTGGCGATCTGCTGGTCGCGCCACATGACTGTTATGGCGGCAGCTATCGGCTGTTTGACAGCCTGAGCAAGCGCGGCGCCTATCGGGTGAAATTTGTCGATCAGGGTGATCCGGTAGCGCTGCAGGCAGCTCTGGATGAAAACCCAAAACTGGTGCTGATTGAAAGCCCCAGCAATCCGCTGCTGCGCGTGGTAGATATCAGCGCGATTTGCGCCGCTGCGGGCGCTGCGGGCGCCATCAGCGTGGTGGACAACACCTTTATGAGTCCGGCGCTGCAGAACCCTCTGGCGCTGGGTGCGGACCTGGTGATCCACTCCTGTACCAAATACCTTAATGGCCACTCCGATGTCGTGGCGGGCGCGGTCATCGCCAAAGATCCGCAACTCGCTACCGACCTGGCCTGGTGGGCAAATAACATTGGTGTGACCGGTGCAGCGTTTGACAGTTATCTGCTGCTGCGCGGAATTCGTACGCTTTCACCGAGGATTGCAGCCGCACAACGCAACGCACTCGCGATTGTGGCGTATCTGAAGCAGCAGAAACTGGTGAAAAAGTTGTATCATCCTTCGCTGCCGGAAAACGCTGGACACGAACATGCCGTACGTCAGCAACGCGGCTTTGGTGCCATGCTGAGTTTCGAGGTCGACGGTGATGAGGCGCTGCTGCGTCGCTTCCTGAAAGCATTGCAGCTATTTACGCTGGCGGAATCGCTGGGCGGAGTAGAGAGTCTGATCTCCCATACCGCCACCATGACGCACGCGGGGATGTCGGCAGAAGCACGCGCGGCAGCGGGCATTTCCGATACGCTGCTACGGGTTTCTGTCGGTATTGAAGATCACGAAGATTTAATTGCCGATCTGGATAATGCATTCCGGGTCGCAGCCGAGGGTTAAGCATGACGATTTCAGCAGGCGCGGGAACGCCAGACATCAGGCAGTTGCATAAGTTTGGCGGCAGCAGCCTGGCCGATGCGCGCTGCTACCAGCGCGTTGCCGGTATTATGGCGGACTACAGCCAGCCGGGCGACCTGATGGTGGTCTCTGCGGCAGGCTCAACCACCAACCAGCTGATTAGCTGGCTGAAGCTGAGCCAGAACGATCGGCTCTCTGCGCATCAGGTGCAACAGGCCTTACGGCGCTACCAGAGCGAACTGATCAGTGCGCTGCTGCCTGCTGAGGTTGCAGAACCTTTAATCACCGCGTTTATCCGCGACCTGGAAAAACTGGCCGCACTGCTGGATGTGCCGATTACCGATGCGGTCTATGCCGAAGTGGTCGGGCACGGTGAAGTCTGGTCGGCACGCCTGATGTCAGCGGTACTGAGCCAGCGTGACCTTCAGGCCTGCTGGCTGGATGCGCGTGAGTTTCTGCGCGCTGAACGTGCTGCACAACCGCAGGTGGATGAAGGCAAGTCCTGGCCACTGCTGCAGACTTTACTGGCGCAGCATCCCCATAAGCGCATCGTGGTGACCGGATTTATCAGCCGCAACGACGCCGGTGAAACCGTCCTGCTTGGCCGCAACGGCTCCGACTATTCCGCCACGCAGATTGGCGCACTGGCGGGTGTCGGACGGGTGACCATCTGGAGCGATGTGGCGGGTGTTTACAGTGCCGATCCCCGCAAAGTCTCTGATGCCTGCCTGTTGCCGCTGTTAAGGCTGGATGAAGCCAGCGAGCTGGCGCGCCTGGCTGCACCGGTTCTCCACACCCGGACTCTGCAGCCGGTTTCAGGCAGCGATATCGACCTGCAACTGCGCTGCAGTTATCAGCCGGAGCAGGGCTCAACCCGCATTGAGCGCGTGCTGGCCTCCGGGACGGGCGCGCGTATCGTCACCAGCCATGATGATGTTTGTCTGATTGAGATTCAGCTGCCAGAGCAGCATGACTTCGCCATCCTGCACAAAGAGATCGACCTGTTGCTGAAGCGGGCGCAACTGCGTCCGCTGGCGTTTGGCGTTCATCCCGATCGTCAACTGCTGCAGCTCTGTTACACCGCCGAAGTGGTCAACAGCGCCTTTACGCTGCTACAGGATGCCGGTTTACCGGGCCATCTGCAGCTGCGCGACGGCCTGGCGCTGGTGGCGCTGGTTGGCGCAGGCGTTACCCGCAATCCACTGCATACCCATCGCTTCTGGCAGCAGTTAAAGGATCAGCCAATTGAGTTCATCTGGCAGTCAGAAGAGCACATCAGCGTGGTCGCAGTGCTGCGCGTCGGCCCGACTCAGCATCTGATTCAGGGATTGCATCAGTCGCTGTTCCGGGCAGAAAAGCGCATCGGCCTGATGCTGTTTGGCAAAGGCAATATCGGTTCACGCTGGCTGGAGCTGTTTGCCCGCGATCAGGAAACGCTGTCAGCGCGTACCGGCTTTGAATTTGTGCTGGCGGGCGTCGCGGACAGCCGTCGCAGCCTGCTGAGCTATGAAGGGCTGGAAGCCAGCCGGGCACTCGCCTTCTTTGATGATGAAGCGGTGGAACGTGATGAAGAGTCGCTGTTCCTGTGGATGCGTGCTCACCCGTTTGATGACCTGGTGGTGCTGGATGTCACTGCCAGCACACCGCTGGCGCAGCAGTATCTCGACTTTGCCAGTCACGGTTTTCACGTGATCAGCGCCAATAAGGTCGCGGGAGCGTCTGACAGTCAGACCTGGCGCCAGATCCGCGATGCCTTTACCAAAACCGGGCGTCACTGGCTCTATAACGCCACTGTTGGCGCAGGTCTGCCGATCAATTACACGGTGCGCGATCTGCGCGACAGCGGCGATACCATCCTGGCGATCAGCGGGATCTTCTCCGGCACGCTGTCGTGGCTGTTCCTGCAGTTTGATGGCACGGTGCCCTTTACCGAGCTGGTAGATCAGGCCTGGCAGCAGGGCCTGACCGAGCCCGATCCGCGCGCCGATCTCTCGGGTCAGGATGTGATGCGCAAGCTGGTTATCCTGGCGCGTGAGGCAGGTTACAACATCGAGCCGGATCAGGTGCGGGTGGAATCGCTGGTGCCCAATAACTGTCAGCAGGGATCTGTCGACCACTTCTTTGAAAATGGCGAAGAGCTGAATGAGCAGATGCTGCAGCGGCTCGAAGCCGCGCAGGAGATGGACCTGGTGCTGCGTTACGTTGCCCGGTTTGATGCCAACGGCAAGGCGCGCGTGGGTGTTGAAGCGGTGCGTCCGGAGCATCCGCTGGCCTCACTGCTGCCGTGCGACAATGTCTTTGCGATTGAGAGCCGCTGGTACCGCGACAATCCGCTGGTGATCCGCGGGCCGGGCGCAGGCCGGGATGTCACCGCAGGCGCTATCCAGTCAGATATTAATCGCCTCGCACAACTGCTGTAACTCCTCCTCCTCAGGCGCTTCGGCGCCTGTTTTCAATGCGTTATCTCTCCCCTGTTGAATTGCCTTCATGTTGATTGAAAATTGATCACGACTGTTGACCATTTTTAAGTTGACGGCACAGCCAGATTACGTCATTTTGAACATCTGGACGTCTAAACGTGTAGATGTTCTCAGGCCGATTGTTAATCGATGAGGGTGCAGGATGAGTTTCTTTCATGCCAATCAGCGCGAAGCGCTAAACCAGAGCCTGGCTGAGCTGAACGGGCAAATAAATGTTTCATTTGAGTTCTTCCCGCCTCGTACCAGCGAGATGGAAGAGACCCTGTGGACCTCCATCGATCGCCTGAGCAGCCTGAAACCGAAATTCGTTTCTGTGACCTACGGTGCGAACTCAGGCGAACGCGATCGCACTCATAGCATTATCAAAGGCATTAAAGATCGCACCGGTCTGGAAGCCGCACCCCATCTGACCTGTGTCGATGCCACGCGCGATGAACTGCGTACCATCGCTCAGGATTACTGGAACAACGGCATCCGTCACATTGTGGCACTGCGCGGCGATCTGCCATCAGGCAGCGGTAAGCCAGAAATGTACGGCAGCGATCTGGTGTCGCTGCTGAAAGAGGTGGGTGATTTTGATATTTCGGTTGCGGCCTATCCGGAAGTCCATCCCGAAGCGAAAAGCGCCCAGGCGGATTTGATTAACCTGAAGCGAAAAATCGATGCAGGCGCCAACCGGGCCATTACTCAGTTCTTCTTCGATGTTGAAAGCTATCTGCGTTTCCGCGATCGCTGTGTCGCGACCGGCATTGACGTGGAAATTGTGCCGGGCATTCTGCCGGTCTCTAATTTTAAACAACTGCAACGCTTTGCCACGCTGACCAATGTGCGCGTGCCAGGCTGGATGAGCGCGATGTTTGCCGGTCTGGATGACGATCCGGAAACGCGCAAAATGGTGGGAGCCAATATCGCGATGGATATGGTAAAAATCCTGTCACGCGAAGGGGTGAAGGATTTCCATTTCTACACGCTGAACCGTGCCGAAATGAGTTACGCCATTTGTCACACCCTGGGCGTGCGTCCTGCTGCTGCGGCGGCTTAACCGCTCTGCTTCAGCCAATAAAAAAGTCGGGAGAGTCCCGACTTTTTTGTTTTTACTGCAGAGCGGCGCTGACGATTGTCAGCGCCTGACCTCCGTTAACCGGTATTGCGCATGCCTGCCGCGACACCGGCAATGGTCACCATCAGCGCCTGCTCAACGCGGGCATCCGGTTCATCGCCATTCGCTTCCCGCGCGCGCGAGCGATGCAGCAGTTCCGCCTGGAGTACGTTGAGCGGATCGGTATAGACGTTACGCAGTGCAATTGACTCGGCAATCCACGGCTGGTCAGCCATCAGGTGTGAGTCATTGGCAATGGTCAGGACCGCTTTGATATCCGCATCAAGCTGATCGCGCAGCTGTTTGCCCAGCGGCCAGAGTGATTTCTCGACCAGACGCTGATCGTAATATTCCGCCAGCCACAAGTCCGCTTTTGAGAATACCATCTCCAGCATACCCAGACGGGTAGAGAAGAATGGCCAGTCGCGGCACATCGCTTCCAGCTGATCCTGATGACCGGCGGCCATCGCCTGTTGCAGGGCCGCACCGGCACCCAGCCACGCGGGCAGCATCAGACGGTTCTGCGTCCAGGCGAAAATCCATGGAATCGCACGCAGCGACTCCACGCCGCCGGTAGGCCGGCGTTTGGCGGGACGTGAGCCCAGCGGTAATTTACCCAGCTCCTGCTCCGGCGTCGCTGAGCGGAAATAGGGCACGAAGTCAGCATTTTCACGCACATAACCGCGATACATCGCACAGGAGTCGGCGGAGAGCTGATCCATAATGTCGCGCCATTCACGTTTTGGCTCCGGCGGCGGCATCAGGTTCGCTTCCAGAATTGCGCCGGTGTAAAGCGACAGGCTGGCGATGGTCACGGCGGGTAAACCATATTTAAAGCGAATCATCTCGCCCTGTTCAGTCACGCGCAGACCGCCGCGCAGGCTGCCTGGCGGTTGCGACAGCAGCGCTGCATGGGCGGGTGCGCCGCCACGGCCAATGCTGCCACCGCGTCCATGGAACAACGTCAGTGAAATCCCGGCTTTCTCACAGGTTTTAATCAGGGCATCCTGTGCCTGATATTGCGCCCAGCTGGCGGCCATCACACCGGCATCTTTCGCCGAGTCAGAATAGCCAATCATCACCATCTGTTTGCCCTGAATAAAGCCGCGATACCAGTCGATGCTCAGCAGCTGGCTCATCACGTCATTGGCGTTATTCAGGTCATCAAGCGTTTCAAACAGCGGTGCAACCGGCATGGCATAACCGATGCCTGCTTCTTTCAGCAGCAGATGCACGGCCAGCACGTCAGAAGGGGTTTTCGCCATCGAGATAACATAGGCGGCGATAGAACCCTGTGGCGCTTCAGCCGCGACGCGACAGGTCTCCAGCACTTCACGTGTTTCATCGCTGGGTTCCCAGCTGCGAGGCAGCAGCGGACGCTTGGAATTCAGTTCACGGATCAGGAAGGCCTGCTTGTCTGCTTCGGACCAGCTTTCATAATCGCCGAGGCCCAGATAGCGGGTCACTTCAGCAATCGCTTCGGTGTGACGGGTACTCTCCTGACGCAGATCGATACGCACCAGCGGCACGCCGAAGCATTTCACGCGGCGCAGCGTATCAAGCAACTGACCGTTGGCGATGATGCCCATGCCGCACTTTTGCAGTGACTGATAGATGGCAAACAGCGGATCCCACAGCTGAGCGTTGGAGACCAGCAGATCGGCCGGGCGCGGCAGACGTTCACCTTTCAGGCGGCGTTCCAAAAATGACTGGGTAGTCATTAACTGGCTGCGCAGACGTTTCAGGATCATACGATAAGGTTCAAGCGCTTCCGGATCGCCGCTGAGTTCACGGATCTCTTCAGTGCACTCTGACATCGACAACTCAGAGATCAATACGCCGATATCGCGCAGGAACAGGTCAGTGGCTTTCCAGCGACTCAGTTGCATAACGTGGCGGGTAATCGCCGCCGTAACGTTAGGGTTACCGTCGCGGTCGCCACCCATCCATGAGGTGAACTGAACCGGCACGAAATCGACCGGCAGCTTAATGCCGAACGCCTCTTCTACCTGTTCGTTCAGCTCACGCAGGAAAGCGGGTACGCCTTCCCACAGGCTGTTTTCCACTACGGCAAAGCCCCATTTGGCTTCGTCGATAGGGGTCGGACGATATTTGCGGATCTCATCGGTGTGCCACGCCTGTGCCACCAGCTGACGCAGACGGCGCATAATCTGGTTACGTTCGTAGTCGGAGACGTCGCTGTGATCGAGCTGTTTCAGGCAGCTGTTAACCTCGACCAGCTTGTGAATCAGCGTACGGCGGGTGATTTCAGTCGGGTGAGCCGTCAGCACCAGCTCCAGTGACAGCGACTCAATGGCCGCAAGGATGTCGCTTTCGCTGATATCTTTCTGCTGCTTCAGGATATCAAAGGTCTTTTTCAGCAGTTCAGGATGGTTCTCACCCTCGCCACTTTGCGAGATGGTCTGATACTGCTCAGCCACGTTGGTGAGATTCAGAAACTGGCTAAAAGCGCGAGCAACCGGCAGAAGCTCCTCGTTGGAGAGGTTCTGCAACGTATTGAGCAGTTCTTTACGATGAGTGTCGTTTCCTGCGCGGGATGACTTAGAGAGCTTACGGATGGTTTCCACCTGGTCGAGGATGTTCTCTCCCAGTGCATCCTTAATCGTATCCCCGAGCAGTTTGCCGAGCATACTGACATTACTTCGCATTGCGGAATATTGTTCGTTCATTGGACCCTGACACCCTTATCGTCTTGAAAAACTTCTACACCCGACCTTTCAGGCAGCAGAAAAATCAGCAACATCGTGTTCCCCCCTAATCTACAGGGAACCGGCTCCGTTGCCGCCTGTCCGCATTCTGAAACGTTCTGGATAATCACCCGGTGGGCATAACATCGTCTTTTATCTAGCCACGTAATGTTGCGTTCGTCAAATGCGTTAAAGTGCGCTGAAGATGCGGCTAAATAACGGAAATTGGTAGAATTTATGGGTAAGGAAGCGGGATAAGTTATTCTTATTGCTAAATCCCGCAGAATGAAGGGGCATTTTACTGTTAATTCAGTGAAATGCCCCATTTGCTGTTAATCAGTGACAAAAATGCTGCACAACCTGACTGATAAGCGCCCTTGTCGGCTTAATAAATGCAGTATCAATAAATTCGTCAGGCTGATGTGCCTGCTCAATCGACCCCGGACCCAGTACCAGCGTCGGGCAGAGCTGCTGAATAAAAGGCGCTTCGGTGCAGTAGTTCACCACCTCAGTGGGTATACCCAGCAATTTCTCGACCACACTGACCAGTTCATGATCTGCCGGACACTCGTAGCCGGGAATCGGCGGATGCAGTTCAGCTACTGTGACACGGCCCGGCCAGCGTGCACTGACTGGTGCCAGTGCCTCGTTCAGGAGCCCATCGAGATCGCCCAGCGACAGTCCCGGCAGCGGCCGGATATCCATATGCAGTTCACAGCAGGCGCAGATACGGTTAGCGGCGTCACCCCCATGAATATGACCAAAATTCATGGTGGGGTAGGGAATGGCAAAGCCATCATGGTGATAACGCTCCTGCAGCGTATTACGCAGTTGCATCAGGTGGGTGATCGACTCATGCATCAACTCAATGGCATTGACCCCTCGGGCGGGATCGCTGGAATGGCCCGACTTCCCTTCAATACGGATCACATTCGACAGGTGACCTTTGTGCGCACGCACCGGTTTAAGCGAGGTTGGTTCACCGATGATGGCGCAGTCGGGGCGCAGCTGCGTCGATTCAGAAAAATATTTGGCGCCAGCCATGGTGGTCTCTTCATCGGCCGTAGCGAGGATATAGAGCGGCTTGCTCAGCGTGCTGACATCCACATCGCGCAGCGTATCGAGAATAAAGGCGAAGAAGCCTTTCATGTCTGCCGTACCCAGGCCATAGAGCTTGTTGTCGTGCTCGGTCAGGGTAAAGGGATCGCGTGTCCAGCGACCATCATCAAAAGGAACGGTATCGGTGTGACCCGCTAACAGCAGGCCGCCCGCACCGCTTCCGGTACGCGCCAGCATATTAAATTTATTGCGGGTGCCGGGCACCGGCTGCACTTCAACGCTGAAGCCGAGGTCGCGAAACCAGCCGGCCAGCAAATTGATTAAAGTTTCATTACTCTGATCCAGTGCGGCATCGGTTGCGCTGATCGACGGTGTTGCGATTAACTGGCGGTACAGTTCAATAAAAGGCGGTAATTTTGTCTTCACTGTTGACGGTCCTTGGGTTAGGATGTATCCATATTCATGCAGTAATAGTGAATAAAAATACATTAACGTCCTCTGCAAGGGAACCTTAAATCACTGCAGATGACAGGGTGGGTAACGGGGCAAGGCCGCGACCCGGAACGTGCGACTGTAAAAAGGGTTACAGCCTGATGTTGAATACGCTGATCGTTGGTGCCAGTGGTTATGCTGGTACAGAGCTTGCCACCTTCCTGAATCGCCATCCACATATCAACATAACCGCTTTGGCGGTTTCGGCGCAAAGCCCTGATGCCGGCAAGCGCCTCTCCGATCTTCATCCGCAGCTGAAAGGTGTGGTGGATTTGCCGCTGCAGCCGCTGAGCAGCGCGGCCGAGTGGGCAGACAAGGTGGATGTGGTGTTCCTGGCGACGGCCCACGAAGTCAGTCACGATCTGGCGCCGGAATTTCTCAAGGCTGGTTGTATGGTGTTCGACCTGTCGGGCGCGTTCCGCGTCAATGACGCAGACTTTTATACCCGCTTTTATGGCTTCACCCATCAGCATGGCGACTGGCTGGATAAAGCCGTTTACGGCCTTGCCGAATATCAGCATGAGAAAATTCAGCAGGCGCAGCTGGTGGCTGTGCCAGGTTGCTATCCGACCGCTGCGCAGCTGGCGCTGAAGCCCCTGGTGGATGCCGGACTGTTAAACGAGGCGCAGTGGCCGGTAATCAACGCCACCAGCGGCGTGAGCGGTGCCGGACGTAAAGCCAATGTCGGCACCAGCTTCTGCGAAGTGAGCCTGCAGCCTTACGGCCTGTTCAATCATCGTCATCACCCGGAAATCGTCGCGCACCTTGGTACGCCGGTGATCTTCACTCCGCATCTGGGTAACTTCCCGCGCGGTATCCTGGCAACGATCACCTGCCGTCTTAAAGCGGGTGTCAGCCGTGAAGATATTGCCGCCGTTTTCCATCGCGCCTATGACAACAAGCCGCTGGTGCGGCTCTATGAAAAGGGCGTGCCGGCGCTAAAAGCCGTTGTGGGCCTGCCTTACTGCGATATCGGTTTTGAAGTGCAGGGCGAGCATCTGATTGTCGTGGCCGCCGAAGATAATCTGCTGAAAGGCGCGGCATCGCAGGCGGTACAGTGCCTGAACATCCGGTTCGGCTTCCCTGAAACGCAGTCACTGATTTAACGGATAAATAAACCATGACCAATCCATTGATTATCAAGCTGGGCGGTGTGTTGTTAGACAGCGAAGAAGCGCTGGCCCGCCTGTTTGAAGCGCTGCTGACCTACCGCAGCGCCCATCAGCGCCCGCTGATCATTGTCCACGGCGGCGGTTGCCTGGTGGATGAACTGATGAAAAAGCTGGCGCTGCCGGTGAAGAAGAAAAATGGCCTGCGTGTCACACCAGCCGATCAGATTGACATTATTACCGGTGCGCTGGCGGGAACCGCGAATAAAACGCTGCTGGCCTGGGCAAAAAAATCGGGCATTAACGCGGTGGGCCTCTGCCTGGGTGATGCGGGCATCGTGAACGTCACACCTTTCGATGAAGAACTCGGCCATGTTGGCCACGCAATGCCGGGCGATCCGGCATTGCTGAACACCCTGCTGGCGGCTGGTTATATGCCGGTGGTGAGCTCAATTGGTATTACTGACAGCGGCGAACTGATGAACGTTAACGCTGACCAGGCGGCGACCGCACTGGCCTCGACGCTGGGCGCTGATCTGGTCCTGTTGTCAGACGTCAGTGGTATTCTCGACGGCAAAGGTCAGCGCATCGAAGAGATGACCGCCGACAAAGCTGAGCAGCTGATTACCCAGGGCATTATTACCGACGGCATGATTGTGAAAGTGCACGCTGCGCTTGATGCGGCGCGTACTCTGGGCCGTCCGGTGGATATTGCCAGCTGGCGTCATGCTGAGCGGCTACCTGACCTGTTTAACGGCGTGTCGATTGGCACCCGGATTCTCGCTTAACGACTCTGATTCAAGGATTACGAAATGCAAACGCAAAACATCAAAAAAATCGTTCTGGCTTACTCCGGTGGTCTTGATACTTCGGCCATCATTCCATGGCTGAAAGAGAACTACGGCGGCTGTGAAGTCGTCGCTTTTGTCGCGGATATCGGTCAGGAGCGCGGCGATCTGGAAGGTGTAGAGAAGAAAGCCCTGCAGTCCGGCGCATCTGAATGCCACGTGGTTGACCTGCGTGAAGAGTTCATCAGCGACTATGTCTATCCG
Organism: Pantoea sp. E956-1; assembly: GCF_982223955.1. Classification (NCBI taxonomy): domain Bacteria; kingdom Pseudomonadati; phylum Pseudomonadota; class Gammaproteobacteria; order Enterobacterales; family Erwiniaceae; genus Pantoea; species Pantoea sp. E956-1. The sequence continues at coordinate 11,684 of NZ_CEUYZP010000016.1, read as the reverse complement.
GTGCTGCAGACTGGCGCCCTCTATGAAGGCACCTATCTGCTGGGCACTTCAATGGCGCGTCCTATCATCGCTAAAGCCCAGGTTGAGCTGGCGCTGAAAGTGGGTGCGGATGCGCTGTGTCACGGCGCAACCGGTAAAGGGAATGACCAGGTGCGTTTCGAAACCACCTACACCGCGCTGGCACCGCAGCTGAAAGTGGTGGCCCCGTGGCGTGAATGGAACCTGCGTTCACGTGAAGCGCTGCTGGACTACCTGAAAGAGCGCAACATTCCGACCACCGCGTCACTGGAGAAAATCTACAGCCGCGACGAGAATGCCTGGCACATCTCTACCGAAGGTGGCGTGCTGGAAAGCCCGGCCAATGCACCAAATAAAGATTGCTGGGTCTGGACTGTCGATCCGCTGGAAGCGCCTGACCAGCCTGAAGAAGTGACCGTGACCGTGGAAAAAGGTCGGGTTGTGGCGGTTAACGGCGAAAAACTGAGTCCGTTCCAGTGCCTGGAAAAACTTAACGTGCTGGGCGCAAAACATGGCGTCGGCCGTATCGATATCGTTGAGAACCGTCTGGTAGGGATTAAATCCCGCGGCTGCTACGAAACCCCTGGCGGCACCATCATGGTCAATGCGCTGCGTGCGGTTGAGCAGCTGGTGCTGGATCGCGATAGCTTCAAATGGCGTGAGCAGCTCGGCCATGAGATGTCCTATGTGGTTTATGACGGTCGCTGGTTCGCCCCGCTGCGTAAATCGATTCAGGCCGCTGCCGAATCGCTGGCGGAAGAGGTTAACGGTGAAGTGGTGCTGCAGCTCTACAAAGGCCAGGCAACAGCCACCCAGAAGCGTTCCGCGAACAGCCTCTACTCGGAAGAGTTCGCCACCTTTGGTGAAGATGAAGTGTACGATCACCGTCATGCGGGCGGCTTTATCCGTCTGTTCTCGCTCTCTTCGCGTATCCGCGCCCTGAACGAGCAGAAGAAGTAATTTTCAGGCGAGGTGCGCCTCGCCTCACAGTTTCATTTCAGGGGCGGCATTTATGCCGCCTCTTGTTTAACGATTCAGAGGAGTTTTCACATGGCACTTTGGGGTGGACGGTTTACTCAGGCAGCGGATCAACGTTTTAAACAGTTCAATGACTCGCTGCGCTTCGATTACCGCCTGGCAGAGCAGGACATTATTGGCTCTGTTGCCTGGTCCAAAGCGCTGGTGACGGTAAATGTTCTGACTCAGGATGAGCAGCAGCAGCTGGAAGCGGCCCTGAATACGTTACTGGATGAAGTCCGTGAGAATCCTGAGCAGATTCTGCAGAGCGACGCCGAAGATATCCACAGCTGGGTTGAAGGCCAGCTGATCGACAAGGTGGGTGCGCTGGGTAAAAAACTGCACACCGGCCGGAGCCGTAACGATCAGGTCGCGACCGATCTCAAGCTGTGGTGCAAGGTGCAGATTGAGGCACTGCTGGGTGCCACCCGTGATCTGCAGCAGGCGCTGTTGGTCACCGCCGAAGCCAATCAGGATGCGGTGATGCCGGGCTACACGCATCTGCAGCGTGCGCAGCCGGTGACGTTTGCGCACTGGTGCCTGGCCTACGTTGAAATGCTGGCGCGTGACGAGAGTCGTCTGCAGGATACGCTGAAGCGGCTCGATGTCAGCCCGCTGGGCTGTGGCGCACTGGCCGGTACCGCGTATGAGATCGATCGTCAGCAACTGGCAGGCTGGCTGGGCTTTGCGTCTGCCACGCGCAACAGTCTGGATACCGTATCAGACCGCGATCATGTGCTGGAGCTGCTCTCTGATGCTGCCATCGGCATGGTGCATCTGTCGCGCTTCGCCGAAGATATGATCTTCTTCAACACCGGTGAAGCGGGCTTTATCGAGCTGTCAGATAAAGTGACCTCCGGCTCATCGCTGATGCCGCAGAAAAAAAACCCGGATGCGCTGGAGCTGATTCGTGGCAAGTGTGGCCGGGTGCAGGGCGCGCTGACCGGCATGATGATGACGCTGAAAGGTCTGCCGCTGGCCTACAACAAAGATATGCAGGAAGACAAAGAGGGGCTGTTTGACGCGCTCGACACCTGGCTCGACTGTCTGCATATGTCAGTACTGGTGCTGGATGGCCTGCAGGTTAAACGTCCGCGCTGCCAGGAAGCGGCTGAACAGGGTTACGCAAACTCCACTGAACTGGCTGACTATCTGGTCGCTAAAGGCGTGCCGTTCCGTGAAGCTCACCATATCGTTGGCGAAGTGGTGGTGGCCGCTATCGGTCAGGGTGTGGCGCTGGAAGCGCTGTCGCTGGCACAGCTGCAGGAGTTCAGTGCGGTGATTGGCGAGGATGTCTATCCGATTCTGGCGCTGCAATCCTGTCTGGATAAGCGTAATGCGCAGGGCGGCGTTTCGCCACAGCAGGTTGCGCGTGCCATCGGTGACGCAAAGCAGCGTCTGGCGTAATCAACAGGCAAAAAAAAGCGGGCATATTAAATGCCCGCCAACCTCTAGCTTCAGAATTACTCATTTTTATAGGCACATCATCAAAGTGCCAGCTCTCCCGGCTGACACTCAGATTCTCTTACGCTGACAGCAAATATTGCTGCAGATCATCGCTGCCGCCAATGTGACGACCCCCCATGAAGATCTGCGGTACCGTCGCCCGGCCTGAAACGGCGCGCAGACTCACGGTTGTTGCATCCTGTCCCAGAACAATCTCTTCGTACTGAATACCATGATCCATCAGCATCTGTTTTGCCTGGGTGCAGAAGGTGCAGCCAGGTTTGGTGAAGATCGAGACCGACTCCTGTGCTTTACACTCGGGCGCCAGATAGCGCAGCATGGTGTCGGCATCTGAAACCTCAAATGGGTCGCCCGGCTTATTTGGCTCAACAAACATTTTCTCTACCACGCCGTTACGCACCAGCATCGAGTAGCGCCATGAACGTGGGCCAAAGCCGAGATCGGCTTTCTCAACCAGCATCTCCATGCCACGGGTAAACTCGCCGTTGCCATCAGGGATAAAGGTAATATTGTCTGCGCGCTGTTCTGCTTTCCAGGCGTTCATCACAAACGTGTCATTCACCGAGACGCACAGAATGCTGTCCACACCCTGCCGGGCAAACAGACCCGCTAATTCGTTGTAACGCGGCAGATGGCTGGAGGAGCAGGTCGGTGTGAATGCCCCCGGCAGTGAAAAAACGATGACCGTTTTGTCTTTAAACAGCGCTTCAGTGGTGACATCGACCCAGCGATCGCCCTGACGTGTGTGAAAAGTCACTGACGGAATAGCTTTACCTTCCTGACTTGCAAACATTTTTTTCTCCTGACATACCGCGTTCCGTTTGATGCGCGCATTATTCCTGACCACCCTTGATAGGGCCAATCGTTCATTGCTATTCTATCTATCGCCACGGGCTATCGTGGTCTGGAGGGTAATAATGAATATTCGTGATCTTGAATATCTGGTTTCGCTTGCTGAACACCGTCATTTCCGCCGTGCCGCGGATGCGTGTCATGTCAGTCAGCCGACGTTAAGCGGGCAGATCCGTAAGCTGGAAGATGAGCTGGGTGTGATGCTGCTGGAGCGCACCAGCCGTAAGGTACTGTTCACCCAGGCAGGTTTGCTGCTGGTGGATCAGGCGCGAACGGTGCTGCGTGAAGTGAAAGTGCTGAAAGAGATGGCCAGTCAGCAAGGTGAAGCGATGTCAGGCCCGCTGCATATCGGCCTCATCCCAACCACCGCGCCTTACTTATTGCCACAAATTATCCCGACGTTGCACCAGACATTCCCGAAACTGGAGATGTATCTGCACGAAGCGCAGACGCAGCAACTGCTGGCACAGCTCGATAGCGGTAAGCTGGACTGCGCGATTATCGCGCTGGTCAAAGAGAGCCAGGCCTTTATCGAAGTGCCGTTGTTTGATGAGCCGATGAAGCTGGCAGTCTATGCCGATCATCCGTGGTGCGATCGTGATCGGGTGCCCATGTCTGATCTGGCAGGCGAGAAATTGCTGATGCTGGAAGATGGGCACTGTCTGCGTGACCAGGCGATGGGGTTCTGCTTTGAGGCGGGTGCCGATGAAGATACCCATTTTCGCGCGACCAGTCTTGAGACGCTGCGTAATATGGTGGCGGCAGGCAGCGGGATTACGCTGCTACCGGCGCTGGCAGTTCCACCGGAGCGTATCCGCGACGGCGTCTGCTACCTGACCTGTTACAAACCGGTACCACAGCGCACGATTGCGCTGGTCTATCGTCCGGGTTCACCTCTGCGCAGCCGTTATGAACAGCTGGCAGAGGCGATTAAAACCCATATGCAGCACTATTTCGATGCCGCGTTAAAACAGGCGGTTTAAGCCGTTTAACGCCGCAACGCGATAGGCTTCGGCCATGGTCGGATAGTTAAAGGTGGTATTCACGAAATACTCAATCGTGTTGCCACCATTTTTCTGCTCCATGATGGCCTGACCGATGTGAATAATCTCGGCGGCACGTTCACCAAAGCAGTGAATTCCCAGAATCTCTTTGGTCTCCCGATGGAACAGAATCTTCAGGCTGCCAACGTTCATGCCAACGATCTGCGCTCGCGCCAGATGTTTGAACTGCGCGCGGCCCACTTCGTAAGGCACCTTCATTGCCGTCAGCTGCTGCTCGGTTTTACCCACGGAGCTGATTTCCGGAATGGTGTAAATCCCGGTTGGGATATCTTCAATCAGGTGCGCTGACGCTTCCCCTTTGATAATCGCCTGAGCGGCAATACGGCCCTGATCGTAGGCGGCTGAAGCCAGGCTTGGATAGCCAATCACGTCACCGACGGCATAAATGTGCGGCTGAGCCGTCTGATACATGCTGTTCACTTTCAGCAGGCCACGACCATCCGCTTCCAGACCCACATTTTCCAGCGACAGTGAATCGGTGTTGCCGGTACGGCCGTTGGCGTAAAGCAGACAGTCGGCTTTCACTTTCTTACCCGACTTCAGATGCATGATGACGCCATCTTCCACCCCTTCGATCTTCTCAAACTCTTCGTTGTGACGAATCACCACACCGCTGTTCCAGAAGTGGTAAGAGAGAGAGTCAGACATCTCCTGATCAAGAAACGCCAGCAGGCGATCGCGGGTGTTAATCAGGTCAACTTTGACGTTCAGTCCACGGAAAATCGACGCATATTCACAGCCAATCACGCCCGCGCCATAAATAATGACGTGGCCCGGTTCGTGGTGCAGATTGAGAATAGAGTCGGAGTCATAAACGCGTGGATGAGTAAAGTCGACATTGTCAGGATGGTAAGGTCGTGAACCACAGGCGATAACAAACTTCTCTGCCGTCAGCGTTTCACGCGTGCCATCCGGTTGCTCAATCTCAATGGTATTGGCATCAACAAAATGCGCATCGCCCTGATAAAGTTCACAACGGTTACGCTCGTAGAAGCCCTGACGCATGGCTGTCTGCTGGCTGATCACGTTTTCAGTGTGATTGAGAATGTCGGCAAAAGAGGAGCGAAGCAGTCGGGTATGATCGCTGTAGAGCGGATTTTGGTTGAATTCAATAATGCGACTGACGGCGTGGCGAAGGGCTTTAGAAGGGATGGTGCCCCAGTGCGTACAACCGCCGCCGATGTTGTGGTAGCGTTCAATCACAGCGATGCGCGCTCCCTGTTTTACCAGCCCCATCGCCGCCCCTTCACCGCCGGGCCCTGAGCCAATCACAATGGCATCGTAATCGTAAGACTTTTGCATACCGATACGTCCTATTATTTATACATTTTTACAACGAGATTCTAACATCTCGTCGCGCACTTCTGAATTCTATCAGCGATTTTCATCACATTTTGACAAAGAGTGAGGTTCACAGGCGGTGGCAAAGATTGCCAATCTGTACGCTGAAAATTTTGTTATAGTGCCTGCTTAACACCGCTAAAGGCAGAGAGAATGGGCGTCAGAGCGCAACAAAAAGAACGTACACGACGTACACTGATTGAAGCAGCGTTCAGTCAGCTCAGCGCCGAGCGCAGTTTTGCCAGTCTGAGTTTACGGGAGGTTGCCCGTGAAGCCGGGATTGCACCTACCTCCTTTTATCGTCATTTCAAGGATGTTGATGAGCTTGGCCTGACGATGGTAGATGAAAGCGGGCTGATGCTGCGACAGCTGATGCGCCAAGCGCGCCAGCGTATTGCCAAAGGCGGCAGTATCATCAAAACGTCGGTGGCGACCTTTATGGAGTTCATCGGCAACAACCCCAACGCTTTCCGCCTGTTACTGCGTGAACGTTCCGGCACTTCTGCCGCTTTTCGTGCCGCCGTGGCGCGTGAAATTCAGCACTTTATCGCTGAACTGGCCGATTATCTTGAGGTCGAAAATCGTATGCCGCGTAGTTTTACCGAAGCGCAGGCTGAAGCGATGGTGACCATTGTTTTCAGCGCCGGTGCAGAAGCACTGGATGTTGATGCTGAGCAGCGACGTAAGCTTGAGGATCGGCTGGTGCTACAGCTGCGTATGATCGCCAAAGGCGCCTATTACTGGTACCGCCGGGAGCAAGAGCGACTGGCGGCCACCCTGGAAAAACCCGAAGAGCAATGAGTAAGGATCAGTCCATGACCCACCCAGGTACTCGCGATAAAAGCACACTGGTACTGGCTTTTATTACCGGCTTAGCGATTAACGGCTCGTTTTCTGTGCTGTTCAGCGCCTTTGTTCCCTTTTCGATTTTTCCGCTGATTGCGCTGGGTCTGGCGGCCTGGTGTCTGCATCAGCGTTATCTCAACACCAATATGCCGGACGGTATGCCAGGACTGGCAGCGGCGTTTTTCCTGCTGGGGATTCTGGTTTATAGCGCGCTGGTGCGGGCAGAATACCCGGACATTGGCTCCAACTTCGTTCCCACCGTTCTGATGGTAGCGCTGGTGTTCTGGATTGCGACGCGTTTTAAGCGCAAGCGTAATCAGTAGTGATAAAAAAAACGGGAACCTCAGGGTTCCCGTTTTTGTTTTTTTGATGGCGTCTGACCCGATTAGCTGTCAGACCGAGCCAGCACAGGAAACACGGTCAGATCGGAAAGACGCAAAAACCGCCTTCCATGGCGCGGGACGCTTTCCTCCTCTGCCCATGTTCCCTGAGCTTTAAAATGATGCGTTGCGGCTGACCTCGCCCTTGGCCAGCACGGTATCAACAATTTCAAAACGGGAACCTCAGGGTTCCCATTTTTATTTACGCTTTACGTGTCAGCAGGACACCGCATTCCATATGGTGGGTATAGGGGAACTGATCAAACAGCGCCAGCCGCGTCACGTCGTGCGTTTCCGCCAGTGTCTGCAGATTGTCGCTCAGGGTCTGCGGATTGCAGGAGATATAAAGGATACGGGGATACACCTGCACCATTTTCACCGTCTCTTCATCCAGTCCGCTGCGCGGCGGATCGACAAAAATGGTCTCGCATTCGTAGCTGGTCAGGTCAATTCCTTCCAGACGATTAAAGCTGCGCACGCCATTCATCGCCTGGGTAAATTCTTCTGCCGCCATACGAATGATCTGCACATTATCAATCTGATTCACGGCAATGTTGTATTGTGCTGATGCAACAGAGGGCTTGGCAATCTCAGTCGCCAGAACGCGGCGGAAATTGCGTGCCAGCGCCAGCGAGAAGTTGCCATTACCGCAGTAGAGTTCCAGCAGGTCGCCCTGTGAATCCTGCGTCACATCCAGCGCCCACTCCAGCATCTGAATATTCATCGCCGCATTAGGCTGGGTAAAACTGTTTTCGACCTGACGATAGATAATCTCGCGACCTGCCACCGGCAGACACTCATCAACGTAGTCGCGATCCAGACAGATTTTAGTCTTGGTGGCGCGACCAATCAGCTGCACATCCAGCCCTTCCGCGCGAAGCTGGTCACGCAGCGCCGCGGCTGCCTGCTGCCACTCATCATCCAGTTTACGGTGATAGAGCAGCGAAATTACAATCTGATTGCTCAGGGTCGACAGATAGTCGATCTGGAACAGTTTATGACGCAGGGTACGGTTATCACGGATCGCCGTGATCATCTTTGGCATCAGCTGATTGATCAGCTGGCTGGCCGCCGGGAACTGATCAACACGGATCCGCTGGCGTGTCTGCTGATCAAAAATGATGTGATAGATATCATCGCCGTCGTGCCACAGGCGGAATTCAGCACGCATCCGATAGTGGCTGACCGGTGAACGGAACACCTCCACGTCGGGCGCAGCAAACGGCGTCATCATCGTCTCTAAACGACTGACTTTTTCCGCCAGCTGTGCGTCATAGTCTTCAATGGGGAGATGTTCGGGTGTCATGAGCAATCCTGATTAATAGCTTACCAGCGGGCGATTGTAGGCATTCACTTGCTGATGTCCAGTCCTGCAGCGAGAAGATATTTGGCAGTCTGGACTTCCGTATATCCACTCCGTAGACTGCAGACGCCGGCCTCAAGCCCGAGTTAATAGGGAATCCAGTGTGAATCTGGAGCTGACGCGCAGCGGTAAGGAATGTCGTGATGAGTGCAATTGCAGACACTGTCCTGTGGGATGGGAAGTCATCATCACTTATGGTTCCCAGCCCGAAGACCTGCCGGTGTAACGTCGCTACTCGTACAATCATCGCGTGCTATTGATTGTCGGCCTGCGGCATCCTGCTTCGTCTTATGGATGCGATAAAAATGACAAAAAAAACTGTTTCGCTGTTCGCTCTGAGCGCAACGGCGATTTCTCTCTGGGCGCAATACGGTTTTGCTCAGGGGAGTGATGATACGCAAATAGTGACCGCCAACCGTTTTGCTGAACCTGTTTCAGGAGTGCTGGCACCCACCACCGTTGTCACACGTGATGAGATTGATCGCTGGCAGGCCAAAAGCCTGACGGATGTGATGCGCCGCCTGCCGGGTGTCGATGTCGCGCAAAGTGGCGGGTTAGGACAGCAGAGTTCGCTGTTTATCCGGGGCACCGAATCGAGACATGTACTTATCCTGATTGATGGTATCCGGCTTAATCAGGCGGGCATCACCGGTTCGTCTGACCTCAGCCAGATCCCGCTGTCACTGGTGCAGCGCATCGAATATATTCGCGGCGCGCGTTCTGCAGTCTACGGTTCCGATGCGATTGGCGGCGTGGTGAATATCATCACGGGCCGATCGCAACCGGGCACCACGCTGACGGCGGGCGTCGGGTCCAACGGCTATCAATCCTACGACGGCTCAACCCAGCAGATGCTGGGCGATGCAACAAAACTCACCCTGGCAGGCAACTACACCTATACCAAAGGGTATGACGTGGTGGCGGGTTATCCCAATGACTACGGCCCGGCGCAGCACAACCGCGACGGCTTCATGAGCAAAACCCTGTATGGCAACCTTGAACATCAGTTCAGCGATGAACTCAGTGGTTTTGTGCGCGGCTACGGGTTTGATAACCGCACCGCCTACGACGGTTCATACACCTACGATAATAATTCCACTATTATCGGGCTGGCGGATACCCGCCAGCTCTACAGCCAGACCTGGGACACCGGGTTACGCTTCAATCGTGACTTCTACTCTACCCAGCTCATCGCCAGTTATGGCCATACCAAAGACATCAACTACGATCCGCGCAATGGCCGCTACGGTGCTGCGTCCACCTTTGATGATGTCACCCAGTACAATCTGCAGTGGGGCAACACCGTGCAGGTGGGGCAGGGGGCGATCAGCGCGGGTGTCGACTGGCAGAAAGAGACGACCGAGCCGGGCACGAACTATTTGTCAGAGGGTTATGAGCAGCGTAATACCGGTCTCTACCTGACTGGCCAGCAGCAGTTTGGCAGCGTCACCCTTGAAGGTGCGGTACGCGGTGACGACAACAATCAGTTTGGCTGGCATAACACCTGGCAGACGGCGGCCTCATGGGAGTTTATCTCCGGCTACCGCGCGTTCGCTTCTTATGGCACCGCCTTTAAAGCGCCTAATCTGTCACAGGTTTACAGCACGTTTTATGGCAATCGCGACCTCGATCCTGAAAAAAGTAAGCAGTGGGAAGGGGGTTTTGAAGGGCTGAGCGGACCGGTGAACTGGCGCGTGTCGGGCTATCGCAACGACATTGATAATCTGATTGATAGCGATCCGGCGACTTTCCGTTACTACAACATTAAGCAGGCTCGTATTAAAGGCGTTGAAGCGACCGCAGGATTCGACACCGGGCCGCTGGCGCATCAGCTCTCTTATGATTATGTCGACGCGCGGGATGGCAGCACCGATCAGCCGCTCGTACGCCGGGCTAAGCAGCAGGTGAAATACCAGCTCGACTGGACGCTGTATGAGTTTGACTGGTCAGTCACCTACCATTATCTGGGTGACCGTTATGATACAGACTTTAACAGCTCTCCCAGCCGGCGCGTGAAGTTAGGTGGCGTCAGCCTGTGGGATCTCGCTGTCTCATATCCGGTCACTTCACAACTCACGGTTCGTGGTAGAATTGCCAACCTGTTCGATAAAGATTACGAGACAGTGTATGGCTATCAGACACCAGGACGAGAGTATTACCTCAGCGGCAGCTACAACTTCTGATTTGCGTCCCACCGTGCTGGTGTTTGATTCCGGCGTCGGTGGGCTTTCTGTCTATGATGAGGTCCGTCAGCTGTTGCCGGATCTTCATTATCTTTACGCCTTCGATAACGCTGGCTTCCCTTACGGTGAGAAAAGCGAGACCTTCATTGTGGATCGGGTGGTCGCTATCGTTGAGGCCATAACCCGCAGCTATCCTCTCTCGTTAGTCATCATCGCCTGTAATACGGCCAGCACCGTTTCGTTGCCCGCTTTACGTGAACGTTTTGCCTTTCCTGTTGTGGGGGTGGTTCCGGCGATTAAACCGGCCGCGCGCCTGACGCGAAATGGCGTAGTGGGCTTGCTGGCGACACGTGCTACGGTTCGCCGTCCTTATACCCATGAGCTGGTGTCGCAGTTTGCCGGTTCCTGCAAGATAGAGATGCTGGGATCAGCGGAGCTGGTGGAGCTGGCCGAAGCGAAGCTCCATGGTGAGGACGTGGCACTGGATGAGGTGCGCCGTATTGTTCAGCCGTGGCTGCGGATGGCGGAACCACCGGACACGGTCGTTTTAGGCTGTACGCACTTTCCTTTACTGCGCGAAGAGTTGCAGCAGGTGTTACCGGAAGGGACGCGTCTGATTGATTCCGGTGCGGCAATTGCACGACGCACAGCCTGGCTGCTGGAGCATGAAGCACCTGAAGTGCATTCATCGCAGCAGAGCGTTGCATTTTGTACGGAGCTGGATGGCGAAGCGGTACAATTATCACCCGTTTTACGGCGTTATGGCTTCCCGTTGCTGGAAAAACTGGCGCTTTAGCGGCTTTTAGCTGAAAAAATCAGCACTCGGAATTTTATTTGAAATTAGCACTTGTCACCCTCCGAGAACTCCCTATAATGCGCCTCCACTGACACGGCACAACGGCTTACGAAGCGCCGGGTTGAGTAGGTTCGAAATCATACGAACCAGTGAGTTAAGCGAAAATAAATGCTTGACTGACAATGCGGAAAGCGTAATATACGCAGCCCGCGCCGCAGTAAATCGCGGCATGCTCTTTAACAATTTATCAGACAATCTGTGTGGGCACTCGCAGGATTGATATCAGCGTCTCCGGACGTAAAAAATATCAAGCCTCACGAGTGAACACATAATGAAATTCATTATGACGTTTTACAG
>NZ_CEUYZP010000015.1:0-127871 GCF_982223955.1 Pantoea sp. E956-1 | reverse complement strand
TTTGCCGCCGGCTGGATTTGAGTGTGAGTATGCATTTATCGGCAAATACAGGGAAAGTTTTTCTCGTGGAATGGTGATTGCATATGGTGAGTCGAATGTATTTATGCAGCACTGGGCGTCAAATAATTAATTTATTCAACCGCTGGATAAAATAAAATTCCGCCCCATTCGAACCGAAGAAGAGCGCGAGCGTGATAAAAGAATTGCATGCCTCGATAACTTTATCAGCGGATTTATGAAGTCTACAGATGGCGATCATGCGCATCTTGGTGAAGCTATTTATGAATGGCTAGCTGTGCTAGATAGACTCAAGTAACAGCCTCGCCAGCCCCACATCACCCTGAAGTAACCCCCACCCACCCTATTCACTATCGCGCTCTGCGTGAGGAGTTGTTATGTCCGTAGTAAAGCCCGAGCAAAAACAAAAGCACGATGGTTCAGTCGATATCATGAACTCGGATGACGCTCGCTTCATCGTTATGCGTGGAGATTACACCGCAGAGCAAATTCTGGAGGCGGCTGTAGAGAAAGGAGAGATAGAACCAGAAGATAAGGATGACTGGTCGCACGCTCGTTATTACCAGTCATGGTACAAGACGTCACCCCTTGGCGGTCAGGACGGATACTCCCGCTGGAATCACCCTCGCGATACCCCATGCCGCGGCGCTTACTTCGCTTCAGTGTTGTGCTGGGATTGACCAGTGACCACCATCTGCGACATCACCCCCGGCGAGTTCCTTTCATGGCTCGCCTTTTTTATTTTTATCTTGCTGGTCTGGAACTGGCCGTTTAAGGAGTAGATATGGAAAACGATGAGGCGCTGACGCTCGCCGAGGCCGCCTGCTTTCTGAAAGTGTCTTCCCGAACAGTGAGCAATCTCATTAACCGCGGCGATCTGGTTGGTCGGCGGACGGGTGGAGATACCGGCAAGTACCTGGTGCTGCGATCAGCCTGTATTGCTTATCTTTCAAATCCAACTCAAAATCGCCCGGCGAGCATGGGTGATGGCACAACTGGAGGTCCATCATGTCAATCACCCTCAGGGGAGGAGTATGGCACTGTCATTTCTTTACCCCGAATGGCAAAAGAGTTAGGCGATCGCTTGGGACAGCGGACAAAAAGCAAGCGCAGGAGTTGCACGACCGGCTGAAGTCAGAAGCATGGCGCGTAGAAGAGTTAGGTGGTTTGCCGGAAAGGTCATTCGAAGAGGCCTGCATGCGGTGGCTGGATGAGAAGGAGCACAAGCGAAGCCTCGATGATGACAAGGTTAAGATTGAATTCTTTCTCCAGCACTTCGCCGGACGCGACATCGCCACCATTACCGGCGAGGAAGTGCAGAAGATTGTGAGCAGGATGATAAACCGCAATCACCGCAGGAAGTGGGAGATACAGCGCGACACTGCAGTCAGGGATGAAAAGCCGGTGCCGGCATACAAGGACAAGGCAGTCAGCGCGGGAACAAAGAGCCATTACCTTTCATTTATGCGATCACTTCTCCGCGCTGCAGCAAATGAATGGGGCTGGATAAAGACAGCGCCGGTTATCAAAACAAAGAAGCCTGTCAGCAAGCGCATCCGCTGGCTAACCCGAGAGGAAGCAAACCGGATGATTGAGTGCATGCCGGAAAGCATAAAGCCGGTGGTGATATTTGCGCTGGCCACCGGGCTTCGTCGTTCAAACATTCTGGATCTGGAATGGACGCAGGTTGATATGCAAAGGAAGGTCGCCTGGATTAATCCGGAGAACGCCAAAGCGGGCAAGGCTATTGGCGTGGCTCTGAATGATACGGCATGCAAAGTGCTGAAGGGACAGATAGGCAAGCATTCACGCTGGGTGTTCGTACACACCAAGGCGAAGCATCGCAGCGACGGAACGCTGGCGCCGGCAGGCAGGAAAATGCGGAGTGATGATAACACGGCGTGGAATATCGGTCTAAAAGCGGCAGGGATAGAAGACTTCCGCTTTCATGACCTGAGGCACACTTGGGCGAGCTGGTTAATCCAGTCTGGTGTTCCGCTGTCTGCGCTGCAGGAAATGGGTGGATGGGAGAGTATCGAAATGGTGCGCCGGTATGCTCACCTCGCACCTAACCACCTGACCGAACATGCGCGCAAAATTGACTCACTTTTGGGTGAGAGCGACACAAATACGACACAAGGAGATAATCAGGTAGGATTGAAACTGGCGTAACTGGTTGATTTTATTTGGTACGCCCTACAGGATTCGAACCTGTGACCTACGGCTTAGAAGGCCGGTGCTCTATCCAACTGAGCTAAGGGCGCATGGAGATGGCACGGATTATACGTCGGGAAGCGGGTACGTCAACGTTTTTGCCGTTTCTCCGCAGCGAAGTGCTGCGGTAATGACCAATTGGCGTCAGTGGCGCCTGCGCCATTCGCTGAGCGACACGAGTTTACTGTTGTCGGTAAATTCTCCTTCCAGCTCAATCCCTTGTGTTGTGAAACGCGCATTGTATTGCTCACGAAGTGCATGCAGCGCCTGGATGTCCGGTTCCAGCTGGCGCAGAAAGCCCAGCGCGAGCAGCAGCTGCTGGCGGCTAATAAGCGGTGGAAAACCGGCTCGACTGAGAATCGCATGCCAGCGCTGGCTGTTCTCCTCGCTGCCGTCAACAATGAACACCTGCCAGATCAGCAGTACCGCTGCGCCATTATGCAGGTGCGTTTCATTATCCTTGCTGAGATAGTCGGTAAATTCTTTCGCTGCCTCTTTCCCCATCATAGAGATCATTGATTCCACCTGTACCGGTGGCAGCTGCAGCCGTTTGCTGAGCCGCTGAGCGGCGTGGCGTGAGCCAGCGGTGAGCAGCTGAAATCCAGCGACAAACACCACCGCCAGAGTAGCAAGCATTATCCAAATCATTACATCGTCCCCGGATTGTCCTGCAGATATCATACGCATGCAGGCTGGCACTCGTCGCGACGAAAAAGCCGGAAAGCACATACGCGGCTGAAACTGTAACTGACAGCGCGCCGCGCTTCTGACAAAATAGCCCCCTTCCCCGATTCAACACAACACAGTGGATTTCCTCTCTGATGGCAGCAAAAATTATTGACGGTAAAACGATTGCGCAGCAGGTGCGCGTTGAGGTTGCGGAAAAAGTGAAGCAGCGTCTGGCCGCCGGAAAACGTGCGCCGGGTCTGGCAGTCGTTCTGGTGGGTGAAAACCCGGCATCGCAGATCTACGTGGCCAGCAAACGCCGCGCCTGTGAAGAGGTCGGTTTCCACTCCCGCTCTTACGATCTGCCTGCCACAACCCGCGAAGCTGAGCTGCTGGAGCTGATTGATGCGCTCAATCAGGACGACGAAATCGATGGCATTCTGGTGCAGCTGCCACTGCCAGCCGGCATTGATAACGTCAAAGTGCTGGAGCGCATCACGCCTGATAAAGATGTCGATGGATTCCATCCTTATAATGTCGGTCGCCTGTGTCAGCGTGCGCCTACCCTGCGTCCCTGCACGCCACGCGGTATCGTGACGCTGCTGGAGCGCTACAACATTGACACCTACGGCCTGAATGCCGTGGTGGTTGGCGCATCCAACATTGTTGGTCGTCCGATGAGCATGGAACTGCTGCTGGCGGGCTGCACCACGACCGTCACTCATCGCTTTACCAAAGATCTGCGCCATCACGTTGAGCATGCCGATCTGCTGGTCGTTGCAGTGGGCAAGCCAGGGTTTATTCCGGGTGACTGGATCAAACCGGGCGCCATCGTCATCGACGTGGGCATTAACCGGCTGGAGAGCGGCAAAGTCGTGGGCGATGTTGATTTTGACAGTGCATCCGAGCGCGCCGCCTACATTACCCCGGTGCCGGGCGGTGTTGGTCCGATGACAGTAGCTACACTGATTCAAAACACGCTGCAGGCGTGCGAAGAGTTTCATGATAAAGAGGTAGTATAAATGACAAGTTTTTCACTGGGTAAATTCCCGCACGTCGATCTGTGTGACCTGCTGAAACTGGAAGGCTGGGTTCAGAGCGGCGCACAGGCGAAAGTCGTGATTGCCGAGGGTGAAGTGAAGGTCAACGGGGCGGTAGAAACCCGCAAGCGCTGCAAAATCGTTGCCGGTCAGACCGTTGAATTCGCGGGTTTCCGCATTACTGTGGTCGAGTGATTTCCGGGCGTCCCTGCGGGGACGCTGTTACACCCGCTCATCTCCCTTCACGCACGTCTCCCCTTCCCGCTGTTCCAGTACAATATGATTCACCGCCGTATGCTGCGCTATCAACGTCGCGAGCCGGGGTGAATGGCTGGTGATCCAGAGCTGACTGAACTCGCTGGCTTCGGCGATTAAGCGCGCCAGCGCAGGCAACAGATCTTCATGCAGGCTGTTTTCCGGCTCATTCAGTGCCATAAAGGCTGGCGGACGTGGGCTGAGCAGTGCGACAACCAGACAGAGAAACCGCAGCGTGCCATCAGAAAACTCGGCGCTCTCCAGCGGACGCAGAATGCCCTGGCGCGACATCAGCATCTGGAAACGGCCATTCTGCACATCGACATCAAACTGGCTGTCGGGAAACGCCTGTTCCATCACCTCAGACAGGAGTTCGGAATGACCGCGCTCAACAATGGTCGCCCAGGCCGCCGCCAGATTGCTGCCATCATGGCTCAGCACCGGCGCACGCACACCAATCTGCGGCGCACGTATCGGTGAGCCAGGCCAGACCGCAAACTCATGGTAGAAGCGCCACTGCTGCAGACGTTCGCGCAGCTGCGAAAGCTCCGGATAGCGATGCGGTTCGCCAAGCTGACCAAACAGCGACTCTTCGGGATGCAGCACCGCCGGATAGGCGACGCGCTCGCCCTCAACGTTGTGCAGAAAGGCGGTCTGATTTTCGCGCTGCATAATACAGGCGGAAGGGCGACGCTGCTGACCGCTCAGCCAGAGTCGCTCCTGCTTCACCAGCGGATCGAGATTGAACAGGCTGGTCACCAGCGGCTCAGGAAAGCCAATCTCCAGCTGGTAATCCATGTCATCCATCACCACGGCCAGCTCCAGGCGCTTTGGATCGTGTCGGCGATCGCCCCGGCGTAAGCCGCCCGCCCACATCGCTTTCTGAATACCGCCTTCTTCAGCCAGCGCCAGTGCCAGGCGACCGCTGGCCGCCTCATGCAGCAGCCGCACCGCTTTGTAGAGGTTGGATTTGCCGCAGCCGTTAGGACCGCTCACCACATTCAGCTGCTGCAGCGACAGCGTCAGGTTACGTATCGAGCGGAAGCCACGGATCTGAATCTGTTCAATCGCCATAATAAAAAAGGGCGATTGCTCGCCCTCTCCGGTTTATTTTCGACGCCAGCTGGAGCCCTGCGGCCCATCCTCGACGATGACACCCAGCGCGTTAAGCTTGTCGCGCGCGATGTCCGCTTCCGCCCAGGCTTTGGCGGCGCGCGCATCGGCACGGGCTTTCACCCAGTGCTCAATCTCGGCAACCTCTTCGTCATTGACCTGCGCGCCGCTTTGCAGGAACAGCTCAGGATCCTGCTGCAGGATGCCCAGCACGTTGGCCATCTCGCGCAGCTTCGACGCCAGCCCGTGCGCTGAAGCGCCATCTTCACTTTTCAGGCGGTTCACTTCTCGCGCCATGTCGAACAGCACCGAATAGGCTTCCGGGGTGTTGAAATCATCATCCATTGCGCTGCGGAACCGCGCTTCAAAGGCTTCGCCGCCGTGGGCAGGCACGCTGCTGTCGGTGTGACGCAGTGCCGTATAGAGACGCTCCAGCGCCGCACGCGCCTGATTCAGATTATCTTCGCCGTAGTTAAGCTGGCTGCGATAGTGACCGGACATCAGGAAGTAACGCACCGTCTCCGCATCATAATGTTGCAGCACGTCACGCACGGTGAAGAAGTTACCAAGCGATTTGGACATCTTCTCGCGGTCAACCATCACCATGCCGGAGTGCATCCAGTAGTTGACGTAAGGACCGTCATGGGCGCAGCTCGACTGGGCGATTTCGTTTTCATGGTGCGGGAACATCAGGTCTGAACCGCCGCCGTGGATATCGAAATGGGTGCCCAGCTGTTTGCAGTTCATTGCCGAGCACTCGATGTGCCAGCCGGGACGACCGTTGCCCCACGGCGATGACCAGGCTGGCTCATCCGCTTTGGACATTTTCCACAGCACGAAGTCCATCGGGTTGCGCTTCACGTCGGCGACTTCAACGCGCGCGCCCGCCTGCAACTGCTCCAGATCCTGACGGGACAGTGCGCCGTAATCGGTGTCGCTAAGCACATCGAACATCACGTCGCCATTGTCCGCCACATAAGCGTGACCGCGGGCGATCAGTCTTTCAACCAGCTCGATAATCTCAGCGATGTGACGGGTAGCGCGCGGCTCCTGATCGGGCGGCAGAATCCCCAGCGCGGCGAAGTCGTTGTGCATCTCGCCAATCATGCGGTTAGTCAGGGTTTCAATGCTCTCGCCGTTTTCGTTGGCGCGCTTGATGATTTTGTCATCAATGTCGGTGATGTTACGTACATAATTAAGCTGATAACCGAGGTAACGCAGGTAGCGCGCTACCACGTCAAACGCCACGAACGTCCGCCCATGACCAATGTGACAGAGGTCATACACCGTGATGCCGCAAACATACATCCCGATTTTACCGGCATGAATGGGTTTGAATTCCTCTTTCTGTCGACTCAGGGTGTTATAAATCTTAAGCATTGAACGGTTCCGTTTTCGCGTGTGGTTGGCACTTTTAAGTATCCAGACATTGTGCCGTATTTTTATCGCTCGCGCGACGCAAAGCAAGCCAACTGCGCCGCGCTGCTGACGCGTCATTGGAAATTATGATATAAGAACGGTCGACAAAAAGGGGGACGCCCATCGACAGAGCGACCTCAGCAACTGATGACAACCTTTACAGGACGACAAAAATGGTAACTTTCCAGACGAACCATGGCGATATCGTAATCAAAACTTTCGATGATAAAGCGCCGGCAACCGTACAGAACTTCCTGGATTACTGCCGTGAAGGTTTTTACGACAACACCATTTTCCACCGCGTAATCAACGGCTTTATGATTCAGGGCGGCGGCTTCGAGCCGGGCATGAAGCAGAAAGAAACTAAAGCCGAAATTCAGAACGAAGCCAGCAATGGCCTGAAAAACACCAAAGGTACGCTGGCCATGGCACGTACCTCTGCGCCGCACTCTGCGACCGCACAGTTTTTCATCAACGTAGCTGACAACGACTTCCTGAACTTCCGTGACGAAAGCGTTCAGGGCTGGGGCTACTGCGTGTTCGCTGAAGTGGTTGAAGGTATGGATGTGGTCGAGAAGATCAAAGCGGTCTCTACCGGCCGCAGCGGCATGCACCAGGATGTGCCAAAAGACGACGTCGTTATCCAGAAAGTGACCGTCAGCGAGTAATGTCGCGCACGCTGTTTATCGCAGATCTCCATCTGTGTCAGGAAGAACCGGCGATTACCGCCGGTTTTCTGCATTTTTTACAGCGCGAAGCGCCACACTGTGACGCGCTCTATATTCTCGGCGACCTGTTTGAAGCCTGGATTGGCGACGACGATCCCAATCCGCTGCATCAGCAGGTGGCCCGCGCCCTGCGCGCCCTGCCGGTTCCGGTTTACTTTATCCATGGCAATCGCGACTTCCTGATTGGCCGACGCTTCGCGCAGGCCTGCGGCATGACGCTGCTGCCGGAAGAGCAGGTGCTGACGCTCTACGGCCATCGGTTGCTGATCATGCACGGCGATACGCTCTGTACCGACGATGCAGGTTACCTGCGTTTTCGGGCCAAAGTGCATAATCCCTGGATCCAGCGGCTGTTTCTGGCGTTGCCGTTGTGGATACGTAAACGCATTGCCGCCCGGATGCGCGCCGACAGTAAACAGGCCAACCAGCATAAATCCCAGACCATCATGGATGTAAATCAGGAAGCGGTTGTCGCCACCATGCTGCGCCAGCAGGCGCCGCTGCTAATCCACGGTCACACTCATCGCCCGGCGATTCATACGCTGAGCCTGCAGGGTGAACCGGCGCAACGCGCGGTGCTGGGTGCCTGGCACAGCCGGGGTTCCATGATCCAGCTCGACACCAGTGGCATTCAGCTTATCCATTTCGACTTTTAATCTGCGGTTAAATCCACGACCTTAAGCCCGACGCAACCGTTTTCCTTGCGTGCTTCTCATGCTATTCTCGGTGCCCTTCAAAACCTGTCCGCCCGGCCAGGTCTGTTTGTTCATTCACAGGAGTTGACCGCATGTCATCCAACGCCCCGGCCCGCATCGCCATTGTTATGGGTTCCAGAAGTGACTGGGCCACCATGCAGTTCGCCGCTGAAATCCTCTCCAGCCTGGACGTCCCTTTTGATGTTGACGTGGTCTCTGCGCACCGCACCCCGGATAAACTGTTCAGCTTCGCCGAAACGGCAGCCGACAAAGGTCTTCAGGTGATTATTGCTGGCGCAGGTGGCGCGGCACATCTGCCGGGTATGCTGGCGGCAAAAACGCTGGTGCCGGTGCTGGGTGTGCCGGTGCAGAGCGCAGCACTGAGCGGCGTCGATAGCCTCTATTCAATTGTGCAGATGCCGCGCGGTATTCCGGTTGGTACGCTGGCGATTGGCAAGGCGGGCGCAGCCAATGCCGCGCTGCTCGCGGCGCAGATTCTGGCGCTGCATGACAGTGCGCTGGCGTTACGCCTGACCACCTGGCGTCAGAGCCAGACCGATGAGGTGCTGAACCATCCCGATCCGCGGGTGGATGCATGAAGCCGGTTTGCGTACTGGGCAACGGCCAGTTAGGTCGTATGCTGCGTCAGGCGGGTGAACCGCTGGGCATCGCGGTGTATCCGGTAGGCCTGGACGCCGATCCCACCGCGCTCCCTATCGCCGACAGCGTGATCACCGCCGAAATCGAACGCTGGCCGGAGACGGCGCTGACGCGTGAACTGGCCAGCCATCCGGCCTTTGTTAACCGCGATATCTTTCCGCGTCTGGCGGATCGTCTGACGCAGAAACAGCTGCTGGATCAGCTGGGACTGGCCACCGCGCCGTGGCAGTTGCTGGCGGACAAAAGCGAATGGCCTGCGGTGTTCGACTCGCTGGGCGAGTTAGCGATAGTGAAAAGCCGCACCGGCGGTTACGACGGCCGGGGTCAGTGGCGTCTGCGTGCCAATGAAACTCACCAGTTGCCTGATGCGTGCTACGGCGAATGTATCGTTGAGAAGGGCATCAACTTTTCCGGTGAAGTGTCACTGGTGGGGGCGCGCGGTCACGATGGCCAGGTGGTGTTCTATCCGCTGACGCATAACCTGCATCAGGACGGTATTCTTCGCACCAGCGTCGCGTTTCCGCAGGCAGATCAGGCACAGCAGCAGCAGGCTGAAGCGATGCTGAGCGCGATCATGCAGGAACTGAACTACGTCGGCGTAATGGCGATGGAGTGCTTCGTTACGCCAGACGGACTGCTGATCAATGAGCTGGCGCCGCGCGTCCATAACAGTGGGCACTGGACGCAGAACGGTGCGTCGATCAGCCAGTTTGAGCTGCATCTGCGCGCCATTCTTGGCCTGGCATTACCGCAGCCGGTGGTGTTTGCGCCGTCAGCGATGGTTAATCTGATCGGTACTGACGTGAATCTCAACTGGCTGCAACAGCCGCTGGTGCATCTGCACTGGTATGACAAAGAGGTGCGTCCGGGTCGTAAAGTGGGCCATCTGAATCTGACCGACAGCGATACAGAACGGCTCAGTGCTGCCCTTAACGCGCTGGTGCCGCAGCTACCGGAAGCGTACGCCAGCGGCATCGCCTGGGCGGTTGAAAAACTGTAATCCTCCGCACCGCCTGATGAGGGGTTTATCAGGCGGCTCAGAAGGTTAATATGATGGACACATACGCCGGTAAGTCAGGGCCGACACCGGTTAGTCAGATTCAGTCGCCGGTAAGTCAGATTCAGTCGCCGGTAAGTCAGAGGCAGACGCCGGTAACGGGTGCGATCGGGTTCAAGGTCAAAGGCGGCCTGGTGCCGCCTTATTCCCGCACTCCCTTACGCCGCATCAAACTTCCTGAACAGCGCCTTCCCTTTCAGTAATCGGATACCCAGCCAGCCACCGCACAGCGATAACAGCAGCGCACCACATAACGGCAGCGCCAGCCACAGGGTCCAGTCAGGCTGCCACGGGAAGTCGAAAATCTTAGTCTGTAATCCCCACAGTGCCGCTTCTGCCCCCATTGCCGCTGCCACGCCGGAGACCACGCCGAGCAGCGCAAACTCACACCATAGGGTCGTGCGCAGCAGGCGTTTACCGGCACCCAGCGTGCGATAGACCACCAGCTCCTGACGCCGCTGACGCATCCCGACCTGAATCTGCGCCAGCAGCAGCAATACGCCGCAGGCGGTCACCAGCACCACCATGATCTCCAGCGCCTGGCTGACCTGCGCCAGCACCTGACCGATCTGCCGCATAATGCTGCCGATATCCAGCAGACTCAGCGCCGGAAAAGCACGGTTAAGCTGCGCCAGCAGAACAGGATTCGCCTCCATGCGGAAGCTGGTGAGCCAGGTCTGCGGCTGGCTGTCGAGCGCGCCCGGCGGGAAGATAAAGAAGAAGTTCGGCTTCAGGCTTTCCCAGTCCACTTTACGCAAACTGGTAATGCGCGCGCTGAAGGTCTGCGTATCGCCATCGAACGTCAGAGTATCGCCGAGCTTCAGCCCCAGCCGATCCGCCAGTTCCACTTCCATCGATACTTCACCCGCTTTAGGTGGCCAGTTGCCTGCCACCAGCGGATTGTGATCCGGGCGATCGGCCAGTTCCGTCAGGTTGAGCTCACGGTTCAGGGCGTTATCCAGCTTCGGATCGGCCGGTTTACCGTTGAGTTCACTGAGCCGCACCCGCGCAATCGGGTAAAAGGTCCCGGGTTTGATCTGATGCGACTGCAGGAAATCACGCACCTGCGGCACCTGATCTGCCGTCATGTTCAGCAGGAAGAAGTTCGGGCTATCCGCCGGTAACTGCTGCTGCCAGCGATCCAGCAGATCGCCACGCATTACCAGCAGCAGCGCCAGCAGCATAAACGACAGCGAAAAGGCCGCAAGCTGGCTCAGCGTCATGCCGGGCTGGCGCAGCAGTCGGTTGATTGCCAGTCTTAACGCCAGATTGCGCACCACCAGCCGACGCAGCAGCAGCAGGGTTCCCCAGCCGAGTAGTGCCAGCAATCCCGCCAGCACGACCACGCCCGCCAGCAGCGCCCAGAGCATTTTACTGCCGCCAACCAGCAGCGCTAACAGCGTCACTACGACAGCAATCATCACCGGAATATAGATCTTCAGCGGCCAGAGGTTTGCCACCGCATCGCGCCGCAACACCCGCAGCGGCTGCGTCGCCAGCAGCAGACGATAGGGACGCAGCCCCACCAGCAGCGAAATCACAAACAGCGATCCCACCGCCCAGATCCACGGCCAGACGCTGGCCGCCGGTAAGCTGGCAGGCAGCACGGGTTTCAGCATCGCCATCAGGATCGCCTCAACGCCCTGCCCCACCAGACCACCGGCAATCGCCGCCAGCAGCAGCACCGCCAGCCACTGACCGATGATCAACCGCTGCAACGCGCCGTGCGTCGCACCCAGGGTTTTCAGCACCGCCACCAGATCGTAGCGGCTGCGGCAATAGTGGCTCATGGCGACCGCCACGGCCGCAATCGCCAGCATCAGCGTCAGCAAGGCCGAGAGCAGCAGGAACTGCTGCGCGCGCTGCATCGAACGGCCCAGTGCATCTTCCGAGTTCTCCACGCTGATCCAGCGCTGGTCCGTCTTCAGCTGCGGTTCAATCCAGCGGTCATAGCTGGCCAGCTGATCGGGATTACCGGAGAACTTATAGCGCCAGGTGATGCGGCTGCCTGGCTGAATCGCACCGGTTTTGGCGGCATCCGCCAGATTGATCAGCAGACGCGGCGCCATCTCAAACGGGTTAAAGCCGCCATCCGGCTCCTGGATCACCTCGCCGCTGATGCGCAGCTGGGTGTCACCCACTTCCAGCGTGTCGCCCACTTTCAGGTTCAGCAGCGCCATCAGGCGCGGTGCCGCCAGCGCGGTACCCGCCTGCGGCCTCAGCCCTGGCGGCTGCGTCTGCAGCGTGCCAAACATTGGGTAGCGATCATCCACCGCTTTTACTGAGGCAAGCTGCGGTGACTGATCGGCAAAGGTCATGGTCATAAAGGTCAGCTGACGGCTGACCGTCAGACCAGTTTCAGCCGCTTTTGTCAGCCAGGCGTCTGGCGCAGCATCACTGCTGCGCAGCGTACGGTCACCGGCCATAAAATCACGGCTCTGCTGATTCAGCCCTTTTTCCATGCGGTCGCTGATCGACCCCAGCGCCAGCACGCAGGCCACCGCCAGCGTCAGGGCCAGCCAGACAATCAGCAGCGAGGGCGAGCGCCACTCGCGCCAGAACCAGCGCCAGATCATTGCTCCTCCCACAATTTACCGTCGCGCAGCCGCAGGCGACGATCGCAGCGCGCCGCCAGTTGCTCGTCATGCGTCACCAGAATCAGCGTGGTGGCGAAGTCGCGGTTAAGGGAAAACAGCAGATCGGCGATGCGGTCACCGGTTTTACGATCGAGATTGCCGGTCGGCTCATCGGCAAACAGCAGGCCAGGACGGCCACTGAAGGCGCGGGCCAGCGCCACCCGCTGCTGCTCACCGCCTGAAAGCTGGGCGGGCAGATGATGCAGACGTTCACCCAGTCCGAGCAGCGTCAGAAGCTCTTTCGCCTGTTCACGGCTCTGACGGTCGCTGTCGCCGCGCAGCAGCGACGGCAACTGCACATTCTCCTGGGCATTCAGGGTTGGCACCAGCATAAATGACTGGAACACAAAGCCGACCTGCCGGGCACGCAGGGCCGCACGTTGCTCTTCGTTCATCTGGTGCAGCGGCTGCCCCAGCAGGTGAACTTCGCCGCTGCTGCCATCGTCCAGCCCGGCCAGAATTCCGAGCAGGGTTGACTTGCCGGAACCGGACTCGCCAATCAGCGCAATGGTCTCAGCTGGTTTGACAACCAACTCAACTCCGGTAAGGATGGTTAACTGATGCTCTCCCTGACCGACGGACTTAGTAAGATGATGAACTTCAACAATGTTTTCCGCTGGCATTATCCCTTCCTGTTATTGATTCTTCTGCTGGTGTCGCGTGTTGCTGCTGCAGATACGCTGATGGTACTGGGCGACAGCCTGAGTGCGGGCTATCGCATGTCTGCCACCGCGGCATGGCCCAGCCTGCTTGATAAGCAGTGGCAGCAAAAACCTAAAGTGATCAACGCCAGTATCAGCGGTGATACGGCTGCACAGGGGCTGGCGCGCCTGCCCGCACTATTAAAACAGCATCAGCCACAATGGGTGTTAATCGAATTGGGCGGTAACGATGGTCTGCGCGGTTTCCCGCCCGACGCTATCGCGCAGAATCTGAGTAAAGTTATCGACGATGTTAAAGCCGCCAATGCAAAGCCGCTGCTGATGCAGATTCGTCTGCCTGCCAACTATGGCCGCCGCTACACCGAAGCGTTCAGCGGCATCTATCCCGCATTAGCCCAGCAGCATAACATTCCTCTGGTGCCCTTTTTCATGGAGCAGGTTTATCTGAAACCCGAGTGGATGCAGCAGGATGGCATTCATCCTAATCCTGATGCCCAGCCTTTTATCACCCAGTTGATGGCAAAAGATCTGGCCCCCTTAGTTAAGCAGCCGTAGCGCGCCGGGATGCGCCAAAAGGGTAAAGAAATGCAAAAGCACTTTTGATACATTAAAAACATCTTAAAATCATTAAGTTAAAATTAATTCCATTCAAAATAACGGCAAGGTGGCGACGCAGATTTTCGACCGCTTTGCCATTCCTGACCGTCCAGGCTTCCTCTCTAAACAATATCAATGCGAAAAGATAATTCTGCCGTTCCTTAAAATTCACTTTAATGCATCTTAAATTAGCATCTTAACGGTCGCATATAAGTTGGCGTTACCCTCTCCAACTGGTTAATATTTCTGCACGGAATTTTAGCTGCAAAGGAATGTATATGCCCTATCACCGCTATCACGACCCCCGCATATTTCGCCTGACTTCATCTGTCGGCGCTTGTGGCACCAATAATCCCAATGAAGTTAAATCAATTCAACGCATGATAAATGATGCTGGCTATCAGTTCGCAACGGGTCGCAGGCTCCCAACAAATGGACAATGCGATACTGCCACCACTGAGGCTATACGCTGGTATCAGCGGTTGCTGAATCTCTCGCAGAGTGGATTGGTTCAGCCAGCCGACACATGGTTTATCAGGGCAATAAGTGAAGCAACCACACCTGGCTGGCGGCCTTCTAATACCTCTGGCCCCTTACGAGTCAGCCAGGGACAAATTACTTTTGACGCCGAAGGCACCGACTATATAACCGCCCTGGAGCCCTTCAAACAGCGCCGCTATCCCAATTTTTCACGCATTCTTCAATGGCCGCCCACGAGTTTTTCGGGGGTTACACTTGGTCGAGGCTATGATATGGGCAGTAGATCTGCTGGTGAAATCTACTCCACACTAAGGCAAGCTGGGATTGAAGAATATAAAGCTGTTCTGTGCTCTAAAGCAGCTGGCCTGAGAGGGCGGCACGCAGAACAGTTTGTTAAGGTTTATGGTCCGTTGGTCGGCGAGATAACCCACACTCAACAAATCCGACTTTTTGAAATTGTGTACAGGGTTAAACGGAACGAAGCCCTTAACCTTTATCGGCGAATAGCACAATCCATGCCTTCCGCCCCAGCATGGGAACAGTTAGACCCCAAAATTCGAGATGTCGTAACCGATATTTTCTATCAGGGTGTTCACAATGCCAGAGCACTGTTTCAAGCCGCAATTGAAGGTAAGGCCGCGTTAATAGCCCATATCAAAAGTAGTCCTATATACATGACCTACGAAAACCACAGAAGCAGAATAAGGTATCTACAGTGAAAAAAGTCTTAATTCTAATGGTCGCTCTTATTGCACCTGCTATGGCGCAGGCTGAATTATCATCAGGGCCAGAACGTGACGCCTGCTTCAAACAGAATGAAGACATACCAACTGCATATAACTGTCTGTCTGCCAAAAGAGACAACAGCAATAAAGCGCTGGATGCGCTAATAACGGATACAGTCAAAAGAATCAAAGCCAATAATGTCGGCCCTTTTAATGGAAAAGAGTCCAGCAAAGAAACGTCCGGAGACGTTTACTCTCGGCGCTTTCTGGATGCGCAAAAAAAATGGAAGGATTACCGGACTCAACTTTGTCTGTCAGTAGCTACAGAGCTTAACGAAGACGCATACGACTACCAGTCATATATCGACCAGTGCCAAATTAATCTGAACAAAAACCATTCTGCTGAAATCACACAAATGGGACTGCCACCCGTCAACTAAGCACACTGGTCTTTCTGCTCAGACGTAAAATCTGAAACCGGGCATTTTTTGCGGGGCTGTATAGCCCCGTTTACCGCCCATTCTGCCAGCCGGTGCGGGCAACAAACTGTCAATCCACAACATAAAACATTAACCAATACAACTTAACTTATTGATTATTAATCTAATTAAAGGGGCGTGAATTTGTGCAAAAAACCATTCTGATTACAGGTTGTTCCAGCGGTATTGGCCTGGTTGCCGCTCACGATTTACTGGCGCGGGGTTACCGGGTGATCGCCGCCTGCCGTAAAGCAGAGGATGTCGCCCGCATGGAAACACTGGGCTTTACCGGGCTACAACTGGATCTCGACGATCCGCAAAGTGTGGATCGCGCCGCCGACACTGTGATCGCGCTCTGCGATAACCGTCTGACGGCGCTATTCAACAACGCCGGATTTGGACTCTATGGCCCGCTGCACACCCTCTCCCGCCAGCAGCTGGAACAGCAGTTTTCCAGCAACTTTTTCGGCGTCCATCAGCTGACACTGCGTCTGTTGCCCGCGCTGCAGGCCAGCGGCGATGGCCGCATTATTAATACCAGCTCCGTGCTGGGGCTGATCTCCACGCCAGGCCGGGGTGCCTATGCCGCCAGTAAATATGCGCTGGAAGCCTGGAGCGATGCGCTGCGGCTTGAAGTGCGCAGCAGCGGCATCCGGGTCAGCCTGATTGAACCCGGTCCGATTGAGACCCGTTTTACCGACAATGTGACGCAGGGCGAACAGCAGAACCCGGTGCGTAACCCCGGCATCGCGGCACGCTTTACTCTGCCACCGGAAGCCATTCTGCCTAAACTTCGTCATGCACTCGAGAGTAAACATCCGCGTTTACGCTATCCGGTGACGCTGGTCGCACACGTGATGATGCTGCTTAAACGGTTACTGCCCGGCTGGATGCTGGATCGCATTTTGCGCAGCCATTAATCAGCCATGCGCAATAGCGCTTGAAGCCGGGCCAGTTGGCCCCATATCCTTAGAACACTTTTTGCAAAGAGACTTATCCATGTCACCACAAGCTTCTATCATCGACATCAACGAATCTAACCTGCAGCAGACCCTTGAGCAGTCGATGCAGCTGCCGGTGTTGTTCTACTTCTGGTCTGAGCGCAGCCAGCACTGTCAGGAGCTGACGCCTGTGCTGGAGCGCCTGGCGCAGGAGTACGCGGGTCAGTTTATTCTCGCAAAACTGGATTGCGACAAAGAGCAAAGGGTGGCCTCGCAGTTTGGTCTGCGTTCAATCCCGACCGTCTACCTGTTCCAGGATGGTCAGCCGGTTGACGGTTTCCAGGGCCCACAGCCGGAAGAAGCGATCCGCGCCCTGCTGGAAAAAGTGCTGCCGCGCGAAGAAGAGCTAAAAGCGCAGCAGGCGATGGCGCTGATGCAGGAAGGTAAACCGCTGGAGGCGCTGCCGCTGTTAAAAGACGCATGGCAGCTGAGCAACCAGTCCAGCGAAATTGGCTTCCTGCTGGCTGACGTACTGATTACACTGAACCGCAGCGATGAAGCGGAAGCGGTGCTGAAAGTGGTGCCATTGCAGGATCAGGATACCCGCTATCAGAGCCTGATGGCGCAGATCGATCTGCTGAAACAGGCGGCCGATACGCCAGAGATTCAGCAGCTGCAAGCCGAGCTGGAGGCTGATCCGACTAACGCCGGGCTGGCTGCTAAACTCTCGTTACAGCTGCATCAGGTGGGTCGCAATGAAGAAGCGCTGGAACTGCTGTTCAGCTTCCTGAAATCCGATCTTAATGCCGCTGATGGCCAGGCGCGTAAAATGCTGCAGGAAATTCTGGCGGCGCTGGGTACCGGCGATGCACTTGCGGCACGTTATCGTCGCCAGCTCTATTCCCTGCTCTACTAACCGGCAGCACCCCGGGCCGAAGCGACTCGGCCCGTTAATCTGACAATGTGGAGGTTGTATGATAACTGTAATTCCTGCCCTGATTATTCTGGCACTGGTGGCGGTCTGGGCCACGGTTAAGATCGTGCCACAAGGTTTTCAATGGACGGTTGAGCGTTTTGGCCGTTATACCCGCACGCTGCAGCCAGGGTTGAGCCTGGTGGTGCCGTTCATGGATCGTGTCGGTCGTAAGATCAATATGATGGAACAGGTACTGGATATTCCCTCTCAGGAGATCATCTCCAAAGACAATGCCAACGTCACCATCGATGCGGTCTGCTTTATTCAGGTCGTTGACCCGGCGCGTGCTGCGTATGAAGTCAGCAATCTTGAGCAGGCAATTCTGAACCTCACCATGACCAATATGCGTACCGTGCTTGGCAGCATGGAGCTGGACGAAATGCTGTCACAGCGCGACAGCATCAATACCCGCCTGCTGCATATCGTGGATGAAGCGACCAATCCATGGGGCGTCAAGATCACCCGCATCGAGATCCGCGATGTGCGTCCGCCGCAGGAGCTGATTGGCGCGATGAATGCGCAGATGAAAGCGGAGCGCACCAAGCGCGCCGATATTCTGACCGCCGAAGGGGTGCGACAGGCGGCGATCCTGCGCGCTGAAGGGGATAAACAGTCGCAAATCCTCAAAGCAGAAGGTGAACGGACCTCGGCATTCCTGCAGGCAGAAGCGCGCGAACGCCAGGCTGAAGCGGAAGCTAATGCCACTAAAATGGTTTCGGAAGCGATCGCATCAGGTGATATTCAGGCTATCAACTACTTTGTGGCGCAGAAATATACCGATGCACTGCAAAAAATTGGTGAAGCCAACAACAGCAAAGTGGTGATGATGCCGCTGGAGGCGAGCAGTCTGCTGGGTTCGATTGCGGGCATCGGTGAACTGCTGAAGGAATCACGCACTGAGTCGAAACGCTGATGCTGGTCGATATTATCGCGCATCCGCACTGGTTCTGGCTGACGCTGGGCGGGTTATTGCTGGCGGCTGAGATGCTCGGCACCAGCGGTTACCTGCTCTGGAGCGGTCTGGCGGCAGTCATCGTCGGCCTCATTGAGTGGTTTATGCCGGTGAGCTGGACGGCGCAGGGTTCTCTGTTTGCCGTGCTGACGCTGATCTGCGTCTTTTTGTGGTATCGCTGGATGCGCCACCGTGAAGCGCGTCAGAAACCCAATGTTCTGAACCAGCGCGGCAGCCAGATGATCGGGTTGCAGCTCACGCTGGATACCGCGCTGCATAACCGCACCGGCCATGTGCGACTCGGGGACAGCAGCTGGCGGGTTGAGGCGGATCAGGATCTGCCTGCGGGCACACCGGTGGTCGTGGTCGGCATTGAGGGTATCACCCTGCGTATTCAGCCACGCTGATCGCAGCACCCGGCCAGATTGTTGATAATCGGGCATTCAGCGCTGTCATCGCCGGGACAGGCGTCCGCCAGCGCCAGCAGGCGAGCGCGCATGGCGTGTAGCTCTTCAATATGTGCCGCAATTTCATCCGCTTTCTGCAGGGTACGGGCTTTTACATCGGCACTGTGGCGCAACGGATTGTTAAACAGCGCCACCAGCTCACGACACTCATCAAGCGTAAAACCAACCTGCCTTGCCTGACGTAACAGGCTCAGCTCCTCAAGATGGTGTCCGTTATAGCTTCGGTAACCATTTTCACTGCGCAACGGCGGCGTCACCACCCCCTTCTCTTCGTAAAAACGAATCGCCTTGCTGGTCAGACCGGTCTTTTTTGCCACATCGCTGATGTTCATTTTCGTCCCCTTGACCTTCCCCTTGATGGAAGGTTTATGCTTAAGCATGAATCGAAACTGACCAATCGGTCAAATGGGATTACAGAAGGAGTTGATTATGTCACACACTATTTCTCTGGCACTGGACGGCTTGTCCTGCGGCCACTGCGTTAAACGCGTCAAAGAGGCACTGGAACAACGCGATGATGTTGACCAGGCCGACGTGACCCAACAGGAAGCGCTGGTTTCCGGTCACGCGGATGCGGCGGCGCTGATCGCCACCGTGGAGCAGGCGGGTTATCACGCGACGCTGAAAACGGCGGACGCTTCCCCAAAGTCTGAACCGTTGACAGCATCGGAGCCGCCGTCGGAGGCGCTGACAACGGAGACCGCTTCCCGTCCGGCAGAAACAACACTCCCCACCCATATGCTGCTGATTGAGGGCATGACCTGCGCCAGCTGCGTGAGTCGGGTGGAAAAAGCGCTGCAGCAGGTCGCTGGCGTCAGCCAGGCGCGCGTCAATCTCGGCGAACGCAGTGCCCTGGTGCTGGGCGGCGCTGATCCGCAGCAGCTGGTATCTGCCGTCGATGCCGCAGGTTATGGCGCGCAGGTGGTGGATGATGAGCAGGAGCGACGGGAGAAGCAGCAGCTCAGCGCCCGCAGCGCGATGCGGCGTTTCAGCTGGCAGGCTGCAGTCGCCTTAGCGTTTGGCGTGCCGCTGATGATCTGGGGCATGGTGGGCGACAACATGATGCTCACCGACCACAACCACGGCGTCTGGCTGACGCTGGGCATCGTGACTCTGCTGATCATGATCGTCACCGGCAGCCATTTTTATCGCAGTGCCTGGCGCAGTTTACGCAATGGCAGCGCCACCATGGATACGCTGGTGGCACTCGGCACAGGCGCCGCCTGGATTTACTCCTTTAGCGTGGTGCTGTGGCCCGACTTTTTCCCGCCACAGGCACGCCATCTCTATTTCGAAGCCAGCGTCATGATCCTGGGCCTGATCAATCTGGGGCATGCCCTGGAGCAACGGGCGCGTCAGCGATCCTCTAAGGCGCTGGAAAGATTGCTGGATCTGACGCCAGCCCAGGCGCGGCAGGTTGATCAACAGGGCGACAGGCTGATTCCGGTCAGCGAAGTGCAGCCCGGCATGACGCTGCGGCTGGTCACCGGCGATCGGGTGCCGGTCGATGGCGAAATCGCCACGGGTGAAGCCTGGTTTGATGAAGCGATGCTGACCGGCGAAGCGGTGCCGCAAAGCAAGACCCCGGGCGCAGCCATCTTTGCCGGCACCCTGGTGCAGGATGGCTCGGTAGAATTTATCGCCCGGGCGACGGGTAATCACACCACCCTGTCGCGCATTATCCGGCTGGTGCGTCAGGCGCAGAGCAGTAAACCGGATGTGGGCCGTCTGGCAGATCGCATCTCTGCCGTTTTTGTCCCGGTGGTGGTGTTGATTGCACTGCTCAGCGGCGCAGTATGGTATCTGTTCGGACCGCAGCCACAAATTGCTTACATGCTGGTGATCGCGACAACCGTACTGATTATCGCCTGTCCTTGTGCGCTGGGACTGGCGACGCCGATGTCGATTATTGCCGGTGTTGGCCGCGCCGCCGAGCTGGGCGTGCTGGTCCGCGACGCCGATGCCTTGCAGCGCGCCAGCCAAATCGACACCCTGGTGTTTGATAAAACCGGCACACTCACTGCTGGTAAGCCGCAGGTCAGTGACGTGCAGGTCTGGGGTGATGCCACCCGTGAATCCGTGTTAGCGACCGCGGCTGCGCTGGAGTTCGCCTCGGGTCATCCACTGGCGAAAGCGATTGTCGCCGAAGCGAAACTGACCCAGCCGCCTCTGTTAGCGCAATTTCGTACAATACGTGGCAAAGGGGTCAGCGGTAGTCTGGATGGCAGAACGCTGCTGCTGGGTAATGCCGCGCTGATGCAGGATAACGGCGTCGATTGCCAGACGGCGGAAGCAGAGATTGCGCGGCTGACGCAACAGGGTGCAACGCCGGTGTTACTGGCTGAGCAGGGCCAGTTAACCGGGCTTATCGCGCTGCGCGATCAGCTTCGACCGGAAAGCGGCGCAGCCCTGAAGCGACTGCATCAGCAGGGTTATCGCCTGATTATGCTGACCGGCGACCATGAAAATACCGCGCGCGCCATTGCGGCCGAGGTCGGTATTGATGAAGTGATCGCGGGCGTGATGCCGGAAGGCAAAGCGGCTGCCATTGAACAATTACAGCGGCAGGGCCGTCGCGTCGCGATGGTGGGTGATGGCATCAATGACGCGCCCGCACTGGCGCAGGCCGATGTGGGCATTGCCATGGGCGGCGGCAGCGATGTGGCGGTGGAAACGGCAGGTATTACGTTGATGCGTGCCGACCTGAACAGCGTGGCAGACGCGTTAGCGCTCTCTTCCGCGACCCTGCGCAATATCCGGCAGAATCTGTTTGGGGCATTTATCTATAACAGCATCGGCATTCCGGTGGCAGCGGGTGTGCTCTATCCGCTGACCGGAACCCTGCTCAGCCCGATTGTGGCGGGTGCCGCAATGGCGCTCTCCTCCATTACCGTGGTCAGCAATGCTAACCGCCTGCTGCGTTACCGGCCACCGCGCGAGTAATCGCCGTTTCAGCGCTGTTTTTCGCGCGCTGAAGTCGCTAGCATGGGGTTTTGAATCGCAAAGGACCGGGAATGACAGGCAACGTTTGGCGCTCACTGCGCGGCTTTATCAGCCAACTTTTTCCCGCCAGTTACCGCTGGCCTGCGATGGATGTCCGGCTTGGCGATCGTCAGCTGCATCTGGTCGGCAGCATCCACATGGGGACGCGCGACATGCAGCCGTTGCCCGCCCGTCTGCTGCGTCAGTTGCAGCAGGCGGATGCACTGGTTGTGGAAGCGGATATTACTCAGGGTGGTTCACCCTTTGATCACCATGGCGATCGTCCCGCGCTCTCCACCCGGCTGGATAGCCACGCGATGCAAACGCTTACCGCACTCTGTCAGGAGATGAGCCTCAATCTGAGCCTGTTTGATAATCTGCCCGCCTGGCAGGTGGCGCTGATGTTACAGGCGCAGCAGGCACAAAGGCTGGGATTGCGACCTGACTACGGCATCGATTATCAGCTGTTGCAGGCCGCGAAAGGTCTGAACAAACCGGTGATTGAACTGGAAGGTGCAGAGGCGCAGATCGCCCTGCTGACTGCACTGTCGGATGACGGCATGGCGTTGTTGCAGGATACGCTGCTGCACTGGCACACCAATGCGCGTCTGCTGCAGATGATGGTGAGCTGGTGGCTCGATACGCCGCCACGCCAGCCGGAGATCACCCTGCCCGCCACCTTCAGCCAGGCGCTGAATGATACGTTGATCGGTCAGCGAAATGCGCAGTGGTGTGACAGACTTCAGGGGTTATCGGCGGGAAACTATGTGGTGGCGGTCGGTGCTCTGCATCTTTACGGCGAAGATAACCTGCCTGAGATGCTGAAGAAGCCCTGAAAAAAAGAGAGCCGATAATATTATCGGCCCGTCAAAGAGGAATTTGTTTATGATTTTGGTTATCGCTCAGCAATCAGATTGCTGGCGCGCGGCCAATTCTTACTCAAAGAACAAAATTTCGCCACCTTTTTCCTCGATTCTGCGTAATAAGATTTTTCTTAGTAAGGAACCTGTATGACGCCCGCCGTAAAATTGCTGGAAAAACAAAAAGTCAGTTTCACCCTGCATCCCTATGAGCATGACAGCAGCGAAACCCATTTTGGTGACGAAGCGGTACGTAAACTGAATCTGGATGCGCGCCAGGTCTATAAGACGCTGCTGGTGACGCTGAATGGCGAGGCAAAACAGCTGGCAGTGGCGATTACGCCGGTATCGACGCAACTGGATCTCAAGAAGGTGGCAAAGGCGCTGGGCGCGAAGAAAGCGGATATGGCCGACCCACAGCTGGCGCAGCGGGTCACTGGCTATCTGGTGGGCGGCATCAGTCCGCTGGGCCAGAAAAAACGGCTGCCGACGGTGATCGACCACTCTGCCAGCGCGTTTGACGCCATGTTTATCTCAGGCGGCAAGCGTGGGCTGGATATCGAACTGGCTCCCCAGGATCTTTCACGACTGCTGGACGCCCCGTTTGCGGATATCGCCCGCCACGACTAAACCCGTGGCTGGGCGCAGAGTTGATCGATCATCCAGCGACCTGCCGGCCCAGGTGGCGTACGGCGTGACCAGACCACCTCAATGGCGATATGCTGCGGCCAGCCCGGCATCGACAACTCTTTCAGAACGCCATGACCAAACTGTTTCACCAGCCAGCGCGGCAGAATCGTCCAGCCAAACCCCTGCTCTGCCATCTCCAGCAGTAACAGATAGGTCGGTGCCGACCAGATGCGCCCCATTGGCGCGGGTTCAGATGCCTCAACCCAGGTATTTAATCGCAGGTGACGAACCCCTTCCAGCTCGCTCTCGCTCAGGGTCTTAAGCTGGGCCAGCGGATGATCGCGATGTAAAAAGACCGCCATCTGTGCTTCAACCTGCAGTCGCGCCACCGCAATATCCACCGGCAGATTGGGCTGTGCCCGCACCACGCCCAGATGTACCCGCCCGGCCTGCAGCAGATCCAGCACATCACCATCCTCGGCAATCATGACCTCCAGTTCAATCTCCGGATAACGGGCATCAAATTGCCTGAGCAGATGCTCGTGATGATCCGTTTGCCAGAAGTCTGACATGGCAAAACTGAGCCGGGGTTCAACGCCCTGCGACAGCCGTATCGCCAGCGCATCCAGCCGCTCGCTGGCTGCCAGGATCTGCTGAACCTGAGGAATCACGCGGCGTCCCTGCTCGGTGAGAACCGGCTGACGCCCTGCCCGTTCAAACAGCGCAAAGCCAAGGTCGTCTTCAAGACTGGCTACCGCCGCGCTGATGGTGGACTGACTTTTACCCAGCGCGCGCGCAGCGGCAGAGAAAGAACCGCTCGCCACAGTCTGCATAAAAGCCTCAAGGGATTCCGGGGAGTAACGCATCTGAACCATCGCTTTTTTCGATAGGTATTCATTTTATCTTAGCATTCCGACGTGTGAAAATGCGCCGCATCACTAAAGGAGAATTAATAATGCGTACCCGCTCACTTAAAGAACGTATTCTTCATGCTGTCTGCTTTGAAACGCTGGCGATTCTGACCGTTTCGCCGCTGGCGGCATGGGCAATGAATAAGCCGCTGTTTCAGATGGGATCGCTGGCGATTATGCTCTCGACGGTCGCGATGCTATGGAACATGATTTACAACAGCGGATTTGATCGCCTCTATGCGCCAGGCCAGAAACGCGGGCCGGGCGTGCGTGTATTACATGCGCTGGGATTTGAAGGCGGTTTTATCCTGATTGGTCTGCCGATTGCCGCCCTGATGCTGGATATTTCTCTGTGGCAGGCTTTCCTGGTTGAAGTGGCCTTTTTCCTCTTCTTCCTGCCCTATACCATGACCTACAACTGGGTGTGGGACAAACTGCGCGAGCGCTGGATCAGACGTCACTCCTGCCGGGCGTGATGAAAACGGGAGGCGCTTGCGCCTCCCTGTCAGTTCAATGCCTGGCGGCTGTTTCGTTCCCCCATGGCCAGATCCAGGCCAGGATCATTTTGGGATAGTTACGCTTCCGCGCTTTTTCCGCAGCCTCATCGCGCGCCCGGATCTGCTCATCGGTCAGATGCACAATCTGCCCTTTCGGCTGATAGTCGCTGGCTTTTACCGGCGAATGCGTCTTGATCCAGTCACGCAACACCTGCGCATCGATTGCGCCGCTGTTGAGATAACCCGCATGATTATCCAGACGCGGATAACCGTCGCCGCCAGCCGCATTGAAGCTGTTGGTTGCCATGCGATAATGCTGCGCATCCTGCAGCGGTTTTCCGTTAATACTGACGTCGCTGACATGTTTACCGTCGGCGGTCAGGCTGATACCGGCAAACTGAGCGTAGCCGCCAGAGTCAGGCTGAATATTTGCGACCACATCCAGATATTTTTTGATCTCCGCGCCGGTCAGGCTGACCGAGACCACCTGATTGCCAAACGGCTGGACCTGCAGCAGGTCACGCCAGCTCAGCTTGCCCGATTTCAGCGAGGTGCGAATACCCCCACCGCTCATCACCGCAAAATCGGCTTTGGTGTGCGCCATCTGAGCGCGCAGAATCAGCTGGCCGAGATTCGTCTGCTCAAAGCGAACCTGCTCTTTTTCACCGCTGAAGTTACCGTCGGCGCTGCCGACATTTACGGTTAACTTCGCCTCAGCCCGTTTCTGAAATGGCATCAACAGTTTCATCATGGCGGTGTTTTTCGGGATCTCTTCCTGCCAGGTGAGCCAGGTTTCGCTGCCATCCGCATTCTTTATCTGATGTTTGAGGTTGACCGGCACCAGCTGATAAGCCTCCAGCGTCACCTGCCCGTTACGGAAGGTAAAGTCACCACGTCCGACATATTTGCCCCATTTATCCGCCTGCATAATCCAGATCCCGTTTTGCTGATCGGGTTTGCAGGGCTGGCCAGGCTGATAATTTTTGACGCTGACGTTCTCTTTCTCCATGCAGACCGCATCATGCGAATGACCACCCACAATCAGATCGATCGTTCCGGCAGGCAGGCTGCGCGCCAGGGTGACGTCATCAATGCCATTGCTGCCATGCTTACCGTCGTCATAGTGACCAAGGTGGGTCAGCGCGACAATCACGTCCGGCTTCTCGGTGGCGCGCAGCTCGGCAACCGCCTTCACCGCCTCCGCAATCGGATCGCGGAATTCGGTATCTGTCAGGCCCGCCGGATTAGCCAGTTTCGCCGTATCCGGGGTGATCAGCCCGACCACCGCAATTTTCAGCCCGAGACGGTTGAATACTGCCCAGGGTTTAAACAGGCGCTGACCAGTACTTTTCTGATAAACGTTGGCGGCGAGCAGCGGGAATCGCGCCCACTTCTCCTGCTTGCGCAGAACCGCGATGGGCTTGTCGAATTCATGATTGCCCAGCGCCATGGCATCATAGCCAATCAGGTTCATCGCGCGAAAATCGGGTTCAGCATCCAGCTCATCGGATTCCGGCACGCCCGTATTCACATCTCCGGCAGAGAGAATCAATGCGCCACCGCCTCTGGCCTGCACATCATAGCGCATCGTGTCCATCAAGGTTTTCTGCGCCGCCAGACCATACTCACCCTGTTCATTAAACCAGAAATGACCATGCTCATCGTTGGTGTGCAGCAGGCTGAAACGATAGGTGCGATCGGCCTGAGCGGCCTGTGAAAACAGCGGCATCAGGGCCACCAGTAACGCTACGCCCGCCCCTGTCCATTTTGATAACAACACTGTGATTCTCCTTAATTTGCCGTCTGGCCCGATTTTCTGTCGGTTTGCCCCACTGTGTCGCACATTCCCCCGGCGAACTCAAGGCCAACCCACATCCGCCTGCCTGAATATGCCCACTCTTTTTATCACGGGCCCGCTTCTGCTTTGCGTGGCTGCGCCAGCCTAAGCCCGAGCGATCACGCCAGAGCCACGGCTGTTTAGGCCGATGACACCGCGACAGGCTGCAATGTCTGTTGTTAACCCGCTGCTTACTCCTGCAAAAGTGCCGCTGAACGGCTTTAGTGAGTCTGCCTGCAAATTTGACGCTTATCCGCGTCACACTCAGGTCATTTAGTCGTATTAATTTTTATTTATCCGCTGCGGTTTAAACCGCCAAATCAGCCAGCATTATGGAAAATGAATCAAAACGGCCTTCCGGTTGCGTTTTCATCTGATTTTCCTATTTTTTTAGGGTATTCCCGCAAATTGCTCAGCGGAAGAATAGATTTTGAATTAAACTCATTTGTTACAAGCGGATACATTTGTATACAAGGAGGCAGGCATGCATCACACCACACCGTTGATCACTACCATTGTCGGGGCACTGGTTCTGGCATTTCTCCTTGGGATGCTGGCGAACCGCCTGCGTATATCGCCCCTGGTGGGCTACCTGTTGGCAGGCGTGATGGCTGGTCCCTATACTCCCGGCTTTGTTGCAGATACCAATCTGGCCCCTGAACTGGCTGAACTTGGCGTAATTCTGCTGATGTTCGGTGTCGGCCTGCACTTCTCAATGAAAGATCTTATGTCGGTAAAGTCGATCGCCATTCCCGGTGCTATTGCACAGATCGCAGTTGCGACGTTACTGGGAATGGGATTGTCGTGGACGCTGGGATGGTCGTGGATGACCGGCCTGGTGTTTGGTCTCTGTCTCTCTACCGCCAGTACCGTGGTGTTACTGCGCGCGTTAGAGGAGCGACAGCTGATCGATAGCCAGCGCGGGCAGATTGCGATTGGCTGGCTGATTGTTGAAGATCTGGTGATGGTGCTGACGCTGGTGCTGCTGCCTGCGATTGCCGGCATGATGGAACAGGGCAACGCCAGTGCCGGACAACTGGCCTGGGACCTGCTGTGGACCATCGGCAAAGTCGCCGCCTTTATGGTGCTGATGATGGTGGTGGGACGTCGTGCGGTGCCCTGGATCCTCGCCCGCAGCGCCGCCACCGGCTCGCGTGAACTGTTTACTCTGGCGGTATTGGCACTGGCGCTGGGCATCGCCTTTGGTGCCGTTGAATTCTTTGATGTGTCGTTCGCGCTGGGCGCTTTCTTTGCCGGTATGGTGCTGAACGAGTCGGAACTGAGCCATCGCGCCGCGCGCGATACCCTGCCGCTGCGTGATGCCTTTGCCGTGCTGTTCTTTGTCTCGGTCGGCATGCTGTTTGACCCGTCAATTCTGGTGACGCAGCCGCTGGCGGTGCTGGGCGCGCTGGTGATTATCGTGCTGGGTAAATCGGTCGCTGCCTGGCTGCTGGTGTCGCTGCTCGGCCATTCACGTCGTACGGCATTGACCATTTCGGTCAGTCTGGCGCAGATTGGTGAATTCGCCTTTATTCTGGCCGGACTCGGTATCTCGCTGGGCCTGCTGACTGACGAGGGCCGCAACCTGGTGCTGGCCGCCGCCATCCTGTCGATTATGCTTAATCCGATCCTGTTTACCCTGCTGGAGCGTTTCCTGGCGAAAACGGAGACGATGGAAGAGCAGACGCTGGAAGAGGCGATTGAAGACGAGAAGCAGATCCCGGTAGATTTCTGTAATCATGCGGTGATTGTGGGTTACGGCCGGGTGGGCAGTCTGATTGGTCAGAAGCTGCTTGAGGCCAATGTTCCGCTGGTGGTGGTTGAAAACTCCCGCGCCCGTGTTGAAGCGCTGCGCGAGCGCGGTATTAAGTCAGTGCTGGGTAATGCAGCCCGCGCTGACACCATGGAACTGGCCCGACTCGACTGCGCGCGCTGGCTGTTACTGACTATTCCGAATGGCTATGAAGCGGGTGAAGTGGTCACCGCCGCACGTGAAAAACACCAGAATATCGAGATTATCGCCCGCGCCCACTATGACGATGAAGTCGAGTACATCATGGAACGGGGTGCCACCCGTGTGGTGATGGGTGAACGTGAGATTGCCAGCAGTATGCTGCAAATCCTGCAGGATGAGATGACACAGGGCGAAGATTTACAGCCCTGCGATGTCGTGCGCTGATTCGTGTTAAGCAAAGCGTGGCAGGCTACTGATATATCAAAATCAGGGTGAATTTTTACCGCAACGAATACACTCAACACGCAGGGAACACGGACAGAAAAAGAAAGCGTCCCGCGCCAGGGATGGCTTAAGCAACTTTCTGATCTGACCGTGTTCCCTGAGCAGGCTCGATCTCATCCGTGAACGAGGCAGACGTTGCCACTCATCTAAGGCCCTTCTCATCAGAAGGGCTTTTTTATGCGCGGCAGCTGCCAGCTTTACCGATCCCAGTAGGACTCTTCCAGACTGTCTTCCCGCTCCGGCAGGCCGCGGGTCAGACGCGGCGAATGCTGATTCAGCACCTGGTAGCTGACGCGGTTGGCATATTTACATACCTGCGCCAGCGACGAGTAGGTCAGATAAGGACGCGCATGTTTGCTGGAGTTCGGCACATTCAGGCTGTGATAGTTGTTGGCGGTGATGTCATGCAGTAACGCCGCCAGCGCACCATCTCCGGCGCCGTTGGTGTTCATGATCTTTTCCGGTCCGCCCATATAAGGCGCGATGTGCGAGAAAATGCGCAGCGGCTGCTGGCAATCCTGCTGGCGCATCACCCGGCTGAACTCATACTGATTGAATTCAGCAATCGCGCCAGGCAGCAGCGGATGGTTGGTTTTGCGTTTGAACTCTTCTTCGGTGTAACCCGCCATATAGAGCCCAATCGGGCCAGCGGTACACAGCACCAGATCGACCCAGTCCAGCGCCATATTGGCAGCGAGCAGCGGATCGCTTTCGCCGGTCAGCGCCAGCGCTTCTTCTTCATTCATCGCCACGATGCTGACATGCTCGCGCAGAAAATCGCGCCAGAACTGAGGATTGTCGCCAATCACATGTTTGGTGCCCAGCGTCAGCACCACCGGCACGTTATGGCGTTTGGCATACTCAATCGCCCGTAACGTTGCCTGCGGCATCGGTTCACCTTCGGCACAGCGCACCAGATAGGAGGTCAGTACCAGCGCAGAGGCTCCGGCGATCACCTCTTCCGGTACGTTATCCGGATGGAGCTGGTTCATCTGGCCGGGACTGATAGCAAAGGTTCGCTCGCCATGTTCGCCAATCAGCGTAAAGCAGCGGCCAATGGCGCCATCCACGCCCTGCAGATAGTTAAGATCGACCCGGCTTGAGGTGTTGCAGAGATAGCGATAGGCGTAGCCGCCAATCTGGATATTATTGCACATGACGCCGAGCAGCACGGAGCGGTCATCGGCCAGCACCGAGAAGTTATGCAGTGTGTTACCGATGGTGCCACCGGCAAACTGATGGGTGATCAGTGCTTCCTGCATCAGCTCGTTGTACAACGCTTCCGCGACGGCATTATCGATAACCAGCGAGTGCCCGGCACTCAGGCCATAACGTGCGAGAAAAGCGTCATCGACTTTGGCTTCGATATCCACCAGCGTCTGGTCGATACCCACCACCCAGCTGCCTGCATCAACATCGTGCTGGGCGGGCTGTAACAGGGGATCGCGTGCGCTGACGGGAAAGTAGTGTTTGGATTTGCGTTTGCCGGGAAATTTCATCGGGAGGTGCCGTCTGGAAAAACAGGCGGAGAATGATATCACACTCTCCGACTGCGCTTTAACGGCGTGCGTCGACCAGTTGCGCCATCATGTCGATATGCGCCTCATCGGCGTTCAGCGCAGGGATATACTCAAACTTCTCCCCCCCGGCATGCATAAAGATTTCGCAGTTTTCACCACTGATCTCTTCCAGCGTCTCCAGGCAGTCTGACGAGAAGCCCGGGCTCATCACCTGAACATGTTTGATCCCTTTAGCGGGCAGGCTTTCCATGGTTTTGTCGGTGTAGGGCATCAGCCAGGGCTCACGACCGAAACGCGACTGGAAAGTCATCATGTACTGATCGTCACGCAGGCCCAGCGCTTTGACCAGGGCCGCCGTGGTATCCGCACAGCGCTGCGGGTAGTCATCGCCTTCGTTAGCAAAACGCTGCGGAATGCCGTGGAAGGATAACACCAGCAGATCGGGCTGACCGTGCCGCTCAAAGGATCGCTCTACCGTCGCTTTCAGCGCGGCGATATAGGCCGGATGTTCGGCGTAGTCGCGGATAAACTGCACATCTGGCAGCGAGCGGTAATCTTTGAATACCTCGGTCAGGCCATCCCACACTGCGGCCACGGTGGAGCAGGAGAATTGCGGATAGAGCGGCAGCACAATCAGGCGGGTCACGCCCTGCGCCATCAGCTTATCTACCGCGCTTTTCAGGCTCGGATTGCC
This sequence comes from Pantoea sp. E956-1, assembly GCF_982223955.1. NCBI lineage: Bacteria > Pseudomonadati > Pseudomonadota > Gammaproteobacteria > Enterobacterales > Erwiniaceae > Pantoea > Pantoea sp. E956-1. The sequence goes on along the minus strand of NZ_CEUYZP010000015.1, from coordinate 96,921 downwards.
ATAGCTCATACCCAGCTCGACGGGCATATCGACCCGTGCTGCCAGCGCATCGCGCTGACGCATGCTGTAAACCATCAGCGGGGAACCGCCTTCCATCCAGACCGATGCGTAAAGCTTAGAGACGCGCGGCGAGCGAAACGGCAGAATTACGGCATTGAGAACCGGCCACCAGAGCCAGCGCGGCGCGTCGACCACGCGCGGATCGCTTAAAAACTGTTTCAGATAGCGTTTAACTGCAGGTGTGGTGGGCGCGTCTGGCGTACCTAAATTAACCAATAACACGCCGGGCTTATCTTGCCTCATTTGAGTTCCTTGATAACAACGGGGATGCGTGAAAACGGGGAAATTGTAGCGGAATTAGTGGGAGGTAAAAGCGATTACTGCAAAAGGGGCCAGTAATACCGGCCCCTGTGAGCTTAGCCCAGGATCTTAGCCAGCTCGGCACTCACTTCGGTCACCTTACGGGTGCCGTCGATTTTGTGATAGGCGGTGTTGCCCGCTTCCGCTTCTTTGCTGTAGTAAGCAATCAGCGGCGCGGTCATCTGATGGTATTCCACCAGGCGCTTACGCACGGTCTCTTCCTGATCGTCTTTACGCATGGTCAGCTCTTCGCCAGTCACATCATCTTTGCCTTCCACTTTCGGTGGATTAAAAGTGACGTGATAAACGCGGCCTGATGGCGTGTGAACGCGACGGCCCACGATACGCTCAACGATCAGTTCATCCGGTACGGCAAACTCCAGCACGTGATCAACGGTGATCCCGGCCTCTTTCATTGCATCTGCCTGAGGAATAGTGCGCGGGAAACCGTCCAGCAGGAAACCATTTTTGCAGTCTTCCTGGGTGATACGCTCTTTGACCAGCGCAATCACCAGCTCATCGGTCACCAGTTTGCCAGCATCCATAATGGCTTTCGCCTGGTTGCCCAGCTCGCTGCCTGCTTTTACTGCTGCACGCAACATGTCACCGGTGGAGATTTGCGGAATGCCATACTTCTCCATGATGAATTGGGCCTGAGTCCCCTTACCTGCGCCCGGAGCTCCGAGCAGAATAATACGCATTGCGTAAATCCCCTTGCGAATCGCATTGATCTATCTTAGAAGCGAAAGAACATACCATTATGACCCGCTCATCACAAGGAAGGGCGCGGATCGCGCAGGACGCCTTTACTGGCTTTTTGGCCCTGAACCCGACCCCGCAGGTCTGTCGGCCGCTTTTTCAGATTTAACGCCTGCGCTGAGCAGGTATTGCAGTCGTCGGCTCAGATGATGCGTCATATTCACGCTTTTTTTGCCGCTGCCGCGCACGTTTGCATTCAGCAGTAGCCGCGCCTGCTGCGGCCATTTCACCACATCTTCCGCATCTGACAGCGCAGAGATCACAGAGGCCGGGACGTTAAAGCTGGCAAACGGCAAACCGGGCTGATGGCAGGATTTCATCGGCAGCGGATCTGACAGGGAAAGCGCATCGACGATGGCGGTATTGTAAGGCCGCCACTGCGGATCGTCGAAGCGGCGCAGTGCCTCATGCGTGGCGGTCAGGGTCATCCCCTGTTCAAACAGACGCAGTTCGCTGCGCACCAGCGTACTGAAGTCACAGGTCCGCAGCGCCACCAGCACCAGATCGCTGCAGATCTCGGCATGGCGATCCAGTCGGGTGACAAACAAATGGGCTTCGTCGATCAGTTTCTGATGCAGCACGCTGGCGAAACTCTCGCTCGCCTCCGTCACGCCATGATTCTGGCAATCCTGGAGCGGACGCACCCGGCCATTGGGCAATTCGACATGCGGCACCAGCCTGATGCTGCCCGCGATAAGCGGAACCGCTGGCAGGATGTTGAGTTCAGTCACCGGAAAGTGCAAGGCGTAACGGTTCTGATTGCGTGCCTGCTCCTGCCGCAGAAACAGCTGAGAAAGAAGGACCTGCGCCACATGCAGTGAGGGCGCAAAGAAGATATCGAACTGCTCCAGCCGGTAAAAGCGAGAAAGCGCCAGGCGTAACCGATGGCGCGCCTCTGCTGACGTTTCAGAGGATAAAGGGCCGTGTGCCATGGTTGTCTCGCTTTGGGGAATGTGCGGCGTAAACGCAGGTTAAGCGAGGCAGAATATCCATGAAAAATCACAGATATAAGGCTGAGTCAACCTGCCAGAATTTGCCCTACAGAGTAGGTCAATGCATCTGGACTTTAAAATGATATAAATTAACAATCCCTGTGAGATTTTTGCACAGGGGATAAGGATGAACGGACTGCCGCCACTGAGAGCGCTGCACTATTTTCACCAGGCAGCCTTACACAGCAGTTTTAGCGTGGCGGCTGAACATCTGCATGTTACACACAGCGCCATCAGCCATCAGGTTCGCCAGCTGGAGAGCTGGATGGGCAAACCACTTTTTGTCCGCAGTAATGGCCGCGTGAAACTGACCTCACACGGTGAACGTCTGCTGCTGAGCTGTCAGCAGGCGTTCAGTGAGTTGCGCAGTAGCTGCGAAAGCATTCGTACCGGTCTGCTTCAGCAGATTCGGATCTCCTGCGCTCCCAGCTTTTTGTCGCAATGGCTGATTCCCCGTATCGCCAGCTTTTATCAACGCTATCCGGAGATTGAAGTTCACTTCCAGCCGCTGACGCAGATCTCGCAACTGCGCAGCGAACATGTGGATGTCATGATCCTTAGTCATGGCGAGCCACCTGAATCTGACATAGACGCCACGCTGGTCAGCGAGGATGAGATTGGGCCGCTCTGCGCACCTCATTTTGCCTCGCAGCTACGGGTCGGCGAGGATCTTGCCGCTATGCCCCTGCTGCATGCGGATACCCGGCTGCACGCCTGGTCAGAGTGGGCGGACAAAGCTGGGGTCAGCGGCCGCTTTAATGGCGGTAAGCATTTTGAGAGTCTGACACTGGGGATTCAGGCTGCACGAAGTGGTCTTGGCGTCCTGATGGCACCGCGTTTGCTGGTATGCAAAGAACTGGAGGATGGCACACTGCTTGCGCCGCTTGGCTTTGTTCGCGTCGAGCGGGCCACATGGATGATGACAAAACAGAGCCGGCGTAACGATACGGAGATCAGCCTGTTTCGCGACTGGCTGCAGGATGCCGCAAAACCATAAAAAAAGCCGGTGAGGGTCACCGGCTCGATGCTGCTAATAATATCTGCCCTTCTCAGCGGTGAGACCGAGCCAGCGCAGAAAACACGGTCAGATCGGAAAGACGCAAAAGCCGTCATCCGTGACACGCTCGGCCCACGCAATTACGCACCTCATCCCTGAGGTGCGCCCGTAGCCGGGCCAACGCTTTGCGTTGTTCAAAAACGCTCCTGACGTTTTTGTCCATGGCACGGGACGCTTTCCTCTTCTGACCGTGTTCCCTGCGCACCGGATTCATTCGTAGCGGCCAGAATCACCCTGCTGTGGCTTCATCAGCCGTCTGAGGCCGGTGAAAACCACCGGCCTGTTGCCGTTATGCGGTCAGCAGCTGGTTCATGCGGCGGATAAACTGGTTAGGATCGTCCAGCGTACCACGCTCTGCCAGTAGTGCCTGATCCAGCAGCAGCTCAATCCACTCACCGAAGCGTGCTTCATCCTGCGTATCCGCAACACGTTTCACCAGCGGATGATCCGGATTGATTTCGAACAGGTACTTCACTTCCGGCACTTCCTGTCCGGCCGCGGCAAACAACTTCGCCATCTGCGTAGTCATCTCGTTGGCGTCGGTAGTGACAATCGCCGGCGTATCGGTCAGGCGATGCGTCAGACGCACCTCTTTCACGCGTTCGCCCAGCAGAGTTTTCACCCGCTCAACAAACGGCTCCAGCGCTTTTTCCGCCTCTTTCTGCTCTTCGGTCTCTTCATCCGCCAGCTTGCTCAGCGATTCATCCGCTTTGCTGACTGACTGGAAGGTTTTACCATCAAACTCAGTGAGGTAGCTCATCATCCATTCGTCGATGCGATCGGAGAGCAGCAGCACCTCAATGCCTTTTTTGCGGAACAGTTCCAGATGCGGGCTGCTCTTCGCGGCGGCATAGCTGTCAGCGGTGATGTAGTAAATCTTCTCCTGACCTTCCACCATGCGGCTGACGTAATCTTCCAGCGAAATGGTCTGTGCCGAACCTTCGCTCTGGGTGGTGGCGAAACGCAGCAGCTTAGCGATCGTCTCCTGGTTTGCGTGATCTTCCGCCGGGCCCTCTTTCAGCACCAGACCGAACTCATTCCAGAAAGTCTGGTATTTCTCGTTGTCATCTTTTGCCAGTCTTTCCAGCATCTGCAGGGTACGCTTAGTCAGCGCGGCGCGCAGGCTCTGGGTTACGCGGCTATCCTGCAGGATCTCACGGGAGACGTTCAGCGGCAGATCGTTGGAGTCAATCAGGCCACGCACAAAGCGCAGATAGTTCGGCATAAACTGCTCAGCGTCATCCATGATAAAGACGCGCTGCACGTAGAGTTTCAGGCCATGTTTCTGATCGCGGTTCCACATATCGAATGGCGCACGTGCCGGAATGTAGAGCAGGCTGGTATATTCCTGCTTACCTTCTACCCGATTGTGGCTCCAGGCGACCGGATCGCTGTAATCGTGGGCGATATGCTTGTAGAACTCGTTGTACTCTTCGTCGCTGATCTCAGATTTATTGCGGGTCCACAGCGCCTGGGCTTTGTTAATCTTCTCCCAGTGGGTGCCTTCGCCTTCTTCATCTTTGCTTTCGATCTCAACCGGTAGCGCGATGTGATCGGAATATTTGCTGATGATGTTGCGCACGCGCCATGCATCCAGGAACTCATCCTCGCCTTCGCGCAGATGCAGGGTGATCTCGGTACCGCGGTCGGCTTTCTCAATCTCAGCCAGGGTATATTCGCCCTCACCTGCGGATTCCCAGAACACACCTTCTTCAGCTGACGCGCCCGCGGCACGAGTACGCACCGTGACTTTATCTGCCACGATAAAGGCAGAATAGAAACCGACACCGAACTGACCAATCAGCTGGCTATCTTTCGCCTGATCGGAGCCCAGCGATTCAAGGAAGGATTTGGTGCCCGATTTAGCGATAGTCCCGAGATTCTCAATGACCTCATCACGACGCATACCGATACCGTTGTCGCTGAGCGTAAGGGTACGGTTGTCCTTATCAACAGAGAGACGAACGTGCAGCTCGCCATCACCTTCATACAGGCTGGAATCTGACAGGGCACGGAAGCGCAGTTTGTCTGCCGCATCCGAGGCGTTGGAGATCAGCTCACGCAGGAAAATTTCTTTGTTTGAATAGAGAGAATGGATCATCAGGTGCAGAAGTTGTTTTACTTCCGACTGAAAGCCACGGGTCTCTTGTCCTTTCATGGTCATTGCTACCTCAACAAAACAGGTTGAACAAACGTTGAGGTTAATGTGGGGATGACAGGGAGATTTTCAAGCCGGTGTCTGTCACAACACCGGCAAGTGATTAAAATTTAAACTTCTGGCGGCCCGCCAGTGAATGGGACAGCGTGGTGCCATCAACCATCTCCAGCTCACCGCCCACCGGCACGCCGTGCGCGATACGGCTGGCGTCAACGCCATACTGACCACAGAGTTCAGCGATGTAGTTTGCGGTCGCCTCCCCTTCCACCGTCGGGTTAGTGGCGAGGATCACTTCCTGCAGAGTTTCACTCTCCAGTCGCTGCTCCAGACGATCCAGGCCAATATCAGCCGGACCGATGCCGTCGAGCGGCGAGAGATGTCCCATCAGCACAAAGTAACGACCGCCAAACTGGCCGGTCTGCTCAATGGCGTGAATATCTGCCGGGCTTTCCACCACGCAGATTTGACCATTCTGCTGACGCCGTGGATTGGCGCAGATGGTGCAAATTTCCTGCTCGGTGAATGTCCGGCAATCGGCGCAGTGTCCGATCTCCGACATCGCCCGGGTCAGCGCCTGCGCCAGCCGCATGCCACCGCTGCGATCGCGCTGCAGCAGCTGGAACGCCATGCGCTGTGCCGACTTCGGCCCAACGCCAGGCAGACAGCGCAGCGACTCCATCAAAGATTCAAGCAGTGGACTGGTTTGCATCAGAACGGCATCTTAAAGCCTGGTGGCAGCTGCATGCCTGAAGAGACAGAAGCCATTTTCTCTTTCTGGGTTTCATCAATGCGACGTGCCGCATCGTTGAACGCGGCTGCAATCAGATCTTCCAGCATATCTTTGTCATCTTCCAGCAGGCTGGGATCGACTTCCACGCGACGGCAGTTGTGCGCGCCGTTAATGGTGACTTTTACCAGGCCAGCACCAGACTCACCGGTCACTTCAATCGCGGCAATCTCTTCCTGAACCTTGGCCATTTTGTCCTGCATCTGCTGGGCCTGTTTCATCAGGTTGCCCAATCCGCCTTTACCACCAAACATAGTTTTCTCTCTCAGCTGAGGCTACAACGCTATCGTTAAGATAGCAGCAGCGTGTTCAAACAGGTCGGATACTCTCCTCATCCAGATCGGCATCAAAAAATCGCTGCAGCGTCTGGATGTGGGTATCACAGGTGATCGACTGACGCGCCTGCGCCAGTTTCTCTTCGTAAATGGCCTGACGCCATTCAAGTGGCGTCAATACCGATGAATTATCGTCTTCAACGACCGAGAGTTCAACTCTCTGCCCGGCATGCTGACTCAGCGCATCGCCTAACACCTGCTGCGCCGACGGTGAATTAAGGTGACGCTGGCTGCTACGCAAATGCAGGCAGACCCCACTTTCGGTAATCTCTTTCCAGGCATTTAACGCCAGCTGCTGCACCAGTTTCGGCAGCGGCAGAATCGCAATCTCTGCGGCCCAGGGATCGCGCTGCTGCGCTTCTTCGGCCAGACGCGCCGCCAGCTCAGGGGTTTTCTCATGCTCCAGCGCAGAACGCAAGGCCTTTGGCGTCGCCACCGGCTCTGCCACTTCCACCGGCTGATTAACCGCTTTCCAGCGGTACGCTTCCTCTTTTACCGGCGCAGCAGGCTCGCGATCGCGAATACGCTGCTGACTGCGCTCGGTGACTGAAGCCAGCCGCTCCAGCGCGGAGTTGGCCGGCCGCGCACCTGGCGCTGCCGGCTCACGCTTTTTTGGCTTGTTCGCTCCCTGACGCAACAACTGAGTGCGCGCCTGCAGGAGCTGACTGGTGGAACTGGAGAGTGCGGTATCAGGTGCAACATCTGGCGACGGCGAATGCTGCGGTGCCGCATCGGGCGCGGCCATCTGCGGCTGAGCGGCAACCTGCTGCTGCGTCTGCTGCGCTTCGGGCGACGCTGTATGTGACGGCGGCGTCGCGGCGGCAGGTGACGGTGAGGCTGGCTGTGCTACAGGTTGCCGTGTTAACGGCGATGGCCCGGATGCTGCCGGTGCCGTCTGCGCAGGGGCGACAGGTGCCATCTGCTGAGTTAGTGCAGGACGCGCAATGGGTTCAGCCACAGCAGCCTTAGGATGAAATGCCAGAGCACGCAGCAGTGTCATCTCAACACCCATGCGACGATCGGGCGCTATCGGCAGATCCTTGCGGCCCATTAGCAGGGTCTGATAATAGAGTTGCAGATCGGCGGGTGGCACCACACGTGCCAGCTCACGCAACCGCAGAGCGTTGCTCTCATCGTCGTCGTTGAGCGAGGTGGGCAGCAGTTGCACCATTGCAATCTGGTGCAGCAGACGCAGCATTTCTACCAGCAGCGCTTCCCATTCCACCCCCCGTGACGCGGCCTGGCTCAACAGGTTCATCACCTGCTGACCGTCACCGTCGACCAGCGCTTCCAGCAGCCCCAGCGGCTGTTCATCATCCAGCGTGCCGAGCATGACGCTGACCGTGCTGCTGGTCACCGCACCCTGCCCCATAGCAATGGCCTGGTCGGTAAGGCTCAGCGCATCGCGCATACTGCCATCGGCAGCCCGCGCCAGCAGCTGCAGCGCCCGGGTTTCACTCTCAATCTGTTCCTGCTTCAGGACATGCTCAAGCTGCTGACGGATTTGGTCAACATCCAGCGCTTTGAGGTGGAACTGCAGGCAGCGCGAGAGAATGGTCACCGGCAGTTTCTGCGGATCGGTGGTCGCCAGCAGGAATTTAACGTGTGAAGGGGGCTCTTCCAGCGTCTTTAACAGCGCATTGAAGCTGTGACGCGACAACATATGCACTTCATCGATCAGATAGACTTTGAAGCGGCCACGCGCCGGGGCGTACTGCACGTTGTCGAGCAGATCGCGGGTATCTTCAACTTTGGTACGCGATGCGGCGTCAATCTCAATCAGATCGACAAAGCGGCCCTGCTCAATTTCACGGCAGTTATCGCACTGACCACAGGGTGTGGCAGTGATACCGGTTTCGCAGTTAAGGCCTTTGGCCAGCAGACGCGCAATGGTGGTTTTCCCTACTCCGCGGGTGCCGGAAAAGAGATAAGCATGATGGATGCGTCCCAGAGACAATCCATTCGCCAGCGCCGTCAGAACATGTTCCTGACCGACAACATCAGCAAAAGCCTGGGGACGCCATTTTCGCGCAAGTACCTGATAGCTCATGTGGAGTTCGACGAAGTTGGATGGAAAGATGAGCGCAGACGCTCTGCAACCCCTGTATAAGATTGCAGTAGTCTACCAGCTACGCTTTTGGCTGGCACTCGTTATCTTGACGCCGAAGGCGCGACGGCCTTACCGGGTGGCAAGGCCGAAAGAGTGGCTTAGTGGCCGGGGAATTTAACCAGACTGTAGCTCTCAACGCCCAGGGCATTAAGACGCGCTTCTCCGGTCAGATCGAACAGGTTAATAATGAAAGCCGCGTCTTTAACTTCACCGCCTGCACGACGAATCAATTTAACGGTCGCTTCAATCGTTCCGCCAGTCGCCAGCAGGTCGTCAACCACCAGCACCAGATCGCCTGGCTGGATGGCATCTTTGTGCAATTCCAGCTGATCGGTGCCGTACTCCAGCTCATAGGATTCGCTGTAGACTTCACGGGGCAGTTTGCCGGGCTTACGCACCGGCACAAAACCAACGCCGAGGCCTAACGCCACCGGTGCACCAAACAGGAAACCACGCGCTTCCGTGCCCACCACTTTGGTGATGCCTTTATTACGGTAACGCTCAACCAGCAGCGCAATTGACGCGGCATAGGCTTTGGGATCTTCCAGCAGGCTGGTGACATCGCGGAACAGGATGCCTGGCTTAGGATAATCGGGAATGCTTTTAATGCTGTTTTTAATGAATTCAAGCTGCTGCGCAGTGTCGGTCATAATGATACGCCTGGTAAAAAATTCTGTTTCGCGCAGCTTCAAAAGCGCTTATACCTGATAACAGGCTCAGCGGAAGTCAATTCACAAAGGGAAGCCACGCACGAAGACGCCCAAATCTAAGCAAATGACCGGCTAAATGCAACTTTATCGCGGCGGCGGCGGCGCGTCCGCTGCTTCTGCCACCACCGGAATACGCCACATAAACAGCAGCAGCGCCGCCAGCATGATCAGCAGCATGATGCGTACCCAGAGCTGATGCACCAGGAAGAGTGAGAGACTAAAGGTGGCGACTATCAGGCAGATAGCGCGTACTTTAGCCCCTGGCGGCATCGCGCGATGCTGCTGCCAGTGACGCAGATAGCGGCCAAATGGCGATTTCCACAGCAGCCAGTGATGAAAACGCGGCGATGAACGGGCAAAACACCAGGCAGCCAGCAGCATAAATGGCGTGGTAGGTAATAAAGGTAATACAATGCCCAGCGTCCCCAGCACAATCGCCAGCCAGCCGAGGGTTAATAACAGAATGCGTTGCATGAATGCCGCCCAACTCTTTCCTCATCAGCGTACGTTAGCACAATTGAGTGTCACGCGATGAGTGTGATCGCCATACAGCAGCGACTGCAACAGCTCCTTATCGCCCTGCGGCAGGAACTCGCCTGCCATTCCGATGGAATTTGCCGTCTGCCACGTTTTGATACTCAGCTGTTTCGCACCAAAGGCACGCGGCTGGCTGATTACCTGCTGGAAGTGGAACAGAACTTTGCCCGGCTGTGCGACAGCAGCCACGATCTGGCCCGCAGTGCCTGGCTGGCTGAACGGCTGGTCGATCAGATTGCCGCCCTGCAACGAGAGGCGAGTACGCAACAGCTGCGTACCCGACGCGAACAGCCCGTCAGGAACCCGCGCGCCGCAAAATATCAGGAGTACCGTGAATTTGAACGGCGTTTGCTGGCGATGATCGATCAGCGTGAGCAGAGACTGGCGCTGGCCGAAACGCTGGCGGTACAGCATCAGCTGAAACAGGATCTGGAAACATTAGAGGGACGACTGGTACGCTGTCGGCAGGCCATTCGCTCGGTTGAGTGGGCCTCTTCATTGCGCGGCAGCGAGCAGAGCGAATAAAGCGCAGCGTGACAAAAGCGCTTCTATACTGGGTGTGATTCGGCGCGGAGAAGAACCATGGCTTTACTTGTGTGGCTATTAAGCGGTTTACTGCTGGGGTTGCTCAAGCGACTGCTGATGCCGGGACCACCCGGCGGCCTGGTTGCGACTTTGACGCTGTCGATGATCGGTGCACTGATTGGCGGCTATATCGCTACCTATTTTCAACTGGGCACGCTGGCAACGCTGCATATCGGTGCACTGGGCATGGCGATTATCGGCGCATTAGTGATGCTGCTGGTCGCCGCTCGATTACGTATTTAGGAGAAGAGATGTCACTGGAGAATGCCCCCGACGACGTCAAACTGGCTGTTGATCTGATTCAGCTACTGGAAGAGCATCAACTGCCGGTGGAAACTGTACTGTCAGCACTGGCCATGGTGCAGCGCGATTTCGAGAACAAGCGTGATCGCCCCCCGGCTTAACGGTGGGCTGTCGCAGTCAGCGTCGGACTGAAGAGCAGCATATCGATAAAGGCATTGACCAGCGTCGGCGCGTCACCGGCTAAATCAAAACTGTCCGGCGCAAACAGCCAGCTTTCCATCATACCGTTGACGTAACCGCGCAGGATAAGAGCGGCCTGACGCGTGCTGAGACTGCCCGGAAGTTGTCCGGCTTCAATACACTGGCGCAGGACATCTTCGATTTTGTCGTAGCATTCCAGCAGTAAGCTTTGCTGCATATTCTTCAGCGCCGACATTTCGCCCACAAATTCGCATTTGTGAAAAATGATCTCCATCAGGGCGCGACGCTGCGGATCCTTTGCTGTCGCGTCAAAGATATAGACCAGCATTGCTCGCAACACAGAGAGTGGATCGCCAGGGTATTTTGTTTGATACTCAAGTTCCACATCGTCCAGACCAGCATCACAACGAAGCCATATTTCATGTAATACATCGGCTTTATTTTTGAAGTGCCAGTAGATGGCTCCTCGCGTGACGCTGGCAGCGGTTGCAATATCCGCCAGAGAAGTGGCTGAAACGCCCTGCTGCGAAAACAGAACAATGGCGGCATCAAGAATTTGATGTCGCGTTTCAAGTGCTTGCGCTTTGGTTTTTCGTGCCATACGGGGCTTTTTTTACAAACAGGTAAGTTTACATACATTTGCGAATGTATGTACCATAGCATGACCTGCGACTTGACACAGCAATGGGTTTTTCAGTTTGTGATCCATTGACCAATTGATATCGGACACTAGAGGTTTATTTATGAATAAAATCAGAGGATTATCGCCTCTGGCGGCCGTCCTGATGCTATCAGGCAGCTTTTTGTTAACAGGATGTGACAATAATAAATCCGAACAAGCCGCCCAGCAACCGCCAGCCGTGGGGGTTGTGACATTAAAAACTGAACCCCTGAAAATTTCGACTGAATTACCTGGCCGTACCTCGGCATATCGAGTGGCCGAAGTCCGCCCACAGGTTTCCGGTATCATTCTGAAGCGTAACTTTATTGAAGGCAGCGATGTCAAAGCGGGTCAGTCTCTTTATCAGATCGATCCTGCTACTTACCAGGCGGCCTATGACAGTGCTAAAGGTGATTTAACCCAGGCGCAGGCCAATGCACGTATCGCTCAGCTGACCGTTAAACGTTATAAGCCGCTGCTCGGCACCAAATATATCAGTCAGCAGGATTACGACACCGCCGTCGCCACGGCCGCGCAAAACGATGCTGCGGTACAGGTGGCAAAAGCTAATGTGGAAACAGCCCGTATTAATCTGGCCTACACCAAAGTTACCTCCCCTATCAGTGGCCGTATTGGCAAATCGTCAGTAACCGAAGGTGCGCTGGTTCAGAGCGCCCAAACCACCGCGCTGGCGACCGTACAGCAACTCGATCCGATGTATGTCGACGTCACTCAGTCGAGCGAAGACTTTATGCGCTTACGTTCAGAACTGGAGTCGGGTCAGCTGAAGCAGAATGATGGCAAAGCCAACGTCACGCTGCTGATGCAAAATGGCAAAAGCTATGAACAGCAGGGTACCCTGGAGTTCTCTGACGTTACCGTCGATGAAACCACTGGCTCCATCACGTTGCGCGCCATCGTGCCGAACCCGAAACATACCCTGTTACCCGGCATGTTTGTTCGCGCACGTCTGGATGAAGGTACCAACCCTAATGCGTTGCTGGTTCCGCAGCAGGCAGTGACCCGTACCCCAACCGGTCAGGCAACGGTCATGGTAGTGGGTGCAGATAACAAAGTTGAAGCACGTCAGGTCACCACCTCGCAAGCGATTGGCGATAAGTGGTTAGTCACCGACGGTGTTAAAGCGGGTGAACGTGTGATCAGCACGGGTCTGCAGCGAGCCAAGCCGGGCGCACAGGTTACCCCACAAGAAGTCTCAGACGATGCGAAAGCGGCACCCGACTCAAAGCCGCAGTCTGACAAGTCATCGTCATAACAGGAGCCGTTGATTCATGGCTAAGTTCTTTATCGATCGGCCCATCTTTGCGTGGGTGCTTGCCATCATCATCATGCTGGTCGGTGCGCTATCGATTCTCAAACTTCCGATTGAGCAATATCCCAATGTTGCGCCGCCGGCGATTGAGATTCAGGCCACCTACCCTGGTGCGGATGCTAAAACGCTGCAGGACTCGGTGACTCAGGTCATCGAACAAAATATGAACGGCATTGATGGACTGATGTATATGTCCTCAAGCAGCGACTCATCCGGTACGCTGACCCTGACCATCTCGTTTGAGTCAGGCACAGATGCTGACATCGCGCAGGTTCAGGTGCAGAACAAACTGCAGCTGGCGACGCCGCTGTTACCGCAGGAAGTACAGCAGCAGGGGATTCAGGTTAAAAAATCCTCCAGCAGCTTCCTGATGGTAGCGGGCTTCATCAGCGACGATGACAATATGACGCAGAATGATATTTCTGATTTTATTTCGTCATCAATCAAAGATCCGATAAGCCGTACCAAAGGCGTGGGTGATACCCAGGTGTTTGGTGCCCAGTACGCGATGCGTATCTGGATGGATCCGCACAAGCTGAACAACTACAACCTGACGCCGGTTGATGTGATCAGTGCACTGAATACTCAGAACACCCAGGTCGCTGCCGGTCAGTTGGGCGGTACGCCGCCGGTTCCGGGACAGCAGCTTAACGCCTCTATCATTGCGCAAACCCGTCTGACCTCAACCGATGAGTTCGGCAAAATTCTGCTCAAAGTTAACGAAGATGGTTCACAGGTTCGTCTGCGTGATGTGGCAAGGATTGAACTCGGTGCGGAAAACTACGAGATCGTTGCCCGTTATAATGGCAAGCCTGCCTCCGGTATCGGTATCAAGCTGGCCACCGGTGCGAATGCGCTGGATACCGCCAATGCGGTGAAAGCAGAACTGGCCAAATTGCAGCCTACGTTCCCGGCGGGTATGAAAGTGGTCTATCCGTATGACACTACGCCTTTTGTTAAGATCTCGATTTTCGAAGTGGTGAAAACGCTGGTCGAAGCGATTGTGTTGGTGTTCCTGGTCATGTATCTGTTCCTGCAGAACTTCCGCGCCACGCTTATACCTACCATCGCTGTGCCAGTGGTATTGCTGGGTACTTTTGCCGTCATCAGTGCTTTTGGTTATTCAATAAATACCCTGACGATGTTCGGGATGGTGCTGGCCATCGGCCTGCTGGTGGATGACGCCATCGTGGTGGTCGAGAACGTTGAGCGCGTGATGGCGGAAGAAGGATTACCGCCAAAAGAAGCGACCAAACGATCTATGGAGCAGATCCAGGGTGCACTGGTGGGTATTGCACTGGTGCTGGCCGCCGTATTTATACCGATGGCGTTCTTTGGGGGGTCGACCGGCGTTATCTACCGTCAGTTCTCTATCACTATTGTTTCGGCAATGGCGCTGTCGGTGCTGGTCGCCTTTATTCTGACACCGGCACTCTGTGCCACCATGCTGAAGCCGATCAAAAAAGGCGAGCACGGCAAAACCACCGGTTTCTTCGGCTGGTTTAACCGCATGTTCGACAAAAGCACCAACCACTATGTGGATAGTGTGGGTCACATGATTCGCAGTACGGGTCGCTATATGGTGATCTACCTGGTGATCGTGGTGGGTATGGCGTTTCTGTTTATGCGACTGCCCTCTTCATTCTTACCGGAAGAGGATCAGGGTCTGCTGCTGGCTCAGGCGCAGTTGCCTGCTGGCGCAACTCAGGAACGTACTCAGAAAGTGCTTGATCAGGTGACGGATTACTTCCTGACGCAGGAGAAAGACACGGTGAAATCCGTGTTCACCGTAAACGGCTTCGGCTTTGCCGGTCGTGGACAGAACACAGGTATCGCCTTCGTCAGTCTCAAGCCGTGGGATGAGCGTACCGGCAGCGACATGAAAGTCCCCGCGATTGCTGGCCGTGCCATGCAGGCGCTGGGCGCAATCAAAGATGCGATGGTCATTCCTTTCAACCTGCCCGCCATTATTGAACTGGGTAACGCGACCGGTTTCGACTTTGAGCTGATCGATCAGAATAACCTTGGCCACGATAAGCTGACGGAAGCGCGTAATCAGCTATTCGGCATGATTGCGCAACATCCTGATACGCTGGTGGGTGTCCGTCCCAACGGGATGGAAGATACGCCGCAGTACAAGCTGACGATCGATCAGGAGAAAGCACAGGCGCTGGGTGTATCACTGAGTGATATTAACACTACGCTGGCGGCTTCCTGGGGCGGTTCCTACGTCAATGACTTCATTGACCGCGGTCGCGTGAAGAAAGTTTACGTCATGGGTAAAGCGGACTCTCGCATGCTGCCGGAAGACATTGGTAAATGGTACGTGCGCAACAGCAGTGGAACCATGGTGCCCTTCTCTGCCTTCTCGTCAGCAAAATGGCAATACGGTTCGCCGCGCCTTGAACGTTACAACGGTCTGCCTGCGATGGAAATCCTGGGACAGGCTGCGCCAGGCAAGAGCTCGGGTGCAGCGATGGACCTGATGGAAGAACTGGCAGCGAAACTGCCTGCCGGTATCGGCTATGACTGGACCGGCATGTCCTATCAGGAACGCTTGTCAGGTAACCAGGCTCCTGCGCTTTATGCCATCTCGCTGATTGTGGTCTTCCTCTGTCTCGCCGCACTGTACGAGAGCTGGTCGATTCCATTCTCGGTTATGCTGGTTGTCCCACTCGGGGTCATTGGTGCACTGATCTTTACCACCCTGCGTGGCCTGAGTAATGACGTCTACTTCGTAGTGGGGTTACTGACAACCATCGGCCTCTCTACCAAGAACGCCATCCTTATCGTCGAATTTGCTAAAGATTTGATGGATAAAGAGGGCAAGGGGCTGATTGAAGCTGCGCTGGAAGCATGCCGTATGCGTCTGCGTCCTATCCTGATGACGTCACTGGCGTTTATTCTCGGGGTACTGCCGCTGGCGATCAGTACAGGTGCCGGTTCCGGTTCGCAAAACGCCGTAGGTACCGGTGTTATCGGTGGTATGGTTACCGCGACCATACTGGCGATCTTCTTCGTTCCTGTGTTCTTTGTGGTGGTACGACGCCGCTTTGGCAAGAAAAAAGAAGAATCAGCGAACAGTCATCCGGTTGAGCAGAACCAGACTCACTAAGTTGTAAATCATCTAAGGCCGCGCAAGCGGCCTTTTTTATGCCTGCGATTCTGTCCGTCTGATTTACAGACTCTTCACTTTTACTGCCTCACGGGCAGTTGCAATCCTGGCCTGTGCACCGCATAATAATGTTATAGTATAACATTACATAGGCATGCATTATGAAAGCGAATATTCATCCTCACTATCGTCACGTGGTCTTCCATGACACATCGGCTGATGTCTGGTTCAAAATCGGATCAACGATCAAAACCGATCGCACTGTGGAGTTCGAAGGCGAAACACTGCCCTACGTCACCCTGGATGTGTCGTCTGCCTCACACGTTTTCTACACCGGCAAACAGAAAGATTTCGCTAAAGAGGGCAGCACCGCGCGCTTTAACCAGCGTTTCGGGCGCTTTCTTGGCAAGAAATAGGGGAGAGGATCATGCAGGTATTCAGCTCGCTGCGTTCAGCAAAAAATCGCCATCGGGATTGTAAAGTGGTCCGCCGCAAAGGCCGTATTTACGTTATCTGTAAATCGAATCCGCGGTTTAAAGCAGTACAGGGAAGAAAGAAAAAACGCTAGTTTGTGTCGTGATGACTGGCCGGGCTTGCCCGGCCTTTTTTATGCTTAGTGCATGCTCTTCAGCATCGCGTTCACATTGTGTTTAAAAGCTGCCTGATAGGTCGCGGCCGGACCAGAGGCCGTGGATAACGCTTCCGGGTAAAGCTCACCGCCTGGCTCTGCACCGGTGGCGCTGGCAATCTGTTTTACCAGACGCGGGTCGGTCTGGTTCTCAATGAAATAGCGGTTGATGTGCTGCTGCTTCAGTTGGGTGATTAAGTTACCCACGTTGCTGGCACTCGCTTCAGCTTCAGTAGAGAACCCTACCGGCGCGAGGAAAGTCACGCCATAGCGCTGTCCAAAGTAACCAAACGCATCATGACTGGTCAGCACTTTTCGCTTGTCGGCTGGCACACCGTCAAAGGCTGTTTTTGCCCAGCGATCCAGCGCCTGCAGTTGCTGAATATAATTCTGTCCACGCTGACGAATATCCGAAGCATCGTCGGGATCGGCTTTAACCAGCGCATTCATTACGTTAGTCGCGTAAATAACGCCGTTTTGCATGCTGTTCCAGGCGTGAGGGTCGGTAACGGTTTTACCCTCCTCTTCCATGCTGCGGGTGGTCACACCGGTTGAGGCGACAACGGGCTGTCCACGATAGCCTGAAGCGCTGACCAGCCGATCCATCCACCCTTCCAGTCCCAGTCCGCTGACAAACACCAGATCGGCCCTGGCCAGTGCCTGACTGTCCTGCGGTGTCGGTTCAAAAGTATGAGGATCGCCATTCGGCCCCACCAGACTTTTGACCTTTACATGATCGCCGCCGACCTGTTTAACGATATCAGCCAGCACGGTGAAACTGGCCACGACATCCACCGTTTTGGCCATCGCCAGCGGCGTGGCAAACAGCGTAGCGAGCGCCAGGCTAACCGGTAATTTTTTCATAGATACCCCTTTAGATTAATGGCGGCGTAAAATTCCGCCGCACGGCCCTGCAAGAATGGAGAAAAAAAACAGCATGGCGGCGCTCAGCACCACCGCGGGACCCGCTGGTAAGGAGAAGTGCCAGGAGAGGATCAGCCCGGCCAGCGCTGAAATCATTGCCATGAAAATAGCGATCATCAGCATCGCGGCGAGATGGCGACTCCAGAAACGGGCGCTGGCGGCGGGCAGCATCATTAACCCCACCGACATCAGGGTGCCCAGCACCTGAAAACCCGCCACCAGATTCAACACCACAAGCATTAAAAACAGACCATGTACCAGAGGCGCACTCCATTTTCCCTGTGCCCGCAGGAAGTCACCGTCAAACGCGTCTATAACCAGCGGACGATAGATCATCGCCAGCATAATCAGCGTAAAGGCTGCAATGCCACCCACCAGCAGCAGTGCAGCGTTATCCACCGCCAGCAGTGAGCCAAACAGAACGTGCAGCAGATCCACACTTGAGCCGCGTAGTGAGACCAGCGTGACGCCCAGTGCCAGTGAACCAAGATAGAACCCGGCAAAACTGGCATCCTCTTTCAAAGGCGTGTAGCGACTGACCGCGCCAGAGAGCAGCGCTACGGCTAAACCGGCGATCAGGCCGCCGACCCCCATCGCGACCAAGGACAGTCCGGAGATCAGATAGCCAATGGCGGCACCGGGAAGCACCGCGTGAGATAAAGCATCGCCAATCAGGCTCATACGACGCAGGGACAGGAATACACCGAGCGGCGTGGCGCTGACGGCCAGCGCCAGGCAGGCCACCAGTGCGCGCCGCATAAAACCAAACTCAATGAAGGGTTGAATCAGGGTCACGGGGCACGACTCCTCAGAGAGGAAGCCGGCATGCAGGTACAGCTGACATCACTTTCATCCATCGACATGACGTTACTGAAGTAACGCGCCACCAGCGGACGATCGTGCAGTACCACCAGCAGGGTTGTTCCGGCCTGCTGTTGCTGCTCAAGGATCGACATCAGTAATGTCACCGTCTGGCTGTCAATGCCGTTAAAAGGCTCATCCAGAAGCCAGAGCTGGCTGCGCTGCAACATCAGCCGCGCAAACAATACCCGCTGAAGTTGTCCGCCTGATAACGTCGCGGGCTGCGCATCCGCATATTCGCTCATCTGGACGGCCTCCAGCGCCTGCCAGATCTCCCGACGCAGTATCCGGTTGATGCCGCCGAACCAGCCGCAGCGTGGCCAGCAGCCAATAGAGACCAGTTCAAATACCGTCAGGGGAAAGCGGGTCTCAAGCTCGGTGCGCTGCGGTAACCAGCCAATATCCCGGCGCGCAACCTGCAGCTCGCAGCGTCCGGCTATCGGTGGCAATAAACCAGCAATGGTTTTTAAGAGGGTTGATTTGCCGCTACCGTTAGCGCCGACCAGGGCGGTCATCGAGCCTGCTGCGAGCAGGCCGGTAATGGCCGGGGTTACAACCTGTCCCTGGTAGCCAGCGCGGAGCGCGTTAAACAGGATCATGCACTGATCCCCCATTTTATCGCTATGGCAAGCAGCGCAATGAATAGCAGTGCTACCCCCAGCCGCCCGCCCAGTGACATAAGTAATCCACTCTGACGCATCACTTCACCAATACGTTATAACATAACAGTAAAGATACCTGAAGTTGCTCGCCGTTGAATGTGGGATTGTGTATCAAAAGATAAATACAGCCTGCACTCACATTCAGAGCCGCACAGGTGATACCGCTCGCTGCTGCGTCTGGTAACACTCATTAACTGAGAGTTTTGTGCTCAACTGGCTTGCAAACGGGTTGCAGAAAACCAATGATAGGTTTATTAACGGTTATAAGTGGATGAGATATGCTGTCACGCATTGAATGTGATATTGCTGCCGGTGAATCAGACTGTGCAAAAATAGCAGAGATTGTTCAGCGGAATATTCTCAAAATAACTGATTTGTTAGTAGGGGATTTACGCTGGTATTCACAGAATGCACGGTTAGTTCCAGGAAGCTTAAAAATCATATCGGTTAAATACCAGGATCCAGATAGTTTTAAATTACTTTACGATTTTGACTGGAATTTATTTAGTCCCTGCCTGGATCTAAATGAAACCGTGACGCAGTCAGAGCAGGTAAACTTTCACATTAAGCCCGGCGCACTTGAGTTTGATGTGATAGACAATCAGCAACCCTCCCCTGGCGATGAATTGTAATATTTAGTAATGGAGGTGAGCAGAACTAATGGTTTTACACTATCTTTAAAGCATCCCGTTTAATAACTGCCCGAATAATCGCTTCCTGGCCGCGTTATACTCTATCGCCGCCCTGCGGCAACTGTGCTAGCTATGGAGGGGAAAAAGATGGACGAATACTCACCGAAACGGCATGATATTGCCCAGCTTAAATACCTGTGTGAGAGTCTGTTTGACGACAGCATGGCAACGTTAACCGACAGCCATCATGGCTGGGTAAATGATCCCACTTCTGAAAGCAATCTACAGCTTAACGATTTGATTGAGCACATCGCCTCTTTCACCATGAATTACAAAATTAAGCACGTTGAAGATGAAGCGCTGATTTCGCAAATCGATGAATATCTTGACGATACTTTTATGCTATTCAGCAATTATGGTGTCAATGGTCCGGATCTTCAGCGGTGGCAACGTTCAGCAAAACGCTTATTTAATCTGTTCACTGAAGAGTGCGCTTTTCTCCAGCAACCGAGCCATTCATTATAGTACAGACATGAGAACGGTTTATTTATGAACAAAACCCTGACTAAAACCGATTATTTGATGCGTCTGCGGCGCTGCCGCTCACTTGATACCCTGGAAAGGGTGATTGAAAAAAATAAGTATGAATTACCGGAAGACGAATTAGCAGTATTTTACTCGGCAGCTGACCATCGCCTGGCGGAACTGACGATGAACAAGCTTTACGATAAAGTACCAGGCTCAGTATGGAAATTTGTCCGCTAATCTGACCGCTTACTGCTAAGCCTTACCCCAATAAAATATCGGATAATCCTGCCTGCCGGCAAAGGATCGGCCCAGGCGGGTTTTGCCTGTCTGCAGCTTAGGGGAAGAATATCGAAGGGAGAAAGTGGTGGGGGCCCTGCCAGCTACATCCCGGCACACGCATCACCTGCTACGGCTGCTTCCTTCCGGATCTGACCGAGTTCACAAGCTAGCATTGCGGGAGAACCAACAGGGCCCCCATTGACAAGCCCTCTTTACGAGAGCGGGGGCATTATCTGGGAAGGAGGTGGCAATTGCAAGCGTAGTCGGGACAACCGTTGTTTTCTTGAACAACCGCCGCTTTTACGCTTCCACCCCCCGTCGCACATGGTAAAGTTAACCCCCTTTTTCCTGATAAAATAAGTCCATGAATCAGCCCGACACTTTCCAGCAACGCATCTGGCAAATTGTTGCCGCTATTCCGCCTGGCCGCGTCGCCACCTATGGCGATGTTGCGCTGCTGGCCGGTTCTCCGCGCGCGGCACGTCAGGTTGGCGGCGTGCTGAGCCGCTTACCCGAGGGCACGACCCTTCCCTGGCATCGCGTCGTAAACCGACACGGCACCATTTCTCTTCAGGGTGACCGTCTGTTGCGGCAGCGGGATGCACTGGAAGCGGAAGGCATAGAGGTGAGTGATGACGGACAGCTCGAGCTTGAGGCTTATCGCTGGCGATTTTAGACAGGAAAAAGGGCGACAATGTCGCCCCGAAAAGAGATTACAAACGGGTTGGAGCAGGAACCGCAGCGGACGGCGTCACCTGAGTCGGTGAAGTCGAAGGAACGGTCGTTGTTGCGCCCGGCTGGGTTGGCATCGCCATTGACGGTACTGGTACCAGCACCAGCTCTGCTTTGGTACCACCCTGGTTGATCACCGGCTTCACGCCTTCAGTGATAAAGGCCAGCTTACCGTCGATTGAGATGGCTGCGCTTAACAGAATGCGTGCACCAGGCTGGATATCGGCTGGGTTAAACGGCAGCACGAACTGGAACGGTGCCTGTTTGCCTTCGGTACGTACCACGCGCTGCGACAGCACTTTTGAGGGTGCATCGGCAACGGACGCATCAGAGAGCGTCACGGTTAACACCGCATCCGGCGGCAGCGCAATGCGCTGGCGGATAAAGACTGAACCACTTACGTTAGGCTGCGCAATCGCCGCCGTCTGTCCTGCAACCGCAGAACCCAGAGTGGGCGTTGGCACGGGTTTACTCTTGTCGGCGCATCCTACAACAGCAACCGCCATAACTACTCCACTGAACACATGCCTGAGTTTCATTGATGTCGTCTCCATTTGATCAAAATGATTGTCGGCAGCGAATCCTGCTTACAGCGCTTCACTCGCCGTATGCCCTTAATGTTGGCACAAAAATGAAATTTTGCCTGGCACCGACAATGTAGAAAGTCTGATTGACGTCAACTGGTCCGATCTTTCACACTGAGCAGGTCACTATATTGAGGAACGCGCCATGAGTCAGGCACTGCAAAATCTGCTGAATTTATTAAATCTGGAGAAGCTGGAAGAAGGTTTATATCGCGGCCAGAGCGAAGATATTGGTCTGCGTCAGGTGTTTGGCGGTCAGGTGGTGGGTCAGGCGCTGTATGCCGCAAAGCAAACCGTTGCTGAAGATCGCATTATTCACTCGTTTCACAGCTATTTTTTGCGGCCCGGCGATAGTCAGAAAGCGATTATTTACGATGTTGAAACGCTGCGTGATGGCAAAAGTTTCAGCGCACGTAGGGTCAGTGCCATTCAGAATGGGCAGCCCATTTTTTATATGACCGCCTCGTTCCAGTCACCGGAAAGCGGCTTTGAACATCAGAATCCAATGCCACAGGTGGTGGGGCCCGAGAATCTGTTAACTGAACAGGCGATGGCGCAGAAAATGGCGCATCTGCTGCCAGAAAAGCTCCGTGAAAAATTCATTGCTGAGCGTCCGCTGGAGATCCGTCCGGTACAGATTCACAATCCTCTCCGGGGTCATGTGGATAAGCCGGAGCGCCAGGTCTGGATCCGCGCCACCGGCCCGCTGCCCGACGACTTACGTATCCATCAATATCTGCTCGGCTACGCTTCCGATCTCAATTTCCTGCCGGTCGCGCTCCAGCCGCACGGTAAAGGCTTTTTAGAGCCAGACATGCAGGTCGCGACTATCGACCACTCAATGTGGTTCCACCGCCCGTTCGACTTCAGTGAATGGCTACTCTATAGCGTGGTCAGTACGTCGGCGTCAGGCGCACGGGGTTTTGTCCGGGGCGAGTTCTACAATCAGCAGGGCGTGCTGGTGGCCTCAACGGTTCAGGAAGGAGTGATGCGTCAGCGCAGCGAATAAAAAAAGGGGCGATTGCTCGCCCCCGATTGATCTTTTTAGTGCCCATCCGTTACTGGTTGTAAGCATTCTCGCCGTGGCTGTTTACATCCAGACCTTCACGCTCATGCTCTTCCGGAACGCGCAGACCGACAATCAAATCAGCCAGCTTGAAGCCGATGAAGGCGACAACGCCTGACCAGACGATAGTCAGGCCCACGCTGAAGAGCTGTACCCAGACCTGATGGCCCATGGTGACACCCTCTGCATAACCAACGCCGCCCAGTGAAGAGGAGGCAAACACGCCAGTCAGGATACAGCCGACAATGCCGCACACGCCATGCACGCCGAACACATCGCAGGGATCATCCACGCGCAGCCATTTTTTCAGGGTGGTCACGCCCCACAGTCCCGCCAGTCCGCCGACCAGACCGATGATTAATGCACCGCCGACGCCGACATAACCACAGGCAGGCGTAATCGCTACCAGCCCGGCAATAAAGCCTGAACAGGCACCCAGCAGCGAAGGCTTACCACGTACCGCCCACTCGCCAAAGGTCCATGACAATACCGCGCCCGCTGTTGCGACAACGGTGTTCAGGAAGGCCAGCGCCGCGATTTCGTTTGCTGCAGAAGCAGAACCGGCGTTGAAACCGAACCAGCCGACATACAGAATGGCAGTACCCGTGAATACCATCGGCAGATTGTGTGGTTTGAAGGCCTCTTTACCAAAGCCCGCGCGTTTGCCCACCAGATAAGCACCCACCAGACCGGCAACAGCGGCGTTAATGTGCACCACGGTGCCGCCAGCAAAGTCCAGCGCGCCATCCTGTGCCAGGAAACCACCAGCCCACACCATGTGCGCGATAGGCAGGTAAGCCAGGGTGAGCCAGACGCCGACAAAAATCAGTACAGCAGAGAAGCGAATACGTTCAGCGATAGCACCGACAATCAGGCCCACCGTGATACAGGCAAACGAGGCCTGGAACGCGACGTGAATATACTGATAGAAGCTGCCCATGACGGCGGTCAGCTGAATGTTTTTCAGCATCACCCAGTTAAAGCTGCCAAAGAATGCGTTGCCTTCACTGAACGCCAGTGAATAGCCGTAAACCATCCACAACACGCAGACCAGTGAGAAGGTGACGGCAACCTGGGTCAGCATCGACAGCACGTTTTTACCGCGAATCAAACCACCGTAAAACAGCGCGATACCTGGAATTGACATAAACAGCACCAGCGCGGTGCAAATCATCATAAATGCGTTATCAGCCTTGTCCGCAACGGCAGGCGCAGCCATCGCGAGTGAGGGTAACAGTGCCAGGCTGGTGAGGCCCAACTTAGCGAAAATTCTATTCATTTTTATTCCATCCCATCACAGTACTGAGTCTTTATTACAGAGCGGCTTCGTCGGTCTCGCCGGTACGAATACGGATGACGCGCTGCAGTTCAGCTACGAAAATTTTACCGTCGCCAATTTTGCCGGTGTAAGCCGCTTTACTGATGACATCCACCACTTCGTCTAACTGATCGTCGGCAATAGCGATATCAATTTTGACCTTAGGCAGGAAGTTCACGCTGTACTCTGCGCCACGATAAAGCTCTGCATGGCCCTTCTGACGGCCAAAACCTTTCACCTCGGAGACGGTCAGTCCCTGAATGCCGATAGAGGATAAAGCTTCACGCACATCCTCCAGCTTGAATGGCTTAATTACGACGGTAACCAGCTTCATTGGATCCCCTCCAGCGAGTAAATAAGTAACGTTTACGGACACGCAGGGATATAAGCAAAGCCTGTGCCAGAGTGTGAAAATAACGGTAATCAGTTATTCAGGCGAGACGCGGCAAGGGATGCTTTAAAGAGGATTACAAACAGAGAGGTCACGGAGCGGGAATGGCAGCATAGGGCTGCACTCCTTTGGTGCTTAAGGCGTCAAAGGAGTGCATTTATACAGATTAATCTGATAAAAGCGCGCAAAAAAGGTGCAAGTCAGCTTTCAGTTGTTACAGCGACGCCCGATGCCAGATCTTCGCCTGCCTGTTGCAGCTGATACATCTGCCAGTAACGCCCCTGCATCGCCAGCAGTTGCTGATGGGTGCCCTGCTCGACTACGCGACCACGATGCAGCACCAGAATCTTGTCCGCTTCAGTAATCGTTGAGAGGCGGTGAGCAATCACTACCAGCGTGCTGTGCTGGCGCAGGGCCGTCAGCGTCTGCTGAATGGCCTGCTCCGTGCCAGAGTCGATATTGGCTGTCGCCTCATCGAGGATCAGTATCTGCGGCAGATCAACCAGCACCCGGGCCAGTGCCAGCAGCTGCTTCTGCCCGACCGACAGATTGTTGCCCTGCTCGCCCAGCCGGGTATGAATCCCCTCCGGCAACGCCTGCGCCAGCGGCGCCAGCTGCACCTGTTCCAGCACCGTCCAGACGGCCTCTTCACTGATATCGCGTCCCAGCCTCACATTCGCCAGCAGCGTATCGGCCAGCACCACCGGATCCTGCTGCACCATCGCAATACCGCGTCGCAGCACGGCATGGCTCAGGTCACTAATGGGTCGATCATCAATGCGGATCTCGCCACGCGTCACCGGGTAGTAACCCATTAACAGATTCGCCAGCGTGCTTTTACCGCTGCCGGTATGTCCCACCAGCGCCACAAACTCGCGTGGGGCAACCTCAAGATTGATATCACTGAGCACATCGCGGTTTTCGCGGTAGGCAAAACTCAGATTGTTCAGGGTGATATGACCTGAAGTCAGCGGGCGCTGATCGGCACCATACTGCTGCTGTGCGGCATCCATCAGTTCAAAAATACGCTCGCCTGAAACTACCGCCTGCTGCAGCATCGATTGCTGAGTGGTCAGCTCAATCAGCGGCTCATTCAGACGCCCCAGATAGGTAATAAAGGCATAGAGTACCCCCACTTCAAACACGCCAGGCATCGAGAAACTAAACAGGATCAGCAGCCCGCACAGCACCATCGCTGAAAACAGGCTCAACAGCGGACGCAGCAGAAAACCATCCAGACGCAGCGTTTCCATTCGCGCCAGATAGTGAGAGCGGCTCGCTTCGCCCATTCGCTCACCAAATCGCGCCTGCTGACGAAACTGCTGGATCACGCTCATACCGCTTATCACTTCGTTAAAGCCATTATTGATGTCTGCCAGATAGCTGCGAACGCGGCGGGCAATGGGCGTGCTGTAGCGCTGATAGATGAACATCACCACCAGTACCAGCGGAAAGATCACCATCGCCACCAGCGCCATGCGCCAGTCAAGGCTGAACATCGCCACCATCATGGCACCGACCAGCGCGGCACTGCGCAGCACGGTTGAAACCACGGTGACGTAGAGATCGCGGATTACTTCGGTGTCATTAGTCACGCGCGAAATAAGCTGCCCGACCGGCTGAGTATCAAAGGCACTCAGCGGCTGACAGAGTGCGGCATTCATCACGTCACTGCGTAATCGCTGTACCACACCGATAGCGGCACGGTTGAACAACAGCGCCTGCCAGTAATGCAGCCCGGCGGCCAGCAGCTGAAGCAGGATAAAACTGACCACCAGTCCGGCAACTACCCCCCAGGGCATCTGATGTTTCGCCACCAGGTTATCGATAAAGTAGCTGACCAGCACCGGCCCGGTCACTTCCGCTGCGGCAGCGATCCACAGCATCCCTACCGCCAGCGACAGGGATTTACGCCACGGCTTACCGTAGCTCAGCAGACGCTTCAGGGTTGGCCACAAGCGTGCAGACTTAGCCATGCGGCACTCCTTTCTCATTTTCATCATCATCCAGCGCTGCTTCCAGTTGCTGGTAACGGTACATGTCCCGATACCAGCCAGCGCTGGCGGTGAGCGCGTCGTGGTCACCCCGCTGCGCCACCCTGCCCTGCTGCAGGACCAGGATTTCACTGGCTTCCGTCAGTGCCGATAAGCGGTGCGCGCTGATAATCAGCGTGCGTCCCTGACCCCAGATGCGCAGGTTATGCAGGATTTCGTGTTCGGTACGGCCATCCACTGCAGAAAGCGCGTCGTCCAGAATCAGGATTTCCGCATTCAGCAGCAGCGCCCGGGCAATCGAAAGACGTTGCTTCTGTCCACCTGACAGCATCACACCGCGCTCTCCGACTTCCGTTTCATAGCCCTGCGGCAGACGCAGGATATCGTCATGAACGCAGGCCAGCGTAGCGGCATGTTCAATCTCCTGCTGGGTTGCGCCCGGTTTCCCCAGTGCAATATTGTTCGCCACACTGTCTGAGAACAGGAACGGTGTCTGGCTGACCACGGCCAGGCGGCTGCGCCAGCTGTCCAGCCGCAACTGTGGCAGCGGGATTTGGTGATAGCGGATATCGCCCTGCTGAATATCAAAGTGGCGCTGAATCAGGCTGAGCAGCGTGCTTTTGCCACTGCCGGTTGGCCCGCACAGCCCCAGCATCTCGCCGGGTTTCAGCTGGAAGCTGACATCGCTTAACACCGGACCCGCGCTGGCTGGATAGTGGAAGGCGCGAATGGCGACCTGCAGCGTACCCGGTTCGGGTGGCAGTGACTTGTCGCCATCTTCCACCGCCGGTGCTTCCGCCAGCAGCGCGCCGATGCGGCTCCAGGCGGCACTGCCGCGTTCAACAATATTAAACATCCACGCCAGCGCCAGCATCGGCCAGATCATCAGGCCGAGATACATCACAAAGCTGGTGAGCTGACCCAGCGTCATCTGGCCATGCCAGACCAGCCAGCTACCGCCGCCAATCGCCAGCAGGTTTGAGAAGCCGATAGCGATATAGATAGTGGGATCGAAACGGGCATCGACCCGCGCCACGCGCAGGTTTTTTTCACCGGTATCGCGGGCAATGTCGGAAAATTGCTGCGACTGATGCTGTTCAAGGCCAAAGGATTTAATCATCCGGATGCTGGTCAGGCTCTCCTGCGTCTGATCGTTGAGGCTGGAGAAGGCGGCCTGTGCCAGCTTAAAGCGATGGTGCAGTTGATTACCGTAGCGATGGATCACGATGGCCATAATGGGCATCGGCACCAGCGCGAGCAGCGTCAGCTGCCAGCTGATCTGCGTGCTCATTACCAGCAGCACCACGCAGCCCATGACCAGCGAGTCGACCAGCGTCAGTACGCCTTCCCCGGCAGCAAACACCACCCGATCCACGTCGTTGGTAGCGCGCGCAATCAGGTCGCCGGTGCGGTGACGCAGATAAAATGCGGGTTGCTGACGACTCAGCTGGCGATAGAAATCTTCGCGCAGCTCAACCGCCAGCTGGTAGGAGGCACCAAACAGCAGCACGCGCCAGACATAGCGCAGCAGATAGACCACCACCGCCGTTGCCAGCATGATCCCAATCCACATCATAATGCGGCTGGTACTCATGTTGTCACGCGTCACGCCATCGACAATCACCCCGACCACATGCGGCGGCAGCAGCTGCAGAATAGCAATAACAATCAGCAGGATGACCGCACCCAGATAGCGCCGCCACTCCCGCAGAAAATACCAACTTAATTGACTGAATAATCGCACAACGCTGCTCTCAATCTCAGGCCCTCAGGGGGCAACAGGTAAAGCCGTGGTGTATTTAATCTCTTCCATGGCGAAGCTGGATGTCACATCAATCAGGCCGGGCACCCCATTCACTACTCGCTTGTAGAAAGCATCATAGCTTTTCATGTCGGCTACCTGAATGCGCAGCAGGTAATCATACTCGCCTGCCATACGGTAAAAGGCCATCACCTCTGGCATGCTGCTCACCACCGAGACAAATGCCTGATACCAGTCGCGGCTGTGCTGCTGCGTTTTAACAAACATAAACGCCGTCAGTGACAGTCCGATTTTATCCCCATCCAGCAACGCCACCCGAGCGCGAATAATGCCATCATCTTCGAGCTTTTTCAGGCGCTTCCAGCAGGGTGTGGTGGTGAGGTTGACGGCATCCGCCAGCGCCTGCAGCGACAGCGTGCAGTCATGCTGCAGCAGTGAGAGCAATTTAAGGTCAGTTTTATCTAACATTTGCGGCTCCGGGAGAATCATTTTCTCCATTACCGCCATTTTAGCGGTAATTGTGCAATCTCTTTTTCCTGCACGTGCCATAAAATAGCCGCATCACTTTTTTACCGGACGCCTGAGATGCACACCTGCTGGATTCGCCACGCTATCAACGAAATTAACGCTGATTTTCAACGATCGGCTGAGACCCATTTGATCCGTTTCGATCTGGCGGACTTTCCCGGTATCTGGTTCTATCTGAAAGATGAAAGTACCCATCCCAGTGGCAGTCTTAAACACCGGCTGGCACGATCCCTGTTCCTCTACGGCCTCTCCAACGGCTGGATTAAACAGGATACGCCGATTATCGAAGCCTCGTCAGGCAGCACTGCCGTTTCTGAGGCGTACTTCGCAAGGCTGCTGGGTCTGCCCTTTATTGCGGTGATGCCCGCGAGCACCGCGAAACGTAAAATTGAGCAGATCACCTTTTATGGCGGACGGTGCCATTTTGTCGAGGATCCCTGCCAGCTCTATGCTGAATCTGAACGGCTGGCGCGGGAGCTCAATGGCCATTTTATGGATCAGTTTACCTATGCTGAACGCGCCACCGACTGGCGCGGTAATAACAACATCGCAGAGAGCATTTTCCGCCAGATGCAGCATGAACCTTATGCGATTCCCCATACGATAATCATGAGTGCGGGCACCGGCGGTACCTCAGCCACGCTGGGCCGTTATATTCGTTATCAGGGACTGGAAACGAAACTGCTGGTCGTTGATCCGCAGCATTCGGTGTTTTTTGATTACTGGCAGCAGCGTGATGTCACCCTGACCAGCACGCGTGGCAGTATGATCGAGGGGATTGGCCGTCCACGAGTGGAGCCATCTTTTATGCCAGACGTCATCGATGAAATGATAAAAGTGCCGGATGGTGCAACGCTGGCTGCCATGCTGAAACTGGAAAAGATTCTGGGACGCAAGCCAGGCGCCTCTACCGGCACCAATTTCTGGGGCATGATGCAGGTGGCGAAACGCTTACGGGCAGCGAATCAGCAGGGAGCACTGGTGACACTGCTGTGCGACAGCGGCGAACGTTATCCCGATAGCTACTATCAGCCTGAATGGGTGGCAAAACATATTGGCGATATCACGCCATGGCAGCGCGAGCTGGAATAAAAAACCGGACATCCTGTCCGGTTCACGGCAATCCTCAGCATTCGGGGGAATACGCGAGGTCGGGTGTCGCCAGCCAGTGATTTAAATAGTGAGACACCGCCTGTGTCTCGCAATGCCCTAATACCGGCAGATGCGGTAGCGCGGCTTTCAGCTGCGCCATCGCATTACCCATGATGAAACCTTGTCCGGCCTGCGCCAGCATCTCGCGATCGTTCATCGCATCACCAAACGCCATACACTCCGCCATGGTCAGCGACAGATGATCACATAACAGTGCCAGCGCGCTGCCTTTATTGCAGCTGGCGGGCAACACCTCCAGACAATCCACGGCAGAGAAGCAGATGTTAGCCTGCTCGCCCAGTGCGGCATCCAGCTCTGTTTTTAGCCGACAGAGGCGCTGATGCTGATCGATGAAGCAGATTTTTGTCACCTGATGCGCGGGCAACCTTTTAAGATCGCACAGCTGATAGCCAAATCCGCTGATCTGATGGGCCGCGAGCAGTTCAGGCTGTGGGTGATCGGTAAACCACCCCTGATCGTTGAAAATATGCAGGGTGGCGGGCGTGTCCCAGCGGCGGTGAATCACCTCTTCGGCGACTGCAGAGGGCAGATCACGCGCAAAGATCAGATTGCCTTGCCTGTCGTGTACACGCGTGCCATTACCGGTAATCAGCCACGCGGGCAGTGTCATTTTTTCCCGTAAGACCTGCATCTCCAGCAGATGGCGGCCCGTCGCCAGCGCCAGATTTACGCCACGCAGATGCAATGCCTGCAGGCTATCCAGCGTCTGCTGACCCAGCTGATGATCCGGCAGCAATAATGTGCCATCCATATCGAACGCGGCTAAACGCACCATGATTTACCTCCTGCTGAAAGATGAACTCCACTATTGCCTGTTAATTGCGGAACTAATAGTGAATACTTTTAAAAAACTGTTCCGGGTTTAACATGCGCCAGCTTAACCGTCTTAATCAGTTTCAGCGCCTGTGGCAGCAGAGCCAGGGCGCCCCACAGCAGACCTGCGTGGCGGAAATGGCCCGCCATTGCATCTGCAGCGAGCGTCATCTGCGCACGTTGCTGTCACAGTGGCAGCATGCAGGCTGGCTTAGCTGGCGCGGCGAGCCAGGTCGTGGCAAACAGGGGCAAATCGCGTTTTTGCGCACACCTGAACAATTACGGCAGCAGTTGCTGCAACAACAGCTCAATGCCGGAGACGCAGCTGACGCGCTGCAACTGCTGGATCTGCCGCCGGAAAGGTTGATCAATATGCTGCGGCCTTTAATGGGTGGACAGTGGCAGAATGATACGCCGGTTCTGCGCATCCCCTACTATCGCCCGATGGAGAGCACCGAGCCACGCCAGATTACTGGCCGGGCCGAACAGCATCTGGTGCGCCAGATCTATTCCGGTCTGACCCGCTTTGAGCAGGATGAGCCGGTCGGCGATCTGGCGCATCACTGGCAACACGATGAGGCATCCTGTAGCTGGTTATTCTGGTTACGGCCTCAGTTGATGTGGCACAACGACGAACCTGTGCAGGCCGCGCAACTGGTAACGCAGTTCCACCAGCTGTTGCGTGATAACCGCGTCAGAGTGTTGCTGGCCGATGTGGTCAGCGTGGATGCCCCCCATCCGCTTGCGGTGCGGTTTATAATGCAGCGGCCAGATTTCTGGCTGCCCCATCGGCTCGCCCATCTGTTGTGCCTGCTGCCTCATCCCATTGATCCCGCCACGGGCAGCGGGCCGTGGAAACTTGAGCACTTCAGCGCCGAGCTGGTCAGGATTGAAAGCAACGCACGCTGGCATCTGCAGCGTCCGCTGCTGCAGGCGGTAGAGTACTGGATTACGCCTCAGCTGTTTGATCCCGCTCTCGGCAGCAGCTGCCGTCATCCGGTGCAGATTGCGATCGGCGATGCCACAGAGCTCAGGACGCTGCAACCGGTCAGCAGCAGTATCAGCCTCGGCTTCTGTTATCTGGTCTGCCGGCCGCGAGCCGGATTTACACCAGATCAGGCGCGCACGCTTTTCCAGCTGATACAGCAAAGCGGCATTGTCAGCCGGTTGCCACTGGATGAGGGACTCATTACACCCAGCAAAGAGCTGTTACCCGGCTGGCGTGTGCCGCTGACTGATGCTGTCCCGGTTCCCTTGCCGGCGACCCTGACGCTGCATTATCAGTTGCCGGTTGAGCTGCATCAGATGTCACAGGCGCTGGTGACACTGTTAAAACAGCACGGCTGCACCCTGAAGGTAGTTTTTCATCCGGTAAAAAACTGGCACGGCATCGACCCGCTTGATGAAGCGGATATCGTGATGGGCGACAGACTGATTGGTGATGCACCGGTCTTTACGCTGGCCAGCTGGTTGCAGACTGACCCGCTATGGCGGCCGCTGTGGCCCACACTGCAGGGCGAAGAGATTCAGGCGCAACTGCTGGCTATCCAGCAAATTGCTGATGACGAAACCCGTGCCCGCTCGCTGCATCAGCTTTATCATCAGCTGATGACGGACGGCATCCTGCTGCCACTGTTCAATTATCGCTACCAAATCTACGCGCCGCCGGGCGTTGAAGGGATTGAACTGAATACGCTGGGCTGGTTCGATTTCAGCCGCGCATGGATTCCGCCGCCCATTGATCCGCCATGCAGCTGTTCAGCGGCGGACTGAGGCATTACCATAAGCGCAAAATTAATTATCAGGAAAACACCATGAAACGCGCTGTTGTAGTTTTCAGCGGTGGACAAGACTCCACTACCTGCCTGATTCAGGCATTACAGCAATATGATGAAGTCCACTGCGTCACTTTCGACTATGGACAACGCCATCGGGAAGAGATCGATGTCGCCCGCGATCTGGCGATGAAACTGGGTGCGCGCGCGCATAAAGTGCTGGATGTTACCATGCTGAACGAACTCGCCGTCAGCAGCCTGACGCGGGATAACATTCCGGTGCCGGCTTACAATCCCGAGGCCAGTGGATTACCCAGTACGTTCGTGCCGGGACGTAATATTCTCTTTCTGACACTGGCCTCGGTTTACGCTTATCAGGTCGAAGCGGAAGCGGTGATCACCGGCGTCTGTGAGACCGATTTCTCGGGCTATCCCGATTGCCGCGATGAGTTTGTCAAAGCGCTGAACCATGCGGTATCGCTTGGCATGGCGCGCGACGTTCGTTTTGAGACGCCGCTGATGTGGCTCAATAAAGCGGAAACCTGGGCGCTGGCGGATTACTGGCAGCAGCTTGCGCTGGTACGTGAGCAGACGCTGACCTGCTATAACGGCGTGAAAGGTGACGGATGTGGTGAGTGTGCAGCCTGTCATTTACGGGCCAATGGCCTGCAGGGTTATCTTAACGATCGTGCTGGCGTAATGGCAGCAATGAAAGCAAAAAGCGGCCTTAACTAAGACTGTCTGACGTGGCGGCAGAGAATCTGGATTGCCGCCTTTATATCGGCTCATGCCATCAGACGCATCAGTCGTTCGCGTAATTCCCCTTCCAGCGCAACCGCTTTCTGGGTCCGCAAATCAATACAGACAAATGTGAGTGCGGCATCTGCCACCACGGTCTCCTGACCTGCCAGCAAAACCCGCTGCGCAATAATGCCGCTTTTTCCATTCAACTGCGTGATCTCACTGTCGATAGTCAGTACGTCGCCCAGCACGGCCGGGCGACGGTAGTTGATGTTGATGTTTACCACCACAAAAGCCAGTTTCTGTTCCTGCAACCAGTGGAAGGCTTCCACCTCTTCCAGCCACTCCCAGCGCGCCTCCTCCAGAAACTCAAGATAGCGCGCATTATTGACGTGCTGATAGACATCCAGATGATAGCCGCGCACTTTTATGGTGGTCTGCATGGTCATGCTCTCCTGCTGTGAATTGACTGGTTGGACCTGTTCACTTTAGCAGAGTCGCCTGTCTATCGTAGGTTAAGCATCACAGATGTGTACTGCTTCACAATTTCAGCCGGGCCGCATTTCGCTCTATCAACGCATTGCCGATACCCGGCACTTCACTGAGTTGCTGAATCGCGCTAAACGGTCCGTACTGTTCGCGATAGCTTACAATCGCCTGCGCCTTTTTCAGCCCCACCCCATTCATAACGGCAGAGAGCTGTTCGGCTGTCGCTTCATTGATGCTGACCTGCTCCTGCTGTGGCTGCGCGGCGGCTTCCGGCTTCGACGCAGGGTGTGAGCTCTGCGTGACGGCTGCGCTGACAGGTTCAGGTGCCGCAGAGACGCTGCTGTGACAGAGTGCGCCGCCCAGCGCGAGTGAAAGATAGAAGGCAACGAGTTTAGGTTTAGCCATGCTGTATTTCTCCTTGTGTGTAAACAGCAGCGACAGAGTGGCACTACTGCACGCAGGGCTCAAAAGCGGGATTTCAGAAATGGAAAAGGCCGCGAATGCGGCCTTTGATTGTTACAGTGGTTGCGCAGTTTCTGCGAGGCTTACTGCATTTGTGCGGCAGCGCCGTACTTAATTTTGGCCTCTTTACGCAGGTTTTGCAGTAACGCTTCAAACGCCAGCTGCGCATTATTCTGCGTGACGCCTTTGACCATTTCGTCAATCTGCGCCTGCGGCATGCTGCCGGTTTTAACTTTATCAACCGCCACCAGGACCACATTGCCCTGCATATCTTCGCTGACACCCCAGGAAGGTTTATTTTCCGCAGGCTGAGGCAGGTTAAAGGCAGTCTGTGCCACCGGATCCTGCGCATTACGATCAACGGTCTTGCTGGCGCTCAGCGTCAGACCTGCGGCAGTCAGCGCATCCTGCTTACCGGCTTTGAGATCGGCCAGCAGCTTATCGGCCTGAGCTTTCGCCTGCTGCGTCGCTTTATCATGCTTAAGCGTGTCAGTGATCTGCGCCTTAACCTGCTCAAGCGGTTTTACCGCTTCCGGTTTATGCTCACTGATACGCAGCACAAAGGCACGATCGCCATCAACAGTGATGATATCGGAGTTGTTGCCCGGCGCGCCGTTTTGCCCGACCAGACCCCCGTTAAAGATCGCCTGCTTCACCGCATCGAAGTTAAGCTCATCTGGCAGCGAATCCTGACTAAACCAGCCGGTCTCTTTCACTTTCAGACCAGAAGCCTGTTCTGCGCCCGCCAGTGACTCATTGTCATTGCTGGCCGCTTCGCTGACTTTCTGTTGCACTTTGTAGAAGGCATCAACGCCCTTCTCCTGCTTCACTTTGGCTGCAATGGCGCTGCGCACTTCATCCAGGGGCTTAACCTGCTCTGGCTGAATATCGTCAAGACGAACCACCAGGAAGCCCACTGAAGATTTGATCACGCCTGACATCTGGCCTTTCTCAGTCAGACCGGCATTTTTCAGCTCATCCGGGGTTGTAGAGGGTTCGAGCCAGCCCATATCGCCGCCCTTACGTGCAGAGATCGGGTCAATTGATTTGGCTTTTGCCACGTCAGCGAAGCTGGCACCCGCTTTCAGCTGCGCCAGAACCGCATTGGCATCGGCTTCCGTTTTGGTCTGAATGACGCTGTAGCGCGTACGCTGTGGCTGCGAATAGTCTGCTTTATGCTGGTCGTACCAGGCCTGAATATCGGCCTCGCTGGCCTCCTGCTGCATGCTGGCCGCATCCATCAGAAGGTAGCTGACACGGAACTGCTCTGGTGCCATAAAGCTGGTTTTATGCTGCTGATAATACTGGCTGATTTCGTCGTCAGTAACGGTCTGCTTTGCCGCCAGTGCATTGACGTCCAGCGTCGCCTGACGAATCTCACGCTGCTGTGAAACCAGGTCCACCAGTTTGCTGGCTTCGCCTTTTAGCGTGAAGTCGGTGTTAGCCACGGCATTGATCAGCTGTTGATTGGAAAGCTGCTTACGCAGCGCTTCGGCATACTGGTCGGCGCTGAAGCCCATATTGCTGATCAGACTCAGATATTTGGCATTGTCGAATTTACCGTTGGTCTGAAAAGCCTGCTGATTGAAGATAGCCTGCTTCACCTGATCATCGCTGATGCTCAGGTGGAGATCTTTGATGTAGCTATCAAGCAGCGCCTGATCGATTAACTGCGACAGCGCCTGCTGGCGAATCTGCTGCATGTAGCCATCGTTGCTGGCCAGCTGAGAGAACTGGTCGCCCAGCATCTGCTGCTGACGGCTGCGCTCGCTGTTGAACGCCTGCTCCAGCTGTCCCCGGCTAATTTCCTGGCCGTTAACTTTGGCCGCATAGTCGTTATTGCCGCCAATCAGATAGTTGCCAACGCCCGTCAGCACAAAGGAGAGGATAATCAGCCCCAAAATAATCTTGAGCACGACATGGTTCGACGCCGCGCGTAAATTGTCCATCATGGTATGGCAACACTCCGCTGTAGTGTGAATGTAAAGCTCGGTCGCAATTCGCCATTGGCTGGCGACTCACGCAACTGCTGGCTTAGCTGGCAGTCTCAATCCGGTCCAGGTCCATCTTACGGCCCGATTCTCACCGGTTAAAACAAAAAAGGCACATCTGATTGATGTGCCCGTATGTTACATGAGAACGGGTTAATCGTCCTCTAATCCACTGAAGAAAATGCGTCAATGAATCTATTCGTTGTTATTAATTGACAGAGTCTTTCAATGCTTTACCAGCACGGAAGCCTGGTACTTTACCGGCCGGGATGGTGATCTCTTTACCGGTTTGCGGGTTGCGGCCGGTACGTGCAGCGCGGTCACGCACAGAGAATGTGCCGAAACCTACCAGAGCCACTTCATCACCGTCTTTCAGCGCATCTGAAACTGAGCCCATAAATGCATCTAAAACACGTCCCGCTGCAGCTTTAGAAATATCAGCATCGGCAGCAATTTTGTCGATCAATTGTGACTTATTCACTCTCTTCATCCCCTCTTTTATTATTTCACATCGTACCCTGCATCCGGCAGGGTGCGAACGCGCAGCAAGTTATATCAAGCCTGTGGAGCCGAAACAACGGAATTTCTCTGAGAACGTCGCGTCGGCAGCCACCTAAATTAACGGCACAAAAAAAAGCTGGCAAGCGCCAATTGCCTTGCCAGCTCCGCTTTTTAACGGTTTTTGCCGTTAATCACTATTTTGCTGTTACGACCTGCATACCGTATGGCGCATTTTCCAGTGCCAGATTCAGCACCTCTTCAATGCGTTTCACCGGATGGATCTCCAGATCGGCAATCACGTTCTGTGGAATCTCTTCCAGGTCGCGCTTGTTGTCGTCCGGGATCAGCACGGTTTTAATGCCACCACGGTGCGCTGCCAGCAGTTTCTCTTTCAGCCCGCCAATCGGCAGCACCTGACCACGCAGGGTGATCTCACCGGTCATCGCCACATCCGCTCGCACCGGGTTACCGGTCAGACAGGAGACCAGCGCAGTACACATGGCGATACCGGCACTTGGGCCATCTTTCGGCGTAGCGCCTTCAGGGACGTGAACGTGAATATCACGTTTTTCGTAGAAGTCACCATTGATGCCCAGCTTCTCGGCACGCGCACGCACGACGGTCAGCGCAGCCTGAATCGACTCCTGCATCACTTCACCCAGAGAACCGGTGTAAGTCAGCTTGCCTTTCCCCGGTACGCAGGCGGTTTCGATGGTCAGCAGATCGCCGCCCACTTCCGTCCACGCCAGACCCGTAACCTGACCCACTCGGTTTTCGCTGTCCGCACGACCGTAGTCGAAGCGCTGAACACCCAGGAAATCCTTGAGGTTTTCACCATTGATGGTGATGTGCTTTTTCGTCTTGTCCATCAGCAGCGATTTCACCGCTTTACGGCACAATTTCGACAGCTCACGCTCAAGGCTACGCACACCGGCTTCACGGGTGTAGTAACGGATAATGCCCACAATCGCGCTGTCTTCAACCGTAATTTCACTGGCTTTCAGGGCGTTGCGCTCAATCTGCTTGGTCAGCAGATGCTGCTTAGCAATGTTCAGTTTTTCATCTTCGGTATAACCCGACAGACGAATCACTTCCATACGGTCCAGCAGCGGTGCCGGGATATTCATTGAGTTCGATGTAGCAACGAACATCACATCAGAGAGGTCATAATCGACTTCCAGATAGTGGTCGTTGAACGCAATGTTCTGCTCGGGATCGAGCACTTCCAGCAGCGCTGAAGCCGGATCGCCACGCATGTCAGAGGACATTTTGTCGATTTCATCCAGCAGAAACAGCGGGTTTTTAACCCCGACTTTCGCCATTTTCTGGATTAATTTACCCGGCATAGAGCCGATGTAAGTACGACGGTGACCACGGATTTCAGCTTCATCACGCACGCCACCCAGCGCCATACGCACATATTTACGTCCGGTCGCTTTAGCGATCGACTGACCGAGAGAGGTTTTACCTACTCCTGGCGGTCCGACCAGGCACAGAATCGGCCCTTTGATTTTGCTGACGCGACTCTGAACCGCAAGATACTCAAGAATACGATCCTTCACGCGCTCCAGCCCGTAATGGTCGGTATCCAGCGTCTCCTGCGCTTTACGAAGATCTTTCTTCACTTTGCTGCGCGCGTTCCACGGAACCTGCACCATCCAGTCGATATAGCCGCGAACCACGGTCGCTTCAGCGGACATCGGGGACATCATTTTCAGCTTCTGCAGCTCAGCTTCCGCTTTCTCGCGCGCTTCTTCCGGCATTTTTGCCGCGTCGATTTTGCGTTTTAACGCTTCGTACTCGTCGGGCGCATCGTCCATCTCGCCAAGCTCTTTCTGAATCGCCTTCATCTGCTCATTCAGATAGTACTCGCGCTGGCTCTTCTCCATCTGCTTCTTAACACGGTTGCGAATACGCTTCTCAACCTGGAGCAGATCGATTTCAGATTCCATCATCGCCATCAGATATTCCAGACGTTCGTTGACGTCGGACATCTCCAGCACAGACTGTTTGTCTGCCAGCTTCAGTGGCATATGTGCTGCGACGGTGTCGGCAAGGCGGGCCGCATCGTCAATATTGTTCAGCGAGGTTAAAACCTCGGGTGGGATCTTTTTATTGAGTTTGATGTAGCCTTCAAACTGATTGATTGCCGTGCGCACCAGCACTTCCTGCTCGCGCTCTTCAATCTCTGGCGAAACCAGATATTCAGCTTGTGCCACAAAATGGTCACCGTTATCGGCCAGCGTCGTAATGTGGGCGCGCTGTAAACCTTCGACCAGAACTTTCACGGTGCCATCCGGCAGTTTCAGCATTTGTAATACTGAGGCAACGGTCCCTACTGAAAAGAGATCGTTAATGCCAGGTTCATCCGTTGAAGCCTCTTTCTGTGCGACCAGCATGATTTTTTTATCATGATCCATTGCGGCTTCAAGGCACCGAATTGATTTTTCCCGGCCAACAAACAACGGAATTACCATGTGCGGATAAACCACCACGTCGCGCAGCGGCAACACGGGGATTTCAATGCGTTCAGAACGCTCAGGATTCATAGAGCTCTCTCTTTGTTTAATGTCCGCCAGGTGATGGGAACCGCATCAGGCAGGTATGCAGTTAAACCCACAGGTATCTGAGTATATGGGGATGATTGTCCGACATTCAACGTCACAGAGGCGAGAAAAGCAAAAGGGGAAACATTTTCCCCTTTTTTATTACTACAGGATGGACGATCTGTTTAATTATTCGCCAGATGCCTGGGCTTCATGCTTACCGTAGATCAACATGGGCTCAGACTGACCTTCAATAACTGATTCATCAATCACTACTTTTTCCACGTCATCCATGGAAGGCAGGTCATACATCGTTTCCAGCAACGCGCCTTCTACAATTGAACGCAGACCACGTGCACCGGTTTTACGTGACATCGCTTTCCTGGCAATGGCGGTTAACGCCTCGTCACGGAACTCCAGCTCAACGCCTTCCAGGTTAAACAGCGCCTGATACTGTTTGGTCAGGGCGTTCTTCGGCTCACGCAGAATCTGAATCAGCGCTTCTTCGCTCAGCTCGCTCAGGGTAGCAACGACAGGCAGACGACCGATAAACTCAGGGATCAGACCAAATTTGATCAAATCTTCTGGTTCACACTGCGCAAGCAGTTCGCCTTCGCTGGCTTTCTGCGATTTCCCTTTCACGGTTGCGCCAAAGCCGATACCGGATCCGGTTTCCACACGCTGGGCGATCACTTTGTCCAGGCCGGCAAATGCGCCACCGCAGATAAACAGAATTTTAGAGGTATCAACCTGCAAAAATTCCTGCTGCGGATGCTTACGTCCACCCTGCGGGGGAACGGCAGCCACGGTGCCTTCAATCAGCTTAAGCAGTGCCTGCTGTACGCCTTCGCCTGATACGTCACGGGTAATCGACGGGTTATCAGACTTACGTGAGATCTTGTCGATTTCATCGATGTAAACGATGCCGCGCTGTGCTTTCTGTACGTCGTAGTCGCATTTCTGCAGCAGTTTCTGGATGATGTTTTCAACATCTTCACCCACGTAACCGGCTTCAGTTAGCGTGGTGGCATCAGCCATGGTGAACGGCACATCCAGCAGGCGTGCCAGCGTTTCTGCCAGCAGCGTTTTACCACTACCGGTCGGGCCAATCAGCAGAATGTTGCTTTTGCCCAGCTCGATACCATTGCTGGTATCGCCGTTGCGCAGACGCTTGTAGTGGTTGTAAACCGCAACCGCCAACACTTTCTTCGCTCTTTCCTGTCCGATGACATAATCATCGAGGTGATGGCGAATTTCATGTGGGGTTGGCAACGCACTACGTTCACGATGCGGGGCAACTTCTTTAATCTCTTCGCGAATGATGTCGTTGCACAGGTCAACACACTCATCGCAGATATACACTGACGGCCCGGCAATCAGCTTTCGCACTTCATGCTGGCTTTTGCCGCAAAAAGAGCAGTACAGCAACTTTCCTGAACCGTCTTTGCGCTTATCTGTCATCAGTTAACCTCTTCTTGTTCTCAGGCCATACCCGCGTACGGCTCAGGCCGTGCAGAGACGGCCGAAATTCATTCAACCCATAATAGTACCGTTGTCCTGTTAACTATAGACCAGGGACAACGGTAAGTCGGGTCTTATTGGCGATGCGTCAGAATTGAATCGACTAATCCATACTCTACCGCTTCATTTGCAGAGAGGAAACGGTCACGCTCGGTGTCACGCTCAATTTCTTCCAGCGTTTTACCAGTGTGCTCAGCCATCAACTCATTCATACGCTGCTTAACTTTAAGGATTTCGCGCGCATGGATCTCAATGTCTGACGCCTGACCCTGATAACCGCCCAGCGGCTGGTGGATCATCACACGTGAGTTTGGCAGACAGAAACGTTTACCTTTGGTCCCCGCCGTCAGCAGGAAAGCGCCCATAGAACAGGCCTGACCCATACAGATAGTGCTGACATCCGGTTTGATAAATTTCATGGTGTCGTAGATCGACATACCGGCCGTGATCACACCGCCTGGCGAGTTAATGTAGAGATAGATATCTTTTTCCGGGTTTTCAGCTTCCAGAAACAGCATCTGCGCCACAATCAGATTAGCCATGTGATCTTCGACCTGGCCGGTCAGAAAAATGACGCGCTCTTTAAGCAGACGGGAGTAGATGTCGTAAGAACGCTCACCACGCGAAGTTTGTTCAACCACCATTGGCACCAGCGCATTGTGCGGTGCTGTATATTCACGATCGCCACTGTATGACATTACCGTCTCCTGGATAAATTTCATTGGCAACTTTCTGTACCGATTCTACGTAAGACGCGCGGGAAACTCCACGCCGCGCCTTTTTCCGACACCTTCAGGACGGTTAATCAGCCAGCCTCACTCTCATTTCTGCATACTCCCTGTATCTGGGGATGCTGCACGCATGTTTCAAGCATAACAATCTTTTCCCTGTTCGCTAACCCGGAAAAAGCGATGCGTGAATAATTCGCCTGTTTATTAAACAAATAGCGGCAAAGAGTGGCTATCAGGACGCAAAACACAAAAAAGCCCGCGACTTTTCAGTCACGGGCTTAGCACAGACGGTTAAATGCGTGATCAGGCCTGAGCGGTCTGATTCATCAGATCCTGGAAGTTGGTCTCTTTCTCGGTCACTTTAGCTTTCGCCAGGACCGCTTCAACCGCTTGCTCTTCCAGCGCAACGTTGCGCATATTGTTCATCAGCTCGTTATTCTTGCTGTAGAACTCGATGACTTCCTGCGGATCTTCATACGCAGAAGCCATCTCTTCGATCATGGTGCTTACGCGTGCTTCGTCAGCTTTCAGCTCGTGGGTACGAATCACTTCGCCCAGCAGCAGACCGACAACAACACGGCGTTTAGCCTGCTCTTCAAACAGTTCGCGTGGCAGTTCCAGCGCCTGCTGTTCGTTGCCACCGAAACGCTGTGCAGCCTGACGACGCAGAACGTCGATTTCGCTGTCAACCAGCGCAGCGGGCACGTCGATTTCGTTTGCTTCAACCAGACCGTCGATTGCCTGCGTTTTGATGCGATTACGGATAGCCGCTTTCAGCTCGCGATCCATGTTCTTACGCACTTCAGTACGCAGACCGGCAACTGAACCATCTTCAACGCCGAAACGTTTGATGAACTCTTCAGTCAGCTCTGGCAGTTCGCGCGTTTCAACTTTCTTCAGCACGATCTCGAACTTCGCATCTTTCCCTTTCAGGTTTTCTGCATGGTAGTCGTCCGGGAATTTCACGTCGATAGTGAAAGTTTCGCCCGCTTTGTGACCCACAACGCCTTCTTCAAAGCCTGGGATCATGCGGCCCTGGCCCATGGCCAGAACGAAATCAGAAGCTTTGCCGCCTTCGAACTCTTCACCGTCCACAGAACCGTTAAAATCGATAGTGGCACGATCTTCCGGACCTGCAGCAGCGTCGGTTTCGATCCAGTTGGCCTGCTGCTTACGCAGGGTGTCCAGCATGGTATCAACGTCAGCATCAGTTACTTCAACGACAGGTTTTTCGACTTCGATGTTTTCCAGGCCTTTCAGCTCAACTTCCGGATAGACTTCGAACTCAACCGCGTAGGTGAAATCCTGACCTTCTTTGTATTCGCCTGGCACGTAGTTTGGTGCGCCAGCCGGATTAATTTTTTCTTTAATGATGGCGTCAACAAAGTTGCGCGTCATCAGCTCGCCCAGCACGTCCTGACGGACAGAAGCGCCGTAACGCTGTGCCACGATGTTCATCGGCACTTTGCCTTTACGGAAACCATCGATGCGAACTTTCCTGGCAACGTCAACCAGTTCTTTTTTTACAGCGCTTTCGATGCTGTCAGCAGCGACAGTAATCGTAATGCGACGGCCCAGGCCCTGAGTGGTTTCTACAGAAACTTGCATCTTGTTACCTCAAAAAATCACGTGCTCGGTCAACTTCAGACACCACACATAGTGAAATGCGCCGTATCCAACAACCGGGACGGCTTCCGTGAAGAGAACCTGATCCCTGTTACCAGAAGCGTCCCGAAGACATTCCGGAAAAATAGACGCAGCATTATAGCGGCATCGTTGGAATGAGTCGAGGATGCTAACTCACCACTTTTCAGCAGGTTTGCTGCTTTTTTGAGCCAGGGATCGCGTTTTTCGCTAAATAACAGAAAAAACGGCCCGCAGGCCGTTTCGGAGAAAGGAGATCAGGCGAGTGTTCCGGCACCACGACAGTTAGGCGAAGCCAGTACGGTATCCTGCAATCCTTCCCACTCTTTAAGAGTATAAGTATGCAGGGCTAAAGCATGCACGCTGCCCGCTAGCTCAGCGGCCAGTTCGCCATAAATCAGGCGATGACGCGCCAGAAAGCGCTGGCCTGCAAAGCAGTCGCTGACAATGACCACTTTGAAGTGACTTTCTGATCCGGCAGGAACGTTGTGCCGGTAACTTTCGTCATGCACTTCCAGATGAGCTGGCTGGAACGCCACACGCAGCTTTTCTTCTATTTGTTCGCGGATCATGGCTATTACTCCTCAATGGCGAGCGCGGTGCCCCATCTCATTCAATCTTAGTCGCTTTTAGTGCGCTT
Organism: Pantoea sp. E956-1; assembly: GCF_982223955.1. NCBI lineage: Bacteria > Pseudomonadati > Pseudomonadota > Gammaproteobacteria > Enterobacterales > Erwiniaceae > Pantoea > Pantoea sp. E956-1. The sequence continues at coordinate 53,062 of NZ_CEUYZP010000015.1, read as the reverse complement.
ACCCGTCAGCGGACGCTAAATATTGCATTTTATGTCAGACCGCTTCCGGCACGCATAATAACGCAGCTGAAACGAACAGCAAACCGACCTGTCAGAGAAGGGGCTTAAAACGGTTTCAGACACAATTTCCCCGTCAACAGGGCTTTTTTCACTGCCGGGCAATGCTATGATGACCGCAGTTTTTGCAAACCAACCCCCTGACACCAACGAGAAAAAGTATGTTGAAAAAACTGTTATTCCCACTGTTGGCTGCGTTCATTTTAGCCGGCTGTGCAACCAGCAATAATACCCTGACTATCCAGCCTAAGATTCAGTTGCCACAGCAGGATCCAGGCCTGATGGGCGTGACTGTCAGCATCAACGGTGCCGACCAGCGTAAAGATCAGGCGCTGGCAAAAGTAAATCGTGATGGTCAGTTAGTGACCTTAACGCCATCGCGCGACCTGCGTTTCCTGCTGCAGGAAGTGCTGGAAAAGCAGATGACAGCACGTGGCTATATGATTGGTCCTGATGGCGCAGTCGATCTGCAGATTGTGGTGAACAACCTCTATGCCGACGTCACTCAGGGCAATGTGCGCTACAGCATCACCACCAAAGCGGACATCTCGATTATCGCGACAGCGAAAAACGGCAACAAACAGGTTAAAAACTACCGCCAGACTTACAGCGTAGAAGGCGCGTTCAACGCCAATAACCAGAAAATTACCAACGCGGTGAACGCCACCATGAGCGATGTGATCGCGGATATGGCTCAGGACACCAGCGTCAACGACTTCATCAAGCAGAACGCCCGTTAATTCAGTCTCACCTCTGCCCTGCCTTGCGCAGGGCTTTTTGTTATCTGCAGGATCCGCATGAACCACTATCTTCGCCTCTTCAGCCAGAAAAACGCCGCCGTATTGCTGCTTCTTGGTTTTGCTTCCGGACTGCCGCTGGCACTGACATCGGGCACGTTGCAGGCGTGGATGACGGTGGAAAATGTCGACCTGAAAACCATCGGCTTCTTTTCGCTGGTGGGTCAGGCCTATGTCTTTAAGTTTCTCTGGTCCCCGATGATGGACCGCTATACGCCGCCGTTTCTGGGCCGGCGTCGCGGCTGGTTACTGGTCAGTCAGCTGGCGCTGGTTGGCGGGATAATCGCCATGGGATTTCTGCAACCGGGACGCGATCTTACCCTGATGGCAGCGCTGGCCGTGCTGATCGCCTTCTGCTCCGCCTCACAGGACATCGTTTTCGATGCATGGAAAACGGATATCCTGCCGCCTGAAGAGCGTGGCAGCGGCGCGGCGATTACCGTGCTGGGTTATCGACTGGCGATGCTGATTTCCGGCGGGCTGGCATTGTGGCTGGCTGACCGCTATCTCGGCTGGCAGGCAACCTACTGGCTGATGGCACTGATGATGGTGCCGGGCATTATCGCCACGCTGGTGGCGAGCGAACCAGATACCCGTATCTCCACACCCCATTCACTGCGTCAGGCAGTGGTCGATCCGCTAAAAGATTTCTTTCAGCGCAACAACGCCTGGCTGCTGATTACCCTGATTATTCTTTACAAGTTAGGTGATGCGTTTGCCGCCTCACTGACCACCACTTTTTTGATACGCGGCGTGGGCTTCAACGCCGGTGACGTCGGTCTGGTCAACAAGACACTGGGCCTGCTGGCGACCATTATCGGCGCGCTCTATGGTGGCGTACTGATGCAGCGCCTGAGTCTGTTCCGGGCGCTGATGATTTTCGGGCTGCTGCAGGCTGTCTCGAACTTTGGTTACTGGCTGCTGGCGGTGACTGACAAACAGTTGTGGAGCATGGCCAGTGCGGTCTTTGTTGAAAATCTCTGTGGCGGCATGGGCACCGCGGCCTTTGTGGCGCTGTTAATGACGCTGTGTAATAAGTCATTCTCCGCTACCCAGTTCGCCCTGTTGTCGGCGCTCTCAGCGGTAGGCCGGGTCTATGTCGGCCCGGCGGCGGGCTGGCTGGTGGAACTCTGGGGCTGGCCGACCTTTTATGCTTTCACAGTGGTGGCGGGTCTGCCAGGCCTGGTGCTGCTGGCTTTTTGCCGACAAACACTAAATCAGGTCGAGCAAAGTGGCAATTTCCTGACACGTAGCTACTATCCTCAAGGCTATCGCTGGACTAATCGTCTGTTTGCAACCGGATGCGGCGTGCTGGCTCTCTGGCTGGTGGCTCTGGCATTAAATGCGTTGGGCGTGACCGTGCTGACACCGCTGCTTACCCGCCTGTTTGAGCTGGGCATGACGCTCTCCCTGCTGGCGGTGCTTTCGGGGGTATGGCTGGACTATCGGGCGCTGCAGAGAACGCCTGCGCTGCCCGCGTCAGATGCTTAAGTAAAATCGATAGGTTAACGGGCTGCGGCTTATTTTATGAAACCCCGATAAGTCGCCGTCATTTATCATCGCGTGTTATTTTTAAAAAATAACAATATGATCAGAGGAGGCATGGCGGAAATACTAAAAACCGGTGAGCAATTACTTTAGTTAAATTTCATCGCGCAAATGATGCAGACTTGTTAAATATTTGGGAGTTAAAAGTAAGGGTTATTCCTTTCCCTGATTTTTTTACGGTTACTTCCATTGGTTTTTGTTATATTGATGCCAACTGCTTGTCTGCGTTAATTATTTGTCACCTGGCGCAACATCTGTGACACCCTTAGCAAAAGGTGTCAACACGTATCTGACACATCCTTAAGCTGGTTTACAGTGCATAAACCTTCCCGTAAAATGCGCGCACACTTAAACGACAATAGAGCCCTTTGTCATTGAGGTCGTTAAATGAGACTCAGTAAATACAATAAAAGTTTGGGGATTTTGTCATTAATTGCAGGCACTTTATTAATGAGTGGCTGCGATAGTGCATTGTTAAATCCCAAAGGACAGATTGCACTGGAGCAACGTTCGCTGATACTGACTGCCTTTGGCCTGATGTTGATCGTCGTAATTCCCGCAGTCCTGATGGCCGTGGTGTTTGCCTGGAAATATCGGGCGTCCAACACGAAAGCGAAGTACAGCCCGAACTGGTCACACTCTAACAAAGTGGAAGCCGTGGTCTGGACCATTCCGATCCTGATCATTCTCTTCCTCAGCGTGCTGACATGGAAATCAACCCACGCACTGGAGCCCAGCAAACCGCTGCAATCCGATGTGGAACCGGTTGAGATCGATGTGGTTGCACTGGACTGGAAATGGTTGTTCATTTATCCGAAACAGGGTATTGCGACCGTGAACCAGATTGCCTTCCCGGCAAATACGCCAGTGAACTTTAAAATCACATCTAATTCCGTCATGAACTCTTTCTTCATCCCAACGCTCGGCAGCCAGATTTATGCGATGGCTGGTATGCAGACCAAGCTGCATCTGATTGCAAATGAGCCGGGAACTTTCGACGGTATCTCTGCGAACTTCAGTGGTCGTGGTTTCTCTGGCATGAAGTTTAAAGCCATTGCAACCAAAGACGATGCGGAATTCCAGCAGTGGGTGGCTAAAGTGAAAGCAGCCCCTAACACGCTGAACACAATGGATGATTTCGAGAAAGTGGCTGTGCCAAGCGAAAATCACCCGGTGGAATATTTCTCTTCAGCTGATCCGAAACTGTTCATGCAAGTCATCGACAAGTTCAAGATGAGCCACGGGAAAATGGACATGCCAAAACATGAAGGTATGGACATGAGTCACGCCGCTTCCGCGGGAGCCGAGGAATAATACGATGTTCGGAAAATTAACACTTGATGCAGTGCCGTACCATGAGCCGATTATCATGGTTACGGTTGCCGCTATCCTGATAGGTGGTGCAGCGCTGGTTGCTGCGCTTACCTATTTTGGTAAGTGGAAATATCTGTGGTCTGAATGGCTGACGTCAGTCGACCACAAACGCCTGGGTATCATGTACATCATCATGGCGTTCGTCATGCTGATTCGTGGTTTCGCTGATGCCATTATGATGCGTACCCAGCAGGTTATGGCTTCGGCCGGTGAAGCGGGCATTCTGCCACCGCACCACTACGACCAGATCTTTACCGCGCATGGCGTGATTATGATCTTCTTCGTGGCGATGCCGTTCGTGGTTGGCCTGATGAACATCGCGGTTCCGTTGCAGATTGGTGCACGTGACGTTGCGTTCCCGTTCCTGAACAACCTGAGCTTCTGGTTTACTGCGGTCGGTGTGATCCTGGTTAACCTGTCTCTGGGTGTGGGCGAGTTCGCACAGACCGGCTGGCTGGCTTATCCGCCGCTTTCCGGCGCGGAGTACAGTCCCGGGGTCGGGGTCGATTACTGGATCTGGAGCCTTCAGCTTTCAGGTATTGGTACGACCTTAACCGGTATTAACTTCTTCGTGACCATCCTGAAGATGCGTGCACCGGGCATGAGCCTGTTCAAAATGCCGGTATTTACCTGGACCGCGCTGTGCACCAACGTCCTGATCATCGCTGCGTTCCCGGTTCTGACCGTGACACTGGCGCTGTTGACCCTTGATCGTTATCTCGGCTTCCATTTCTTCACCAATGAAATGGGCGGGAACATGATGATGTACGTCAACCTGATCTGGGTCTGGGGCCATCCGGAAGTGTATATCCTGGTACTGCCGGTGTTTGGTGTGTTCGCAGAAATTACCGCGACCTTCTCCAAAAAACGTCTGTTTGGTTATACCTCACTGGTTTGGGCGACCATCGCCATTACCGTGCTGTCGTTTATCGTCTGGTTGCACCACTTCTTCACCATGGGTGCAGGTGCCAACGTTAACGCCTTCTTCGGTATCATGACGATGATCATCGCGATTCCGACCGGGGTTAAAATCTTTAACTGGCTGTTCACCATGTATCAGGGCCGCATTCAGATGCACTCTGCCATGCTGTGGACCGTTGGCTTCCTGGTAACCTTCTCTGTAGGGGGTATGACCGGCGTACTGCTGGCCGTTCCGGGTGCTGACTTTATTCTGCACAACAGCCTGTTCCTGATTGCACACTTCCATAACGTTATCATCGGTGGTGTGGTGTTCGGTTGTATGGCGGGCGTGACCTACTGGTTCCCGAAAGCATTTGGCTTCACCCTGAACGAAACCTGGGGCAAGCGTGCATTCTGGTTCTGGATCATTGGCTTCTTCGTTGCCTTTATGCCGCTGTACGCACTGGGCTTCATGGGTATGACACGTCGTCTGAGCCAGGATATCGATCCACAGTTCCACACCTTACTGGTGGTGGCTGCGGGCGGTGCCGGTCTGATTGCGCTGGGTATTCTGTGTCAGCTGACCATGTTCTACGTCTCGGTACGTGACCGCGATCAGAACCGTGATGTGACGGGTGACCCATGGGGCGGTCGTACGCTGGAGTGGGCAACCTCTTCACCACCACCGTTCTATAACTTTGCTGTCATCCCGCATGTGCATGAGCGTGACGCTTTCTGGGAAATGAAAGAGAAAGGCGAAGCGTACAAACAGCCGGAATCTTATGAAGAGATTCATATGCCGAAAAACAGCGGTGCCGCAATCATCATCTGCGCATTTGCAACGGTAATGGGTTTCGCGCTGATCTGGCATATCTGGTGGCTGGCGGGTGTTTCATTCCTCGGCATGATCGTTTCCTGGATCGTGAAGAGCTTCGACGAAGACGTTGATTACTACGTTCCGGTTGCCGAAGTTCAGAAGATTGAGAACCAGCACTTTGACGAAATCAGCAAAGCAGGTCTGAAATAATGTCAACTGAAACTCTGATTAAACATCACCACGACGCCCATGCGGAGCATGGGCATCACGATGCAGGAGCCAATAAAGTCTTTGGCTTCTGGATCTACCTGATGAGTGACTGCATTATCTTCGCAACCCTGTTTGCGACCTATGCAGTTATGGTCAACAACACTGCCGGTGGCCCGGCAGGTAAAGATATCTTTGAGCTGCCGTTTGTTCTGGTAGAAACCGCCCTGCTGCTGTTGAGTTCGATCACTTACGGCATGGCTGTTATCTCCATGAATAAGGAGCAAAAAGGTGCCGTTATCGGCTGGCTGGCGCTGACCTTCCTGTTCGGTCTGGGCTTCATCGGGATGGAAATCTATGAATTCCATCATCTGATTGCTGAAGGCTTTGGTCCGGATCGCAGTGGCTTCCTGTCTGGCTTCTTTACGCTGGTCGGTACCCACGGTCTGCACGTGACCTCAGGTCTGATCTGGATGCTGGTTCTGATGTTCCAGATTTCCAAACGTGGCCTGAACGCGACTAACCGCACCCGTATCATGTGTCTGAGCCTGTTCTGGCACTTCCTGGACGTGGTCTGGATTTGCGTCTTCACCGTTGTTTACCTGATGGGAGCCATGTAATGAGTCATTCTGTTAACGAACATGGCGCTTCACACGGTAGCGTGAAGTCCTACATGATCGGCTTCATCCTCTCTATCATCCTGACGGCGATCCCGTTCTGGATGGTCATGGATGGCAGTGCATCTCACGGTACTATCCTTGGTGTTGTTCTGGTTTGTGCGGTGATTCAGGTGCTGGTTCACCTGGTTTACTTCCTGCACTTAGACAGCAAATCTGAGGGTGGCTGGAACATGGTAGCCATTGTTTTCTCGGCCATCATCATCCTGATTGTCGTAGTAGGCTCACTGTGGATCATGTGGAACCTCAACTACAACATGATGCCTCACTAAAGAGTCACGCGTAATGTTTAAGCAATACCTGCAAGTTACAAAACCAGGAATTATTTTCGGGAATTTAATTTCTGTGATCGGCGGATTTCTGTTGGCTTCCAAAGGCAACACGGATTACGCCCTGTTTCTCATCACCCTGGTGGGCGTGTCACTGGTGGTTGCATCGGGTTGTGTGTTCAACAACGTGATCGATCGCGACATTGACATCAAGATGGAGAGAACCAGGAATCGGGTGCTGGTAAAAGGCCTCATCTCCGCGAAAGTAAGCCTGGTTTATGCCACTGTGCTGGGTATTGCTGGCTTTGCGTTGCTCTACTTCGGTGCTAATCCGCTGGCCATGTGGCTGGCGGTGATGGGCTTCGTGGTGTATGTGGGCATCTACAGCCTCTACATGAAGCGTAATTCCGTTTACGGTACGCTGATTGGCAGTCTGTCAGGTGCTGCGCCGCCGGTTATCGGCTACTGCGCGGTCTCTAACCAGTTTGATGCTGGCGCATTAATCCTGCTGGCGATCTTTAGCCTGTGGCAGATGCCGCATTCGTACGCGATTGCCATCTTCCGCTTTAAAGATTATCAGGCAGCGAACATCCCGGTTCTGCCGGTGGTGAAAGGCATTTCCGTGGCTAAAAATCATATTACGCTTTATATCCTGGCGTTTATGATTGCCACGCTGATGCTGACGCTGGGAGGCTACGCGGGCTACAAATATCTGGTGGTGGCTGCTGCAGTCAGCGTCTGGTGGCTGGGCATGGCGTTATCGGGTTATAAAACCGCTGATGACCGTGTCTGGGCACGTAAACTGTTTGTCTTCTCTATCGTAACCATCACCGCACTGAGCGTGATGATGTCGGTGGATTCGATGGCTCCGGCCTCGAAGGACCTGCTGACTTACGTCTGGTAACCGGCACCGATACAGCATGAAAAGGGCGCGATTTTCGCGCCCTTTCTTTTTGTTACCACTGCTTAAAAACTATTGTTTTACCCGCCCTGCCCCGCCCCCTAGAATGAATGCAGCACATTAACAGAGGTTGGAATGAACGATAATAAAATGACTCCGGTGGAGCTGCGCGCCACATGGGGCCTCGGTACGGTCTTTTCCCTGCGCATGCTGGGAATGTTCATGGTCCTGCCGGTACTGACCACTTATGGCATGGCATTACAGGGCGCGAGTGAAACCTTAATAGGCCTGGCAATTGGCATTTATGGCCTTGCCCAGGCGATATTTCAGATTCCTTTTGGTCTGCTCTCCGATCGCATCGGGCGTAAACCGTTGATCGTTGGCGGGCTGTTGCTGTTTGTCCTGGGTAGTATTATTGCTGCCTGCACCGACTCCATCTGGGGCATTATTCTGGGCCGTGCCCTTCAGGGCTCAGGCGCGATTGCCGCTGCCGTGATGGCGCTGTTATCCGATTTAACCCGTGAGCAGAACCGCACCAAAGCGATGGCGTTTATCGGCATCAGTTTTGGCGTTACCTTCGCGATCGCCATGGTGGTCGGCCCGATTGTTACTCACGCACTGGGCCTGCATGCGCTGTTCTGGATGATTGCGATTCTGGCATCGCTGGGTATCGTGATCACCCTGCTGGTGGTGCCATCGGCCTCCCATCATGTCCTGAACCGTGAATCAGGCATGGTTAAAGGCAGCTTCCGAAAAGTGCTGGCTAACCCGCGTCTGGTGAAGCTCAATATCGGTATTTTCTGCCTGCACGTCCTGCTGATGTCGAGCTTTGTCGCGTTGCCGGGTCAGTTTGAGCAGGCAGGCTTCCCGGCTCCCGAACACTGGAAAGTCTATCTCTCCACCATGCTGATCGCTTTTGCCGGCGTAGTACCCTTCATCATTTATGCCGAAGTGAAGCGCCGCATGAAGCGTGTCTTTGTCGGCTGCGTCGGAATGATTGTCATTGCCGAGATCGTTTTGTGGGGAGCGGAAGGACATTTCTGGACGCTGGTAGTGGGTGTTCAGCTCTTCTTCTTCGCCTTCAACCTGATGGAAGCGATTCTGCCTTCGCTGATCAGTAAAGAGTCACCCGCAGGCTACAAAGGCACCGCGATGGGGATCTACTCCACCAGCCAGTTCCTGGGCGTGGCCGTTGGCGGCAGCATGGGTGGCTGGGTATTTGGTCATTTCGATGCGCAGACCGTATTCCTGGTTGGCGCGATGGTGGCCGCAGCCTGGCTGTTTGTCAGCATGACGATGCAGGAACCGCCTTATGTCAGCAGCCTGCGCATCGTGCTGAGTGATGCTGCCCTGGCCGTGCCGAATCTGGAGCAGCGCCTGAAAGCGCAGCCGGGCGTTAACTCCGTGTTTATCGTGCCCGAAGAGAAAAGCGCCTACATCAAAATTGATAGCAAGGTTACCAGCCGCCCTGAGCTGGAAGCTCTGCTGGGTAGTTGCTGATAAAAAACCGGTTTGGCATGTTAGCTGTGAGATCGATGTGACTTAGGAAGCAGGCCCAGAGAGCCAGCTTGATAGGGTGAGCAACATCAGCCCATTTCGCTGTGAGATCGAGCTGGCTCAGGGAACACGGTCAGATCGGAAAGTCGCAAAAGCCGCCATCCATGGCACGCTCGGCCCGCACCGTCCTGGCGCGGGACGCTTTCCTCCTCTGACCGTGATCCCTGCGCCCCTGAGCTTTTGAGTTGCTGCTGAATCCCCCCGAATTTGATTTTGTGCTTAATCTTAAACCTCGCACAAGTCTTCTTACAGACAACTCAGAAATTCAAAGCGATGGGAGCCTGTGCCTGTAGCAAAGCATCGCGCAGCCCGGATAAAAACGCCGGGAGCGTTTTTGAACAACGCAACGCGTTGGCCCGGCTACGGGCGCACCTCAGGGATGAGGTGCGTAATCGCCCGCGCTGAGCCGCCATGGATGGCGCTTTTGCGTTTTTGCGAAAGGCACAGGCTCCCTGAGCCAGGCCGCGATCTTACAGACGCCCTACAGCTCACAGCTCACAACCCGCTCCAGACGTTTGACTTGTTCAAAGAGATGCAAGCCAGTGCACGTTCCCACAGACGTCCCAAACCACGCCTTAATTCAGATGGCTCACAAATTTGAATCGAAGCAGGGCTGCTCCTGCCAGATAACAAAAAACCCGGCCTTAGCCGGGTTTTTATCACTGCCTTCATGCTGAAAATCCAGCCTGCCCCGCTTAATCGCGGAAGTTTTTAAACTGGAATGGCTGCCCCAGATTGCTGCCGCGCACGATTGCCATCGCACCCTGCAAATCATCACGCGCTTTGCCGGTTACACGCAATGCTTCACCCTGAATCTGGGTCTGCACTTTCAGCTTACTGTCTTTGATCAGCTTCACCAGCTTCTTCGCCACGTCGCTTTCAATGCCTTTTTTCAGTTTAGCATCGACCGCCCAGCTTTTGCCGCTGTGCTCAATCTCTTCCGGCACCTCTAAAGCACCGCCTTCAATCCCGCGCTTCAGTAACTTCTCACGCAAAATATCGACCAGCTGCTTAACCTGAAAATCGGACTCGCTGGTGATTTTGATGGTTTCATTCTTTTCGTTGAGCTCAAACTCGGCGCTCACGTTGCGGAAATCGAAGCGGGTAGACACTTCACGGTTGGCATTTTCCACCGCATTGCGAATTTCCTGCAGATCGACTTCTGAAACGATATCGAAAGATGGCATCTCTTCTTCTCCTGACGCTAAAGTGACATGCATAATACGCGTCTTAAGGTGCTAAATAAAATCAGGCTGCACACAACGCTATAATGAAAGTGTGACAGTAAATAATAGATGGATAGCCCGCCAGCGGGAGGCAGCATGAAAATTACCGTGTTAGGTTGCGGTGCTCTGGGTCAGATCTGGATGACAGCCCTTGCCCGCCAGGGACATGAGGTGCAGGGATGGTTGCGGGTGCCGCAGCCCTACTGTTCAGCCAATGTGATTGATCCACAAGGTAACATTTCGAACCGCACGTTTATCGCCAACGATCCGCTGTTTCTGGCAGAAAGCCAGCTGCTGCTGGTCACGCTCAAAGCCCCGCAGGTCTCGCCCGCGGTGAAAAATCTGGAAAGCGTGCTGCCAGAAAACTGCCCGGTGCTCCTGCTGCACAACGGCATGGGGACGCTGGAAGAGCTGAAAGGGCTGACTCAGCCGCTGCTACGCGGCGTCACTACGCATGCTGCTATGCGCGATGGCACCGTCATCAAACACATTGCCAGTGGCATCACCCACATCGGCCCCGGTAACCGCAAAAGCGCCGCTTACAGCGATCTCGCCGATATTCTGCATCATGCCCTGCCTGATGTCGCCTGGCATGACAACATCCGGGCGGCCTGCTGGCGCAAGCTGGCAGTGAACTGCATCATCAATCCGCTTAGTGTGGAGTATGAGTGCCAGAACGGTGCCCTGCGCGCGTATCCGGAGCAAATCGCGCAACTGTGCGAAGAGATCAGCTGGGTTATGGAGCGCGAAGGTCAGAACGTTGCCAGCGAAAGCCTGCAGGACATCATCTTCGACGTGATTGAAAACACCGCGGCCAACACCTCTTCGATGCTGCAGGACATACGCGCCCAGCGGCTCACCGAGATCGATTATATCAGCGGCTTTCTGCTGCGCCGCGCCCGGACGCACGGCCTGGTGCTGACGGAGAACACCCGTCTGTATGACATTGTAAAACGCAAGGAGTCTCATTATGACCGCGAACGCATCAGTGCTGGTTTGCCTGGCACATGGCAGTGAAGAAACCGAAGCTGTCACCACCATCGACCTGCTGGTACGGGCCGGGCTGAACGTTGTCACCGCCAGCGTCGAAAGCGACGGCAACCGGGAGATCGTCTGCTCACGCGGTGTTCGTCTGCTGGCTGACGTGACGCTGGTCGAAGTCGCCGACAATGATTTCGCCGCCATCGTTCTGCCCGGTGGCCTGAAAGGCGCCGAAACCTTCCGTGACAGTCCGCTGTTAGTCGAAACGGTACGCCAGTTTCACCTCAATGAAAGGATCGTCGCCGCTATCTGCGCAGCAGCAGGCACGGTACTGATTCCCCACGATCTCTTCCCGATCGGCAATATGACCGGCTTTCCTGGCTTAAAAGAGACTATTCCGTCAGACAAGTGGATGGAGCGACGTGTGGTGTGGGATCCGCGCGTCAATCTGCTGACCAGCCAAGGGCCTGGCACGGCAATGGATTTTGCGCTGAAGCTGATCGATCTGCTGGCAGGAAAAGAGATGGCGCGCGAGGTTGCTGCACAGCTGGTGCTGGCACCCGGTATTTATGACTATCAGGCGTAAACACGCTGAGTTAAAAAGATCTGCATTAACACAAGGCAGCCAGTCAGACCTGAACAGGTACTGACTGGCTCTGAGGCGTGACTACGGGCGGTAGACTTTCACGTTTTTAAAGCCCTGTTCATGCAGATAAAGCGCCTGCAGACGGCTCATCACACCACGATCGCAGTAGAGCAACCAGGTCCGGTTCTGATCGAGATTGCCAAATTGCGTACTGAGTTTGTAGAACGGCAGCGATTTCACTTCCGTCGCTTTCAACTGCAGCGGTTTCTCTTCCTGCTCGTCGATAGCCCGGATATCCAGCACGACATCATTCTCGCTCAGCAGGGCGACGGTCTCAACTTCCACCACCTCCTCTTCTGTCTGCTCAGCGATGGTACGGATATCGACGTTGGTCGCTTCTTCGATGACCCGATCCAGAATCGTGAAGTCGAAATTCTGCTCTTCAGCCTCGATCTTCTCTTTCACCGCTTTCACGGTCGGGCTTTTTGAGATCACCCCGCAATATTCCGGCATGGTGCTGGCGAAATCTTCGGTGCCAATCTCACGGGCAATTCTGATGATGTGCTCTTTGTCATGAGAGATCAGCGGACGCAGAATCAGCGTATCGGACGCATTATCAATCAGACGCAGGTTGGTCAGCGTCTGGCTCGACACCTGCCCCACCGCTTCACCGGTGACCAGCGCCTGCACACCATAGCGCTCAGCAATTGTCGAGGCGGCACGCACCATCATGCGCTTCAGCACCACGCCCATCTGACCGTCATCCACTTTTTCGAGGATCTCACCCACTACCGGCTCAAAATTGATCGCCACGAACCGCACGCGGTGTGAGCGACCAAAACGATTCCACAGATAGTGTGCAACCTGACGGACGCCAATCTCATGGGCGGCACCGCCAAGATTAAAGAAGCAGTAATGCACGCGGCTGCCGCGACGCAGCAGCATATAGCTGGAGACACCAGAGTCAAAGCCACCGGAAATCAGCGACAGCACGTCTTCCTGCGTGCCGATGGGGAAACCACCCAGACCTTCATAGCGCGCAGTTACCAGCGTCAGACGATTCTCTTCAACTTCAAGATTCACCGTCACGTCCGGGTTTTTAAGCTGCACGCGAGCGCTTTCAATATGCTGATTGAGACCGCCACCCACATAGCGCTCCACATCCTGCGAACTGAAGCTATGCTTACCACGACGTTTAACACGCACGCAGAAGCTCTTGCCTTCAAGGCTGTCGCGATACTGCGCTAACGTCTGTTCAAAGATGTGATGAATATCGGTGTAATCACGATCTTCAACCGCTAAAACGTGATGAATCCCTGGAATGCGCGCGAGCTCATCGGGAATAATGTCCCGCAGCGCCGCGTTTTTTGACCGCACTTCAATGTGATCCCAGTGACGCACAACGGCGATTTCGTCGCTAACGGTTTTCAGGACGTTGCGGATATTGCTGGCAAGAATCTTGATAAAGCGCAAACGCACCGACGGACTCTTGATGGTGATTTCAGGAAATAACTTGATGATAAACTTCATGGCGACACAGCTTCGTTGGGCAAATAAGTGCTAAAACAGGCAGCACTTAGCTGGTAAAATCACAAAATTGCGGGCTGCAAGGCGCAACCGCATCCGAGGCGCGGGAGTATACCACCTTTGTCAGGTGACTGCTTCTTCATCAGCCGCCACATTGATTATTTTGCTAATCATAGGGTCTCAGCTACCATGACCGATTGCGAGATAATGTCCCAACCGTGAGTCGACACGAAATATGCCGAAAAAAGCCGAACAGCCAGCCAGCTTTGAAACGTCATTGCAGCAGCTGGAGCAGATTGTCAGCCGTCTGGAAAGTGGTGAACTGCCGCTGGAAGAAGCCCTGAACGAATTTGAGCGCGGCGTGCAGCTGGCGCGGACCGGCCAGCAGACGCTGCAGCAGGCTGAACAGCGGGTCCGTATTCTGCTGAACGATGATAAAGATGCCGACCTCACTGCTTTCACGCCGGAAAACAGCTAATGGATTTCGCCCGATTGCTCGACGCGTATCAGCAGCAGGTGAACGCCGCACTGACACGTTTTATAGAGCCACTTCCTTTTCAGAGTTCTCCTCTGGTGAATGCAATGCATTATGGGGCATTATTAGGTGGTAAACGCCTGCGTCCTTTTCTGGTCTATGCTACTGGCGAAATGCTCCACGCCGACCCGGCGAGTCTGGATGCCCCCGCCGCCGCGGTTGAATGCATTCATGCGTACTCTCTGATTCATGACGATCTCCCCGCAATGGACGATGATGCACTGCGTCGCGGGCAGCCAACCTGTCACATTAAATATGGCGAAGATACCGCGATTCTGGCGGGCGACGCCCTGCAGACGCTGGCCTTTTCAATTCTGGCCGACGAAGCGATGCCCGGTGTCAGCGCTGAATATCGTCTGATGATGCTCTCCGAACTGGCGAAAGCCAGCGGCGTGGCCGGCATGTGTGGCGGACAGGCGCTTGATTTAGCGGCGGAAGGCAAATCTGTCGATCTCGACCAGCTGGAGCAGATCCATCGTCATAAAACCGGCGCGCTGATCCGTTCAGCGGTGCGGTTAGGCGCATTAGCGGCGGGCGATGCTGGCCGTGAAGCCCTGCCGCTGCTCGACCGCTATGCAGAGGCTATTGGTCTCGCGTTTCAGGTGCAGGACGACATTCTGGATGTGATCGGTGACACAGCGGTGATCGGAAAACGCCAGGGTGCCGATCAACACCTGGGAAAAAGCACCTATCCTTCACTGCTAGGCCTTGAAAATGCCCGAGCTAAAGCGCGGGATTTGTATCAGGAAGCCCTTGATACGTTAGAATTGCTCGCTGCGCACTCTTATAACACTACAGCACTGCAGGCGCTGGCGAGCTTCATAATTGAACGCGACAAATAACTTCCATAATGAGTCTCTGATGAGTTTTGATATTGCTAAATACCCGACACTGGCGCTGGCAAACACGGTTCAGGAGCTGCGCGCCCTGCCGAAAGAGAAGCTGCCTGCGCTCTGTGATGAACTGCGTCAGTATCTGTTAGACAGTGTAAGCCGCTCCAGCGGCCATTTTGCGTCGGGTCTGGGCGTGGTTGAACTGACGGTCGCGCTGCATTATGTCTATAACACCCCCTTTGACCATCTGGTATGGGATGTGGGTCATCAGGCTTATCCGCATAAAATTCTGACTGGTCGCCGCGATCGCATCGGTACGATTCGTCAGAAAAATGGCGTACACCCGTTTCCATGGCGTGGCGAAAGTGAATATGACGTATTGAGCGTCGGTCACTCGTCAACCTCTATCAGTGCCGGTCTCGGCATGGCCGCAGCGGCAGAACGTGAAGGCCAGGGTCGTCGTACCGCCTGTATTATTGGCGATGGCGCCATCACCGCTGGCATGGCGTTTGAGGCGATGAATCACGCCGGTGATATTAAGCCGGACATGCTGGTGATCCTCAACGACAACGAGATGTCGATCTCCGAAAACGTCGGCGCGCTGAATAACCGCCTGGCGCAGATCCTGTCGGGTAAAACCTATGCGCGACTGCGCGAAGGCAGCAAACGTGTGCTGACCAGCCTGCCACCGATCAAAGAGCTGGTAAGACGCACCGAAGAGCATCTCAAAGGCATGGTCGTGCCGGGCACGCTGTTTGAAGAGCTGGGCTTTAATTATATCGGCCCGGTAGATGGTCACGATGTACTGACGCTGGTCAATACGCTAAGCAACATGCGCAGCCTGAAAGGGCCGCAGTTCCTGCATATCATGACGAAGAAAGGCAAAGGCTACGCTCCGGCAGAGGAAGATCCGATTGCCTGGCACGCCGTGCCTAAATTTGACCCGGCGATTGGCGAACTGCCAAAAAGTGCGGAAGGTCTGCCGAGCTACTCTAAAATCTTCGGTAACTGGCTGTGCGAAATGGCTGCCGACGATCCGAAACTGATGGCGATTACGCCAGCAATGCGTGAAGGCTCCGGCATGGTGGCCTTCTCACGCGAATTCCCGAAACAATATTTCGATGTGGCGATTGCCGAGCAGCACGCCGTGACCTTCGCTGCCGGTATGGCGATTGGCGGCTATAAACCGATTGTTGCTATCTATTCCACCTTCCTGCAGCGCGCCTACGATCAGCTGATCCATGATGTCGCCATCCAGAAACTGCCGGTCCTGTTTGCTATCGATCGCGGTGGTATTGTTGGCGCGGATGGTCAGACTCACCAGGGCGCGTTTGATCTCGCCTATCTGCGCTGCGTGCCGGATATGGTGATCATGACCCCCAGCGATGAAAATGAGTGTCGGCAGATGCTTTACACCGGCTATCACTATCAGGATGGTCCAAGTGCAGTGCGCTATCCGCGCGGCACCGGTGTCGGCACGCCACTGGCACCGCTGCAGAGCCTGCCGCTGGGTAAAGCCGTGGTGAAACGTCAGGGTGAAAAGCTGGCGATTCTGAACTTCGGCACTCTGTTGCCGGAAGCGGCCGCCACGGCAGAAGCGCTGAATGCGACCCTGGTCGACATGCGCTTTGTGAAGCCGCTGGATGAGGCGCTGATCGCCGAGCTCGCCGCTACGCACGACTCGCTGATTACGCTGGAAGAAGGCGCCATCAAAGGCGGTGCCGGCAGTGGCGTCAATGAATTTGTTATGGCGAAACGTCTGGCGGTTCCGGTGCTGAACATCGGTCTGCCGGATGAGTTCATTCCGCAGGGGACGCAGGATGAAGTGCGTCATGACTATCTGCTGGACGCGGAGGGCATTCAGCAGCAGATCGCCCGCTGGCTGGCGCAGTAACCTCCCCTCTCTGCGCTCCCCCTCGGGGAGCGCAACATCCTGCTATGCTAAGACCTTTGCCCTTTCGCAGGAGCCTCCACCATGAAAATGATTCAACTGGGTACCACCGAACTGCAGGTGTCACGTCTCTGTCTTGGCTGCATGACTTATGGCGAGCCAACGCGCGGCAACCATGCCTGGACGCTGCCGGAAGCGAGCAGCCGTCCGCTGATCCAGCAGGCGCTGAACGCGGGGATTAACTTTTTCGATACTGCCAACAGCTATTCAGATGGCAGCAGTGAAGAGATCCTGGGTCGGGCGCTGAAAGATTTTGCCCGCCGTGAAGAAATTGTGGTCGCCACCAAAGTCTATTTCCCGCTGACCAATCTGTCACAAGGGTTGTCGCGCAGGAATATCCTGCAATCCATTGATGACAGCCTGCAACGTCTCGGCATGGACTATGTCGACCTGCTACAAATTCATCGCTGGGATTATGAGACGCCGCTGGAAGAGACGCTGGAAGCGCTGCATGAGGTGGTGCAGTCTGGCAAAGCACGCTATATCGGAGCCTCGTCGATGCACACCAGTCAGTTTGCTCAGGCGTTGCAGATGCAGTCGGAACAGGGCTGGCATCGCTTTGTCAGCATGCAGGATCAGTACAACCTGATTCAGCGCGAAGAGGAGCGTGAAATGCATCCGCTCTGCCAGAAAGAGCAGATCGCCGTGCTGCCGTGGAGCCCGCTGGCGCGCGGTAAACTGACCCGCCCGTGGGGGGAAAATACCGCGCGTTCCGCTTCTGACAAAGTGATGGCGTCGCTCTATGACAATACCGAAGAGAATGATGCCGTGATTGCAGAGCGGCTGGCGCAGGTGGCGGAAGGTAAAGGTGTGACGCGGGCGCAGGTGGCTCTGGCCTGGCTGCTGAGCAAGCCTGCCGTCACGGCACCGATTATTGGTGCGTCGCGTGCTGAGCAGTTTGAGGATCTGGTGAAGGCGGTGGATGTCACGCTGAGTGACGAGGAAGTTGCACTGCTGGAAGAGGTCTATCAGCCGCATCAGCCGGTAGGATTCGAATAAAATCAGAGAAGGAGACGCCCTGCCCGGGCGTCACCTTCTGCCGCAGAGTGAGGAGACCCGGCGGTTAACCCGCCAGCCAGACCCCAAAACCATACAGCATGGCCGCGGAAATCACCCCGGCAATAATGTCGTCAACCATAATGCCCATGCCGCCATGCACATTGCGATCAAACCAGCGAATCGGCCACGGCTTCCACATATCAAGGATTCGGAACAGCACAAAGCCACCCAGAACCCACTGCCAGCTGTTGACCGGAATCGCCATCAGCGTAATCCACATGCCGATAAACTCATCCCAGACAATGCTGCCGTGATCGTGTACGCCCATATCTTTGGCGGTGCGATGGCAGAGATAGACGCCGACGCAGATACCCACCAGCACCACCAGCGAATAGAGATCCTGCGGCAGATGGGTCATCAGCCACCAGAACGGAATCGCCGCCAGCGATCCCATGGTGCCCGGCACGACCGGGCTTAATCCGCTGCCGAAACCGGTCGCCAGCAGATGCCAGGGATTGCTCATCCGCAGGCGACTCTTCGCTACGTCGTTATTTAGCATCAAAGTGATCAAACCCTTTATGACGGAATGTAGCGGGCTTGCCATTATCCAGCAGCGTTAAGCCTTCCGATTCCGGTGCCATCTGTCCGATGCAGGTATAGGGCACGCCCAGGTGACCCAGCGCCACATCGAGCGCGCCGCGATTGACCTCAGGCACCGTGAAGCAGAGTTCGTAATCTTCTCCGCCACTCAGCGCCCAGCGCAATACCTGCTCAGGGTCGAAATGGTCGCGCAGCGCAGCAGAAAGAGGCAACGCATCGAGGTTAAGCCGTGCACCGCAGCCGCTGGCTTTCAGCACATGCCCGAGATCGGAAATCAGGCCGTCGGAAAGATCCACCGCTGAGGAGGCCAGCGAACGCAGTGCCTGACCCTGCAGAATGCGTGGCATAGGACGCAGATGGCGTTTAATCAACGTTTCATGCACCGCCGGATCGCTGATGCGACAGTGATGCTGCAGCAGCGCCAGGCCCGCTGCGCTGTCACCCAGCGTACCGGTCACGTAAATCCAGTCACCCGGCTTTGCGCCTGAACGTTTCAGGGCGCGGCCCTGCGGCACCAGACCGTGAATCGCCAGCGTCAGGCTCAGCGGGCCACGGGTGGTGTCGCCGCCCACCAGTTGCATGTCGTAGTATTCCAGCAGTTCAAACAGGCTTTCGCTAAAAGCAGAGAGCCAGTTCTCATCGACCTGCGGCAGCGTTAAGGCCAGCGTCAGCCACGCAGGATCGGCGCCCATGGCAGCAAGGTCGCTGAGATTCACAGCCAGGGCTTTGTAACCCAGATCGGCAGGATGGATATCCCGTAAGAAGTGCACACCCGCGACCAGGGTATCGGTGCTGATCGCCAGCGTCTGTTTTTCCGGCACGCTAAGTAACGCACAATCGTCACCGATGCCGAGTTCGACATCACGGCGGCTGCGTGTTCTGCGGTTGAAGTAGCGTGCGATGAGTTCAAATTCACCACAAGACATAATTGCGTTCCGCTTAACTCTTAATGAAAAAAGGCCGGCAAGCCGGCCTTTTTGTTTATTTGCGATTGGGTCGAATTTGTGGACCGGCTTTATCCAGCACGCCGTTAACAAATTTATGACTGTCTTCGGCACCGAAGACTTTCGCCAGCTCAATCCCTTCGTTGATGGCCACTTTATAAGGCACATCATTACGTTTGCTCAGCTCGTACAGCGAGATGCGCAGGATAGCTTTTTCTACCTGGCCCAGCTCTTCGAGCTGACGCGACAGATAGGGCTTCATCAGTCCATCCAGATACGCACTGTTGGTCGCCACACCGGACAGCAGTTCGCGGAAGTAGGTAATGTCGACGTCTTTGACGTCCTGTTCCGCCAGAAACTGGTATTCCACATCGGCAATGTCGTTATTCGACAACTGCCAGGAGTAAAGCGCCTGAACAGCGCACTCACGGGCGCGACGACGAGCAGCAGGTTTCACAAAATTCCCCTTACAAAAATCAGGCTTTAATGGCTTTCAATACGTTGATCATTTCGAGCGCAGTCAGAGCCGCTTCAGCACCTTTGTTACCCGCTTTGGTGCCGGCACGCTCAATGGCCTGCTCGATGCTTTCAGTGGTCAGCACGCCAAACGCGACAGGAATCTCGCTGTTCATGGCAACGCTGGCGATACCGGAGCTGGCTTCACCCGCCACATATTCGAAGTGCGCAGTGCCACCACGAATAACCGTACCGAGTGCGATAATCGCATCATATTTGCCGGTGTTGGCCAGCGCACGTGCTGCCAGAGGCAGTTCGTATGCACCAGGCACCCAGACTACGGTGATATTGTCATCTTTGACCTGGCCGATACGTTTCAGGGCATCAACTGCGCCATCCAGCAGGCTGTCATTAATGAAGTTGTTAAAACGCGCGATAACGATGGCAACATTGGCCTCAGGCGTTGCAACAGCAGCTTCGATAACTTTCATACTTATCCTTTCAGGGGTTTGGTTGGCCCCGCGCAGGGGGGCGGATTCTATCATACTCTTGGGCGGCGTGCTCTCGCTTTTCCGACCGTGTTATTGTGGTGTCAGGGTCAGGCGTAAATCGTCACCGACCTGCCGGACATCACTGAAACGGAAGGCAGGTGCGTCAGCCAGCTGGCTCAGTCCCGGCAACTGACACAGCCCGCGTCCTTCATGACCTAACAGCTTAGGGGCCAGATAAACAATCAGTTCATCGACCAGTCCGGCCTGCAACAGGGCACCGGCCAGCGTGGCGCCTGCTTCAACCCAGACGCTGTTAATCTGCCGCCGTCCCAGCATCATCATCATCGCCACCAGGTCCAGCTGCTGTTCGCGCAGCGGAACAGCAATTTGCGTCACGTCAGCGGGCCAGCTCTGCTGATCGGGCTGATGACGCATCAGCCAGGTTTCGCCCGGCTGCGAAATCAGCCGATGCTGCGGCGTCACGCGATTCTGGCTGTCGATAATCACCCGCACCGGCTGACGCAGTTGTTGCTCATCGAGCAGTGCCTGGCTCTCTGCATTGAGTTCAGACCAGCGTACCGTCAGGGAAGGATCGTCCGCCAGCACAGTGGCGCTGCTGCTGAGAATGGCGGCGCTTTGCGCACGCAGGCGCTGCACATCCCGACGGGCGGCCGCAGATGTAATCCACTGGCTTTCGCCGCTGGCCATTGCCGTTCGGCCATCCAGTGACGCCCCCAGCTTGAGCTGAATCCAGGGAAAGCCGGTGCGCATCCGCTTAAGGAAGCCGCGATTCAGCGCTTCCGCTTCCGGCATCATCAGACCGTGGCTGACGTCAATGCCCGCCTGATGCAGACGGTGCAGTCCGCGACCCGCCACCTGCGGATTTGGATCCTGCATCGCGACCACGACACGGGTAACGCCAGCGGCGATCAGCGCATCACAGCAGGGTGGCGTACGGCCATGATGGCTGCAGGGCTCCAGCGTGACATAGGCGGTTGCGCCACGCGCTTTCTCGCCCGCCATGCGCAGGGCGTGGACTTCAGCATGCGGTTCACCGGCGCGCTGATGCCAGCCCTCACCGACCACCTCGCCATCGCGCACAATCACGCAGCCCACATTGGGGTTCGGCATCGTCGTAAATCGGCCGCGTCGCGCCAGTTCCAGCGCACGCGCCATGTAAAGTTCATCCATGGTTTAATCCTGTAACCGGGCGATCTCTTCGCCAAAATCACGAATGTCTTCAAAGCTGCGGTAAACCGAGGCAAAGCGGATGTAGGCGACTTTATCGAGCTTCTTCAGCTCATCCATCACCAGATTGCCAATCAGCTTACTGGGGATCTCGCGTTCGCCGGTGGCGCGCAGCTGGGTTTTAATATGGTTTACGGCGCTTTCAACCGCATCGGCACTGACCGGACGCTTCTCAAGCGCTTTCATCATCCCGCTGGCCATTTTGTCTTCATTAAAGGGTTCGCGCACGTCATTGCTTTTCACCACGCGTGGCATCACCAGTTCCGCCACCTCGAAGGTGGTAAAACGCTCATGACACATCAGACACTGGCGGCGGCGGCGCACCGAGGAGCCTTCACTAACCAGACGAGAATCAATCACTTTGGTGTCCACAGCGGAGCAGAATGGGCAATGCATGACGTTTCCTGACGCGAGAGAGATGGGCCAGACAGTGTAGCGCGAACTGCGAATCAACAAAATCTCTTCCGTGCCTTTCCTGTGCCACCACGCACAGCATAAATGATGTTAAATATCAGCGACGGCAAAAGGGTCTACGCTTATAGTGCCGAAAGACGGCGTAGTTCCACTAACACACTGGAGGTTGTATGGGTCTGTTTAATTTTGTGAAAGAAGCTGGCGAAAAATTATGGGATGCCGTGAATGGCGGCGATGACCAGAATAAAAAGCTGCAGGATCACATCAACAAGCTCGGTTTACCCGACAGCGACAAAGTGGATGTGAAGGTCAACGGCGATACCGTGACCGTGACGGGTGATGGCCTTTCACAGGAGCTGAAAGAGAAGATTCTGATCGCTGCCGGTAACGTTGCAGGCATCACCAAAGTCGAAGATAAGGTCACCGTGACAGACAGCGCGGCCGAGTCAGAACTTTACACCGTGAAAAAAGGCGACACGCTGAGCGCAATTTCCAAACAGGTTTATGGAAATGCCAACGAATACAACAAGATTTTCGAAGCGAATAAGCCAATGCTCTCTCATCCTGATAAGATCTATCCTGGCCAGGTTTTACGTATTCCAAAATAACGGACAAGGATAACTTATGAGCAGGATGGTTTGGGTTCCGGTGGCGCTCTCTCTGGTGACGCTGAGCGGTTGCAGCAGTAGCGCCAGCAATCCGCAGGTCAGAGAGCTGCATCAGGAAGTGAGTCAGCTTAATCAACAGATGCAGCACCTGACCACGCAGGCCAGCGCGCTGGAGATTCAGGGGCAGCTAAACAGCCATTCGCAGCAAGGCGCATGGCTGGTCCCGCAGGCGAACACGCCGGTGGCGCTGCAAACCCAGCTCGGCACACTGCGATTGACGCTCTCGCCTGTCACCGCTGAAGCCAGCGGCTCGCGGGCAACCCTCACGGTACGTTCAATGGACGATCGCCCCTTGCCCGCCCTGCACGCTACGGTGATCTGGGGCGAACTCGATCCGGCGACCGGTAAGCCGCTGAGTAACGACGGTCTGAGTCAGACAGTCGCGGTGTCTGCCTCGCTGCTGCCGCAGCATTCGGTGAGCATCCCGCTGCGCCTCAGCGGCCTGACACCGGAGCAGTTAGGCTATATTCGCGTGCATAACGTCACGGGCGATGAACCCCCCCAGACCTCCCCTGCTGCACCCTGATAAGCGGTGCAAAAAAACGGGCAGCCCCAGGGCTGCCCGTTTTTATTTCTCTGCGGCGATTAAGGCAGGATAGAAGGCTGATCGGCGCCCTCTTTCTCGACTTTCTGCACCAGCATATGTTCACGCTTCATGCCCAGCTTCAGCGCCAGCGCCGAAGAGACATAAATCGATGAAATCGTACCAATCGTCACACCAATCAGCATGGTCAGTGAGAAGCCTTTCAGCAGCGCACCACCAAACACGAAGAGGATGAGGATCATCGCCAGCGTAGTCAGCGAGGTAATCAGCGTACGGCTTAACGTCTGGGTCAGTGACACGTTAGTAATATCGTAAGAGCTGCCGCGACGGATCTTGCGGAAGTTTTCACGAATACGGTCCGACACCACGATTTTATCGTTGAGCGAGTAGCCAATCACCGACATCAGCGAGGCAACAATCGTCAGGTCGATTTCAATGCGGAACAGCGCCAGCAGGCCGCAGGTGATGATCACGTCATGCGCCAGCGCCAGCACGGTACCCAGCGCCAGACGCCACTCAAAGCGAAAACCGATGTAGATCAGAATCGCAATCAGCGCGGACAACAGCGCCATCGCACCCGCCTGCGCCAGGTCGCTGCCCACACTCGGACCCACGAACTCAATGCGCTTAACGGTGGCGTTTTGCTGGGTAGTCTGGTTAATCACCGACACCACTTTATTGCCTAGCTCGGTACCCGCCGGGCCGGTAACCGGTGCCATACGCACCATGACGTCACGGCTGCTGCCAAAGTTCTGCACCAGCGGCTCGTCAAAGCCCGCTTTCACCAGATCGCCACGCAGGACTTCAAGATCGGCCGGTTTTTCCAGCGCGATCTCAATCACCGTACCACCGGTGAAATCGAGTCCCCAGTTAAAACCACGCACACCCACGATAGCAATCGCGGCGAGAATCAGCAGTCCCGAAATGATGAAGGCCAGCTTATCCCAGCGCATAAAGTCGACGACTTTACGCCCGTGGTTCAACTGCTCAATGTTATATTCCTGTGCCACAACGCACTCCTCAGATAGACAGCTTGTTGATGCGTTTGCCACCGTAAACCAGGTTAACAATGGCACGGGTACCGACGATCGCGGTGAACATTGAGGTCGCGATACCAATTGCGGTGGTAATCGCAAAGCCTTTGATCGAACCGGTGCCGACCGCGTAAAGAATGATTACTTTGATCAGGGTGGTCACGTTCGCATCAACAATACTGGAGAAGGCGCCTTTATAGCCCTCATGTATCGCCTGCTGAACCGAGCGTCCGTTTCGCAGCTCTTCTTTGATACGTTCGTTAATCAGTACGTTCGCATCGACCGCTACCGCAAGGGTTAACACAATACCGGCAATCCCCGGCATGGTCAGCGTCGCGCCAGGCAGCAGTGACATAATGCCGACAATCAGCACCAGGTTCACCAGCAGTGCACTGGTCGCAATCAGGCCAAACTTTTTGTAGAACACCACCATAAACAGGATCGACGCAAGCAGACCCCAAAGGCAGGCTTCAAGCCCCTGAGTAATGTTCTGCTGACCCATGGTCGGCCCGATAGTACGCTCTTCCACAATCTGGATAGGCGCAATCAACGCACCGGCACGCAGCAGCAGCGAGAGCTGACGCGCTTCGTTCGGGTTGTTGATACCGGTGATGCGGAAGCTGTTCCCCAGACGAGACTGGATGTTGGCGACGTTAATCACCTCTTCCTGTTTCACCAGAATAGAACGGCCATTGGCATCTTTTTTACCGCTGTCTTTGTACTCCACAAACAGGGTCGCCATCGGCTTGCCGATGTTGTCCTTAGTGAAGTTCGACATGATGTTACCGCCAGCGCCATCCAGTGAAATGTTCACCTGTGGCTGGTTGTACTCATCCATGCTGGAAGTCGAGTCGGTGATATGGTCACCGGTCAGGATCACCCGCTTGTAGAGTACTACCGGCTGGCCATCACGCATGTCTTTAACTTCAGAGTCACCCGGTACACGACCACTGGCCGCTGCGGTTGGATCCACGCTGGTGTTCACCAGGCGGAATTCCAGCGTCGCCGTCGCGCCCAGAATCTCTTTGGCGCGCGCCGTATCCTGAATCCCCGGCAGCTCAACCACGATGCGATCGGAACCCTGACGCTGTACCAGCGGTTCAGCCACACCCAGCTGATTCACACGGTTACGCAGAATCGTAATGTTCTGCTGAACCGCATATTCACGCGCTTCGCTGAGACGGGCATCGCTCATGGTGGCACGCAGGGCATCGCTGCCGCTGCTGTTGATCACCAGATCCTGATGACGCGAGGTCAGCCAGGAGATCGCCGCATCGCGGCTGGCTGCGTCACGGAAACGAATTTCCACGCCGTAGTTCGCGATTTTGTTGACGGTGGTGTAAGGGATATTTTTGGTGCGCAGGTCGCTACGCAGCGTGTCAGCATTCTGCTCCTGCAGTTTGCTGAGCGCGGTGTCCATATCCACTTCCATCAGGAAGTGCACACCACCACGCAGATCGAGACCGAGCTTCATCGGTTCCGCTGACAACATCGACAGCCAGCGAGGCGTCGCGGGCGCCAGGTTCAGCGCAACAACGTAGTTTTCGCCCAGCGCTTTCATGATCGCTTCACGGGCGCGTAACTGCACATCCGTATTATTGAAGCGTGCGGTAATCGCACCATTTTCCAGCGCAACAGATTTGCTCTGAATATTGTCTTGTTTTAATGCGGACTGAATTTGATCCAACGTCTGCTCACTGGCGGCGCTTCCGCGCGCACCAGTGATTTGAACGGCCGGATCCTCACCATACAGGTTGGGAAGCGCATAGAGCAGGCCGACGAGAATCACGACGACCAGCATTATGTACTTCCACAAAGGATAACGATTTAACACGGCAGTTCCCTTAGGGAAGAAAGAATTACAGCGCCTTGATAGTGCCTTTAGGCAGCACGGCGGCGACGAAATCACGTTTAATGACGACTTCATTGGTGTCATTCAGCGCGATAGCTACGTAGCCCGTGTCAGAGACTTTTGTTACGCGGCCTACAAGGCCACCGCTGGTCAGCACTTCATCACCCTTAGAGATAGAATCCATCAGCTTCTTGTGCTCTTTCGCACGTTTCTGCTGCGGACGCAGGATCATGAAATAGAAAATCAGACCAAACACCACCAGCATGATCACCAGAGAATACGGACTTCCCTGAGACGGTGCGCCTGCTGCGGCCACGGCGTCAGAAATGAAAAAGCTCATTAAATTTCCCTCATTGATGAATTATCAGACGTTAAAGGCGGAACTTCTTTGCCCGTCCGTTGGTAGAACTCGTTTACAAAGCGCTCTAATTTACCCTCTTCGATGGCCTGGCGTAAACCTGCCATCAGACGCTGGTAATAGCGCAAATTGTGGATAGTATTCAGACGTGCGCCCAGTATTTCGTTACAACGGTCGAGATGATACAAGTAGGCGCGGCTATAATTGCGACAGGTGTAACAATCACACTCCGCATCCAGTGGCGCAGTGTCATCTTTATATCTGGCGTTGCGGATTTTCACCACACCCTCAGTCACAAACAGATGACCATTTCGGGCATTACGGGTCGGCATTACGCAGTCAAACATGTCGACGCCGCGACGGACGCCCTCAACCAGATCTTCTGGCTTGCCGACACCCATCAGATAACGCGGTTTATCCTGCGGAAGCTGCGGACAGACGTGCTCAAGAATACGGTGCATGTCCTGCTTAGGCTCACCCACCGCCAGGCCGCCCACAGCGTACCCATCAAAGCCAATCTCTACCAGACCTTTCACCGAGACATCTCGTAAATCTTCGTAAACCGAGCCCTGAATAATGCCAAATAGCGCATTTTTATTGCCCAGGCTGTCGAAACGGTCACGACTGCGTTGCGCCCAGCGCAGCGACATCTCCATCGAGCGTTTGGCGTAGTCCCAGTCTGCCGGATAGGGCGTACATTCATCGAAAATCATCACGATGTCGGAACCGAGGTCATACTGAATCTCCATCGATTTTTCCGGATCGAGGAAGATCGGGTCGCCGTTGATCGGGTTACGGAAATGCACGCCCGCTTCGGTAATTTTACGGATGTCGCCCAGGCTGAAGACCTGGAAGCCGCCGGAGTCAGTCAGGATCGGCCCTTTCCACTGCATAAAGTCATGCAGATCGCCATGCAGTTTCATGATCTCCTGGCCCGGACGCAGCCAGAGATGGAAGGTATTGCCCAGAATGATCTGCGCGCCGGTCTCCTGCACTTCTTCCGGCGTCATGCCCTTAACGGTGCCATAGGTGCCAACAGGCATAAACGCAGGGGTTTCCACCACGCCGCGATCAAAAATCAGACGGCCACGGCGTGCGCGCCCGTCTGTGGTATCAAGTTCAAATTTCACAAAGCCTCCATCGGAGAAACAGTCCGATGATTTATTAAAAGTGGCGCATCATAACAACCGCGCAAGCCGCTACACAAGCCAGCCAGCAAGTTAGCGATCGTAATTCTCTGCAGTTTTTTGCGGGATTGTGTCATTTTTCTGGCACAATTTTGGCACACCTTTATATAGAAGGTCGGAGCGGTTCATAAACGGACACCACCTCCGCCGTAATCTTCCCCAGCACAATGATGCCTTCCATGCCCTCTCCGTCGATCGTCTCTCCGCCAGAGGTGATAATCCCAGTTGTGAACAATCTGCCCAGTTGCGGGTACTCGCCTATCTGGAATGCGATTTTGTCGCCCGGTGCTGGCTTCAGAGATTTGTCCGCCAGCACGAACCCGTCGGGCGTCTCAATCAGGATCATGTTGTTGCGGTGAGGCATCAGTACATCGTTCAGGTCAATGCGCCGCTCGATGTAATCGGTCGCAGGTGATGGAAATCCCATAATTACCTCACGTATCCCATGTTGCGTAACGACCAGGTCTTATTGTCGCTTTCCTCTGTGACCAGCTCGAAGAAGAAATTCTGGTAACGGCGAATCCACCGGTTGCACTCTGCCAGCGTCCACACGTGATTAACGTCATCCAGACGCTTCTGGAACGCCGCAGTGGTGACAATCTGCCGACCTCTGCTGTCCTTCGTGATCGCGCCCACAAAAGCCGCGTGTATGTCACTCTCTCTCGCCATGATAAATCCTCCTCTGATAAATACTGTATGGATAAACAGTAATATCGATCGGTAGATTTGATCAAGGTGAAGTGAGCCACAGATTTGTAAAGGGTCTGACAGGAAAGAGATTTTTAGTTGGCGGCTTCGAATGAGGGTGACTAACCTCAAATTACTCACTCCGTAGCCTGCTCAGAGAGGCGCGGCAAAGTCATTGCCCGGTCGCCGGGCTTTTTTATGCCCTTACAAATGCGATCGATTCCTTGAACATCCCATGACGCAATGACAAAATCCGGTATCAAATTTTTCAGGTGTCCCCATGGCTAAATTATTTGCCCGCTACATGACGATTGGCGTTCTGAACACGCTTATACACTGGGTGGTGTTCGCTATATGCGTCAAAAACGATCAGAGTCAGTCTGTATCAAACTTCATAGCGTTTTGTGTAGCGGTTACCTTCTCATTCTTCGCGAATGCTCGCTGGACCTTCAGCGCAGAGGCCACCACGTTCAGATACATGATGTATGTGTTTTTCATGGGTGCCGTTGCAACGCTCATTGGTGCGTCAGCGGACCGGATGCACATGAATCCCGTAATCACACTCGTCGTATTTTCTGCGGTGAGCCTTGTATGCGGATTTCTTTATTCTAAATATATTATTTTTAGAGAGAAAAAATGAAGATATCTTTGGTTGTTCCCGTCTTTAATGAAGAAGATGCGATAAGGCATTTCTACAGCGACGTTAGATATAAAGATTTCCTGAAGCCATATGAAATTGAGATCGTTTTCGTTGATGATGGAAGCACTGATTTCACGGCTCAGCTGATGAAGGATATGCAGGAAGGTGACCCATTAGTCCGGAACGTATTCTTTACCCGAAACTTCGGTAAGGAAGCCGCTCTATTCGCGGGTATCGAAAGCGCCACCGGTGATGCGATCATTCCCATCGATGTTGATTTGCAGGACCCGCTGGAAGTTATCCCACAGCTCATTGAGCGCTGGCAGGCTGGCGCTGACATGGTTATGGCTAAACGTACGGATCGAAGCACTGACGGCCACATGAAGCGGAAGACTGCGGAGTGGTTCTACCGGCTGCACAACAAAATCAGCTCACCTAAAATTGAGGAAAACGTTGGCGACTTCAGGCTTATGTCTCGCGACGTGGTTGAGAAAATAAAGCTTCTTCCCGAGCGCAACCTCTTCATGAAAGGAATCCTATCCTGGGTAGGCGGTAAAACTGAAATCGTCGAGTATACCCGAGGAAAGCGCGTTGCTGGCACAACAAAATTCAATGGCTGGAAATTGTGGAACCTGGCATTAGAGGGTATTACGTCATTCTCCACGTTCCCGCTTCGCATGTGGACTTACATTGGATTTTTCGTCGCCGGATTATCTTTCCTATATGGAATATGGATGATTGTCGACAAGATTGTTTGGGGGAACCCCGTGGCGGGTTATCCTTCGATACTGGTATCAATTCTGTTTCTTGGCGGGGTGCAGCTGATTGGGATTGGCGTGCTGGGTGAGTATATTGGCAGGATTTATATTGAAACTAAGCGCCGCCCAAGATATCTCAGGAAAAAATAATATTTATCAAAAAGGGATAGTATGAAAATTAACTTAACGGTTAAAGCTTTGCTCGCTTTGCTGGCCATGATCGCCATGACGATATTTTTTTATCACATGGCTATGAGGGTAAACCTGAATTCAGACATAGCCTCTGCATTGCTCGAAGCAAAAGATATTTCACAGGGAAACGTTCTGCTTAAGGGTTGGAGCTTATCGACTGTCTCTTTCTACTTTACCGAGATAATCTGGTACTCTCTGGCAATATCAATCACCGGATACTCTTACAAGCTCGCGCACGTTATCCCTGCGATCTATTTGACTTTGCTGTGCGTGTCAGTAATTGCTTCAAGCAGAAATAAAAAGGCAGCATCAGTCTTCGTATTTTTCTTTCTGGCGACACCTACGCTTGCTCTTGCTGTTAACATACTGCACACAGTTATACACGTTGGGACATATATCTCGTGTCTGGCCTGCCTCTACCTGTGCAGGTTATATGCAGATAGGGGAATGAATTGGGCGTTGATACCCCTAACAGTGCTTCTCACCATGATATATGTGAGCGACTCAATAGCCGCATACTTGTTTCTTTTGCCTTGCGCTTTCATCGTTTTTACATCATTCATAAATATGAGTCTGGTGAAAAACAAAAAATGGATTCTCATATTCGCAATAAATCTGTTGTCTTTCATCCTTGCGATGATAGTAAAGAACTACATATCCCGGCATGGCTTTGTGATTCCAGGGCTATATGAAACCCGGCTTGCAACAGGAGATGAGATATTAAAGAATTTATCCGACCTGTTTTATGGTTTGCTTAATCTTTATCATGCAAACTTTACCGGATTGATGATTAAGGAAGCTGCGATATCACTGGCACCGTTTTCTTTTATTGTCGTCGTTATTTTCATTGCCGCTTTCATCCTAAGAGTGTCGCAGTATAAATCATTTAAGGCTGACGATTTTTTCCTGTTAGTTGCTGCCTCGATAACCCCCGTCGCATTCGTATTCAGCAATGTTTCACAAGGGCCGGGGTCAATCAGGTATATAATCCCGTTTTTTATATTTGGGATTATTTTCATAAGCCGACTGGACTACTCAAAGATTCTAAACTCAAGATTAAAGGCTCTGATAATTGCCGCTGCTTTGATCGCGTCTCTGGCGCACGCTCATGAAACTTTAAGCATGCCTCGGGCTGACGACAGAGCACACAAACTATCGGCCGCTCTTGAAAATCGTGGGCTCGATAGCGGCTTTGCTGAGTTCTGGAACGCTTCCTCAGTGTCGGTGTACGGTAACGTCCAGATTTCACCGGTTTATTACAATGAGGAAAAAATTATACCAATGCCCTGGCTGAGCAAGGAATCTTGGTATAAAGGCAGAAAGCAATTCATCATCATAAGCGATGACAAAATTAAATCAGCCTCGGTCAATTTATATGGAAAGCCTGACGAGGTCATGGAGGTAGCGGGATATACCGTTTATATCTGGAATAAATACATTGAGATGAAATGATGAGAAAGGGGCTTGCGCCCCTTTTTTAATGGATGGACACGAAAGCCCATGTTGGTGCGGATGAGTAGGTTAACGTTACGCTATCGCCTGGGCTGAGCATAAACGACACGTTGGAGGAAGTGAAAACTGTTGTCCCGTTTATCGCAACTCCGGTGACCGTTCCGCCGTTGAGATAGACCATCGCCGGTGATGCAGAGGCCGCGTAGGTCATAGCAACAGCAGATGCCGGAACTGCTGGCGTGGCAATCGATGCCGGATAGCCCACATTATTCCTGACGTGGTGAATGCCTGGGTTAGAACTGAGGCTAATCATCGATGGTGAAACATCAAAGAAGCTGTCTTCGACCATAAGGTTTGTTGACGCACCCAGAGAGTCAGCTGACTGATTGTTATACGACTGGATGCCAATCAGCTTGAGCGATGTAACCCCGGTTGAAGAAGGACACCAAATGCCTTTGCCCGTACTGACGCCGTTACCGTTGTTACGGATATGAACGTCAGACAAGTGAATCTTTCCACCCGCATTAAACACGCATCCGCATGGCGGTGCAGTCGTTGAGGTGTTTAATCCCCTCGCCCCGGCGTTGTAAATTGTGCCGCCACAGATAATCAACTGCCCAGCAAACTCAGTCTCGGTGTGGACGTTCGCAACTTCGCAGCTAGCAGCCCAGATGTTAGAAACAGAGACATATGATGTCTTGTCCCAAATGGCGAGGCCCATCGCAGAACAGGAATCGAAGCACGGTGAGTTCAGGAATATTTCCTTATTGGAATATCCATTGGAGTCTTCGATGATCATGCCATATTTGCAAAGCACGATGTCGGTGCCGTACAGCCAGAATCCGCCCATGCCGCCGTTGAGGTAGATGCCCTGCGCGCCGTTCGTTTTCCAGTCCGTTGTCTGGTCATGGGTGCCGATGATTCGGCCACCATAAAACCAGATACTGTCACCCATGCCGAAGTTGAAACCCCTGCCGCTAAACTGATTCACCAGACACTCACGGAAAACGATGTTCCCGTTAATGGTGGTGCTCTCTCCCGTGTTGAAAACCCCGTATAGTTTAATTCCCGCCGTGTCGACGTTTCCGAGAATCAACCCCTCAGCCAGGAAGCTCTGGACGCCTGCTGTAAAGTCGAAAAGGTATTTTTCAGACAGCATGCTGGCGCTGGTTTTAGCCACGGCAAAATCGATAAACTTCAATCCCTGTACGAAGCTTGAATTCACAAACATCGAACCAGTATGGTCATGGTTAAATACAGAAACACCACGTCCGTGACCAATGATTGTCGTGCCGGAATGAACGGTGATTGGCGCAGTGAGGCGAATCTTACAGCCGGGGAAGTCCAGCGCTACGCCAAGACTCTGAGCCTCGTCAACGGCGGCCTGAAATGCCACAGTGTCATCTGTGACACCATCACCAGTTACATAGTCCAGTACTGACAGGCTCTCTGAAAACTTATCCAGCACAGTACGGCTCATGCCGCCTGCTGCAGTGTATTTCATGGCGTTGATGCTGCTCTGCAGTGTCAGCAGATCTTCAATGTTTACTGATGTCAGCCCACTCAGCGTGCTCAGGGTTGTAGCTCTTAAAGTTGACATGTTTTTCCTTACGCAACGCGAATGATTTGGAGGGCTTGCTGTGCGACCGACAAGGCGGCAGAGTAGTTGTGATAGGCATAAAGCGAGTACGTGCTGCCTTTGGTGAGATACAGAGTGCAGCTTAGGTTCATGATCGCCTCACCCGCCCCGCTGTTGCCGTAGAAATAGTCACCTACTGTTTGCCCCGCCACATATGCGGTTGTTGGTGATGATGCCGAATCAAGCTTCAACATCGTTTTTACATACCCGGTGCCGTTTCCTGCGAATCTGAGAAACCCGGTTACCTGATAATAACCATCGTCGGGGCATGTCCACGTACCGCTGCTGTAAGCGCTCTTGGTATCTGTTACCACGGTTGGTACGAGCTTCGTGAAAGCGGATGCGGTAAGTGACGTAGCGGTAGTGCTCTCTGCTCGCAGGTAAGAGACGTCACTTTGCCCTGTGCCGCCATTAGCCCTTGGTAATACATCGGTGATATTTGAGGCTGATACCGTTAACGCCTTCCCGCCTGCTGTTGAGCTGTCGCCCGCATAGAGCCTGTTGAGAGTGGTATCAAGTACCAACTCACCGCTGAGCGGCGTATAGGCGGCCACCTTGGCTGTGACGCCACGCTTTACCTGAATTGATGTAGCCATATTTCAGCCTTAAGAAAGTGTGCCGAGATCAACCGCGCCCAGAGTCAGTGCAATCGAAACGTCTTCCGAGCCATCAACAGAGCCTGAGCCTGTAGCTGCGCCAGTGAGTGTCAGCGTTCTGGAAGTTGTCCATTTTGCTGCCGATGCGACCGTGAGCGCTTTACCTCCGGCAGTGGTTCCATCACCGATGTAGAGTCGGTAATTATCAGTGTCGATTACGACTTCACGCGCCAGCGGAGTGTATGCGGCGACCTTTGCGGCGGTGCCGCCTTTTAACTGGAGAGTTGCTGCCATGATATTTCCTTAAAGTTCGCCATAGTCGACGTCTACACCTGACTCTGTTACCTGCTGACCATCAGCAATAGTCCAGTAGCTGCCTTCTGATATTGTTACCTGCTGGCCGTCTGTGACGGTGACTTCCGGGCCAAATGACCAGGCATTCATGTTTTGAGGGATGGTGACGCTGTTATCGACTGTCTGCTTGTGCCAGGAGATAACCGAGAAGGCGCTGGCTTCAAGGGGTACGTTGCCGGTCAGCTGTTCCTGAATGTTGGCGTCCGCCGCCGCCCGGGCATTGGCCTCTGCTACATCAGCAGCAGCTCGCGCCTGAGCTTCAGCTGAAACCTCATCGTCTACGTACTGTCTGAAGTCCGAGACGGATTCATCGACGTAATGCTTTGGCACTGCATCACTGGCAGCGATTGGGTCAGAGAGGTTGCTGATGCGGTTACTGAGGGCGTCGTAATATCCGGCAAAGATGCTGGGCTTCCTCAGTGTCAGCGAGTCGAAACGCCAGCCATATTCCTGAATCAGCATGGTCAGCTTATCCAGCGCGGCTTCATGAGAAGCGGCCGGGAATTTTCCGTTCTCGTAGTACTTGGTTTCCTGAGTTGCCGGTGGATTCCGGTAAATGAGGATGGTGTTTCCTGATGCGGTGACAGTGCCGAAAGTGAGAGTCCCACCTCCGCTATCCCCTGCGCCAGTGACGGTGAAGTCAGTGCCATTAACCGGTTCGCTAATGCTCCCTGCTGAGTCAGCAACCATTACAGAGATGTCGCTGTTCAGAAGGAAATAGAAGGGAATGGTGAATGCCGCCGTGACCCCGTCAGCGTTATACTCCACGTAACTTTGGGTGGATGAGACTGTCATCTGCCTTTCTCCGGCGTGTGTAATCCCCACAGGAAAATCCTGCGGTAAGAGGGTTGATGCGAAATATTCAGACAAGTGACATTGAGATGACCGCCATTGTGGCTGTCGTGCTCTCTCTTATCTCTATCCCTTATCTAGACTGGTGGGGATTTCTGGTAGGCCCTACGATGGTGCTGATGTTCGCATGGGCCTATTACTCGATGGCTTTTGTGGTGTGGATAGGTGCCACATTAAAGCGACTTATCGGCCGAGCATGAATTGCGACGGCGGCACAAGGAAGTCGTTACCCTGATTCTTTCGAATGTTCTGCTCGTACCGGCTAAGAGAGCCGGGCGACATCGACTCCTGCAGCTGATTTAGTATCAGGTAATTCATTGCCGGGCGCGCCCAGAACAGGTTGATGAATGGCGTGTGGTCAACTGTGAATCGGAAGGCATCACCTGCCTTGGCATCGCCGGATCGCGCCTTCTGGAAAAGAGTCACGATTTCATCAAGGTTCCCTGCAACCGGGCCAGCCAGCGAACTCACTGGACCGTTACCGAAACGGTTTGCCTCACCGAACATAAAGTCACCGAAGATACCTAAACCACCACCCTGCGCCGCCGCTGCCAGCAATGTTTTGCTGTCTGCCGGGCGCGGCGTCTGTCCCTTCAGCATCAGCTTGGTCTGCATGGACATATATCCAAACGTGGTCATCCACAGGAAAAGCTGAGCCAGCCCAACCATCTCACCCTTCCCGCTTTTGAACAGTGCGTTCTGCACACTTCCCCATTTGCTTTGCCCGAGTGGTGCCGGTGTGTAGCCGCGACCGAATACCTCACGACCCAGCGCCTGCTGCATGAAAGATGCGGTGAATGACTTGTATTGCCCGATGAACCGGAGAAGCTCACCTTCCACCGTTCCGGGCTGCGTCCCCTGCTTCATCAGCGCGCGGGTGCGTGCTGTTGGCTCTGTCATTGCCACCATGACGCGATCGAGCACATATCCACGTAACTTATCAGCCAGTTGTTCGCGGCCTGCCTGAAGGCTTTTCTCGTTTACGTTGACGTTGCGATCTGAAACGTACTTAGCGATGACGTCGTCAGGGATTGAGTCAATACCATCAGGCGTCATGAATTTGCGGCCCTCAGAGCCTTTCAAATCCATCTGGCGATAGATATTCCACTCAGCCTCACCAATGCCGTGCAGGTCCAGAGCGCGCTTTAAATCGCTGTTTAGCGATGCGTGTACGGAGCCAGCATTGTCGGCCAGCCAGTGAGAAATCATTGTGGCCGTTGTGTTGCGCGACGCATCTGTCCACCAGTTCAGGCCGTTGAGCTTGAAGAACTGGCGTTGCAGGCGGGAAACCTTGCCCGGAAGAGTCACATCGCCAGAGAAGCGCTGCAGGATTTCATCGCGCATTGAGTCGGCGTAAACGCCAAGCGAGCTGAGAATTTGCTTCTGCTCAGGCGCTGAATATCGCTTAAGTCGCCCCTGAATAGATTCAGTCAGCGCCTGCGGGAAACTTTTGCCCTGGTAGCGAAGCTCAAGCGCGTTACTCGCGAGGTCGTTGAATGATGAAATCAGCGCGCCGCCCAGCTTAATCATCGAGTCCACTGCTCGTGTAGTCGAACCAAAACGAGCCAGTGCTGTTGAACCGGGGATATTTGTTGCGCCAGTGACCTCTGACATCTGGCTTTTTATCTGACTACGGCGCGCATCTGTGAAAGCACGCAGGCCTTTTTCGTTACCACGCAGATCGTTCGAAACTGTATCAGCCAGATAGTTGAGCATGTTTTCCGGGTTGGTACCCAGTACGCGCATCAGGCCGGTATTGCGCGCGGAAGACTCAAGGCCTCCAAAAATGGCCTCACGCAGGCTGCCAACACCGTACTGCTGGTTGTACTCATGCCAGGCAATGCCGTCTTTAAAATGCAGCACGCGCTCCTGACTGGCACGACGTGCGACGTTCTGCGAGCCTTTGAATCCTTTCATCCAGTCAGGCTTTTCGGATGACAGATGGACGCCAGACGCCAGTCCGTCGTAGACGTTCCGCAGGAAAGCGACAGTGTCCGTCACTCCCTCAAAAGTCGCGTTGTCCAGGCGGGGCAGAATTGACTGCTTCCACGCGTCAAAGCCTGCAGCGCGGATTTTCATCATGTCATGCCCCTGACGGGCGATATAGCCAGGCATCTTGCGTATCCATGCACCCGCTTTGTTGGCGTCAATGCGCGCGGCTTCCTGCCACTTAGTGATGATCTCCGCAATCTTCACTGACTCCGGGCGGAGCCCATCGGTCGTCTCGCCTTTGCCCATCCGCCACATTGCATCTGCGACCTCAGCGTCGTTTGTGCCGGCTGCGAGAAACTTCAGTACATCAGCCTGTTCAAGGTCATGATTCAGGCCTGAAAGGTATTTAGAGCGCAGCTGAAACTGCTCTGAGGAAGCAGATGATCGGCTGCCGGTGCGAGCCTCGTTACGACCAACCAGAATGGCAGACATGCCAATGTCCGGACGGTCTGGGAAGCTGTCACGCAGGAAAGCCAGTCGCTCTGCTGCAACTCTGGTGTTAATTGCTTTGTTACGTGCCTCAATGACGTTCGCCAGCTTCTCCTGGTTACCCAGGTCCTCAGCTGCACGTAGCGCCGCATCCTGCAGTGAAATCCCTTCGTTCTCTGCCCTGATGCGCTTCACGGTGTTTTCCATGTCGCGCACCAGTGTTTCCATTTCCTGCTCAGACAGTTCGCGTCCAGCCGCCTTATTGACAGCCTGCTCACACTGCGTCAGAAACTGATTAGCCATTACATTCTCCTGAGCATACAGGCTGCATATTCCTGATACCCTTTAACCAGACTTTCGTCACTGGCCTGCTTCTGAATTTCACCCAGCGCCTCACGCAGCTCCGGAGAATCCAGTTCATCGACGCGACTTTTAGCCAGCGCCAGCTCAGATTCAAAATCCTCCTGCGCATTAAGCAGGTCTGCATCCTCGCGACTGGCGCGCTGATAATCTGCCTCTGCTTCCCGGCTGGCGTTCACTGTAGATGGTTCGGTGTCGCTGCGTGGCCCCTTCCGGATCTGCTCGATAGACGGCTCACGTAGTTCTGGCGCTGTCATATCGAAGAAAGGCTCAACGTCTGGCGTTTTACCCTGCATCATGTGCGACAGGCCTGCGCGGAAAGCGTTCTGCCGCTGACTCCAGTGGGCATCGTCGATTCGCTGCGCCGCGGTGCGAACACCTTCAGCCAAGTTTGTGCGCTGCAGTCCGGATTTAATCTGGACTGCTCGCTCACTGATTCTTCCTGCCAGTCCATCAGGTATCTCGCCACGACCGATAGCGCTTAGCTCACCCGCCGCTTTCTCCGCTGCTGCGTTGCTATCCAGCGCCTGATTGATTTCGTCGTTGCGCGATGACAGTGACTGCTTCTCGCTTTCGATATCAGCCAGGGCGCGCTGACGCGCATCG
This sequence comes from Pantoea sp. E956-1, assembly GCF_982223955.1. Classification (NCBI taxonomy): domain Bacteria; kingdom Pseudomonadati; phylum Pseudomonadota; class Gammaproteobacteria; order Enterobacterales; family Erwiniaceae; genus Pantoea; species Pantoea sp. E956-1. Next base: position 14,967 of record NZ_CEUYZP010000015.1, on the reverse strand, counting down.
CGGTATTTCATGCGCTGCTGCTGGTATTGCTCCGTGCGTGCTTTCAGCGTGGAGTCAAGCTGACTGGCTGAATGCTCATTTGCTGCAACCTCTGCTCTCAGGTCAGCAACGTTATCGACGCGGCCCTGCTGCAGGTTCTGAAGTGACTGCTGATACTCGGATATTACGTCATCATATGCCCGGCTGTAGGCGTAATTATCAGCCTCGCGGGTTATAGTCTGGTCAAGCAGCGGCGATGCATTGTCAGGCTCAGCAGATGACGCTCGGTTAGGTGATGCCGGCTCAGAAAAAGGTTCAGCACGGCTGGTAGTTTCAAGTGGCGACTCAGCAGTGACGGCGGGCCTGCGCCCCCGAACCAGATCGGCAATCACGCCGCCTCCGGCATGAAGAAAGCCGCCTCCGACCGTACCATAGAAAAGGTTTTCCATGGCGTTGCCCAGCGTGAAATCATCACCCTCTGCCGCCGATGCCATTGCCATTGTTGGAAGAGTTGCACCGGTCTGGATGCCACCCATTGCGGCACCCTGTAGAAATCGCTCACCAGCCCGTCCGAGTAATGTAGCTGCGCGCGCCTCACCAGCGAACGGCACCAGAGCCAGAGCAAGGTTGCCCGGGTCCGCCATTGCGCCAGCGAGGTTTGCCATTACGTTAAGAGGCGTGGCCACAAAGCCAGATGGTGCGGCAGCGGCGATCTGCTGCTTCGCCAGTGTGTCCTTCCGGTTAGATACCACGTTGTCCAGATAGGTCTGCGTCACCCCCTCATCCGGAATGGTGATGCTCTTAATGCCGTATTGCTTCAGCGCAGCGTCTGCATGCTCCTTCGACACCATCGCGGATGAGGCGTCGTTTAACTGTCCGTAAGCGCGGTTAAGGCGCAATGCAGAGTTAAACGGGCCTTCATCAAACCCCTGCTCGAAAGTAGCAGCAAGCGATTCACCAAGACCGGACTGAGCATTGCCAATTGGCTGGTTAATACCCTGACCAGGGTCTTGTGTGTAAATCGTCAACGCTGTACTCCTTGCTGAAAGTTATCACCGAACAACGCGCGCTCCGGCGTCATGCCGCCTTTTTTGGCGTCAAACTTGGTTGGCGTTGAGAAGAACTTACCTATGCTGTTCATAACACCGCGGTTCTGCTGGCCGGCTTTGGACAAGTCATTGAAGTTAGCGGTGATTGGCGATCCATTACTACCATTCACCACAAGGCCATTAAGCGTCAGCATAAGTCCGGTCTCATCAGCGTTGGTTACCCACTCTGCATTATCACGAATGCGAGACAGGCTTTGCTGCCGGTTTATCTCATCACCCAGGCGCGGGTCGCCATGCAACGGCATAATCTGGTCTGCCTTCAGGTTTTCCAGATAATGATTTGCGCCATCCCGGACATCGCTCAAATCCAATCCGTATTTAACCGGCAGCCGCCATGATCCCTGCGTCTGATACTGCGAACCGAGAACATCCTGATAGGCCTGCTTCGCTGCGTCACCCGGGCTCATCCCCTTCTGAATATTGAGATAGGTAAGGCGACGCCCCTGCTCGTTGAAGTTATTCCAGACGCCAATTCCGCCGGGCTGATTAACCATCGTGGTAGCAAAGTCCTTTGACTGTCCGGCCCACTCGCTATCGGCAGTGTCAGACGCCCCCTTGTTATCAGTGTTGATGGCGTCTTTGATGTCGCCCGTCTTCACGTTACGGTTCTGCCACAAAGTATTTGCCGATCGCGGGTTATCAGTTGCCATTACCACCTGCAGAACAGGACCGGCTTTCTTCTGTACCTGCTGCATCACCTGGTCTGCATACGGGCCAAATTGACCTGCGATATTCTGAATGGCGGTAACGCTCTGTTCCTTGCTGGTATCAATCTGCTGCAGGATGCCATCAGCCAGCGTGTCAGGCAGAACGTCTTTGCTTTTGATGCCAAGCCGTGACTTGTCCACCAGAATGGCCTGAGCCAGTAGAGCACCCTGTGATGGGTCCTGCTGATAGGTCTGATAAGCCGCTTTTACCTCAGGAGAGTTTTGCGCCAGCCAGCCGCCAGGGTCTTTCTCTCTGGCTCCAATTACCTGCTGATACTTCTGGACTGCCTGCTGATAACGCTGCTGCCTGAAGGCAAAATCATCTTCACTTCCTGTTGGCCTGATACTTTGTACCGATGCCAGACCTTCTCCTGCCGACTTCGTATTGATGTCGGAGTAGATGGGCTGCAGCTGGTTAAGCAGTGCGTACTGCTGGAACTGCTTATCCAGAATGGTCAGCTGCTCCGGCGTAGCGTCGTGCGGCGCGGTGCTCATCCACTGCTCACGGCTGATTGGGTTTGAAACTGGGTTGCCAGACTCAATCAGGGCAGTGTCATTGCGCATCTGGTCCTGCATCAGGAGTCGGCGCTGCGTATTCTGCTGGTCTACCTTAGCCTGTGCCTGATTGATGATTCCGCTTGTCTGTTGCGGCGTTAACTGCCCCCACGGCACGCCGGGAGCAAGCTGATTTGGATCGCTCTGCGCTGACCACGCCCTGCTTAACTGACTATCACTTACCGGAGCGCCATAGCCTTCCTGATGCGCCATTGCTTTGGCGACAGCAGTCATCTGCTGTGGATCATTCGGGTTGAGCTTGGCGTCGACAGGGATTCCGGTTTGCTGGCTCACTGACTGCGCATACTGAGCAGGGTCATTTTTATCGCCAGCCGGAGCCCACTTGCTGATCAAACTGGAAAGCGTGTCGTTGCCGTTGTTGATGTGGTTACGCATCAACTTAATTCCTGCGCGGAAACCGTGGTCTGGTGTGTCGAACTGCTCGAATCCAGTACCGTTATCACCGCCCTTCCCCGCCCAGTTATTCGATCTGCTAAAGCGGATGTTCAGCGGATTGTTGTTTCGGGTTGCCAGCGTAGATGGTGAGCCAGATGGCATTGCTGAGCCATCACCTGCACCCGCAGTTTGCACCGCCTGAAATGCTCCGTGCTGGTCGATTACATGCTGTGCGTCTTTCTGAATGCCGTACTGCGCCGCCGAAAGCGCCCACATGTTGCGTGAACGGCTGGCTATCTCAGCCTTAGTTGCCGGGTCCAGATCGCTCTGGTCTATCGCCTGCAAGTGAGCTACGGCCAGTGCTTTGGCTGAGTTAGGGTCCTGCAAAATGGCATTGCCGACTGCTGATGCACTGTCATTCAGGTTAGCGACTGAAATCTGCTTAGCCTGATTCTGCCCCCAGTTGATCGCCTGGTTCTCAAGCTGACCGCGTGACTGCGCCCAACGCAGTGTGTAGTCCTGCTTTTCGGCATCGCTCATTTCTGGGTGCTGAGAAAAGAAATCTTCCTGATGCTGCTTAATCAGCTGCTGCGAGGCGGGAATATAGTCGATGCCATCCTTCGATTGCTGCTGGGCATCATTCAATGCTTTCCCAAGAGATGACTGAGAGTTAACAAAATCAGTCATGTACTGCGTGCCACGGACTGAGTTTTGCTGCTGCTGAAGCCTCACAGCTGCATCGGCAAAAGAGTTTACTCCCTGCTGGAGCATCTGAGTATCAGTTGACTGCGACGGCAGGTTAACCGGAGATGGCCCGCCAGCGCGTAACCCTACCTGACGATCGTATACCGGAATTCGTGCCATTATTAACCTACCGTTTTGTCATTGCCGATGTGCTGTAGTAACTGCCTGCCGCGCCGCTGATACCACCAAGCAGACTGGCCAGGCCTGGCCGCTGTGTTTTCGCCTGTGCCCGCTGTGCCGCCGCCTGATTCTGCAGCTCAGCCATCTGCATTCTGCCGTTATAGTCAGCAGTGGCCGCATCCATTTCAGTGTCGATAGCAGTGGAGCGCTGAATGAGTGCGTTGCTCCCGCCCGAACCGGTACCGTTATCAGCGAACGCTGCCGCCTGACCGGCCAGAGCCTGGTCGCCCTGCCTGCGAATCTGCGCGGTTTGAGAACCGGTCTGCAGTGCAACGGTCCGCGCCTGCTGGTCGAGCAATGAGGCGTTGTAGCTGCTGTTGCGTGATGCCGTATATCCCTGAGCCATCGCGCTCACACTGTTCAGGCCGGATGACGCGACAGATGACCATGCGGCCGGGTTGTTATTTACTGCCTGTGTAAATTGCATCGCCAGACCTCACTATGCTGTACATTTTGGCGTCCTCACCATCTGGCCCTGCGCGGCGCATGGTTCCCTCATACTCAAACCCGATCAGCTCAAGCCATCGCTCAGCCTCCGGAAAGGAGGACATTGTTTCGAGCCTGATATAGTCAGTAAGCCCAGCAGAAATAAGCCGCCTTGCCGCCCGGTAAAGTTGAGTCCACTGGTGTGTGATGTCTTCCGTGACAATAAGGTACAGGTAGGCACGGATTGGGTTCAGCTCAACCAGGCCACCGATTGCGACAACGCGATCGCCAGCTACACCAGTGAAGCTGTTGTAGCTGGCTAACTGCTGAGCGCGCTCAGGCGTTCTCTCCAGCGATGCCTGGCTTTTCTGCGGAACGATGTCGAGCAGATGCTGCGGTTCAAAGGGGATTATTTTCATTCGCCTGTTGTCCATGAACGAGGGTAAATCGCCACCAGCGTCATCGGTAGAGGCTGGTCCTGAACCACCCTGATGCACCCCTGAGTGTCATAGCCACCAGCGAAATCGATATCCCGGTCATCAGTAAAGGCTGCCGGAGGGTTATCCATCAGATCCGAGTAGTCGCGGCTCTCAATGGTGTCCAGGTAGTTGCCACCAAGCTGGCCTGACTTGCCGCCCAGCGTGTTCACGAATCTGAGCGTCAGTTTGCTGATGCGTTTGGTTTTGCCCTGCGCGGTGCCTGATGTGCCGCCAGCCTCAAGAGGCAGAGTGACAAGTTCAGAGCGGTATGGCAGGCCCACGTGGACGACAGATGCTGAGGTCTCAAGTGAGACGCTTCCGCTAGTCACCACGACCTCTGGATGAACAGCGCCGTCAGTGACCACGGAGACTGTCTCGCCCTCAAGGTGTGAAAGCCCGGAGACCTCCTTTACAGGCGTCCCGCTATACGTCAGCCCGCAATCAACATAGAAAGCTTCGGAGAGCGATTCTGTCGATGCATCCCACGCCGCTCTCAGGTATTCGACATAGCGTTTTGTCACGCCGTTAATGGTTCGCTTAACAACAATCCACAAGTCATCCCTTATCCCGTCAGGGTCAGGAATGCACGACACGGCTTCCACGTCACCATTCACATCATGACGATGCCAGGCTGTGACTTTCTGCTCATCGTTATACGTCATTGCGACCAGTGAGCCATCAGCGAGCACAACCCACAGCACGTAGTCAGGCTCCTGCTGCCATGCCATGTCTACAATGCCAGCACGGGTTATATGCTCCGCTAGGATTGTCACGTCGCTGGTGCTATAGGAACCGCTTTCAAAGTCAGACAGAACTGCCCTGACCTTGCATCCAGCGCGCTGAACAAACATCGACGTAGCGCCAACCTGTACCGCTGTGACGCCCTTTGAGCCGTAGGATGACTCTTTGGTTATCTGGATGTTGTCCGGGCCGAATGCAGCCGTTGTGGTTGAAGGTGAGCAGGAATGTTCGCCGCCTGCGGTACCAACCAGGAGGGATGAGCCGGGAGCCAGCCACTGAATGGTGTTGGTCGAGTCCGCTTCAATCTGGACGTTTATCGCGTCGTCGGACTGAACCTCATAGCCATTTGTCATGGTGGTGAAGTTTTCATAGTCGGACGCTACGGAAAACCATAGCTTTCCACGAGCTGAGAACAGGAGGCGGTTCTTGTAGAAGGCTACCTTAGTGGGAAATCCATACTTCTGAGACCACTCACCGAAAGCCCATTTGTAGGTATTGCCAGTTGAGCCGCGCACGCTTGGGGGCAGCTCGGTCAGGATTTTACCGACTGCCTGTGTGCTGCTGGCGACGGCAGTGATCTGAATAATTCCCCAGCCGCCGTTGGAGTAGCGCCACAGGACCGCATTTGCAGAGCCGTCACGATGTGCTCCGGATGTCCATGTCGGTTGGGTGGCACCGGTGTTGCTGCCGTCCATATCTTCGTAATATTTTCCGTCACTTCGACAGAACATGCCTGCCGCAAACGTTGCGTCTGTGCCTGCTTCCCACGAAGGGATATAGCCGTTCTTGCCTGTACCATCCGTAACAGCATCGGTACTGGACTCGATGTAGAAAAGTCCACCAACGTGCGATGCGTCAAAGATGGCCGAGTTAGCCGTGATTGTGCATTGCGTGGTTGTTGTCGGCGTCCCATCCGGGCGGGTCGCTCCGTCAGATGACCAGATGCGAAACTGGTCGGTGTGAACGGTGATGGTGCGATCTGAGTTAATATCGCGGAACGGTCCATGCGCGCCGGAATAGTCGAACGCCTCAATAGTCCAGTTGGTGTTTGATTCGCGCGACAGCTTATAGGGAGGCAAGTTGCCGGTATGCGTGCAGATGTAGATGACATCGCCGCTCTGAACCATTGACAGCCCCAGACCGCCGTCGCTGTTAGTCAGCTCGCTGGCAGTGAATGGTGTGGCAACCTCAAGCGTTCCGCCAGATGCATTCAGTGCCACGCCGTGGTCAGAATAGAACCGGATGTACTGCGGCCCAAACTCAAGGATGAATGCCTCGGTGGTATTGAACTCGAATTTAGCCAGCCATACTTTCTGGTCTGAGCTTTTCACCTCTGAGACAAAGTATGTGCCACCGCGGCGCTCTGCTGGTCCCTGAGAGCGTGGGATGAAGTTCAGCATCGATTTAACGCCGGATGACCATTTTTCGAAGTTGGTCTGCCCCATCATCAGCGGGGAAAACTCACCGGCATTGAAGCTATTGAGTGATGGGGAAGCTGATGGCATTTATAACCTCGATGTTAACCAGGATGTTTCCTGCTGCTTGATGCGTGGTCGCTCAATAGCACTTGCTGAGCGGGCTGCTTTGATTGCAGCCTCGAAGTCCTGCCATGCGGCCTGCTTTTTGGTAGATGACTGTGTTATGGATTCGCACATCTCATAGGCCAGCAGGCAGGCAAACGCCTCAGCGAACGAGCTATCCCACTGAGAAGGATCTGCTACTTTCGCGCCGTAGCGGAGATGAAGCGGGGCCTCAATGTCAGTCAGTATCTTCCGGCCTTCAATCTGCCAGGGTGAATCACGAAGCTGGTCAACTGCATATGACAGCGTGCTCATTAATGCGCTGTTCGTGACCTCATCCATGCGGAGGAAATCAGACGGAAGCTGATACTGATGTGAGTACCCATAGGCTGGCGCTTCATTCAGGGCTGCGAGCTTTGCACGCCTGATAGAAAACGCCCAGCGGAAGTCGCGCAGCAGGCTTTCAAGCAAACCGTCATAAATCGCCTCGATGGTCCGTGAAGCTTTGTTGTTGTCCGTCTCGCTCATCAGGCGCTCTTCGCCCAGCTTCACTAAAGCGCGGTTTATGACGATTATCTTGGTAGTCATATCTCACCATTAAAAAAGCCCTCCGGAGAGGGCTGTGTCTGATACACCAGAGTTACTATGCGGTAACTGTGATGGTGCTTGTTGCGGTGTGTCCGCCGTCTGCAGTAGTAACGGTGATGGTCGCCGTACCTGCAGCAACACCTTTCACCGTGATGGTATTGCCGGAGCGAGTCACGGTTGCCACAGCGGTGTTAGATGAGGTTGCAGAGATTGCAGAGTTGCTCGCGTCAGAAGGTGACACACTGGCAGTCAGGGCTACGTTGGCACCAACGGCCACGCTTGCAGTGGTCGGGCTCACGCTTACACCGGTAACGGAAACGTTAGTGACCGCTGAGAAGTCAGGAGTTGGTGAACCAGCCGGGTAAGCGCGATAACCATCCGGACCGAGCAGCAGTGATGCTGTAACGGTGCCAGCGGTGCCGGTGCCTGCCACGGTGTAACTGACGCGCAGATAGCGCTCAGTGCGTGATGGCACAACCACACGCACAGGCTGCGCGCCTGCGGTCAGGTCTGCTACGGGGATCGCAGCGGACTGATACAGGGTAGACCAGGCGCTATTATCCGGGCTGGTTTGCAGCGTAACGGTGAGTGAAGTCAGGCCTGCGAAAGCAGTCCCCACCTGCAGTGCCAGATAGACTGGCTCGCCGATGCCGATATCGCGATCGACGCCGAGGTCAACCACGTTGGTTGATACGGCGGTCGCAGTGACCGCCTGAGCGTTCGAAAACGTCAGCTCATTATCAAGAATTGCCATTGCTTAGCTCCTTACGCTACAGCAGTTTCGCCATCGATAATGGCATCAGTTTCGCGGAACGGCATGCCACGGAAATCAGTCCATGGACGGCCTTCGGTATCTTTGATGATGTTCAGGCCGAGAGACGGTTTCTCTACCGCCTGCATGTCAAAGAAACCGCCCAGCGTGCGGTTCATGTAGATGCCCATGCGAGCGCTGCGGTCTGGCAGAATGTGCGTTGCTGCAATCATCAGGCGCACCAGGTCTGTCGCGAATTTGCCATTGGCTTTTTCGTCCAGCATCTTGGTAACGTCGATGTTTGCGATGCGCACCACGTAGCGCCAGTCACGGACAGCCAGCCCGGTCTTCCACTGGAAGTGATCGCGATAGCCTTCGTACTGGTTGCCATCAGCATCCTGAAGCGTCACCTGCCCCTTATCGACATGGCTCAGGCCTGCTTTCGAGCCTTTTGGGTACAGCCCATGAACGGTCTGCTCACCCCAGCCCACGATGTAAATGGAGGTGAGGTTATCGCCAGTGCCGTGAGCATTGATGATGTTTTTACCGTTCTGTGCGTCAAACTCGCTATAGCGCGTAGCAAAGCCATCGAACGACGCAGGGTCCTTCGACTTGTCGCCATAGAACAGAGTTGATGCCATCTGCTGGTTCATGCCTTCGAGATAGGCCTGAGCCTCAGACAAACGGAACGCGCCGGTGTTGCCGTTCAGGTCAGCCAGCTCTTTATCAACTTCAGAGTAGGTTTCCATGATGGCAACAGCTTCATCAACCTGCGCTGTGGTTGACTTGCCTTTGCCAACGCCCTTGTTGATACGACGCCATTCTGCTGCTGGCAGAGAGGTGCGGACGGTGGTGCGGTGGTGAGTAGGTGCGTTGGATTCGATGAACGGCATATCCATCAGAATCGGGTTTTTCTGGTTGAGCATCTCAATGATGCGGGCCTGCTTCATGTCAGGATCCTGACGCTTAGCCCAGTCAGCCAGGGTAAGGCAGTTATTGCCAATAATAGCCATCGGTTATGGTTCCTTTAGTTGCTTCCGTAGAAGATGTCAGCTGTTGATTTGGGTCCGCTCTGAGACGACTCACCATTGATGACCTTCGCCTCGGAAAGCGACTGGCCGATTTTGTGGAATGCTTTGACGAAGTGAGGATTGCTACCCAGCCCGCTATCTTTCAGCGCCTGAATGGCTTCGGGTGCCAGATACGCAGAGATGGCTTTGTTGGCGACCGCAACATTGCTGTCAAAGTTATTGCCCCACTCCTTGCGGATGGCGGCGACATTCTCTGTGGCCTGCTGTTCGCGCTGCTGATTGAACTGTTCAACCATCTGCGACTGCTGGCTGTTGTACCATTCAGCGATGCCCTGAGCCTGCGCCTTGTTCAAACCCAGCTCATGCATCTTTCCGCTGGCAGCGCCGGCGAACTCACCGCTGTCACCTTCCGGCACTGGCAGCTCATAGCCATCAGCCGTCTCAGGCCGTCCGAGTTTGTTCCAGACGTTGCCCCAACCTTCTGCATCACCCTCTGCCGGCAGAGCAGAGAGAAAAGGCTCAGCGGCCTGCTGCTGTTCTTCACCGCCCAGTAGATTAGTGCTGGTTGATTGCTGCTGCGCTTCGGTGCCAGGCTGCTGAGCGTCACCTGCGCCAGACTGGTCGGCTTCACCGGCTTCGTTCATGTAAACGCGAATAAGGTCACGAATGTTAAACATCGGTTTTCTCTGCCTCGTTGATAATTCGGATCAGCTCTTCCTGGTCGAGCTGAATATATTGAGAGATGCGGTTCATCACCTCACGGCGGCCTTCAGCAACACACGTTGCCAGAGGGTCAACCTGCCGGTGGATGGGTGATACCGTGATGCTGGATTTATTCACCCGGCAGAAATCACCAATCACCTTGAGCACAATCTCCTGCTCTTTAGTGCGTTTCCCGGTGGTGCCGAACACCGCCCTGAAGGCGCGCGCACGCCTCAGAATTAATCTGCTCATGTCATTCCTTCGGGTGGTTATTGCGGTGCGGGTAGTGGCGTGTTGGCTTTCTGGTTAGCCGAGGCCAGCCTGTCAGCTGCGGTCGCGATGTTCGGCGCGGCGCTAAGCAGGTTGTTCAGCTGCTCCTGCTGTGCCTGAGCTGCTTTAGCCTGTTCTTCTTCCTCTTCGGTAAGCAGCAGAGACAATGGCATGCCGTTGATATCTGCCAGCTCCCTGATTGCCTTGCCGTACTTCACAAGGCCGAGAACGCTCGGGTCGAACTGTGCAGCCTGACTGACAACACCCAGCGTGGTAAGGATGCCCTGCCCCTGCTCTGCGCGCTGCATGCGAACCAGCGGGGATTTGTAGTCAATGTCATATTCCATCCCGGCATCGATAAGCTGCTGAGGCGGGTCAGGAAGCAGGCCGTTACGGGCGCAGATATCAATCTCACGCTCAATCATCGGGCCAAGCTGCTCGGACATAATACGCCCGGCAGTAGGTGCCATCAGCTGGCCTTTCTCCTGAGCGCGCAGCATGGCTTCTGTCGCCGTCATCTGTGGGTTATCCACCAGAATCTGGAACAGCGTGACGAGGAACACATCGTTAATCAGCTGGCGCTTCTGGTCCATCATCTCAAGGCCGAGGTTAGGCTGAGAGCCGGAGGTAAACGGCGCGGCCAGCGGTGAGCCGTTCGAACTCATGCCGCCAGGGATGATTGCTGCAGGCGTCAGGTTGAACGTGTCCAGCACGCCATCATCGGCAACGAGAATCGGCGGCCGGTTGGCAAGCTGCGCACCAATCAGCGTCTCACGGTTCATCTCGTTCAGCACTTTGATGTCAGGCAGTGCTGTCATACCCGGTCCGCGCCCGTAGGTCTCGCCAGGTGATTTGTAGTAGCGCCCAATGCAGTACGGCATCGTGTGGTAGCCGCTTTGCTGGACAATCTTCCGGCCTTCCTTGCAGATGTAGTAGGACGCCCACGGCATGCCTGTGTGGTCCTGCTTTTGCTTGCCATCATCAGTGAACTGGATTTCAGTGTTCGGGCAGACGCGGTGGATGAACTCGAACTTGCTCATCGGCGCTGACTCAGAGGCACGCTGGATACTCTCGGGCAGATTGTCTTTGCCAAACTGCTGAACAGCCTGGCGGGCATTGAGCTTGAACTTGCGATGAACGAGGTCAACGATGCCCTGATAGTTCTCTTCGTAATAAATCTCACGAAGGTGATACGTCAGGTAGCGCATGCCCTTTCCTGGCAGCTCATCGACGTACATGCAGCCATTGCCGAACGCGCCCTGTGAGATGTAGTTCTCACTCATCTGGTTAGCGAAGTTGGCCCATGGCGCGTATCGCAGCCGGAACAGAACCTTTGTGACTTCCTCGAAGTACTCTTGTACCTCGGTGTCATCACTGAATCGCTCGTTCTGCAGGCCGTGCCATGTCTGCGTGCGAGGAGTAATGACTGATTCCATCGCCGCAGCAAAGCGCTCAAGCGCAACAATGGGCGTTGAGTCGATAGCCTTATCCGATTTCTTCTGACCGTCGCGAATCTCGCCCTTGAAGTCAGCACCACGGGGCAAACAACGCTCTGCTACTTCCTGCCAGAGCTGCTCCCATGCTGACCGGGATGTTTCCATTGTCGACTGGTCGCGGAGTATCTGGTCAAGCAGCTCGTCATTTTCCTTCGCCATGCTAACCGCCTAAGAGTGATTTCTGTCCGGTAGAAGATGCGCCCACGTTACCCGCACCGCCTGAGCCGCTGAGGATGTTGGCGTTGATGCCCTGACGCGAACGCTTGCGAAGCATGTCATCTGCCTGGGCGGTTGCCGCATCAGCGTTCGGTGCCAGCGCATCTTTCACGTTTGGCGCTTTGTTCTGTGATGCTGAGTAAACTGCTGTGCCTGCGCCCACGGCAGCAGAAGCAATGGCCGCGTATGCAGCCAGAGCGCCGGTTTCGATACCCATGGTTAACTCCCGAATATGTTATATTCTGTGGTGGCTACGCGAGCCTTTCTGCGGGGTGACTTGATGCTGAACATCTGCTTGCCTGACCGGCGCATCATGTAGGCGTAGCGAACCGCTGACAGCACGTCATCGTTGATCGCCACAATCTTGCCGTGCTCATCGCGGTGGTACATGCGGAACTCTTCAAAGAACTCCGGGCATGTGCTGAACACCTTGAATTTGCCATCAAGCATGCGCTCGCGGATCTCATGGATGCCAGGCTCGACCTTATAGTTGCCGTCCGGCCATGTGGCATGCTCTGCCAGCATCCTGAATCCCTCAGCCTTGTACTGCTCTTTCAGCTGCTGACCGCCACCCTTTTCATGCTGCAGGCCATCGTGAGGCCACGCAACCGGTACGCCCTCAGACCAGCGCTTGACCAGTCTCCATGCCTCATCCGCCTTCTTCTCGCGGGCCTTCCAGACGTGAGCAACATAGACAATGTCCTCATCCCGGTCTTCCCACAGCTGAACGTGAGCCTGCGGATGGTCCCAGCCAAAGTCCTGCCCGTTGATAACGAAGAAGTGGTCAGGACATGGGAACGGCTGACACATGATTGCATCGTCGGCGAGGTCGTAGATTCGACCGTGGCCCAGCATCGGGATACCTTTTGTTCGCATGTCACGCTGATGCGCAGGAAACGAAGCGAGAAGCTCCACCTTAACTTTTTCGCTAAGATGTGGAGCATCATCCCAGCCAACGTTCATACACGTCTGTGCGGCGCTGGGTGTATCCATGAAACCGATAACGAGGTCTGTCCTACCGTTCTCTGGAGTGAACGTCAGGATGCCACGACCACCATTACCACGATCGCCAGTCGCCGTACGCGTCAGCACCTGCGGAAATATGTCGGGGTCTTTGGGTTCTTCATCGATGTGGAACCAGTCGACGCTGTCACCCATTAATGCGTGCTGGCCCTGAGAGTAGGACCAGAACTGAATTTTTGCTGTGCCTCCTGACTTGTGCCGGATGTATACGGAGCGGACAGCGTTTGGCGTGCCGGTCATGGCTTCAACGCCGGTAATCAGCTCGCCGGGTATCAGGCCGCCTTCCCAGCCATTGTCTGTCTTGCGCCCGATGATAGGCGTCTGAAGCAGGTCACGGCATTTCTCGCCGGAGTAGCCCAGCACCCAGATAAGCGGCGCATGGTCAAACCTGTGCCCAGTCCATTCGTCCGGGTAATCACCCATCGCGTGGATGGCATCGATGTACGTCGCTGTCTCAGTTTTACCAACGCGGTTTGCAGCGATGAGGGCTGACTGTGAATACTCTTTGGTGCTGGCAATGAATCGCTTTTGCCATGGGTGACGCGACTGATAGAAGCCACGATAGCGATAAACGTTCTCGCGTCGCTTCTTCTCTTCCAGCAGCTTTACCAGCTCAATCTTCTGCTCCCGGCTGAGATTTTGCATTGGTTAGCTCCAGGAGTTTGCGATCTAACTCTTCATCAGTCAGGTCAGTGATTGTGATGTTCTGCTCATGCGTCACCTTGTCGCCATAGCGTTTAGGTGCCAGCTTTGATGCATACCATTTGCGGGCATCAACACGAAGTCGCGAACGGGCTACACGCTCATGGTTCGTCTGCTCGTTGCCATCGTCATCAACAATGACGTCGCCGCTGCTGTCATCCGCAATCGTGATGATTTCTTCGGCCAGCAATTCAGCCTGGACTTCGCGTGCGCGCGCGTACTGTTGCATGAAGTCTTCGTGTCTCTGTAACCAGTACATAACAGTTCTGATTGCAGGCATGCCCGGACGCTTGCAGATGGAGCGAAGACTCTCGCCCAGCATAAGCAGGTTGCAGATGTCTTCAGCTACTTCCGGAAGGTAGTCAGTCGGGCGGCCCATTTTCTTCTCGGTCGCCATAAATTCCTCTTTTGGTTGATTACCTCTTCTCTCAGAGTGCCACGCCTGCAACTCGCACGGTGGGCGTTCACCGCATGTCGGGGAAGTCGGCTTTCACCTATAACCCTGCTTACCCCTTGCGCTTGCTGACCGAATTCACGGGAGGATTCCGCTATGCGGACGCTTCATACTTAAGTCAGGGCGCTTTGTTCCAGAGGGATTGACTGGGGTGATTCTTCAGATGCTGAATTTCAGTTATCATCCATGGATTGATAACACCTGTGAGCAATTCCCATGGACCATGCTGTAGTCATCAGGAGGGCATCAATCAGCTCTCGCCCTCAGTGGGCGCTCATAATCCACAGCATCAACGGTTATTGCGTGTGTGTTGTGGATAAGGCATTCCCGATCGTGGCAGGTCAGGAGTTGTCACGCCATCCAGCCCACAGAGGTATCTGGGTCATCTCAGGTAGCGATACTGTCTTTCCTGCTAATGTTCATGGCGGAATGAGCCTGAATGAAGCTGAGCAGGCCCTAGCCCGCATCGCGCAGCATTAACACCTGTCAGAGATATTTCTTCGCAAGAGCTTTCAGCTCATCTTTCGCCGCTGCACCCAGTTGCGCTACGCCACTCTCAACGAATGCCAGTGCAGCTTCAAAATCCTGCACGCCTGCTTTTAATTCTGCCGCAGGTGTTGCAGTGACGGTGGCACTGCCTTCGGTGACTGTAGTTGCTGTTGCTGCCGGGTCAGTTGTCACAACAGGGGTGTCAGTAATTGGTTCGCTCACTTCGCTTTCCTTTTTGGTGATGAGCCATAGCCAGGCTCGCTTGAGGATGTTCATTTGGGCTCTCCGCACAACTTCACCCACAGGTCGTTGTGATCGTTAATCGCCCTGACGGTTCGGATGTCCATCAGGTCGGCGTCTTTACCGTGGGTGCGGATAACAGAATCCTGAGTGCAGAGCGAATCGACTG
>NZ_CEUYZP010000014.1:0-137714 GCF_982223955.1 Pantoea sp. E956-1 | reverse complement strand
ATGCTAATCTTGGCGTTTCCTGGTCGTTCTGATTTATCTGATGCGCCGTAAAGCCCCGTCCCGCAGGATGAGGATGACGTCAAATCCAGGCTCTATCGTTGCGGCACGACCTGAAAATGGGCTATCCTGATTTGTTAATTTCGAAAAAATGTTTGGTCCGGTGCTCAGTAGATTGGTGAGCGGTTTCTCGCGACCAATAAATAAAAATCCAGTATCGTAAATGACGACACTGGATTTTTATTGGGTAACTTTTAGCTTATCAAGGCTTACTTACAGGCTCTGGCATGGCTGAAGAGTGGTGGGTTGAGATTTTCCAGCCCTGACCATCCCAGATATAAGTGAAGGTATACCGTGCTGTCACGTGGGTGTTATCTTTGAAGGTAAAGGTATAAACACCGGTATCAATCGCTTTGTTACAACCGATTCTGATAGTACGGGAGTCGATTTTACCGCTCGGACCTTTTTTCAGGAAGTCTTTAAAGTAATCGATACGTTCCTGATCGGTCAGACGTACCTGATTTGAAATCGTCGGCAGTAAAACGGCATCGCTGACATATAATTCAGAGACTTTTGTTGCATCGCCGGTTGCCAGAGCATCATTCCAGGTATTAAACAGGCTTGCGACATCCTGCTCTGAGGCTTTAACACAGGTCACGGGCTGTTGTGCCAGCGTAATAGCGGGCGCGCAGGAGAGACCTAAAAGGCATAATGATAATAACGTTTTTTTCATAAAAATATCCTCTTTTACCCTGGGTGAAGCTGACGTGCTGTGAGACATCCCAGACGCCGCCATAAAAGTGCTAATCATTCGCTATTGCGATAGGGTCATGCTGTCTTATCAGAAATGAGTCCGATGCGGTAAATCAATTACAGTCTCATTTGATAAGAATCTGAAAATAAACGCATCGACACGTTGACCGGCTGAGTTGCAAGATAGCTGATGATCATTGCCATCAGGTATTTAAATCTACAATAAGTCAGTATTTAGTTTTTTATCCTGCATTTTAAGAGCGACAGGCTTGTGAATAGTGCAGGTGAGCAGTCTGTAGTTCAGATCTGTGAATAGAGTGCCGCCCATTTTTTCAGTTATGTTAAGAGTAAACAGGCTTTCAAAGGAAAATCCTTCAGAGCAGTGTTATCCGGGAACGATTTATAAGTGATAGCTTTAACAAGCTGGCGAATTAATCCAGTCTGCGCTCATTTAAATACACCTTTCTGGTGTTTTAATTAAGAATCGCGCTAAATAAATCAGCGTCAGTATAGGTGATTTAATTAAGTGATAAACAGGTTCAGAATTCAAACTCTCCCGTACAAAGGGTTTGTTTTGTCAGCATCCTGTTTTATTCCGTTGCTACGATAGCGGATGCTTTCTGCTTATCGATACACAGCAGTGTGTGCTCACCACGTATCCCTGCCCCATCCGCTGGTAGTGACTGACGATCCGGTAAAAAAACAGGAGGGATCCTGCACTTAATCCTGACTTCGTATAATTGTTCTTATACGAAGTCATGACATAGTGATGGTACCGGGTTAAGATGGCTGGCAGTAAAGCTCGTTCCAAAAATGACAACGCTACGTCAATTCTGCCCGGTTATCCCCCTGCTTAGTTCTCAGAATTGACGTAGCGCGATCACCAGGTTTTATGATTAATAAGTGAGCAAATATGAGTGAGTTAGTGCCGTTAGGCCCTCTGATGGTAGATCGGAGCAGCGATATCACCGAACAGCTCAGACAGTTTGTCCAGGATAAGGAAGCGTTCTCACCTAACACCTGGCGACAGTTGATTAGTGTAATGCGCATCTGCAATCGCTGGTCAGAAGATAATCAGCGCAGTTTCCTGCCGATGAGCCCAGACGATTTGCGTGACTATCTCTCTTTTCTGGCTGAAAGCGGACGGGCCTCCTCGACCATTACTTCACACGCGGCGTTAATTTCGATGTTACACCGTAACGCCGGATTGGCGGTGCCCAATGTCTCTCCGTTGGTTTTTCGTACGATGAAGAAGATAAATCGTGTGGCCGTGATCAACGGGGAACGGGCTGGCCAGGCCGTGCCCTTCAGGCTGACTGATCTGCTGGCGCTGGATGCAGAATGGTCAGGTTCTGATAACCTTCAGGCGCTTCGCGACCTGGCTTTTTTGCATGTGGCTTATGCAACGCTATTACGTATCAGTGAATTGTCGCGTTTGCGGGTGCGTGACGTCATGCGTGCCGGCGATGGTCGTATTATTCTGGATGTGGCGTGGACAAAAACGATTGTGCAGACCGGCGGACTGATTAAGGCGCTCAGTGCCCGTTCAACTCAGCGACTGGAAGAGTGGATTGAAGCATCCGGAATCTCCAGCCAGCCTGATGCCTGGCTGTTTAATGCCGTTCACCGGTCTGGCCGGGTATTGATTACCGAAAAGCCGATGAGCACAAGGGCGCTGGAACAGATCTTTAACCGTGCCTGGCGCACCGCCGGAAAAGAGGGCGCAGTGAAGGCCAATAAAAATCGGTACACCGGCTGGAGTGGTCATAGCGCCAGGGTTGGTGCGGCGCAGGATATGGCAGATAAAGGCTATTCGATTGCCAGGATCATGCAGGAAGGCACGTGGAAAAAACCGGAAACACTGATGCGCTATATCCGTCATGTGGATGCTCATAAAGGTGCCATGGTGGAGTTTATGGAGCAATATGTTGACCCTGACTCTCCCGGTTGATCGGTTGATGACCACCTGAAAAGATAATAAAGGCCTTTCTCAGGCTGAAGTTATCCACAGAAAAAGTGGACAGCCTGTGTGTAAGCCGGTACGGATTAGCGCTGTGCCGGGTGTTCACTGGGTTCATCCGGCTGATTTAATTGAATTCTTCTTGCTGCAAATTAGCGTGCTGCGAATCTGTCATCAGAACAGGAGCCGCTATTCATTATTAGGGCATGACAGCCGCACGCGGTTAGCCCTGCTATTGTGATCAACCGCCTTCGTCAGGAAAAATAATGCTTCTGGCAGGGTTAACAGAAAATCGTTCTCAGGCGGCCCCTGCCATTGCTCATACGCTAATCATCCCTTCATTCCGGCTACCGCGACATAAACGAAATAATCAAGTCGACCTCACTTGTCCGCTACGGCTCTGAATAGCCAGCGGCGGACAGGTAAATACTTTACCGGGCGTAAGCTTTCTGTTTATCACAACCGCCGTGGCAACCGCGACAACGCCCCTTTTCCTCCCTGAGCATGACCGGTATGGCCTGGACCCGATTTCCTGCTTTTCGCAGCGACAGCAGGATGATGCCGTTCAGAACCAGTACGCCTGTCAGACAGGTCATACTGAAGGCAGGATGGTCGGCAAAAGTGACAGTCTGATAAAACAACGTCGCCGTAGTGTAGGCGATGTTAAGCCCCCAAAAGAATGAGAACATCATCCATTTTTTACCCGCTTCCCGCGCAATAGCGCCCATGACTGAGACGCAGGGAACATAGAGCAGGACAAAAATTAAGTAACTGTAAGCGGCAAAGCCACTGCCAAATTTAGCTGACATCACGCCCATCCAACCCGACGCCATTTCACCGTCGCCTTTGCTGGCATCAATCGGATGGGCCAGCGCATCAATTCTGAACGCAGCCGTTAATCCCGCCCAGGTTTCTGCCAGCGCCTCTTTTAGTTCAGCCGCCAGATTAAAGGTGTTCGGATCAAACGGGTTGCTCTGAATCGCCTCTGTGGTGTAAAGGCTGTTAAGCGTGCCGACCACGACCTCTTTCGCCATGATACCGCTCACCAGTCCCACTGTTGCCTGCCAGTTATCCTGTGTCACTCCGATGGGTAACAGCATCGGCGTGATCGCTTTGCTGGTCGCCGCCAGCGCAGAGTGGTTAATGTCATTCACCATCTGGCCATTAAAGGCAAAGCTGCTCAGTACGCCGATCAGCATGCTCACCAGGATAATCACCTGTCCGGCCCGCACCACAAACATTTTCAGCCGTTGCCAGGTCTGCAACAGCAGGCTTTTGAGATGAGGCCGGTGATAGACAGGCAATTCCATGATAAACGGCGAGGCATCTCCGCCCAGCAGGGTATGCTTAAGCACCAGCCCGGTCGCGATGGCCACTATAATACCCAGCAGATAGAGGGAGAAAACCAGGCTGGAACTGTGACTGTTAAAAAATGCCGCAGCGAAAACCGCAAAGATCGCCAGCCGTGCGCCACATGACATAAAAGGCGCAATCAACACCGTCAGCAGACGCTCACGCGGTGTATCCAGCGTCCGTGTCCCCATGACCGACGGAACATTACAGCCAAAGCCGACTATCAGCGGCACAAAGGATTTGCCCGGCAGGCCCAGTGACTGCATCAGCCGATCCATCACAAAGGCGGCGCGCGCCATGTAGCCGGAGTCTTCCAGGAAAGAGAGAAACAGGAACATCAGGCCAATCTGCGGAATGATCGGCAGCACGGTATTGATACCGGCCCCGATACCCTGCGCCAGGAAAACCGTCAGCCAGTCAGGGAAGTGGCAGACATAGCCCAGCCATTGTGCTCCATGGATGAATATCGCCACCGAACTGCTATCGAACAGTGGCTGTAGCGCAGCACCGATGTTAATTGAAAGCACAAACATCACATACATCACCGCCAGAAATATCGGAATGCCCATCCAGCGGTTCAGCACAATTTTATCGATCCTGCGGGTCAGACCGGCGGGCATTGCCTGATGAAGGTTACTGACGGCCGCGCAAACAGCGTTGATGGCGCGATAGCGGTAATCGGCAATCTGCACACCGGTCTCTCCTCCGGCCTGCTGCATAATCTCGGGCAAATACGGAACCAGCGCCGGACAAAGTTTCTGACTGTTGATATCCCCTTCCAGTAGCTGCAATGCCAGCCAGTAACGTTTTTGTGGGGCTATGGCGGCGGGCATCTGCTGGCAGAGCTGCTCAATGGCCGTTTCAATCGCGGCCGGATAACGTACCCGTTCCGGTGCGCGGTAAATATGAGGCTGGTCAATCAGCACTTTGAGCTGGGCAATACCATCACCCTTGGTTGAGGTCAGTGAAACGACCGGACATCCCAGATGAGCTGACAGTGCTGCGACATCAATAGTGATGTTCTGGCTGGCGGCAATATCCTGCATGTTCAGGGCGACAATGCAGGGCACGCCCAGTTCCAGCAGCTGAAAGGTCAGGAACAGATTACTTTCCAGACTGGAGGCATCGACGACGTTAATCACGACATCGGCGTGATCCTGAAAGAGATACTGGCAGGCGATGCTTTCATCTATCGAGCTTTCAGCAGATAGCGTGGTCAGCGATCGGGTGCCTGGCAGATCGATGAGCCGGACATCTGACTGCGCGGTAAAAAATTGCCCCTCTTTGCGCTCAACCGTGACACCAGCCCAGTTCCCTACCCGCTGTCGGGCACCGGTGAGCTGATTAAACAGCGTGGTTTTGCCTGTATTGGGGTTACCAATCAGCCCGATGGTTATCTTTTTCATCAGACGATTTCCTCCAGGATGATGTCGTCCAGGTCACGCTGCCGCACCGCCAGGCTGACACGGCGGGTAGAGATCTGCACTGGGTCGCCCATTGGCGCCACGCGAATGACCTCAATAACTGCGCCGGGAAGCATACCCATTGTCAGTAATTTCTGGCGCCAGGCGGAATTTACCGATGGCTTATAGCCAAGGATTCGGTAGGTACTGCCCATATTCATTGCCATATCACGCCCTGCCTGAGAGTAAGAAGCACTCATTCTATAAATGATAAGCGTTTCGCTTTTTGATCTGGCATCGGGCAGACAGTGAAAAAGCGCTCTGAATGGCTTTCGTTTAGAAAACAGAGAACATCTTCCTGTAACCTGGTTGATTACGGGAAGGATTGATACAGGCGATGTCTATAAGATCGCCTATCGTCAGGTTCCGGGCTTTGGGGCGTCAGCTTCTATCATCCGGGCAGTGATTTGTTCCACGAATGCAGGGGGCTATTCGTCCGTTGAGAATGGCTACAAGCCTTACGGCAATCTGATTGTCGTAAGTTGTCCAAAATCCAAAAGGCTTATATGAAACAAATTACTGTTACTGACCTCCAGCAACTCAGCGAGCAGGCTGCGGATTCTCCTCGCTTGCGAGCCAATCGTAACTTACACCCTGAATTGAGCAATCCGGTGCAGCGGCTGGCCATCGCTATGGAGCCGGGCACCTATGTCCGCCCTCACCGACATCCGCATACCTTTGAGTTGCTGACCTCGCTCAGTGGGCGGTTTCAGGTATTACATTTTGACGAAAACGGGCATGTGACCCAACGGGTGGTGTTAGGTGAAGAGTGTAAGGTGCTGGAGACGGATGCAGGCACCTGGCATGCGGTGTTATCGATGGATGAAGGTGGCGTTATTTTTGAGATTAAACACGGGGGTTACCAGCCTGTGACTGAACAGGACTCAGCCCCGTGGGCACCCGCCGAAAATGAGCCGGGAGCTGAGGAACTAATGGCATGGTACGCACAGGCACAAGTGGGTGAGGGTTTTAGATAATAGTTGCTTTGCACTGAGTAAAAGGTGTCGCTATCGGTGCCGTTCAGCCGCTTTATCCCGGCCTGCCTGAGCGAAACCCGATGGAAAGCATCTACCGCTTATTTCTGCCAGGCGTTACGTTTTCCCATGTTTAACATTCCGCAAGAAGATAACAGCATCATTTAGTTACATCATTCTATTGTGCTATAAATAACAGTTACGGCCCTTCGGGCCGTGCGGGGCGGCTGGTCAATGAGCACTCGGATTCACAGAACGGCTCCGTTAAGGTTTAATCAAAAAAAGCCAATCTGGCAGGATAGCGCCGGTAACATTATGTGCCCAACTAGGGTGTTGTAACTAATTAGCGGTTGAGCTAGTTGCTGTAACAGAAGAAAGGCGCCCTGGGAGGGTCATTTTCATAATGGCAGTGCCCTGATTTTCAGGCCACCGCCAGATGATGAGCGAATAAAGCTTACTTCAGAACCCGAACCGTTTTTACATCAATCTCTACGCTGTTCCAGTCTTTATCAACTTCACCTTCGATGCGGACTTTATCACTCGGTGATAACGATTGCCCCATCCAGCGCTTGTCATCAATATCGACATTAATTGTTCCGGTAGCATCTTTGAACTCATAAAGTTCATGCCCGACTTGTCTGATAATGTTACCTTCCAGAACGACCCATGCGTCATCACGCAGTGTTTTAACCTGAGCGACAGAAACTACGCCGGGCGTCGGACCTTTAAATCCGCCCTGAGAATACCCCTGCCCTGCTGGATTCACAAAGCCTTCCTGCGCAGAAACGCCAAAACTCATACCTGCAAACAACACCGCTAAAAAAATCTTTTTCATATTTTTATCTCCGTTAAAGTGTCAGTCTAATTTACGATGAAGATCTTAACGGGATCTTAAAAAGAATTATTGCCTGCACGTGTTCTAAAAATGTAATGAGGATGGTGAGGACGAAAAACCCACTACAAAATAACCATGAAAGTTAAAGTGATGTTGCCAATGTCAATCAAAAATACAACCCAGCATTATCTGAGAAAGAATTTTAACATCTGATTCAATATGACTATTCTTGCGTTTGAAATTTTGATTATTTCGCACGAATGATATCACTCACCTGCATGTTTATGGGTACTATTTTCTGGCATAGATATATCCCAGTATTAAACCATTCTGTATCGCATTTTTGTTCATTGAATACTTTGTATTTTTATAACCACTCGATTGAGTGGTTTTTTTTATGCCTGATTGACGAGAGTAATGGGATCCTTAACGCAGAGCATTCAGTTTATGGCAACAGCCCCCATTCATAATGCAGCCTGTTCTGACGCGATAAAAGGTGTGCATGATGCTGTCTGCAACTGCATACACCAGAGGCTGAAACGTGGTTAAAGACCTGTATCAAATTGCTACTTTCTTAAAGAGGATGGTGATAATCGTGCATGCGGAATTTACCGGAATCCGGAGGTTCAGCAGCATGACCCTCCGAATAAGTGAAAGCTAGTGTCGTCTTTGAGCATCAGCCTGCGCTTCTTTCAAATCCAGTTTTGCAGATTCAAGCTTCCGTTTCTTTTCCTCTACCTTACTGGTTTTCTTCCTGATTCTTTCAGTACGGCCTTGTGCTTTCGCTTCAGCAAGATCCTGCAGGGCTTCCTGTAGCTCTGACTCCGCTTTTTTGACCTTTATTTCGCGTTTGCTCACATCATGAGAGGCGCGCGTTGCCTGACGCTCATCAGTGAAATAGGTTTCAACCTTATCACGGGCAATATTGAGCCGGGCAATTTCTGGCCTATTCTACTGTTTTTTGGCTATTTCAGTTTTGGATAAAATATCTGCCAGCTGATCTTTACAGGAATCTGTCGCAGCGAACCCTGCCAGGGGTAACGAGATCAAAGTCAAAGCCATAATTTTACTTTTCATAGCTATATTAAATCCTTGTTAAAATAGAAAAAACAGAATCAAAGTGCCGATTAAATATAGCGAAGTGAAACAGAGCTACAAGAGATAAAATGAAACATGACATTATCTTTCCATTCAGGAACCATTGTTAAGATTCAGTTTTAACGATCAGCTTTTGACGCGTGTTAAACTATTTTTCTGAAAAGGAATTGGTGCATAGCGGGTCGTTTCACCATCAACGCAGGCATCAGATTAACGTCCAGGTTGCATAATTTTTAACAACTTATGAAAATGATCCGGATCATTTTTTTCCAGATAAAGAAACAGATTGTCGGGTTGTTATCATGTCGTTTAACAAACAAAGCTAATAATCCAGCATCTTCTTAAAGAGTATCGACAGGAAAGTAAAATGACATCTTTCAATTCTGGTAAGACATTCGCCTTCGCTATCGCGATGATGGCTTCAGTTATGACCATCTCCGCCTGCTCAAGCAATTACGTAATCTCCACCAATGATGGGCACATGATTACTGCTCATGGCAAACCTGCCAGAGATAAAGAAACAGGTATGATTTCTTATAAAGATACGGATGGAAACATGCATCAGTTACAACAGCACGATGTTAAAGAGATTGTGCAAAAGTAAATCTGCTTTAACAACGATCGTAATGACCATCCTGAAAATCTAATTCTGTGGAAAACTGAGAAATGAAAATTTCAGTAATTGGCGCTGGCTTATTGTTGTGTGCATCTTCATCTGCAATGGCTATTGGCATGAATGTCGAACAAAGTAAGAACACCTCGGTGCTGGACGCAGAAATCGGCCGTTCATCCGGCGGGCTTTACCTCGTTAGCCAGTGGATAAAAAATACGGCGGATGGTGTTCAGATTGGTCAGGCGGGTACGGGTTATAATCTGGAAATGGGTCCGGTGATGCTGACCGCTGGCGCTAAAGCCACTTATATCGGTGGCAAAAAAGGAGATAACGGCGTTGCATTTCCTGTCGGCGGTGGTGTGAAAATCAATCTGCCCGCTAATTTTGCGTTGTACGGAGAAGGTTATTCCGCCCCGGAACAGCTGACCAACAGTGTTAAGAATTTCGTTGAAGCCAATGGCGGCATCAGCTGGTCACCGGTGGGGCCACTGATTTTAAAAGTGGGCTATCGCTATGCGGGTGTTGATGGCAAGGATGGACGTCCGGGTCATACCCTGATCGAGGGTCCCTACATCGGTGGCGGCCTGACATTTTAAGGCTGGATGACGATCCCGTTTTGTAGGGTGAGGAAAGCCGGCTGGTTGACGGATCGGTTTCCTTACTCAATCTCTCGTCTCAAATCAGACAGGTAACACTGAGAAACAGATTATGAAACCTCTTATGCTGATGTTATTGACTCTCTTTCTGACCGGATGCGTGCAGTATAAATGGGTCAAGCCTGACGCATCTGAACAGCAGGAAACGATGGCGGAAACAGCTTGTCGGGCCCAGGCTCTGCGGGATTTACCCCCCGACAATGTCGTTAGTGGTAAATACACGTCGAAAGACAGTAAATATAAAACCACTGATACCGATTATTCCACCAGCGACGCCAACGAAAGCCAGCGAGAAATACTGGTGAAAGATTGTATGTTCAAAAAAGGCTGGCAACAGATTGAGGTTCAGCAATAGCCATATAAGCCGCACAGAGGCCGGGTCAAACCCTGACCAGTTCTGCTCTGGTTTAAAGGTGAGGTTAAGGCTTTATTTCTGTATTCTCTTTTTGTCGTTCAGAACGGTGTCGCCGGCACCGTTCTGAGCAATACATCACCTCGTCCCAGCATCTTTCCCACTTTTTCCGCCATGACATCGGTTTGTTACACGTTTTACAATGGCGAACCGGTAATGCTGTTTTATTACCTTTAAACACTTCAGTTCCTCCTGAGACGCCCTTAGGACGCTGGCAATAGCGTATCTCTCATACAGTGTAGCTTAATGCCGATCCAGATAAGCGATGCCGATGTTGTCGTGAAGTAAACACCTGGATTTTTTGACGAAGCCTCACATTATCTGTTTATTCAACATCTCTGCCATTTGACCTGACATCGTACTGAGAAATCTGAGTCATCAGGATCCTTTAACACCCCCGTGCGCTTGTAACAAATTAATGACTATGATTAACAAAATGCGATCCCTTTAAAACCCCAGAAAAAGCTGACCAGATTATTGTTGAGCCTCTTCTTCAGTGTGTTGTTTAGAAGACTGCAGATGTCAATAAGCTATGGACCCTCTCGATACCGCTATTAAGCAGGTATTGCGGGCAACTGAGAACACACCGGGTTGCGGCTTTATCGGCACATAAGCCAATAAGGCGCCCGGATAGATTGCACTTATGAGCTGGCAACCTCTCTGACGGCATACCACACCTTAAAGAAAGTCATTACGTCCGTAAATAATCAATTTAAGGTCACACAGACCTGCCGTGATTCTGACGGATTCACATCCCTCTTTTAGAGTAGATTTCTCCTGGCTATTAAAACCAATCTGCAACCCGTGCGGTACTGATTGCGTGAGATGAGACGCTTTTTAAGGGAGAAAATAATCAGTTATCATGGTCTTACAACCTGACTAATAAATCAGCCAGCTAATGCTTATTTTTCGTGATTTTGCTATGTGTTCTCTGCAAGACTATTACGATTACCCTTATGGTCATATCCAGCTTTAGCGGGAAGAATCAGGCAATGGTGTTTGATTCTCAGCACAAAGCAGGTGTGAGATTAGCGAAGCGCTGCCGCTTGAAATGCGGGGTGAAAGCACGATTCATCCATAACGTTACTAAATTATCCCGCACCTCTGATGAGGCGTCTTTTGACATTTTGAGCGGATAGCGTAAAAAAAGAGTAACTTTACTTTTGTTTAAGGGTCTTACGTTAATTACAGTTTAAACTCTTTGAGAAAGCGATTAATATGTTAGCGTTGAACTATCGGTTCTGTATTTTGATTCTTCGAAGGCAAGCATCCTAAAAAAGCAGGTCTGACGAAAAGCATCAGCGTGAACCCGCTCTGTATTTTATTATCTGAACATGACTATGGTGACTTTGATGAGTGACACTCTCAACAGCTTGAATAATATCCGTACCCTTCGCGCAAACGCTCGCGAGCTTGACCTTGCTGCCCTGGAAGAAATGCTGGAAAAACTGTCGGTTGTGGTGAGCGAGCGACGTGAAGAAGCGCAGGCTTCTGAAGCAGCTAATCGTGAGAAAGCTGAGAAACTGGCAAAATACCGCGAATTACTGTTGCAGGAAGGTATCGATCCTAACGAACTGTTAAATGGTATGCCTGCTGCGCCAGCAGAGAAGAAAAAACGCGCGCCTCGTCCGGCTAAATATCAGTACACTGACGAAAATGGCGAAGTTAAGCAGTGGACTGGCCAGGGCCGTACCCCATCTGCTATTAAATCTGCTATTGATGCAGGTAAATCACTGGATGATTTCCTGATTTAATTCAGTATGCACAAATGAAAAACCGTCTGCTCCAGGCAGGCGGTTTTTTCGCCATAAGATCATCAGCTATAAGTATCTCAATTACCCGCCAGCACAACCCCTTTCCTTTCGCGCCTTGTTATTGTGCTTCCAGCCATAATCCTGCTTCGACGTTACCCTGAACTCAATAACTGAAAAGCCTTACGCATTCACGTTACAGGCAATGCGTTTCATTCATTCCCTCAACCGCTTTGTTTATTCAGCGATTGCGTGTTGCGGGCGGTAATAATTTCCAGGCCGATCTGCTGACCATAAGAGAGCTCAAGCGTATTGCCATCGGGATCGGCAAAAAATGCCCAGTATCCCACGGGCGCATCAGACTGCTGCGCGTCGCGTCGCAACACACCTTCAAGCCGTGCAAGTGCCACTTTTTTATCTATCTCTTCGCGGCTGGCACAGGCCACGCCAATATGGCCAAATGGGCCCAGCGGCGTATCTTCACTGTGGTCAGATTGCACCAGCACCAGCGCGAAAGGTCGGGTTAAATCCGACAGCCACGCCACTTTCTGTGCTTCAGGAATGCCAGGCTCACGCTGGTGTATCACCTGCATCCCGGCGTAACGCTGATAAAAATCTACGCTCTTTCCTAAATCCCGTACCTGTAAAGCAAGATGAGTAAACCCTGTATCGTTTGACATTGCTGCTCCCTGTTCAGATTGAACGATTACCATGCCACAGGCGCAATTAAGGATTTGATCTGGGATGCTCAGCCGCTACGTTTTTCGCACATCACCTGATTACGGCCTGCCCGTTTCGCACGATATAAAGCCTCATCCGCACGTTCTATCAGCGCCTGTTTTTCCTGTTGTGAGTCAGAAGCAAGATAAACGGCACAGCCTGCACTCAGAGTGACGTGCTTTTGCGGCAGTTCCGTGGCGCGATGTGGAATATTGAGCTGACTGATTGCTGCGATGATGGATTCAGCGAGGTTCAATGCGGCTGACAGCGGTTGTCCGGGCAAAATAATGGCAAACTCTTCGCCACCATATCGGGCCGTGAGTTCGTTTTTACGCCGGGCGGTGTTCTTCAGAGCGGTAGCCACTTTTTTCAGGCAGTCATCACCGGCCACATGGCCGTAAGTATCGTTGTAACGTTTAAAATAATCGATATCGAGCAGGATGAGAGATACCGGCTGGCCGCTGCGCTCCGCGTTCTGCAGACTTTCAGTCAGCATGTGATCAAAATGACGGCGATTGGCTACCCCTGTCAGCCCGTCACTGTGTGCCAGATTTTCCAGTGAGCGATTAGCCGCGGTCAACTCATCACGCAATCGGGTCAGCTCAAGCTGATAGCGCAGCGTATGACGAGCCTGACGCAACACAAAGGCACCTAATAAAAGAATAACGATCAACAGCGCCAGGCTCAGAATCAGATCCTGTACCCAGCTTTTGATCCAGTGATTAAAAAGTGCACGCTTGTCATATCCTGCAGCAACCACCAGCGGATATCGCTGTGAGCGGACAAAACCAAAGATGCGTTTTTTACCATCAAGTGCAGCGATCCACTGACCACTACCTTTATCTGCATGGGCCAGCATTTTCAGGAAAAGTGGACTCACTGAGAGATTTTTGCCGATGTAGCTATCCGGCATTGGCCGGGCGTAAAGCACGGTACTGTCTGCCAGCATCAGTACCAGCACATCGCCATCGCTGAGCTCATAATAGCTGTAGAAACGGCGGAAATAGTCCACTTTGATGGTAGCGAGTAAGACACCCCGGAAGCCGTTGAAAGCATCGTTCACGCGAAGCGTAACCGGGATCACCAGCTCGTGAGTGGTGCGGCTGCGAAGCACAGGGCCGACATGCAGGTTATCTCGCAGGCTGGCGCGGTGATAATCAAAATATTCGCGATCGGAATTATTGATGTCAGGCGGTATCCTGCTCATCGACGTGGCTACCCATTTCCCCTGCGCATCATAGTAGAACAAGCCGTGAAGTTGCGGCAGGCGACTCTGTAACAGACGCATCGTCTGGCTCAGCGCCTCACCATCCACACCGGTCGTGGCGATCTGCTTTTCAAGCTCGCGTTGTACTTCGCGCAAAGAGAGTTCAGTTTGCAAAAATGTATCGTCTGCCTGGCGCGCTTGTGACAGAGACAGATTTACCGCTGTATCTTCAGCTTTATTGACGGTTTCATTCCAGTCTTCACGCAACGTCCACAGATCTAAGCCAAGCACCGCCACGGTAAGCAATACGCCTGAAAGGATAATACTCCTCAGCAGTGGCGAGATTTTTGGTGCCGGCCCCTCATTTTTCCGTCGAGACTTCATGCCTGTCCTTAATAAACCGTGTTGACTGATTTAAGCACAGTTAATCAAAAGCAAAAATGCAATTGCCGCAATCTTTTTTAAACAATGATAATCCGCAATTAACCAGCAGATTTCGCTTAAATATTCGTCTTTATCCGCTCAACCAGTATCATTAATACAGTATTAATAGCGAATAAATCTACACTAACCCTTCAAAGATCACGCAGGTAAATGTTACTCTTGCCAGGTGAATAATTTGCACTTTATTGATTAACTTGAGTATTTGAGGATTTGTTATGAGTAAAAACCTGAGCAGCCTGAATAATATCCGCACGCTGCGTGCGGAGGCGCGCAATATGGCTTTAGATATGCTGGAAGGGTTACGCCAGAAATTAGAGACCGTTGTAAATGAACGCCGTGAAGAGGAAAGCGCGCGGGCAGCAGAAGCGCGCGAGAAAGCGGAAAAACTGGCGTTCTACCATGAGCTATTAATGGAAGAAGGAATTAACCCTGCGGAACTGGTGAATAGTGCATCCCACCCGGTAACCAGCAAAAAGAAACGCGCAAAGCGTCCGGCGAAATATCGTTATAGTGATGAAAATGGTCATGTGTGTTACTGGACGGGTCAGGGCCGAACGCCCTCTGTCATTAAGGCGGCGATTGAGAACGGCCAGTTGCTGGATGATTTCCTGATTTAGCCCCCACGATTACTGCCGGAAGCGTGACCGCTATTACGCGGAACGCTTCCGGCAGACAAAGCCCCTGGCGCAGCTTTTCATCCAGGCCTTGTCACACATCAGCCTGTTGCAATGTTTCATCAGCCATCACCGGTTGTGGGCCACGAAACGTCCGGCGCCACTCGCTGGGAGAGACGCCAAACCGGGATTTAAAACGCTGACGAAATGAAACGGGCGAATCAAAACCCGCCTTTTCCGCCACACATTCAATGCTGATGCCGGTAGTTTCCAGTAATAGCTGGCTGCGTTGCAATCGCTCAGCTGTCAGCCACTCTCCCAGCGACATGCCTGTCGCCTTGTGAAAATGGCGCGTCAGCGTTCGCCTGCTCATGCTGAGCATGCGCGCGAGTGAATCAAGATCCTGCGGCTGATGCAGGTTCTGTCGCAGAGATGCCAGCAACGCGTTGATCTTACTGTCACGCGTTGTTTCCGGAACCGGCCGCTCAATGAACTGCGCCTGACCGCCTTCACGATAAGGCGGTACCACCATACGTCTGGCTACCCGATTAGCAATGGCGCTGCCATAGTGGTGACGGATGATATCCAGACAGCAGTCGATGCCCGCCGCCGTGCCGGCAGAGGTGATGAGACGATCGTCACGGGTATATAGAGCATTGCTGTCGAGATGAACATGTGGAAAGCGCTCGCTGAAGTCACGCTCAAATTCCCAGTGCGTGGCAGCCCGATGCTGATCGAGTAAACCCGCATAAGCCAGTACGTAAGTGCCCAGACAAAGTCCAACGACCTCCGCGCCGCGTTGCCAGGCTGCCACCAGCTTATCAAGCAGCGCCTGCGCCGGTTTTTCAGCGGGATTGTGCCAATAGGGCACGATAATAATATCCGCCTGATCAAGCATGTCGAGACCCTGCTCCACCAGGATTGAAATCCCCATTTCGGAGATCACTGGTCCCGGTGTTTCTGCGCAGATATCGACATGAAACAGATCCTGCTGCGGCAGAGCAGAGCCGAACAGAATACAGGGAACTGAAAAATGAAACGGACTAAAACCGGCCGTTGCCAGCACCGCGACTCTCAGAGCAGCCATTCTCCCCCCTTATTGTGTAAGCGTGGTGTTGAGAACCCACAGCACAATTGTGCCGGTTTAGCGCCACGGCGCTCAGAACGTCATTGTTTCACCATCTTCCGGGATCAGCACCTGGTCAGCAATACCCTGTTCAGTAGTCCAGGCACGCAGCTCAGCGCGCGTCAGCAAACAGTGGTTAATCGCCTCCATGTGTGAGGTGACCAGTGTCGCTTCTGGCAGGATATTTAATGTCTTCAGCGTATCCTCTTTTCCCATGATAATCGGGCCATAGAGATCATTGGTTGCATTGCCAGTATTCATTACCACCACCTGTGGCTGAAAACGTTGCAACGCTCTGACATAAGGCTTAACCCATACGGTATCGCCAGCAATGTAGAGGGTTTTTTCTGCCGGATGGGTAAACACCAGACCACAGGCATCACCCAGAATATCGCCCATCACTTTGTCCGCATATAACGCATTGCTGCCGTGCTGACCCTCGGTTTTATAGATGGTCAGGCCATCAACAAACGGATTCTCATCCTGCAGCACGCGAACATGTTCAAAACCCTGCGAACGGATCAGCGCTGCATCCGTTTCGTTCTGGCTGTAAATCATCATCGTCTTCGGCACTAACTGTTGCGCTGCCTCATCCCAGTGATCCATGTGCGTGTGGGTGACGATAACCGCATCAACTGCCAGCAGTGTAGCGACCGGCACAGGCAGCTCAACCATCGGATTTCTTAAATGGGGACGGGCATTTCCGGCAAAACCGGGCCAGGCCTCTTTTTCGGCCAGCATCGGATCGATAAGGAATTTTTTGCCTGCATAGTCCAGTAATAGTGTGGCATTACGAATCTGGGTCAGCTTCATTTTGGCTCCGTGAATAGTCTTAGTGAAATCAGCCAGGCTTACTGGCTACCATGAGGTCACTTTACGGCACAGTTATGCCTGCGCGTGACAGGCTCAGAGGACAGCATTCGATGGAATCGGGCCAAAATGCACTTTTTTCTGTGCCAGAGTACCTGTCGATACTGGATTCGCGAAAAGACAGCCCTGAAGGTTAGAAATGGCAGGACTTCTGGAAAGTGCTTTTCGTTATCGGGCAGCAGCGATCACGCTCTCTGCCGTTGTCTATTGAAAGCATTGCCGGGTAAGGTATGAGTGGGTCCTGTCGATTCCCGGACCTCTGTTCTGATTAGCCACTACTGACAGGAGAGTCTGTGAACAACTTATGGAAATTGCACTGGCTGGAGGCATCGGGCGATGTTGAGCCTTACAAACCGGCCATAGTCAGGGCCACTGAGATTGCCTGCGAGCACCTCTCCTCCGTGACGCGCATCCCTCGCCTGGATATTCTGGTTCAGTGCATGCCGGGGGCAGTAATACCTGAAACCGGTTTCGCAGGCCGCGCTTATAGCCCCGCACTGTTCGGCCTGGCCATTGACCCGGCAAATCTCAATCTGCTTCAGATGCTAGAAAATGGCACGCTGGTACGTCACATCCTGCATGAAGTTCATCACTGTTTACGGATGCGTGGACCGGGGTATGGCTGGACGCTGGGTGAAGCGCTGGTCAGCGAAGGTCTGGCGGGTCAGTTCGTCTGCTGGCTGCTTAAAACCGCACCAGAGCCCTGGGAGCGAGCCATAGGGCTGAGCGAATTGCAGGCTAACCCAGTGACGCTGGCAACGCTCCAAAGCCCTGATTACGATCATTCTGCCTGGTTTTTCGGCACGGGAGATTTTCGTCGATGGTATGGTTATACGCTGGGTTATCAGATGGTTGCCGCCTGGCACCGTCATAACGCGGAATGTGCGACAGAGCAATGGTTCAGCGTGACAGCCGACGAGGTGATTGCTGCGGGCCTGGCTGATGGGTTGCTGACAACATGAAGATAAAAAAATGCCGCAGCAGGCTGCGGCATGTCATTTCAGATTTACATCAGAAATCGGCTTTCAGTACCACACGGTAACTGGCTTTACCGGCGCGGACGTGATCCAGCGCTTTGTTGATGTCAGACATCGGGAAGAACTCAACCTGTGGGGCAATATCCGCACGCGAAGCAAGGCGCAGCAGCGAACGCAGCTGGCCTGGTGAACCAGTTGATGAACCGGTCACTGCTTTGTCGCCCAGGATCAGATCAAAAGCACTCACTTCAATGGGCTTCATCACGGCACCCACTGTGTGGAATTTACCCTGAGGTGCCAGCGCAGCAAAATAAGGTTTCCAGTCCAGGTCGACCGCCACGGTGCTCAGGATGAGGTCAAAACGACCCGCCTGCTTCTTCAGGGCTTCAGGATCACGGCTGTTAACCACTTCATCCGCGCCCATATCCAGGATTGACTGCTTCTTATCCGGCGTTGAGCTGAATGCCACCACTTCGGCACCCATTGCGTGCAGGATTTTGATCGCGATATGGCCCAGTCCGCCGATACCAATCACACCCACACGGCTGGTCGCTGTGATGTTGCTCATCAGCAGCGGTTTAAACACGGTGATACCGCCACACAGCAGCGGACCGGCGCTCGCCACATCCAGTTTTTCCGGCAGCGGGATTACCCACTGCCAGTCAGCCCGCAGCTTCTCAGCAAAACCACCTTTGTTCATGATGGTCGGGATGCTGCCCTGCTGACAGTTAACCTGCTCGCCGTTGATACAGGCATCGCAGTGCTGACAGCTTTTCGCTGTCCAGCCAATCCCTACACGCTGACCGACAGAGAGGCCTTTGCTTTTAGCCGCTTCGCCCAGGGCAGAGACCCGGCCAATCACTTCATGTCCTGCAATCACAGGGAACTGAGAGATGCCCCACTCGTTGTCGATCATCGACAGATCTGAGTGGCAGACGCCACAATATTCGACCTGGACTTCGACTTCTTCGGCTGCCAGTTCGGCGGCATCGTACTCATAGAGTTCAAGGGCCTGGCCAGCCTGCATGGCTGCATAACTTTTAATTTTCATTCATACCTCTGCGTGGTTAATCACCGACAAGTGTAACAACTGAAAGCCCGGCCTGCCTGGCCGTTGCGCTTACACCGCACTTTTTTGTCCTTTATGCTGATAAATCAGCTCCTAACCTGCGCACCGGAAAGAGTTTGTAACACCTTGAGTTGCGCGACAGCTTCCTGCATCGCATCCATCCCCTGTGTCAGTTCGCGCAGGCTGCCGAGGTGCTTCGCAATGTCAGCGCGCTCATGTCGCGTCTGCTGATTCATGGCTGCCAGTGTATCGGCCGCACTGATACTGCGTTCCGCCATCTGCGCAGCGGTCTGCGCAGAATCACTGGCCACCAGCCGGATGCGAGAGATGGTGCTGACCGCCTCACCGATGTTACTTGCCGTAGCTTCGGCCTGCTCTTTCGAGGAGTGCGCCAGACGACGAACTTCACCCGCGACCACGGCAAATCCGCGGCCTGCCTCGCCTGCACGTGCCGCTTCAACGGCGGCATTCAGCGCCAGGATGTTGGTCTGGAAAGCAATATTGCTGATGCCATGCGTAATTTCATTGATGCCGTTGGAAATTTTCTCCAGATCGTCAAGCCCATCATCAAGCCGCCCCTGCGCCTGCTGACTCTCAGTGGCGATATTACTGATGTTACGGATACTGCTTTCTGCGAGGCTCAGCGTTTCGCCCTGGCTCTGGGTGGCCGTTTCGAGTACCGGCAACGCCTCCATCAGCGGCGTCAGTGCCTGCTGATAATTGATAACCCGATCCAGCACCCGCGTCTGAATGCTGTTCAGTGCTTCCCAGCGGCGCAATGCGCGCTGCGCATAATGTGCTGCGTAGCCGGCATACTCCACCGGGAACTGGCTCATCGCTTTGACGTCATGATTAAAGAAGACCAGCGCAGAGAGCGTCTGATTGATAGGCACGCCCAGGATTTCGCCAAAGCTGGAAAAACCGGCGGCGGCAATCCCTTTGAAGAAATGGGCATCGTGCAGCTTACCGGCATTGCCGACCCGGCGCAGAATACAGTCGTTCATCAGAATAGCGGCCGGTTTGCCGTGCTGAGCGGTAAAAGCCTGCCACTCCTGCTGCGTCGTCTGTTTAAACTCTTTCTCCTCCATCAGGAACAGCCGATCACCAAACTCAAGATCGCAGAAAAACTGTACGCCACCCGATTCAATTTTGGCGATCGAGCGAATGAAATACTCCCCACCGACTTTAACGCCGAAGGTTAATCCTTTTAGCCGTTCGGTCAATTGCGCTTCGTTGCAGTTAAGATGTTCACACAGCGACGCGACAAACGGCTGCTGCTGCCCCTGTCGGTTGAATACCGAGGTGACGGTACGCGCAACCGGATCGGCTTCGGCAATCAGCCAGCTCTGATCGCGTGGCGTAAAGTTCTGGCTCTTAAACGGCGCAAATGATTTCCCGGGCGCCATCTGACAGAAGACGATCACGGCTTTGCCCTGCAGTACCTTGCCACCTGTACCAATCCAGGTTCCATCAAACGTGATTTTGCCCCCCGCTGAACCGCCAATTGCCAGGCAGGGAAAACGCCCGCTGTTATACCAGGCCTGCATCAGAAAACCTTCTGAAGCGGACAGTCCGTCGCAATAAATCATGGCGAAAGTACGATCAGCTGAGAGCGGCATCTGCACCTGTAAGCGTGCCAGCTCCTGCTGGATGGCGGTGATGCGCTGGCTGGCGGTCTGCGTGTCGGCGATATGCAGATCGACGATATGCGTCTCATGATGTGCGATCAGTGTGTCCGGCAGCCAGAGATAGCTTCCCTCCTGGCCATTGCCGTCACAGTAGGTGCTTTGCGATCGGCTGCTGCTCAGCGCGCCGTTGGAAGAGAGCGTCAATACCGTCAGAGCGGAAGAGTTGAAGCGCTGCCAGGCCTGACTGACTCGCTGAAAATCAGCTTCAGGCGGAACGAAGGTCATCAGGATCCCGGCCGCGCGTGCGCTTAACCCCATGGAGGCCAGTGACTCTGGCAACGCACGGCAATCGTAGGTGCCATTGGCTGGCTGACTGCTACGCCAAAGACGGGCAACAGGCAGGCGTCTTTTGATCGTCTTAATGATCGACATATTATTATTTTCGCTTTTATTTGAGTAATTTGCGCTTAGATTAGCGCTTTCTGGTGTGTATAAAAGGAGGGCTAAAAGCAGGTCCGTTCGCGTTCAGAACTCGTCGCGGAGTGCCGGGTTCATCAATGATCAGCGCGCTCAACGCCAATGGGTTATCGCCAGCAGCGGGAAAAGCTTTAACGATTGCTGCAGTTGGTTTAATGAATGAATATGTTACATTTTAGTAGCATAAAATAACACGAAAAAGTCGTCTGGCGGTCAGATGTATAGAAGTGCTGGTGACTGGTGTTGACGGTTTGCGATTCAGGCTCACCAGTGCGATAATTGTAATGACATATGTAAATACAAAGGGGACGCACCGTGGGCACAATTAATATTCGAATCGATGATGACCTGAAGACACGATCCTATGCTGCGCTCGAAAAAATGGGTGTAACGCCTTCTGATGCGCTGCGCCTGATGCTTGAATATATTGCCGATAATGAACGTCTTCCCTTTAAGCAGACGTTACTCAGTGACGAAGATGCGGCGTTAGTAGAAATAGTCAAAGAACGCCTGCGAAACCCTCAGCCTGTCAGGATCACGCTGGATGACCTTTAATGACCTGGCAACTGGAGTTCGATCAGAGGGCATTGAAAGAGTGGCGCAAGCTGGGCCCTACAGTCCGTGAACAGCTTAAAAAGAAGCTGGCTGAGTGTCTTGAATCACCCAGAAATGAGGCGAATAAACTCAGCGGGATGCCAGACTGCTATAAGATTAAGTTAAAGTCATCCGGTTACCGCCTTGTTTACCAGGTCATTGATAACCGGGTGGTCGTTTTTGTCGTAGCCGTCGGGAAAAGAGAGCGCTCAGAGGTTTATTCTGCCGCATCCAGGCGCATTACTTAAAGCGGACAGCTTCAACACCTGAGCGGCGCTATTCCTGTTTATCTGTCACTCTGCTGTTGCCAGTGCTGTTCGCAGCGCGCACGCGCTTCGGCAGGCAGATCGCGTAAATCTGGCAGCGTATCGCCGGAACCGTAGCCCATAGATCCTGTCGCTTCCTGCTGTTCATCCTGCGCAGCGAAAGTGATTCTCTCTTCCAGCGGCTGCCAGCTATCGCCCTGCTGCTGGTAAATTACGGCAAAAGTAGGCGTCTGTGCATCATCGCCGTAGATTTCATATTTCTGTTTCTGCTCGTCAGAACCCAGCTCAAGCGTGTCGATTAAGGTCGCATTACTCATAGCATTCTCCTTTTTCGTCAGGTCTGTAAGCGTAGTTCATCTCCTGTGGCTCTGCCGCCGCGAAAACCCACCGTAAAATTAATATCTGGATTATCAACGATT
Source organism: Pantoea sp. E956-1 (assembly GCF_982223955.1). Lineage (NCBI taxonomy): Bacteria > Pseudomonadati > Pseudomonadota > Gammaproteobacteria > Enterobacterales > Erwiniaceae > Pantoea > Pantoea sp. E956-1. The sequence continues at coordinate 115,438 of NZ_CEUYZP010000014.1, read as the reverse complement.
TCAGGATATGCATTTGCATAAACGAAGCGGGCGTCTATGCTTTCAGATGTGACTAGCTAGTCCTTTTTATCTTATGGAACATTGATATGAGGTCTTCCTATGACACAACAGAAATACAGAGGCGGTGCCGGTAATTTTGCCAACGATCCAGAACGGGCGAGTGAAGCTGGCAGTGCAGGAGGCAAAGTCAGTGGAGGCAATTTCAAAAATGATCATGAAAAAGCCAGGGAAGCCGGTCGGAAAGGAGGCAAAATTAGTCGCCGTCCTTCTAAGTAATTCTGAATAAAGCGCTTTAGGACGTTTTACGCCATGGAATGGCATCTCTTCAGTCACACTCAGAGTCTGTTCGTCATTCCCCCTCTTTCAGTCTTAATGCCTCTCTGACCAGAGTAAAAGCGGGAGAGTGCTGCTTGCGGCTGGGATAATAGAGATAATAGCCGGGAAACGGCTCGCACCAGCGCTCCAGTACCCGGATCAGCTTGCCCTGATCCAGACCTTCTGCGACTTCCTGTTCAGGCAGGAAAGCGATACCCAGCCCGGCGAGCGCCGCTTCTGCGATGTGTGCCGAAGTGTTGAACGTCAACTGTCCATCAACCCGCACATTTAACGGCCCCTCTTCACCGTCAAACTCCCAGACGTACAACCCACCCGCTGTCGCCTGCCGCATGTTGATGCAGTTGTGTTGCAGCAGATCCTGCGGACTCTCCGGCGCAGCATGACGACGAAAGTAGTCGGGCGTGGCTACCGCAGCCATTCGTAATGGCGGGCTTATCGGCATCGCCACCATGTCTTTATCAATGGTGTCTCCCATCCTGACCCCTGCATCAAATCGATCGGCCACGATATTGCGTAAGCCATGATTAGCATCGAACTCAAGCCGGATATCAGGATAAGCCGCCAGCAATGGCGTCAGTTTTGGCATCAGGAGCGAGCTCAGAATATGCGGCCCGCAGGTGATCCGTACCGTACCGGCTGGCTTGTCACGCATCGCGGTCAGCATATCCAGTTCCGCCTCAATTTCATCGAACCGATTGCCAATTGCCTGGATTAACCGTTCACCCGCCGCGGTCGGAGAGACGTTACGGGTCGTGCGGGTAAGCAGCCGAATCGCCATCCGGTTTTCCAGCGCGGTAATGGTCTGACTTAACGCGGGCTGCGTCACGCCCAGCAGCGCTGCCGCGCGGGTAAAGCTACCCTCACGCGCCACGGTAATAAAAGCCTGCAGGTCATTCATGTTGCGCTTCATACTGCACTCCCCCCCGACATATTTATAAGGTTTTCTTATAACCCCATTAAGGATTTATTAGCTAGTCAATATAAAGCGAAACAGTAAAATTTCCTGAGTTCATCAGCACCGCAAACAATGAAACAGGACACAACATGACTTCCACGGAAACAACTGACTGTTCCCCCCGGCATAAAGAAGCGCACTGGGGTGGTGTCTGGGCAATGACGCTGTGTGTATTCGCGCTTATCGCCTCTGAATTCATGCCGGTCAGCCTGTTATCGCCGTTATCACAAGATCTGGCGGTCAGCGAAGGTCTGGTCGGACAGGGCATCGCTATCTCTGGCGCACTGGCAGTGATCACCAGCCTCTCAATAACCCGCATCGCAGTGAACCTCGACCGCAAAAATCTGTTGCTGGCGCTCACGCTGCTAATGGCGCTATCCGGATTGATGGTGGCGATGGCACCCAACTATCTGACTTACATGACTGGCCGGGCATTGATTGGCGTGGTGATTGGCGGTTTCTGGTCGATGTCAGCGGCAGTCGCTATCCGGCTGGTTCCCACCGGGCAGGTGCCGCGCGCGCTGGCCATTTTCAACGGCGGGAATGCGCTGGCGACGGTTATCGCTGCACCGCTGGGCAGCTATCTCGGTTCTGTCATCGGCTGGCGCGGGGCTTTTTTCAGCCTGGTGCCGGTAGCCTTGATCGCCCTGCTCTGGCAGTCGTTAACGCTGCCATCAATGCCAGTCGATTCGGCCCGGCAGCGCAGCGGAAAAATCCTGCAGCTGCTGCGTTCGCCGCTGGTTACGGTGGGTCTGACCGCCTGCGGCCTGCTCTTTATGGGCCAGTTCACCCTGTTTACCTATCTCCGCCCGTTTCTGGAAACCGTGACACAGGTTGACGTTTCTGCGCTTTCACTGGTGCTGCTGACTATTGGCATCGCCGGCTTTATCGGCACGCTGATTATCGGTGCTGTTTTGCAGCGCGGATTCTATCTGATCCTGATGATTATCCCGTTGATTATGGCGCTGGTTGCGGTGCTGCTCATGGTGTTCGGTCATCACCTGTGGCTGGTAGCGCCACTGCTGGGCATCTGGGGACTGGTGGCAACAGCGGCACCAACCGGATGGTGGGCCTGGATCGCCAGAACCTTTCCGGATAATGCCGAGATCGGCGGCGGATTAATGGTTGCCATCATACAGCTGTCGATTGCTTTAGGGTCGACGCTGGGTGGCCTGGCCTTTGACCATGCAGGCTGGCAGACCACCTTTGCCATCAGCGCCACATTACTGGTCACTGCCGCCGGACTGGCGATGATTACCGCTCGTAAGGAAAGCGCTGCCTGATAGCAGATTGGTTGTTTAACCGGGCAACCCGTTGCCCTCACGTCGTCAACCCCGATAAGGATCTTCTTATGAGAGCATTAACCCTGATGTTTGGACTGTTGATCAGTTCATTTGCGGCCAGCGCTGCCGATATGTCACGCGGCGCCGATAACTTTTATCAAAGCGATAAAGTCACCCGCGAGAAAGTCACCTTTAAAAACCAGTATCAGATGGGTGTCACCGGCACTCTGTTCAGACCAAAAGAGGCCGGTAAAACGGCGCGCCTTCCGGCGATTGTGGTAGGTCATCCGATGGGCGCAGTCAAAGAGCAGAGCGCCAGCCTCTACGCGCAGAAAATGGCTGAGCAGGGATTTGTTACCCTTGCAATTGATCTTTCATTCTGGGGCGAAAGTGAAGGTCAGCCGCGCAACGCGGTCTCTCCGGATATTTATGCCGAAGACCTCAGTGCCGCCGTGGATTACCTGGGTACGCGCGAATTTGTCGATCGCGACAGGATTGGTGTGCTGGGCATCTGTGGCAGTGGCAGTTTTGTCATCAGTGCAGCTAAGATTGATCCCCGCATGAAAGCCATTGCGACCGTCAGCATGTATGACATGGGATCCGCCAACCGCAATGCGCTGAATAAAAGCCAGACACTGGCGCAGCGCAAGCAAATCATCGAAGCGGCTGCACAGCAACGCTATGCAGAATTCACCGGGGGTAAAACTGCGTACACCAGTGGTACACCACATAAAATCGATGCTGATTCGCCTCCGATAGCCAAAGAGTTCTATGATTTTTACCGGACGCCTCGCGGTGAGTTCACCCCGAAAAACAGTTCAGCTGCGCTGACCACGCACCCGACGCTCACCAGCAACGTGAAGTTCATGAACTTCTACCCTTTTAATGACATTGAGTCCATCTCACCGCGCCCCATGCTCTTCATCACGGGTGATAAAGCACATTCACGCGAGTTCAGCGAAGATGCGTTCCAGCGTGCGGCACAGCCCAAAGAGCTCTATATCGTGCCTGATGCAGGCCATGTGGACCTTTATGATCGCACTGACCTGATCCCGTTTGCGAAGCTGACCGCCTTCTTTAAACAGCATTTGTAATCTTCTGCTGAGCATCAATTCCAGCCCGTCTGCATCTGCCTGCAGACGGGCTTTCTGCGCTACTTACCCTCGCGATGACGGGTCAGATAGTGCTTCACCAGCACAAAGAACAGCGGAACAAAGAACAGCGCCAGAACCGTGCCTGCCAGCGTGCCGCCGATGATCCCGGTGCCGATGGCGATGCGGCTGTTAGCACCGGCACCCGTCGCCACCGCCAGCGGGATCACCCCGGCGATAAAGGCCAGCGACGTCATCATTATCGGCCGCAGACGGGTTCGCGCGGCCTGCAACGCAGCCGCACTCAGCGAACTTCCCCGACGAACCGCATCCTCCGCAAATTCGATGATCAGTATTGCATTTTTAGAGGTGAGTCCGACCGTGGTCAGCAACGCTACCTGGAAGTAGATATCGTTGCTTAATCCGCGCAGTGCCACCGCCAGCACGGTACCCAGCACGCCGAGCGGCACCGCTAACAGCACGGAGAAAGGCACCGACCAGCTCTCATACAGCGCAGCAAGACAGAGGAACACCACCAGAATCGAGATGGCATACAACGTGGTTGACTGCCCGCCCGCCTGCTTCTCCTGCAGGGAAAGCCCGCTCCATGCCCCCGTCGTCCCTGCCGGAAGTTCATTGGCCAGTCGCTCAATGGTGTTCATGGCATCGCCAGAGCTGAACCCTTCAGCGTTCTGCCCCTGTATTTCGTAGGAGGCAGAACCGTTGTAACGGTTAAGGCTTTCGGGTCCCATGGTCCATCGGGTCGAGGCAAACGCAGAGAAAGGCGTCATGGTGCCTTCACTGTTACGGATGTACCATTTATCCAGATCCGAAGGTGATGAACGATACTGACCGTCGCCCTGTACATAGACCCGCTTTACCCGACCCCGGTCGATGAAGTCATTGATATAAGCGCCGCCCCAGGCGCTGGTCAGCGTATCGGTTACGTCATCCAGCTGCAGTCCCAGTGCCACCGCTTTGCTGGTATCAATATCAACCTGCAACTGCGGCGTTTGCGGCAGAATATTCGCCCGCACGCCGATCAGTTCGGGGCTTTTCGCTGCGCTTTGTAAGAGCTGATCGCGCAGGTTGCCCAGTTGCTCACGCGTGGTGCCACCACTGGCCAGCAGCTCATAGGTAAAGCCGTTGTTCTGTCCCAGACCCGGCACCGACGGCGGCGTCAGCGCAAAGATCTGCGCATCCCGAATCGACGCCAGCGCATAGGTGGCGCGTCCGGCAATCGCTTCGGCAGAGTTTTCACTACCCGGTCGCTGATCCCAGTTTTTAAGCTTGATAAACGCCATACCGGCATTCTGCGCAGCACCGCTGAAGTTAAAACCGTTGATGGTGAAGATCACATCAATATTCTGTTTCTCTTCAGTCAGGAACCAGTCAACTATCTGCTGATTGACCGCCTCGGTGCGGCTGGCCGTGGCACCCGCTGGCAACGTCGCCTGAAGCATGATGCTGCCCTGATCTTCGGTCGGCAGGAAGCTGCCCGGCAAGCGGGTAAACATCACAAACAGCACCACGCCCATTGCCGCATAAAGCGACACCATGATCACCGGACGGCGCAGAGTGCTCACCACTTTGTGACGATACTGGCGCTCGGTGGCGGCATAAAAGCGGTTAAAACCGCCAAAGAAGCCTTTACGATGGGGTGAGGTCGGCCGCAGCAACATGCCACACAGTGCAGGCGTCAGGGTCAGTGCCACTACCACGGAGAAAGTCATGGCGGCGATGATGGTGATGGAGAACTGCCGGTAAATTACACCGGTCGACCCGGCGAAAAAGGCCATGGGCAGAAATACCGCGGAGAGCACCAGCGCGATAGCCACCAGCGCGCCGGAGATCTCTTTCATCGATTTTTCCGTTGCCTCACGCGCCGGCAGACCTTCGTCATGCATAATGCGTTCAACATTTTCGACGACCACGATCGCATCATCCACCAGCAGTCCGATGGCCAGCACCATCGCAAACAGCGTCAGGGTATTGATGGTGTAGCCGCACAGCGCCAGTACGCCAAAGGTGCCGAGCAGTACCACCGGCACCGCCAGCGCCGGGATCAGCGTCGCACGGATATTCTGCAGGAACAGGTACATCACCACCACTACCAGCGCGATCGCTTCGATTAGGGTGATCACTACATCCTCAACGGAGATTTTGATGAAGTCAGTACTGTCGAGCGCATAAGCCACCTCGTAACCTTCCGGCATTGAGTGGCGATACTCTTCAACTTTGTTTTTCACCAGCGTCGCGGTCGCCAGCGCATTCGCGCCCGGCGCCAGCATCACACCGACACCGGCCGCGGGATGCCCGTTGAGTCGCGTGGTCATGTCATAGGATTCGCCGCCCAGTTCCACTCGTGCGACATCACCCACCCGCACAATGGCACCGCTTTTGTCGCTTTTAACGATGATGTTGCGGAACTGCTCCGGCGTCTGCAGGCGCGACTGCGCTCTGACCGTGGCGGTGAGCTGCTGATTCTCGGGCGATGGCAGACCGCCGATTTTACCGGCTGAGACCTGAATGTTCTGCGAGCGTATCGCCGCCGACACGTCCGAGGGCTGCAACGCAAAGGAGTTGAGTTTGTAGGGATCGAGCCAGATGCGCATCGCATACTGACCGCCAAACACCTGAATATCCCCTACCCCTTCGGTTCTGGCCAGCGGCTCCTGCATATTACTCACCAGCCAGTCACCGATATCGGTGCTGTTGCTCTTTCCGGTCGTGTCATACAGGCCCATCACCAGCAGGAAATTTGACTGCGATTTGGTCACGGTAACGCCAAGCTGCTGCACTTCGCTGGGCAGACGGGAGAGCGCCTGCTGCACCTTGTTCTGCACCTGCACCTGCGCGGTATCCGGATCGGTGCCCTGACTGAACGTCACGGTGACCGACACATTCCCCTGCGAGCTGCTGCTGGAGGTAAAATAGAGCAAATTATCCAGCCCGGTAAGCTGCTGCTCGATCACCTGCGTGACGCTGTTCTCCAGCGTCTCCGCAGAAGCACCGGTGTACGTTGCGCTGATATTTACCGAAGGCGGCGCAACATCGGGATATTGTTCAACCGGCAACAGGGTAATGGAGAGCGCGCCAAGCAGCATGATTAAAATGGCAACAACCCATGCGAAAACAGGACGATAAATAAAAAAACGAGAAAACATCAGCGGGATCTCTTCCTTTTGGGCGGGTGCAAAACCTGCATTCCTGCAGGTCAACAAACTGCGTTGATTATAGGGTGTAACCTCAGGCTGAACATCCTGACATTATCTTTTCTTAAAGCTGAGGGATCGAAACGTGACGCTGCATTTCGATTTATCACGGGTTTAGCGGGTCTGACCCCCGGTGGGGTACTAAAGAGAAAGCCGATGCAGAACGAATCTGATGATGCATTAAGCAAAATGGTGAGCTCTGACTATCCTCAAATAAAGGATATTGATCAGGAGAAAACCATGAAATTTTTCTACTTCGTTTCGCTTATCGCTTCTGCCCTCTATTTACTGGCCTTCCTGCCTAAACTCCGCACCCGTCGTGAACCCATAGCCTACTGGGGATGCTGGACTTATCTGGGCGCCAACGCCATTTTCTGGGCCGTTTATGGTGTCATGCATTACATTTAACGTCATTTTTTAAGCAAAACGGTAAACAGGGACGTTTAGGGCACTATCCTGCTGATTAATGGGGTTAGCACGAGCGGGATCGTAGAGATTTATTATTTTTGAGATGTCATCACAGCGACAGGATTTTGTGCCTTCTTACAGGCCCGGCAGTTATACAGAACTGCGAGACGTGCTGGAAAAATCATATAAGGCGGCTACGCTGATTTTAAGCTAACCCTCTGGGTCTTAAAGCCTCCCGTCCCGCGGAACACGATGATTTCTTCTTCTGTTCCGTTATGGGATATATTGGCATCACTATCATGAAATTTTCTCTGCATAACAGGTTATCCCGGTAATGGCTCTGATCCCTAAAAACTACACGCGGCTGGAAAGCGGCTACCGTGAGAAAGCACTTAAAATCTATCCGTGGGTGTGTGGACGCTGCTCACGCGAGTTTGTCTATTCAAACCTGCGTGAACTGACGGTTCACCATATCGATCACGACCACACCAACAACCCGGAAGATGGCAGTAACTGGGAGTTGTTGTGTCTCTATTGTCATGACCACGAGCACTCAAAGTACACCGAGGCTGACCAGTATGGCACCCGTGTAGTAGCGGGCGAGGACGCACAAAAAGATGTCGGTGAGGCTACCTATAATCCGTTTGCTGATCTGAAATCGATGCTGAATAAGAAGAAGTAATGGCTGAACTGTCAGGCTGGTCGACCGGCCTGACAGTCTTGCTTCCTGAAGAGGATCACAACGTCTGGCCGCGGCCAGAACGCAGTGTAGTCCGTTATGCCAGATGCCACACTGGCCAGACTCAGCGCGATAGGAATCCTTTACCTGTCGGTTATTTCAGATTTTGATATCAGTCATGGCCGGGTGAACCGTACGTCAATCCCCCTCTCACCGACACTCTTTTTGAGACTACCTGTCGACAGCACCTTTCCTATTGGCGTGTAGCTATAGGAGGTGTGGAATGTCTCATAAAAAAGAACCAGTGTCTTAATGCCATAGAGCATCACATCGCCCTGCTGGATCGTGCCGGGTTGGTGCGGATCGTTATTAAGAGCAGCAGGCAGGTCTGCAAACTTCTCGTTGCCGTTCAGCTCCTCCATCGTCATGGTCAGCGGGAGTTGCTGTACAAATGCTTTCGCGGTGGCGTTATCCGCCAGTGCAATCTCATACGACTGATGGTTGATCGTCATAATAATCTTTATGGGACGCAGCTCTCCTGCCCGAACCTGGCCACTGGCTTTAACGGGCATCAGACCAGAGGTGGAAAGTAAGACAAGCAAAAATAAGGCTCTTTTCATAAGGTTGCTCTCCGGATTATGGCGCATCTGTTCAGACATGGAGTGCGTTACTGCGATCGCCGTACAGCCCTGAATAACCTGGCTCACTTACCCGTCGTTGCCTGATGGTAACGATTTATCCTTCCCCCTTTCCCTGCACCATCAGCCTGTCGGCGGAACTCGCGCACCGCTTATTCTGCAACCGCCCGGATGCGCTGCGCTTCATCTGATGTGCTGAACTGATTTGCGGCTTACGTTTCGGACTGTCGAAACATTTTGAGAAATATTTTCCCTGAATAACAGCCCGTTTCCACGTTGTTGCAACTCTTTCTGTACCAGGCTTAATAAATAACAACAGAGACAATGTGGAGCATTATGAAAGAGCAAAATCGCACAAATGGCATCGCTCCTTATGGGGGCGCTGCCGGAGGCTGGGGCGCATTGAAGGCGGTTGCCGATGCTATCCGCGGCCAGATGTCAGTGAAACAGGATGTGATCGCCCTGTTTAAAGTCAACCAGCCGCAGGGCTTTGACTGTCCGGGCTGCGCCTGGCCCGACCCGCAACATGCCTCGTCTTTTGAGTTCTGCGAAAACGGCGCAAAAGCCGTCTCCTGGGAAGCGACCAGCAAGCGCACTACACCGGAATTTTTTGCCGCTCATACTGTGACAGAACTGTGGGAGCGCAGCGCACTGCACCTGGAGGGCGAAGGCCGCCTGACCCATCCGATGAAGTACGATGCCGCTACCGACACCTATCAACCCATCGAATGGGAGACGGCGTTCCGGGAGATTGGTGAGCATCTGCGCAGTTACGACGATCCGGACAGCGTCGAGTTTTATACCTCGGGACGCGCCTCCAATGAAGCGGCGTTTCTGTGGCAACTCTTCGCCCGCGAATATGGCACCAATAACTTCCCTGACTGCTCAAACATGTGCCATGAACCGACCAGCGTCGGGCTGCCAGAGTCAATTGGCGTCGGCAAAGGTACGGTAGAGCTGGAAGATTTTGATCACTGCGACCTGGTCCTTTGTATTGGCCACAACCCAGGTACCAATCATCCGCGCATGCTGGGCACGCTTCGGGAAGTGTCGAAACGCGGTGCCACTATTGTGGCGATCAACCCGCTGCGTGAACGTGGCCTGGAGCGTTTTACTTCGCCGCAGAGCCCGATTGAGATGCTGTCAATGAGCTCCACTGAGCTGGCGTCGACCTACTACAAGGTCAGGGTGGGCGGTGACGCAGCGATGCTGAAAGGGGTGATGAAGATCCTGCTCACTATGCACGAGGAGGCGCTGAGCAAAGGCGAACCCGGCGTCATTGATGAAGCGTTTATTACTGAGCACACTGAAGGCTTTGACGCCCTGAAAGCCGATCTGGAGAGCACGGACTGGGAGCATATCCTGAAAGTCTCGGGCATGGCGCGTGAGGAGATCCAGCATATCGCCCGGCTCTACGCCAGCGCTGAACGTACCATCATCTGTTATGGCATGGGCATTACCCAGCACCAGTACGGTACTCAGAACGTGCAGCAAATCGCTAATCTGCTGCTGATGCGCGGCAATATCGGCAAGCCGGGCGCCGGTATCTGTCCGTTACGCGGTCACTCCAATGTGCAGGGCGATCGCACGGTGGGCATCACTGAGATCCCACCGCAGTCGCTGCTTGATAGCCTGGAGAAGGTGTTTGGTTTCCGCCCGCCACAGAAGCATGGTCACGGCGCCGTTGAAGCGATTAAGGCCATGCGTGATGGCAAAGCCAAAGCGTTGCTCTGTCTGGGCGGCAACCTGGCAGAGGCGATTTCCGATCCACAGGTCACGTTCCCGGCGATGCGCAATCTTGATCTGGTGGTGCATATGGCGACCAAACTGAACCGCTCGCACCTGTTACTGGGTAAACATAATTATCTGCTGCCGGTGCTGGGCCGAACAGAGACCGATGTTCAGGCAACCGGCGCGCAGAGCGTCACCGTGGAAGATTCGATGTCGATGGTGCATGCCTCACGCGGTTCGCTGGATCCCGCCTCACCCCATCTTAAGTCTGAACCGGCGCTGGTCGCCTCACTGGCGAAGGCAACGCTGCCGGACAGCGTGGTTGACTGGTCGGCCATGGCAGCCGATTACAGCCGCATCCGCGATGCCATTGAAGCGGTGTTCCCGGCGTTTGAAAACTTCAATGAGAGGATTAAGCATCCGGGCGGATTCCGGCTGCATAATGCCGCCTCAGAGCGCGTCTGGCTCACCCCCTCTGGCCGTGCGCAGTTTAAGGTGATGCAGGGCATCAATGAAGATCCCCGCTCACTGAAGTGCCATGATCTGGTACTCACTACCCTGCGCAGTCACGATCAGTACAACACCACGCTGTACGGACTGAATGACCGCTATCGTGGCGTGACAGGCCGCCGTGATGTGCTGTTTATCAATGCGGAAGAGGCGGAGAAACGACAGTTACGGGTCGGTGATCGTGTCGATCTGATGGCGCTGGACCCGGATGGCAATCCCACCTCGCGCCAGATGAAAAACCTGACCATCGTGATTATTGATATGGCCCCAGGTTCGGTGGGCGCTTACTACCCGGAGGCCAATGTGATGGTTCCGCTCGACAGCCACGATACCAAAAGCGGCATTCCCGCCTATAAAAGCATTCCGATATCCATGAAACGTGTAACTGACGAGACCCAGACGACCTCAGGCGTTTTACGCTAGTCAGGCGTCTCAATACGTGAATGTTGCCAGCGTGGCCGGTGCTCCGGTCACGCTGTTTTCGCTTTTTCACCCTGCAGGCATCCTGTTACCGATGCTTTCTTCCTGATTTATCGCCTGTAAAGCACCCGACGTGAAGCAACCCAAGCGGTAGCATCGTATACATTACCGTCCTGAAAACGGCTCTATAAACGATCGTCTTTTTTTGCCTGCGCAGATGTCCAGCGCCCTACCGGAAAAATGCCATGTTTCACCTGATTTTCAGCTTACCGAGCTGGTATGTTATTGCGCGCGTCATTATTCCCTTGTCTCTGCCACTGGCTATCAAGATCCTGCTCTCCGCACTGGTGCTGCTGGCCTCACAATATCTGCTGGTGAGCCGTTTTACCTCGGGCGGGATTTTCTCCGCTGAAATGCCACGCATTATCATCATTTTGTTTAACTGGGCGTACAGCACCGTGCTGCTGCTGGCGCTGCTTCAGATGCTGATGGATGCGGTCATGCTGATTGCCCTGCTGTTGCGTCATCCGCTGGAGCTGGTGCCCGGTGTTCGTTATCTGGCCGTCGTGCTGGCGATGGGGCTGGCTGCCTTTGGCGTTCAGCAGGCAATACGCGTGCCGCCGGTCAAAGAGGTGACCCTTGCGCTGCCCAATCTGCCCGCTGAGTTCGATGGCTATCAGCTGCTGCAACTGACCGACCTGCATATTACCCGGTTATTTAATGCGACCTGGACCGCCGCAATGGTTGAAAGGGCAATGTCTCTCAAAGCCGATCTGATTGTGGTCACGGGCGATGTGATCGATGGCAGCCTGGCGCATCGACGGCTGGACGTTGCGCCGCTGCGCGGGCTTGCAGCGCCTGACGGCGTATGGGCTATCACTGGCAACCACGAATATTTCTTCCATCAGGCGATCTGGACGGCGCATCTGGCCTCACTGGGTCTGCAACCTCTGCTCAACAGTCACACCGTTATTCAGCGCGGAACCGCAAAGCTGGTGATTGCTGGCCTGCCGGACGCCTCCGCACCCGGCAGAAACGCGGCCGGCCCGGATCTGGCCCGCGCACTGGAACAGGCCCCTGAAGACGCGCCGGTGATCCTGCTGGATCACCAGCCACGCAATGCACGCCAGAACGCAGCGCAGGGCGTGGATGTCCAGCTCTCAGGGCATACGCATGGCGGCCTGATTATCGGGCTGGACCGGCTATTTGCTAAACCCAACGCCGGGTTTGTTTCCGGGCTTTATCAGGTCGGCGGAATGCAGCTCTATGTGAATAACGGCACAGCACTCTGGCCAGGCATGGCGGTCAGGCTGGGCCGTCCCTCAGAACTCACCCGGATTACCCTTCGCCGTCAGCCGTAATCGCGTAACGAAATGGCCTCAGGAAAGTGCGGTTTTCGCCGGTGTGCATAAGATTGAGTGAGACAAAGGAGATCACCATGACGATGTTATGTACCGCCTGCGGAACGGCATATCCCGCGCATTCCACTCATCAGCACTGTAAAATCTGTGATGATGAACGCCAGTACGTTCCGGCAGCCGGTCAGCGCTGGATCACGTTTGATGAACTGCGCACCGGCCACGCCAATAAGTGGACGGCCCATAGCGATGCGCTGTTAAGTCTTAAAACCGTGCCTGAGTTTGCCATCAACCAGCGCGCTTTTCTGCTGCGCACGCCGCACGGCAATGTGCTGTGGGACTGCATTGCCAACCTTGATGATGCCACCTACACGTTGATCGCAGCGCTGGGCGGCATTGATGCTATCGCGATTTCACATCCGCACTACTACACCACCATGCAGGAGTGGGCTGAAGCATTTAACGCGCCCATTCATCTGCACGCCCGCGATCGCCAATGGATTGTGCGGAAGAGTCCGCATATCCAGTTATGGCAGGGCGAGTCGCTGACGCTGATGCCCTCTGTAACGCTGTTACGGCTGGGCGGCCATTTTCCCGGCGGCAGCGTGCTGCACTGGGATGAAGGAGAAGGCGTGATTCTGGCGGGTGATATTATCCAGGTTACGCCGGGTGCGCATGGCGTGTCGTTTATGTGGAGCTACCCGAATATGCTGCCGCTGTCAGCCGCTACGGTAGGCGACATACTGCATCGGCTCTCTGGCGTGACATTCGGGCAACTGTATGGCGCATTTGAAGGGCAGGATATCCGTCAGCAGGCAAAAGAGAAGGTGATGCGGTCGGGAGAGAAGTATCTGGACTGTCTGCAGGATCATCAGGCGTAGCAGGCGATAAACGCTAAGAAGAGAACAGCCGCCCGCAGGCGGCTGTTTAACACCATTATGCAGTCTGGAACACCGCAACCATCGTACGTAACTGCCCTGCGCGCGCGGCGAGTTCATCTGCTGAGGAGGCCGACTCTTCGACCAGCACGGCATTCTGCTGCGTCACCTGATCCATCTGGTTCACCGCAATATTGACCTGCGAGATACCACTGCTCTGCTCTTCAGATGAAGAAGTGATGTCGCGCATCAGCTGAGAGGTCTGTTCAATGGCGCTGACGCTCTGTTTCACCTTATCGCCTGCGTTCTGCGCCATAGCGATCCCTTCCTGCGCGTGGCCGACCGACTGCTCAATCAGACCCTTAATCTCTTTAGCTGCACTGGCTGAACGTTGTGCCAGCGCCCGCACTTCAGACGCGACGACCGCAAAACCTTTGCCCTGCTCACCGGCGCGTGCCGCTTCGACGGCCGCATTCAGTGCCAGAATGTTGGTCTGGAAGGCGATACTGTCGATCACCGATGTAATCTCTTCAATTTTGCCTGAGCTGCCACGAATTTTGTGCATGGTCTCCATCACCGAATCCATTGCTGCACCACTGGAGAGCGCGGCCTGAGTGGCAGATTCTGCACGGGCAGAGGCAAAGCGCGTGTTATCGGCATTCTGCTGAATGATGGCCGCCAGTTGCTCCATGCTGGCAGCCGTTTCAGCCAGTGAAGCCGCCTGCTGCTCTGTGCGTGATGAGAGGTCACCATTGCCCCGGGCAATCTCTTCTGAAGAGTTGGCGATGGTAGCCGCGTTGCCTTTGATATCAGAAACCAGCTGGGCAAGACGCTGTTGCATCCGCATCAACGCATTGAGCAGTTCAGCCATTTCGTTGCTCCCGGAAACGGTCAGCTGTGCCGTCAGATCACCTGCCGCGACGCGGCTGGCGACTTCAACGGCGTCTTTGACCGGACGGGTAACAGAACGGGTAATCATCACGGCCACTAAAATGGCCAGCAGCGCCACGGCCAGCAGACCGGCCAGCAACAGATACTGTGACTGGCGCCTCGCGTCGATCTGCACGTCCATCATCTGTTGCAGTCGGGTACTGGTTTGATCACCGATTTCCGAGTAACGGTTGATCGCCTGGGTAAACACCCGCACATATTCAACCGGTGCCACGCTGGCGTGCCCGCTCACAAACACGCTATCCGCCAATTGCAAGGCGCCTTGTGCCTGCTGATTTGCATCCTGTGCCATACCAGCAAAAGTGGTTTTCAGAGCCGGCTCAATCGAAAACACTTTATCGAGATTGCTGCTGAACTGCGCCAGGGCCGTTCTGCCATTATCAATCTGGAACGCCAGGCGGCTGCGATCGGCATCAGTGATATTTCCGCTCGCGAGCAGGGATGTGCCATTGGCCCGAATCTGACCCAGAGTTTCAGTGAGTAGCGGCAGACGGCTATAAATGCTGACAATCAACTGATAGGTATTTAAGTCCGCATCCAGCGACAGCTGGTAGAAATCCAGCACATCCTGATTCGTATCCAGCAATACCTGAATCAGGTGGGCATGACGCGTCAGGCTGGTAGCCAGGGTCAGCTTGCCACCGTTGATATCGTTCTGCAGCTGCCCCCACTCCTGATTCACCCGTTGCAGCGAATTTAGCGGTTGTGCCTGCTGATCATCCTTGCGCAGATCGTCAGCAATCGTTCGGGACAACGCGTTGATTTGGGTAACCAGTTCCAGACGGGGTGCGTTATCAGCCTTATTAAGGGAGATGGCGATAGCGCTCTCTGCGCGGTGCCGCTGAAGCAGGTTAAGGAGCTTCAGGACTTTTTTCTCTACCGGTATACCAGATAGCTCCACTTGCTTGGCATCAATAAGCTGGTTGCCCGTCTGAATAAACAGAAAGGTAGGTAAAATAAACAGCACCAGTGCAAAAGATCCCAGTAGCAGGAATTTCGCTGGCAGATTAATGCGGTCGAGTAATTTCTTCATTCTTATTCGCTCTGATGTGTGAGGCGTGCAGGTGAGTAGTGCACAAAATAGGTTGTGTATTATTATTTTTACTTTTTCTTTTACATAGCCAGAGGCGTCTCATGCAGCGCAATGTTGCTATGAAGAGAAGGTTTTCATATAAAGACAGAGAAACAGGTATCACAACAGCAAGGAGTATAGATTGCGATCAACTCTTTTTCAGTGAATTTAATGACGATATTTATTGCAAGATCATCTTAAGCTAAACTCAAAAATAGTTATAATTATCATATAGATGAAAAATGAACGCTTCGCTTAACGCATTAAGTCGTAAGGCTGACTTCAGCATTATTCTTTTGAAAATAAAGAAATTCAAGTTGGCTCAGAAATCGCCGATAACAGTTATCCTGGCTATATCGTATTAATTATCATTACACTTCCCCCGCAAATAAACACTCTGACCCAATATCGTTGAAACTCTTTATAACCCTAAAGAGTTATCTTAACCTTAATATTGAAATCGATTACATGTTATTTTAATTCAGCTAAATTTATTTTATTTACACACATTACGGATAAAAAAAGCCCCCACATTGTGGAGGCCATTATGTTACTGCTTAACCCTTAAAAACTTTCCCAGTTCGCCTTAGTCAGGTCGATAGCCTGGCGATCAGGCTGCCTTACCTGCAATACCGCGCGACGTACGGCAACGGTCTGCTGCGACTGCGCTACGCGGTGATTGCTCTCCAGCGTAAAGGTCGCCACCAGCCCTGAGAGCGTCTCTGCCTGTTCCTGCAGGGACTTAGAGGCGGATGAGGCCTCTTCCACCAGCGAGGCGTTCTGTTGTGTCACTTCATCCATCTGGCCAATGGCCTGATGAACCTGTTCAATGCCTTTGCTCTGCTCTGAGGTAGCCGCTGCAATCTCATTGACCAGATCGGCCACCTGCTGAATCGCCTGACGGACATTTTCACTGTTTGCCCCCACGCCACTGGCCTGCTCTAAACCGTGCTCGACCTGTGAAACCGACGTAGAGATAAGATCCTTAATTTCACGGGCAGCCGAAGAGGAGCGCTGCGCCAGATTGCGGACTTCAGAGGCGACAACGGCGAAGCCGCGACCATGCTCACCGGCACGCGCCGCCTCGACTGCCGCATTCAGCGCCAGAATATTGGTCTGAAACGCGATACCTTCAATCAGACCGGTAATTTCAGAGATTTTGGCAGAGCTGGCGCGGATTTCATCCATGGTAGTGAGCATCTGCTTCACCGCCGTCCCATTCTGGATTGACATGTGATTCGCGTTATTTGCCAGGCTGCTGGCCTGTTGCGCACCTTCTGAGTTCTGTCGCACCGTTTCGCTCAGTGTTGCCATGCTGGCTGAGGTTTGCTCCAGTGAAGCCGCCTGTTCTTCCGTACGCGCAGAGAGATCTTCATTGCCCGCTGCAATCTGCGTTGATCCGGTACTGACTGACTGCGCGGCGTGACTGACGGAAAGCAGCGTGCCGGAGACGCGCGCCAGCAGCTGATTAAATGCCATCGCTATTTTTCCGATCTCATCCTTACGGCTGACTTCCGCGGTATGGGTCAGGTCGAGGGTATGACTCACCTGCGTCATGGTGTTGACCATACCAGAGAGACTCTTTTTGATACCCAGGATCACGTTGGCGGAGAAACCGGCCAGTATCAGAATAAGCAGCAGCGATCCGCCAGACAATGCCCACAGTGTCTGGGTATAAACGCGCTTATTCTCCGCCCTGAGCTGTTCGCCAATATCGATATTGAACTGAATCTGACGGGTGAAATCCGCTTCCATCTTACGGGCTGCGGCACCAATACCGTTCTCACTCTGTAATAATGGCAGTGTGACCGCATCATCATGGGCGCGTGACGCGGCAAGAAAGGCCGGCAATGCGCTGCGGACCGCATCCAGATTTTTATAAGCCTGTTCGGTCATCCCTTTATCTTCATCGTTCGAGATGTCGTTAGTCATATAATAATCATTGAGCAACTTAATCTGCTGAAGCAGATTCTCAATTCGCTTTTCCGCAGCCGGGAATTTTGTTGCATCACTGGTGCTATGGTGGCGATAAAGTGCAATACCCAACTGGTTGGTGACGCTGATCGATTTATTGATATCGCGAATGCTGGGTATCGCGTTCATCTGTACATATTCAAAACGGGATTGAAAGCCCGAAATTACTGATAAAGAGATAATCACCAACGCAATCAGCGACATTGCAAGCAGTGAAAAAATCAATACCAGACGTTGTGTAATAGTCATACTTGCCCCCGGCAAAAAAGAATAATTTGGACATGATACAAAGCTGAATGGTTCTTATCGGTTCCAGTCTGGAGGGCTTTAATTAATCACAGTGAATATATTTTTTTATTTTTCCTTGCGGATGTCACAGAGTGAACTAGCCAGGAGATCAGTCGGCTATATATTCATTTTTATTTTGATACACCTTTTTACACTTCATCATCTGCGGTAAAGTTGCCAGGTGACTTCTTCGAGGCCTTCCACTACCACATGGTCAGGAACAGGCGGCAGCAGCCATTCATTGAGTTCTGATAATTAGCAAGCTAACTCAACAGATTTACTGAAGATAATGATTGCTAAGGGGGGGGGTTGACTTCGAAAGAGATCGCAGAATCCCTTACAGTAGCAGGGTTTTTTAAAGATAGCGTCGGCAGGAGAAAAAACCAGAATGACAGGATACCATCAGATTCTCTGATAAAAGGGTGTCTGAAGGCTTATCTGTTGAAAGACGACTGTGTGAGAATTTACCCATTTGTGTCAGGGCCAGATTAAAGCAGTGAAATCACTGGCGGAATACTGATTCTGGTCTATGCTCACTGGCCCGACCAGGCTTTAGCCTGTTGGATAGCAATAACGCTTAAAATAAAAAAAAGGTAGTCGTCATGGATTTAGCCACATTTGAAACCAGAACCGGTCTTTGGCCACACATGCAGTTTACAGATGTTGAATATGAAGTATGCAGCGCAGGTATTGAGATCTATGCCATTGATGTCAGTCGTCAGACCAAGAGCAAACTGTTTATCTGTCGGGTCACCAATGAACAGCAGGCAGCCTCGCTCACGGCACAGTTCAAAGAGTGGCTGCCGAAATTAAAGCTTAAAAAACGCAAAGTCGCACTGAATCTGGCTCGCCTGGCATGCGAAAAGAGCTACCCTACGAATCCTAAATTCCAGGATCGGTCTGACATGCGCAGTAATACATCAAGGCTATGATGCCTGCTTCAGCCTGCACTTGTTACAGCGGGCAGGCTGAAACGCTTTCTTACCGGGTCTGCACTGTGGCGCTGCGAACCATTTAATTGCGCGCCGCAGTAACCTGAAACAGCCGACATTCCCCAGGCTCAATTGAGATGTCGCTGAAAGTGGTGATGTGCATCTCTATCCAGACATTCGCGGCTCGAAGCGTGTGAGGTGAGTTGCGCTGTTCCAGTTCGGCCACAAAATCCCGCGTACTCACTGTGCACTGACCGGAATCATCCTGCCTCATCGCCTCTCTGAATGCTGACCAGACCTCATCGTCCTGTGACATCTCATTACTCCACACTGGCTCTCAATCCACAAAATACTGTACGCATAAACAGTACAATTATTTACTGAAGCGGTCAAGTCCGCTCAGTGCAGCTCTCTCAGACCGCTGCGCACTCGCTGAATTGTGGCCATTTTTGGCAGCATCAGCGGGCGAAGCAGGACTTTAATCCTAATCTTAGAAATCGATTTCATGTCCTGATAAGGTATTGATTAAAAAAAGATTGTATATAGTTGGTTTTTTAATTGTTTGATATCTAATTAAAAAAATGGTTAACCGTAGCGGCAAAAAAATCGTTTTTGCCCTATCTTTGAATGGCTCTGTAATGAAATCCACTTCTTTTACAGAGTGATCTGACTCCTACCCTTGCCCCCTTTTACGGGGGCATTTTTTCAGTTACCGCCGATATCGACATCTGATTGTCACTGCAGAACGACAACGCACAGGCGTTTCGGAGAAGTCTGCTGATGGCGTTAAGGGAGTGTCTGAAAAGTGGTTGATTTGTAACCTGATAATTCATTAACTGAGCTGTCATCACTAAAAGCATGAAGCAGTAGATTGAATCTCAAAACAATTTTCCGAAATATCAGAGAAACGGATTTTTACGCGCTTTAAAAGCCTTCCAGAACGACATGGTAAGAAGAATAAAAAGTGCGTAATAATCTGGCACCATCAGATTGACCGGCGCCTCACCAGGGATGCCGTAACGTTATAATAATGCGCTATATCTGCTGTTCGCCCCCGCTTTTGCAGGGGCTTTTCTTTTCCCTTCATTTTGCGCCCTGTCATTGCCACCAGCCGATCTGATCTGCTGATAGCCGTAGCCTGAAGTACTCCCTGAATCTATGAACAAATTAATGCCGCAAGCATAACGGCATAATGACCGTAGTTGTGCCCTTTACCATCGATATTTCTATGATAGGGTTAAGCGGTTACCTTCTGTCATGTGAGTCTGATTATGCTCTCCACCCTTATTTATCGAAGCCAGCTTGCGGGGTCGGTCTCGTCAGAGAAATTGAAGGCGCTAGTGGAGCGCGCCAGCATCAAAAATGCCGAGGCTGAAGTTACCGGGATACTGCTCTATGACGGACAGCACTTTTTTCAGGTGCTTGAAGGTAGCGTTGACAATGTTCATACAGTTTTCCAGCGCATCAGTCAGGATGCGCGGCATTTTAACCTGATCGAGCTGATGCGGGATTACGCCCCTGCCCGTCGCTTCGGCCATGCCGGTATGGCCTTGTTTGATTTGCGTGATTACCAGAAACACACCGTGGTGGATGCCCTGCTTAAGCGGGTCACACTGAGTGATGAGCGGATCAGAGATGATCGGGTGGTGAAGTTCCTGCGTTCGTTTGTCGAGGGCCGGGATAAAGAGACGTTTATCAAGATTGACCCGGCCAGTAAGTGGACGCTGACAACGCCATTCATCTCCGAATCTCAGCCTGTCTGGCAACCGGTACCGGGTCAGTGCTGTGAATTTGCGCTACAGCCTATTGTGGATGCAGCGAAGCACCGGATTATCTCCTTTGAAGCCCTGATTCGTGGTCAGCACGGCGCATCACCTGCAGACTATTTTTCACAGTTGCCTGAAAGCGAGCGCTACCAAAGTGATCTGCACTCTAAAACCTACGCTTTCCAGCTGGCCAGGCATCTGGGGTTGCGCGAGCAGACGCTCTCCGTCAACCTGCTGCCGATGTCACTGGTGGTAATCGATAATGCTGTTGAACATCTTATTCAGCAGATCAGGCAACAGGGATTGCGACCTGAGCAGGTAGTGGTTGAAGTGACCGAAGATGAGATGATCTCGCGCTTTGACGCATTCCAGTTTGCTGTCCAGCAGTTGAAAGCGGCCGGGATCAGCCTGGCGCTTGACGATTTTGGCGCCGGTTTCGCTGGCCTGTCGCTGTTAGCCGATTTCCAGCCCGACAAAGTTAAAATCGATCGTAAGCTCATCACCGATATCCACCGCAGCGGCCCGCGTCAGGCCATTGTACTGGCCATCCTTAAATGCTGCCAGGCGCTGGAAATCACGGTTATCGCGGAAGGGGTCGAAAAAATTGAAGAGTGGCTCTGGCTGGAAGGTGCAGGGGTTCGCTATTACCAGGGCTTTCTGTTTGCCCGACCTGCCCTCAATGCCCTGCCTGCAGTGAGCTGGCCAGCACAACGCCCGGGATAACCCCGCAGAGATAATCCCTCCTCTCAGCCCTTTTGTTCATAATTTGATGCGGCTCACACCGCTTCGCTGCAAAAAGCAAAAGCTGTGCCATGCTTGATTCATCTGACAGCCATCAGGCAACACAGATATTCATCAGGTCCCTGGATAACAACCGGAAATGGGAGAGTCACCATGAACGAAGATCGCATTGGCGGTAACTGGAAGCAGTTCAAAGGTAAGGTTAAGGAAAAATGGGGTGATCTTACGGATGATGATATGACCGTTGTAGAAGGAAAGCGTGATCAGCTGGTCGGTAAAATTCAGGAACGCTACGGCTACGAGAAAGACCGTGCCGAAAAAGAAGTAAAAGAGTGGGAAGATTCCAATAAGTACCACTGGTAACGCGTTCTTTATCGCCGGGCCTCTCTGCGCCCGGCGCCTGCCCTGCCGCTCCCCATACTGTTTAATCCCCTTCAGCTGATGACATCTCTGCATCGGGTGCGAAAATAGATTATGGAAATGATTGTTTCTTTATTTATTCCCGGCGCGCATACTGCGTTTATCGTCCCTTATCAGGGGATCTCAAAGCCTTCCGGATAGTCACTATGCCCCAACACTCTACCGACACCGTTTGTGGTCTCGTCGGTGTTCTTCCTGAAACTCTGCGCCGCTGGCGCCGTGCCGGGCTGATAACGCCGCCTGGCCCTGATGGCTACTCGGATAATCAACTTACGCGTGCGCTCTGTGTACGTGAAATGACCTCAGGAGGTCATACGCTGTTTGATATCCATACTGCGCTAAACTGGTCCAGCGTTACGCTGCCTGGCGGCTGGGCCTGTCGGGAAGAGGATATGTTGCATCTGCTGGCACATAATACGGACGCAGATGTTGATCGCGAACTACAGATGATGAATACCGACTATTGCGGTGATGATTATGTTAATCGCTACCTGCGGCCGCTCAATCTCTGGCTCCGCACTGACCTCAGCGAAGGTGCGGTGCGGCGCCAGCAGCGCTTTCATTCGGCGGTAGTCAATCAGTGGGCGCGCCTGGCGCTGGCCTCACAACGACGCAGCACCGTACCGCTGTTTCTTGAAGCAGTCAGCGTCACGGATGAGACCGAGATCTGGATGGAAGCGATACGGCTGAACGGACAGGGTTTTCGGGTTGAAGTTGCAGCAGACGCGTCAGGTGTTCCTGCCGTGGCGCAACGCCGCTTTGAGCATCATCTGATGTGGTGTGGTGATGGTATCAGTGCAGCAATGAAGGCTGCATTTCACTCCAGTCTTGAGGCGGGCGAACCGATTATGCTGACCGGTACGAATACCGGTTTACAGTCACAAATCAGCCTTATGTCTGCCAGCGCCTGAACGCTTTTGACCCCCTTCCCTGGCCGCGATTAAAAAAGGCGGAAACAGCCTGTGCTGTTTCCGCCCTGTTCATATTACTGATGTTCAAGCGCACGCTGACCACCGATCGCAATCGGGATACGGCGTGGTTTCTCGCTCTCCGGTATTTCCTGGAGCAGATCGATGCTAAGCAGGCCTTCCGCCAGGCTGGCTCCGGTCACTTTCATGTGCTCTGGAATTGAAAAGCTCAGCTGGAAATCGTGTCGGGAAATGCCGCGGTGGATCCAGCTGTTGTTCTCTTGCCGGGCCTCACCAGACGCTTCCTGGGACGATTTTTCTCTGTGACCGGCCACGGAGAGCCGTCCGCCACGTAACTCGATCTCCAGTTCATGCTCTTTCCAGCCGGGTACGCTCACGGTCAGCGCATAGCGATTATCCTCTACCCGCTGCAGATCGTAATCGGGTACCGACGTTAACGGGCTGTCGCCAGTAAGCTGACTGAACAATTTATCGATGCGGCTAAAGCGGTCTGAAAAAGCAGAATCAGCCAGCGAAGGGAAAACTGTAAATTGTTGTACTGACATAGTGATAATCTCCTGAACAGGTTCATCCAAAAGCTCATCTGATCGGTATCAGGTCTCCGATCATCTTCATAAATAGGGATTAATAGTCAGCTTTCAAGTCGGTAAATATAATTTTTTAACCTTTATCCACCAGCTGGTTACCACAGAAATAAATTTCAGGGTATTAACGCAGCCCGTTACTTTTTGCTCTGAGGAGCAAGAACGAAATGGGGATGACAGCCAGCCAGTAATAACAGCAGCTCATATTCGCCCTGACTTAATAATGTCGGATTACCTGCGGCTTCTTTGGTTTGCCAGACTCGCAGGCTAAGGTCAAAACGCTCAGCGGCGCTTTGCTGAGAGAGCCCGGCGGCAAGACGAAGTTCACGCACATTACTCTGGACGACCACAGGCGGCCTGGGGGGACGATTCACCAAACAAAGACTCCTTCAACATGATTAAACCGCGATGACACAGCACTTCGCCATCAATAGAAGCGAAGCCACCAGAAAGCGGCCAGAATGAAAAGACCTGAGAATAATTGACTATTTTAAATAAATGTCAAATTTCAGCTTTAAAAATCATGCATGATTTTTTTTAAAGCGAAGCGGCATATTTCGTCCATACGGAGACTTTTCTATTTTCTTAGAGTGCTTTATTCCTCCTGCCAGGAATTATCCTGTTATTTGCCTTAAGGACCATTCATGGATTAATCCGCTACCTCAAGGCCGCTTTGTTCCTCAGGATAGTGCTATAGCCTGAGGTTCATGTTCAGGCTGCATCATTGAAACCAGAGGAGGATAATGAATGAAAAATCCTATCCAGCGTCGCTCACCTGACGATCTGTCGCAGGTGGAGATTCGTGAACAGTGGCAAATCACCTACTGGACCCAGGAATTGAGCACGACACAGGAAAGGCTGACACGTGCAATCCGCGAGCGAGGACCACGGACCGAACAGGTACGTGACTGGCTGGAACAAAACCCGCCGCCACGTCGTCCGATACAAAACTCAAACGGCATGAAAGGTTAAACGGATTGCTGCCTTAAGCACTGTGTTACTGTCAGCCTGGCGGTGGATTGACCTGTAGCAGCCATGACTACACTGACAGGTCATCTCTGCCAGCCTGCATCTTTCACCGGCTTTTAGCTTATCTTTTAATACGTTACCTTCCCGAACAATCTGCGGGTAGCGATCCTGTCTCTGTCAGCAGACCTGTTTCGCTTTAAAACTGACTTAGAATTAACGTTAACCCTCCTGAATGCATATTCATCTTCTGACAGGAAATAAACATTAACAATAATGAAAAACTCTCGAGCCTATTTAAAATGAGCAAATGTAAATAACCATGCACATCTTCGATTAAATTTTCGAATCGTAACAACCCCTTTAATGCGTTAAAGAAAATATTAAGAGACACCCGCTGCATAGTCCCTTATCATCCGGGTGAAAATAAAAAATACGCTATATTTCCTGCCGCCCGAATGACATTTCGCTCCGGACAGTTTCTTTTTTCGCTCCGTAATCAGCCGGTGCGGGGGTTCTACACACATGTTAAACAATTTAAACGGCGACAATGAGCGCCGCAGCCGCGCCTTACAGGCGTTGCGCGCCCCTGATGAAAGCCGCGATGAAGTTCTACGGAAATTTGTCCGGTTAGCCAGTCAGGCCCTGGGTATCCCGGGCAGCTTTATATCGGTGCTGGATGACGAGTTCCAGACCGTTCGGGCATCACACAATTTTGATCTGCAACGCTCAACGCGTGCGGATTCACTTTGTCGCCACGTGGTTGATAGCGACAGTGCGGTGATCGTCCCTGATACTTATTACGATGCGCGTTTTGTCACGCATCCGCTGATCACTGGCTCACCCTTTATCCGCTTTTATGCCGGTGTCCCACTGAAAACACGCGATGGCATTATTCTGGGTACACTATGTGTGACCGATACCGAGCCACATGCGTTTCCCAGTGACCAGGTGACGACATTAACGCTGCTCTCTACGCTGGTAATGTCCTTTCTTGAAGCCTGGCACTCGGCGGGTTTTACCGATCCGGTGACCGGACTGCCTAACCGTCAGCGCCTGATACGTGATTTGCAATATCTTGCCGTTGCCGGCGATACCACGCCACGCCGTCTGGTCCTGATTGATTGCATTGATATGTCGCGTGCTTACGAACTGGCCCGCACCATGGGAATGAGCCCGGTTGAGAGTCTGCTGAAAGATATGGCCACTCTGCTGCCGCTGCGCCTGCGCCCGGCGGTTGGGGAGATGATCTATACGGTGGCCACCGGCCGCTTTGCTATCCTGACCCGTGCGGATAGCCGGCTCAGTGCAGCGTGGGTAGCCGGTCGCCTGGAAGGCATCAGTGCGGATATGGATGAAGGTCTGTCAGTCGCACTGACTCCCCATACCGGTGAGGCTGACTTTGTCGCTGGCAGCATGCCAGCGTCTGAAATATTAGGCCGTGCGGTCAGTGCGCTGCATGAAGCGGTCGGCCGTGGGCTGCCCTCTCAGCGTTTTGAAGCTGAAATTGAAACGCAGCGTTCAGAAGATTTTCTGCTGATGACCGATCTTAAAACGGCGTTACGCGAGAACATCGGGCTATATATGGTCTATCAGCCAAAAATTTGCCTGCAAAGTGGTAAACCGGTGGGCCTTGAAGCGCTTATCCGCTGGCAACATCCCAGTCGGGGCGAACTTTCTCCTGCCGCCTTCATTCCGCTGGCTGAGCAGACCGATCTGCTCTCTGTGCTGACTGCCTGGATTATCGATCGGGCGGTTGAGCGCCTCAGCCGGCTGAGGAATAACTGCATCCAGCTGCCGCTAACAATAAACGTCAGCGTACGTGACTTTGCGCGCGAGGGGTTCGCTTCAGCGCTGGAAAGTAAGATGGTTAAATCTAAGCTCCCGACCTCTCTGCTGGGAATCGAATGCCTGGAAACCGAACGTATCCTTGAAAGCCCGACCGCCCTGCGCGGGCTGGAGATGCTCAGAGCACGAGGATTCACGATTTCACTCGATGATTTCGGTTCCGGCTACAGCAATATCAGTTATCTGCGTCGCATGCCGCTTGATGTGATTAAACTGGATCGTTCCCTGATCAGTGAGCTTTCCTCTGACACGGCTTCACGCATCATTGCACGCAGCATCATCGCCATGCTCAAAGAGCTGGACTATACCGTGGTGGCTGAAGGGGTTGAGTGTCCGGATGCAGTAACATCCCTGACCGAGTATGGCTGCGATCAGGCTCAGGGCTATTTCTATTCGAAGCCGTTGAATGAAGAAGCCCTGGATCACTGGCTTCACTGGAAGCTGCGTGGTGAGTGTCATTAAACTGGTCTCGGCGCAATCTGATCTCAGATTGCGTTTAAGGGTTTCCGATTGACCTATGAGGCTGCCATTACGGCGGCCTTTTTTATTATGCAGAAAGCGTGAGTCCATCTGCTCAGACTCAGCATCTTTTCTACCGCTACGCTTATTGAAACCGGGGACCGCGATTTACCGCTTCGCTTAGTGCCACCTGCTGTGGTGCAGTCTGTGCGGCAGTGAATAAGGAGAGATGAAACATTTTTTGAACAATGTTAGCGTGTGCGCAACAATCTTATAAAACGGAGCTGCACATGCTGACTACCATAATATACCGCAGCCATATTTCAGATGACTTTCCCATCAGAACCCTGCCTGCGATGGTCGACAACGCCAGCAAAATAAATGCGGCTCACGACGTGACCGGCATCTTATTATTTAACGGTACCCATTTTTTTCAATTGCTTGAAGGCCCGGAAGCAGGCATTCAGACGGTTTATCAGCGAATCTGTGCAGATCGACGGCACCATAATGTGGTGGAACTGATGCGTGACTATGCGCCTTACCGCCGTTTTGGTAATGCGGGCATGGCACTCTTTGACCTGCGTGAACACGACCGCTCGTCACTGCTGCAGGCCGTGCTGGATAAAGGGACGTCAAAATACCGTCTCACCTATGATGATCGGGCACTGCAATTCCTGCGTACGTTTGTAGAGTCCCGTGAGAAAGAGAATTACTACGAGGTCCTCCCGCCGGGTTACTGGGAATTTATTTCTGAACATAATGATGTGCCGGACTCCCGTCCGGAGACAGAAGGCGTCAGCTTCCGTCCGGTAGTGGATCCCCTGGCTCGTCAGGTTACGGCGATTGAAGCGACCACCCTGCGGCCTGCTCCCGCCGACGAAGCCTCAGGCGATCAGCTTTATGTTAGCGATCTGAAAACCGTGAAACAGACGTTTGCCCACGCTGGGCAGGTCTGTCCCGATGGCATGACGCTTTACGTCAGCCTGCTGCCTATGACGCTGGTGGTCATACCCGATGCCGTCGATCAGATTGTCACCGCTATTCAGCAGGCGGGACTGGTCCCCGAACAGGTCATTATCGGCGTGAGTGAAACGGCGGTGATCTCGCAGCTGGAAGCTTTTACTGAAGCCGTTCGCGCGTTAAAAGCGGTCGGTATTAGTCTGTCGATTGACAATTTTGGTGACGGTTCCGCGGGATTGTCATTGCTGACTCACATTCAGCCCGACCGCATTCGAATTGATGCCGGTATTACCCGCGATGTTCATCGCAGTGGTCCAAAGCAGGCAGTGGTTCAGGCGATTATCAAATGTTGTTCAGCGCTGGAAATCACCGTCATCGCCGCAGGGATCGTACAGGCAGAAGAGTGGATGTGGCTGGAGGCTGCAGGCGTGATCAACTTCCAGGGCACGCTGTTCGCAGCCGCAGGACGCTATGAAGCACAATCCGTTGCCTGGCCGGAATACCGTGAGGCGATGTAACTGTTTCTGTCCCAATGTTGATAAAGCGGTACGCCAGAGAGTGGCCGCTTTGTTCACCGATGTCCTGCCTGGTGCAAGCAAAGCCGCAGCGGCCTCCTGATACACATTTCCCCTCCCCCGCTACATCCCCCGACCCCGATCTTTCGAGAGGAAGACGGTATCGTCTTCCTGGCGTTTCAGGTAATACCTTAATCTCTTCCATCATCCGGGCTTAGCTCTATCCGATAACCACTGTAGCGAGTGAAATCACCTGTTTTGCTCATGCAGAGAGAAAATCAGTGGCTGCAAATCCGTTTTTTAGTATCAAACTTCATCACCTATCCACTGTAGCGAGTAAAGTACCGTTATTCAGCTTTTGGAAACCACTGTAGTGAGTAAACGGAACAGCTAAATCTGTTATCCGGCCTTCTCTATCAAGATACTGGGGTGCATCCCCCCTGCATTCAGGCATTCCATCGAGGGTTTCACTCTGTCATAACCACTGTAGCGAGTAAAATCCCGAGCCCCCTCTCAACAATGAATTTTCATTCTTGATTGCGTATGGCACACCCTTTGAGAGGCCTTGCTGACACGCTTTTGAAAATGAAATTGAGCTGCAAGGCTGCAAAAACCTGGAGTAGGCACACGCCTGAACGGCTGTAGCGAGTGGCTCTCTATGGGCATTTGCATTTTATCTTTATAAAGAAAGTCCTTTTATAAAAGGGAATATACTGATAGTAAGTGCTTACTAAAGTTAAAGAAACTACTCTAGCGAGTACAGGCCATTGATGATAACAACCACTATGGCGAGTAAGCTCCCCATTTCTGCTCCCATTTAATAACCACTGTAGCGAGAATATTTCACCCCTGATGTTGATATCTGATCATTAACTGACCGCTTTAGCGATAAAACAATCTGATAACCACTATAGCGAGTGTTTTACTCGCGCTGGGTGAACGACAAAGAGAGGATAAGCCACGGTGCAGAAAGAGATAACCACTATAGCGAGTAAACTAAGAACACGAGTTTTCCTGCCCAGCCTGCGTAAATACTTTACGTCTTGCACACTTTCTGGCTGGAATCCGGTGAGATAACCACTATAGCGAGTGAAGACAGCATCGATTTCTGGCTGATACGCTCTCTCTGCGTGCCTTCAGACTTAGACTAACCACTATAGAGAGTAAACAAAACCGTAGGCTCAGTTCAGGTTTATGCCGAATGGCGAGGGGTGACTATGGCGATCAGCAGTATTCAGGCAGGCGTTCCACACATTCCTGCGTGACCGATAACCACTATAGTGAGTCGCGTTACTCGCTACAGTGGTTATCCGCCAGTATAGCCCGATTAACGCTAAAAAGCGGAAGAGCAGGTTTACAGAAAACGTCTCACTGCTTCTTCTGCTTCCTGATTTTGTTCAGTAACTCTTTTTCCTCACGCGAGACCATCACCAGCTCAGTGCTATCCTCCTCAATAACCGGTTCCGGCAGACTGGCGTCAATAACGTCGGGATCGATATCAAGATCGTCAAACTCATCCATTTCATCGTCGATCAGGCCTGATTTACTGAGCGGCAGTTCGGCCGGGCGCAGCTTAGGATGGCGATAATGAACCCAGAAGTAGACAGACGAGCCGCGTCGGGTTTCGGTGTAGTCGAGATAGCCGATCTCTTTTAGCTGTTCCATAGCCTTTCTGACGGTGGCATTCTGCGTAATCACGCGCGATGTCAGGTTAAGTCTGGCCCGCAGACGCGCCATAGATATCGGGGCAGGCTTCGGCGGAAGGCTTTCAATGAAGGTGTAGAGCGCCTGAGCCGACTCTTTGCGAGCCAGCTCATTGATGGCTTTAAGCTGCAGCAGAACCTTTCTGTCGAACTGATACAGCTCAAAGATCTTGGGATCGGCCTGCAGCGTTACCGTGTCCTTCTTGATGCTGTATTTCGCAGACTGCACCAGATGCGTCGTGTAGTTCTCTCCGCCCTTACTGGTAAAAGTCAGGGTGTTAGAGGCAATACGCGTCAGCGAAGCGTCCAGACGGCTTCTGAGCTTCGAGGAGAGCCGCACTGAGGGTATGCCGCATAGTTTGGCAAATTCTACGAATGAGAGCGTTACCGTGTCTCCCAGACACTCATGCGTAGCGAAAGCACGAATGATCCCGACCCAGGTTTTGAAATCATTATCCATATCCAGGCGTGCACCCAGAATCTTGATGTTGTCATAGCCTTCTGACCTGACCAGGGATAACTGTTTAAGATCCTGGGTCACATCCATGGCGTTCATCTGGTTTTTCTGACTGCGCGCTGTGGATTTTAACGTCGGAACAAATAAACCGAGTCGCATCAATGCTACCGGCTGGACGGTGTTGTTACTGTTGGGGGTAAGAGTAACAACTTCACCTGTACGCTTGTCTGTTTCACTAAACGCATCAGCTATGTTCAGGATATCTGGTTCTTTTCTTGGCATTAGGAAGATCCGTGATGTGAACAGGCGAGAGCCGCTGTTACTCGATACAGTGGATACTATCACTCACTACAGCGGTTAATCTACTTACCATAGTGGTTATTTGTCTCGGTACAGTGGTTGTTTTACTCGTTATAGTGGTTATCTACCTGGCTTTAACGCAGTCATACCGTGGCCTGAGGCTATGCTGGGATCTTTAGGGAACTTAATAAGGATCTTAAATGGATCTGTTATTGGATCTATTCAGTGGATAACCTGAGAAAACTGACTGAAAAAGAGTTGCATCACCACCCTCCCCCTTCCTGGATCTCCCTCTTTCATCGCAAGCATTCTGTAAAAAGCCGTCATCTACACATAAGCAGGGTTATGCACACTGATTCAGGCCATTTACTCGCTATAGTGGTTGTTGATTACTCGCCAGCGCGGTTGCTTTTCTCGCTATAGTGGTTGTTATACTCGTTATAGTGGTTATTCTTCTCGCTACAGTGGTTACTGACCCCCTTCCAGGCCTTGTGTCACAAGGGTTCAGACGATGCAGGGATCTGTTAAGGATCTCAATTTGATCTATTGAGGATCGACCAATTGGATCTGGCCTGTGGATAACGGGGATAAACACACAAAACAAAGAATTAGCTGAGAGTCTCGGTCAGAAGTGATTTTCACCTTCAGTTCTGAACGTGTGGTTTACCAGAAGCCCGGCTGAGAAAATTTTTTACGGTCAAAGCGATCTAACGCAGCAGAGCACAGGTAAGACAGGAAGGTTGCATACGTCTATAACCATTAAATATATAAGGTTACTGAGTTCGGGTGAGGTTTCTGAAGCTCGGCCAGTGAAAATACAGAGAACTCACCATAACATTAATCATCTATCTGTTTGATAAATAATAAATTATTTTTCATTTTCATGATGAAAACACCAGGAGATGCTTACTTAACGCAATATCATTGTTTTGTCAGTACTCATAATCTGGCAGACATACTAAAAGAGAACTCAAAATGACATTCCCGGTAGAATATCTAAAGCTTATAAAGAGGCCTGGTGTGAAGGAAGCAATTTCAGGAATGCAAGAATGACATGAAGATGAAGATGAAGATGAAGATGAAAAGATAATCTCCGGATCTGAAGTCAGCACAGCACAGCGTTAATTCTGACTGTCCGGTATCGTTTACATTATAGTGACTTACCTAAATCAATATTGCTGTAAGCCTTGCCGCATTGAGCCTGCTCCTGCTCTTAAATGATTAATTTTACTCTTTCATTATTTTGATTCGTGACATCACAAAATGTTAAGTGAATTAAATCCTCATCTTTGCTCGACTAAGCCTTTCAATAAAAAGCCCTATG
Source organism: Pantoea sp. E956-1 (assembly GCF_982223955.1). Taxonomy (NCBI): domain Bacteria; kingdom Pseudomonadati; phylum Pseudomonadota; class Gammaproteobacteria; order Enterobacterales; family Erwiniaceae; genus Pantoea; species Pantoea sp. E956-1. The sequence continues at coordinate 83,747 of NZ_CEUYZP010000014.1, read as the reverse complement.
CGGAATAACACCTGACATTATGCGCACAGGCAGGAATGCTGATTACCAACGCTACATAATGGCCAGGTATAAAAAAGGCATAGTTTTGGAAGCAGTGCTCTTTAGTTAGCACTGATAGCGATAGCGATTACTTAACGCATTTTACCGTGATACCTACTTCTTGAGGTTCAAAAAAACCTGTAATAACTTCTAAGTAAAATTCCCCGCCAGCTGTAAATACTGAGTAAAAAATTCATTAGTCTTAGAGTTTTTCACCAGGCTATTTCACGTTTAATTACATGATTTATAATATTTTTTATTAAATTTTCATGCTGAAAACACCATTTAAAAAGCACGAAAAATTCTCTAACGAATAACCCGCAGAACGGCATATTATTTATCAAAATCGAAATGTGCAGTTCTGAAACATGAGTCCTTAAGATGTTCGTTTCCTGTTGCCATCTTACGTTCTCTGTCTCAAACAGTCAGAAGACAAAAAATATCAGAGAGATTCACTTCGCAAAAGTCCCGATTGAAATGTGCTTACATCTCACCGCTCCTGACAAAAAATCCAGGTTTTTGGCATTTTTCTAAAAAATTGGCAGGTATGTGCTTTTTGTGTAGTATGCAAAAAACATTAACGCAGAGGGGCTTATGAAGCGTGATTATGGTGGAGTGCTGGAAATGGCCACACGTGCCAATTCCATGTTGCATGGACTGAGTAACCACATTGAACAGCAGCGTCATGAATTCAATCAGACTGGGTTTTACCAGACCTTCTCCCGCAATGCTGTCGCCAACATGCCCTTACTGAGTAAGCATGCTGTTGTCGCCGCAATTGGTGATATGGAAGCAGCAGGCTATCAGTTTGGTAAAAAACAGACCGGCAGCACCTCACAATATGCCCTGACCATCCAGAATGTGGTCGATATTTATCAGCATCGCAAAGTGCCGAAATATCGCGACCGGCATGACGGCCCCTTTGTCATCTTCGTTGTCAGCCTTAAAGGGGGCGTTTCGAAAACAGTCAGCACCGTAACGCTTGCCCACGGTATGCGCGCACACCCTTCTATGTTACACAATGACCTGCGCATTCTGGTTATTGATCTGGATCCTCAGGCATCAAGCACGATGTTCCTGAGCCATACCAACAGTGTCGGTTCAGTTCTTGAGACAGCAGCGCAGGCTATGCTGAACGATCTTGATGCAGACCAGCTTCGTAAACAGTTTATAAAACCTACCGTAATGCCAGGCGTGGATGTGATCCCTGCCTCTATTGATGATGGTTTTGTTGCTAGCGACTGGGAAGAGCTGGTTGCTGAGCATCTCCCCGGTGTTGCGCCTTCAGAAGTATTGCGCCGCAATGTGATTGATCGACTGGCAGGGGATTACGATTTTATCTTCCTTGATACCGGCCCTCACCTTGATTCATTCATGCTGAATGCGATTGCGGCAAGTGACGTACTGCTGACACCGACGCCCCCGGCGCAGGTGGATTTCCACTCCACCATGAAGTATCTGACTCGCCTGCCGGAAATGCTGGAGCGTATAGAGTCCGAAGGCATTGAACCCCGGCTTAAAGCCAACATTGGCTTCATGTCCAAAATGACCTCTAAACACGATCACCTGACCTCGCAAAGCTATGCCCGGGAAGTGTTTACTAAATCAATGCTGGATTGCAGCTTACCGCGACTGGATGGATTTGAGCGCTGCGGCGAATCTTTTGATACCGTAATCAGTGCCAATCCCTCCTCTTACCCGGGCAGCGCGGACGCGCTGCGCAAAGCCAAATATGAAGCCGAGCAGTTCTCAAGGGCTGTGTTTGACCGCATTGAATATATCAGGAGTACCCTGTGAGCAAACCTATACAGCGCATTGGCCGCAAATTTGGTGATTCTGCTATAGCTAATATGATCGACAGCAGCAGCCAGTCGCGCACCTTTACGCTGAAGTCGGGCGCAAAGGCCACCTTTGTGCGCCAGCTCATCCTGCATGATGATATTGAAAGCAAAACCAGCGTTGATCCTAAAATCAACGGACGTGACCAGAGCACGCTGACACCGGAATCACTTCAGGAAATCACTCGTACCATTACGCTGCAGCAGTTTTTTCCGGCTATTGGTCGTGTAAACGGTGACCGGATAGAAATCATGGATGGTTCGCGTCGCCGCGCCGCGTGTATTCTTTCCGGTGCCAGCCTGGAAGTTCTGGTCACCGCGGACGAACTGAGTCTCAGTGATGCCCGTCAGCTGGCGGCTGATATTCAGACGGCGAAAGAGCACAACCTGCGTGAATTAGGTCTGCGCTTTATGCTGATGAACGAAAATGGCATGAGCAAAACAGAGATTGCTAAAGCAGAAGGCATCTCAAACGCTAAGGTCTCACGTGCGTTCCAGGCCGCAGCCGTACCCGCTGAATTTATCGAACTCTTCCCGGTTGTCTCTGAGCTGACCCTTCAGGATTATCAGTTGCTACTTGATGTCTGGGAAGAGGCGAAAGCGGAAGCAGTTGAGGTCTCCGCGCTGGTCAGCGAGATTCAACAAACGCTAAAAGCCGAGGATTCTCTTCTAAGCGCCAATGCGGATGAGAAGAAAAGCGCGATTCTTAATGGCTTTAAAAGCGCCCGACGCCAGTTAAAGAAACCTGCACCCGTCAGCAAGACGGTGACGGAAAAGCTGGCTACCTTTACCACAGCTAATACCTATGCGCGTCGTAAAACTAATGATGAGAAGCGCACCGTGCAGTATGAATTCAGCCGTCTGCCAAAAGAGATTGCTGAACAGATTGATGCGTCAATCAGACAAATACTCTCCACGATGAAGTAGTGATTATTACGCCTCTCTGACACCAGAACCGGCCACAGTGCCGGTTTTTTTTATTCTGCCATCCACCCACATTTGCAACGCTATATCTGAATCCTGCTTCTGAGTCAGATAACGTCTTGTGTTAATTACCCAACACTTCAGTAGGGTAAAGCTTGAACTCGTCACGATTTAACGCTATAGCTAAAACGGTTTAGCTTTCAGGTTTAATCAGAGGAGTTTTTATGTCTGTACGTGTATGGTGCCTCGGGGATGCCGTGGTGGATCTGCTACCCGAAATGCCGGGTCGCCTGATGCAGTGTCCGGGCGGGGCACCCGCCAATGTCGCCGTTGGAATTGCCCGTCTGCAGGGAAATAGCGCTTTCATCGGCCGGATAGGCGCTGATCCCTTTGGTGAGTTTATGCGGCAGACGCTCACTGAAGAAAATGTTGATACCCGCTACATGATCGCCGATACACAGCACCGCACTTCAACCGTAGTGGTCGGACTGGATGACCATGGAGAACGGTCCTTTACCTTTATGGTGAGGCCGAGTGCTGACTTGTTTCTTGAGGCGCAAGACCTGCCCGTATTCCGTCACGGGGAGTGGCTGCACTGCTGTTCTATTGCCTTATCAGCTGAACCTTCACGCGCAGCGACTCTGACCGCCATGAAGCAGATCCGTGCAGCAGGCGGCCATGTCAGTTTCGATTTAAATCTGCGTCACGACCTCTGGCCCGATCCGCAATTGCTGCATGCGGTGGTGAATGAGGCGCTGAGCCATGCAGACGTAGTTAAACTGTCCGACGAGGAACTCGATTTTCTCTGTCCGGATCAGGAACCCACTGACAGCATGCCGAAGCTGGCGGCGCGATTCAGCATAAAACTATTGCTGGTCACGCGGGGCAGGGAAGGGGTAATTGCCTGCTATCAGGGCCAGCTATACCACTATGCTACTTCGCCCGTGGTCAGCGTCGACACCACAGGCGCAGGTGACGCCTTTGTGGCCGGATTACTCTGGGGGCTGGCGAAGTCAGGTCTGCCTGCCGATGAATCGCAGTTGGCCATCTGCCTTACCAGCGCACAACGCTGCGGTGCACTGGCAACCACGGCTAAGGGAGCCATGACAGCACTTCCGCGGCTCCACCAGCTGAACGACCTGCCAGGCTGATTATCATTATTGCCCCTGTTTTGGGAGCTATCTCACAATCACTAAACCGGTTTAGCAATTTTCATTGCGCAGGGAAATTACCCGTGGCTATGATTTACGCCTAAACCGATTTAGCAAAAAATCCGGTGATGATAGCCTCTCTTCAGGGACATAAAAAATGAAAAAAAGCGCGTTAGCAGTGAGTCTCTCAACGATATTACTTTCCACATCAGTCTGGGCCGACTCCAGTATGAGCAGCATTGAGGCACGCCTTGCGGCCATGGAGCAGCGACTGCAGGCAGCCGAGCAGCGAGCGAATGCAGCGGAAACCCGGGCACAGGTCGCGGAGAAACAGGCACAGATGGCTGAGAAGCAGGCACAGCAGCTGGCTGCCGTGCAGCAACAAACCCAAAACTCCACCGCTGAGGTCGCGCAGCGCACCGCGAAACTGGAACAGAAATCAGCCGATGAAGGTGGCTTCGAGTTCCACGGTTATGCCCGATCAGGATTACTGATGAACAGCTCGGCCGCCAAAACTCAGGGGGGCCCGACCGTTACCCCTGCCGGGGAAACCGGCGGCCACGTTGGGCGTCTTGGCAATGAACCGGATACCTACGTGGAGCTCAACCTCGAACATAAGCAAACGCTGGACAACGGCGCCACCACCCGTTTCAAAGCGATGCTGGCCGATGGACAGCGCACCTACAACGACTGGACCGCCGCCAGCAGCGATCTCAACCTGCGTCAGGCGTTTGTCGAGCTCGGGCAGCTTCCCACTTTCAGCGGCGCATTCGATAACGCCACGGTCTGGGCCGGTAAACGTTTTGATCGCGATAACTTTGATATTCACTGGATCGACTCCGATGTGGTGTTCCTTGCCGGCACCGGTGCCGGTATTTACGACATGAAATGGAGCGATCAGGCGCGCAGTAACATTTCGCTGTATGGCCGTACTTTTGGCGACATTGAAAACAATGAAAACACTGCGCAGAACTACATCCTGTCGCTGAATAACTTTGTCGGCCCCGTACAGATGATGGTCAGCGGTATGCGGGCGAAAGATAACGATGACCGCCGGGATATCGACGGCCTCAGAGTTAAAAGCGATGCGGCGGAAACCGGTGTTCACGCGCTGCTGGGCCTGCATAACGACAGCTTCTATGGCCTGACAGAAGGCACGTCGAAAACTGCACTGCTCTATGGTCATGGCCTGGGCGCAGAGGTGAAGTCGATTGGTTCTGATGGCGCACTGTTGCCGGAAGCGGACACCTGGCGTCTGGCGAGTTACGGTATTACCCCGCTGGGCGGCGGCTGGCACATTGCACCTGCTTTACTGGCTCAGCGTAGTGACGATCGTTATGTCAAAGGTGACAGCTATGACTGGGCGACAGTCAACCTGCGGTTGATTCAGGAAATCACCCAGAACTTCGAGATGCAGTATGAAGGATCTTATCAGTACATGGATCTGCGTCCCGAAGGCTACAACAACCGTAATGCGGTCAGTGGCAGCTTTACCAAACTCACCGTTGCGCCAACCCTGAAAGCCGGTGATGTCGGTGACTTCCTCAAACGTCCGGAAATTCGTCTCTTTGCAACCTGGATGAACTGGGATCACCGGCTGGATAACTATGCCAGTGACGACGCTTTCGGCAGTAAAAGCTTCGATGCCGGTGGCGAATGGAACTTCGGCGTACAGATGGAAACCTGGTTCTGACCGGGCGGCCCCGGATACCGGGGCCAGAGATCAGGATGGATAAAAACATAACAAGATTGAGGTGTGTATGGACTATGTAAAAATATCGCGGGCACTGCTGCCCCTGCTGGGTGGTAAAGAGAACATCGCCAGCGCTGCTCACTGTGCCACCCGGCTGCGGCTGGTGCTGGCGGATGATGAAAAAGCGGATACCACCGCGATTGGCCGGATTGAGGGCGTTAAAGGCTGCTTCCGCAATGCGGGCCAGCTTCAGGTTATCTTCGGCACCGGCGTGGTGAACAAGGTCTATGCTGCCTTTATCGCCGAAGCGGGCATCAGTGAATCGAGCAAATCCGAGGCCGCTGATATAGCCGCACGTAAGCTCAACCCTTTCCAGCGCATCGCCCGCCTGTTGTCGAACATCTTTGTGCCGATCATTCCGGCGATTGTGGCATCGGGTCTTCTGATGGGCCTGCTGGGGATGGTCAAAACCTATGGCTGGGTCAATCCGGAAAATGCGCTCTACATCATGCTGGATATGTGCAGCTCGGCGGCCTTTATTATCCTGCCAATCCTGATTGGCTTTACGGCTGCCCGCGAGTTTGGTGGTAACCCGTTCCTTGGTGCGACACTGGGAGGCATTCTCACTCATCCGGCGCTGACCAACGCCTGGGGCGTCGCCGCCGGTTTCCACACCATGAACTTCTTCGGCATTGAAGTGGCCATGATTGGCTATCAGGGCACGGTGTTCCCGGTACTGCTGGCGGTGTGGTTTATGAGCATGCTGGAAAAGCAGCTGCGTCGGGTTATTCCGGATGCGCTGGATCTGATCCTGACCCCGTTCCTGACGGTGATTATCTCCGGCTTTATCGCACTGCTGATTATCGGTCCGGCGGGTCGTATGCTGGGTGATGGCATCTCCTTTATTCTCAGCACCCTGATTGCGCACGCTGGCTGGCTGGCGGGACTGGTGTTTGGTGGACTCTATTCGGTCATTGTGATTACCGGCGTCCATCACAGTTTTCATGCTATCGAAGCCGGACTGCTGGGCAATCCTTCCATCGGTGTGAACTTCCTGCTGCCTATCTGGGCGATGGCGAACGTGGCTCAGGGCGGTGCCTGTCTGGCAGTGTGGTTTAAAACCCGCGATGCGAAAATCAAAGCCATTTCGTTGCCCTCCGCATTTTCAGCGCTGCTGGGGATCACCGAGGCGGCTATCTTTGGTATTAACCTGCGGTTTATGAAACCCTTTATCGCCGGATTAGTCGGTGGCGCGCTGGGTGGAGCCTGGGTCGTATCAGTACACGTGTATATGACCGCGGTCGGGCTGACCGGTCTGCCGGGCATGGCGATTGTCCAGGCTGGCTCTCTGCTCAACTATGTCATTGGCATCGCCATCGCGTTCACCACAGCGTTTGTGATCTCTTACCTGCTTAAATACAAAACGGATTCTGAATAATGGCCTCATCAACACGTCTTGCCGCCATTCTGCAGGCAGTGATGCAGGGTATGCCAAAAGCGCTCAGTGACAGCCACTATCCTGGCTGGCATCTGGCACCGGTAACCGGGCTGCTAAACGATCCCAACGGCTTCATCCACTTCGACGGTTATTATCATCTCTTCTACCAGTGGAACGCGCTGGGCTGTGCGCATCAGCACAAATGCTGGGGACACTGGCGCTCAGCCGATCTGCTGCACTGGGAGCATCAGCCCATCGCCCTGATGCCGGATGAGGAGTATGACCGCAGCGGCTGCTACTCCGGCAGCGCGGTAGACGATAACGGTGTACTGACACTGATCTACACCGGGAATGTGAAGTTTGATGATGGCTCGCGCACCGCGTGGCAGTGCCTGGCGCAACAGAACAGCGCGGGTGGTTTTGATAAACTCGGTCCGGTTATCGCCGTGCCGGAGGGCTATACCGGTCACGTTCGCGACCCTAAAGTCTGGCGTCACGACGAGCACTGGTACATGGTGCTGGCTGCGCAGAATACGCAGCTGCAGGGCAGGGTACTGCTATTGCGTTCTGAAAATCTGCGGGAGTGGCAGAACCTCGGCGAGATTGCGGGCAGCAAACTGGGCGGGCTCGACGCCGCAGGCTACATGTGGGAGTGCCCGGATATGTTCACGCTCGGCGACAGCACGTATCTGATCTGCTGTCCGCAGGGTGTTATGCCGGAAGAGAAGCGCTATCTGAACAGTCACGCCTGTGCCTGGCTGAGTGGCTCGCTGGATTATCAGCACCCTGTATACCAGCACGGTCCGCTGAACGAACTGGATGCCGGATTTGAATTTTATGCACCACAAACTACGCTGACCGCTGACGGTCGGCGTCTGCTGGTGGGCTGGATGGGAACGCCAGACGGGGAAGAGATGGCCCAGCCAACCGTGGCACATCGCTGGATCCACCAGATGACCTGTCTGCGCGAGCTTAGCTCCCGCAATGGCCGGCTCTGTCAGCAGCCGATTGCAGAACTGCAGGCGCTGCGGGAGAGGGAGCAGCACTATCAGGGCCGTGCCGATGATGCGCCGCCGATCGCCGTACAGCGGCTGGAGCTGGAGCTGGAGAGCCAGGGCGACATCGAACTGAATTTCGCCGATACACTGATCCTGACGTGGCAGCAGAATGAACTGCGGCTTGCCCGTCGCAGCCTGGTATCGGGTCAATGGACCTATCGTTACTGGACAGGGGCTGCGTGCCGGTTGCAGATCCTGTGCGACCACTCCAGCGTTGAGATCTTCATCAACGACGGGGAAGGGGTGATGAGCAGCCGTTATTTCCCGGACCATCCGGCGCTGCTGACCCTGCGCGGGCGCGCAGAACTGCAGGCCCGCTACTGGTCGTTGCGTCGCTGCATGGTAGAATAAACCCTTGTTTCACTAACCGATGCCTTGCTGTGAGAAAAACAAAACGCGTTACCATCAGTGACATCGCCGGGCTGGCGGGGGTTTCTAAAGCCACTGCCAGCCTGGTGCTCAACGGCCGTGGCGAAGAGTTACGGGTGGCGAAGGAGACGCGTGAGCGGGTTCTGACACTGGCCCGGGAACACCATTATCAGCCCAGCATCCACGCCCGGATGCTGCATGACGCCCGCAGTCACACGCTGGGGCTGGTAGTGCCGGAAATTACCAACCACGGCTTTGCGGCCTTTTCCCATGCGCTGGAAAATCTCTGCCGCGCGGCTGGTCTGCAGCTGCTGATCTCCTGCACTGACGAAAATGCCGGCCAGGAGATGGCCGTGGTCAATAACCTGGTGGCGCGTCAGGTCGACGGGCTGATTGTTGCCTCCAGTATGCTGAACGACAGCGACTATGTCAGCCTCAGCGAACAGCTGCCGGTGCTGCTGTTTGACCGCCACATGAACAATACCAGGCTGCCCTGGGTCATCACCGACTCGGTGACGCCCACCGCTGAGCTGGTCGAAAAGCTGGCGCGCGCCTGTCCGGAAGAGATCTACTTTATGGGCGGACAGTCGGATCTCTCCCCGACCCAGGATCGTCTGGCGGGATTCAGAGAGGGACTGACGCGGGCAGGTGTGACGTTGCAGCCGGAGTGGATCATTCAGGGTAACTATCATCCCGGCAGTGGCTACGAGATGTTTGCCGCGCTCTGTCGCCAGCTGGGACGACCACCCAAAGCGATGTTTACCGCCGCCTGCGGTCTGCTTGAGGGGGTGCTACGCTACATGAGTGAGCATAACCTGCTGAACAGCGACATCCGTATCGCCAGTTTTGATGACCACTATCTCTATGATTCACTCTCTATTCCAGTCGACACGGTAGAGCAGAATGTTCCGGCACTGGCGCAGGCCTGTTTCTCGATGCTGACTACGATGATCGCGGGGGAGGATCCGGTCAACAGCCAGCTTATCCTGCCCGCCACGCTGCGGCTGCGCGGCTAATCGCCGGGCGTTTCTGGCCCGGCGATTAGCCTGACGTTACCACTCGACCGGAAGGGCGCTGACACCGCGCAGATTGGCCCTGTGATTGCGGCGAACGCCGGCGGTCACGGGCCGCATCTCTGGTAATCTTGTCAGCAATACTTCCAGCGCCACCTCCATTTCCGCCAGTGCCAGCCGGTAGCCCATGCAGTGATGGATCCCGCCCCCGAATGCCAGACAGCGTCCTTCATGCCGCCGGATATTCACCCGCTCTGGCGAAGTAAAGACCAGCGGATCGTGATTGGCTGCGCCCAGACTGAGAAAGAAGCGGGTTCCGGGTGGGATTACCTGACCTGCTACCTTAAGCTCTTCCAGCGTGGTGCGGTAAAGCATCTGGACCGAACTGTCGTAACGCAGACATTCCTGAATGGCATCGGGTATCAGCGCATGATTCTGCTTCAGGCATGCCAGTTCCTGCGGATGGTCATGCAGGGCCAGAATCGTGTTGCAGAGCATATTTGATGTGGTCTCATGACCGGCAAGAAACAGCAGTATCACATTGGCGATGATCTCATCGTGACTTAGCCGGTCTCCATCGCTGCCGCTGCGCAGAAAAAGCGACACCAGATCGCTGGCAGAGCTGTCACGACGGGAGACGATCACTGCACTGAAGTAATTTTCCAGCACGGCAAAAGCTTTAGCGGCTTTCTGCAAATCCGTCTGGCTGATTTGAGGATCGAAAACCCTGACCAGCGCAGAGGTAAGATGGCTCAGTTCAGGCGCGTCAGACTCAGAGATATCCAGCATTCTGCAGATAATGCGCACCGGTAGCGGAAAAGCGAATGCCTGAACCAGATCGCAGGTGCGATGGTCTGTGATTGCATCCACCAGCTCATGGGCTACCGTCAGCGCCATCTCTCTGAAGGTTTTAATCTCCCGGGCGCTGAACGCCTTCATAACCAGTCCTCTTAACCGGTTATGATCGGGTGGATTCAGCACCAGAAACATTCTGCTGATCCCCTGAAACAGCGGCATGTCGGCGGCGTCATCACCAAATCTCAGCCTGACACTCTCCATATAGTTCTTACCGACCCGCCGATCGTTCAGCAGGGCGTCCACCACCGTATGACTGCCGCTGATGATGATTTTATCTCCGGCAGGGATAAGCGGTCCCTGCCGATGAAGTTTCCGATAAAGCAGAAAAGGATTGTCAGCGTAATCGGGATTCATAAGTTCATGAAGCTGCATAGCTCACTCCGCTGTCTGAGTATTAATGCAAACGCTGAATGCGGGAGAGGGCTGCAAAAAGGCTGTTTTTATCATTTTCGCTGAGGTGGGGCGCTGTGAGTTGTGACATCAGAAACGCTTTGTCCTCCTGCGCGAAAGTGCCGGTCATCAGACGCTGGCTGATCGCCGTCAGGAGCTGGGTATCCAGTTGTTGTATCTGCTGTCTGGTCTCGGTCAGATCCCTGACAGGAACAGTGCTGTCTGGTGCTGAGAGCCAGTCAGCCCGATAGCGATACTGGATCGCCTTGCTGGCGTTCATCAAAGCGTGAACAAACGGCTCCACGGAGTGGGGTTCAAGCCCGGCCTGTTGTGCGTTTTGCAGCATATTATCCAGCACCACCTGTTCCCGTGGCAGATCCTCGATAGGTAAATGATGCAGTGCTTTATAACCCGCCACCGCTTTCATCACCTGCATCCGTTCATTGAGCGCGGAAGAGAGGGATCCAAGAGAAACAGATGAAACCGAACCTGCAAAAACGTTACTGCACATAAACAGTGAAGAGAAAAAAATTGCCACAAAGTGCGTCATTTGCCTGCTCCATAAATGAAAACTGGCACTAATTTACGCATGAAAAAATAACTAGGTGTGATTATTTTGTTTTCAAAATGTGAACAGAGGCCTGAGCCAGCCTGATACTGGCATGTTGTTCATTTAAATCCGGTTTTTCGCTTTAAATTCATGAAAGCTTCATATTGGTATGCCATTCTTCCCGGTTGATTTCAGTCCGGTCAGGTCGTTACCGGCTATCATAATTCGATTAAGAGCATCCGGCGTATGATGGGATCATCTGCGAAGATAAACTGCGGTTTAGCCGGGCGGCACAGCCGCCCGAATCGGGTTTTGCGGAGTCAGGACAGACCGGGTATCAGGGAACAAACACGGCACGAACGCAGCCATCTTCTTTATGTTTAAACATCTCATAGCCCCGCGGCGCCTCTTCCAGCGGAAAGCGATGCGTCGCCATGAAAGCCGGGTTGAGTTCGTTTCGGGCAACATGTTCAAGCAGACGGTGCATGTAGCGTTGCCCATGCTGCTGGGCGGTACGAATGGTCAGACTCTTATTGATCATCAGCCCCAGCGGAAACTTATCCATGACGCCGTACACCCCCAGAATGGCGATGTTGCCGCCTTTGCGGCACACATACATCGCCTGCCGTAATGCTGCGCCCACGTCCGTTTCAAGATGCAGCATCTGTTTGGTCTTGTCGTAGACCTGACTTAATCCCTCGCCACGTGCTTCCATACCAACAGCATCAATACAGCTGTCCGGGCCGCGTCCGCCGGTTAACTCCAGCAGCGCTTCGTTGATATCGACCTCCGTGTAATTCAGCGTGATGCTGCCGGCGTAGTCGCGCGCCATCGCCAGTCGCTCCGGATAGCGATCGATACCGATGACCTGATGAGCACCCATCAGCCAGGCGCTTTGCTGTGCCATCAGGCCGACGCCGCCACAGCCCCAGACCACCACCGTGTCACCCGGATGAATATTACAGAAATCGGCGCCCATGTAGCCGGTGGGCGTCGCATCGGAGAGGAAAAGCGCCTGCTCATCGGTTACGCCCTCAGGGACGACGAAGCAATCATTGTCCGCAAAAGGCACGCGAACATATTCTGCGTGTGAGCCTGCATAGCCACCAAACGCGTGACTGTAAGCGTATATGCCACCGGTCGCGTGACCCAGCACCGTTTCTCCTTTCTCCCACTGCGGATGGGTATTGTCACAACAGGAGGGCAACTGATGCTGGCAATACCAGCAGGAACCACATGAGATAAAGGAGGGTACCACCACCCGATCACCGCGTCGGATATTGTTGACCGCGCTGCCGACCTCCACCACTTCTCCCATGAATTCATGGCCCAGGATGTCGCCTTCCCGCATACCCGGAATCAGGCCATCAATAACATGCAGATCGGAACCGCAGGTGGTGGTGAGCCTGACGCGAATAATGGCATCGTGAGGATTGAGCAGGCCAGGATCGGCCACGGTTTCAACGCTTAAATCGTTGACGCCATTCCAGCAGAGTGCGCGCATTTATTTCTCCTTATCCTGATGTCCGGCATGACGACCGGCAGGCTGCCCCTGCAGCGTGGGGATCTCACCGGTCTCAGCCAGACTCTTAAAGCGATGTAACGCTTTGCTGGCCACCTCTTTCGGCAACAGATCAAAAAACGTCGTCACCTTTTTTCCCAGTGCGCCACCCGGTGGGGTGAAGTGCAACGTCAGAGCCAGTTCAGTCCCCCATTCACCCGGGGCAGGGCGAAGACGCAATTCACCTTCGTTAGGAATGTCAGCACCTTCCAGCGAGCGCCAGACAATAATTTCGCCTGGCTGCGCTTCAACAATGCGGGTTTCCCAGCGGTAGTGCTTACCAAATGGCCCTTCAATCTGCCAGTGAGCATCGCTTTTATTAACCGGTTTCACGCTGGCAAAGTGGCTCATAATGCGGGGCAGGGTATCGGGCTCAAGCCACAGGGCAAAAAGCTCAGTGGCGGGCAACCCGACAGTGATCCAGCGCCGCAGTGTCAGGGTATTATCACTGGCGGTTGTCTGAGGTGTTGTAGTCAAAGCGTCCTCCGATAGCTCTCTCAGTGGAACGAAAATCATTGAATCTGAGTAAAGAACAGCTAGCGGAATTTTGCGAGCGAAGCCGTGCCTCTCTGCAAATATCCGCACTACCAGAAGGGATGCCAGGTCGTGCGCACATGAAGCGCCATGCCGATCAGGGTTCAGGTATAATGTGTTCCGCGAGTGTGGCGGTTTTTTTAGCAGCAAAAAGAGGGTGATATGACTGTATATGAAGCGACTACCGGTGGTGAAAGCGTCGCGGAGTTAGTTAAGAACCTGGAAAAGCAGGCGGCAAGCCGTTCAGGTGTGAACTGGCACGAAGGTCTGAAAATCAGCACTAAAATCGCACTGGAAAAAATTAATGCTGCATTTGAGGCAAAATGGATCAGCGCAGACGAGAGCCTCAGCCTGAAGCAGCGCGTTTACCGCGTGCAGGATAAGTTGATTGAGCTGGCCTTGTGGTAATTTAAATTATCACAAGGCCAGGACGTAAATCGGCGGGGGTAAAAAACTGATATTTCAGCACGCAGCGTCGCCCGGCATTTTGCGCGCTTCGCAGAGAAGGGGTGTTGCCGGGCAGAATGGTACCGGTCAACAGCGCCTTATCACCATAATGATGATGAAGCTGCTGCAGCAAACGCTGCTGAGCGCGCGCGGCGAGTCCACGGCCCTGATAAGCGGGCATTATCACTTCATCCATAATCTGAAACCCCTCAATAAAGGTCAGTCGTCGGGGGACACAAATCATCACCCCTGCCACTGTGTCCTGCCAGATAATCAGAAACACATGTTCTGCGGCGATATCCTCTCGTAATTCCTGCCTGCTGGTTGCCAGTAGCTGATCACGCAGATGCGGCAGCGTATGCCAGCTGGCATGATAGGCGCGGTTAATCGCCGTGATACAGGTGGGATAATCTTTCCGACAGGCTGTCACCAGTGAAACCTCCTCGTCGACAGGAACAGAGAGTGACGCCAGATCGCTGAGGAAAAGCAGTTGATCGGTTATACCGATGTCAGGATAAGTCGCAGGCACCAGGATACGCAGCTTTAGCGGTTTTAGCGGCTGCCACGCCTGCATAATGGCACTAGCGACTCTGTAATCAATGATGCCATCACGTGCAACAACCTCAATAAAGGGCTGTGCAGGATCGCCACCGAGATAGCGTGGCCCGGTGAGATAACGCTGGCCGTTTATCGTCAGTTCACGCTGCAAAAATGCGTGCTGGGGCAGGCCGGTTTCACGCCATGGAAAGGCGGCGGAAAAATGATGATCGTGGCATCGTATCTGCTGCTGTGCCAGCCAGCTGGCAAGCCAGTCGCTGAGACGTTCAGATGAGACAGGAACAGTACGGTAGAGCGATACCATATAATCCAGCATAAGATTCCTTATTGCCCGCCGTCAGTGATCGCCTGCCTCTCTCCGCAGTACATCTGACCCGTTGCCGGATTGCAGATGAGGCTGATGAGAGTGTAAACGAAGTGGTCTGTTTATGACCATCTCAACCTGTCAGCCAGCACCATTACCCCGGTTCTGCATGACAGCACTGCTGGAGCTGTCAGACGGTGCAATGCTGACAATATGAGCAGACAGACATCATTCTCTGACATCGCTAATTGTCGCCACCCTCTGAGCTGAATTGAAAGTATGGGTAACAATCTATTCGGTTCAGGCTGGATTTTGCATTCATGGTCAAATTAATTGATGGAATAAGACTAACTTGCCCAAAATTTAAATCAGAAACAGATAAGCAGTTTCTGGTTAAATATTACGGAATCAGATAAACGGCAGCCTATAAATAGATTATGCTAGAGAGGTTGTTCAATAATTATAAAATGTCCGATCTTTTTAACACCGGGGGTTACATGGTTCATATTGATTTATGCACCAAAGAGGGCGTGATGAAAGCTTATGCTTTTCAGACGCCTATGCAGGCAATGACCCTGCTGGAGAAAATTAAAGATGATGAATTTCAGTGGTTTAATCTGGAGTGGGATGGGCGTCGCTTTACCTGTCCGTATCATTTTATTAAAAGACTCAGCAGCCGTTCTTATATTAAAGCGTTCTGGCGTTAAATTCGCTTAAAAGATAAGGCTGATGCAAAGTTTCTTATTAATAATGCGGGCTTTATTTAACTGTTCTACACCTGTTTTTAACGTAATGATAAACGGGGCAGAGCCTGCCCCGTTATTTTCAGCGACCGGATGGCGTTGTTATCATGCCCGGCGACAATAAATATCGCGTCATCTGCACAACTCCCTGCTTACTGAGTATCATTATTACCGCTTAATCATTTTCTGCTGTTGCTTATCAGGACCATCGAAACGCTAAACAATCCTTTATACGAGGCTGGACGATTCGTACTGCGTCCGGCAATGCGCCGTGATCTTATGTAAATCATCTTCTGTTCTGCCCTTGACGAGAAACGTCTACTGTTACACTCAGATGACACTTAATCCGGATCCCGACTGCAATGTTCCATGAAAAAATGCGCCTTCGTTCGCTGCTGACTTTGCTCTCCATCGGGGGCGTCATTCTGACCTCCGGTCTGCTGCTGAGTGCGCTGCTGCTGTTTCAGAAGGCCAATATCGAAAACAGCCTGCTTGAAGGGAACATTGCCTATGCCCGCAAACTGGCCGACACCACCGATCGTTACCTGGCGACAGCGCAACGTGAACTTGCCTGGAGTGCCTCGCAGATCAGGGAGCTGAGCAATACTCAACGGCTGCAAGGGGAGACTGAACGTCTGCGAATGCAGTCGGGCTTTTTCAACTCGGTGGTGGTGGTCAATCATGATGCCATCATTGCGGCAACCTCACCGGATAGTCTGAATCTGATTGGTGTGAAGCTGCATTCGGCGGCCAGCCTGCAGGCGATTGCGACCCAGAAGCCCTTTATCTCTGCGCCCTTTACCTCTGCTGCTGGGAATTATGTGGTGTTTTTATCTCAGCCTCTCTTCAGCGAAGAGGGCCACTATCTGGGCTACATTGGCGGCACCATCTATCTTAAAAAACAGAGCATGCTGAGCGAGATCCTGAGCCAGCATTTTTATAGCAGAGGATCGACGGTCAGTGTGGTCAGCAATGAAGGGCTGATTATATTCAGTCACGATCCGGCTCTGGTGGGCACCAGGATGCTGCTGAGCCTGGCACTCCAGAAGCGGCTGGCCACCACGGATAGTGGGCACTTCACGCTGGAGAATGACGGGAAAAATTATCTCACCGGTTATGGCACGCTGCATAAAACCGGCTGGAACGTGTTTATTACCGGCACCTCCGAAACGGTCAGGCATATTCTGATGCGCACGGCGGAAAGCGCCATCTGGTTCGTTCTGGGGATTATTGCCATAACAGCGGCCATGATTGCTTTCATGGCCGGTCGAATCGCCTCTCCACTGGAAAAGCTGGCGGACAGAGTGCGCGATGGCGGCAGCGAAGCCCAGGCGGAATCTCTCGCCACGGTCAAAACCTGGTATTACGAGGCTGACCGGCTCAAAGAAGCCGTGCAGGCGCATCGCCACGCTGTTGCGGGTCACCTTGCCGCGCTAAACGATGAGGCGATGACCGATCCGCTGACCGGGCTCTGTAACCGACGCGGATTTTCGGCGCTGGCGGCGCAGTCAGACAGCGAGCATGAACAGTGTGCCATCGCCATTGATATTGACCATTTTAAGAAGATAAACGACTGGTATGGGCATGACGCGGGTGATGCGGTTCTGGTGAGCCTGGCTGCCTTACTGCGTCAGGCCTGTCGCACCGGCGATATCGTCAGCCGGTTTGGTGGCGAGGAGTTTATTCTGCTGCTGCCGCATACCACGCTGGCTGATGCCGTCCGCACCGCGGAACGCATCCGTGAGACCGTCAGCGCCACCACCTTTCCGTTTGCCGGAACGATGACCATCTCAGCCGGGGTGGCTTCGCGGAGTGTTCAGGATAGCGATCGCGACTCTCTGCTGCGGCGTGCCGATGAAGCGCTTTACGAAGCAAAAGCCGCCGGGCGTAATACCGTCATCATTGCCGGACATGAGGGGGTCAGCGCGACTGATTCGGCCGGGTAAGATTCCGGGGTGGGTGGGACAGGCTCAGCACTTACTGCGCAATCGCCAGCCGAGCCATTCATCCAGCGCCGCTTCCGGCAGCGGCCTGGAGTAGAAAAATCCCTGCGCCTGATCGCAGCCGAACTCCGTCAGCGCCGTAACGGTTTCCGCATTCTCCACGCCTTCAGCCAGTACCATGTAATCGAGATCTTTAAGCATCGAAATAATACTGCGGGCGATGACACGCGATGCGGTGTCAGATGAAATCTCGCTGATCAATGAACGGTCCAGCTTGATTACGTCCAGTGGCATGCGTCGCAGATAACTGATGTTGCTGTAGCCGGTACCAAAGTCATCCAGTGAAATACCGAATCCACGAAGTTTTAGCATCTCAAGCCCCCGCATTGCGGTTGCGCTTTCCAGAATCCGTTCGGTCTCCAGACATTCAATGCCCAGCAGAGAAACCGGGAGCTTCGCCCTGATCATCTGCTCTTCCAGCTCGTCGGCAAAACCGTCACGGGAAAAGTCGCTGCTGCTGACGTTAATGGTGATGGGTAGCTGAATATAGCTGTTGCGCAGTCGGGAGAGTCGGGCGATGGCGTGCTCTGTTACCCAGGCGGTCAGCTCGCTGAGCAGTTCGGTTTGCACCGCAAAAGGTAAAAACTGTGCAGGAGATAGTTCGCCGCGCTGCGGATGCTGCCAGCGAATCAGGGCCTCCAGTCCAATCGGCTTGCCGCTGTGCAGACAGATTTTAGGCTGATACGCCAGCCACAAGCCCTTATCCTGACGTATCGCGATGGCCAGGTCATGCATCAGGGTGAAGTCCTGCGTATGGCGTGTATCCGTGGCCTCACTGAAAGGCATTGACGCGACGTCACGGGTAATGGCCTCGTGCAGCGCACTGACCGCCCGCCGCAGGATCTCCTGGGCAGGCATCTCCCCGGTGTTGAAACTCGCCTCCCCGGTGTGGGTCATCAGTGCCACCGACAGCCCATCGCCGAGATCCGCGCTGATCCCGGCCAGCTTGTTTGCCACCCAGCTGGCAGTGAGCCTGCTCTCCTGACGTGTCAGCAGGGCAAAGCGCCCGGTGGCCACGGTGTAGAGCATCTCCCCAGCCGCAGGCCTCAGGCGCAGCGGCAGCAGTGTCGCCACATCTTTCAACAGGCTTTCAACCGGCCCCATGCCCATTGAGCGCGCAAGTTCGTAGGCGCGCGGCATATCGATACAGTCAATCAGCACCAGCCGCCGTGGGGTGGTGTCACCGGAGGCGGCAAGAAATTGCAGGTCGCGAATCAGACGCTGGCGGTTGGGCAGACCGGTTACCGGGTCGGCAAAGCCGGCCGAGTACCAGGCCTCAAGAAATGACATCACCAGTGCCGCCAGCATCTTCAGCATGGCGACCTGATCCGCATTAAAGGGATGAGGCGCGGTGTCAGTCACGCACAGCGTACCCAGTATCAGACCTGTGCTGCTTTTAAGCGGTACGCCGGCATAAAAGCGGATAAAAGGCGCGCCAGTAATCAGCGGATGCTCAGCAAAACGGGTATCCAGCAACGTATCGGGTACCACTACGGTGCTGTCACTGTCCACTGCATGCCTACAGAGCGAGTCCTGCCGGGAGGATTGAGTAAGTGTGAAATTTTGCGCGGCCTTTACATGCTGCATCTCATCATCCAGTACGGAGATAAAGCTGCCGGGTATACCGAGTGCCTGGCTGGCCAGCCGGACGAACTGTCGCAACACATCGTCACGACTTTCGTCGTTACTGCGCAGCGCGTGCAGGGTTCGCGTACGGCAATCGTCGCCGTCGCTGAGACTCATAAGCATGGATTCCTCCGCACCGGCTGGTTACGGCGCGAAATTAAACAGAAAAATTGAAGGGTAGGACGTCATGACTACAGGCAAATTCTGCAAAAAGAAAGGGTCATGACCATTTATTTTTTATCACACTGCACGCCA
Source organism: Pantoea sp. E956-1 (assembly GCF_982223955.1). NCBI lineage: Bacteria > Pseudomonadati > Pseudomonadota > Gammaproteobacteria > Enterobacterales > Erwiniaceae > Pantoea > Pantoea sp. E956-1. The sequence goes on along the minus strand of NZ_CEUYZP010000014.1, from coordinate 64,395 downwards.
CTGCTGGTCAGAATAGCAAAGCCCTTTTCTTTAACGAAATATTTTAGTAATTACGATTCTATTATTTTGTCGTTAAAAACTTTTAATTTCTTAAATATCCTGCCAGTATATAAAGCATAAATATAGTGCGCTATATAATAATGCACTAAAGTAGATGACATAACTTATTTTTGCTTAATTTTAACTACACCAATGACAACATCGGGGAAACCTCATGAATTCACTCAGGCATTTCACTATCCGCCGCGTTGTGCTGTGGATGATGATCGTCTCACTGGGCATCGTCGTACTGGCAGGCGGTTACAGCAGTCAGGTAGTGCGCGATATCTTTCGTCAAACCGATCGTTCAGCCGTTCTGACGCAGCAGCTGAGCTTTCTGGCGCACAGCGCTATCGTCATGCAGAGCGGTACGCCAGCCGATAAAAACGCGCTCGTCGCCTCCACCCCGGCCGATGCTGACTGGGATAGCTTCCGCGCGGCACTCACGACAACCCCCTCAGAATACGCAACGGTTGCCCGTGCGCAGCTGGACAAGGTGACGCAGCAGCTGGCCGGGAATCAGGCCCCCCTGAAGGCTGACCGGCACCGGCTTGAGGGCGTTTTGCTGTCAGCCCTGCTGGCGGCAGTAGCGTTGCTGCTGTTTTGCGACCGCTATCTGGTCGTTCATCTGGTGCGTCCGGTAAGTAAAATTCGCAGTCATTTAAAAATTATTGCCGATGGCGATCTGACGCGCGAGCCGGAAGATCTGGGGCGCAACTGTGTCGGACAACTGGTGCCGCTGGTCAAAGAGATGCAGCACAGTCTGTTGCAGACGGTCAGCGCTATCCGAGACAACGCAGCCATTCTTCATCGTGAAGCGGGCGACATCGCTGCGGGTAATGCCGATCTCTCTGACCGGACATCCACTCAGGCTGCTGCGCTGGAGCAGACCGCAGCCAGCATGGAGGAGATCACCGTCACCGTGCGTCACAATGCACAGAATGCCCGGGAGGCACGTGAACTGGCTGCCAGCACCACGGATACGACTCAGCAGGGCGTAGAACTGGTTCAGTTGGTATCGGCAGCCATCACCAGCATCGCTCAGGGATCAGAAAAAATCCGGCAGTTCACCACCACTATCAATGGTATTGCGTTTCAGACCAACATTCTGGCGTTAAACGCCGCTGTAGAAGCTGCCCGTGCGGGTGAACAGGGCCGCGGCTTCGCGGTGGTCGCCAGTGAGGTACGTTCACTGGCACAGCGAAGTGCTGCTGCCTCTAAAGAGATCGAAGAGCTGATTGCCGATACCGTGGCACGCGTTGACGATGGACGGCGGGCGGCTGAGAGCGCAGGAACCACCATGGAAGCCGTGCTGCGCGGCGTCGGCGGCGTGAATGAACTGATCGGACAGATTGCGCTGGCGTCGGATGAGCAGAGCAAAGGGATTGCCCAGGTCACGGTCGCCGTTGCTGAACTTGATCGCGTAACGCAGCAGAATGCGACGCTGGTTCAGCAGGTTTCGGCGACAGCAGGCAGTCTCAGTGGACAGACTGAAACGCTGGGCAGCGTCATTACGCGCTTTACCCTGCCGCATCCTCCTCTCGCCGCAGAGACTAAACGCGTCACGCCTGCTGAAAAAGGCGGCTGGGCAACGTTTGCCCGGGCATAGCCTGAACGTATTTTTTCTGAACTGTAGATAATGTCTGTCCGGGACGGAATAACGATTAACGTTCACTCTTTTTAAAAAATGAATGAAACGGTCATTTTCTGAGGCTGCGATTGACGTTGATCATCATTCGATCAATGCCACCATTCAGAATGGCAATGATTAGTCTCAGCAGTGCAAAAATCATCCGGGCAGTGATTTAAATATCATTCAGGTTATTTTCTCTGTTTTTACCGGCGCGTTACGCTTTCCTGATAAGTGTAAAACGCCGGGCGTTTAAAACTTAACTCAAATTTATGTTTTGGCCGCAGGCGTGTTCTTCCGCCCGGCCATCTCGCCGGGGCACCGTATGCGGAGTATTTATATGGGAAATCAGATTTTACAGCGGCCTGTTGCCGTCCAGCACAACGTACGTGAACTGCGCCTTGCTGCCGGTCTCTCTCAGGAGATTGCAGCCGAGCGTTTCGATCTTAGCCAGCGTGTCTGGCAGACCAAAGAAGCAGCGAAAAATCCTGCGCTGCTCAGCCAGGGAGAATACGAACTGCTGATGCTGCTGGCCGGAGAGCATCCGCACTATCAACTGGTACCGAAGTTAAAAAAGTAAGGCCTTCAGCCCCTGTTTTCTCTTAAGTAAAGTCATGTCGGGCCGATATAAAGAGTTAAGCGAAGCGTGCTTAGCGCTCACCTGCTCTGCTCTGGCCAGATAATGTTGGGCGTTTACCACACCTTCTCCGCCAGGCATAACGTGTTAACTGATGCCTTTATGTTTGCGGCGTCAGACTTATCGGGCTCAGCGCGGCAACCTGTTGCTGCCGGGTTCACTGACGGGCCTTTCTTCTGGCAGCGGGTCGGCAGTGAACTCTGCGCGTTCTGTCTGATTGAACGTGTCCTCTTTATGGTGTGGCAGGCCAGCCACAGCAGATAACATCAGAGGGGAGTTACGCTGAAACGTCCAGTTTATCATGATGCCGAGGCGGCTCGCCTCGACGCACTTAAGCAGTATCATCTGATGGATTCACCGCCGACCGATGCGCTGGATCGCCTCACTACGCTTGCCGCGCGGCTGTTTCGGGTGCCGGTTGCTTTTGTCTCGCTTATCGATGAAAAGCGACAGTTCTTCGCTTCCCGTTACGGTTTGAATATTTCAGGTACGGCGCGCAACGTTGCCTTCTGCCACCATACGCTGGCGCAGGGCGATATCCTCTGCGTGCCCGATACGCTGAAAGATCCGCGCTTCCGCGACAGCCCGCTGGTTCACGGCTACCCCTTTATCCGCTTTTACGCAGGGATCCCGCTCTCCACTCCGGATGGACATCACATTGGCACGGTCTGCCTGACCGACAGTCATCCGCGTGAGCCGCTGACCGCAGAGGATCGCAAGCATCTGAGCGATATTGCTGCACTGGTGATGGATCGCATGGAGATGCATCGCCTGGAGCTATTGCGCTATACCAGCCAGCAGCGACTTGAGGCGATCTCATCCACTTCGCCTGACGCTATTGTCTGCACCGACCTTCGGCGTGGCATAACCTTCTGGAACCCGGCTGCCACCGCGCTGTTTGGCTACAGCGCAGAGGAGATGCGCGGCCAGTATATCAGCGAGCTGATCCCGGCTCGCTGCCAGACTGACTACCGTAATGAACTGGTCCGGATTACTTCTGACGAAGCGGCTATCTCGCACCCTCGCTCTTTGCAGATATGGGGTGTCACGCGTGAAGGTCGTGAATTTCCGGCAGAAGTCTCTTTTTCGGGCTGGCGTGAAGAGGGCGAGCGGCTGGTGGGCATGATAATCCGTGATGTCACAGCCCGTTATGAGAGTGAGGCGCGGCTCTGTGAGCTGGCTTCACTGGATATGCTGACACGTCTCGCCAGCCGTAGCGCCTTTATGGATCAGGTCGGCCAGCTGACCAGGGCGGGCGTTCCCTATACGTTACTGATGACCGATCTCGATGGTTTTAAAGAGGTTAACGATACGCTGGGGCATGCCGCAGGCGATGCGTTGTTGTGCCACGTTGCCGAACAGATTCGTGCGGTTTGCGCCAGTGCCGTGACGGCTGCGCGCCTGGGCGGGGATGAATTTGTGATCCTGTTAGCGGGCGGCAGTGCAGAAGCGGCAATTACGGCAGAAAAACTGATTGTGGCGGTACAGACGCCGTTCCGCTATCACGACTCGCCGGTGGTGGTTGGTGCCAGCACCGGCATCGCCTCCTACCCTGAGCATGGCAGGGATCCCTCTTCGGTGATGTCCGCCGCTGATCTGGCGCTCTACCGCGCCAAAGCGTCGGGTAAAGGCTGCAGCATGCTGTTTATGCCCGCGTTTCGTGAAGCGGAGCAGCAGCGCCGCCGCTTTGAGCGCGAACTGGAAACGGCGGTGCGGCAGCAGCAGTTCACTCTTTACTATCAGCCCCGCTACGACGTTGAAAGCGGAAGGCTTATTGGCTGCGAAACGCTGGTGCGCTGGCAGCATCCGACACGCGGGCTGCTGTTGCCGGCAGAATTTATCGGCATGCTGGTTAAAAGTCCGCTTTCAGTCACGCTGGGTGAATGGATCATCCGCAATGCTCTGGCACAGGTCCGGCAGTGGCAGGTTCGCTCTCCTCAGCTTCGCGTCAGCATCAACCTGTTTCCGCGCCAGCTGGCAGGGAACAGCCTGGAGACGGTGATACGTGAGAGTGCCGGAGGCGATGCCGGTTTTGTTGAGCTGGAAGTGGATGAGCCACTGCTGGCCGTGCTGATGCAGGATATGCCGGTTCAGGTTGACGCCGTACGCCGAACGGGAGCCTCGTTCGTTATCGATCATTACGGGCGTACGCTGGGGGCAATTAACCTGCTGCGCTACAGCGTTGTGACGGGTTTTAAAATCGATAAGTCGATGACGCACGAGCTGGGTTCCAGCATGCGGGTGCGTATGATGTTCCGGGCAATTACCGCGCTCGGCAAAAGCCTGGGTATCCGGGTGGCCGCCGAAGGGGTGGAAGACAAAGAGCAGATCGCCTTTGTTACCGCCGCCGGATGCGACATTATGCAGGGCAATGGTCTGTGCCAGCCACTGACGCCGGCGGACTTCGAGGCGATGCTGTGCGGAGAGGAGCACTATCCACCCGCTGTCGCCAGTGGTTATGACGTCACGCCACGCGAATCGATCTGACTGTGGCGACCGGAGAGGAGGATGCCCGAGCTGATAGTCTGCGCCTCAGGATGAGTGTGCGGGCCGGTATTCCTGTTTCAGCAAGCCGAAGATCCAGTCATCCTGCCACTGGCCGTTGAGAAAGAAGTTCTGCCGCAACGTTCCCTCCTGCACAAAGCCCGCCGAGATCAGGGTCCTGCGTGAGGCCGCATTGCCTGCCGTCACCGTCGCGATCAGTTTGCGGTAATCCTGTTGCTCAAAGCAGAAGGTGATAATGGCATGCAGAGACTCGCTGCCGTAGCCTTTGCCCTGCGCGTCTGCGGCCAGAATAAAGCCAAACTCCGCAATACCCTCTCCGCGATCGATAAACCCGCAAAAGCCAGCAGGAGAACCGGATGTTTTTTCCCCGATAACCAGACAGAGCCAGTGTCTGCAGCCCTTGAACCAGGCGGGCAGACGGACATCAAATGAGTGGGTTCTGATCTCATCAGCGCTGCGCGGATCGCTGATGTACTGCATCACCGATCTATCCTGACTGACTGTCAGATAGAAGGGCCAGTCTTCCTGCCGAAGTGGCCGATAAGTCAGGCGCGGTGAGGTGACTTTCAGCGGCATTTCAGCCGGTACTTTAGCTGACTCTTCAGTTGTCATCGTGCAACTCCCTGCGGATCGAATCTCTGTGGCGATGGCACAAAAATAACACAGAGTGGCTGACTGGCGGGACGGGCTTTCGCCGCTCTGCGAGGTATCCCGCAATCCCGACGCTATCTCAACAGCGCCTGCATTTGTGCATTGGCCTCCAGGTCTCACTGGCTGCATTTGCTCTTATCGCTGCGCTGGCAGGCCTTCTGCTCACATTAAAGCTACGCTTTTAGCCAGATGGCTGAAAATTGACCCTGATGAGAGTAATCCCCATGGAATTGAAAACCTTTGAAGCAGCAGCCTGGGCAGCCCTGCAGGAGGCTGCTGCCGACCCGCAATCCGGATTTCGTTATCTGATGCTCTGTACGGTCGATGCTCAGCTGCGACCTCAGGCGCGCACCGTGGTTCTGCGCCAGTGTGCCGACGACCGCCGGATGCTGACATTTCATACGGATGTTCGCAGCCCGAAGTGGCAGGAGATGGCGGCGAATCCGCAGGTTACCGTGGTGGGATATTGTCATCAGCGTCGCCTGCAGTTACGGCTGGCAGGGCGGGTTGAGTGTTATGCGGCGGGAAGTGATGTTGCCCGGGCAGCCTGGCGTGCGTTACCGCAGTACACCAGGCAGACTTACACCGGCGGACCACCGGGTGAAGCACGGGCAACGGCTGATGAGACGCCTGATGCAATGGCAGCGGAAACCGGAGAATTCCGCTTTGGCGTGGTGATTTTGCAGGCCAGTGTGCTGGACGCTTATCAGCTTCAGCGAAACGAAAATCAGCGCGCCCTGTTTCGGTATTCGGCTCATGGCGAGTTGCAGGAAAGCGAATGGCTCAACCCCTGACCCGATATGTCTGATTCACTTCAGGTCAGGTTAACGTCTGATTGATCCTCTTTTCGCCCACGCGATAAGAGAGATTTCACTGTCGGCCGCTTCGTTAGTTATTTTTTATCTGCCGTACCGCTTATCCGATTTTAGCACCACGTTATCTTCATATAATGGCGTTTTTCTGCTTTTTGCTATCTTTTGCCAGTGTTTGTGCCAGGCTTTAATTAACCGAAAAGCAGTGACTTATGCTTCAGGCAAAGAAAAGTACAAATGATCGCTCTGTATCACAGGCAGGTTAAACATGAACAATCAACCTCCTGAAAAACCAGGGTCAGAGGGTAGCGATCAGGTGATAAGCCTGGCGGAGGAAACTGTTGAGGTCTCGAAACAGATGATCATCGACGGTCATGTCAGGGTTACCCGACAGGTCACTGAGCATCAGCAGAAGATTGCGCTGATGCTCCGGCATCAGACAGCGGAAATAGAACGCATTCCTAAGTCGGAACGGCTGGCTGAGATGCCGGAGATCCGTGAAGAAAATGGCGTGCTGATCATTCCGATCGTCGAAGAAGAAGTCGAGATCGTTCGTCATCTGGTGCTGAAAGAGGAGTGGCATATCCGCAAAGTTGTCAGTGAGGAAGCGACAGAACAGGTTGTCTCCCTGCGCAAACAGCACGCTCACCTGACCCGAACACCCTATTCAGAGCCGTCCGAATCCATCACCGAGGAACACAACATGGCGCGTGAAACAATCGTAACAATGTTCAGCAATCTCTCACTGGCAGAGGGTGCAAAGCGTAACCTGATCAAGGCCGGGTTCCTGGATGATGACATTGATATCATCTCCGGTGATCGTTTGCGTACCGAAGGTCAGGAAGCCCGTCACCCTGGCTTCTGGCAACGCCTGTTCGGCAATACGCTGGAGGAGGATCAGGCCGAAGTCTATGAAGACGCGATGAGAACCGGCGGAGTGGTGCTGTCGCTGCGGGCCGATGAAGATGAGTTACCTCGCGCCCTGGGCATCCTTGATGCACATGAAGAGCTTACCGAGCGCAGTGCGGCGCTGCCCGATGATTACGCGACCAGTGATGGGCTGACTGCACCTGCCAGTGGAACGCTTCAGGATAATGTCGCCGTCGATCCGCTCTCTACCGATCCTGCCCATCGTGGCGCTGCCCGTACTGCCCTGACCGGTGATGAAAGTGACGAAGATGTACTGCGTCTGGCCGAGGAGCGGCTGGAAGTGGGTAAACGTCTGGTCAGCGAAGGATCAACCCGCGTTCGCCGCTACACTGTCACCGATCAGGTGTCAGAGAATGTCTCGCTGCATGAGCAGCACGCCGCAATCTTCCGTCGTCCCGTGAATGAATCAGGTTCACCCACCCATGTTGACTGGTCTGAAAAAACTGTCGAAGTAGAAGAGACGCATGAGCAGCCCGTGATTAATAAGACCGCGGAGATCATTGAAGAGGTGGTGTTACGTAAAGAGACAAGCGATCGGGTTGAAACCATCAACGATTCGGTACGCCGTCAGGAAGTGGATATTGACCATGCCAGTACAGATCCTCTCGGCGCAGACCGGCTGACCGGGAATCGTACTGTGGCCGATCCGTTACTTGAAAGCACGCGTCAGGCCCGCGCTGACCACGACACCCGCCCGGTCACGCCAGGCAGCGAGCCAGCGCATAAAGAGGGTTTCGCGGAAAAAGCCGGTGACAAAATCGCGGAAGCGAAAGAGAAGGTCGAAGATAAATTTAAGAAGCCGTAATGCCGGAGCGGTGACTGTCGCCTTCTATGCCTGAAAACCTGTCGCAGACGGGTTTTTTTTTGCGTTGAGGATGCTTAAAGATTTTTAGTGTCATCCAGCGCGAACCTGGCAATATCTCTGATTCATCACTGTTTACCCATACAAGTTACCTGAAAACAAAGATGCGCCTTAAACCTTGAAGCCCCATTATGGGGCTGTTAAGCTAGTCCCATAATGGGACTACAGGGAAAGTCAGTGCGAATTATATCGATCGCGTCTCTCAAACTATTCTGGGAGGCTCATAATCAGGCGGAGCAGCCGTTAAGAGCATGGGTAGATGAAGTCAGTAAGGCTCAGTGGAAAACGCCACAGGACATCAAGGATAAGTACAGAACGGCAGATTTCCTGAGCAACAATCGGGTGGTGTTTGATATTAAAGGCAATCATTACCGTCTGATCGTTGCAGTGGCTTACAGGTTTCAGGCGGTCTACATAAAGTTTGTAGGAACGCATGCTGAATACGACAAGATAAACGCAAATACGGTGGAAATGTGATGACTTATAAAATCAAACCGATTCACTGTGAAGCAGATTATGAAGCCGCTCTGGCTGCCGTATCTCCCCTGTTCGACAACGAGCCAGAACCGGGAAGTGAAGCCGGGGACTTTCTGGACGTCATGATCCTGCTTATTGAAAAATACGAGCAGGAACATTATCCGATTGAGGCACCCGATCCGGTAGAAGCGATTAAATTTCGCATGGAGCAGATGGGGCTGACAGCGAAAGACCTGGTGCCGGCAATTGGACGGCCGAACCGTGTCTATGAGGTATTGAATCATAAGCGTGCGCTGACGCTGCCAATGATCCGCAACCTGCATGAAATGTTCAATATACCGCTTACATCCCTTGTAGGCGCAGCCGAATCCAAACGGATATGAGTCCAGTCACTGAAGCCCGCCATGTGCGGGCTTTTTTATTCCTGCGGTGCAGTATTGAATCCTGGCTCAGCCAGATCCGTGACGGCTTCAGCCACAACGCCCCAGTCCGGCAAGTCCTGAACGGTGTCTCGCGGCGTCAGCGTGCCGTTGTTTGAATTTGCTCCAGTTGTTTTCTTAAGAGACCAGAAGGCTTCCTGTACATGCTGGTTACCCGTCTGTGCTGCCATGACTTAATGAACGTCCCTCGCGTTGTGCTGACCGCGATCCCTGACTACCCTTGCTGTTGTTTCTATCCCAAAACGGGCCGGATAGCCCAAACGCCGGGTGAGATCTGCAATTTTTAGTCAGTAACGGCAGGCGATCGTGAATCTGCCGTGCATTATCAATCAGGGAAATCATGACAGAACAACGCAACGCCGAGCATAACCGCGCTGATGAGCACATTGATCCTTATATCTCGGTACAGGGTGCAAGAACACATAATCTCAAAGATGTTTCACTGCGATTTCCCCGCAACGCCATGGTGGTGTTCACCGGGGTTTCAGGCTCCGGTAAATCGTCCCTCGCCTTTGATACTCTCTATGCGGAAGCCCAGCGCCGGTTTATCGAGTCGGTGTCGCCACATGCTCGTCGTCTGATCGATCAGGCTGCTGCGCCGGATGTGGATAATATTGACGGACTTCCGCCCGCGGTGGCGCTTCAGCAGAGCCGGGCTGGCGCTCAGGAGCGTTCAACGGTGGGCAGCCTCACCCGAATTTCTGTCACGCTGCGCCTGCTGTTTTCCCGGGCGGGCGTAAGGCCTGAAGGCGTTCCCTTTATGACCGCCGATTTTTTCTCGCCTAACAATCCTGAAGGTGCCTGCCCCCACTGCCAGGGACTGGGAAGAGTGCACACCGTTAAAACCGAGTCGATGGTGCCGGATGTCTCACTGAGCATCCGCCAGGGAGCTATCGCTTCCTGGCCCAGAGGCTGGCATAACAAAAACCTGCGCAGCATCCTTGAGACGCTCGGCTACGATGTCGATGCGCCCTGGCATACGCTTTCAGCCCGTGATCAGCAGTGGATATTGCTGACTGACGAACAGCCCTCGGTGCCGATTTTTGTCGGTCTGAACGCTGAGCAGCGCGAAAAAGCGCTGGCGGCGGGCGAAGAGCCGGCTTATACCGGCACGTACACCAGTGCAGCAAAAATCGTGCTGCAGAGTTATTCGGGTGGCAGCGAGACGACGAAGAAACGGCTGGCGCGCTTTGTGACGGTCACGCCCTGTTCTGAATGCCACGGTAAAAGACTAAACCAGGATGCGCTGTCCGTGACCTTTGCCGGGCATGACATTGCCAGCCTGAGTGAGCTGTCGGTCTCTGAGCTCGCTGAACTGCTGAAGCCTTATGCACGTGGCGCATCGCCAGACCTGCCGGCAGAGGCGGCACTGCGTGAGGCGGTCATCCGGATGGCGTCGGATATCTGTATGCGGCTTGAGCAGCTGGAAACGCTGGGTCTGGGTCATCTGGCGCCGGGACGCCGCACCACCGTGCTCTCATCCGGCGAGCTGCAGCGCGTACGTCTGGCCACCCAGTTGATATCGCGGCTGTTTGGCGTGCTTTATGTGCTGGATGAACCGTCAGCCGGGCTGCATCCCGATGATGTCAAATCGCTGCTTGCATCCCTGAAGAACCTGGTGCGTGCCGGTAATTCGCTGGTGGTCGTCGAACATAATATTGACCTCATCGCCGAAGCGGACTGGCTTATCGAGGTCGGCCCCGGCCCGGGAACGCATGGCGGCGAGATCGTCTATAACGGCGAACCGGCAGGGCTTGCGCAGGTCAGTGCGTCACCCACCTCAGTCTATCTTTTCTCACGAAGCTATACCGGGCTGCGCCAGCGCCGGCCCGCAGAGAGCTGGCTCTGTTTTGAACAGGTTTATTGCAACAATATTGCCGGAATGGATATCGCCATCCCACTGGGGAGAATGACGGCCGTCACCGGCGTGTCCGGCTCCGGGAAATCGACGCTGCTGAATCGCGTACTGCCGGAAATGCTCGGACGTTTTGACAAAACGCCTGACATCGAGGAGGCCGAGGAAGAGGATCTGGTGCCGGACGTTAGGGGTCAGGTTGTCAGCGGAAGTGACGCCATCGGCCGTCTGGTCAGAATCGACCAGCGTCCTATCGGCCGGACACCACGCTCAAATCTGGCCACTTACACCGGCTTTTTCGACATTGTTCGCAGGCTGTTTGCAGACACCGATGCGGCGAAAGCCAAAGGCTTCAGCGCCAGCCGGTTTTCCTTCAATCTGCCAGCCGGACGTTGTCCTGCCTGTGAAGGGCAGGGACAGATTTCGATTGAGCTGCTCTTCATGCCTAGCGCTACCGCCACCTGTTCCGTCTGCGCGGGAAGCCGTTATAACCCCGAAACGCTGGAGGTGAAGTGGAACAACCTGACGATAGCGGATGTGCTTGATCTGACCGTTGATGACGCTACTGAGGTGTTTCACGGACATGACGGGATCCAGCGTTCGCTCTCGGCACTGACGTCGCTGGGGCTGGGATATCTGACGCTGGGTCAGCCCGCCACTGAGCTGTCGGGCGGGGAGTGCCAGCGTATCAAGCTTGCCTGGGAGCTGCAGCGGGTCCAGCGTACCGCCACGCTTTATCTGCTTGATGAACCGTCAACAGGTTTGCATCCGTCTGACATGGATAAGCTGCTGGTTGTGCTGGATGAACTGGTGAAGCGTGGTCATACCGTGATCATGGCGGAACACAACATGCGTATAGTGGCAGAGGCGGACTGGGTGATTGATCTGGGTCCCGGCTCGGGTCTTAAAGGAGGAAGGGTTGTCTCCTCCGGCTCACCGGAAGAGGTGAGCGCATCTGCAGAGAGCCTGACTGCGCCCTGGCTTTCCGCACAGCTGAAAAAGAGGGCGTGCGATCCGGATTGCGGTGGATGATTACGCCGCTGAAACTGGTGCATTGTAAGGGCTCAGGCGCAAGCTCATGAGCCCGTCAGTAATGATAACGGCATGAGGCAATCAATAGAGCATCCCCGCTGACAGCGTACACCAGCCGATGTTCAGCCGTGATCCTGCGTGACCAGAAACCTGCAAGATTATGCTTTAACGGCTCGGGTTTTCCTTTGCCTTCAAAAGGCGTCCTGCTGGCATCTTTGAGCAGCTCGTTTATCTTTTTAACGGTTTTTTTATCGGCATCCTGCCAGTAGAGATAATCTTCCCAGGCTTCTGCGGACCAGGTTAGTTTCACTCAATAATATCCCTGTCAGTCCCGTTACCGCTTTGCAGGCTTTCGATGGAATCCATCAACCTGCGCGCATTTTTAGGTGACCGCAGCAGGTATGCCGTCTCTTCCAGTGAGTTATATTCTTCAAGCGACATCAGCACGCAGGATTCACCGTTCTGGCGAGTGATCAATACCGGCGCTTTATCTTCAACTGTCTGAACCATAGTGGCAGACAGATTCTGTCGGGCTTCGCTGTAACTGATTGCTCTCATGGGACCTCCGTAGTAAGTAATACCAATCATTGTACAATGATAAGCTATGACAAGGAAGCTTAAGTGAGAAGGCTGGAGATGAAAACGCGAAAGCGACAAAGTAACAGGCGCCTGACAAACCATAACCCTGAGTTTTCATCCGGTCACCATACTGCTCGAATCAGTGGATACGGGTATTTTCTCATCAGCGCAGCGGCGCATTAACCTGTAACGCATCCAGCTCACGGGCGTCGTGACTGCAAAAAAAGGTGATTTCGCCGCCGTGCTGGCAGGAGAGCTCACGCAGTCGCTGCTGATTGTGCCGTCTGGCCACGTTATCCATGCCCATCATCCACTGGTAAAAGCGCAGTCCCGGCGTGCAGTGCCGCGTCTGCTGCCGCATTTCGCCGCGGTAAAACCAGGCATCGCCGCCGTGCAGCAGCCAGCCATCGGTTTGCTGAATTGCGATACCCGCGTGACCCGGCGTATGGCCCGCCAGCGGCACCAGCAAGATCTCCGGCGGTAAGTCCCGCAGGCGATTAACCGCCTCAAAACCAAACCACTTTTCTCCCTGCGGCTGATAGGTCTCCCAGTTGCTGATCCCACCCCATTGGCCAGGCCGGTAACGTTCCCGTGACAACCAGCTATGACGCTGATGCGCGGTATCAACCTCCTGCTGCAAAAGATGGATGCGCGCCTGCGGAAAATCGGTCAGTCCGCCAGCATGATCAAAGTCGAGATGGGTCAGAATAATATGCCGCACATCCTCAGCCCGGAAACCCAGGGACGTAATCTGTGACAGTGCGGTCAGATCATCGCGGCGCTGAATATTGTTTAATGCGCGGAAAAAGCCGGACAGGCGGCTGCCGGGCGCATGGATATCCTGGCGACCAAAGCCGGTATCTACCAGCACCAGCCCGTCGCGATCCGTCTCAATCAACAAACAGTGACAGACCAGATGCGCTTTCAGGCCTTTACTGAATCCATCATAAAATGCGCCGCCCAGCGGACACATACAGCCACAGTTAAGGTGGTGAATTTTCATCGGGCCTCCATAGGGTCAATGGGGATATCGTTGAGAGGCTACGGCCTGTCCGGCGCGCAGCCCATCAGCCTGGCTATAGAGTGTAGAGAGGGATGACGCAGTAGGCGGAGCGGTGAAGCGGATAACCGGACAAAATTGCCGGTTATCCGCCAGAAAGCAGAGGGTTAACTGTGGAACAGCGGGAAAGCGCCGGTCAGCAGACCACCCGCCATCAGCACCAGACTGACCAGAATCCCCCACTTGATTGCAAAGCGCTGGTGGTCGCCGATGTCAACTTTCGCCAGACCCACCAGCAGGTAGACTGACGGCACCAGCGGGCTCAGCAGGTGGAAAGGCTGACCAACGATAGACGCGCGGGCAATCTCTTCCGCGGTGATGCCGTAGCTGGCTGCCGTCTGGGCGATAACCGGCAGAATGCCGAAGTAAAACGCATCATTCGACATAAAGAAGGTAAACGGCAGACTGACCAGTGCGGTGAACACTGCCAGGTAAGGCCCGAAGCTGTGGGGGATGACCGCCAGCAGACTCTTCGCCATGGCATCAACCATGCCGGTGCCGGAAAGGATGCCGGTAAAAATACCGGCGGCAAAAATCAGCGAGGTGACGGCCAGGACGTTACCGGCATGGGAGCCAATGCGCGCTTTCTGTTCCTCCAGCGTCGGATAGTTGAGCATTACTGCAATCGCAAACGCCAGCATAAACAGGATCTGAATCGGCATTAAACCAATCACCAGCAGCACCAGCAGCACGGTGGTCAGGATGAAGTTAGGCCAGAACATTTTTGGACGGCGGTTGGCTGCACACTCTTCCGCATCGCCCAGACCCAGCTCAATGTTGTCGATATGGTGATCTTTCAGGATCATCACGCCAAGACGCTTACGCTCACGCAGGCCAAACAGCACCGCCATCGCCACCAGGCTGGCGCAGGCCAGCAGCATCGCTGGCAGCATCGGAATAAAGATGTCGAGGGCGTCAATGCGCAGTGCCGCCGCGGCACGGGCTGTCGGGCCGCCCCAGGGAGAGAGGTTCATGATGCCGCTGGCGAGGTTGACCAGACAGGTCATCATCAGCACGTTCATACCCAGCCGGTGATAGAGCGGCAGGAAAGCAGCAATGGCGATCATGTAAGTGGTCGAGCTGTCACCGTCCAGCGAGACCATTAGCGTCAGTACTGCTGTTCCGACCAGCACCTTCAGGGGATCCCCGCGCACCAGCCGGAGAATGAAGCGCACCAGCGGGTCAAACAGGCCGGCATCGATCATCAGACCAAAATAGAGAATGGAGAAGGTCAGCATTACGCCGGTAGGGGCCAGCGTTTTGACGCCATCCAGCATCATGGTACCCAGGCCCTGGTAAAATCCGCCAATCAGCGCAAATAGGGTGGGTATCAGGATCAGCGCAATCAAGGCTGACATGCGTTTGGTCATGATCAGATACATGAAGCAAACAACCATGGTAAAACCCAGTATCGTCAGCAAATTAACAGCCCTCGCAATGGCGTAAAAGTAATGAAAGAGTTAAATGTCGGCAGGAAAATTCAGGTAATTACTTAGCGTGGTAATCATTAACCTGTTGTTTTAATTAACCCTGCTCAGAAAGACGATATTAAATCGCTGTCAGTATTTAGCATTTTTTTAACAAAAAAGGGTGATCATGATCATCTTTAAACGAATCTTAAACGAGTTTGTGTGACAGGGATCAAAGGGTGACGACGTGTAACCAGAGATTTCGGGCCAGCCGGGAATTGAATAAGAGGGGCTGGGGACAGGAGAAACGGGGGGGCCGGCTGAGTCAGGATGCTCAGCCGGTCAGAGGGATTAGTTACTTAACAGCTGGAGAATCATTTCAGGAGTCTTGTTCGCCATCTTGCTGACGGCCGTCTGACCCTGCTGAATAATCTGGCTGCGTGCCAGCTGGCTGGCTTCTTCAGCATAGTCCGCATCCTGTATGCGGCTGCGAGCCGTTGACGTATCCACGCCCTGCTGCGCCAGCACATTACGGTTCGATTCGTAACGATTTATCTTCGCGCCATAGGTCGACTGATAGCCGCTGATCTTCTCGAGCGCGCTATCCAGTGCTTTCATGGTGGTTGAGATATCGCCCTCTGTAAGCAGCGTGGTGTTGTTCAGCCCCAGCGTTTTGGTATCCGATGGCGTTGCCGGAATAGTATCCGACTGGATTGGCTGACCGTAATCGGCGCTGGTGACTACCTCCATAGGTTCGCTCTTCTTCGGCGGCGTCGCAGGCACACCTTTGGGTTCCGGCAGATTTCCCCAGGTCAGATTACCGGTGAAGGAGCCATTGCCCACCACCACCACAATCAAATCCTCGCTGACGGTATCCAGCGTGATGCGCTCAAGTCGGTTACTGGTGATGGTGCCGTTGTTGAAATCGCCGCTCGCGACATCTTCATAGCGATCGCCGTCACCGCTGTAAGTGATGTTCATGCCGTTGTAGGTGCTGCTGTTACTGCCCGCCAGCGTCCAGCTCGGGCCGCCCTCCAGCAACTGAGAACTGTCATAAGCTGCACCGCTGGCAAATCCGTTACTGCTGGTCAGCAGGCGACTATCCGCGGTAGCCGAATTAGTGATGCTTTTGCTGGCCCAGGTGTAATCAGGCGCACTGCCGTCCAGTGGTGTACCGACCAGGTGCTTACCGTCGCGGGTAAAGAGCTGGAGGTCGTCATCCATACCCAGCGAGTCGATGGTGATGCTTATCGCCGTCGAGCCTGCCGGGATATAGGCCAGCGGGATTACGCCAGAGGTAAAGGAGTAATTCTTGCCCGGCACCGGAAACTTCGTGTTGATAGGGTCAACGTTACCCAGCTTCGCAGGCGGTAGATCGGGATTATTAGTCGCCAGCGGATAACGCCCGAAAATCTCGGTGTGTTCCGCCACTTCATTGATGCCTGCCATAATCTGCTGATACTGGCCGTTGATGCTCTGTCGATCGGCGTCCGACAGCGTGCCGTTGGCTGCCTGGACCGACAGGGTGCGCGCCTGGACCAGCAGATCGACGATGCTGCCCAGGCCGCCACTTGCCGTCTGGGAATAGCTGATGGCGTCATTGAGGCCACGCGCTACCACCGCATCGGCATTGATATTGGCCGTCATGCGGTTGGCAATCGCCTGACCTGCCGCGTCATCTCTGGCACTGTTAATTCTCATCCCTGATGATAACCGTTCAACCGTTCGTCCCAGAACAGAGTCAGTGCTGTACCGCGTTTTGTTCGTAATCGCGGCGGTTTCGTTATGATTGATCGTTAACATGGTCGCTTCGAACAGGGAGAGGAGTCTCTGTTTTATCGGCAGGATGATAAGCAGCTTTAATCTCTGTGGCGACAAAAAGGCAGGGAATACGACGTCAGACGGTCAACAGGCTGATGGCTAACCGCTTTTCAGATAAAAAAAATTAACGGTTCCACGATGGCAGGAAACACGCCTGCTACGCGATGACGCAGCAGGCAAATGAAGATCAGTTAAACACCATACCGCCATCAATCAGCAGTGACTGACCGGTCATGTAATCGGAGTCGGGACTGGCCAGATAAGCGACACAGGCTGCCACATCTTCCGGCTCAGAAAGACGTCCCAGCGTAATGCGTTTCGCAAATTCCTCGGTGCCGTAACCGGCGGGCTTGCCGGCTGCTTCAGAGATCTGCCGGTCAATCTCTTCCCACATCGGTGTTCTGACAATGCCAGGGCAGAAGGCGTTGACCGTGATGCCGGCAGAGGCCAGATCGCGCGCGGCGGTCTGCGTCAGGCCGCGCACGGCAAACTTACTGGAACTGTAAACCGCCAGCTCCGGATTACCGACATGACCCGCCTGAGAACAGGCGTTGATGATTTTGCCGCCGTGACCTTCTGCAGCAAATGCCTTAATCGCGGCCTGCATGCCCCAGATCACCCCTTTGACATTGACGTTGTAGACCTTGTCGACCACCGCTTCGGTGATCTCAGCAATCGGCGTGGAGGGCGCAATACCGGCATTATTGACGATGACGTCAAAGCCGCCCAGCGTGCGGCGCGCCTCTTCTACTGCTTCCATCACCTGATCACGCTGCGAGACATCGACTTTCAGCGCAATCGCTTTACCGCCCTGTTGGTTGATCTTCTCCGCGACCAGGCGTGCGGTCTCCGGATTAAAATCGGCTACCGCAACCGCCAGTCCATCTTTCGCCAGACGCAGGGCGATCGCTTCACCAATGCCCTGGCCTGCGCCAGTCACAAATGCCACTCTGTTTTTCATCATGATTTCCTTTTTGAGAAATTAAAGAAGCTGGCTCAGATGCAGTTGACCCATCAGCAGTGGGTTGTCGGCGTAATCGACCGGCACAGCCACAACCGCAGGACCCTGAACATCCATCGCTTTACGCAGCGTCGGCTCCAGCTCTGCCGCACTGGTCACCGCAAAGCCCGCTGCCCCAAACGCTTCGGCGTAGGCTTTGAAATCGACCGGCCCAAAATTGACGCCCGAAACGCGGTGATATTTTTTCTCTTCCTGCATCGCCACCATGTTGTAGGCGTTATCGACCCAGACGATGTGCAGAATGTTAGCTTTTAAGCGGACAGCAGTTTCCAGCTCCATGCTGGATTGCAGGAAACCACCATCGCCGGAAACTGAAACCACTTTGCGCTGCGGCTCGACCAGCCAGGCACCAATCGCCCACGGCAGGGCCACGCCCATCGTCTGCTGACCGTTGGAGATCATGATCTGGCGGGCGCGGAAGCTGTAGAGATAGCGGGCGATCCAGATGTGGAAGCTGCCCATATCGACGGTAAGGCTGACGTCACTGTTAATGATGTCCTGCATGGCGCGCACAATGCGCAGCGGATGCAGAGCAAACTGATTGAGGCTGGCACCCTGCATCGCCAGCAATTTGCGCTGCTGCTGACGATCCTCAAGGATGGTGGCGGCTTCCGGGGTCAGCTGGAGTGGGGCAGTGATGCGCGCGGCGAGCTTACGCACCGTGGCGGCGATATCACCTACCAGTTCAGCATCCGGCAGATAGCGGTTGTCGGTCTCAGCGGGTATTACGTCGATATGAATCAGGGTGGCGTTACCGCTGTTCCACATCGCCGGTTCATATTCCACCGGGCTGTAGCCGATGGTGACGATCAGGTCAGCCTGTTGCAGCAGCCTGTCGCCCGCCTGGTTGTTAAACAGCCCGACGCGTCCGGCGAAGCGTGAGAAGTGATCCTGTCTGACCGCTCCCGCTGCCTGATAGGTGCTGGTGACCGGAATGTGACTGCGTGTCAGCAGCTCATGAATCGCTTCGCTGTTCTCTGTCTGGCTCGCCATTAATCCCAGCAGGATGACCGGATTTTTAGCCCCGGCGATGGCCTCGCTGACGGCGTCGATCATTGCGTCAGGTGCGGCGCCCAGTACCGGACGGCCTTTGCTGCTCAGCGCTTTGCCGGTCACCGGCTGATCCACAATATCCTGGGGCAGACTGATAAAGGCACCGCCACCCCGGCCATGCTCGGCGTGGCGAAACGCGTTCGACAGGCATTCAGAGAGCGCAGCGGGATCGGTCACCTCAACGGCATATTTGGTGATCGGGCGAAACATTGAAACCGTGTCCATGCTCTGATGAACCTGCTTGGCGCTGTCAGAACGTTTCACCTGGCCACCGATGGCCACCACCGGGTCGCCTTCGCTGGTGGCGGTGGCCATGCCGGTGATCAGGTTGGAGCAGCCCGGCCCGGAGGTGACCAGCGCCACACCTGCATTGCCGGTAAGGCGACCCACTGCAGCAGCCATAAATGCGGCGTTAGCTTCGTGGCGAACCGGGATGGTCTGGATGGAGGAGTCCAGCAGTGAGTCAAAGACTTTATCAATTTTTGCGCCAGGAATGCCAAAAACGTGGCGGACGCCCTGCGCCTCAAGTTGCGCCACCACCAGGTCAGCGCCACAGGTCCAGAGTGCGGTATCGGTTGGAGTTTTCATCATGATTCCTCTGATTAGCTTTCTACCGCACGGATCGCGGCGTCAAGATTGGCGGGGTTCAGGTCGGCATTGAGAAAATCGCTGTCCTGCGGCAAATCCACGACCAGCTTGCTGATGGCACCAAAGGTCAGGGTGCCCTGTTCCAGCGCATAATCGAGAATGTGGCCGCCGCCTTCGCGGTCGTCGGTAATAAAATGTTCGTGATAGCCCGCCACATTAATGCCCTGCATATATTGCGGCGTCCGGAATCCGATCAGTTCGCCCGCGCGCTGGCTAAAGGCAAAGGTCGGCTGATCGCCCAGCACTTCCGGCATTGAGCGATAGGGACGGCACTGGCATGGCACGGTGCGGGTCTCGACGCGACTGAAACGACCGCTGATGCGCAGCGCGCAGAACTGGTTATCGGAGGTGATTTCGTTGTCGATCACCTGATGGATCGCCTCACGCGACATCGGCCGGTCAAATTCATAAAGATGCTGCGGTTTAAAAAAGGTCATCACAGCAAACGGGGTTTTCTGCGCCGGATCGGCCGGGTGCGCGCTGCCGTCGGCGTGCAGCTGATAGACCTTACTGTCAAACGCGATCATCTCGCCATCCAGCCGGTTAAAGGTACCCAGGCCGAAATCGCCTTTGCGCAGCAGGTCGGCAATACGGACATTGCCGTCGTAAACGCCACTCAGCAGCGCACTCATTAAAGAGGTCTGATAGATAACGCTTTCTGGTGCATCCTGGGAAAGCGTTAAGACAGTATGTTTTAGTTGATCCTCACAGGAACAATCAGTTACACAATTGCTCATTTTATGCCTCGTCGATTAACCGTTAAGCCGTGTTAACCTAATGGTGAACCGATTCAGTCGGTGGGTCCAATAGCGAAACCTGTTAACTTTGAGACGTTTTTGATATGGAACTTCGCCACCTGCGTTATTTTGTTGCCGTAGCCGAGACGCTTCACTTCACCCGAGCCGCTGAAATGCTGGGGATTTCGCAGCCGCCGCTGAGTCAGCAGATACTGCGGCTGGAGCAGGAAATTGGCACACCGTTGCTGAAGCGCCTGACGCGTGGCGTGGAACTCACCGAAGCGGGCGAAGCGTTTCTGGCAGATGCCCGGCAGATTGTGCAACTGGCCGATCAGGCGCTGGAGAACGCACGCGGTATCGCGCGCGGGATCAGTGGTCAGCTGTCGCTGGGGTTTGCCAGCTCGGTGGCGTTCAATCCGCGTATCTTCACCGTGATCCGCCAGTTTAAAGAACGTTATCCGGCGATGGAGCTGCTGACCCGCGAAGAGAATATGTCTTTGCTGATGCAGGATTTACAGGAGGGCTTGCTGGATGCTGCTTTTATCCGGCTGCCGTGTGAAAGCAGCAAGGCATTTAATCTGCGTATCATCTCCACCGAAAAGATGCTGATTGCGCTGCCGCGCTGCCATCCTCTCAGCGGCACACCCACCGTGGCGCTCTCCGCGCTGGCGGGGGAAACACTGATAATCTTCCCGCGCGACGTCTCGCCCAGTCTGTATGAGTTGATTGTCACTGCCTGTTTGCGGGCAGGCTTTTCACGCCACACCTTTCAGCAGGCTCCGCAGATCACTACGTCGCTGGGCATGGTGGCGGCGGGTTGCGGGATTGCGCTGGTGCCGGAGTCGATGCGCTGCGTCGATAACCCCGGGGTCAGCTTTTGCGATATCGAAAACAACACGCTGTTTACCGACGTTGCCTTTGCCTGGCGTCGGCATCACCCGTCAAAAGCGGTGCTGCATCTGCTGGCGTTGCTGACAGAACAGCCTGAGGCACCAGGCGAAGCGGGTTGATAAGCGCCAGCTATTGTACTGAAAACAATAATCAACTGGCGGCCGGGGACCGGGATGCCAATAATCGGTGCATGACTACATACCGCGTAAGAGTCGGGTTTCATAACCCGTCAGCCCTGACATTCAGGCAACTGGATGAAATTCTGGAGCCGCAACGATTCTGGAGAACAGATTCTGCGGGCGGCCAGTTCCGCTATTTCATGGAGTATGAGTACCAGTCTGACGTGCGCGATCTCTGCTCGGTCTGCTCGCTGGCCTACAGTCAGGCCTGCAAAGTCCGAAAGTGTCCACTGATTCTGGTCGAGGTGATGAACTGATCCTTTCCGGCGATCCCGCGGCTCTCAGCACGGGTTCGCCGGGTGCAGTTTTAACGCGAACTGCGCTGCATCATCAGACTTAACGCGGCGGGCAGCACCGTGAGCGTTACCAGCGTACCGCTGACCAGACCGCCAATAATCGCCAGTGCCATTGGCCCCCAGAAAACCTGATGCGCGATGGGGATCATACCAAGTATTGCCGCACAGGCGGTCAGCAGAATGGGACGCGCGCGGTGATGGGCAGCCTGCCGGATTGCCTCACCCGCAGGCAGCCCGGCACGGCTATTCGCATCCACTTCACTGATCATGATTACCGCATTGCGGATGATAATCCCCGCCAGGGCAATAATTCCCAGCAGTGCCACAAACCCCAGCGGTGTGCCAGCCGGCAGCATCGCGGATACGATACCGGGCAGGCCAAAGGGTGCCATGCTCAGCGCCAGCAGCATCCCGGAAAAGCGTTGCAGCTGGATCATCAGCAGGATCAGCATGGCGCAGATCGTCACCGGCAGCAGAGCAAACACCGAGCTGTTGCCTTTGTCAGACTCTGCCGCCACGCCTCCTTCTTCAATACCGTATCCGGCAGGCAGTGAAGCGCGCAGGGCGGCGACGGCTGGTGCGAGCTGTTGCGAGACCTGTTCAGCCCGCTGACCGGGCGCAATATCTGTCTGTACGGTGATATAAGCCAGCCGCTGCCGTCGCCAGATGACCGGGTCATCTACTCCCCAGTTCAGGGTCGCCACCTGGCGTAGCGGAATTTTCTGTCCGCTGGCATTGGTGATCATCAATCCTTCCAGCGTGTCAGTGTCCTGCCGTTCCGGGTCATTGCTGCGCAGCACGACGTCGATCAGCCGGTTACGATCGCGCAGGGTAGTCACCACGCTGCCGGACATCAGGGTATTCAGCGCGGTGGCTATCGTATCGGAAGAGAGTCCGGCTGCGCGGGCTGCGGTCTGATTCACCGCCAGCGTCATGACCCGTTCTGGCTCGCCGGCGGTAAGATTGACCTCGCGTGTCAGCGGTGAGCGGGCGATTAGCGCCGCCAGCCGATCGGCTGCCTGTCGCACCCTGGCGTTATCCGGGCCGGTGATGCGATATTTCAGCGGCCAGCCGACCGGTGGACCCAGCTCCAGCGGCGATACCCGGGTGGTGATATCACTGAAATCCACCGCCAGCTTCTGCTCCAGCCTGCTGCGCAGCCGATCGCGTGCCGCCAGATCTTTCGCCACCACCACCAGCTGCGCGATGTTTTCATTATCCAGCAGCACATCCATCGGCAGATAAAAGCGTATCGCACCCGAGCCAACGTAGCTGGTGAAGTTCGCCACATCCCGATCGTTGCGCAGCATCTGTTCCAGTTGTGCGGCACGGCGGGTGGTTTCAGCCTGGGCTGCACTGGCGGGAAGCGTCAGGCTGACCAGCAGCTCGGGGCGATCCGACGCAGGGAAAAATTCACCCTGCATAAAGGTGGTGGCGTAAAGGCTGACCAGCAGCACCGCCATCGCCGCACCTATTGTCACCAGCCGGTTGCACAGAATCACCTCCAGCAGCCGATGGTAGCTCCGCGTTAGCACGCCCGGCGGCTTATCGGCCTTGATGTGCCTGGCCGACAGCAGCCAGCAGCCGGTGAGCGGAGAGAAGATGACAGCGACGACCCACGAGCAGAGCAGCGCCAGGGCGATCACCACAAACAGCGAGTAGCAATATTCTCCGGCACTGGAGGCGGCGAAACCGACCGGAATGAAACCGGCGATCATCACCAGCGTACCGGTTAGCATCGGAAAGGCGGTGGTTTTAAATGCATAAGTTGCGGCCTGCCACTTGCTGTCGCCCGCCTCGAGTCGCGCCACCATCGCCTCGACGGTGATCATGGCATCATCCACCAGCAGCCCCAGCGCGATAATCAGCGCGCCAAGCGAGATGCGCTGAAGTCCGATGCCTGCCAGTAACATGCCGGTAAAGGTCATGGCCAGTACCAGCGGGATCGCCGCCGCCACGACCAGACCGGCGCGCAGTCCCAGCGAGACAAAGGAGACGGCTAACACGATGACGACCGCTTCGCCCAGGATCCGGACAAAGCCGCTGACCGCGTTTTTCACCACCGAAGACTGGTCGGCCACGCGGGTCATGGTGATACCGTGCGGTAACTGACCGGCCAGCATCTGCATGCGCTGACTGAGCTGCTGACCGAAATCGAGCATGTTGCCGCTGCCGGCCATGGAGATCGCCAGCCCGATAGCCGGAACGCCGTTAACCCGGAACGTCGGGGCCGGCGGTTCGGCAGGTTGCAGGCTGATGGTGGCCAGATCGGTCAGCGGAATAAAACGCTCCCCGATATGCAGGGTAATCGCCTGCAGACTTTCGACTGAAGTCAGAGTGCCACTGACCCGCAGCGCGATATTCTCGCGGTCGGTACGCAGGCTGCCAGCGGGTACAACGTCGTTCTGCGCTTTGATCGCGTCACTGACCTGCTGTAAATCGAGACCCATACCGTTCAGCTTGCGCGGCGAAAAGGCGATAACCACCTGCTGTTCCTGAACACCCAGCAGGCTGGTTTTACCGATGTCGGGCAGACTGGCCAGACTGCGACGCAGGTTATCGACCCGATCGCGCAGCTCTCTGGCCGTAAACCCATCCGCTGTGAAGCCATAAATGGTGCCGAAGGTATCATCAAACTCGTCGTTAACGGCCGGACCCTGCACGCCCTGCGGCAGTGAAGGGGCAACGTCCTGCATCTTTTTACGCAGCTGATACCAGATGCCGGCCACCTGAGAGGGCGGCGTGTCATCGCGCAGGTTGACATAGATGACGGTTTGTCCGGCGCGGGTTTCGCTCTCAACCGCATCCAGCGACGGGATCTCCTGCACCTTCTGTTCCAGTACGTCAGTGAGCAGTTTTACGGTGGTATCCACATCTGCGCCAGGCCACTGAGCAGAAACCACTGCGGTTTTAATAGTAAATGCCGGGTCTTCATTGCGTGACAGACCTTCATAGCTCAGGACACCCGCCGCCATGACCAGCAGCATGAAAAAGATCACCAGTTGCTGATGCGCCAGCGCCCAGCCGGAAAGGTTAAAGCCAGTCGATTTCTTCATGGTGCCTCCTGTGCCAGCGTGACTTTTTCGCCAGGCTGCAGGGTGCTGACACCAGCGGTGACGACGCGCTCTCCCGGCCGGATCCCGGCAGTGACGAAGATTTGCTGCGCGTTAAAACGAGCCAGTACCACCGGACGAAGCTGTAAGCGTGACGCCGCATCAACGACCAGCAGCGCGGGTTTGTCTGCGGAGCGGGTCAGGGCGCTGGCGGGCAGGACGATGACCGGCGGCTGCGCATCGGGAAGGCTGACCATGACCGTGGCACCGGGAGCCATCGCCTCAGGCGGCTGATTCAGCGAGATGCGCAGCCGCCATGTGCGGGTCTGCGGGTCGGCCTGCGGGCTGATGTCACGCACTGTGCCACTGGCCTGCACGCCGGGATCGGCGAGCAGCGTCACTTTTAGCGGTGTCCGGTCATCAGGGCGCAGCAGCGCAGGCGTTGTCAGGTCAAACACTGCATCACGGGCATCCCCCGCTGCCAGCGTCATCACGTTTTGTCCGGCGCTGACCACCTGACCTGGCTGAACCGCGATGGCGGTAATCCGGCCTGCGGTGGGCGCAGTGAGCTGAGTCCAGCTGAGATTATCCTGGGCATTTTTCAGTGCCGCTTCGCTGCTGAGACGGCGGGACTGCGCGCTCTGCCAGTCCGCCTGGGCGCTGTCCAGCTGGCTGCGGGCGATGGCGCCACCGGGCATCAGCAGCCGCATCCGATGCAGGTTAAGCGCGGCGACGCGTTCAGCGGCACGGGCGCTGTCGAGATCGGCCCGGGCACTGCTCAGCTGATTGCGTGACTGATCATTTTCCAGCGCTGCCAGCGATTGCCCGGCGCTGACGCGATCGCCCAGATCAACGGCACGGCTCACCACCCGGCCATCCAGCCTGAAGGCCAGCGCAACCTCTTCATGAGCACGGATTTCGCCAGTCAGCAGCAATGACGCATCACTGCTGAGCGGTGGGGCGATCACTGATTTAACCGGGCGGAGCGGGGCGGCAGGCGGAGCAGAACTGTTGTCCCGGCAGCCGGTCATGATGAATACCCCGAGCAGCACGAAGATGATCGGCGCAAAGATGTGAATACCGAAGAGGTGACGCCACACCTGGCGGGCAGCATCCGATAAGAAGTCTGTCATAACCGGGTTCCTTTAATGAGTTGTGCTCATTGAACCCGGCTTGTGTCCAGAAACGTGCCATGAACCATCAAGAAATGGTCAAGCCAGAACAATTTATCTCGCCGGCAGCGTTATCCCGATCAACAGACCGCCGTCGGCGGGCAGCGTTGCGTGAAGCGACCCGCCGTGCGCCTCGACGATCGCTTTGGCGATCGACAGTCCCAGACCGCTGCCGCCGGAGTGACGGGCGCGTGAAGATTCGGCGCGGGTAAAGCGGTCAAACAGCTGCGGCAGGAAGGCCGGTTCCACACCCTGACCGTAATCACGGAAGGTCATGGTGATTGCCTGATCGTTCTGGCTGGCGGTGATCAGCAACGCGCCACCGTCGGCAGCATAGCGCAGCGCATTTTCACAGATGATGGTCACCACCTGGCCCAGCCGGAAGGTATCGGCATACAGTCGCAGCTCCTCCGGTGCTATGACGCTGATATTCACACCCGCCTGTTCTGCCTGCGGCATCAGCCAGCCGGAGCGCTCGCGCAGTAATTCGCAGAGATTAAACCACTCGCGGTTAAGGGTAAGCTGCCCGGCATCCGCCAGCGACAAGAGATGCAGTTCGTCTGTCAGGCGACTGAGCTGCGTCAGTTGCTTCATGATCATCGCCAGCTGCTGCGGTTCGGCAGGAAAGACGCCATCCAGAATCCCCTGCAGGCGACCCATCGCCGCCGTCAGTGGCGAGCGAAGTTCATGCGCCATCGCCACATGCGAGGTGCGCAGCTCACGCTCGTAACGCGCCAGCTGCTGCGTCATCTGATTGAAATCTTCAGTAAAACGTACCAGCTCCTGGGGGGCTTCTTTTACGATTACTGCCGTTCGGCCAAATTCCCCTTTCGACACCGCTCGCGCTGCGGTAGCCAGCTGGCTGAACTGTGCCGACAGCGGACGGGCGAAACGCAGCGCCATCAGCACCATAAACGGGATCATGACCACGACCAGCACGATCACGGTAAGCCAGTCCGACGAGGCCAGCGACGGATCGGAGAAGTTGATGCCCCACCACTGGTCGATAATCTGATGAAAGCGTGCCGGATCGCTGGCAGGGTGTTGGCGCAACCGGGTGAACTCATCCAGCAGCGCGGGCGGCATCCGGTAATAGACCCAGTACGCCTGCACGGCAAAGCGCAGCCACATACAGATGGCGATGAGCACCACGCTGCCGATCGCCAGAAACAGCACCCGGATGCAGATCCAGCGCCACAGTGAGGTATGCGTATCGTTCTTCATGGCTGTCTGAACCGGTAACCGACGCTGCGCACTGCCGGTAAGACATCAGAGATGCCCGCGGCTTCCAGTTTGCGACGCAGGTTATAGACGTGGGTATCGACCACCCGCTCCAGCGCATCGCTTTCCGGCAGACAGTGCTCCAGCAGAAACAGGCGGGTAAACGGACGTGTCGGGGCACGCATCAGGGTGACCAGCAGGGAAAATTCGGTCGGTGTCAGATCGAGGCGGCGCGGTGAAGCACCGTCACTATCGACCACTGCGGTAAGTGCCACCGGGTCCACCACTAAACCCGCCCAGCGCAGGGTTTCTGGCGCGGGAACGTGGCTCTGCTGGCTGCGGCGCAGTACAGCCTGAACGCGCGCCACCACTTCGCCCGGATGATAGGGTTTAACCACGTAGTCATCCGCGCCATAGCGCAGTGCGCCGATGCGGTCCGGCGCATCACCCATCGCGGTCACCATGATCACCGGGGTATCGTCGCGACGTCGCAACGCTGCCAGCACTTCGGTACCGTTCATGCCGGGCAGCATGATATCCAGCAGGATCAGATCGGGCTGCCAGCGTCTGGCGGCATCCAGCCCGCCGGGGCCATCACCGGCAATCATGACCTCATAATTTTCACGTTTCAGGTAGGCCTCAAGTACGCCCGCCGCATCAGCATCATCTTCAATAATCAGTATACGTTTTGACTGCATTTTCGGATCACCTTGACTGTTTCTTCATAAATCCCTGGTCGTTCATTGACACTCGCCTCGCATACTCCGGCCATTGACGCGGCTCTGAACCCCTCAGCTCCGCACCTGATGTGATAATGAGGAAACGTGATGATAACCGGAAAAATAACGCTGCACATGGTCTGTTTTTCGCTGGGATTAAGTACCGCTGCTGCCATGGCTGATGAGAGTACCACGCCACCACCCAGCCTGACGCTGGGCATTGCAGGGATCAATGCACCACGCTACAGCGGCGCCGATAAGCAGCACTGGCAACTGATGCCGGTGATCCAGGCACGTGACGGGGCCTTCTTTTTAGACTCGCAGAAAGGGATTGGCTACGACCTGCAGGCAGATAACGGGCTTTATCTGGAACATACGCTGGGCTACGGGCTGGGCCGCTCTGACCGCAATTCATCCTGGCGTGACGGTGATGACCGGCTCAGGGGCATGGGCAATATCGACGCAACGATGAACACCGCGCTGGCGCTGGGATGGTCGGTCACGCCGTGGCTGGTGCTGGAGGGCAAAGCGACGCTGCCATTAACTGATAGTCAGGGCGTGCAGTACCGGACTTCCGTGACCCTGATCCCCTGGCAGACCAGCGACGACACTGTGGCACTGCAGGTGGCGGGTCTGTTTGGCGACGGGCGCTATATGAATACCTGGTATGGCGTTAACAGCAAGCAAAGTGCGCGCAGCGGATTTGAACGCTATGACGCCGCGGGTGGATTTTATGGCACCGACACCAGCCTGACCTGGAGCCATCAGTTCACGCCCGCCTGGGCCGCCAGTGTGATCGGCGACTACAGCTGGCTGGATAAACATGCTTCAGATAGCCCCATCGTGGCACGGCACAACGGCGCATCGGCCACCCTGGCATTGAGCTATACCTTCTGAATGACATCATGAAAAAGAGCGGGATGTGCAGTCACCGTCGTTTGCTTACTGCGCTGATTCTGTTGTATGTGCTGGTCTATACCCTGACAGGCGTGGCGCTTAGCCTGTTGGATGCGCCGGTACGGGGATAGGGAGAGGGCTAAATGTATGCTGGTGGCTTTCCGCCTGATACGTTATGCGGTAGCCGCTACGCAGCGCCACCTTGAAGCTGGCCATAAAAAGCTGTCCTTAGCCATACCTGTACTGTTCTATACCGGTAAGCGCACTCCCTATCCCTGGTTGACGCGCGGGTTCGACGAATTTGATGATCCGGTAGTGGCGGAAAATCTTTATAGAGGCGCCTTCCCGCTGGTGGACATTACGGTCATCACGGATGACGAGATCAGACTCATCGCGGTATGGCCGCTCTGACGCTTTTGCAGAAAGATATTCATCAGCGCGGCATTGCAAGCCTGACTGACCATCTGGTTACGCTGCTCATGGCCGATTATCTTTCTTCACCCCAGGTGATGACGCTAATACACCATTCACTGCAGGCTGGTGAGTCAGCTGACTACGGAGCTTTCGTTCATGAACTGGCACAGCGGGTGCGATAACACGGAGACGCACTGAAGACCATCGCACAGCAGCTGGAACAAAAAGGAATCGAAAAAGGGCGCGCAGAAGGTACCGAGCCTGGTGAGCGGCGTGGTATTGAGAAAGGTCGCACTGAAGAACAGCGTGAAGCTTCCCTTAAAATCGCACGTGCCAGGTTACAAAACGGCCCTGACCGTAAAACTGTCATGGAAATGACCGGCCTGACGTCAGACGATCTGGCGTAAATACGACCCTACTATAAACAAGAATAAACCCGGCCATGACCGGGTTATTTTTTTAAATACCGCACCAGATAAATCATCATAATTATCTGAAAGGAGTAACCTGCCTAAGACCTGATCTGCAAACCCTTATCTTTCTGGCTGACGCTGCAGGAAATTCCATGTCGCGCCCAGCATGCCAGAGTCGTTGCCGTAGGTTGCGGCACCAATGCGGATATCAAGATCATATTTTTCCAGCTGCTTTGCCAGTTCATCGAGGAACGGCTCACGCTCGGTAATTCCCCCACCAATAAATATCATCTGCGGATCGAACACGCTGAACAGGTTATATAAGCAGGCCGCAAGATCCTGGTAGAATTTATTCACCACCTGCTGTGCGGCATCTTCATTACGATCGTATGCGTCAAAGACATCTTTACCGGTGACGTCGTCGGAAGACTTTTCGATGAGCTGGCTGTAATCCTCCCTAAGTGCCGTCATGGTACAACTCTGGCTCATGGTGTGGCGCTCGATATTGCTGCTGGTGGGGCGTGAAGTCAGCAGACAGCCAAATTCGCCCGCGCGATTACGACCGCCCCGGATCAGCGCACCGTTGCAGAAAGCCGCTCCGCCTAATCCTGTGCCGATGGTTAACATCAGAAAATCACTGAGCTTTTTTGCTTTGCCCAGCCACTGTTCAGCCAGTAAGGCGCAGTGTGCGTCATTTTCGACCATGGCAGGCAGTGAGGTTTTTTCCGTCAGCCACTGGCTCAGATGAAACTGGTCGAAGTCCCGAATGGTGCCACCCATGGCGATATATCCGGCTTCTGCATCAATATAACCGGGCGTGCTGACAGCGATGCCAGCACAGCCGGGGTTTTTCTCCAGCCAGGCCAGGATCTCATCAAGTATTTTGTCGCGTGAATTATGGGAAATATCAGTACTGTCACTGGCCAGGATATTTCCCTGGTCATCAATCACGCCCATTTTTAAAGAGGTACCACCAATATCGAAAGCTGCAATTTTCATCAATATTCTCTAAAGTTGTTTTCATTCGATTAATTGTAGTGCTCAAAGAAAAGGGCAGGCGGTCTGTCGGAGGCAATTTTGTCAGGAAAGGTACAGATTTATAAAGCGATTGTTGTACACAGGGCGTTTTGAGCGCTCCCGGCACACCGGGAAGCACTGAGCACGCTTTTCAGGATGTCTGAGGTATCACCCGCGCTGAGAGGGTGTCTGGCAGCGCGGGCTTAATAATCACTATGCCGTCATGACCACTTACGCAACACGAGACTGGCGTTGACGCCGCCAAAGCCAAAACCGTTCGACATGGCATACGTCAGTGCAGTGGGACGTGCATTGAGCGCCACCAGATCCAGATTGCCTGCGGCTTCATCGGGATGATGGAGGTTCAGCGTCGGCGGAATAAGCTGCTGGCGCAGCGCCATCAGGGTGAATATCGCCTCAACGCCGCCTGCCGCGCCCAGCAGATGGCCGGTGGCGGATTTCGTTGAGGCGATCGCGACCTGCGAATCATTGCCAAACACTGCGAGAATAGCCGCCAGTTCACCGTGATCGCCAACCTGCGTTGAGGTTGCGTGAGCGTTAATATGCTGAACGTCGTCCGGGGTGATGCCCGCCTGGCGCAGGGCGGTTCTCATCGCCCGCGCAGCCCCGCTGCCATTCTCCAGACCCGCGGTTAAATGGTATGCATCGGCGCTGGTGCCATAGCCGACAATCTCCGCCAGCGGCGTTGCACCGCGTGCTTCGGCATGGGCCAGTGACTCAATCACCAGCAGGCCGGCACCTTCGGCCATCACAAAGCCGTTTCTGTCACGATCAAACGGACGTGAGGCATGGTGCGGCTGCTCTTCATAGCCCACACATAGCGCACGTGCGGCCGCGAAACAGCCCAGCGTGACGCGATCCAGCGCCGCTTCTGTGCCGCCACAAATAGCAATGTCCGCTTCACCGCTTCTGATCAGCCTTGCTGCATCACCAATTGCCTGAACCCCTGCTGCACAGGCGGTAACGGGCGCACCCAGCGGACCGGTGAAACCGTGTTTGATTGAGACATGACCTGCGGCCATGTTGGCCAGAAACGAAGGCGCTGTAAAAGGTGAGAGCCTGCGCGGGCCGCGCGCGTCGGTGGTGCGCACTGCGTCGGCAATGGCACCAAAGCCGCCGACGCCGGAGGCGATAATCGTCGCGGTGCGTTCACGCGCTGCCTCATCTTCAGGATGCCAGCCCGCCTGATTCAGCGCTTCTTCTGCTGCCAGCAGCGCGAATTCTATAAAGCGCGACATCTTTTTACGTTCTTTCGGCGCAATGAACGCCTCCGGGTCGTAACCTGCCTGCGGATCTTCATCGATGCCGGGCACGCTGCCACCCACTGAAATACCGGTGCCAGTAGTAAGCGTGTCGGGCAGGGTACGAATACCTGATTCCCCTGCCGTTAATCGCCGCCAGACGGTTTCAACGCCACAACCGAGTGGCGAGACGACGCCCGCGCCGGTAATGACAATGCGTTGTGATGAGGCTAAGTGACTCATAATGTTGCTCCCTTAGACAGTCCGGACAGTGAGTGAAATGCTGCTGCGGAGAATAGATACACGCCTTGAGGGCGAAAGGTGAGACCCTGCGTAGGGTGGTGCGCCAGGTCAACGCAGGGATGGAATACAGCAGACAGAGATAAGCTTAGCAGCATCAGAATCCTGAGCGATAACCAGACAGAATGCTATCGTTGATCTTGTGACTAAATAAGTCAATAGTTACATCATGCGCAATGCTCAGGGCGCAAGGCTACGTAACACCAGTGCTGCCAGTTGTGCAGAGGCTTCTTCAGCGTCATCCAGGCTGTACTGCAGCAGTACCGGGCTGGCGTAGGGTTTGATCACCCGATAGATTGCCTCCGCGGCTTCGTCTGCCGGGGTTTTACGTTCAAACTCACCGGATTCGCGACCCCGTCGGAGGATTTGCTGGATCAGGTTCAGTAGTCGCTCTTCGTGTGCCCTTGCTGACGGCCATCTGTCACGCGACGCGACGGCAGCAATGTCATACAGTTTACGTTCGTGAAAAAAGAGTTCCGAGCCGCTAACGGAAAGCGTGCGAAACAGGCGTCGCAGTTGTTCTGATGCCCCAGGCGCATCAGCGATCGCAGCTTCAGTGAGCTGCATGATCATCGCCAGTCGGGTGGCGCAGATTACTTCACCAATTGCCTGTTTCGAGTCAAAAAATTTATAGATATACGCTTTGGAAAAGCCGATAGCCCGGGCAAGATCGGAGACGGTGGTTTTTTCGTAGCCATAATGCGCGAAGTGCTGCATGGCAGCATCCACAATCTGGTCACGCACGTTGTGCCCGGTCGGGCCGCGCGTGCCATTTTCCGTAATGGATTGGGTCATTGTCAGAACCTGGCAGAGTAAAGGTGGGTGAAAATTTCAGTGACCACTGTTATAGGTGGTCACATTTTAGTCCCTGTTGTGATCAAAATCCATGATTTGCAACCGCTGAAGTGCGTTGAGCGCTCCAAAACCGCACAGGTGGCAAACCAGTGAGGTCAGGACTGATATTGTCAGCTGATAAGGCCTGAGGTAAGCGGGTAAAGCCTGGATTCTTCTGGGAGTGCCCCTTTAAGGCCGGTTATAAGGCGTAAAACAGGATGAACGTGTCCAGGTTCGCCTGCATACCAAATTTGGATGTCAACTCAACATCACCTGTGTGAGTTGACAGATTCAGGTCTCTTTAGTGCTTCTTTAAATAAGCTGAATTATACTGTCTGAAATGGGCGCAAATTCAGTGATTTCTTAATGATTTACATTATCGATGATCAGGTTACCTACAATTCAGATGACTGTACGCTGAGTCATATTCCTACCCAGGAAACGCTGAGTCTGAGTATTTCATCGGGTCGGCTGTTTGAGCAGTTGCTGAATTCCCAGGGAGCAGTACTGGCGCGCGAAACCTTGCTGACCGAAGTCTGGGATAAATATGGCCTGCGTGGATCAAACAGTAATCTGAATCAGTATCTGAGTATCCTGCGCAGAGCGCTCGCGGCTTATGGTTGTGAAAATCTGATTATCACCATTCCGAAAATCGGCATTCGGCTGAATACTGACATCAAAATTGAACGCGAATCTTCCCCGGCTTTGGTAGTGACAGAACGTCAGAATGATGAAGAGCCGGCGGAGGGTGCTGTTTCCAGCCAGGATAGCCCGGCGATACACCCCGATCCTGTCATGGACGATAAGGTTGTCAAAAAAGCTTTTCTCAGCGTCAGGCAGGCGATATTTGTCATTGTTATGTTGATGTTGCTGGGAAGTGCTTTGTGGTACATCACTATCAGTGAGTCTGGTGAAAAAAGTGCTTTTATGAGTACCATTAAACTGCAAGGCGGTTGTGAGGCGGTGATTGTTCAGGGGCTGGAAGTGTTTGAGCAGAAGTCACTGGATAAACAAATACTTGAAATTCTCAAAGAGAATAAGCAATCCTGCGTGCCGGGACGGCGCATCTATTTTGATAAAAATACGTCATTCACAACGACTGACTATGGCAGGACCATTCTCTCCGCATGTAACCTTAACAGCAGTGGCCATATCGTTTCCTGCGACAGCTTCTATTATCTTGACTGGAGAACGTTTTGAAACGGAACGCCACATTTATGCTGACGTTAACACTCGCTGCGCTGCTACTGGTGATTTTCGCCGGGATTAATTATTTCAAGCCGCGGACTAACGACCTGCCTTTTCGCTGTTCAGCGTTCAGCCGCTATGATCTTAGTCGTCATGATGGTGAAACGATTAAGTTTTCTGTTTCCCAGGATCTGCGTTTTATTGATTCTGGCTCGGGCTATCTGTTACTCAACGGGCAGGTTACATTTGGCGATAAAGATACAACGCTTAATCGACGCATTGCGCTGAGCGCAGGTAATAAAATTGATCGTGACACTTATCGCTATAAAATAAGGACGATTATTACCGCAACAAACGATACGACGCCGGATGCCGTGTTTAATCTGCTGCTGGCGGAGATTACACTCGATCCTGGTTATCTGCAGCTGGATATGACGCAGGTCGATCAAAAGACATATCTTATTGGTGGACCACTTTCCTACCTCTTCACCTGTCAGCGTTACTAAAATGAGCGTCTTATTACTGAAAGAGACACCGGAAGAGGAAAACTCTTCCGGTTTGATTCTATCTGCACATGGCTGGCAGAGCCGCTTTTACGCGGTACGGAAACTTTTCAGGGTATCTGAGAAAATCTGAAGATCTGCAGCGGTAATGGGACTCGCCTTTAACAGAGATAAAATTAACAGGTCGTCCATGTTTAGTGTGAATACCGTTTATTTCTGGTAAAGACGAAGTTTATCTGGCCGAAGAAAATCATAGGTAATCATGACACCTGTAGTCAGATTATTACACAGAACCACTGGCTGATGGACGTCCTGTTGCCAGTCCTCCATCTGCTTTTGCAGAATAGCAAGCTGGCTAATATTCTCTTCCGGATTATTATGTTCGCCTGACTGACCGCGGAATCTGTTCTGATTAGTATATTCCTGAATCAGATGAGCAAACCCAATTGAATATCTTGAACAGTCACGAATATCATCGCATTTGTATACGATAGCATTGAACGGAACTTGTAATAGACCTTTTACAAAGAGACTGACTTTTGCGCAGTAAAAATGATTATTTTTAGTTTTGGATTTTGCTTATGTACTTTTAAAGCTTTCGCACGCCATTTAAATCATTACGGTTAAAGGTAAAGCAACAGTTCGTAATCAATATCGCTGGCGTCTTCTCTCTGAATAGTAACATTAAATCCTCTGACTCAACCAGGTAAGCATTAATTTTCAGATTTGAATACTTTCTTAGAAGTTTGGTCTGGACAGAAGAAAGAATAAATGTATTTTCATCAGAAACACCACTGCTGAGCTTCCTCTCCCCTAAAATATTCACAGATAGTCCTTTTCTGTAGTTAAAAAGTGAAGCAGGGCTCATCAGAGCCCTGCTGACTACTGGTAACTCAGCGTGTACGTTGCTACCACTAACGCCTTCAATTTCACGATCGTTCAATCCACGCATGATATTCCCTTATGAAGTAATGACAGAACCAGTAGGATCAAACTGGTTTTCAGCAATCTGATTGAACCCGCTAATCGTTGAATCCCAGCCATTAATCGCACCATAAAGTGCGCCATCAACCAGGCCAACCACTGCGCCGACAATCAGGCCGACACCGCCAGAAATAATACCTAAACCCGCGATACCACCCGCGCTACCGCCGCTCGTTGCCCATGTGAGACCGAAAGCAGTTATACCGGTAACGCTACCTACAACGACAGCACCCACAAAATCAAAAAACCTGCGCCTGAAACATTTTACATTTCAACAGGCGTTAACTCTCATTTATATCTGCAATATTAATCACTTACTCGATTACTCAGCATTAATTTTTAGAACGCCGCTTCAAGCGAACGGCGTTATTGGGTTTGGAAGCCCTGGAAAATAAAATAGTAAAATATCCATAATTAATATCACGTGCTATTGGCATTATTAGCTGAAGGTGTCTTTTATTAACAATTTTTTACATTCATAGTGATTTAGAGTTTTGCCGTGAAATTATTTACATCGTTATATGTTTGCTGTCGACTATTGATGAGGTGGTTTAACTTTTCGCATTACTGGTTTTTTTAAATGTTGAAAGGGGTACGCATTCTGCGATGTAAAAGCTTCAGCGGGAGAAAGTGGAATCTGATTAAACGTCCAGAGGATGAGAAATCGGTCTTCATATGCAATCTAAGATGAAGGTTGCAGCAATAGAACAATTCATCTACCCAGGACTTATGTCTGCAATATCTATAAAACGCAGAGTATAAAACTATATATTCATTAATTTGTTATTTAAATGTCTGTTATGGGGACGCTGTGGTTTAATTTATGACATCAGATGCTGTGGTGTTTTTTTTACTTTTAGGGGGTAATTAACAATGATTCCATAATGATTAAAGACATTATAAATAATGGAGTGTATTTAAACTTCTGCCGCCTTTTTGTGTGCTTAATATCGCTGAATTATAACATCAATGTTCAAATGATTATGATTGATTCCTTTTTTAAGAAAAAAGTTATAACACTATCAGTAATTCTCTACTTGTTAGTTTGATATACTGATTAATAAGGTTTTAAGCGGTGAAATATCTGGTTGTGATGCCATTCATTGGTGTAATTCTCTTCCTTTTTGCGTGTTTGTGGTGTTGAATTTTAGCGTGATGGTTTTACTATAGTGAAACCAGTCAACCTTTCTATGGCTCATATTTGGGGGAGAGTCAGAGATCGTCAATACGCCAGGCGAAAAAAAGAGATTATAACAAACGGATTTTTGCTAATTTTTCTACTAATCACTAACCTTGTGTTAGTTAGATTGAGTTAATTATTATGTATAGAGTGACTGAAAATCATGAGCGGATCATCGATGCGCTAGCCGGGTATACCCAGGTTGCTAATCCAGATGAGATTTCGCGCGGCAAGCGTCGTTACCATCTCACTAAAGATAATGTACGCCGGGTTATGTTCATTCTTGATGGTGATTTCTTACTCAAATTAAAGAGCGAAAATAAGGTTTTAAATATCTTGTCGGCTCCATTTGTTGTCGGTGTCACTCCGGCACTTGATGAACCACCTGTCTATCTGGAAAGAATTGACTATGGAAAGATCAGTTTCATAGATTACGATGTGTTCTGGCGCCTGGTGTTTGAGAAAGATCTTTTCAATGATGCCATGTCCATTCTATCTGGCCAGTACTCTGACCTGATGAACTACATCCAGCTACCTAAAAATAATTCGCATGATGAAGTGATTTCTTTAATCAATCGCTGGGGGAAGCTACCTCCTCATCTTAAGAAGCGATTTTCGGCACTATATCTGATTGAAAATAGTTCTCATCTTTCAAAAAGCTCCATTTGCAGAGTGTTGAAAGAATTAAAAGAGAAAGGTGAACTGACTCTGATTAATGGCAAGTTTACCTGATTGGTTTTTTATTTTAACTTTTGAGATGCTTAAGGGAAAAATGGATTTTAAAGTCATTTGTACAAATGAAAACTACTTCTTTCGGCTGGGCATTTCAAAAATTATTGAGGAAGCACTATTATCTGACACACCAGTAGAATTTTTACCCGCTTATGACGCGCAAAATTTACCTCAGGCGGATTTCATACTGATCAGTGTTGCACAGTGGCGCCTTTATATGTGTCAGCCCGCCTACCGGGATCGGAAGCCTGGTAGTATTTTAATGGTGTTTGTTGATGAGGTTGCGGACATCATCACTGAGCACCTGCCTCTCTGCTATCGTTCTTTGATTGTCATCTCGCGTAGCGATTCTGTCCGTAATATTTCTGCAAAAGTTATCCGCTTCTGGCTGGAAAAGCAGGAAAGCCTGAAGGGATTTCTACCCTCAGATTGCTCACACTGTGAATTTGCGCGTATCACGGTTGTCCAGCTGCAGGTACTAAGTTTTTTAAAAAAAGGGTATAGCGTGGGGCAGACAGCTAAACGTCTGAACCTTTCTGCTAAAACGATCTATGCACATAAGTATAATGTGATGAAGAAGTTTTCGCTAAGTGGTGATAAGGAGTTTAACGCTTTCATTAATGATGTCACTTTGCTGGAGCTTTATAAAGGCGTTATTGAATATGTAAGTTTTTAGCTATTTGTTCAGTCCGTATTTGAGTGGTTTCTGACGTTAATAGCCATTTCTGATGAACTGCTTTCCTGTGATGCACAGATTGCTTTTCGTGTTCAGGGTGTAAAGAGGTTTTTGTGAAGAAAGAGCCACTAAAAAAATATAAATCTTTGGCCATTACTTTTAGAATGGTGACAGTAATGATGTTAGGTATGATTATTCTGCTGTCTGTTTATATTTACAGTAACTATGTCGTTGCTGCACCCGTACTTCATCTACCTGATGCGTTTCAGTCAGGCGTGGATAGCCGTAATCTCTCTCAGTCTGTGCCTGCACTCAACTCTTCTCACGAAAATCAGCAGAAATCATCCCTACATAATCGGGAATGATCAACCGGGCTTCTTTTCAGCATCTGAAATGGCAATATTAAAAGTCATTTGTTGTATCAGCCATCGCCAGGACCTGAGTGCGAAGCTGTGGGTCACTTATCTTTTTGCCGGTGAGTTGCCCGAAGTGGCATGAACCTTCTGATAGGTTGATGAACTTAAAAAGCCAGCGTCATCGCTGGCTCTTTATGTTTTTTGTAGAGGATTATTGCAGAATAAAAACGCGATCTACATTAATTTCGCTGTCACCATCATCGCGGTCAATTTCACCGATGATCCGGACCTTTTTACCCATCAGATAACGATCATCGTCGTCGTCCTCATCTATATCGACACGAATACGACCCGTCGAATCTTTTAACCAGTAATGATCATCATCTGCTCTGCCACTAATGGTCCCTGTGAGTGTAACCTGTCGATCGTCGCGCATCGTTTTCGCCTCTGCAACGGTGACCTCATGACGAGCATACGCCGGGCCCGAGCTGATCAGGGCCAGTATCATCCATAATATTTTCTTCATTCAGGTTTCCTTAAGCACACATCTTTTATTGGGTTTATTCTTTAAAACTAAAACGATACCGTTGGTGCCCTGAGCTGTGATTTGCAATGCGTTGGCCTGCAACGAGGACTGATTGCTCACAACCACCCCTTCTGCAAAAGCACTACCTGACGCAACCGGTGTGACGGAGCTGCCCGATCCTGAATTGGCAGAAACCTGTTTCCCGCTACAGCAGCAGAACTGACCCGCGGCAATATCCTCATTCCGCCAGCCAGCACCATCGCGTTTATGCATTTATTTCGGTCAGGTTGTTTATTCATATCAGTCAATCTTCCTTGAGGTTTAATTAAAGGGCGAATAGCCTCTGAACAGGCTTACTACTTCACACCTCATACTGAGTCTTAGCCCGATAAGAATTGAGTGTATTTTTTATTAAATCCATTAATAACAGCATCTGTACTAAAGATGTCAGGATTATGCAGGGTGGAAGTGAATTATGTAAAGGGAATGAAAGTGAGTATCTTTTAACGATAGGTTAAAATAATTTCGGCATGCTGAACGAATTTCTATTGAAAATTAAGCTTGTGTGTTAGTTCTGGCCTGGGGATTGTTGTTATTTATTATTACAGGCATTCTCTTTTGGGCGTTATTTATTCTGTTTTGTCCGATGGCGAGGGGGTTGTCAGTAACAAGACGGTTTGTTCAGAGTAAGTTTAGCGTGTGGGTGCTATCATTATTACACGCTCAGACCCGCTTCCGGATTTAAGAAATAAATTGTCTGAAGAGTCACATTCTGACAACTGTCTGATTCAGAGCTACTTATTTAAGACGCTGATCGCTATTGTGCGTTGAGTCATAGCCTGGTGAACCTGAGGAACGCCGTCTCACCAGCCTGAAGTTAATGTTGAGAGAAGATTAAATGAAAAGAGTAAATAGAATAACAGTCTGTTCCCTGATGCTGGCTACTCTGCAAATGAGCGGCTGCACGCCCCATAGCGCTGAATCACCGCGCCTTACAATGCGTAATCCCGCAAGTGAATGGTGTGCTCAGCGTGGCGGACAGCAGGTTCAGGAGGCACCATCGAACGGGAGCACACGCTATTGCCTGTTACCCTCCGGTGAAAAGATTGAGCAATGGGCATTGTTTCATCGTGATCACCCGCAATAATCCTCTTATCATTAAACGGTCAGCAGGCGGAAGGTGAGTAAAGTCTATACAATTAAAGGTTATTTTTAGCCACCCTTGTCGGCTTTCAATCCCGGCTAAGTATTGATAATGACCTCGTTGATTATTACAGCTCTTTTTCCTGTACGGGCTCGGCTTTCTGGCCTCATTTCCGTCCCGGAAAATGAGGCTAAGCTCCATCATTCCTTTGCAGCAGAAAGGGGATTGATTAATATCATGAATGACTTTGGATGTTATTTAGTCGATGTAATTACAGTCGGTTTCAAATAAAAAAGATTACATGATGCAGGGAATTATTTCCAATCCGAATTAATGATTTATCTTTTATCAATATGTGTGCTTACATCTTTATTTTGATCTCATTTGACAATTGGCCTGACGATAATTTTAAGTGTTTTATTAAAAGTAAATGTTCATTCCATTTTGGCAATGAGTTTTTATTGCTTTGCAATACATAAAGTTACCTCAGTTTTTACACTGACTCGTCTCGTTTTTTGATCTGGATCAATTGAAATATAAAACTCAGATTCTGTTACCGATTGTCATAATGATACTATTTAATTAATTAAGGTATTTTTCTTAAATAACAATAGCCTCATGAGGATAATCCATTGAAGTATTTTGGAAGCGCAGCGCTATGTTGTACCTTCTTTATCTGCACCAAATCTTATGCGGGCATCATGCTTAACAATATTGATGTTCAGGATTATCGCGATTTTGCAGAAAATTTGGGGAACTATAATGTGGGCAGAATGAAGGCCCCAGTTTATAGCAAAGATGGATCGCTAACGGACTATCTTAATTTCCCTATGCCTGATTTTGGCGGCGTAGCCTCTATGGGCTACGCAACGCTTATCTCACCGTCGTATATTGTCAGTGTAAAACATAACTCCGGTTATAAATCGGTGGCATTTGGTAATGGTGCTCAATATGCCACAACTTACACGCTCATCAATCGTAACGAACTCAGCACACAGGATTTTCATGCGCCGCGGTTAAATAAGGTGGTTACGGAGGCTGCACCTTATAACTACGTGACCAAATCAGACTTTATCGCTGATTATAAATCACGCTATTCATGGTATACCCGAGTAGGCACCGGGACGCAGGAGCAAATCAACGACGACCAGACTGAGCGTGTCCTGCTGACGGGTGCTTATAACTGGAAGACCGGCGGCACTATCAGCGCAAATAATGTACGTGACATATCTAATAGCACCTATCTGCGTTATTACAATTTGGGACCCGATGATGCTAATACCACACCTCTTTCAATCGGTGCTAACGCCGGCGATAGCGGTAGTCCGGTCTTTGCCTGGGATGACATTGAGCAGCAATGGAAGCTCGTTGCGGTCCATGTTGGCTATGACCAGGATAGTGGACTTTACAAAAAACGTGCGATTGCAGGCTATATCCCGGGTGATTTCATTGCGTCGGTGCAGGCTGCCAATACTTCACCTGACGTTGTTGATATGGCAGGCAACGGAGCAATTTTCTGGAACGACACCGCAATAACGCAATACGGGTCCTCCTGGTCATGGGCGGGACTGGGAGCAACCTATGCGTCATTGGCACCTTCTGCTGCCAGTAATGAAGAACTCGATGCGACTAAAGATCTTCGTTTCAACGGGGCTGGCGGACTGATCACGCTGAATGCACCAATCAATATGGGCGCAGGCAAACTTCAGTTTTCTAACAACTATACTGTGACTTCAGCAGAGGGAGTGAATGCGACCTGGGCAGGAGGCGGCATTGAGGTTGACGCAGATAAAGCCGTTCTGTGGCAGGTTAACGGTCTGGACAGTGATGCCCTGCATAAAATTGGCGCGGGAACACTGCATGTCAATGCAACGGGCAAAAATCCAGGTTCACTGAATGTGGGAGAGGGTACCGTTATCCTCGATCAGCAAGCGGATGCCTCAGGCAATAAACAGGC
Source organism: Pantoea sp. E956-1 (assembly GCF_982223955.1). Lineage (NCBI taxonomy): Bacteria > Pseudomonadati > Pseudomonadota > Gammaproteobacteria > Enterobacterales > Erwiniaceae > Pantoea > Pantoea sp. E956-1. The sequence continues at coordinate 22,283 of NZ_CEUYZP010000014.1, read as the reverse complement.
TTTCTCTTCGGTCACCCTGGTCAGCGGCCGGCCAACCGTAGTACTGAATGATGCCACTCAGGTGAGTACAGACCAAATCTACTTTGGCTATCGGGGTGGTCGGCTGGATTTAAACGGTAATACGCTGAGCTTTAGAAAAATTAATCATACCGACAGTGGCGCGACACTCGTTAACCACAGTAATGCCGCGGCAACGCTCAATATCACGGGCTACACCGCCGCTGACGTGCCTTTTAATACATTTCACGGTAGCAATCCCAAAGGCACTCCGGGTTCAATCTATGTTTATAACAACCCCTATACCAAAGATACCGAGTACTTTCAGTTAAATACCTCCTCATACTGGTATTTCCCCACGGATAAATCCTCGACGTCGACCTGGACTTACCTGGGAACTGATGCCGATGAAGCCATTAACCATCGGCTGACGCAGCTGAACGTTCAGGTGTTCCGCGGTTTTCTGGGTGAAACGCTGGATAGTGCGCTGAATGGCGTTATGAACGTTAACATTCTGCCACGCAACGCCACGGCAATTACCGCGCTGACCGGTGGTATGAATCTGAATGGCAATATGGATATTACGAGCGGTACCGTGGTCCTCTCTGGGCAGCCAGTTGCCCATGCAGGTGCCGTTGTCAACGATGATGACTGGAGCACGTCATTGTTTAAAGCCGATCAGATTAATGTTGGCACCGGTGCGCATTTCCAGGTGGGAGAATACGCGGGTGTGAAAGCGAAGATGGTCGCCGCTGAATCTTCAACGCTGTCTCTGGGCTACAACGACAGCGCGCAGGCAGGAGAGAAAAGCTGGCGCTGCTATTCTGCGATCTATTCTGATGATGTTTCCTGCAGCCAGCCGGTGCGCAGTGCAGATGCGCTCGCACTGTTGCCTGCCAGTGAAGTGGAAGGGGACGTTCAGCTGGCAAATAACAGTTCGCTTTATCTGGGAAAGGTGAATTATCAGGGCGCTGTGACTTCTACCGGTAGTAGCCTGATGACGCTGGATGCAAATGCTACCTGGATGATGACTGGTAACAGTAATGTCACCTCACTGCTGGCACAGCGTGGATCTACGCTTTCGATGGTTCCTTCAGGCAGCTGGAGCGCTAAAACGCTGAGCGTTGATTCACTGGATGCGACCGGACTGAATCTGATGTTAGGCGTCAAACCTTCAACGCTGGAAAGCGACAAACTGATTGTTAAAAACGCGGTAAGTGGTGGCGATAACCTGCTGGATGTCAGCCTGTTAGTGAGCAGCGAAGAGCAGGTTGCGCTAACCCAGGATCTGGTGATGGTTGATGCACCTGCTGGCACGTCGCACAGCTATTTCTCTTTTGCAGACAGCTACAGCGGCTTCAGTGTTTACACACCGAATTATCAGGTGAAAGAAAATAACGACCGCGTGTTATGGGTGCTCGAAAGTAACAAATCGGCTGAACCTGAACCCACGCCCGCACCGGACGTGACACCTGAGCCAGCCCCGACGCCCGCGCCGGAAGTGACGCCTGAGCCAGCCCCGACGCCCGCACCGGAAGTGACGCCTGAGCCAGACCCGACGCCCGTGCCGGAAGTGACGCCTGAGCCAGACCCAGCGCCCGCGCCGGAAGTGACACCTGAGCCAGACCCGACGCCCGCACCGGATGTGACGCCTGTGCCAGACCCGACGCCCGCGCCGGAAGTGACGCCTGAACCAGAACCGACGCCCGCACCGGAAGTGACGCCTGAACCAGAACCAACGCCCGCACCGGAAGTGACACCTGAGCCAGAACCGACACCCGCACCAGAAGTGACACCTGAGCCAGAACCGACACCCGCACCGGAAGTGACGCCTGAGCCAGAACCGACGCCCGCGCCGGAAGTGACGCCTGAGCCAGAAACACCTGTTGATGAGGCGGATGCTCACAAAGCGAAAGCAGAGGCCGAAGCAAAAGCCGAAGCGGAAGCAAAAGCAGAGGCTGAAGAAAAAGCAAAGGCCGAAGAAAAAGCGAAAGAGGAGGCCGCGAAAGCCGAAGAGGAAGCCAAAAAACCGGCGTTTAATCCGGACGACTGGTTCTCTGTTTACGACAACCTGCCACTGATCCAGCGTACACGCGCCTTACTCGCCTCGCGTCAGTACATTTTCAGTGAAGCAGTCAGCCAGTTGCATAACCGCACCGACAGTCTGCGCGCTTCGCCAGACAGTAGCGGTTCATGGGCAACCATTGAGCAGAGAAAAGGGCGTTTTCTGGGCCTGAGCACGAACCAGCAGACCCTGAACGTGGGCTGGGATACCCGCAACAATACGCAAACAGCCGGTATCAGCGCCAGTTATACCCAGGGTGAAGTCAAAGGAAAGGGTTATGAAAAACATCGCCTGGCCACGGTGGGTGCCTATTATTCGTGGCAGGCTGATACCGGATGGTTTATTGATGCTGCCAGTCGCTATATGTATCTGAACCAGGAGTTAACGCTGGATCCTGCCCTGCATATCAACGGCATGAAAAAGGATAGTCATATGCTGGCAGGCAGTCTGCGGACGGGATATCAGTTCAGTCTGGCTGACGATACGCTGTTTATTTCACCCTACGTGGGCGTCAGCGGTGGCATCATGTCAGGTTACACCCTGAAAGGAGAGGATGCAGAAGTGGCGCTGAGTTCAGCGACGCCTTACTTCACAACCACCGGCATTATGGCGCAGAAACGCGGCATGGGTGTCTGGCTGCCCAACGTGAACCTGAGTGCGAGCATTGAATATCAATATTCACCGGGTAAAAACGGTTCAACCACGACGCTTTCAGATCGTCAGTCGAATCGTCAATACAGCGCCTGGTCTGACAACCGCTATCGCAGCAGCGTGGGCCTGCAGGGTGTCATTACGCCTGACCTCTCGCTCATCGCGAAAGTCGATACCAGTTTCGGTGGTGACTTTAAAACGGATTACAGCGGTCAGGTCGGTTTCGCCTGGCGTTTTTGATAGCGTTCAATAACAGAGCATCACTGTCGTGCAGTGTGATGCTCTGTCTATTATCCGGCAGTATCATTCATCAGTCATTTTCAGAGATATAATATCTGACAGATTTTTATTGATCTGTTAATGACCCACAGGAAAGTTATTCCCTGAAAAATAAAGTGGCGTTATTGATCCAGACACCTGTTTCACGGGTTCAGCATACCAGTCTCCACACTTCAGAAGGCACTTCGCTATAGGTCTCATTCATTATCAGCTCGGCTTTGCGATGATCATATGCGCCTTCAAAAGATGAAAGATCGTCAGAAGGCAGCTTTTTCCGCATATAACTTGTCACTATATCCAGAATATCGGTTGATGGACAGTTTCTTAATTTATTCAGATAATAGATTTTGTTCATGATATTTTGCTGAATTTAACCTGTAAAAATGGGCTTATGCGCGGTCTTAACTTTATTTAAGCTGACTCGCTGTCATATCGATGCTGCCAGGAAAAATAACCAGGATCCTGATAACAGATATACGTATGTCCTTACGCACTGAATTAATTCAGATGCGCAGTGTCGCATCTGACGATTCACTGACCCGGTTAAGCGGAAGATAAGTAAATCAGTTCTGCCACTTTACATCGAGATTAATGTTATGAATTTATTGTATTTTTTCTTTTGCGTGCTGCTCTGCCGTAATCCCAAAGAAGGTTAAAAAGATAAGTATAGACCAGAAAAAAAATCACCAGTCCACACTCCAGTTTCAGCGCTTCGGGTAGCGTGATATCCAGCCACCATGCTGCAAAGGGTGTCAATGCTAATAACAGACCCGCCTCAAAAAGAACGGCATGGAGGCATCTCATCCGCCACTCTTTTTTAAATCCTGTTCGTAGCTGAACGCTGTCAAAAATCAGGTTGAACAGATAGTTCCATCCCATAGCCAGCGTTGATGAGACTATCGTTAACAGTGCCGATTGCGCAGGTGCTGCAGAAGCCCAGATAATCAGGATAATAAAAACTAACACATTAGCAGCGACTTCAAAAATTACCGCGTGCAGTACTCTTTCTGTGGTGGTGCGTACTGGTGATAAATAGTTTTCCAAACCGGTCTCTCATTACTCTGTCAGGTACCGTTGCGGGTGCAGGAAAAATCCAGGACAACCGCTTCGTCAGAACGCGTATATTAAAAAGCGCTGCAAGCCGATCTGTCTAAGACCGATGAGAATTTAGCATCGCACCGTCAGAAAGTGAAAACGTAACGGAACTCTGCCGCTAATAACCCGTCCAGGCTTGATATTTATCAAATCTTATAAAAAACGTACTTTATCAGTTTCACGCCTTCGCGTATCAGCACCACACAGACTGTTTATGCTCCTCTTGACGGGCCCACCGTGTTTTTTTGACGCAGTACGCCGCCAGCCTGCCGGAATCGAGGCGATAATAACAATCCTGGATTGGACTGGAGCATTAAAATGATAAATTAGCTGCATATAGTTTTATATTTTGATATTTATATAAATACCAGTTTTTAAATCTGACTAATGGGGGTATTTACCGTCATGAAACTCTTGCTGATTCTGACGATCCGGGGAAAGGTGATGCTGTACAAAGCTAAAAGCGTGTTATTCGCTGGGCCATTCTCAATGGCTTCAATAACAGATCGTATTGAGGAGCATCTTCAACGAAAATCTGGGCCCTTGCTGGATAGTGTGATCTGACGGTTTTCTTTATATCGCGTTCTCGTTGGTATAAATCATGAAGTCCACTTTCCCGCTGATATACTCATCGGGTTTCTCTCCCTGCTCCAGATAATTCAGCATCAGCTGCAGCGCGAGTTGGGTATGCTGCCGGGTATTTTGATCCAGTGTCAGCGCAACGCTCTGCTGGGCCATCAGCGTGCGGGTGGTGGTATAAAGCTCATGAGTGATCCAGATGCACTGATTCAGCCGACGATGTCGTGCCAGCGCCTGCCCGATCTCGGTATTCCCCAGCCCGGTATTATAAATACCCTGCAGATTTCCGCTCTGAATCAGCTGTTTTTCCAGCAACTTACTGAGGGCGTCGCGATTTTCCTGAGCGGCCAGAACCTCACGCAGCTGAAGGTGAGGAAAACGTTCAGTTATCAGAGTGCGAAATCCATCAATACGTTGACGATGTGCACTGTAGTCCAGGTGTCCACTTACTATCAGCACCTCTCCGGGCTGATGCAGCATTTTGCCCATCAGCTGACCCGCAGTACGTCCTGCCTGCAACTGATTGATCCCGACATGACAAAGCCGGGCGGCGCCGGGCAAATCGGTGACCAGCGAAATTACCGGGACGTCACGCGCCTGGCAATGGTTCAGCGCCTCATAAATCGCCGGATGCTCATGGGCAAAAACGATCAGTCCATCGCGCGTCTCAGCACCCTGTCTGATCAGCGTTGCAAGCCGCTCAGGCTGCGCCTCCGGGACAAAAGTGCGATGCAGCGTTAACCGGCGATAACCCAGATGCGAGGCGACTTCAGTAAAATCCTGCGCCAGCTGTTTAAAGAAAAAAGAGTCGTTGCTGCTTAATAGCAGTTCAATCTGCCAGGGATGACGATGCTCCTCAGGCAGGATCCGCTTCAGCCCCGTTTCACGTGCCGCCTGCAGCACCTTGTGAACCGTCTCCGGTGCGACGCCGCCACGTTCATTAAGCACCCGATCCACAGTTGCCAGTCCCACACCTGCCCGTCGGGCCACTTCTTTCAGCGACATGCCGATCTCCTCTGAGGTAAAGACCTCAAAACACCATGCCGCCAGTGTAAAACGTCGCGTTATCCTGCTGATGCAGCTTTCTGCCGGACTATGATGGAGTTCAAATAAATGAGTAAAAAACAACGTGTCGCCCTGCTGGGGTGTGGCTTTATTGGTGAAGTTCATGCCGCGAATCTTCAGGCGCATCCCGGGGTTGAACTGGTGTGGGTCGCAGATGCGGATCCCGCGCGCGCTTCCGCCTTTGCGACCCGTTTTGGAGCCCGTGCCGCGTCTGTCAACGAGGCGATAAATGATGGGCAGATTGATATGGTACTGATCGCCAGCGCGACGCCAACCCATGCTGATTTGCTGGAAGTTGCCGCCCGCGCCGGTAAAGCCATCTACTGTGAAAAACCGGTCGATCTCTCTCTTGAGCGGGCCCGTTCAGCCGTGGCTAATGTTCTCCCCTGCAACGTGCCGGTCACCGTAGGGTTTAATCGCCGTTTTGATGTCAGCCATCAGCAACTGAAGCAACAACTCCGCCAGGGGCGGATCGGCCCGGCGGAACTGATTCAGATGGTTTGCCGATCCTCAGCCATGCCGCCGCTGGCCTATCTTCAGGCGTCCGGGGGGCAGATGCGCGATCAGGCTATCCACTTTTTTGACCTGCTGCGCTGGCTGACTGAAGAGGAGGTGACAGAGGTGGCAGCGATGGGAGCCGCGCTGGCTCTGCCATCGATCAGCGAATTTGACGACGTGGACACCAGCACGCTGCTATTGCGGCTGCAGGGCGGGGCGCTGGCACAGCTCGATAATGCCCGCCGCACCGGCTATGGCTACGATGAACGCATCAGCGTGATGGGACCGCACGGGATGCTGGAATCAGCCTCTCAGCCGCAACGTGGCGTCAGCTGCTATCAGGGTGCGCAGATTCAGCAGCCAGGCTTGTTGCCCGACTGGTTCAGCCGGGTGCAGCCAACTTATTATGCTCATCTTGATGCGTTTATCCGATCGCTTAACGGTGAGCAGGTTGACGATCTCCCGGGCCTTGAGGATGGACTGAAAGCCCAGGCGATTGCGGAAGCCGCGGTGAACTCCCTGGCGGAACGGCGTTTCTGTGCGGTGGAAAAACTGCTGTTCTGATTCAGCGTGGCACCCTGGCAAAAAATAATTTTATTTTTATCGAATAGAAACCGGCGCTGAGCTGTTTACCGTACAGCGCCGCGATAGCGGACTGCATCCGGTGGGTTTTATCGCCTGCCTCACAGACCCGATAAGGATAAATTATGACAACGCGTTCTGGTTTTTCTCTGCTTGCCGTTCCGGCACTGTTGCTGATGCTGCACTCTCCGCTGAGTACGGCGATGGGCGACAATGACAGTGATAAAAAGACGCCTGACTGCCCCAAAGGTCAGGTCTATGACAGTCACACTAAAAGTTGTGTGCCCGAGAAGACCAGCAAGCTGAGTGATGACGATAAAACCCGCTACGCCTGGCATCTGGCGAAAAAGGGCGAATATCAGGCGGCGCTCAACCTGCTGGATACGCTGCAAAATCAAGATACCCGTGAAGCCTGGAACTATCGTGGTTACGCTACCCGCAAGCTTGGCCGCACGGACGAAGGTATTGGCTATTATCAGCGCGCCATTGCACTCGATCCTCGTTACGCTAAAGTGCGTGAATATCTGGGCGAAGCCTGGATGATCAAAGGGCGTCCGGATCTGGCGCGCGAACAGTTAAAAACCATTGCCGGGATTTGTGGCACAGATTGTGAGGAGTACCGCGATCTGCAGGCCGCCATTACTGGCCATCCCGAGGCCTGATGCGGCAGAGAGGAGCGTAAAATCACTCATAGCGACATCCGTCAGCATCTTGCGCAACATCTGACGAGGCTCTGGCGTTACGGCTATGTGCTGTCACACAATCGTGACATGGCAGAAGAGCTAGTGCAGTCAACCTGCGTACGCGCGCTGGAACGCAGCGCGCAGTTCACACCGGGCACGCGCATTGACCGATGGCTCTTTTCAATCCTTCACTCCATCTGGATCAGCGATTTGCGGGCACGAAAGGTGCGGCAGGGGCAGGGATTCGTTGATCCCGATGCGCTACTGGCCGCAGATAATCACGCCTCCAGCGACGATACCCGTCACTTCCAGCGCATTATGCTACAGGTTAACGCTTTACCTGAGGCTCAGCGTAATGCGCTGTTTCTGGTTTATGTCGAAGGTCTGACCTATCAGGAAGCGGCAGAGACGCTCTCCGTCCCGATAGGCACGATTATGAGTCGTCTGGCCGCCGCACGTGCCATGCTGGCCAGACAGACAGCGACCTCGCCCTCACCCCAGGAGAAACGGAGATGAACAGGGAAACTTTTACGCCACCGTGGCGCGATGAGGCGATAGTCGCCTGGCTGGATGGTGAGATGACGCCGCAGGAAGTCGCGCAGTTTGAGCAGGCGATAGCGGAGGACGCTGAGCTGGCCGGACGGATTGCGCATTTCCAGCTCAGCAGTCTCGATTTTGAGCAGGCTTTTGCACCGCTGCTGGAACAGGCACCGCAGGCCAGAATGTCACAGCGACTGGCGGCCATCACGGCACCTGCGCCGATGCCGGCCAAAGGCTACAGCCGTCGGGCACTGATTGCCGCATCAGCCAGTTTTTTGCTGGTGGGCAGCGGCCTCGGTTTGCTGGCAGGACCGTCAGATGATGAGAAGGATGAAAGCCAGAATATCCGCGATCTGGAAGCTCGCTATATGTCGCTCTACAGTGCTGAAACGCTGGCCGATATGCCCAATGACGCTGCTGTGTTGCAGAGAGGATTAGATCGAACCCGTCTCGATTTAGGATTGCAGTTGCATCCGCAGCAACTCCGCCTGCCCGGGGCTGAACTGAAAATGGTACGGATCCTGCGCTACGAACGGACGTCGATAGCGCAGATCGCCTGGCTGCATGCTGATTATGGCCCGATGGCGCTCTGTATCTCGCCTGCGCCGGACAACGCGAACCCCATCGCCCGTGAACAGCGCCATGGCATGCAGCTGGCCTGGTGGAAGCGTGACGGCTATCAGTATGTGCTGATTGGCCGCAACCCACCGGCGCAACTGGCTGCCACTGCGGAAACATTGCAGACAGCGCTTAGTTAACAGGGCGGTCCTCTAAGCGGTTACTGCAACAGCAGCTATCTGCCCTGCGCGGCAATGGCCAGCGCAATGTTGACGCGGTCATCTACCACACCGATCAGCCGATCCATGCCGAAGGCGGAGCGGGAGATGGCGGTGGAGGCATGCAGCGCCAGCGAGCCTGAAGCCGGATCAATGGTCTTTCCGCTGTCCAGCGAGGCCAGCATCACGACTGGCCGGCTGACATTTTTAACCGTCAGCACACCAAAAATACGGTAATTCCCGCCACCCAGTGAGGCCACGCGGCTGCTGACAAAGTGAATATTTGGGTAACGCGCTGCATCAAAAAACAGATTACTTTTCAGTTGCCAGGTTAACAGGCTGTTCGAGGCCACCAGCGTCCCTACCGGAATAGTCACTTCAATACGATCGTCACGGTCTTCATCAGGATTGAGTGTCACCGTGCCAGTCACACCCTGCAGTCTGGCCTGCGAAAAGTCGTGACCAAAGGCGCGCCATGAAAGGCCTATCGACGTTGTGTCGGGGGTAATGGCATAGGTTATCGGCGCGGCGCAAAGCACCGGGCTCACCAGGGCTAACAGAGTGCATAAACAGGCGGCACGTATCATCACTATTTTCTCTTTTTTAGGCAGACTCAACGTTAACGCCTGAAGTCGCGATTTTATTCACTTTTTTTAGCCCTGTTTTTACCTTACCGACACAAAGGGGCTGACAGATATTAACTGACTGTCACCTGAGATCCATCAAAGGACACTGATTATTGTAAGGGCAGAATATTAATAACAAACATTATTAAGAATACCTTAAGAAGGATTTATTAATCTGAGGTTTTACTGAAATCGGCGGGGCGCTATTTTTCCCGATGTCAGACTGCAATTAGCAGGCTGAAATTAGCCTATAAATATCAGCGTGTTAATTTCCGCACCCCAACATTCCTGCTGCTGGATGAGCGCGTTTCTGCGCACATTACTGGGCGATCCTGCTGTTTTTAAACAAAATATCAATAAACCTGAAAGAGTGGTTGTCAGGGTGATTATTAGTCCTTTAGTAGTGAACTTTTTCGGAATTCATCAACTTACTCCTGCCTGATTTTATTGTAATTAACACGCTTCATTTAATGTTCAGTTAACTTTCATCCGTTAGGTTGTATTAGCAGTCCGGTAACCTTGATTCCATAAAGGGAAAGTAGGGTGTCGATAACGCTATTGCCGACTGTTGATAATTCGCTATTCCAATTCTATTTCCGGCGTTGTGCCTGATTGACAACGTGCGACAGTTTATGGGTTTGATTTGCAGGAGTTTTAGCATGGATTTTTTGCCATTTTCCCGCCCTTCATTCGGTGATGAAGAGCTGGCTGCTGTTAAAGCGGTATTTGACTCTGGCTGGATAACCACCGGAGCAAAATGCGCCGAACTGGAGCAGGCCTTTGTTCAGCTGACCGGCAACCAACATGCCATTGCAGTAAGCTCTGCCACTGCCGGGATGCATGTCACGCTGATGGCGATGGGGATCGGGCCTGGCGATGAGGTGATCACGCCGTCCATGACCTGGGTCTCTACCCTGAACCTGATCACGCTTCTGGGTGCCACGCCGGTGATGATTGATGTGGATCCCGATAACCTGATGGTGACGCCGGAACGGATAGCGCAGGCGATTACGCCCCGCACCCGCGCCATTATTCCGGTGCATTACGCCGGTGCACCTGCCGATCTCGCGCCAGTCTATCAACTGGCTGAGCAGCATGGCATCGCCATCATTGAAGATGCGGCTCATGCAGTGGGCACCACTTATCATGAAAAGCCGGTCGGGCATCGCGGTACGGCAATTTTCTCTTTCCACGCCATCAAAAATATCACCTGCGCGGAAGGGGGCCTGGTGGTAACCGATGACGCCGCGCTCGCCGATCGTATACGCAGCCTGAAGTTTCATGGCCTGGCAGTAGATGCGTTCGATCGCCAGACCCAGGGCCGTCTGCCACAGGCAGAAGTGATAATGCCGGGCTTTAAATACAATCTGCCCGATATCAGCGCAGCGATTGCGCTGGTGCAGTTACAGAAACTGCCGGGCTTTATTGTCCGCCGCCGTGAGATCGCTGAACGCTATCTTGAAGCGCTGCGCACCCTGCCGTTTACGCCGCTGTCACTGCCCGCCTGGCCACATCAGCATGCGTGGCACCTGTTTATTATCCGCATTGATGAACAGCGCTGCGGTCTGTCGCGCGATGCCTTTATGCAGGCGCTGAAGACGCGAAATATCGGCAGCGGATTGCATTTCCGTGCGGCGCATACCCACAAATATTATCGCGAGCACTACTCCGATTTACGTCTGCCCGCCAGTGAACTTAATAGCCAGCAGATGTGTTCGATCCCACTGTTTCCGTCAATGACGGATCAGGATGTCGAACGTGTAATTCATGCCCTGCATGACATTGCCGGAGCCTGAGATGCGCGATATCAAACCAATCAATATGCTTTCTGTGGTCATCCCGGTTTATAACGAGCAGGAGAGCCTGCCGGAGTTGCTTCAGCGCACCTGCGCCGCCTGTGACTCAATTAAGATTGAGTATGAAATTCTGCTGGTGGATGACGGCAGCAGCGATCGTTCTGCCGAACTGATTGAACAGGCCGCTACCGTTCCCGGGAGTCGGATAACCGGCGTGCTGCTCAACCGCAACTACGGTCAGCACTCTGCCATCATGGCCGGGTTTAGCCAGGTCCGTGGCGATCTGGTCATTACGCTGGATGCCGATCTGCAGAACCCGCCAGAGGAGATCCCACGGCTGGTTGACGCCGCGTGTCAGGGCTATGACGTGGTGGGCACTGTCCGGCAGCAGCGCCAGGACACCTGGTTCCGTCGTAAAGCCTCGCGCACGCTCAACCTGCTGATTCAGCGTGTCACCGGCAAAGCCATGGGCGATTACGGCTGCATGCTGCGCGCCTATCGTCGCCACATCGTTGAGGCGATGCTCAACTGTCACGAACGCAGCACCTTTATTCCGATTCTGGCCAACACTTTTGCCCGACACACCATTGAGCTGCCAGTGATCCACGCCGAACGGGCGTTTGGCGATTCGAAATACAGTTTTATGCGCCTGATTAACCTGATGTACGACCTGGTGACCTGCCTGACCACCACGCCGCTGCGATTGCTCAGCGTGGTCGGCAGCCTGATTGCGCTCTCCGGCTTCGCCTTCTCCCTGGTGCTGATCGTGTTACGACTCTTTTTTGGTGCGGCCTGGGCGGGTGATGGCGTCTTCGTGTTGTTCGCTGTGCTGTTCATGTTTATCGGCGCCCAGTTTGTGGGTATGGGACTGCTCGGGGAGTACATCGGGCGCATTTACAACGACGTTCGGGCGCGTCCGCGCTATTTCGTTCAACGCATTGTTCAGGCTCCAGAAGAGCCTTCAGTACAGGATATTCAATCATGAAGACCGTTGTTTTCGCCTATCACGATATGGGCTGTGTCGGCATCAATGCGCTGCTGAGTGCAGGCTATGAGATCACCGCCATTTTTACCCACAACGATGTGGCGACCGAAAATCCCTTTTTCGGCTCGGTTGCCCGTCTGGCGGCAGAGCATGGCATTCCGGTCTATGCACCGGACGACGCGAATCACCCGATCTGGCTTGATCGCATCCGCACCATGGCACCAGAGATGATTTTCTCCTTCTACTATCGCCATCTGCTGAGCGATGAGATCCTGGCATGCGCCCAAAAGGGTGCCTTTAACCTGCATGGCTCGTTGCTGCCAAAATATCGCGGCCGTGCACCGCTGAACTGGGCGCTGATTAACGGCGAAACCGAAACGGGCGTTACGCTCCATCGCATGGTGAAACGCGCGGATGCCGGTAATATTCTGGCACAGCAGGCGGTGATGATTGAGGATCAGGACAACGCGTTGACGCTGCACCGCAAACTGACCCAGGCCGCCGCACAGTTGCTCGGCGACCTGTTACCCCGCTTGCGCCAGGGTGAGGTCAGTGAGTGGCCGCAGGATGAGAGCCAGGCGACACGTGTGGGCCGCCGTACGGCCGAAGATGGCCGCATTGACTGGAATCAGCCGGCTCAGACGATTCACAATCTGGTCAGAGCGGTCACCGATCCCTGGCCTGGTGCCTTTGCCTTTGCCGGTTCGGTCCGATTTACCGTCTGGAAGAGCCGGGTTCATCCGCAGCAGCATCATGCGAAGCCGGGGACGGTGCTCTCTAAGCAGCCTTTCCTGATTGCCTGTGGCGAGGACGCGCTTGAAATCCAGACCGGACAGTCCGAGCATGGTGTTTACATGAACGGCAGCCAGCTGGCGCAAAGCCTGGGCATGGTGCCTGGCGCACTGCTCTATTCACAGCCGCAGTCGGTGCTGCAACGCCGTACCCGCGTGTTGATCCTCGGCGTTAACGGCTTTATCGGTAACCATCTCACCGAGCGGTTGTTACAGGATGAGCATTTCGAGGTCTATGGCCTGGATATCAGTTCAGACGCGATCAGCCGCTTCCTGGAGCATCCGCGCTTTCATTTCGTTGAAGGGGATATCGCCATCCACTCCGAGTGGATTGAATATCACATCAAAAAATGTGACGTCATCCTGCCTCTGGTGGCGATCGCGACGCCGATTGAGTACACCCGCAATCCACTGCGCGTGTTCGAACTCGATTTTGAAGAGAACCTGAAAATCATCCGTGACTGCGTGAAGTATCAGAAGCGCATCATTTTCCCGTCCACTTCTGAGGTCTACGGCATGTGTACCGATGCCAGCTTCGATGAGGATTGCTCTAACCTGGTGGTCGGGCCCATTAACAAACAGCGCTGGATCTACTCGGTTTCCAAACAGCTGCTGGACCGTGTGATCTGGGCCTACGGCGAAAAAGAGGGGCTGCGCTTTACCCTGTTCCGGCCTTTCAACTGGATGGGACCCCGTCTGGATAACCTTAATGCCGCGCGAATTGGCAGTTCCCGCGCCATAACCCAGCTCATCCTCAACCTGGTAGAAGGTTCACCGATTAAGCTGATCGACGGCGGCAAACAGAAGCGCTGTTTTACCGATATTCAGGATGGCGTTGAGGCACTCTTCCGCATTATCGAAAACAAACAGCAAAATTGTGATGGTCAGATCATCAATATCGGCAATCCGGATAACGAAGCCAGTATCAAAGAGCTGGCCGAGCAACTGCTGGCCAGCTTCGAACGTCACCCGCTGCGCAGCCAGTTCCCGCCGTTTGCCGGTTTTCGCGAGGTAGAAAGCAGCAGCTACTACGGTAAGGGCTATCAGGATGTGGAGCACCGTAAACCGGCAATCCGCAATGCGCGTCGCCTGCTCGGCTGGACGCCGACCGTGACGATGGATGTCACTATCGATAACACGCTCGACTTCTTCCTGCGCACCATTGAGCCACAGGCTGATAAGTGATGAAGAAGATCGGTCTGCGGATTGACGTAGATACCTGGCGCGGCACGAAGCAGGGCGTGCCGGCGCTGCTTACGCTGTTCCGGCGTCATGCGGTGCGGGGCAGCTTTTTCTTCAGCGTGGGACCGGACAACATGGGCCGCCATCTCTGGCGGCTGGTGAAACCGGCATTTCTCATAAAGATGCTGCGCTCCCGCGCCGCGTCGCTCTATGGCTGGGACATTCTGCTCGCCGGAACGGCCTGGCCGGGAAAGCAGATAGGACGGGGCTTGCGGCACATTATTCAGGACGCCACTCGTCAGCACGAAGTGGGTCTGCATGCCTGGGACCACTTTGCCTGGCAGACCTGGGCCGGCGTCTGGCCGCAGGATAAGCTGGTTGAGCAGATAGCACGTGGCACCGAAACGCTGAGTGAGATCCTCGGTCATCCTGTCAACTGCTCGGCCGTCGCGGGCTGGCGCGCCGATGGCCGGGTGATCGCCGCCAAACAGGATTTTGGCTTTCACTACAACAGCGACTGTCGTGGCAGCGGCCCCTTCCGGCCCATGCTGCCTGATGGGCAGATCGGCACCGTACAGATTCCGGTGACGCTGCCGACCTGGGATGAAGTGGTTGGCCGCGAGGTCAGCGCAGAAGGCTATAACGACTACATTCTGGCGAAAATGCTCTCCGCTGAAGAGGGGGCGGTCTATACCGTGCATGCCGAAGTTGAGGGAATTATCGGCTATCCGGACTTTGACCAGCTGCTGGCTGCTGCGGCCCGTCACGGCATTCAGTTCTGTCCGTTAAGCGAGCTGCTGCCCGACGATCTGAGCACCCTGCCGGTGGGCAAGGTAATCAGAGGCGAAATCCCCGGACGGGAAGGATGGCTGGGCTGCCAGAAACTGACAGAAGAGGCGAACTAGTGCGGATACGCAACAACACGAAGTGGTTACTTTTTTTCAGCTTTTTTATTCTCTATTATCTGCTTCCACCGATGTTCCGCGATCTCTGGCAGCCGGATGAAACCCGTTATGCGGAGATCAGTCGGGAGATGCTGGCAACCGGTAACTGGGTGACGCCACACTTCTTCGGTCTGCGCTATTTTGAAAAACCGATTGCTGGCTACTGGGTTAACTCGCTGGGTCAGTGGCTGTTTGGCCATAATAACTTTGGCGTGCGGGCGGGATCGATATTCTCCACGGCAATGACCGCCGTGCTGATCTACTGGCTCGGCAGGCAGATGTTTGGTTCGGCGCGCACGGCTGCTGTCGGATCTCTTATCTTCCTCAGTTCGCTGCTGGTCTATGCCGTCGGCACCTATGCGGTGCTCGATCCGATGCTGATGCTCTGGCTGGCGACCGCGATGTGCAGCTTCTGGCTGGCGACGGAGGCCAGCGGACGCGCCGGGCGGGCGGGCGGCTATCTGCTGCTGGGTCTCGCCTGCGGCATGGGATTCATGACCAAAGGCTTTCTGGCGCTGGCTGTGCCGGTGCTGGCGATTCTGCCGTGGGCGATCTGGCGGCAGCGATTGCGCGAACTGTTCTGTTTCGGGCCGCTGGCGCTGCTCTCAGCCGCGGCGATCAGCGCACCCTGGGCGCTGGCGATCTATCATCAGGCCCCCGATTTCTGGCACTACTTCTTCTGGGTTGAGCATATCCAGCGCTTTGCGGAAGAGAATGCGCAGCACAAAGCCCCGTACTGGTATTACCTGCCGGTTCTGCTGCTGGGAACGCTGCCGTGGCTGGCGCTGTTACCGGGCGCATTGATGACCGGCTGGCGCGAGCGTCAGCAGCATCCCGGCGCGCTCTATCTGCTGAGCTGGACGGTGATGCCGCTGCTGTTTTTCAGCCTGGCAAAAGGCAAGCTGCCAACCTACATCCTGCCCTGTTTTGTGCCGCTATCGCTGCTGATGGCGCATTATGGCCTGAACGCCGCGCAGCGGGCAGGGCGCGCATTAACCGTTAATGGCTGGCTCAACCTGATTTTCGGCATCATTACTCTGGCAACGGTCGTGCTGGTGCTTGCTCCCTGGAGCGTGACGCATCATCCGCTGTTCGCCACGCATGAGATGCTGAAACTTGCGCTGGGGGCACTGGCATTTCTCATCTGGGGGCTGGTGGGCGCCTATAGCTGCCGCTCTGCACAGCGCCGCTGGCTGGCGGCCGCGCTTTGCCCGCTGGGCGTCGCCCTGTTTATTGGCACGGCGATCCCGGATAAAATCCGCGACGCCAAACAACCGCAGCACTTTGTCTCGACGATCAGCAAGCGTCTGGCCTCAAGTCACTTTATCCTGGCGGACAATCCCGGCGTGGCGTCTGCCGTGGCCTGGCATCTGCAACGCAGTGATATCGACTTCTATGACACTAAAGGTGAGCTGGAATATGGTCTGAGCTACCCGGATGCGCAATCCCGCTTTGTCTCTGAGGCGAATTTCGGCGGCTGGCTTGCCGATCATCGCCGCATGGGAAGCGTATCTCTGCTGCTGCTGGTCGACTCGGTCCACAGTGATATCGGCGAGGATATCCCGGTGCCGGACGCCGTCTATCGCCAGGGCAGGCTGGTCTGCCTCTATTACAGTCAGACGAAGTGATGCTGCTGCTGATTGTGCTGGTCAGTCTGCTCAGCTGCAGCGCGCAGCTGTGCCAGAAACAGGCGACCCACGCGGCATCACGCCGTATCCGCTTAAGCTGGATTGGGGTGAGCGTGCTGTTGCTGGGTGTCGCGATGCTTCTCTGGCTGCGGGTACTGCAACGGGTGCCTGTCAGCCAGGCCTATCCGATGCTGAGCCTTAACTTCATTTTCGTTGCGCTGGCAGGACGCATCCTCTGGCGCGAGCGCCTGACGCTGCGCCAGATCGCCGGCACGCTGCTGGTGGTGACGGGGGTGGCGCTGATGGCGAGCCAGCTATGAAAGGCTATGGATGGGTTGCATGCAGCGTGCTGCTGGTCTCAGCGGCACAGCTGATGATGCGCTGGGCGATGCCGCGTCTGCCTGATGTCAGCAGCATAACGTCGCTGCCGGCTATTGCCCTGTTGCCCGCCTTGCTGCTGCTGGCCGGGCTGGGCGCTTATGGTGTCTCCATGCTCTGCTGGATTCGCGCGCTGCACTATTTTGCGCTTAACCGGGTCTATCCGCTGCTCAGCCTGAGTTATGTGCTGGTGTGGCTGGTGGCTGTCTGTCTGCCAGTATTCCATGAGGCGTTCAGCTGGCATAGCCTGGCGGGCGTAGTGATTATTGTCATCGGCCTGCTGTGTATCGTGGTTAAGCCCTGAGTTAAAAATGACGTTAGCGTTTTCGCATCCAATACGCCTTTTATTAGCGTTTTCGGGCAGCGATTAACTCTCGCGGCATTAAGGTATTAGCGGTAAACGGCGGGTCAGCAAAGCGGTTTTATCTTAGTGGCTAACGCACCGATATCGCTGACCAGCAGATCGGGTGCAGGTGCCAGCGGGTAGAGTGCCTGCCCTTTGCGTGTAACAAATGCAGTGTTCATACCTGCACGTTTTGCTCCACCCACATCCCAGCCATGCGCAGCCACCATCATGCACTCTGAGACGGGCTTGCCCATCTCTTTCATCGCCCACTGATAGACCTTCAGATCGGGTTTATAAACCTGCAATTGCTCCACGCTGAGAAGGCGAGTGAACAGTGGCGCCAGCCCGGCTGAACCGAGCTGTTTTTCTGCCAGCGCAGCAGAGGAGTTGGTCAGCGCAACCAGGGTGAATCCCTGCTGCTGTAAGGCAGTCAGTCCTGCAGCAACATCCGGATGGGCGGGCATGGCCGCGATAATCTCAGCTATAGGTGTTGCGTTTTTCGGCAAGGTGACGCCGTAACGCGCGGCGGTCATTTCCAGTACCGCTTCGGCGATATCACCAAAGGTATTCCAGCTGCCGGTTACCGACTCGACCAGTGAATGATGCAACAGCGAGGTAAACCAGGCCTCGGCGCGTTCCGGTCTGTCGCCGAGCCGCTGTGCGACAGACCGGTTCAGTTCAGTGGTGTCCAGCAGGGTTTCATTGACATCGAAAAACAGGGTGCCGCTATAGGGTTTGGAATGTTTACTGTCGGACATCTGGCCTCCGGCTGGTTTGATGGGGGATAAGGGTAAGAGGTTAAACACGCTGTCTGAAGGTAGATCAGAGAGCAGGATTGCTCAAGATTGGAGGGATGCCGGGTTGTAACAGGGGAAAAAATTCAGGTTGCTACTTTATGCGCACAATACTAATTATGTTAAATTACATATATCTGTCCCTCCCGATAAGTGCATCAATGACCGTTGCTGAGAGCATCGTCGCCAGCATGATGGACAATCCACTTATCCCGCCATCCCTACTGCAGCCAAAGCTGTCCCTGCACTGAATGCATAATTAATCGGGCCGTTACCGTAAATCGAGGTGTATGGATTAAGTGCCATCGCGCCAGTCTTTGCATATCCGCTCGGTGCATAGGCAGGATCCATTACCTGCTAACTCCCGCCCCAGACAAATATAAATATCAGGTTCAGAATTTTGCAGTAAACTGACAGGCCCTTAAAGGATCCGGATGATATTAAGTTCTACCCATCAGTAAAAACATCATCAGTCAGCCATAACTTACTAAAAAATCGCCTGATAAACAGCTTCTGAATTTAATCTAAAAAAAATGAACTCGAGTGCGAGGTTTGATTCAGTAATGAATAAACTTACATTTAAACAGGTGTCACACGCACGAAAACCGCGATCGTTGCTGGTACTGCTTCGTCATAATGTTGATTCCCTGAGCTGGTTTTAGGTGCCATTTAAATATTAATAATTACCTGCTTCTTATAAATTAAATTAATGGATGAATTTTAGTAAATAATCATTATGTCATCTTTGAAAGATGATGCATCTAACAAATAAATAACAACTCTTTGTTAAAAATAACATGCATAGTCATAATAGTATTGATGCTCGGATTTTTGACAATTTTAGCAGAGTGCCAACGTAAATATTTCTCAATATATCCGGTTGGGGTTAATAAAAGTTCAGTAAAACGTGAAGTATTGCTTTATCATATTTCGCCTTCTGCTATCCATCTGGATACGGTTGACAGTCATTGTTTTGCGTCAAATCACACTAATTTTGAATGGATTTTAAAACAGGTGAGTTAATGGAAAATAACACTCAGACGTTATTGCTTTTTTTAGCAGTTGCAATGTTACCCACAAACCATGCTATTGCAGCATTTACTCCGGTGGTTAATGCAGGCCAGACAGTGGATGGCGAAATTATCGATGGCGGTGATGCTGCTCAACAAACCGTAGAAGGGGAAGCCAATAACACAACAATTCTGACAGGTAGCCAGTTTATTTTTGGAACTGCTAACAACACTATTTTAAAAGATGGTGTTCATTATATTGTTTATGACGGTGTTTCTAACGGCATCCTGATGTCAGGAGGTGAATTAGCTGTTAACGGTATTGCCAACGATGTTGTATCAACGGCTGGATTAATATCCATTAATTCGGGCCTTAATGGCACAGTAGATTCTGCTTTAGGAGGGAGTATGAACCGTACTGTTCTCAGCGGGAGTGCCTTTCTGGAAAACCGTTTTGGTATTGATACTGATACTATTGTCAATGCTGGAGCAGAGTTACAAACAGGTTCGGGTCTGGATAACGACTGGATTGATACGGCGATATCAAATAATGCGACGGTGAATGAAGGTGGATTACAAACGGTTGATAATCAGGGAACAAGTAACGGTTCAATCATTAATAAAGGGGGAACCATTAAAATTCTCTATTTCATGCATAATAAAACTGATACAGATACCTCTGGCCCGCAATATGGTACGGCTAATGATACGGTTGTTTATGGTGAGATGCAAAATAATGGGGGTGTTGATAATAACTCGCATATAATGCCTGACGCCACTTTTAGCATGATGGGAAGTATCAAGGACGGTATGGCCGCCATCTCTGAGAATGCCACGCTTGAAAACGGTGTAAAAGCGACTATTAATGAAAACGCGCAAGCTAATGGCTGGACAGTTAATGGTGGCATCGAGGGCAGCGTTACGCTTGAGGATGATACATCAGCCATTAACGACAGTACCTTTAATAGTGGTGCTTTACTGATAAATAAAGGCACTGCTGTTAATATCCTGATGAACGATGGTCAGATGAATAACGTCGGGGGATCTGATGTAGATAGTGTGATCAGTAGCGGGATATACACTCTGGGAGGAACTGAAACGGCCTCCTCTACCAATCTGATCGTCGGGAATGGAGCCGTTGCAAATATAGAGTCTGGCACCCTGACTGATAGCACCATCAATGGCACGATGAACGTTCAGAATAACCCTGAGCGGACAGACATGATCTCAACGCTTATGGGTACTATCGCAGTAAATGAAGGGGCTCAGCTAAACCTGTCTGGTGATGTTAACACGGTGGATGCCAGCCTGGTGTTATCGGGAACAGGGAATTTACATCTGGCTGAAAGTACAACGGCCAATAGCCCTTATCACTATTCATTAGGCACTGTTACAATGAGTGGCAGCAGTATTTACTTTGACTCAGCAGTCAGCGATATTTCATCGACCCGTTATTCAACATTAACCATGCAAACACTGGATGGCACTGGCTCGTTCTATATGAACAGTAACTTAGCCAGCTTAACCGGTAATTTCCTGACTATTCAGGGAGAGGCAAACGGCGATTTTGATGTCTATATTGCTGATACTGGGGTCAGTCCGGTGTCAGCATCTGCTTTAAAAATTATCCAGACGGGTGGAGGCGATGCCGATTTTACGCTCGCCAACAACGGTAACGTGGTTGATGTCGGCACATATCAATACTTTTTAGTGGCAGATGGCACGGGAGGCTGGGCGCTCTCGCCAAATGCGCAGCAGCCTGTCACACCAGTGGAACCAGCGGCGACAGACCCCGTCACACCTGCAGAACCTGCTGCGGATGTGCCCGTTACTCCTGAGGACGCGGCTGTGGCAGAACCCGCTACACCTGCTGCGGATGTGCCCGTTACTCCTGAGGACGCGGCTGCGGCAGAACCTGTTACTCCTGCAAAATCCGCAGCAGAAGAACCGGTACCGGCAGCGACTCCGTCAGTGCCTTCAGCTGCACCGATGATTTCTCCCAGTACGCGTGCTGTGTTGTCGATGGCGGCTGTTGATCCGTTGATCTTTCGCACCGAACTTAACACCGTGCGTAGTCGTATGGATCAGACACGGTCGTATAGCCACGATTTAAATGTCTGGGGACATTACACCACGAGCCAACTCAAACTGAATAATTCAGCTGGCGCCAATTTTGAACTGGATATTAATGGTCTGACGATAGGCGCGGATAATACTCAGGCATTTGCTGATGGCATTCTGTCAGAAGGTGTATTCTTTTCTTACAGCCATTCTAAAGTCGATTTTCATCATAGCGGCAGTGGTAAAACAAATTCGTATTCAGTCGGTGCCTACACAAGCTATCGCGATAGTACAGGGTTGTATCTTGATGGCATACTTAAAATCAATCGGTTTAAAAATGATGTTAATGCCCGTATGACAAGTGGCATGGCAGCAAATGGTAGTGATGATGTAACTGGATTAGGAATAAACCTCGAAGCGGGCAAGTATTTATATATTGGTAATGCCTATGTGGTTCCCTATACCTCCGTAATGGGTTTCACCGGCACTTCACAGCACTACACCTTATCCAATGGTATGAAAGCGCATGTCGGCAATCAGCAATCAGTTATCGGTGAGGCGGGGGTGAGGCTGGGTCACGACGTGATAGTTAATAACACTCAGGTTCAACCTTATCTCAAACTTGCCATTGAAAGAGAATTTATTGATGATAATGAAGTGGGCGTCAACAATGATAAGTTTGTCAATGACTTAAGTGGTACGCGAGGTATTTACCAAATTGGTGTTAACGTAAAGTTAACGGAGCGGTTGGCTGTTCATACGGATGTAAGCTATTCCCGGGGCAATAGGCTGGAGTCGCCATGGAATGCTAATCTTGGCGTTTCCTGGTCGTTCTGATTTATCTGATGCGCCGTAAAGCCCCGTCCCGCAGGATGAGGATGACGTCAAATCCAGGCTCTATCGTTGCGGCACGACCTGAAAATGGGCTATCC
>NZ_CEUYZP010000013.1:0-141477 GCF_982223955.1 Pantoea sp. E956-1 | reverse complement strand
TTTGTCGCCGCGTGTAAAGGCTTTTATGAGCTGGACTGAAGATATTCTAAAACCTTATTTTGACTGATTTCAGCATGAATTTTCTATCAAAGAATGAAGGCGCGGATGTCCGCTTCTGGCACAAAGCAGTCCGTTTTACCCTTCGGGTTTAAGGGGCAACCTTTTAAGAGCCTGTTCAATTTTCTCTGCGTCCTGTTCAACGATGGCTCTCTCATCGGGTGTGAGCGGAACCTCTTCAAGGTAACGTCTGACAGAGGCTTTGCTTTCCAGTACCAATCCGCGCGCGCTCTGTTTGAGCAGGTTAAAATCGCAGCCAATGCAGGCCATCCGGTGCTGACAGCTGCTCCAGAAGGGGTTCGTGCAGTATGAGTCACCCAGATCATAGTACGTCGCGGGTCCGGTCAGACTGGCGGCTTCCGGATCGTGGTCAATCAGCACGCTTATCATGTGAGCCACTCTGTCTGCTTTTACGAACGAAGCGGCCAGCTGAGTCGGACGTATACGAATATAATGCATGGTTGACTGTGGGGACGAGTGGCCGGACCACTGCATCAGCTCATATAAAGACATGCCCTGAGGAACACTGGCCAGTGCTGTAACGGCAGAAGCACGGCCGCGGTGACTTGTAATGGGACCGCGTGAATCTTCTGCAGGCATACCCGCTCTGGCGCAGAGAAGCGGAATGACAGTGAGATTTATTATGTTCCTTCCCACCGGTTTACCCCGATTCTGAAACAGATAACGAACTTTTTCACCGGTGCGTTCATCCGTAAGTGCTGCCTGCTCCTGAGGACGCTCACTGAGCCAGATATCGACATATTTTTTCACAACAGACGAGACTGGCTTAACAAAAGCTTTAGAAGTTTTACCGGCTGGCACGCTGAGATAGCACAGAGTGCCAGCCGGGATAGCGCTGCCGTTTTCCTGCAGAATGTCATCCGCCTGTGGAGTAACGCAGTTCATTGCCAGGCGCATAAGTTCGTTCTGTCGCAGCCCGGCATGTGTCCAGATCACCGCCATAGCTTGAAGCATAGACAGGGGGTAATGAATTTCGCTCAGCAGGTCTTCCTTACGCAGATTCAGGCTTGCCCAGACCAGTTTCAGCCAGACCGGATCATCAATGACGCGGGGATTCACGCCCTGACGAAACAGCGGTGTGTCAGGCGTGGACAAATGACGGGCCGGACTGAATTTTAATTTCCCCCAGCCCCAGCTTTCATAATCAAGCATAAAACGGCGAACTGCATAAACAAACCGGCTGCGGGAATGCGGCATCAGGGGCTTTCCTGAGCGGTTTGAACGCCTGCCCCCTTTATTTGTGTCCAGTGACAGCTCGTCCACTTTCAGTCTGCCAACCATTGCAATAAAGCTGGCGCAGGTTTCCATTGTCCAGTCAGACGGCTCGCATATTTCCGGCTTTTCCCGGGCAAGCCACAGGCCGCAGCGGAGAATGAAACTGTACTGAGTTTCTCTGGAGCGGGGGCGGAGTACAGACGTTTCCCGCCACTTCCGGCACCACCGGGCCCAGTCAGGCGCGATACCTTCTGTTGGCTTTTCATGCCACTCTTTATAATTACGCATTCTCAGGGGGCTTTTTATAATCCCCATAGCAGCAAGTGCATAGGATATTTTTCCTGTAACTCTTGCGATCCCCCGGTCGTGACAGTTCTGCCCCCGCCACAGCAGTTCTGTCGTAAAATTTTCAAGTTGCGGATCATTATTCATCAGCATCAGAACACCCAGCATACCCGACAGATTGTGTTTCTGATTCTGCCCGACATATCCCAGTGAGATCAGAACGTCTGTCAGCCAGCAGCACCCAGAAATCTCACAATGGCTGTATGACCAAGCACAGGCAGCGTAATGCGCCCGACATAAAACCATGTTTCCGCATTATTAGAGTTCTGCAAAACGGTATCTGTATATTCAAATGCGGATGCAAACCCTGATTGCATTGTTGTGACTGTAACGCCAATGCTTGTGCGCCCCTGATCCGTTACGTTCGTCACCCAGTCAGGAATTGCAACACCGTTATCCATATCAGGTGCATAGCGCAAGAATAGCAGCAAGTCACAGGGAAAAACTTAACCGCACTGGTCATGTTGCCGTGGCGTTTCTCAGCCTCCCCA
This sequence comes from Pantoea sp. E956-1, assembly GCF_982223955.1. Classification (NCBI taxonomy): domain Bacteria; kingdom Pseudomonadati; phylum Pseudomonadota; class Gammaproteobacteria; order Enterobacterales; family Erwiniaceae; genus Pantoea; species Pantoea sp. E956-1. The sequence goes on along the minus strand of NZ_CEUYZP010000013.1, from coordinate 139,348 downwards.
GCGGCTTTTAAGATAGCTCACCGCCTGCTGAGTCTGCGGCTGATTCAGATAGTTCTCTCTGAACAGAATCGTGCCGCCAATATTGGGGTTCGATTCATTAAGGTCGAGTTGCTTTTTCAACTCCGGTACGCCGCCCTGTTGCGTCCAGTCAGGCTCAACTTTTGACGGCTCACCCACTTTATAGAGAGCAAGGCCGATGTATAGCCGGGTTTTGGTCGGTTTAACAACCTCTGCCCACCAGTTTGCCAGCACGTCGTAACGGGCCGCCTGACGGGAAAAAGGCCAGTAGAGCTGAGGCGCAATGTAATCCAGCAAGCCCTGCTGCACCCAGCGGCGGGTATCGGCAAAAGCTTCATCATATGCTGCCGCGCCGCGAGTATCGGAACCGGCAGGATCATGCGAAAGATTACGCCAGACGCCCGCAGGACTGACACCAAACTCCACCTCCGGCTTCAGTTGTTTGATGGTACGTGACACCTGCTCAATCAGCTGCTGAGTATTGTGACGCCGCCAGTCCGCTTTGCTGGCAAACCCCTGACCGTAGCGGCTGAAGGTCTGATTATCGTTGAGCAGCGAACCGGCAGATTCCGCATAGAAGTAGTCATCGAACTGCACACCGTCGATGTGATAGCGCGCCACCACCTCGGCCACAATACTGGTGATCCAGTCACGCGCCTCAGGGATACCCGGATCGAGCACATAGCGATCGCCTGCAGTGCGGATCCAGTCGCGATGCAGCACAAAAACGCTGGCCGGATGCAGTGACAGCGTGCGGTTCAGTTCGCTGACGGTAGACGATTTAGTGTTTACCGACACCCGATAAGGGTTGAACCAGGCATGGACTTTGATACCACGCTTATGCGCCTCATCCAGCATAAACTGCAGCGGATCATAGCCCGGATCTTCACCAATTTTTCCTGTCAGCATATCTGACCAGGGGAGGATTTTTGAGGGCCAGAGCGCCGTGGCGTCAGGCTTCACCTGGAAAAATACCGTGTTGATGCCCAGGCTTTTCAGCTTATCCAGCTTGTCGATCAGCGATTGCTGCTGCTGGCGGATACGCTGCGCCGGACTGGTGCCATTCACCGACGCAACCGGCGGCCAGTCAAGACGTGAAACCGTGGCTAACCAGACGCCCCGCATTGGTTCCTGCACATGAGGTTGTGCTGGCTTACCGGGCGTCGGTAGCGGCTGTTTCGTCACAGGCGGAAAAGGTGTGACCAGCGATTTCGGCGGCTCGGATGCGCAACTGACCAGCAACAACGCGGCAGCCAGTGCGGCGCCTCGCTTAATAGCCGCACGGGCCGGTGCAGTAAAGGGTTTAAAGGCGATGATAGACTCCGGTATTGTCTGGTCGGGGCGCAAAGAGGAGTATTCTCGGTGACTCTGATTAAATGTCAATGCGTTAGCACAGAGGCGGCAGTAAAACCGCCCGCCTTCAAAACAAGCGCCCCTGAACCCGCTAGCGCTGCGGAATGAACACCATTCCGGCGGACGCAAGACAGGCTTTGAGGGTGCCAAACGCATCCTGACACTGCCGCTCATTGACGCAGGCGTAACCCAGCAGCAATCCGCGCGCCTCCTGAGGGTGCATATAATATTGCGAAAGTGGCCGTACTTTGACGCCGCGCTTTAGCGCCTCCGCGGCTATCGCCACGTCATCCGCGCCTGCTGGCAGCGGGATCACCAGATGCAGCCCCGCTTCATGATTGAATGCCGGTAAAAAGGCTGGCCCCAGATAGCGCTCGATTAGCCTGCAGAGAAACTGCCGCCGCTGGCGGTAAAGCAGGCGCATCCGGCGGATATGCTCCATGTAATGGCCCAGCCGGATAAACTCCGCCAGCGCACGCTGAATCAGCAGATGTCCGCCACGATAGAGCTCTGCCGCGGCGATGCGCAACGGCTGTGCCAGCGGTTTCGGCACCACCATGTAGCCAATGCGCAGCGCGGGATAGAGCGTTTTGCTGAACGTTCCCATGTAAATGACCGGCGCATCCGCTTCCAGCCCCTGCAGTGAGGGATGAGGCTGGCCGGAAAAACGAAATTCGCTGTCGTAGTCATCTTCCACAATCCAGCTCTGATGGCGTCGAGCCAGAGAGAGCAATGCCTGACGACGGGCCAGGCTCAGATGCACACCCAGCGGATATTGATGAGAGGGCGTCACAAACACCATCCTGGGTGGCGGGCCGCTGTCCGGCACCAGTCCCTGCTCATCCACGGGCATCGCCCGAATCTTCAGGCCATTCATGCGCAGCAGATTGCGTGTTCCCCAATAGCCTGGCTCCTCCATCCAGACCCGATCGCCAGGATCGCACAACACCCGCGTCACCAGATCAACCGCCTGATGAACCCCTTCGGTGATCAGGATTTGGTCAGCATCGGCCCGCACTGAGCGTGCCACCCGCAGATAATCCACCAGCGCATGGCGCAGATCGGGACAGCCACCGCCGCTGCTGTAGACCAGGCGGTGAACGTCAGGCTCACGGTTCAGACGCGCCTGAATCTGACTGAACAGCTTGTGGGGGAATTCGGTCACATCGGGCGCGCCAGGGACAAACGCGCCCCACTGGTAAGGCGATGCGGTAGCGTGACCCAGCAGACTGGCGCCCCGCTTCGACAGCGTCGCCGGTCGTTGCGCCTTCACCGCCTGAAGATCGGCTATCGCATCACTCTGCAGAGAGTTTTCCGGCAGCGTTTCTGCAATCCAGGTGCCGCTGCCGGTCCGCGCGGTAACATAGCCCTGAGCCATCAGGCTCTCATAAACATGCATAACCGTGTTTCGCGACACGCCCAGTTCGCGCGCCAGATCGCGGGTTGGCGGCAAACGGCTTCCGCGCGGAAACACCTCTTCAGCGATCGCGGCCTGCATGCAGTTCAGCAGCCGCTGATGTAATGAGCCAGTTCTTATAAACTGTAACCGCGCTAATAGATGATCTGCGTATAAGAGTCGCAATTGGCTCCACCTTTCCTCTGACAATTGGCTCTGGCAACTCACCACGCCTCAGGCATAAATAAACGTGTTTGTCGGGAATTGTAAACACGCATATTAACGAGGTGGAATAAATGAGCGAAAAAAATAACCTGTTGCAGCAGCGCAAAGCACAGGCTCTCCCCAAAGGTATCGGTACGCTGTGCGACTGGTACGTTGCCCGGGCAGAGAACGCCACCTTATGGGATCAGGAGGGTAACAGCTGGATTGACTTCGCGGGCGGCATCGCGGTACTGAACACCGGTCACCGTCATCCACGCATTGAACAGGCGATTGCCGATCAATTAACAAAGTTTACCCATACTGCTTTCCAGATCACCCCTTACGAAAGCTACATCGCACTGGCCGAGCGCATTAATCAGCGTGTTCCCATCGCCGGTGCGGCGAAAACGGCCTTCTTCACCACCGGGGCGGAAGCAGTAGAAAATGCCGTTAAAGTGGCGCGTGCCTATACCCGCCGTCACGGCATTATCACCTTTGGTAACGCGTTCCATGGACGAACTTTTATGACCATGGCGATGACCGGAAAAGTGGCGCCCTACAAGCGGGATTTCGGCCCGATGCCGCCGTCAGTCTTCCATGCACGCTATCCCAGTGCGGTTCAGGGGATCAGCATCGAGGCGGCACTGACCAGCCTTGAAGAAATTTTTACGCAGGACATTGCGCCTCATGACGTCGCCGCGATCGTGCTGGAGCCGGTGCAGGGCGAAGGTGGATTCCATGCGGCACCTGCAGAGTTTATGGTGCAATTGCGGGAGCTGGCTGACCGTCACGGCATTCTGCTGATTGCGGATGAAGTCCAGAGTGGATTTGCCCGTACCGGCAAGCTGTTTGCTATGGAACATTACCCGGTGAAGGCCGATATCATCACCATGGCGAAAAGCCTGGCAGGCGGAATGCCGCTCTCCGCGGTCGCCGGTCGTGCAGAGGTGATGGATGCACCTGCACCAGGAGGGCTGGGCGGAACCTATGCCGGAAACCCGCTGGCTATCGCCTCGGCTCATGCAGTGCTGGATGTGATTGAAGAGGAGCAGCTCTGCCAGCGCGCCGTTGATCTCGGTGCCCGGCTTGAAGCCGAACTCCAGGAGCAGCAACGCAAACATCCGGACATTGCCGAAGTGCGTGCGCTGGGTTCGATGGTGGCGATGGAGTTCTATCAGGCCAGCACCGCGCAGGCGGTTCAGAAGATGGCGATGGAACAGGGCTTGCTGTTGCTGACCTGCGGAGCCAAAGGCAACGTCATCCGCTTCCTCTACCCGCTCACCATTCCGGATGCCCAGTTCAGCCAGGCGCTGACCATTCTCTCCACGGTGATCGATCACTGTGTCGCACCCGCCGGACATCCCGTCGTCCCGGCCTGATTTCGCTGACGCGTTAACGCAAGTTCATCCCCGTTCGTCCGGCCAGCCAGGCCGGACGTCGACAGGAGACGTTTACATGACGATGACTCAGAGTGCGAATGCAGATTCGCTGGCTCAAAACCTGAAACCGCGCCACGTGCGTATGCTCTCAATTGCGGGCGTGATTGGGGCCGGGCTGTTTGTTGGCTCCGGCCATGCTATTTCTGAAGCGGGCCCCGCGGTGTTGATCTCTTATGCCGCCGCCGGTGCGCTGGTGGTGCTGATTATGCGGATGCTGGCCGAGATGGCCGTCGCCTCACCCGATTCAGGCTCTTTCTCAACCTACGCCGATAAAGCGCTGGGACGCTGGGCCGGATTTACCATCGGCTGGCTCTACTGGTGGTTCTGGGTGCTGGTGATCCCACTGGAAGCCAATGCGGCGGGAACCATTCTTCATGCCTGGTTCCCCGATGTCGCCATCTGGCAGTTCACGTTTGCTATCACCCTGTTGCTGACCATTACTAATCTGCTCAGCGTGAAAAATTATGGTGAATTTGAGTTCTGGTTTGCATTGATCAAGGTCGTGGCCATCATCCTGTTCCTGGACGTGGCAGGTGCGGCGGTATTCGGCCTGCTGCCTGACAGCAATACCAGCGGTCTGTCGCATCTCTACGACACTCACGGATTTATGCCGAATGGCATCGGTGCGGTCGTAGCGGCCATCCTGACCACCATGTTTTCATTTATGGGCACAGAAATTGTCACGATTGCCGCCGCAGAGTCGAAGAATCCCGGCAAGCAGATTACTCAGGCAACTAATTCCGTCATCTGGCGTATTGCGCTGTTCTATCTGCTATCGATTTTCTTTGTGGTGGCGCTGGTGCCGTGGAATGCGCCAGGACTAGTTGAACAGGGTTCATGGCAGACGGCGTTGCAGGCGATGAACATCCCGCACGCCCGACTGATTGTCGATCTGGTGGTGCTGATGGCGGTATGCAGCTGTCTGAACTCCGCGCTTTATACCTCCTCGCGCATGCTCTACTCCCTGTCACGCCGCAAAGATGCACCGGCGGCTGCCTCACGCACTAATCGCAGCGGCACGCCGTGGATTGCGGTACTGCTCTCTACCGCGGCTGCCTTTCTGGCGGTGATCGCCAATTATCTGGCGCCCAGCGTGGTGTTTGAGTTTTTACTGGCCACGTCGGGAGCGATTGCACTGCTGGTCTATCTGGTGATTGCCGCGTCCCATCTGGTGCTGCGTAAAAAGCGTGAGAAAGCGGGTGAAGTCCTGAGTTACCGGATGTGGTTATTTCCTGGCCTGACGTGGGTCACTATCCTGTTTATCGTCACGGTGCTGGTGATCATGTTGTTTGATGCGAAACATCAGGCTGAATTACTGGCAACCGGCGGTTTAACGCTGCTGATTATTACCACCAGCCTGGTTCTGCGTCGTAAAAAGGAGAAGCGCCAGCGCACAAAGTACTTTACTCAGCGCTCTCCTGACTCTTACTGATCTTCACGTAAGCTTTTTTATCACTCAAACCCACCTTAAACAGCAAAGGTGGGTTTTTTTGCATATATCAGCAGATGCAAAGCGTATTATCCCCGGATTATACAGAGGTTTAATAAGATGCGCACATTATCTGCTAATGATGAATCCGGCAAACTGAATTCCCCGATGCTGGCTAAAAAAAATCACAAAAGATCCTTCATTGACACTTAATGGCTTCATGAAAAACCCTTTACTGGCTATGGACTTATATCTTTACTTTCCATTTCACCGTTGTTGCTAAGGCATTGCACTGTCGTTCAGTATAAAAATTAAAATGCAGAAAGAAGTGTTAAAGATAGGTAACGTAAAGTATTCCTTTGCTCTTTTCAGAATTTAACCAATGCATTTTTACATTCAGAGGTAATTCAGTCAGCAATTCGGGATTCATCAGGTCAGCGGTAGTGACCACAGCCTTGCCACTGGCAGGATCATAACAATCCAGCACGACAGAAGTTTTTCCGACATTCATATTGCATGAATCATTGGTAATGGCTCCGCTGAAGGTGATAACGCCTGAATTTGAATCCGCTATAACAGGCCCGGCCAAAGCTATCAGCAGCGTGGTAAAGCAGGTTGATATAGATAATTTCATTGCGCGTCCTCCTGAGTCTGTATCACCTGTTATCGGCTCACATCCTCAAAGATTAAGTGCTAAGTAAAAGAATAAATGTAAATTCCCTAACACTTAGCGCAATAAAATCCATGATAACGTCGTTGTTAAGAATCATCCCAACCCAGCTAAGTCACGTGAGTGTAGACTATAGCCAAAGAAAGTTACTGCCCTTCATTAACTTTTTTTAATAACCGTTGAGCAGTCAATCAGGTCCGTCAGCCATTTAGTGACACCTTACAAAAATTAACACGCTCTGTGTGGCGATTTGCGTTAGTGGAAAAGATAATAATTCAGGTTATCGAGATAAACAGCAGGTAACTCTTCGCGCTTTTGATGACGTCACTACGCTGCGATTAAAGGCTTCCATTTATCATGATTGAACAGTCAATATAAAAATATCATGAAGAGAAAAGTTGCTTTCCTTAATCCATTCCGTTGGTGACCAATATTGTCAATACACGTTCAGCTTATTCCAGATACTGGCTGAAGCGCAGCAGATATCCATCCGGATCCTGTACCAGAAACTCCCGCTGACAGGCGGTGGTTTCACCGGTGTCGTAATCGTTATCCCGAAGCGCCCGAAAGAGCGGAACGGCATGCTGCTGCAAACGGGTCAGTACAGCCTGAACATCATCGACTTCAATCTGGAAATTAATACCCCGCCCCAGGGGCCAGTGCAGATCGGCGATGTTCCAGCCCTGCGGATGGAACTGCTCAATCATCAATTGAACCTCTCCATAGCAGAGGTAAGCGAAATCAGGCTGCTGACGCTGGATTCTCACACTGAACCCCAGCACCACGGTGTAAAAATGCAGCGACGCGGCAAAGTCTGTGACGGTCAGTTCTGGCACCATCGGGTTCCAGTACAGTTTTTGATTATCACTCATAAAGGATTCCATTTTATCGGTCACTCTCCCCTCTCATTAACGGCTCTGGATACTGCTTTGCAGTTCATCCAGCATCAGCCGCAGTGCAGCAGACTGGTGCTCACGCGACAGGTAAAGCCCCCATATGCCAATACGTTGCGGCTCATAATCGGGCAGTAATTTTACCAGCTTCCCTGCATCCAGTGCGTGACGCGCCTCCTGCTCAGGTACCATCGCTATCCCGCAATGCGCAATCGCCGCGTCACACAACAGTGAAGAGATTCCGGCACTGAAATTCCCTTTAACAGCAATCGCGATTTTCTCCCCGCCAGCCGCCGTAAAATGCCAGCGCTGACCGGCAAAGCGACTGTAGTAGAGGCAGTTATGCTTAGCCAGATCGTCCGGGGTTTCCGGGTTACCCCGCGCCTGAAGATACTGAGGTGAAGCGCAGAGTACAGAACAACATTCGCCAAGACGGCGTGCGATAGCTCCTGGCTCTGGCGAGTCGGTGATGCGGATAGCGAGATCGATGCGCTCACCAATCAGGCTCACCGGCTGATTGTTAATTTCCAGTTCAATCCGCAGCGCCGGATAACGCGCCAGAAAACCGGGGATCACCGGGCCGACAAGATGAAGAGCCGTAAAGTGGGCGCAGGCGATGCGTAGCGTTCCGGCCGGGACGCCCTGAGTGGTTTCCTGCTGGATCGCCTCTGAGAGCAGGGCCAGCTGACGGGTTTTTTGCAGGATCGTCTCACCGGCAGGCGTAAGGGTCAGCTGACGTGAAGAGCGATGCAGCAGACGCGTTCCCGCCCACTTTTCCATCTCCTCCAGATAACGGCTGACCATCGGTCGGGATATCCCGAGCGATCGTGAGGCGGCACTCAGGCTGCCCAGTTCACATATCCGGTTGAAAACGGCTGCCGCCGTGACTCTGTCCATCCACTCCACCTGTTCGGATTATGAAACTCAGCATCTCTGATTGCGGGAATTCTAACAGATAGCCAGATGCGTAGAATAGCGCCACTGATACTGAACATCGCCTTTACGCCTGCCTGAATCGGGCATTTATCTCTGAGGATCCTCAATGAAAACTATGCTGTTACCTGTGATGCTGGTGCTGGCCTCGGCCTCCGCCAGCGCGGCCACCCTGCAACTGCAAACCTATAATCCGCAGGAAAAGGGCATCTTTGCCGTCTCCTCAACGCTGGTTACCGGGCCAACCGAAGCGATTCTGTTTGATGCCCAGTTCAGCACCCAGGACGGTGAAAAACTGGCAGAGATGATTAAAAAGAGCGGAAAAACACTAAAGGAAATTGTGATCACCTCTGGCGATCCCGATTTCTACTTTGGTCTGGAGCCGATTGTTAAAGCCTGGCCGGACGTGAAGGTGGTTGCCGCGCCTGCGGTAGTGAAGCATATCCAGCAGACGCATGACGCCAAGCTGAAATACTGGGGTCCACAGATGAAGCAGGGCGCGCCGGATAAGGTGTTTGTGCCTGAAGTGACCCATCAGACCCGCTTTAGCGTCGACGGCGAGGTGCTGGAGCTGCGTCATCCGGAGCAATACGCCGCTTATATCTGGATCCCGTCTGCGAGCACCATTCTGGGCGGTACGGCCCTCTCCTCGGGCATTCACGTCTGGACAGCGGATACCCAGACCGTTCAGAGCCGCGCTGAATGGCGTCATATCCTGACGGAAATGCAGACGCTGAACGCGAAGAATGTGATTCCGGGTCACTATCTCGGTGACCGTCCGGCCGGTTCACAGGCGGTGGATTTCACCCTGAATTATCTGAAGAGTTTTGAAACGGCGCTGGCGCAACATAAAACCTCAGCGCAGGTGATTACCGCCATGAAAGCCGCCTGGCCGAAACTGGCAGAACCGGCTTCACTGGAACTCAGCGCCAAAGTCAATACCGGCGAGATGAAGTGGTAAACCCCGCGGAGAGGTCAGCTGGCTACCGGGTGCAACGTTTAAGCGGTCCCGGCTTATATCATTGACCTGATCTAACGATGCCCGGGCGCTATCTTTTCGCCAGATAGCGCCTGTCATCGCGCGCCTGTAACCGCGCCTCCGCCGGTGTGGGGAAGATATAGTGAAACAGATCGCGGTAAAAACTCAGATGCTTCAGCAATCCTTCCTGTATGGATCTACTGATGTCTTTGATCAAAAATTCCTGGGTGGTACTGAAGTTAGTCATGCTAAAAAAGGTTTTGTCATAGACGTTGACCACGCCTTCCCATTTCATCACCTGCTCTTCCGGGGAAGCCCCTTCAGAGGCGACAAACATTCCTTTATGGGATTTCACACCCTGTTTACTGACATACGTCGTTAACGCATCATAGCCGCGCTTGTTACGCCAGCGGCAGAATTCGTAGGGCACATCGTAATGGGGCAGCACAAAGTCCGGGCTGCGAAAATGTTCATCACCAATTAACCCATCCAGCGTAACCGTAAAATGCAGAAAGTCCTGCAGGAAGTCGAACTGGCGGGTTTTAGTCAGTGTGACATTAATGGTGTAGTGACCTGCATGCACATACCAGTAATTGGTAAATCCGGTGACCAGAATACAGAACGCCTGCCAGTCACTGAGTCTTCGATCCCCCGCCAGCCCCCTGAAACGACTGATCATCATCCGTGATTTGGGATGCTGATACGCTTTCAGCAGCGGATCGTTCATACCTTTCAGTAACATCAGGCACACTCCTTGATAGATTGCGCTTATCCTGCCATGCCCTGATCAGGGTGAAAAGTGTCGCTGGTCTGAATGTGATCCCCATTAAAATCTGGCCGAAGGCGTAGAACGGACGGCGGGATCGGGGAAGTGGGGTTGGCGTTTTAAACGCTTCAGAGAGGGGAAACCGGAGGCATCGATAATGAAACAGGATGCCAGCCATACGGGCTGGCCTGTCAGAGCTTCGCGAGCGTCTTCAGCGTTTCTGGGTTCTGCTGCACCATGCGGATCAGTAAAACAGCCTGGGCGTTAGGTCTGGCCCTGCCCTGTTCCCAGTTTTGATATGTCGTTTCACCAGTGTGAAGATAATGGGCGAATACGGCCTGGGAGAGATTCAGTTTTTCGCGTACGTCGCGTAACTCCTGCGGCGCAATAGTTACAGGGGCGCGCTTAGTGACCTTATAACGCTTAAGCGTAATTTTGCCCTCCTGATGATCCTTAAGCTCCTGCATACCCGTCATCAGTTCACTGAAGATATCGCGTTCAGTCATGTCTCAGCCCTTTTTTGATCACATTCAGTGCGGTCGCCAGGGCATCACGCTGTTGCCTGGTCAAATCGTCGCGTTGATCTTTATCGTAGATGGTAAACAGGATGAATTGGCCTTGTGTGTTGGTCCAGTAATAGATAACCCTGATCCCGCCACGTGCGCCCTTGTGTCGGCGCTCATCCCTGAAGCGAACTTTACGCAGTCCGCCGGTATCGGGTATCACATCGCTCTTCTCAGGGTCAGCCAGCAACATGTTCTGAAACAGCCTGTACTGATCATCATTCAGATAATCAGCCCGGTATTTCTGAAAGCTGGAAAGTTCGATGAATAGTGCGTCCATGTGCTGAGTATTTCCCTGTCCCCAACCTGGGCATACTTTACCCCTGAGTCAGGTGCATTTCAATCAGACCTGATTTTTTCTTCACCACATCAGATGAGCTTCTGCCCTGTTTCCTGCAACCCCACCAGCACCTCACTTAACCGCGTGACCAGCTTCCGCACTTTATCCGGGATAAAGCGGGCATCGGGGAACACAGCATAAAGATAGCGGTCGGGAAGCCGCCAGTCCGGTAAAATCCGCACCAGTCGGCCGGATGCCAGCGCGTCTGCGCCGATAAGCGTTTGTAACCCACCGATCCCCAGCCCCGCTTCAAGGGCCTGCATTAATGCATCACTGTTGTTAGAACGAAATGCACTTTCCACTGGCACAGATACCCTCGTTGTCGCGGACATCAGCTGCAGCGGCGCATCGGGCGACACGCCGCTAAAACGTATGTGGGGATGGTGCTGCAGGTCACTGGGGGCTTGCGGCGTGCCGTTTCGGGCTATCCACTCAGGGGAAGCCACCAGCACGGTTTCAATCGTGGTGAGTGTACGGGCAGCCAGTGTAGCGGGCGGCGATTCGCTGAGGCGGATTGCCACATCAACGCCTTCACCAATGAGATCCGACAGGCGATCCTCCAGCGCAATATTCAGACGCAGCGCGGGATGCGCATGCTGGAAGGCAATCAGATGCGGCATAAGCCGCTGCCCGATGCCGCTCGGCAGTTGCATATAGAGTTTGCCGTGCAGAGGCTGCGACTCAGGCCGTAGTTGCTGCTCCAGCTCTTCCATCGCGCTGAGCAGTTGCCTGACCTGCTGCAGATAATGCTGACCCTGCTCCGTCAGCGCCATTTTTCGTGTGGTGCGGTGCAGCAACACCACCCCCAGCGCCTCTTCAAGCGCGGCGATCTGCTGGCTTACCGCAGACTGCTTCATGCCGTTTTGCCGGGCCGCTGCCGAAAAAGATCCCGCTTCCGCCACCCGGATGAAGGTCTGAATCGCATTCAGTTTGTTCTGCATTTATTGATTTTCCTGATAAGTGACATCCGGTTCAGGGGATTTAATCAGAAATAAACGCAGGTGAGAATGCGGCTTCTCTCTTTACAGGGCAATGATCATGAAAACGACGCAGGATAAGAAGGTTGCGCTGGTGGCGGGTGCCAGCGGGATTGTCGGTCAGCAACTGAGTCAGGCACTGATAGCAGACTACTGGCAGGTCAAAGCACTGACGCATCGGTCAGACTATGCAGTCAGCGGCACAGAGGCTATTGCGGTTGATCTGCGCGATAGCCAGCAGTGCCAGCAACGGCTGGCATCACTCACCGACGTCACGCATCTCTTTTACAGCGCCTGGCTGAACGCTTCTGACTGGGGAACCATGGTCGGGCCGAATCTTGCCATGCTGCAGAATCTGGTTCAGACCATGGAAAATGTCGCCCCACTTGAGCATGTCAGCCTGATGCAGGGATACAAGGTGTATGGCGCCCATCTCGGACGCTTTAAAACGCCGGCGCGGGAAAGCGATACTGGCGTACCGGGTGCTGAGTTTAACGCCGCGCAGCTGAACTGGCTGAGCGCACAACAGCAAGGTAAAGCCTGGCACTGGAGTGCGCTGCGGCCCGGTGTGGTCGGCAGTGACAGGCCGGGCAACAGCATGAACCTGGCGCTGAGCCTGGCGCTGTACGCCTCAATCTGTCGCGCGGCGCGGCTGCCTTTACGCTTTCCGGGTTCGCCGGAAACCTGGCACAGTATGGTCGATTTTACCGATGCCACTCTACTGGCCGACGCGACGATCTGGGCCGCACGCACTTCTGACGCACGCAATCAGGCGTTTAATATCAATAATGGCGATCTCTGGCGCTGGAGTGAGCTCTGGCCGGTTATTGCAGCGTGGTTTGAACTGGAGATTGCACCGCCGGTTTCGCTGTCGTTCCGGCAGCTATTTCAGGATTATCGCGTGCTGTGGCGGGAAATCGCCGCTGCCGACGCGCTGATCCAGCCCGATATTCTGGCGCTCAGTGAGGGTGCCTTCGCTGATTTTGTTTTTGGCTGGGATTACGACATGTTTGGCGACGGCAGCAAGCTGCGGCGGGCGGGATTCCACGGTTATTGCGCAACAGATAAGATGTTCTGCGATCTGTTTGCCCGCTTCCGGGCGGCCCGGATCATTCCGTAATGATCCGCTGATTACAGATGCAGAGAGCAGGAAAGTCGCTCTCTGCATCGGGCCATCTTAGCGCCCTTTTTTCTTACGTCCCGGCTGGACAAAACGCTTGCGCGAGGCACCGTTAGCATCCGCTTTTTCAGCGGGTTTCGCCGCACTCTTCTGCGGTTTTTTGGCGGCGGCCGGTTTCGCCGGGGCTTTAGCTTTCTTCGCAGGTTTATCTTCTGAAGAGGAGTTCTCCAGCAGTTTAAACAGCTCAACGAGTTCGTCGTCAGTGAGATCGCGCCATTCACCCAGCGGCAATCCCTTGAGATTGACGTTCATGATGCGGGTGCGCTCAAGCTTCGTCACTTCAAAGCCAAAATGCTTACACATGCGGCGGATCTGGCGATTCAGCCCCTGAACCAGCGTGATGCGGAAAACAAACGGCGCTTCTTTCTTCACTTTGCACTTTTTGGTCACTGTGCCCAGCATCGGCACGCCTGCGCTCATCCCGGCAATAAACTCGTCGGTGATCGGCTTGTCGACCGTAACGACATACTCTTTTTCGTGGTTGTTACCGGCCCGCAGGATCTTGTTGACCAGATCACCGTGGTTGGTAAGGAAAATCAGCCCCTGAGAATCTTTATCGAGGCGGCCAATCGGGAAGACGCGCTTGCTGTGATTGACGAAATCGCTGATGTTATCGCGCTCGCCCTCTTCCATGGTGGTGATAATCCCCACCGGCTTATTCAGGGCAATCAGCACCAGATCGTCTTCATCGCGCGGCTCGATAAGCTGACCATTGACCTTCACCACATCGCCTGCAAATACCTGCGCGCCCACAGAGGCGCGTTTGCCGTTAATGAAAACGTTGCCCTGCTCGATGTAACGATCGGCGTCACGACGGGAGCAGATACCGCTCTCGCTGATGTATTTATTAAGACGCGTTGATGATCCAGTCAGCATGATTCCTCCAAAAAACGCGGACTATACCTTACCGGCGGGAGCTTGCGAAGTCTTTGCATGGGAAACTTTTGCCCTGCTTCACCAGCCTGACAGTTGTCGGCATTTACAGGTCAATCGCCATCGCCATACAGCGCAACGCGCAACCCGCCAGCTTTGACGGATAAAGACTTTCTCCCAGCTGCCGGAAGCCATGCTGCTGATAAAAGCTCACGGCATTCGGCGTTGACTCGAGCGTCAACTGGCGATAGCCACGCTGCAGCGCCTCCGCTTTAATGGTATCGATGATCAGCCCCGCCATTCCCTGTCCGGCAAAGCCGGGCAGCGTAAAAATGGCTTCAACGCTCGCGGCGGCGAGATCCAGCGATCCCATAGCAACCGGCACGCCGTCCGGGCCATCAATCACGAAGAAGGGATTCACGCGGATCATCGCGGGAAAACTGGCGGGCATCCGATCCGGCGTCCAGGCGGCGAGCACGTCGGGTGGATAGGCGTGCTGGCAGCAGTGACGGATGGCCAGATTGCGGATATTCCATAACGTATGCGCCTCTTCGGGCGATGCCTGTCTGACAATCATGATGCCCTCCGGCTCCTGAACTTAGCCGCTACGTTATCACATCGTTTTGCGGCTATCTGCGAATACCGTCGGGTTCAGACAGCGGGGGCTTCTCCGCGGTCGCGCGGGGTTGTGAAACACTGCTGCATCGGCAACCTGACTGCTTCCGTGTTGCTGCAACGTCGCCCGCCGCTATTATTTTCAGATAGCGACAGACGATGTTCACCCTGCTTTTCACTCCGCAAAACAGATCGGTTAAAAGCGGGCGTTAAGCCCGACGTTCCATGTCACCTGATGCATGTCGCTGTTGCCTGTTACCGCCGAGACGCCCGCAAAGGCATTCACCGAGGTGCCAAACGGCACGCTCGCACCCACAGCCATATCGATCCAGTTATCATCACTGGGATCGCTGCTGCGGGTAAAGGCGGTGCGGGTCGATTTCAGTCCGGCGGCGACAGCCGAATCGCTGTCACCAAACTGATGGTTGTAACTGACCTGCGCCCAGGGATTGATCAGTAAATCTTTGGTGTCGATACGCCAGCCCACTGCGCCGATTTGAGAGTGCAGCGTCTGGTCGCCAAAGCGCATTGAGGTGCTGCTGTTGCCCTCCTCTTTATAGCCATCGACCTGGGTGTAATCGAGCGCATAGCTGGCCACCGGGCCGGTAGAAACATAACTACCCAGCGGCAAATCCCAGCCGGTCTGCAGCCGCATCCCCAGCACCTTACCGTTGCTGTTGCCCTTTTCCGTGCGGGTCGCCGGTCCGAGCCTGATCTGACGCTCAATATCATCAAAGTTGAGATCCGCATAATGGGCGTCCGCATTAATCCATCCCCGATCGAGATAATTCAACTGACTCCAGAGCGCCACCAGATTGCCGCGTAAACGGTAATCAAAGCGCGACGAGGGATCCTGACGTTGCGAGGTCGTAGAGAGCATGGCACCGGCCTGCCAGTGATCGGTCAGCTGATAGCCCACACCCACGGTGCCGCTGGCGCTGGTGGCATCACCATCCTGCAGGCTGTCGCCGCGGAAATCACGCTGCTGTCCGGCATAACCGCCGAAGACCGTAAACTCTCCGGCGTTAGCAGGCTGCTGACGCTGCTGCTGCAGATGTCCATCCAGCGTATTGTGTGCATCGCCCACCAGCATCGACGGCGCCCGACTCAGCGCAGCCACCTGCAGCGGTGCATTCAGCACCGACTGAATATAATCAGCGATCAGCGCATGGACCGCCGGGCTGGGGTGCAGTCTGTCTGCAAACAGATACTGCTGTGACTGCGAAAATCCTGTCGTCGAGGAGGTGCAGTCCATCGCCGAGACACCTGGCGGACAGGCCATTCCGGCCGTATTCGTGAGTCCATACAGGCCCGGACTATCAATCACCTCATTAAACAGGCCATTAATATCCACCCGTGCGATGTTCCCGCGCGCGGCCACCAGCCCCTGCTCTTCAGCCTGGTTGTAACGGTCGGTGAGTGTCGCCGCCTCCTGACTCAGTAACTGCCAGGCGGCAATCAGCTGTTGCGCCAGGGCATCGCGGATTAGCGGGATCGAGGAGACCTGACCAGCTGCCTCGTTAAGTGCGGTTTCAATCGCCTGCTCTCTTGCGGCACGGTCAGGTGTGGTGGTGGTGCTCAGCGACTGAAACAGCGCCGCCGTGGCAGGTTGTGCCGCTGGACCAAGCACCTGCAGAATCGCCTGCAGCAGGGCGGGCGTTGCCCCTACATTGGGTACCGTCGGAACAATCACCGTTCCGGCCCCGGCATCCAGCAACCGGCTGACCTGTGAGGCCGCTGCACTGGCGCTGTTATCCACTATCTGCCGGGCAGCGAGGGGGGCAAGTGCCGCCGCCGCTAAATCATTGCCGCCAATCCAGTGAATATAGAGGCCGTCCGGATCAGCCCGTCCGCCTCGCGCTGCAAGGTAGCTATCAAGCTGATCCTGAGTGTTAAACAATGGATTAATCGCAGGCACCGCAACGGCGCCACCTTCGGCATAATTGCTTCCGCCCTGCGATGAAGGGCGCAGGGTGTCACCCAGCGACTGCGCTACGATCTCGTCATAGAGCGGATGGGTCGCGCCATCATAGGTAAAGCGCCCGACGTTCCCGCCATCACTCAGGCTATCGCCAAAGACGGTGAGGTCGCTCCAGGCCATCGCAGGCAGCGGCGACAGCAGGCTCAGGGTGGCACAACAGAAAAGGTATTGCGCGTGAAGGGGTTTCATCAGCAGCTCCGCACAAATCAATTGAAAGTCAGTATGAGTAAGAACCGCACCGGCTGGCGCAGCAAGCTGTAAGCGTAGACGGCTGAGGAAAGGGGTGGCAGAAAATACGCGATCGCGCTCGCAAAGCGGAGAAATTTGACTTAAAGATCAGCCGTGCCGGTTCAGGTGAAATACCGGGAACCCACCACGGCGTCGTTACACTGGCTACTTTTTGCTGGCGGGTTTCAGCCCGCGATTAAGATCCTGTAACCGTTTCATCGTCTTCACGGTGCGCTGTGGCAGCGTTGAGGCCACCGACAGGATCAGCATCTCCAGACAGACCATAATTGTGCCGTGCAGGGGAATGCGTCCCTTCTCGCCGCCGCGCGGCACATTAATTACGACATCCGCCTCGCGGGCGAAAAAAGAGTCGGTGGCGTTGGTCAGCAGAATTATCGGTATATCCAGCCGCTTCGCTTCACGCACCACGGTTGTCCCTTCCCGGTGCGCCGACTGTTGCGCCATCATGATCAGCACGTCGCCACGCTGTAGCGCCAGCATCTGCTCTGCCAGCGCAATTCCGGCACGGTTAAGGGAAAAGGCAGGCAGACCGATACGGTTGAGCAGCCGCACGCTGTAGTCCGCCAGAATACCAGAGGCGTTGATGCCGAAAATAGCGACCTGCCGCGCTTCGCCCAGCAGCGCCACGCTATCCGCTACCGCCACCCGATTCTGCGGCTGCGACAGCACCTCACAGGCGTGCCGGTGGCCCTCCAGCACAAAGTCGATGGCGCTGTTCACATCACTGGTCACCTCACTGACGGTGGTGATCATCTTATCTTCAGAGGTCAGTGACGGGCCAAACCAGGCCTTAAGTGACTGTTTGAGGTCGCGCAGCCCGCTAAAGCCCAGCGCCTGAATCGCGCGGATTACAGTGGCATCAGAGGTGTGATTCGCCACAGCGATCTCCATCGCGGTGCTCTCCAGCACCGTTTCCCGCTGTTGATCGATATAGCGCGCCACTGCCAGCAGGCGGGGTGAAAGCTGCTTTTCACGGGCACGAAGACGCTCTGCCACCACATCCACTCTGTTTTTAACGGGCCTGTTTTGTTTCATGCTGCACCTGCAACTGGGTTTAAAGGTGTGAAAGGCTCATCGGTAACCTGGCTCAGTGGATAGGTTTCAGGGCCGGAAGATGTAGTAAACACGGCCTGCCGCTTGATATTTCACCTGCATAAAATGTGGATTTAACCAAACGGCCTCACCTCTCTCTAATAATATATTCATTATTTTCAATAAAATAAAAATGCCAGCCAACATTTTTGCAGCAATAAACGACACGGCAAAAATGTAGTCAATTTCATTCAAATTATGTTTACTACTACAATAGCGGATGTTTGAATGATTCTCAATTACAGATGAGAAAGGTTGTCGTCCGGGGGGCATAATAACCCTGAAAGCCGGAAACTAATCTCATCTGCTTAAAGCGCTGCATATTGCAGACCACCTCCAGGGAAGCCCTGAGTGACAGACCGTCATGCAGGGCGTATTTGCTTCAGAAACAGTCAGTAACAGACACCAAAAGAAAAATGAAAAACAAAGACTCACGATATCCGGCCCGGCACCCCGCTCTGGTCGTGGCGATCTGCAGCAGCATCATGCTGCCACAGGTCAATGCAGCAACCGACAGCGCCCCGGATATGACCGTGACCGCGGATGCCAGCTCAGAGGGAAATTACAGCGCCACTCAGAGTAGCGTCGCCAGTAAAATGCCCACCGCGCGGCTTGATGAGGCGCAGTCTGTCAGCGTGGTGACGCAGCAGCAACTGGACGATTACCAGGCAAGCTCACTGGCGGATGCGATGCGTTTTGTCAGCGGTGTGACCGAAGCGAACACGCTGGCGGGCACTGAAGATGGCTTTGTACGACGCGGATTTGGCAGCAATGCCGATGGCTCCCTCTACCGGGATGGCATCCGCAGCAGTCAGGGATTGAATTTCGATGCCACGACCGAGCGTGTTGAGGTGCTGAAAGGCTCCTCCTCGCTGCTCTATGGCATTCAGAATCCGGGTGGCATTATCAATGTGGTCAGCAAAAAGCCGCAATATAGCTGGCACTCCAGCGTCAGCGGACGTTACGCCAGTGAAGGTGGCGGTGCAGGCACGCTGGATGTCACCGGCCCGCTGGGCAACGGCTTCGCCTTCCGCCTGATCGCCGAAAAACAGAATCAGGATTACTGGCGCAACTTTGGCAGTGAAGAGCACACACTGCTGGCACCCTCTCTGCAATGGTATGGCGAGCAGGCAAGTTTTCTGATCAGCTATGCCGACTACCGCTATGACATTCCCTACGATCGCGGCACGGCCTTTATCGACGGCAAGCCAATCGACATCGGTTATAAAGATCGGCTGGATGACAAAGCCAATCACGCCTGGGGCCACAATAAAACGCTGAATGCCCATTACGACTGGCAGTTTAATGATGAGTGGCGCACCCGGTTAACCTTGGGCTGGAACCAGCGGCGCTATGACAACAATGAAGTCCGCGTGACGGCGGTGAACGCCAGCAGCGGCGTGGTCACACGTCGCGCCGATGCTAACCGCGGGTTTAACCACAAAACCAAATACCTGAGCTGGGATCTGCTGGGTAACCCCGACATTCTGGGTATGCAGCATGCGCTGGTGGTGGGCACCGACTATGAGATGAACCAGACTTATCGTGCCCATCAGTATCAGGGCAAGGTCAACCGCCAGTTCAACTATTTCACGCCGGAATATGACCTGCTGTCACCGGTCACGGACGCCAGCACGGAAAATAGCGCAGCCGCCAATAACCTGAACCGCATTCATAGCCGGTCGCTCTACGCCAAAGACAGCATTTCTCTGTCATCCGACTGGATTGTGGTGCTGGGCGGTCGTTATCAGCATTATGAACAGCGCGCCTCGCGCGGATTTAATCCGCAGGTGGAAACCCTGAATGATGAGGGGAATAAGTTTCTGCCGCAGGCGGGGGTGATCTACAAACTCACACCTGATCTCTCTTTCTACACCAGCGTCAGCAAGTCGTTCACGCCGTCAACCGACGTGGATGGTGATGGCAATGTCGGCAAACCGGAACAGGGCACCAGCTGGGAAGTTGGCAGTAAATGGCAACTCTCGCCGAAACTGTTCGCCACCGTCGCGCTCTATCGGATAGACGAAAAAGCGATGTCGCTAAATATTAATGGCAGCACGCGGGCCATTGATAAAGCCCGCTCGACCGGCGCTGAGTTTGAGTTGAACGGCGAAATTTCACCCGGCTGGGATTTGAGCGCGAACTACAGCTATGATCAGGCAGAAATCGTTAATGACCGGGTTAATCCGGATAACAACGGCAATCGGCTGCAGAATGCGCCGCGTCATGCCGGTGCACTCTATCTCAGTCATGAGATGCAGATCAGCACTCTGCCCGGCTCGTTCCGGCTCGGCGGCGGCGCACGCTATGTCGGCAGTCGTGCGGGCGATCCCGATAACAGCTTCACCCTGCCCGACTATGTGGTGGCAGACAGTTTCGTGGCATGGAATAACCACCTGTTCGGTGAAAAAACGCAGCTGCGTCTGAACATCAATAACCTGTTTAACCAGCACTACTACAGTTCAAGCGGCGGCAACCTGCGCGTCCGTGAAGGTGAAACCCGCAATCTGATGGTACAGGCCCGTGTTGAATTTTAAATCGCTGCGCTGTGCGTTATTAATGCTGAGCGTGATGCTGGTCAGCGCCGGCGCGACCGCGCGCACGCTGACCGATATCACCGGCCGTGAGGTAGAGGTACCCGACCATCCGCAGCGTATTGTGTTGGGTGAAAGCCGGATGCTCTACAGCGTCGCGCTGCTGACGCCCGGCAATCCGCTGCAGCATATCGCTGGCTGGCCACAGGACCTGAAAAAGTATGATCCCCAGACCTGGCAGATTTTTGCCAGTAAGTTTCCGCATATGGACGACATTCCGGTTCTGGGTCTGGATGGCGTCAATGACATGAATCCAGAACAGGTGATCGCACTGAAACCGGACCTGGTGATCCTGCCGCAGCTGGCGCGCGGCAGTGAAAGCGGAGCAGTGCTGGAGAAGATGCTGGCTGCGGCGCATATCCCGGTGGTGAAAATCGATCTGCGGGTTGAACTACTGAAAAATACCGAGCGCAGCATGACGCTGCTGGGCGAGGTGCTGAATCAGCCCCAGCGGGCTGCAGAGTTTAATCGCTTTTACCGCAGCCACATGCAGCGCATTAAGAGCCGACTGGCGGACTATCACGGTGCTAAACCTAAAGTTCTGTTGCAGCTGCATCTCGGGCGGCGCAGTGAATGCTGCGTGACGTCGGTGAAGGGCAATCTGGGTGAGCTGTTGCGCTTTGCCGGGGGCGATAACATCGCCAGTCAGCAGATCAAAGGCGTATTCGGGCGGCTGAGTGAGGAGAGTGTGATTACGGCACAGCCGGACTATTACTTCGCCACCGGCACCGGCAGCGCCGATGAAGCGGGGGCCTTAAAACTCGGCCCCGCCGTCACAACAGCGCAGACCCGGCAGAGCCTGCTGGCGCTGGCCGGTCAGCAGAATGCGCTGAAGCAGCTGACGGCATTGCGGGACGGTCACGCCGGGGCAATCTGGCACAACTTTTACCTCAGTCCGTGGCACGTGGTGGTGACAGAATTCTTCGCCACCACGCTCTACCCGCAACTGTTCCGCGATGTCGATCCTGAACAGACATTGCGGCAGCTGTTCCGTGATTTCCTGCCGATCCCCTATTCGGGCAGCTACCTCTATCGGCTCGCACCGGAGGCGACGCCAGGATCAGGCGGCTGACAGCCCGCGATTTTTCACCCGGACAATATCGGCCATCACCGACAGCGCAATCTCCGCCGGGGTTTTGCTGCCGATGGGCAGGCCGATGGGCGCATGGATGCGGTCCAGTTCGGCACGATCCATTCCGGCGATCTGTTGCAGTCGCGCCCGACGTTTCTCGCTGTTTTTCGCCGAGCCCATGATGCCGATATAGAACGCGGGTGTCGCGATCGCCTCCATCATCGTCAGGTCATCAATGCGGGGATCGTGGGTCAGTGCCACAATCGCCACTGCTGCATGCGCGCCGTTCAGCTCCAGCCAGCGCGCCGGATGCTGTGACACCAGCGTCACGTTATCCGCAGCGCTGAAGTGGCTCTCCAGCTCCGTCAGCATCTCCGGTCGGTGCTCACAGACCCGCACGTGAAAACCCAGCATCTGCCCGAGCCGGATGCACTCATATGCCACAGTCGAGTAGCCCGCGATCAGCAGTTCCGGTATCGCACCAACCGGCAGCAACATCTGCTGCTCGCTGGCATCCAGCGCAGGCAACACCCTGTCAGGGGCGAGCATTTCCCACTGCGCACGTTCGCCGGGCCGTATCATTTTCACCATCGGCTGCTGTCCGCTCAGCGCGCGCTGCATGGCCGTCAGCAGCGCCAGCGTGGCATCATCGGGCGGCAGAAACTCAATGACGATCTCCAGACTGCCGCCGCACGGCAGGCTGACGTCAGGACGCATCCCGCCCTCACCGTACCGCACCCGCTGACTGCTGGCGCGATAGGCTCCTGCCGCCAGCTGCGCCAGAAAGTCCTCTTCAATGCAGCCGCCCGACAGCGATCCGCAACAGGCACCCGTTTCATTGACCGTCATCAGGGTGCCAGGCGCGCGCGGCGAAGATCCATAGGTGCGCAGCACCGTGCAGAGCCAGACCTGCTGACCCGCCTGGTAGCTGCCCAGTGCCGCATTAATCACACGTTGATCCAGCGTTATCATGAAAATTCCTTTATTAACTGCAGATCAGCAGGGAGATCGATATCACACAAACAGCCGCGATCCTGAAGCGGCAACCGGACGGCCAGTGACTTCACCGCCGCCTGCGGCCCGGCATCGCCCTGTAACCTGCTCAGCATCGGGTAGCAGTGGTGCTGAAAGCCCACCGGATGGCCCGGTCTGCCGTCAATCCACGGTCTGACGATCAGCGCGTCAGCCAGCGCAGCGCTGACGGCGCGGTAACTTTCAGGCGTAACAAACGGCATATCACCCAGTGCAATCAGCCAGCCGTCATAGTCACGACTGGCATTGACACCTGCGGCGATCGATTCGCCCAGCCCGCCGCTGTCACACAGCACCAGGGTAGCCTGTGTGCAGAGCGCCTTAAGCGCAGCGGCGTCCGGGCGGGTGACCACAAACAGGTCAAGACCACTGGCAGCAGCCTGCTCCAGCGTGCGTTGCAGCACCGGTTTGCCATTCAGGTCGGCCAGCAGCTTATGCCCGCCCGCCTGCTGGCGAAAA
The DNA here is from genome assembly GCF_982223955.1 of Pantoea sp. E956-1. Classification (NCBI taxonomy): domain Bacteria; kingdom Pseudomonadati; phylum Pseudomonadota; class Gammaproteobacteria; order Enterobacterales; family Erwiniaceae; genus Pantoea; species Pantoea sp. E956-1. The sequence continues at coordinate 116,241 of NZ_CEUYZP010000013.1, read as the reverse complement.
CGGCGACTCAGCCCGGCGGCCAGCACAATCAACGCTATCTTCACTCTTTCTCTCCACCTGGCGTGAAAAACGGGCGCAGGTTTCAGCCCGCGCCCGCATATCCTCACATCAACCTGCTGGCAGCAGGTCAGGAACAGGCTCAGATAATCTTATCGAGAGTAATCGGTAAGTCGCGTACCCGCTTGCCGGTGGCATGGAACACCGCATTACTGATCGCTGCCGCAACGCCCACGATACCCAGCTCACCCACGGCTTTACCGCCCATGGTGGTCGCCTCAAAATCGGGCTCGCCAACATTGATGGTGGTAATGCTCGGGATGTCTCCGTTAACCGGCACCAGATAGTCCGCCAGGTTGTTGTTGATCACCCGTCCATTACGTGGATCGACGATACCCTCTTCCATCAGCGCCTGACCGACGCCCATGATCATGCCGCCAATCCACTGGCTGCGCGCCAGTTTAGGGTTGTAGAGACGACCGCTGTCGAGCGCCGCCACCATCCGTTTGACGCGGATAGTGCCGAAATCTTCATCGACCCGCACTTCGACAAACTGCGCGCTCCAGCTGTGGGCCGAGAATTTTTCAGGACGGCTCATGTCATTAAGGTTGCGCACCATCTTGTCACGTTCGCTCTGTGACAGATCGTCCGGGAACGTGCCGCCTTTCACCGTCAGACTCTCCGCCGGTGCCAGGGTCGCCAGCCGGGCAAAGGAAACCGCCAGAGTGCTGCGCAGATTATGCTGAACCCCGTCGCCTTTCAGCGTGAGCTGCGATGCCGGGGTGCCATTCAGTGGCGACTGTGGCAGCTCGCTGGCGAGTTTCAGCAGCTGGTCGCGCATTCGTCTGGCGGTATCGTTCACCGCCGCGGTCACGTTGCCCGCCAGCTGCGATCCACCTGCGACACCGGCACGCGGCAGCTCGGTATCACCCAGCTGAACCTCGATGGAGGTGGAGGCGACGCCCAGAATGTCGGCAGCGGTCTGCGCCAGGATGGTGTAGGTTCCGGTGCCGATATCCGCACCGGCGCACTGCACCACAAATTTACCCTGTGGCGTCAGGATGATTTTTGCTTCAGCCGGCAGTTTGTTGACCGGATAGGTGCCGGAGGCCATGCCCCAGCCAATCAGTTCACGCCCTTCGCGCATCGACCGGGGCGTCATAATGCGCTTATCCCAGCCAAAGGCTTCAGCCCCTTTCTGATAGGCTTCTTTCAGCCGACGCGAACTCCAGGGCAGATCGAGCTGATAATCTTTGTCTGCCCAGTTGCGCAGACGCAGTTCCAGCGGATCGATATTCAGGGCATAAGCCATCTCATCCATCGCCACCTCCAGACCAAAGGCGCTGGGGTTTTCGCCTGGCGCACGCATCCAGCCTGGCGTCACAGTATTGATTGGCCTGACCTGATGCTGGGCGGAGACGTTACCCACCGCATACATGCGGGCGGTGACTTTGCTGCAGTTCTCAGCAAACACATCGATTAATGACGTTTCACTGAAGCTGCGCTGGATAATTGCCTGGATCTTGCCGTCACGCGAGGCACCCAGCTCCAGCTGCTGCGAGGTGGCGGGACGTCCGCCCAGACCGGTAAAAGTTTGCGGTCGGGTCAGCGATACTTTGATCGGACGCTTTAGCGCCCGCGACGCCACACTGGCCAGCGCGACGTGGGTGTAAGGCACCGGCTTTGACCCAAATCCCCCGCCGACATACGGCGAAATAATCCGCACATCTTCAACGTCAATGCCCATCCACTCGGCGATTTCCACCTGCGCGCCTGCCACCCACTGACTCGGCTCCCAGACGGTAATGCGCCCATCCTGCCACTCAGCGACACAGGCGTGCGGCTCCATCGGCATGTTGTATTCGCGCGGCGTGGTATAGCGCTGGCTCAGACGCACTTCCGCCTGCTGCATCGCCGCCTGCGCATCGCCCATATCGATATCCTGTTTCGATACCGGTTTCGGTTCAACACCCTCATCGGTGGCAAAAATCAGTGCAGGCGAGGTTTCATAGTCGATCTCCACCAGCGAGGCGGCATACGTCGCCTGCTCAAACGTCTCTGCCACCACCAGACCGATGTTCTGGCCGTTGTGAATAATCACATCGTCCTGAATCGGGGTGTAGGTTGACTGCGCCGCGCCGCCGTCTGCAATCGCAGTGGGTTTGTTAATTTTCAGGGTATTCAGATGGGTATAAACCGCCACCACCCCCGAAGCCTGCTGCGCCTTTTCCGTCGACATCCGGCAGATACGGCCGCTGGCAACAGTAGACTGGATCACCACGCCATAAAGCGGATTTTCCGGCTGATGTTCAACCGCATACCGCGCCTCACCGGTGACTTTTACTTTGCCGTCACCCCGCGAGCGAGCGGCACCCAGCCCTTCAATCGGATCGGTGGTTTCAGGATCCACCGTGGCTGTATCACTGGCACTGGCGCTTTGCATACTCAGACCCAGGCTGCCCGCTGCTGAGATCGCCGCCGTCGCCTTCAGTAACTCCCGACGCGCTTTGTCATTTACATCACTCATGCGGTTTCTCCTGCTGCCATCAGCGCACGTGCAATCACACGCGGCGCCAGTTTTACTTTGTAGACGTTGTGGGTCAGCGCCTGCGTCTCGTGAGTAATCAATTCTGCCGCCTGGAAGACCGTCTCTTCATTGAACGGCTGGCCCTCCAGCGCCTGCTCCACAGACCTGACCCGCCAGGGTTTGGTGGCGACGCCGCCCAGGGCAATATGCACCTGACGCATCACGCCGTTCTCCAGCGTGAAACCTGCGGCCGCGCTGGCTGCAGCAAACTCATAAGAGCTGCGGTCACGGACTTTAAGGTAGTGTGAATGTCGCAGTGACTCGGTTTGCGGCACGTCAATGGCCACAATGATTTCGTCATCGCGGAGATCGTGCTCACGGTCAGGTGTGTCACCCGGCAGCAGGAAGAAATCATCAATCGCGATGCGGCGGATTTCGCCGTGCTGATTCTGCAGGACCACGATGGCGTCAAACGCCACCAGCGCCACCGCCAGATCGCCGGGATAGACTGCAATGCAGCTATCGCTGGCACCCAGAATGGCATGATTGCTGTTAACGCCATCCCGCGCGGCACAGCCGGAACCCGGATTGCGTTTGTTGCAGGCGGAAAAGGTCGCCGGGTCACGGTAATAGGCGCAACGGGTACGCTGGCGTAAATTACCGCCCAGTGTCGCCATATTACGAAGCTGTGGTGACGCGGCCTGCCACAGACTGCCATAGATGGCTGGCGCGTTCTGCTGGCAGGCGGGATGATCGGCCAGCTGGCTCATGGTGACCAGCGCGCCGGCCGTGATCTTATCGTCGTCAAACTGCAGGTTTTTAAGCCCGGTCAATCCATTGATGCCGATGAGCTGCGGCGGCGTGAAGACCCCACACTTCATCAGATCGAGCTGTGTGGTGCCACCCGCCAGAAACTGGCTGCCAGACTGCTGTTTAAGGGTTGCGGCTTCCTCAGGCGACTGCGCGACTTTCCAGCTGAATTCATTCATACGGACTCCTTCGCCATCTCTGCTGCGGCCTGTTTTATCGCATCGACGATGTGCGGATATGCTCCACAGCGGCAAAGGTTGCCGCTCATATATTCACGGATCTCATCGTCCGAACCGGCGTGGCCCTCTTTGATACAGGCCACTGCGGACATAATCTGACCCGGCGTGCAGTAGCCACACTGGAAGGCGTCATTCTCCATAAAGCAGCGCTGCACCGGGTGCAGTTCACCTTCGGTGGAGGCTAGTCCTTCAATGCTGGTCACTTCAGCGCCGTCCGCCTGGGCCGCCAGCGTCAGGCAACTCAGCACCCGCTGACCATTAATGAGCACGGTGCAGGCACCGCACTGCCCCTGATCGCACCCTTTTTTGGTGCCAGTCAGGTTAAGATGCTCACGCAGCGCGTCGAGCAGGGTGACGCGCGGATCGACCTGCATCTGCTGCGACTGGCCATTAACCTGCATTGTTAGCGATATTTTTTCCGACATTGTCTGCTTCCCATTGTTGGGGGCTAAAAGATGTAATTTTTTATAGGTTTGTTTCTGACGGGGTTCGAATCGGGGGAAAATTGTGATAACCCTAATCTTTACGCGCGTATCTCTGCTTTAAGGTTTAGCAGCTTTTTGAGGATTTGGTGGCAGATGCGGGTAAAAGTCAGCGTTATCTGAAGCGCAGAGTAAGTTGAATCGTGCTGAATGCATGTTCAAATCCCTCTCATGGCATTGATTTTATTGTCTTTATTTAAATGTATGTTTATCTCTGCCGTTCATAAGGTTTATCTATCCGCCTCATTAATTCTGCCGTGAAGTGTGCCCCCTGAGAGGCTATCCTGGTTTTCATAGCAGATCGGAAAGCGAAGCCGCAGGTAACGTCGATAAATCGGCCTTTCCGGCAGAGATAACCGATCAAACAGGTCAGAGGGTCTATGCTGAAAGAAAATTTTAACGATTTGATCTATCTGGTGGTGGTGGCAGAAGAGCGCAGTTTCACCCGGGTGGCGGCAAAGCTGGGTGTGTCGCAGTCGGCGCTGAGCCACGCGATTCGCGCTCTTGAAGAGCGTCTCAGCGTCCGGTTGCTAACGCGCACGACACGCAGCGTTGCCCCGACAGAAGCGGGTGAGCGGCTTATCACTACCCTCGCCCCGCTGTTCAGCGAAATCGAGTCTGAGCTGGTCAATGTCGCTGACAGCCAGGGTAAAATCTCTGGCACCATTCGTATCACCGCAGGCGAACATGCGCTGAGCTCCACACTCTGGCCGCTGCTTAAACCCTTTCTGCAACGCTACCCCGATGTCAATGTTGAAGTGTCGGTGGATAACAGCCTGACCGATATTGTCAGCGGCCGTTTCGATGCGGGCGTGAGGCTGGGTGAGCAGGTTGAAAAGGATATGGTGGCGGTGCGCATCGGGCCTGACTGGAATATGTGCGTGGTGGCAGCGAGCAGCTATTTTGATCAGCACGGCAGACCTGAGACTCCCTATGATTTACAGCAGCATAACTGCATCAACCTGCGGCTGCCCACGCTGGGTGGCCTTTATAACTGGGAGTTTATGCGTGATGGCAAGGAGATCAGAGTCAAAACGCAGGGTCAGTTAGTTTTTAATCATCTCGCGTCGCGCATTGATGCGGCACTGAGCGGGATGGGGATCTGCTATGTACCGCAGGATAGCGTAGCGGAACACCTTAAAAGTGGCCGTCTGGTTCAGGTGCTGGCTGACTGGTGTGAGCCTTTTCCGGGATATTATCTTTACTATCCCAGCCGCAGGCAGCACACCAGTGCCTTTGCGCTTTTGATTGATGCGGTGCGCTATCGCGGCTGAGCTACAGTCGCGATAGCCAGTCAGCTGGCATTAAGCCGCTGACGTTCCAGTTGCCGGGTTTTGCGGCCTGAAATCACCATCGCCACGATAAACACCAGTGCAAACAGCACCACGATCGTGGGGGCTGGCGCGCTGTCGATAAAGAACGAGAGATAAACGCCGCTTAGCGACACCAGCACCGACACGACGACCGACACCAGCAGCGCATGAGAGAAACGCCGGGTGAGCAGAACCGCGATAGCACCGGGCGCGATCAGCAGGGAAATCGACAGGATAATTCCCACTGCTTTCAGCGTCGCCACAATGGTCAGCGAGACCATGCAGAGCAGCCCGTAATGCAGCCAGCGTGCGGGTAAGCCAGAGACCTGCGCCTGCTGCGGATCAAAACTGAACAGCATAAAATCACGCCATTTCACCGCAATGACCACGACGATCAGCGCTGCGATAAGCGATGTCTGAATAATGTCAGCGCCTGTAATGCCGAGCATGTCACCAAACAGAATGTGATCAAGATGCACCTCAGGTTTCACGGCGATATAGAGGATCAATCCCACCGCGAACATGCCGGAAAAGACGATCCCCAGCACCGTGTCCTGTTTGATGCGACTGTTGTCCTGCAGAAATCCGCTGGCAACGGCACAGAACAGACCCGCAACAAATGCGCCCACAGCCAGCGGCAGCCCTGCCATCCAGGCGAGCACGATGCCGGGGAACACCGCATGACTCATGGCATCGCCCATCAGCGCCCAGCCTTTCAGCACCAGAAAGACCGACAGCAACGCACAGGGGATCGCCACCACCAGCGCAATCAGCAACGCGCTGTTCATAAAAGCGAACTGGAAAGGTTCAAAAATCCACATCAGCCAGGCTCCTTTACGGGACGATGGCGGCCACGACGCCGGTTAGCCAGCAAGCCATGTTTTGGCGCAAAGACAAACGCCAGCAGGAACAGCAACGTCTGCGCCACCACGATGATGCCGCCCGTTGCGCCATCCAGGTAGTAACTCGCCCACGCACCGAGAAAACTGGTGATACTGCCAATCGCTACGGCAATCATCAGCAGACGCGGGAAGCGATCGGTGAGCATCCAGGCGGTCGCGCCTGGCGTCACCACCAGACAGATCACCAGAAATGCACCGACGGTTTGCAGCGCCGCCACGGTTGAGACTGCCAGCAGGGTAAAGAAGAGAACTTTCAGTCGTTCAGGGCGCAGTCCGATGGCGCGCGCGTGATTCTCATCAAAGAAGGTGACCATCAGATCCTTCCACTTAAACAGCAGAATGAAGATCGACAGCCCGCCAATCAGCGCCAACTGGAGTATATCCGCAGGTGCAATCGCCAGAATATTGCCGAGCACAATGGTCTGAATGTTTACCGCTGTCGGATTGAGCGACACCATAAACAGACCCAGACCAAAGAAGGAGGAGAAGATCAGGCCGATGATTGCATCTTCTTTTAAGCGGGTGCGCTGATTGAGTAACAGCATACTGCCCGCCGCCAGCCCGCCTGAGAGAAACGCGCCCAGCGCAAAGGGCAGTCCCAGCATGTAAGCACCCGCCACGCCCGGCACGATGGAGTGCGACAGTGCATCGCCAATCAGCGACCAGCCTTTGAGCATCAGATAGCAGGAGAGAAACGCGCACAGGCCGCCGACCATGGCGGAGACCCACATCGCGTTGAGCATGTAGTGATAACCAAAAGGCTCCAGTAACAGTTCCATGGTCAGTTCCCGTCTTCAGGTGCCGTACGTGGCGCAATAAAAGGCCGCTCATCGTCGGTGATAATCTGATCGTCCAGCCCTTTCACCATCACATGACGCAGCACCCCACTGAACGCGCGCTCAAGATTAGCCGCGGTAAAGGTGGTACGGGTCGGGCCGCTGGCCAGAATGGTGCCTTTGACCATCACGGTGTAATCGCAGAACGCCGTGACCGAACCCAGATTATGCGTTGAGACCAGCATGGTCTTGCCTTCATCACGCAGCTCACCCAGCAGGCTGATGATTCTGGCCTCAGTCTGAACGTCCACGCCGGTAAACGGCTCATCCAGCAGGATAATGCTGCCCTGCTGGGCAATGGCGCGCGCCAGAAATACCCTTTTCTTCTGTCCGCCGGAGAGCTCACCGATTTGACGATGGCGGTAATCCAGCATATCGACCCGCGCCAGCGCCTCACTGACAATCTGCTGGTCGTGCGGTTTGGGTCGACGCAGCAGGCCCATATGACCGTAGCGACCCATCATCACCACATCGTCCACCAGCACCGGAAAAGACCAGTCCACTTCTTCCGACTGCGGCACATAAGCGACCAGACTCTGACGCAGCGCTTCACGGGTTGGCATGCCGAGCACCGAGATGCTGCCGCTGGCGAGCCGGACAAACCCCATCAGCGCTTTGAACAGGGTGGACTTGCCGGAGCCATTCACTCCCACCAACGCCGCAATCGATCCACCCGGCACGCTGAAGCTGGCATCATGCAACGCGGTGTGACCGTTGCGATAGGTCACGGTCACATCGGAAACAACGATAGTGTCTGTCATTGCGCTTTCTCTCCCGCTTTGATGCCCTGCGCCAGCGTCTGGGTAGTGACTCTGAGCAGATCCAGATAGGTCGGCACCGGTCCCTGAGCGTTGCTTAATGAGTCGACGTAAAGCACCCCACCGTAATGCGCACCCGTTTCCCGCGCGACCTGACGGGCTGGCTTATCCGACACAGTACTTTCACTGAACACCGCCGGAATAGCATTTTTCTTCACCTGGTCGATCACTTTTCTCACCTGTTGCGGCGTGCCCTGCTGGTCCGCATTTACAGGCCACAGGTAGAGTTCTTTCATGCCCAGGTCGCGAGCCAGATAAGAGAATGCGCCTTCGCTGGTCACCATCCAGCGTTTATCCTCCGGGATGTCGGCAATCTGCTGGCGAAGCGGATCCAGCGCGGTGGTGATTTTTTGCTTATAGGCGGCTGCGTTCTGACGATAGGTTTCCGCATGCGCCGGGTCATATTTCACCAGCGCATCGCGAATGTTATCGACATAGATCAGTGCGTTGTCCGGTGACATCCAGGCGTGCGGATTCGGTTTACCGTTATAAGGCCCCTCGCCAATACCAATCGGTTTTACCCCGGCAGAGACAATCACTTCAGGTACCCCATCCAGATGCTGATAAAAACGCTCAAACCAGCGTTCGAGATTAAGCCCGTTCGCCATAATTAACTGCGCACCCTGCGCACGTTTGATATCGCCGGGCGTCGGCTGATATTCGTGTATTTCAGCACCCGGTTTGGTAATGGAAGTCACTTCAGCCGCATCGCCCGCCACGTTCTTTACCATGTCAGCGATTACCGTAAACGTCGTCACGACCTTAAATTTTTCTGCTGCATAGCTGCTGGTCGCCATCAGGGTTGTCAGCAGCGCACTCAGTAGCAGGATGGTTATTTTTCTTATCGGGACCATAAGGTGATCTCCAGAGGTGATTAAAAACAGAACATAATTAGCATAGGCTATTTTTTATAGCACAGGCTATACCTTTGTGACAGCGCGGGCTTGTGAAGTTTTTTCAGCATCCGGTGCCGAATGTGAAGTTTTGTAAATGAATAGTTTTAATTATTGATATATAAGAAGTTAATTTCAATGATGGGCGGTTTATGGAAAGCGTGAGGTAGAGTTATAACCGGGTTTTACGCCCTTCTTATACCCAGCTGGGTAAACTGCAAAAGCGATAACAGGGTTACAATGAGACCATCCTGACGGTACAATCAATTGAACAGCGTTCTGTAATCTGGCGGCTCTCGCCTGACACGCACAGCAGAGCAACAATTAAAATAATCTTATTGCCAGGCTGAATTGATTAAGCTTCGTAAATTTTTTTGCTACAGTTAATGTTACTTACCGCAATCACCCAGGAGGATAATTTGTATTTTTCCAGCGACGAAAAAGCGAATGTCATCATTGGCGAAGCCGCAATGAACCTGTTTAATGCCGGTCAGGAAGTGAATGTTGAATTGCTGATTAATGAGCTAAAGGTCATGGCTAACTCTGAAGTTAATGAGAATCGCCTTGAGCAGATGCAGCATGCGCTTCAATGGCTGATGGGGTTCAAAACCATTGGTTCTCGCAGCACCGCTCCGGCGAACTGGCTTTCCAAAACTTTTGGCAAAGAGCCCGCGGCTCCCGTCTCTGCTGATGACATCTTCTTTAAACACTAACCCGGATGTGCCGTTCCGCGCCGGCCTTAATATTCAGGTCGGAGCGTCGGTGGAGTGTTAATGATACAAGAATCTGGTACAATTTTTACCTCTCTACAAACTCCTCGTAACACCCTGTTTTAAAAGCCATAGCATTTTTTGCACAAAAAAAATTAATCCAAAAATCCAAAATTCTGTACAAGTTTTGGAAAGATGTATAACTTGCGCATCCAGAGTGCATACATTTAAACCACCTGAGGACAACAACATGCGTCAGAACGGACAAGCCCCGGAAACGATCAGCGATATTGCCCGTTACTTCAATCAGGCCAGCTCACCGTCGCAACAGGAGACGCTGGGTTCGGTTGTAGTGGAAATTCTGCGCGCTGGTCATACCCTTAGCCGGAAAACGATTTGCAGCAAACTGTTAAGTCGTCTTGAACTGGCTGCGACGCCAGAAGAAGAGAGCCATCTGCATGAACTCATTGCGATGCTTTTTCGTCGCGACGAGTAGTGCCCTCTCACGGTCGTACGTTATTCAGGACGCCTGCTTTCAGCCATCATCCAGGAAGATCTAACGTAGTAATAAGCCCAGTACTGCTTCCCGTATCAGGTGTGCTAAGTCGCACCCGCTGACGCATACGGACCCGCAGCATGGCCATTGATTCGCAATCAGAGAAGCCAGTATGTACAGAAGTGAAGATGAGAAACTGACAGATGTCATGATCGGCGAAGCCGTTCTGACATTACTCAAGTCAGACAAACCGGTATCCAGTAATGCCTTAATCGCACAGCTCGAACAGATGGCTGCTGATGCTGATGACGACATGAAAGTGTCAGTGATCCGCAAAGCCATCACTGAAGTCCGTAATGGCATGGTTGCCGCACGCAAACGCGTGCAGGGTGACGGCGCCGAACGTGATAACACGGCTCATCGTATGAACAGTGATGGCCCGCCTGAGGGTTCGAAAAAGCATTAATTGAGCCTACTGCGTACCTGATACATGCGGCTAATTTTAAGCGAAACGGCAGACCTGAACAGAATTTTAAAGCAGGATGGGCAAAACGAAAACAGCGGCTACACTCGTTTTTGACTTCAACCATTGCATCTGACTCATTTTCCTCAGAGAAAAAATCATGCAGCATTCATCATCAGATTCTTCAATCATTGACTACTTCCGCAGCGCAGGCGATCAGCTTGCTCCGGAAACTGAACTGCTGGGCGCAGTGATTCGTGACATTGTTGCTGATCAGGGACGTGTAACCAATAAAGCGATCATCCTCTATCTGATCGCTGAACTGGAATGCACTTCAGATGTTGTCAGGCTGGATGTGTTACGCAAAACGCTGGAAATCGTCGTTGGCCGCACGCCAGACGATACCGGCATCTGATACGCCATCCTGCGTTACCTCTGGTAACGCAGGATCCCCTGCCTGCCCCGCCCGCTTTTGTTACTTTCCATCACTTTCGCTGTATACCCGATATGCCACACAGAAATTATCCGATATAACCATTCTTCTGCAGATTAATGATGTGTCAGGGATTTTATCCCGGCGATAACGCTTTTTTGCAAGCATACCTGATGATAATCATTCAGGCTTAATAAGATCTGCCAATGAAATGACATACTTCTTTATCTGACGTCCGCTACCCATATTGAATAATCAACAGAAGGATCTGACTGACATTTTTAATGTAGTCATCAACCGTCTCACTGAATAAAAAACAAACGACCGAACCACAGAAAAAACCAGCTTAATGTCTGCCTGCATGATTTAGTGTCTCTTATTCCCGCCGAGGTGAAAAGAGGCAGCAGGGCAGCTATCTGGTCACAGTCTGGGATAACGCCCGACATCAGCCTTAATGCATCTTGCGGGTGAAAAAGCTTATCGCTTCCTGGCACAATGCTTTCAGCCTGCTGTCGCGCGTCTCTTCGCTCAGGCGAAACAGCGCGTCCGTAATGTCGTGAAAATGAACCGGCTCTCCCGCCTTGATCAAATCACTGACTACCGCACCAACCAGCGCACGGATTTCATTATCGTTGTCGTACTTCACACGACCTCCCGATGGTGTATGCATATACAGTCTATCATTAGCGGGAGCCAAAAAACAAAAAAGACGTTAAGCGGGAAATATAAACGAAGCGGCAGAAAGGTTATTAAATATACAGCCTCAGAATATTATCTGGCTTTATTTTCACCCGGTGCAGCCCTGAAGCTATAAATAGCCAAAACGGGGGTAGCAACCGCTGTAATCTATTTTTGCCCGTGTATGATGATAGTCGGGTATTTATATATCGGGGAAACAGACTCCCGGCTGAATGTGTTATAAACACTTTTACAACTCACTGTTTGTTGCGATAACCTGCGCGGCAACTTTCCCGGCCTGATATGTTCTGACCAGCCTTCCTCAAATGATCATCAGACAATGGCCAGCAGTATGATAAAACTAACGTCATCCTCTGGTGTCACGAGCAGCACATGGCTAAATTTACTCTGAAACAGATTGCGGCCCAGTCGGGACTCAGTCTGGCAACCATTGACCGGGCCCTGCATCAGCGCGGCAACGTGCATGCCACGACCCAGCACCGAATTCAGCAGGCGATAGCGGACCTGGAGCTGATGCAAAAAGCGGGGCTCGCCAGGGGAAGAACGATCTACTTCGACGTCATCATGCATACACCTGACCGCTTCCAGCCACTGATCCGTGAGGCGTTCAGCAGTCAGATTGCCAGTTTTACTGCCTTTAAACTTCAGCTGCGTTTCCACTTCGGCGCGAATTTTACTGCGGAGGCGATTAACGCGCTGCTGAATAAAAAGGCGTTGCATAGTCACGGCGTCATTCTTAAGGCAGCCTGTTCCGGTGAACTTAATCCCACCCTTGAATCCCTGCTGAAACAACGCGTTCCGGTGGTCACCATGATGAGCGACCTGCCCGGCAGCGCGCGCCTGCGCTATATCGGCATGGATAATTTTGATGCCGGTAAAGTGGCGGCTTTTCTGATGTCTAAATGGCTGCGGGTGAGTCGTTCGCATATTGTGGCAGTGACCGGCAGTCACGATTTCATTGGCGAACAGGAGAGAATTCAGGGGTTTCAGCGAGCGATGCAGGAGTTTGCGCCCCAGCATCAGGTGAGCGTGGTGGCAGGCGGTTATGGCATTGACGCCCGAATGCAGCGGTCGGTAACACAGTTTTTGCAGAGCCATCCGGATGCAGATGCGGTCTACACCGTCGGTGGGGGCAATCCCGGCATACTGCGCGCTTTTGCCGAACAAAAACGAACGGTTAACGCTTTTATTGGTCACGATCTCGATCGTGAAAATCGTGCACTGCTGCAGGCCGGTAAAATTGATGCCTTGATCGAGCATAATTTACAGCTTGATGCGCTGCACGCCTTCAGAACGCTGCTGGCGTTTCATGGATTTTTGCCCGCCTCAGAACCGGCCGCGCCCTACTCCAAAATCAACATCATCACCCGTTACAACATGACAGCCTGAAAAACTGTCAGGCAATTAATGAACCCGGCTCATAACCGTTTGCCGACTGAGCGGGCTAATCACTCTCTGGCTTGCCGGTTACACTGCGTATCAGACGTTAACAACAGGAGTGAGTCATGAAAATTATCGCCAACGGATCGCTGCCTTCGCGTAAAGGGCCTGCTGAATATTTTACCGGCACGGTACGTATTGATGCGCCATTCCAGGCAACCGAACCCGCCCGAGTGGGTGGCGCAACGGTGACGTTTGAACCCGGTGCCCGTACCGCATGGCATACCCATCCACTCGGGCAAACCCTGATAGTCACGCATGGCCAGGGCTGGATTCAGTGTGAGGGTGAAGCCATTCAGGTGATGAACACCGGTGATATTGTCTGGATCCCGGAAAACGTGAAGCACTGGCACGGGGCAACGCCGGATAACGCCATGACGCATATTGCTATCGCTGAGTCACTGAACGGCTCGCCAGTGGACTGGCTGGAGCAGGTCAGCGATCAGCAGTATCAGCGTTAAACCCGCAGCGGGCATTCTGTCGCTACAGTCTGACGTGATCGATCAGCGCCCTCAGCTTGGGGGCCAGGTTTTTGCGGCTGGGAAAATAGAGATAGAAGCCGGGAAAGACGGGCAACCATGCATCGAGCAGGGTTACCAGTTCGCCACGTGCGATGTAAGGCTGGAAGGTTTCTTCCATGCCAAAGCTGATGCCGCCCCCGGCGCAGGCGGTGCGAATCATCACCCCCATATCGTTGGTGGTGAGTTGTGGATTGACGGCAACATCAAACTCGCGCCCCTGCTCTGCGAACTCCCAGCGATATGGAGCCAGACCAGGCCCTTTTCGCCAGCCGATGCAGCGATGATTGACCAGATCCCCGGGATGTTGCGGCGTGCCTGCGCGCGCCAGATAGGCGGGTGACGCTACTGCCACCTGACGCTGCGCGGTGGACACCGGCACCGCAATCATATCCTGAGCAATCACCTCCCCCAGCCGCACGCCCGCGTCATAGCCCTGTCCGACAATATCAAACTCCTCATCGGTGACGGTGATCTCCAGCTCAACCTGCGGGTAAGCAGTAATAAAGCTCGCCAGCAGTTCTCCCCCCAGCATTCGCTCTGCAATCGAGGAGATCGCCAGCCGCAGCTGGCCCCGGGGTTCCGCAGCCAGTTCGGCAATATCGGTCACGGCGCGATTGAGCTGATTAATCGCCGGCGCCACTTCGGCATAGAGCCGCTGTCCGGCTTCTGTCAGCTGAACCGAGCGTGTGGTGCGCTGCATCAGCGTGATATTAAGCCGGTCTTCCAGACGTCGCAGACTCTGGCTGATCGCCGGCCGCGTCACACCCAATTGTTCTGCGGCCAGCCGGAAATTACGCGTCTGCGCCACAATCACAAAAACTTCGAGAGCATTTTTATCGGCATTCATTGGTCAGATTCAGTTACCAGTGCGTAAAGTGTTTGGTGGATTATCTTTATAATCCAGCCGCCGTATGATCGCCAGTGACAACCTGACTGGAGAAACAAGATGACTCAGAAAGTGATTTTAATTACCGGCGCCTCAAGCGGCATCGGTGCAGGCATTGCACGCGAACTGGCGAAAGCAGATGCCATTCTGCTGCTGGGTGCGCGGCGGGAAAGCCGCCTGGCCGCGCTGGCTGAAGAGCTGCAAATCAATGGTGCAGAGGTGGCGATTAAAGCGCTTGATGTCACGCGCCGCGAAGAGGTGACGCAGTTCGTTGAGTATGCGCTGGAGAGATGGGGCCGGGTGGATGTGATGATTAATAACGCCGGTATTATGCCCTTGTCTCCGATGGCATCGCTGAGGGTGGAAGAGTGGGAACAGATGATCGATGTAAACATCAAAGGGGTGCTGTATGGCATTGCGTCAGTGTTGCCGACCATGCTGACTCACCAGCGTGGTCACATCATCAACATCGCGTCGATAGGTGCGCTGGCCGTGTCGCCCACCGCGGCTGTCTACTGCGCCACCAAGTTTGCAGTGCGGGCGATTTCCGACGGATTACGTCAGGAGAACAGCCAGCTGCGGGTGACCTGTGTTCATCCTGGTGTGGTGGAAAGCGAGCTGGCATCAACCATTACCGATCCCGCAGCCGCCGGGGCGATGCAACACTATCGCGCTATCGCATTGCAGCCAGACGCCATTGGGCGCGCCGTGCGCTATGCCATTGAGCAGCCTGAAGAGGTGGATGTGAACGAAATTGTGGTGCGGCCAACCCGAACGCAGCAGTAAGCAAACCGCCCGATGCGCTCTGTGCATCGGGCGGAAGATTTTACTGTCAGTAAAGGCTTCTGCGGGTACGCTGCACGGTAATGGCGATGGCCGTCAGTGCCACCAGCATCAGAACGATCCCCAGCCCAACCATGGCATTAAAGCCATAGACTTTAAACAGCAGGAGACCTGCAATACAGCCGCTCAGGAATGAAAATACGGTAGTCAGATGGGTGTGCAGAACCTTCTGGAAAAAGCGGCGATCGTCGGTTTCAAGATGCACGGCGTGGGACGTGTGAGCAAAGATCCACGAACCCAGCGCAATACCCGCATCGGTCAGCGTGCCGGTAATGTGGGTCGATCTGACGCGGCCATTGGAGAGCTGCGTTGAGGTCGCATTATGAATCCCCATTAAAAAGCCCAGCATCAATAGCACTTCCCCGTTAAAACTTGGCCGGTAGAAGACGATCTCAAAGACCGATGCCGCCGTCAGCGCCGCCCCTTCCGTCAGAATAATCAGACAGAATATCGTGCGTAACTTATGTCTGATCCCCACCACCACCGCCAGCCGGGCAACGGTACAGCCCAGCACAAAGGCAATAATCAGTGCCATTAAAAACAGCATGGTATGGAGGTCGCTGGTGGTCACTTCCTGGGAGATCTGCGACGTGTTACCGGTCATATGCGATGGGAAAAATCCAAACGCGCCCAGCGCCATGGCATTAAGGATGCCGGCGGTGGTAGCGAGCACCAGCGCCAGCAGTCGATCTTCGGTATGTGAACGAACTTTCTTCTTTTTAATCAGCACAGGTTTCCCCACCTCAGGTGAATGCAAACGTTCTTATAAGGCTCCAAGCATACAGCCTGATGGGAATTATTCCTGTCAGAACCAGATAACTCTGATGAAATAAGCCATTAATTTTGCTGATTTTTATAAAGCTGATTCAGTTTACTTTTAAAAGTGTCAATAACGCGATGATTCACCAGCGAGCGACCACCCAAGGTGCTGACAGTGGTCTCAGTCAACGATAAAGAGTTGCGCGCCGGTAGACGTAAAGGAGCGATGTGGTTCGGCATCGTCCGCCACCTGATAGCTGACGCCCGGTGTCAGCACGAAACGGCGACCATCTTCCAGTTCAGTATGCAATTCACCCGCCATGCACAGCAAAATATGGCCCTTTGTGCACCAGTGATCGGCGACATAGCCTGGTGAATAGTCGACCATCCGCACCCGGATATCATTAAACGTCACGGTTCGCCAGGTCGCCTGTCCCTGGTCGCCGGGATGAATCGTCTCTTCAATCTGATCCCACTGAGTCAGGCCAAACGGCAGATTTTCAATTTTCATGCGATTTCCTTGTGGTTAAGTGCAGGATAAACGTCAGGCCAGCGCCTGGATAACGGCCTCTTCCGCGTGGATAAGCGTGGTATCAAACAGGGGCACGCTGGCATCCGTGGCATCCACCAGCAGTGTGATTTCGGTGCAGCCCAGAATAATAGCCTCCGCCCCCTGCACAACCAGCTGCTGCATGATCTCACCAAAACGGCGACGCGACGCGGGATTGATTTCGCCCAGACAAAGCTCGTGATAAATCACCTCATGCACAAAAATCCGATCCTCTCTCTCCGGCGTGATCACCTCAAGATTGAACTGCTGCTGAAGCCGCCCGCGATAGAAATCCTGTTCCATGGTGAATCGCGTCGCCAGTAATCCGACCTTACGCACCCCGGCCTGCTGAATGCGGCGGCCAGTGGCGTCGGCGATATGCAGCAGCGGAATGCCTGTTGCGGTGCTGATTTGTGCTGCCACTTTATGCATGGTGTTGGTACAGAGTACGATGAACTGCGCGCCAGCCCGTTCCAGATTGCGTGCCGCTTCAGCCAGTATCTCTCCCGCCTGCTGCCACTGGCCCGCGGCCTGTAGCTGCTCAATGCGCTGAAAATCGACGCTATAGAGCACCAGTTCCGCCGAGTGCAGGCCGCCCAGCCGCTGTTTAACCTGCTGATTCAGAATGCGGTAATAGAGCGCGGTAGACTCCCACGACATACCGCCTAACAGACCAATGACTTTCACAATGCACTCCGCGTTCAGGGGTTTCATTCCAGCATGCCAGATCGACATTGTTCGGCAACGGCTTTGTTCAGTGGATACTGTTCTGCGGTCTGAAGCATCGGGCAATCACCATCAACAGCACCACGCCAGCGCTCATGATCAGCCAGGCCTCGGTCATTGATGTGCCGCTATCACGCACCCAGCCTGCCAGCAGCGGCATCAGAGCTGCAATCAGATATCCGCCTCCCTGCACGCGTGACAACAGAATGCCCGCCTCTCTGGCACTGCGCGCATGATCCAGTGTGACGATCAGCGACAGCGGAAAGAGCGCACCGATGCCCGTACCCAGTAACAGCGAAGAGAGTATCGGCATCGTACCTGGGTAAAACACCAGACTCAGCAGCCCCAGCAGCAACAAGGCCAGCACGCCAAGCAGCAGCGGACGGCGATCGGGAAAGCGATGTAACGTCGCCGAGACGATGAATCCTGCTACCACTTCGGTTAAGGTCAGGGCCGCGAGCAGATAGCCACTGTGGCGAGCACTCCAGCCCAGTTGAATATAGAATGGCGGCAGCCAGGCCAGCACCAGCGTGTACGCACCCGTGCCGATGCCAAAAAAGAGCATCAGCAACAGGGTACGCCGCACAGGCAGCGTCGTTGCATCAGAGGCCACGCTCACCTGCGGCGATCGCCTGACTAAAGTCAGCCAGATCAGCAGTGTGACCAGCGTTAACCCACCGGAGAGCGCCAGCGCGGGTTGCAGGCCCAGCCATGAAAACAGCGGGTCGGCACCGGCAGCGGTCAGTGCCGCGCCTGCCATAATGCCCGTGCTGAACAGCGCCATCAGCGTCGCCGCGGCCTCAGCAAAGCGTTGCCGGATCAGAGCGGGCATCAGCGCCTGTATCACGCCAATCCCTGCGCCTCCCGCCAGCGCGGTGAGCAGCAGCTGAGAGGGAGTCAGCGTAACGCCGCGCCACAGGCAGGCGACCGTCAGACAGAGCAAACCGGCGGCGATTCCCCTTACCGGCCCGATGCGGGCGATCAGCCACGGGCCAGAGAGTGCGGCCAGCCCCATCATCGCCACCGGCAGGGTGGTCAGCAGACTGAACGTCGTCGCCGTCAGCCCGGCCTGCAGTTGCAACACCGGGAACAGCGGGCCGATAATCGCCAGCATAGGACGCAGGTTCAGCCCGATAAGAAAAGCGATCACGGCAAACAGAACGGGGAACAACACTTTATTTTTCATCATCGACGCCTTGAAAGAGGATTGACGTTGACAGCACCGGGCTGTCACCATTTATCTTAACGTTAAGATAAATTACCCCCGGTGTTAAGAGGCTGCGCACAACCCGACAACATAACCACAATATTTAAAGGTGATTTATGCATGACCATATTGATTTCGTTGTCAGTCAGTGGGACGACGCGATGCCCGATCTCGACGCCTCTTCAATGCGGATCTTCGGCAGGGTGCTGCGTCTGATGAAACATCTGGCGAAAGCGCGCAGTCAGGCACTGGAGCCTTTTGGTTTTCAGGAGGGAGAATTTGATGTGCTGGCGACATTGCGACGGGCGGGATCGCCTTTTCGCCTGTCGCCCACCCAGCTCTACCAGGCGCTGCTGGTGACTTCCGGTGCGATGACAAATCGTCTGAACCGGCTGGAGCAGCAGCATCTGATTGAGCGTATTGCCGCGCCAGAGGATAAGCGCAGCATGCTGGTCGGGCTGACGCCGCACGGGCAGCAGCAGATTGAGCATGCACTCCGCGTCCATACCGCTACGCAGGAGGCGCTGCTGGCCCCGCTTGGCGCTTCAGAGCGTGCCGAACTGGAAAGGTTGCTGAAAACGCTGCTGCTGGTGTGTCCAGGCGAAGCGACAGCCGCAGAATAACGCCGTCAGCGCTGCAGTTCGGCCACTGTCATGGTGAAGATAACCGGCAGTTGATCGGCACTGGCATAGGCATGCGGCATATCGGTTCGCGCTACGGCTGCACAGCCCTGTTGTACCACCAGGGTCTGCTCTCCCACCGTTAGGGCCAGCGTGCCCTGCTCGACATGCAACAGTTCGAGCGTGCCTGAGGAGTGACCGGCAGAACGGAAAGCTTCGCCCGCCAACATCTGCCAGCGCCATAGCTCGATCATATCCGGCCCACGGGTGCCCGCCAGCAGCTGCGCATAACCGCCCTGCTCACCCTGCCATAGCCGGGGCATTTCGCTGTTCTCAATCAGCCAGGCGTCAGGCGCATGCGCAACGTTAACGATATCTGCCACCGAGACGCCCAGCGCGGCTGCCACTTTACAGAGAATAGCGATGCTGGGATTGGCAGCACCCTTTTCGATCTCCACCAGCATGCCTTTACTGACACCAGCCCGGCGCGATAACTCATCCAGCGAGAGTTTCTGACTTTTACGCCAGCTTTTGATGCTGTCCGAAACAGCCTGATTGACACTGGCGACATCGGCACCCGCATCGGTCGTTATATTGACTTTTTTGGTCATCGGTCATTACTATGAAATAAATTAGTCACTGAGAGAGTATCCGATGTTATCTGTTCATCCGTCAATCGATCCCGCTGTTTTCGCGCTCGCTCCCGGCTTTCGTGCCATGAGTATTGTGGTGGAAACCACACCGATTACCCGACCAGAAGTTGCCAGCGAAGCACTGAAGAGTGCATGCCAGCAGGTATTAAATAATGATGCGGCTTGGGCAGACGCGCATCTCGCCGCCTGGGCTGAGGTGTTTAAAGCCTTTGGTGCCAAAGCGAAACGTACACCCTGTTCGGCTGAAGCATTGCGTAAGCGCGTGCTGCGGGATGGCGCATTGCCCGCTATCGATCCGGTTGTCGATCTCTATAACGCCATCAGCATTCGTTATGCGCTGCCGGTCGGGGGTGAAAATATCGCGGCCTATGCTGGCGAGCCACGTCTGGTGATTGCTGACGGCAGTGAACGTTTCGATACCGTTAAAGAGGGCGAGGTGGTTTATGAGTCGCCGGAACCGGGCGAAGTGATCTGGCGCGACGATCAGGGCGTGACCTGTCGCCGCTGGAACTGGCGTCAGGGTGTAAGAACCAGACTGGATGCCAGTGCGCAGCAGATGTGGTTCATTCTGGAAAGTCTGCCCGCTATGCCGCTCTCCGCGCTGCAACAGGCCAGCGACGATCTGGTTTCAGGATTACAGCAGATGATGCCGGGTGCGCAAATCAGCACGACCCTGATTGAAGCGCCAGCAAACTGAACATTGCCTCAACAGCGGCTGAACGAGGTTAACGGTGAGCGGAAACTGTGGCAGGATACGCGCCCTGCGTCTGGCCATACCCGGCTGACTTAACGGCACTCAACCGGTGATTAAAATGGCTAAAGTAAAATATATCCTGCCCCTGCTGCTGATCCTCGCTCTGGCCGCCTGGTGGTTTATCCCACATGACAGTGAGGAAGATAAAGCGTATTACGTCGCGGTGTTCTGCGCGATTGATCATGATAGTAAGCAGCCACTCGACCAGCAGATGCAGAACGTCATTGAAGGCGCCAATTCTGATTATGCGCTGCAAAAAATCACCTATAAATCGGGGCTGGGTCGCAGCGTGATTGGCCGCTGGCAGCAACTGACCCCTGATGAGCAGCAGCGCGCCGTGCAGGATAACCTCGCCTGCCAGCAACTGCTGAAACGCTGATTTCTGACAGGCGTGTTGATAGGATCATTCATTAGATTTCGCGCTGGCCATTACAATGGGCGCGCCCGTCATGGCTTATCCCTCCGCACCTGAAATTACCGTTTTTTTTGTCTACGCCAGACAGGATTGCATTAAAAATCGTGTTAAACGCTATTGATGGTGCTGAAAGCCGTATCAATATGGCGGCATACAGTTTGAACATTAAGCCCGTTGCGGCGGCACTGGCGTCCGCGATAAATCGAGGTGTAACTCTTAGGATAGTTGCCGATGAAAAGCCAATAACATCCGATACACCACGGTGACTTTCCTGCTCAATCAGGGTGTGATGGTATGAATGAAAAGCCGTTACGCCATCACGCATAATAAATTCATGGTGGTTGTCAGGCCTGAACGCGGGAGGTATTGTTTAAGAAGCGTCAGGACGATAAATGAAGGGAACTTGAGGGAGCTGACAATGGACACCACTGAAGAACTCAATAACACCTATTTCTACGCGGGCAGACCGAACCTCAACGCTGGTGAACTCTTTTTCATGATTTTCTGTGAAGAAGTTGCTGAACAGCTGGGCATCGATGACTTCGGCGCGATCGTAGCCATCCTTTCAGGCCGTAATGTCCTGAACACACGTACCAAACCGCGCGATGCTCTCAAGGGAACGTCCTATGCCTCACGGGCAGCGCGCAAGGTGTTCCCTAAGGCCAAGTTTCCCTTCGGCATTCAGCTCCCCACCATTGTAGGGGGATACCCGCCCCGGACCGCCCGTATTCTCTTTACACATAAGCTCAGCACCTTTGTCGGACGGGCGATACCCGTCGTCGGCTGGGTGATTCTGGCCAGAGATGTTGCCGATATCAGTTTCAATTCGGTCAGACTATACAACACCATCGCCCGCGGGGAGGATAAGTTATGGTAGATGACCTCCAGGCGCGCGTAATGGCGCTTATAGAGCCGTGGAACGGCCGATCTCTGCTAACGTTCAGAAAAAAAACACTCACGCCTGAGATGTCGCTCAATCTGGACATGAAGCTTGACCCGGAGGATGCTGCGGAGTGCCTTCAGAACGTTTTCGATGCGTTTGGAATGGATTCTGACCAGGTGACTTTCAGCCTCTACTATCCAAAAAACCCGCGTGTGGCCATCCCTCTTACTATCGGGATGTTGGTAGAGGCAGCGCGTACAGGTCATTGGTGTTACGACTGAGGTGCAGAGAGTCCACCCCTTACTTCCGGTAATCCTCAAGGACATCCTTAATGCTCACACTTAACTGCTCATCAAGGGCTCAGACTCTGCTGACACTCTCTGCAGGTTTTTCCTGTAAAGTTCATGAATTTGAAGGGGTTCTGTTATCGTTAGATCTTGAACAAATTTATGAATCTGACTGAATCGCCACGGGTTTAACAGACACCTCAGAGTCATTTAAGATGGCTTGAAGAGAGGTGCCCATGAGCGGTAAGCGTTATCCCGAAGAGTTTAAAATTGAAGCAGTCAAACAGGTTGTTGATCGCGGTTATTCTGTTGCCAGCGTTGCAACACGTCTCGATATCCCCACCAACAGCCTTTACGCCTGGATAAAGAAGTACGGTCCGGATTCTTCCGCTAATAAAGAACAGTCAGTTGCTCAGGCCGAGATCCGCCGTCTCCAGAAAGAGCTGACGCGGGTTACCGACGAACTGGACATATTAAAAAAAGCCGCGGCGTACTTCGCAAAGCTGTCCGACTGAGGTACGCCTTTATCCGTGACAACACCTGTTGCTGGCCTGTTCGCCTGCTCTGTCGGGTGCTGGATGTTCATCACAGTGGTTTTTACGCCTGGCTTCAGCAGCCGCATTCACAACGCCATCAGGCAGATCTGAGACTGACAGGACAGATTAAATAGTTCTGGCTGGAATCGGGATGCATCTATGGTTATCGCAAGATCCATCTGGACTTGCGGGACAGCGGTCAACAGTGCGGAGTCAACAGAATCTGGCGACTGATGAAACGTGTCGGGATAAAGGCTCAGGTCATATACCGGAGTCCGCGGGCATGTAAAGGCAAGGCCAGTATCGTGTCGCCCAACAGGCTCCAGCGACAGTTCAATCCGGATGCTCCGGATGAGCGTTGGGTAACGGACATAACCTACATCAGGACCCACGAAGGCTGGCTGTATCTTGCCGTGGTTGTTAATCTGTTCTCACGCAAAATTATCGGCTGGTCCATGCAATCCCGGATGACAAAGGACATTGTCCTGAACGCACTGCTGATGGCTGTATGGCGGCGTAATCCCCAAAAACAGGTGCTGGTTCATTCGGATCAGCGCAGTCAGTACACAAGCCATGAGTGGCAGTCGTTCCTGAAATCACACGGCCTGGAGGGCAGCATGAGCCGTCGCGGTAACTGCCATGATAATGCGGTTGCAGAAAGCTTTTTCCAGTTGTTGAAACGCGAACGGATAAAGGAAAAGATCTACGGAACGCGGGAAGAAGCCCGCAGCGATATTTTTGATTACATCGAAATGTTTTATAACAGTAAGCGTCGGCATGGTTCTAGCGATCAGATGTCACCGACAGAATATGAAAACAAGTATTATCAACGGCTCGGAAGTGTCTAGATTATCCGTGGCAATTCACATTTTCTTGCGGCACGTAAGCTTCCCAGAACGTCTTCAGAGGCCATGCCTTTGCCATCTGCAATTTCCTTTTTAGCTTGCAAGGCCAGCTTGAAAAGGGCGTTTATGTTACTTTCCTGCTCAATCTCTCTGATCTCAGCCTGACGCTCAGCTGCAGTCTGGATGAAAAGCTCCGAGACGCCATTTTTAGTGACGCCGATAGAGACGATTCAAATTTTCTAATAGATTAAAAATCTTCACAGAATGTGAGATTTGAGCTGTCCCTCTCTATGATGAGGGACAGATGAAGACTACAATCCAGCAGTAAAATTGTGTACATATTTACCCTCTCTACGCAACTGTTCCTGCAGCGCAAGACATCATCCTGATAAGTTGGAATCTGAAGATAGCCGAACTGTTTAACACTTTGTCTGTAACGTACAACACAGGCCCGGCGTTGATGTCTGAAATCGACTGAAATCGTCAAAAGATCGCCTTAACCACCAGCAATCACCTCTTCTGCCTATTTCCGATTTGTTAACACAACCCGCTATCGACTCTCGGCCTGCTTTGATGCCGGTAGCCTGTATCGTATGAAATCACTTTAAAAAAAGAAAATATGATGATGCCAGAACGCAAAAATTATCCGCAACTGGGTGAAGTAAAAGCACCTTATGTCCACGCAGTGAAACATGGCGCGACGCTGTATGTCTCAGGACTGACCGCTTTCGGTACGGCGGCTCAGCAGGGAGATATGGCTGAACAGGCAGAAGCCATTTTTGATCAATTCAGGGCGATTGCCGCGGCTGAGCATACGTCGCTCGCATCGCTGCTGAAAGTCACGATATTCATCACCTCTTTCACAGAGATCACCGCGCTGCGGGAAGTGCTTTATCGCAACTACGGCGAGCATCTGCCCGCCAGCTCGCTGGTACAGGTCAGCGGACTTTTCTCCACTGACCTGCGCATAGAGATTGAAGCCATTTTTGCCCTGTGAGTAGAAAGCAGCGACATACTCAATGCTAGAGCTGCAGATCCGCGGCGGCTGCGCCCCGCGCCAGATAACCGATGCGATAGACTTCCTGCTCGCCAGCGGGGCGCTGGAGTGACGCGTTAACCTCTACGCCCTGCCAGCGGCTCACATCCCAGGCGCTGATCCCTGTTGTTACCGGCAGTGTCGTGAGGTCTGAATGCGGTGGAATCGTCCAGCGGTTCAGCGTTATAAAGCGGGCGTCGGCCAGATCAGGGATGTGGGTCTGCCCCTCAAGCGCCAGCCAGCTTTCGATGATCGGCCAGCCAAAATCCCTGACCAGCGTCGCAAAGCCAGGACTTTGCAGGAAACGCTGCATGCCACTCGCCTCCCGCCAGAAATAGAGCGGCGCATAACGGTTTTCATTCTGTCCGCCATCATCACGGCAGGCGTAGAGATACGCCTTGGCCACCAGCCCTGGAAAGCCATCAAGCCGGGCTCCGTTCAGACTGATGCGCTGTTCAATGATGCCCATGTCGTAGTCAGCGGGCAGGGTAAAACGATAGTGCATGATAATCATAACGCCTCCTGTGCCAGCATCCGGCCGCCGCTAAAGCTCCACTCTTCGGTGCTGTTAAACTGAATGATGATCATCACGTCGTCAGGATCGATCGCCATCTCCGCCTGAAGCGTCGTACAGAGTGAATGATAAAACCGTTGCTTCTGTTGCCGGGTTCGCGGTCGGCCTGCCGTCACCTGAAACAGCACGACATTATCGCTGCGCCCGCCGCTGAGATAGTGACGATCAAATACCCGCTGTCCGGCGGGCAGCATCTCAATCACCTGAAAGCAATCATGCTCAGGAACGTCAAATTCCGCGACCAGCGCCTGCTGAAGCAGCGTGGAGATCTGATGCAGAGCCGCTTCGCTGTAGCCCTGACGCAGGGTAATTCGGGTAAAGGGCATCAGTGATTATCCTCCAGATAACCCAGCGCGGTAACGGCGGCGGGCCAGCCTGCGTAAAACGCCAGATGGGTGAAGCTCTCCACCAGTTCATCCTGCGTCAGCCCATTTTGTCGGGCGAAATCGATGTGCCCAGGCAACTGCTGGACTCTCCCCAGCGCGGTTAACGTTGCCAGCGTCAGCAGGCTGCGTTCACGCGGTGACAGCAGCTCGCGCTGCCAGATATCGCCAAACAGCACCTGCTGCGTCAGTTCGGCCAGTTTTGGCGCGCGCAGCGCCAGTGTTTCCCGATCAAGCGATTTTTTCATTGCACACTCCTCAGTGATGAGACAGAGTGTCACTCAGGCTTTCAATCCTGAAAATCAAATTAATCATCACTTATCATCCATATTTACAGGACAATAATGAAGAAGGTACCGGAGTCCCTCGATTTGGATGCGCTGCGCAGTTTCGTCGCGGGCATTGATGCCGGCAGCTTTGCCCTGGCGGCACAGCATCTCTGCCGGTCTGCCTCGGCTGTCAGTGCGCAGCTCAAAAAACTAGAGCAGCAATGCGGCACGTCGCTGGTGATGAAAAAAGGGCGGCATGTACAGCTGACCCGCAGCGGTGAACAGCTGATGAGTTACGCCAGACGCCTGCTGTCGCTGAACGATGAGACATTGCGGGCAGTGAAAGGCGAAGCGTTGCAGGGCGAAATACGCATCGGGATGCAGGAGGATTTTGGCGAAGCGTTGATGCCAGCCATTCTCGGCGCGTTCAACCGGCAGCATCCGGAGGTGATGCTGACCGCACGCGTCGACAGAAATCTGCCGCTGCTTACGGCGCTGGCCCGTCATGAACTGGACCTTGCGCTGCTATGGCAGGCAGAGCAGCAGGCTGGCACGCAGTTAATTGGTCAGTGTCCGTTAGCCTGGATACAGCATCCGGCGTTTGATCTGGCGGGATATCTGCAGCGCGGCGAGCCGCTGCCGCTGGTGGCATTCGATGCGCCGTGTGTCATGCGATCGCGCGCCACCGAGGCGCTGGATAAGGCAGGTATTCCGTGGCGGGTGGTGTTCACCAGCCACAGTCTTAGCGGGATCTGGGCGGCATTACAGGCCGGGCTGGGCATCACCCTGCGCACCCGCGCCGGGTTGCCGGAGACGCTGATGATTGAATCACACCGGCTGCCAATGCCCGGCGATCTGGGAATCGCGCTCGCCCGCTCCGATCAGGGTGACGATCCGGCGCGTGCGCTATTGCAGCATCTGATCACGCAAGCCGCCCTGCCCTTTGTTCAGCGCTGATTTAAAATGCCCGCTGAACCAGAGACGAACAGTATTCTGCTGAGATGTCGCGGTCACCGAACAGAATATGAAACATCACCGGTGCCACAACCCCATCGACAATGCGCTCAACATCAAAACCTGATTCGCCGCGTGCGATGGCCCGATTGTTAAGCGTTTCAAGATGCTGATAAGTAAACCCACAGCATTTCTGACTCGCCCCTTCAGCCTGACTCCCTATCACATCAGCCAGAAGCTCACGACCGACTTTGGACGACATCTCTTCAGCATAGTGCTGGATGAACGCGGTAAGATCGCTGGCCGTCGATCCGGTATCTTCCGGTTCTGCGATAGGTCGCATCCGTGCCACGGCCACATCCGCCAGTAACTGGGACAGATCGCCCCAGCGCCGATAGATCGTGGAAGGTGTTACACCCGCCTGTTCGGCGATCATCGGCACTGTAAGAGCTGAACGATCAAGCGTTTCAAGCAAGCGGTTAACGGTGTTATGCACTTCCGCCTGAATACGTGCGCTGCGCCCACCCTGCCGAATCATCTCCCTCGCCATCTCTTTCTCCCGCTTTTATCAGCCTGAACGTCATAGCTAAAGCAACGAAGTTGCATTAGCAGATAACGGCAGTGTACCGCATCTCAGGCTGAGCAGGCGCTAATGTGTGCTATCGGGCGGTTGAGCATCAAGGCTGCAGTTTACTCAGGACCGATTTAACCGGCTCGGCGGTGAGATGTGACGAACGGTTATCTGATGCGCCTATCCATAAAAGACTGACTGCCATAACTGCTGAAATAAAAATTGTACGAATATCCATAAAGCCTCCCCCTGATTGAGGTGGCTAAAGTAATCCACACAGCGGAGTGTTAATCGCGGAATAAGAGAGGGTTTAAAGGGATTTGAGGCGAAAAGGTGGCGCAGATTTCACCACGCCTGTAACACAAACGGGAAAGATCAGACGGATGCGGTAACGATGTTGCCAGCCGCAAGCCAGTCCCGTCGTGTGAGGGTGTACATCAGGTTAGGAGGCAACCCCTCAGGATCATCGACCCTTTTCAAAAAGGTCAGGCCCGCTTTTTCCAGTACCCGGCGCGAAGCCAGATGGTTTTCGCGCGTCACACCTGTAATGATGCTCAACCCGGCCTCTTCGAATCCGTAGCGAATGGCTCTGCGGGAAAGCTCGGTGGCATACCCTTTTCCCCAGGCAGCAGGCTCAAACCGGTAACCGAGATTATTCGTCTGACGACCATCAAACTGGCTTCTGAAGACGCCCCCGAAACCAATGATTTTATCCGGATGGGCTTTTTCAAATATCGTCCAGTCACCAAAACCCTGTTCCTGATAGCTCTGTAATGTGCGCTCCATGGCCTGAATAGCATATGCTCTGTCGGGCCATGGACCTCGCGGGTTAAATTTATGCGTTTCGGGGTCGCTATAGATTCTGAAGAGGTCGTCAAGATCCTCACGAAGAGTATACCTGTAGAGCAGCCGCTCTGATTCCCAAACCATCCTGCGCTCCTTTTGGGTGCTGAATAAGCAATCTTTACTCTTTATATCAGCAAGTTCTCCTGTCACCAACTCTGTTACCCCGACTCAACGGCTGACAGCTAATCACTGGCAGCATGTCACCTCTGACGTAAGTACACAGAAAACCTGCGTTGCAAGGCCATGCAGGCATCCTGCCGGAATCCGGTCAAAAGAGCAGACGCGGCTGGGGGGCTCGCGTCCGGTCTGTTCTGTTGCGCCTGGCGTTTAAACTGCGCTGTGCAATTTAAACGAATCAACCATGCCACGCAGTGCATGTGCCTGCTCAGACAGCGACTGAGAAGCCGACGAAGACTCTTCAACCAGTGCGGCGTTGTTTTGCGTCACGCCATCCATCTGACTCACGGCGATGCTGACCTGTGAAATACCCTGCATCTGCTCGGAGGAAGACAGGGAGATATTATCCATTGCCTCGGCCAGCTCACTGACCATACCGACAATTTTCAGGATGCTCTGGCCGGTTCCGGCCGCCACCGAGACACCCTGCTCCACCTGTCCGACGGTCTGTTCAATCAGCGATTTGATATCCCGTGCCGCGGTTGCACTTCGCTGTGCAAGCGAGCGAACCTCACCTGCAACGACGGCAAATCCACGCCCCTCTTCTCCGGCTCTTGCCGCTTCAACGGCTGCGTTAAGCGCCAGGATATTGGTCTGGAAAGCGATACCTTCAATAACGCCAGTGATGTCGCGGATTTTTGCGGCGCTCAGTGAGATGCCATTCATGGTTTCGGACATACGCTGGACATCGTTTTCACCGCCGCGAGCCAGCGAGGCCGTTTCACGAGCCGAACCGGCAGTCTGCTGTGCGCCAAGGGTATTGCTTTTTACCGTCGCGGTAAGTTGCTCCATGCTGGCAGCCGTTTCCTGCAACGCAGACGCCTGCTCCTCGGTTCGTGAAGATAACTCGGTATTACCACGAGAAATCTCATCAGCGGCCAGCGCCACGGAACCCGCAGCCTCTTTAATACGGGAGACCAGCTCACGTAGATTGGCCTGCATACCACTCAACGATGCCAGCAGGCTGTTGGTATCACCGCGTCGCAATGCCACTGACGTGGTGAGATCGCCTGAGGCGATAGCGGCAGCCAGTGCCTGAGCCTGAGCCGGTTCGCCTCCCAGCTGACGCATCAGGATACGCACGGTAAACAGACAGGTTGCCGCTGCCAGCAGAATTGAGATGCCAGTGAGGATCATCAGCGTAAAGCCAGTACGCGCCGACGAATCACTGCTTATTGTCACCGCGTTCTGGCTCTCTTCACTCTGAATCGCTGAAAGGGTGTTAAGCGCATCCAGCAGCTTACGCTGCGCGGGACGCGTCACGGTCAGCAGATAGGCAGTGGCTTCCTGCGAACGATGATCCAGACCCAACCGGCCAGCCTGTTCAAGGGAGTCGAGCGTGGCTTTCTCTACTGACAGCCCCTTGTTGAACGCTTCGCGTGCAGCAGGGGTAGCATCATCCATCATACGGGTCAGCGACTCACGGGTGGTGATGTAAAGCGTTTTCTGAGTCTGCAGCCGTTTCCATTCCGGTTCCATCGCTTTAGTATCGGTCAGTAACGCCATATTGCGCACTGCAATGCCCATGTCACGCAGGCCACCCCGCATATCAAGTACCATCTGATAGCGTTTCATCTTCACATTGACGACATCGTTCATGCCATCACGGGCATTGTTAAGAGCGTGTAAAGCAATCCCGCTACACAGAATAAACAGCAGAATGAGCAGGCCAAAGCCGGCATACAGACGAGTTGAAATTTTCACAGGCGAGTCTCATGAGTGGATGTAATAAGGTGATCATGTCTTTCTGCTATCGG
Source organism: Pantoea sp. E956-1 (assembly GCF_982223955.1). Lineage (NCBI taxonomy): Bacteria > Pseudomonadati > Pseudomonadota > Gammaproteobacteria > Enterobacterales > Erwiniaceae > Pantoea > Pantoea sp. E956-1. The sequence continues at coordinate 86,131 of NZ_CEUYZP010000013.1, read as the reverse complement.
CATTGTGTGAAGAATTTGTAGCCACGGCCGGTAATAAACTTTTTTCAGGCGGAGGAGTGACGGGTACGCGCAGACTCATTATCGTAAAGAGTCGCTTGCTGACTCTGGCTCTGGTGTTACTGATGTTAACGTTATGCTTTAGCTGGTATGTCGGGTTTGTGGCGTATCATAAGCGTCATGGGAATCGGATTAATAAAAGGAAAGTGCAAAAATGGCTGAACAGAGCAGCATTATCACTGAACTTACCGAACTTGAAGGTCTTTACGGCACGGTTGCCCGGCCCTCTGTCGCTAAGGTGACCGATCATATTCATCCCGCTTATCGTCCGTTTATCGCCGCCTCGCCTTTTGTGGCGCTGGCAACGTCGGGGCCCGAGGGACTGGATGTTTCACCGCGCGGCGATCCGGCCGGATTTATCGAAATCGAAGATGACAAGACCCTGTTATTACCTGACAGACGCGGCAATAACCGCATCGACAGCCTGCGCAACATTCTGCATGACAATCGGATAGCACTGCTTTTTCTCATCCCTGGCATTGGCGAGACGTTGCGCGTGAACGGCACGGCAGCGATCAGCACCGACCCGGCGCTGCTAGAGCGCTTTGCCATCAACAATCAGCTGCCTAAAACCGTCTTGCGCATCACTGTGGAGAGCGTTTTCTTTCAGTGCAGCCGGGCGATTATTCGCTCCGGATTATGGGATGCCGAAACGCAGATCTCACGGCAGTCGCTGCCCAGCACCGGTTCCATCCTCAGACAGATTGCAGAGATTGATGGCGACGCCTACGACAAAGCGCTGCCTGAACGATTGAAGAACTCCCTTTATTGATCGCCGTTCAGGGCCTGGAGGCTTCACTTCATCCTGTGTGCTGATGAGTGAGGTACTGATACTTTCGGACCGCAGATCATCGTGCGTCTGCAGTCAGGCCTCTAAGCGCAAACAGCGATAGCGTTACGCAAAGCTCTCCAGTAGCTGCTTTGCATGAAGGTAGTCGTAAGAGGTCACTTCAATTTTATTATTACTGAGATCGCTGAAATAGACGGACATCGACACCTTGTGGTCACTGACGCTGAAAGGGATTTTATTCTTACTGAGTACAGGTATAAGTTCGTTAAAAGATGAGGCTGCCACTCCGAAAGCCACCGTATGGCCTGGTGGCTGAGATTTTCGCAGGAAAAGAGAGAGTGATGCTCTGTTATTCCTTATAACCAGCGGCCCACCCTGTTCAAACCAGAAGTACAGTGAAGGGTCGCGTTCAAAGCCCAGGATCTCGTTGTACCACTTTTCTGCCTGTTCAATATTTTCAACGTAGAGATGGATATGATCGATCTCATCTATCTTCATCATCTGGCTCCCTGATTGCTTTTAACAGTGAGACTCGCCGAAACGTTGTTGATAAACAACCCGCAAAGCACATAACAACACTCAACAGGAAATGGACAGAGAAGAGCGCAGTAAAGCGGCCCGGAGAGACAAAGCGCAGGCGAAGAGAGAGCGGATGTACGTCAGCATAAACAGGCCCCATTTGGGGTTGCAACGCTTCCATCAGGTCACGCGATCACAATATGGACCTGATCTTTATGCATTCCAGGAATTTATAATTATTTAGTTTTAACTGTCAGACAGTGTTGATTTACCGCGGGTCGATAAGGTCTAAGACTAAAGACAATATTTCATCCATAACATGTGGCTCGACTGTGGCGGCATAGCTTGCCTTGCACGCAGTCAGGTCAAGCGAGCGCACCTGATAGCACAGCGCAACGCCGGTCACTTTGCCGGTATCTGTACTGTTACCGTCCAGATAAACAGTCACGCCCTGTGAGCGTGATGCGCCGCCGCCGCTTGTTACCGGCACGCACACTGCCGTTCCCAAAGCCGCAACCAACTCCCGCTGCGAAATAACAAGGTAATAATGCGGCCCTTTAAACTTTCGCCCTTCAACCGGATCGCCATTAACGTGCCAGATTTCGCCTTTCTGCGGCACTCTCCCTGAAACCATCAGATAGGCTCCCTGCCCTGCGGCGCGTCGTTCAACCCCTCGGCGGCCTCTTCGTTATACTGTTGAATTTCCTGCTGATCGATACCGGCCAGCAACTGAGCAACTGTGCGGCGACCGCGTGGTACACGCGTTACCGGCACAATATTCACCGATTCGCCTTCTGCGGTGACGTCCAGCTCAATGCCGACGGTCCAGCCCGCTCTGGCAGCAATCTCGCTGGGGATAGTCAGCACGACCGCCCCGCCCTGCTGACGAAGTCTTGTTGAAGCCATATCTCCTCCCATGTGTGACTAAGTAACACAACCCTTACCACAGGGTGACACTAAGTCACACAGCAAAATAGGTTAAAGCAAAGATATTGCATTAAGGCACAGATAGCCGTATACCTTATTAAAGCTAATACTTTGCATTAAGGTGATTTCCATGAACCCCACATTGACGCCTCAGGCTGCTGCCCGTACCACGCTTTTCAGTTTTACCGGTGCAGCGCTGATCTCCGCCACCAGCAGTGCGCCAACGCCGCTCTACCCGCTCTATCGCAGCCTGTTCCATCTCACGCCAACCATGCTGACACTGATCTTTGGCGCCTATGCTTTCGCGTTGCTGGCCGCGCTACTGACGGTGGGTAAAGTGTCCGACTATACCGGCCGCCGTCCGTTGATGCTGCTGGCGCTGGCGATCAATGCGATCGCGCTGGTGATCTTTATGACCGCCAGTTCTGCGGCGACCCTAATCGCCGCCCGACTGGTGCAGGGCTTTGCTACCGGTATTGCCTTGCCGACCTTTGGTGCCAGCCTGATTGACGCCAGTAAAACCCGCGGACCATTGCTGAACTCGTTCACTGCCTTTCTGGGGATGACGCTGGGCACGCTGGCGGGCGGCATACTGCTCACCTTCGCGCCCTTTCCTACGGTGACGATCTACGCGTTGCTGCTGCTCCTGATGCTGGTTGCCATGGCGCTATTGCCTCTGATACCTGAAACCATTGCGCCTCAGCCGGGTGTTCTGGCCGCACTGCGACCCCAGGTCAGCATACCGCGACGCGCGCTGGGGCCATTGTTAATGGTAACGCCGGTTAACATCGCAACCTGGATGCTGGGCGGATTTTACCTTTCACTGATGCCCTCAATAGTGGCGAACGCAACCGGCCTGACATCGCCTTTTGTCGGTGGCTCGATTGTGGCGACACTGATGCTGAGCGCAACGGCAGCAGTATTTCTCTTTCGTCCATTACCGCCTGCGCGGGCATTAATTATCGGTACGCTGATGCTGATAGCGGGCGTCAGCATCACGCTTGCGGGGCTTTCTCTGCACAGCGTGGCCTGGCTCTATCTCGGCACCGCCATTGCGGGTCAGGGATTTGGATCGATTTTCTCCAGCGTGCTGAAAATCATTATGCAGTTAGCTGAAAGTCATGAACGCGCCGGACTGTTTTCCGCCTTTTTGATCAAAAGCTATCTCGCCTTTGCCCTGCCTGCGATTGCCGCCGGAATGGCAGCGCCCCATATCGGACTGAACCAGACCGCCTGGTTCTATGGCATGACTATCATCGTGCTGTCACTGGTGTCGCTGCTGGCGATCAGGGGTCGCGCTTTAGCCGGAGCGGCCAGTTAACAAACCCGCCAGACGCGGCCAGATGTCAGTCGTGTCATCCACAAACGACAATTTTCACTTACACTCAACGGATTAATTTCAGGCGCAGTTGCTGCGTGATACCGTGAGTATGATGTCGAAATCCCAATCTGATGCGGTTTTAGCCCGGTTTTCATCCGCCACACGACGCTGGTTTTCTGCCACCTTTGCTGCACCCACGCCGGTGCAGCAGGCGGCATGGCAGGCGATAGCCAGCGGAGAACATGCGCTGGTGATCGCCCCGACCGGGTCAGGGAAGACACTGGCGGCCTTCCTCACTGCCATTGACACGCTGTTTCAGTTCCGAACCGCGCAGCCCTCACCTGCACGTGAAACGACTACCCGCATTCTCTATATTTCACCGGTTAAAGCGCTGGCCGCGGACGTACAGCGCAACCTTAATCTGCCGCTGGCGGGCGTTTACGCTGAGCGGCAGGCGCTGAATGAGCCAGAGATCACGCTGAATATCGGAATGCGATCCGGCGATACGCCCGGTGCAGAGCGCGCCAGGCTGGTGCGCCGTCCGCCCGATATCCTGATCACTACACCCGAGTCACTGTTTCTGATGCTGACCTCAAAAGCCCGCACGACGCTGCAGGGTGTGACCACGGTCATCGTCGATGAGGTGCATGCGGTGGCGGGATCGAAGCGGGGTTCCCAACTGGCGCTGAGTCTGGAGAGGCTCGATGAGCTGCTGCCCCAGCCTGCCCAGCGTATCGGGCTTTCCGCCACGGTACGACCGGTTGAGCGGGTGGCCGCCTTCCTTGGCGGCTGTCAGCCCGTTCAGGTGGTGAATCCGGCCGCAGACCGGACGCTGCACCTGACCATCGAGGTGCCGGTCGAAGATATGACCGATATCGCCAGCCCCGATGACCTGAGCGGTGAAGCCACGCCTGCCAGCGGATCGATCTGGCCGCACATTGAAGCGCGCATACTGCAGCAGGTCATGGCCCATCGCGCCACGCTGGTGTTTGTGAATTCGCGTGGCCTGGCGGAAAAGCTGACGGCGCGGCTCAATGCGCGTTATCTGGCGCAGCAGACAGCCGCTGGCGATCGGGATGCAGAACGCGACGACAGTGACGATCTTATTGCCCGTTCGCATCACGGTTCCGTCTCGAAGGAGCAGCGAGGCGAGATTGAAGCCGCACTGAAGCTGGGCAGACTGCGCTGCGTGGTGGCCACTTCGAGTCTGGAACTTGGCATTGATATGGGGCCGGTGGATCTGGTGATCCAGGTGGGCGCACCGCTTTCAGTCGCCAGCGCACTGCAGCGTGTGGGACGCGCCGGACATCAGGTCGGCGGCGTATCAGCCGGCATCCTCTTTCCGCGCACCCGACGCGATCTGCTGGATTCGGCCGTCATATTGCAGTCAATGCGTGCGGGCCAGCTCGATGCGCTGGCTCCGCCGCGTAACCCGCTCGATATTCTGGCGCAGCAAACCCTGGCGGCCGTCGCAATGGATCCCTTACAGGTCGATGATTGGTACGCGCAGGTCTGTCGGGCCGATCCGTTTCGCACGCTGTCGCGTCGGCTGTTTGATGCCACGCTCGATATGCTGGCGGGTAAGTTTCCCTCCGACGCCTTTGCTCAGCTACGGCCGCAGCTGGTGTGGGATCGTCAGAGCGGACTGCTGACGCCGCGACCCGGCGCTCAGCATCTGGCCGTGACCAGCGGCGGCACCATTCCCGATCGCGGCATGTTCAGCGTCATCCTGCCGGAAGGTGAAGAGCAGGCTGGCTCACGTCGTGTCGGCGAGCTGGATGAAGAGATGGTCTATGAGTCGCGGGTCAATGACATTATTACCCTGGGCGCAACGTCGTGGCGGATTCAGCAGATTACCCACGACCAGGTGCTGGTGGTGCCTGCGCCAGGCCGTCCGGCTCGTCTGCCTTTCTGGCGAGGAGAAGGTGTGGGCCGCTCGGCCGAGTCGGGTGCCAGCCTCGGGCTGTTTCTGCGTCATCTGAATGCGGCTTCACCGGCGGATGCGCAGGAGCAGTTGCGCGCGCTGGGGCTGGATGCCCGCGCAGTCACAAATCTGCTGGCTTTGCTGGCTGAACAACGCGCCGTCACCGGCGTATTGCCGGACGATAGCACGTTGCTGATTGAACGCTGCCGTGACGAAATCGGCGACTGGCGGGTGATCCTGCATTCGCCCTGGGGAAAGCGGGTTAATGCGCCCTGGGCGCTGGCGATTGCCGCCCGAATCCAGCAACGACTGGGCATTGACGCTTCCGTTGCGGCCAGCGATGACGGCATTGTGGCCCGCTTTCCCGCCAGCGAGGGAATATTACCCGGCGCTGACCTGTTTATGTTCGACGCCGACCAGTTGACCCGGGAGGTCACTGAGAGTGTCGGTCAGTCGGCGCTGTTTGCCGCCCGCTTCCGTGAATGTGCCTCACGCGCTCTGCTGCTGCCGAGGCGTAATCCGGGTAAACGATCGCCGCTCTGGCAGCAGCGGCTGCGCGCCGGTCAGTTGCTGGAAGTCGCACGTCAGTATGACGATTTCCCCATTCTTATCGAAACCGCACGCGAATGTCTGCAGGATGTCTACGATCTGCCTGCCCTGCACCAGCTGATGCAACAGATGGCACAGGGAAAAGTAAAGCTGGTCGAGGTGACGACCGAACAGCCCTCCCCTTTTGCCGCCCCGCTGCTTTTTGGCTACGTTGCAGAGTTTATTTACGCCAGCGACGCCCCCCAGGCAGAACGGCGCGCCTCACTGCTGGCGCTCGACAGTAACCTGCTGGGTGAGCTGCTCGGCCAGACCAGCAAGCGTGATTTGCTGGCACCTGACGTCGTTGAGCAGGTTGAACAGGAACTGCAGCGCATCGATTCCCGCTATCAGGCACAGCACATCGAAGGCATTATCGATCTGCTGCGCGATGTTGGCCCGCTCACGGTTGCCGGTATTGCGGCACGTTTCCGTGGCAACGGCCAGCACATCGAGGAAGCCGTGACGCAGTTCGCGGCCGCGCAGCGAATGATTCCGGTCATCCTCGCCGGTGAAGAGCGCTGGGCAATCATTGAAGATGCAGCTCGCCTGCGTGACGCACTGGCCGTTGTCCTGCCTGTCGATCTGCCCGCAACATTTCTGGAGCCGCAGCCCGATCCGCTACGCGATCTCATTAACCGCTACGCCCGTACCCATACCCTCTTCACCGCCCGACAGCTCGCCACGCATTTTGGTCTGGGTATCGCCATTGTGAATGAGGGACTGCTTTCTCTGCATCAGCAGGACAGCCTCCTGAATATGGGTGCGGCAGCAGGCGAATCGGAAACGGAGTGGGTTTCCACAGAGATCTTCAAACGGTTACGCTTACGTTCACTGCAATCAGCACGTGAGGCAACCCGGCCTGTTCCACCTGCCGCCTGGATCAGCCTGCTACTGGAGCGTCACGGTGTGCTTAACACGCAGCGTGAAGAGCATCAGGGTGTCAGCGGGCTGTTGCGGGTGATTGAGCAACTTGCGGGTGTGCCGCTACCGGCCTCGCTGTGGGAGTCACAAATCCTGCGCGCCAGGATAGCCGACTATCAGCCCGCGATGCTCGATGAACTGTTAGCCAGTGGTGAGGTTACCTGGTGCGGACACAAAGCGCTGGGTCAGAATGATGGGTTGATCTCGCTGCACCTCATGGAATATGCCGCTGAAACGCTGCCGGTGATTGACACCACGCAGCTTCTGACGCCGATTCAGCAGACGATTCTCGACGCACTGAGCCGGGGTGGCTCGTGGTTTGTTCATGAGATCATGGCACTGATGGACGAGGCAGAGACGCAAACCACCGATATTTATGCTGTCCTGTGGCAACTGGTGTGGCAGGGCTATGTCACTGCCGATAGCTGGATTGCGGTGCGTGGGCTGCTGACCACGCCAGGCGCGACTCGTTCACGTCCGGCGCGTACCCTGCGCACCCGTTTTGGTCAGCGCTTCACCCCGGGCGCACTTTCTGCACGCCGACCGGCGGTCAACACGCTGGCTGGTCGGTGGTCGCGGGTTAACCGACAGGAGATAGCCCCTGCCCGGCTGGCCCTGTCGCTGGTGGAAAATCTTCTCGACCGTTATGGGGTGATCAGCCGGGGTAGCGCGATATCGGAACAGATCCCCGGAGGGTTCCCGGCGTTACAGCCGGTATTACGCAGCATGGAAGATGCCGGACGACTGCTGCGTGGCCGGTTTGTCGCGGGTGCGGGCGGCGCGCAGTTTGCCGACCATAACACCATTGAGCGGCTGCGGGAGCGGGCAGAAAAGCCGCTGACTGCGACAGATGCGGTGGCGCTGGCCGCACCGGACCCGGCGAATCCGTTTGGCGCGTTGCTGAGCTGGCCGCTCCACGCCAGCGGCATCCGCCCGACCCGCCGTCAGGGGGGACGCGTGGTGATTGCAGGCGGCGCGTTACTGCTCTACCTGACGCCAGGAGGCAAAGAGTTGCTGACATTCGCCGACGATCCCGCGCTGCAGCAGGTCGCGGTGGCGGCGCTGGGCCTGGCACTGAAGCGTGAAAAGCCCGCGAGTTTCACGCTGGAGAAGGTAGATGGTGAACCGGTGTCGCAGTCACCGCTGCTTAACGCGTTGCGACATGCCGGATTTTCACGGGTGCCGCAGGGGCTCAGCTGGTATAGCTGAGGTTTTTTCGTGCACGTTTTTTTCGCGGACAAAGTCGATAAATGCCTGAAGCGGGGCAGGAATCAGGCGGCGATCGTTGTAGTAAAGCCACGGACCGGAGAAAGTCAGCCACCAGGGTTGCAGCAGCGGTTCCAGCCTGCCGCTGTCAAGGGCTGGCCTGAGCCACTCGTCAAACAGATATATCACGCCGCTTCCGGCGATGGCCGCCTCCACCGCCAGATCCATTGCGCCACCGACCGAAACTACCAGCGGCCCGCTGGTTTCAACACTGATCTCTTCGCCCTCGTGGCTGAAGGTCCAGTCAGCCATGATGCCGCTGGCATAACGGCCACGCAGACAGCGATGATGGATCAGGTCGCGCGGATGTTCCGGCCGGCCATGTTCTGCAAGATAAGCCGGAGAAGCCGCCAGCGCGAACCGTTGCTGTCTGGGGCCGATGGGCATCGCCACCATATCCTGCTCCAGCCGCTCATCATAACGGATCCCGGCGTCACAACCGTCACGAAAGACATCCTGCACGCTGCTCTCCGCCACAATTTCCAGCCGGATATCGGGATAACGCTGCAAAAATTCCGGCACCAGCGCGGGCAGCACCAGCCGGGTTGCACTGACCGGCACATTCAGCCGCAGCGTGCCGCCAGGGGTGTTACGGTAGCGATTCACTGCATCCAGCGCGGCGTTAACTTCATTAATCGCGGGCAGCAAACGTTCCATCAGCGCCCTGCCCGCTTCGGTTAACACCACGGTTCGGGTGGTGCGGTGAAACAGACGAATACCCAGCTGCTGTTCCGCCCGTCTTACCGCATCGCTCAGGCGTGATGCATTGCTGCCGGTGACGCGTGCCGCTTCACGAAATCCCCCCGCTTTTGCCACCGCCACGACGGCATCCAGCAACGCCATATCGATCGCCATTGTGCATCACCCCGTACAGTCTGTCCTGATTTAACCGGATAGTTGCACAGCTGAATCACCGTTACAATTGATCCACATTCACGCAGGAGGTTTTCATGTCAAACACCACCATGACTTATACGTTAGGCGATCGTGAAGTTAACCGTATTGGCTACGGCGCTATGCAACTGGCCGGGCCGGGCGTGTTCGGCCCGGTAAAAGATGAAGCCCGGGCAATTCAGGTTTTGCGCGATGCACTCGCGGCAGGTGTTAATCATATCGACACCAGCGACTTTTATGGCCCGCACGAAACCAACCAGCTGATTAAAAAGGCGATCCATCCCTATCCGCAGGATCTCTGCATTGTCACCAAAGTGGGTGCCCGACGCGACGCCAAAGGCGGCTGGCTGGCGGCGATGGAGCCAGAGGCGCTGACGCAGGCTGTGGAAGATAATCTGCGCAACCTGGGGCTGGATGTGATTGAGGTGGTGAACCTGCGCAGTATGTTGCATCCGGCCAGACCCAAAGAAGGCTCTCTGAAGCCACAGCTGGAGGCGCTGCTGGCGTTACAGGCGCGCGGGCTGATTCGCCATATTGGCCTGAGTAACGTCACCGCCAAGCAGATCGCAGAAGCTCAGGCGATGACGCCAATCGTCTGCGTGCAGAATATGTATAACCTGGCGCATCGACAGGATGATGTACTGGTGGATCAACTGGCGCAGCAGGGCATCGCGTATGTGCCGTTCTTCCCGCTGGGCGGCTTCTCTCCGTTGCAGTCGGATCAGCTTAATGAAGTGGCTGCATCCCTGAATGCCACGCCGATGCAGGTCGCACTCGCGTGGCTGCTGCGGCGATCGCCCAATATTTTACTTATTCCAGGCACCTCTTCCCCGGAACATCTTAAAGAGAACCTTGCCAGCGGCAGCCTGGAACTGTCGGATGAAGTGATGGAAAAGCTGAACGCTATTTAACATCAGGCCCGCACGATGCGGGCGTGATGCTTTACTGATTCAGAAACTACTGAGACAGGTTGCAAGTTGCGGCTTGTCGCTACAACTGATGTGATGATCGATTCGGTTAATCATATAGGGATAAAACGGATTAGAGGTGGCACGCATAATCGAGTCAAGCCCGACAATCAGCACCGCACTTTCACCGCGCAGTGACAACGTCCCAAAACTGATACCAAACTCATTCTTCTTCTCGGGCGCACTGCCATATAACCCATCCTCAGCCGGAAACGGAATCGCAACGTGCGACAGCGAGTAGAGACCCGCCGGATAGTCGATTGCCAGCAGCTGAATCTGTTCCTGCATCTCTCCGGCTGGCACACTTTTTGTCACCATTTCCAGCGAGGTGGCGGAGGCATTAGTGATCACCGTGGATGAGTAATGACGACGTGCCGCAGGCAACAGCTGGTTAACCGCGGTGTAAGAGGAGTGACGGAATAACGGACTGACGCTGACCGCCTGATTGATATCGAATAGCACCAGTTCGCTGCCGTTCACTGGCAGATAGTTATATAGCGAACGGATGACCGAAGGCGTACTGACGGTAGAATCCATGACCGACTGAAAGGTCAGCACGGGCGGGAAACCGGAGAGCTGCTGATTACGCGCGTAGAGCAGGATCTCTTTCTGCAGCGCCTGCGTCAGCAAATAGGTCTGCCGGGCTGCGTGAACCGGAAAAGAGTTATATTTAAACGGATTAAACTCCGGCACGATATTCAGCCAGGCCGTTTTCGAGAAGGCAGGGAAAACCGAGGGCAACCCGGCAACACCTGCGAACCGGGCAAAACGAGTCACACCGATCATCGGCGATAACAGAATCAATTGCTGAGGACGACGCAGCGTGTGATCGCCCAGGCTGTCGAGCGCATATTTTACCGCCAGCGCCCCACCGTTAGAGAAACCCACCAGATGTAGCGGCGTCTGCGTGCCCGCCAGCCGGGTCGCTTCCCGCACCGCCAGGCGTGTAGCGGCCATCCAGTCCTGCCAGTCAACATCGGTCAGACCCGAAGGCACCGTACCGTGACCCGGTAACCGTATCGCCACTGCCACAAAACCCTGCTGACGGTAAGCCTCTGCCACATGCCGCAGACTATAAGGACTGTCGGTCAGTCCATGCAACAGCACCACCGCACCGCGCGGCGTGCCCGTCGGTTGCAGAATATAGGACCGGTTCCAGTCCTGCGCAAAATGCCCCGGATAGATCATGCTGCCAGCATAGTATCGGTTGAGTGGTGTTTTTTCTTCCGCATCCAGCCGGTCGCTGACCTGCTGCTTCATCTCGTCGAAAAGATGATTTTCGGCCTTGAGGTAGTCGGCATACGTCGCATTATCGAGCTGTTCCACTGTCAACTCATGCGGGATCCAGGTGTGCCAGCGATGTAACTCCGGCCCGCGTTCCGATTCATAGATTCGGAAAATTAGCAGCAGCAGTAACAGCATCCCGACTACTATCACCAGCCGCCAGAGCCTGCGTATGACTGTTTTCCACTTCCGGGTCATACATCCTTTCCTGAAAAATTAAAATGCATAGCGAAACCACGCGAACAGCACGTTGCCATTATTGAACGTGCCCGGAATATAGGTGAACTGTACATTCAGCGCCTTATAACCGGCCGAGAACAGCGGCAGAATAATCGGTAGCGGAATATAGTTACCAAAATCTTCACGCGCGGTGATACCGGCGGTTAATCCCGCACCAAGGCGAAAGTCCTGATTCGAACCTGGATACCAGCCCTTCTCCCAGCCATAACCGACAATAGGCTGCCACTCATTGTGTGAATCTTTGAAAGCCATTGCATAAAGCGCGCTCCAGTTGCCGCTGTCGCTGTAGCGGGAAATGCCCAGACCGCCCCCCCAGGGATGCTCGTTATAGTTATCGGTTTTTTCTTTGTCGTACATAAAGCGGGCGTGCCAGCTGACAAATGGCAGGTAGAGATCGGTATGCTGAGGCGTGTTCCAGGTCTGCGCAACATCGTCCGTGAATCCATTCCACCAGGAGGAGATCGGTGTGTTTTCAGCATGCAATGGCGCAGCAGTCAGCAGTGCGGTAAAAACTGCCGTCGTGATTAAAATTTTCATAGTGCGTACCGGTCAGCGTGCGGAGCAGATGAAAAATGAGTATAGCGCAGAGCCTGAGGCAATCTTTGTCAGCGGTCATGCTTCGCTTAACCGCGGGTTTCTGAGGACCTCAACGACCAGTCATTCATCCAGTCTCTGGCGATTTCAGCCTGAAATCGCCAGAGCTGTACGGAAATTAATCGAGGAAAATAACTGATTACAGTGAATGTTGTCTGACAGGACTTAATGAGAACAAGATCCGGGGAAATGCGGTGCAATGGAAAGTAAGAAAATAGCGAGGTAAGGAGGTAAGGAGGTAAAACCGGATTCAGCCGGTGGGCTGAATCCGGTGGGAGACTCAGGAGGCTTCAGCCTCTTTCGGCTTTTCACCAAACTTTTCTTTCATGTGTGACTCAATCTCTTCCAGGCTTTTGCCCCGCGTCTCCGGCACCATCGCCATCACGAAGATCAACGATCCGACGTTAATCGCAGCAAAGATGAAGAAGGTGGTGCTGCCGGCATATTCCATTATCGGTGGAAAACTGAAGGCGACTATCGCGTTAAAGATCCACTGTAGTGAGACAGCGCCGCCGGTTAACACGCCGCGCAACTGCATCGGGAACAGTTCCGACATCATCAGCCAGTAGACCGGCGAGATGCACATCTGCATGCAGAACAGGAACAGCAGAATGCAGCCCAGAGCGAGGTAGCTCTGCATCAGGCTGGGAGCGATAAAGGTCATCACGCTGCCCAGCATAATCTGCGAAGCGACCACCAGACACAGGCCGGTAATCAGCATTGCCCGGCGTGGGAAGCGACTGACCGCCCAGATACCGACAATCGCCGCCACCACTGAGACCACGCCGTTACCGATGGTCGCGGCAATCGACGCGCTGGTGCCAAGTCCGGTCTGTTTAAGGATGATCGGGGTGTAATACATAAAACCATTAACCCCGGTGAACTGGGCAACAAAGCCCAGCCCGACGCCGATAACCATCAGGCGAATCACCCACTTCTCACGGATCAGGGTTTTTGCATCCGGCCCACGTTCCGCTGCTCTCGCCTGCTTCTTCATCTGCGCCATTTCATGGCGCACTTCACGCGGCGTTTCACGCAGGTACTTCAGGATCTTCTTAGCTTCTTTCAGACGCCCTTCCGCCACCAGCCAGTGTGGTGAGGCGGGAACGAAGAACGTGCCGATAAACAGTAAAAGACCCGGCACCATGGCAATTGCCAGCATGTAGCGCCACAGGTGCTCATCATGCAGCAGATAGCTCAGCAGCGTACTGGCAACATAAGCAATGAGCTGTCCGGTAACGATCATCAGCTCATTGCGACTGACCAGCGGCGCACGCAGGCGCGGTCCGGCAATTTCGGCGATAAACACCGGCACGGTTGAGGAGCCGCCGCCGACAGCAATCCCCAGCAGGAAGCGCATTGCCACCATGACATTGACAGAAGGCGCCAGCGCTGTTCCCAGTGAACCCAGCACAAAAATAACCGCCAGGCTGCGAAGGGTAATACGCCGGCCAAACCGGTCAGAGAAAAAACCACTCAGGAAAGAGCCGATCGCGGCACCGAACACCAGTGAAGAGGCCACCAGCCCTTCAGTGAATGAGTTCAGTCCAAGTCCACCCTGATCGGGTGGTGAGGTCATATAGGGTAACGCACCCGAGATAATCCCGGTGTCATAACCAAAAGCCAGCGCGCCCATAGTGGCAACCAGTACCACTAAAAAAATGCGCTGGCGTACCGTATCTGCAGGCGCGTGATCGCCCGCTTCACCAGAATCTGGTGTATTCGTACTCATAATATCCCTGCCATTAATCAGTTAAACATCCGTTTGATTAAATTTCATACGGAATAGAAATGGAACATATTTACCGAGTGGGTAAAGAAGTGTAGACGGTATTTAACAGTTAGCTTTAGCAATGCGATTTTTATAACGGGGAGAGTTAACCGAATAAATAAATCAGCGTAATAATGACGTCATGAAATTTATTTTAACATTAGGTTAACACTTTCAGTTCCTGCTGGATCCAGCTCAGGAAATGCGCGACGCGGGGAAACTGAGCAAATCCCCGCGGGAAGACCAGATGGTGGGCGCTGACGGGCAGACTCTCCTGTTCGGACAAGACTCTGACCAGTTTTCCGCTGCGCAGATAATCCTCCGCCAGCAATTCACTTTCAAATATGAGACCGTGGCCTAACATCGCCGCCTCAAGACTCATATAAGAGCGATCAAAGCGAAATAACCACTCTTTATCCGGCTGAGGTAATTGCTGAGAAGCAAACCACTGCGGCCACTGAATAAGCGGCGACTCCGATAATATCAGCGCATGATGAATTAAATCAGCGGCCTGATTAACCGGATGCTTTTTCAGATACTCAGGCGAGGCCAGCACCGACATTCTTTCGTGGCGGATCGTTTTAATCTCGAATGAGTTCCAGTCCGGGAATCCATGGCGTATCGCAATATCAATATTGTCGCGGCTGAAAGATAAATTCTCATAAGAGCAGGAGAGCGTGAGCTGGAACTCGGGATAGTTGTCGCGAAATTTATGGATGCGCGGCAACAGCCACAGCAGACCGAAACTGGGTGCGCAGTGGATCCTGAGGTTGCTGCGGGCTTTCTCGTTACTGATGCGCGCTGTCGCCTGCGTCAGACTCAGCAGTATCGGACCAATCTCCCTGAGGTAATGCTCACCCGACAGCGTCAGCACTACGCCCTTTGCCGAGCGATTAAACAGAATACAGCCCAGTTCACGCTCCAGTTTAGCCAACTGATGACTGGCCGCCGATGGCGTAATGCTTAATTCCTCGGCCGCACGCGCAACATTACCAAAATGAGCCACCTGCTCAAAAACCCGCAGTGATTTAATCGAAGGTAAGTGATCAGACTGCTTTTCCATCCGCCTCTCCACAAAGGAATTTTGTGATATGTGCCCATTTTTAAATCGCAAAATTGTTAACTGCATCAAACCAACAAATTCATTCAGCATCAAATGAATTTTTTTGCATTGCCAATATTAGCCGCTTTATCAATTCTGATCGTGACCCTGCCGGTAGCGATACCGAACCACTAATAATTATTTTTCTGGAGTGGACAATGTTACTCGAAAACAAAGTTGCGATTATTACAGGTGCCGCCTCTCAGCGCGGCATTGGGCGGGCCACAGCCGCCTGTTTTGCTCAGCATGGTGCGCGCGTGGTGGTGCTCGATTTAGATCTGCAGGCCGCTCAGGCCAGCGCACTGTCGTGTGGTGACGGGCATCTCGGCCTGGCCACGGATGTGACCGATCCCCTTTCTGTTCGTCGTGCCATCGACCAGATACTTGAACGCTTCGGCCGTATTGATGTGCTGGTCAACAATGCAGGTATTACTCAGCCGGTTAAGACACTGGAAATCAGCATCGAGGATTACAACCGTATTCTTGATGTCAATCTGCGTGGCACGCTGCTGATGTCTCAGGCGGTAATCCCCACCATGCAGCAGCAGAAAGGCGGCAGCATCGTCTGCCTGTCCTCGGTCTCAGCACAGCGCGGCGGCGGGATTTTCGGCGGCCCGCATTACAGTGCCGCTAAAGCAGGCGTTCTGGGCCTGACTAAAGCGATGGCGCGTGAGTTTGGCCCTGACCAGATACGCATTAATGCCCTGACGCCCGGCCTGATCCAGACAGACATCACTGGTGGCCTGTTACAGGATGAACGCCGCCACGCCATTCTCGATGGGATACCGCTCGGCCGCCTTGGGTCCGCCAGTGACGTCGCCAATGCTGCGCTGTTCCTCGCCAGCGATCTCTCCGGTTATCTCACCGGCATCACGCTGGATGTGAACGGCGGCATGCTGATCCATTAAATAGCGCCCTTCCCTGCCCGCACGCCTGGCGGGCTAACTTCGGGAGTGAACACCATGACCACGCTTAACCTGAGCGTAGCCTCTGCTGCGCGCGATATCACCTATCGCAAAATTGCCTGGCGCCTGATGCCCTGGCTGATGCTCTGTTACCTCTGCGCCTATCTTGATCGGGTCAATGTGGGTTTCGCTAAATTACAGATGATGGATGATTTGTCACTCAGCGAAACCGTGTATGGGCTGGGTGCAGGGATTTTTTTTATCGGCTACTTCTTCTTTGAGGTGCCGAGTAACCTGATCCTGCACCGTGTCGGCGCACGCCGCTGGATTGCGCGCATTATGATCACCTGGGGAATCATCTCGGCCCTGTTCGCCTTTGTTGAAACCGCATGGCAGTTCTACCTGCTGCGCTTTCTGCTCGGCGTCGCCGAGGCCGGTCTTGCGCCAGGTCTGTTGCTCTACCTGACCTACTGGTTTCCATCACATCGTCGCGCGCGTATGACCGTGCTCTGGTTTGTCGCCATTCCGCTCTCAGGGATGATTGGCGGCCCGCTCTCAGGCTGGATTATGGCGACCTTTGCAGGCTTTCACGGATGGGCAGGCTGGCAGTGGATGTTTATGCTGGAAGCTATCCCCACACTTGTTATGGGTTTGGTGGTACTGCTGGTTCTCAAGGATCGCGTTGAACAGGCAGAGTGGCTGGATGAAGATGAGAAACGCCGGGTGCGTGCCGATCTGGACGAGGATAATCAGCAGAAGGCCTGTCATGGCACGGTAAAAGCCTTTGTCGCCGACCGTCGTCTGTGGCTGCTGGCGCTGATCTACTTCTGTGTGGTGATGGGTCAGTACGCCCTGACGTTCTGGCTACCGACGCTGGTGAGAAACTCAGGCGTCAGTGAACCGCTGCATATTGGGCTGCTGACCAGTCTGCCTTACCTCTGCGCCATTATCTTTATGCTGCTGGCCGGGCGCAGTGGCGATCGCTATCGTGAACGCCGCTGGCATTTGATTGTCCCGATGCTAATCGGACTTACCGGACTGACGCTGGCGACCCTGCTGAGCCATAGCGTCTCCCTGTCACTGCTCTCCCTCTGTATTGCCGCTGCGGGCATTCTTTCCGCCTCATCGTTGTTCTGGATGTTGCCGACAAATCTGTTAGGTGGCGTCTCTGCTGCCGCAGGCATCGCCGCGGTGAACTGCATTGCTAATCTGGCCGGTTTTTTCTCACCGTGGCTGATAGGCACCCTCACCACCGCAACCGGTACGCCCGCTTCCGGAATGTACTTTATTGCTGCAGTCCTGCTGGGTGGCGCGCTATGCGTGCTGCGCATCCGGGCAGCGGACGTTAATCGTTAATCAGGAGGTAATATGACTGACCCTCGTCACACATCACACGCGCTCTCATTGCAGCAACGAGCCACCAATATTCGCCGTCATGCCTTATTAATGGGCCAGGTTCAGGGGCAGGGATATATCGGTCAGGCGCTGGGAGCCGCCGATTTGCTTGCTGTCAGCTATTTCCACGCCATGAATTACCGGCCGGATCAGCCTGAGTGGGAAGACCGCGATCGCTTCTATCTGTCAATTGGCCATTACGCTATCGCCCTTTACGCCGCCCTGCTGGAAGCAGGCGTGATACCTGAAGAAGAAAGGGAAACCTATGGGACTGATGAGAGCCGCTTGCCGATGTCCGGCATGGCCGCCTATACCCCAGGCATGGAAATTACCGGCGGTTCACTGGGTCATGGATTAGGAATTGCCGTGGGTGCCTGTCTGGGGCTGAAGCAGAAAGGCTCACAGGCACGAGTCTATAACCTGCTTTCAGATGGTGAACTGAATGAAGGCTCTACCTGGGAAGCGGCAATGTCCGCCTCACACTGGCAGCTTGATAACCTGATCGCCCTTATCGACGTCAACAATCAGCAGGCTGACGGTCATAGCAGTGAGATTCTCGCTTTTGAACCGATTGTGGATCGCTGGCAGGCTTTTGGCTGGTATACCCAGCGGGTTGATGGCAACGATATCTCTGCTTTGCAGGCCGCCTTTGATGCGGCTCGCAGCTGGCCCGAACCCCAGCCGCGCGTCATCATTTGCGATACCCGAATGGGCAAAGGCGTGCCGTTTCTGGAAAGTCGTGAGAAAACCCACTTTATTCGGGTCGATGCCGATGAGTGGGACAAAGCCCTGACCGCACTTGAGCAAGGAGTCTGAGATGAGTTCACAACCGCAAAAAAAACGTCTGACCACATCCGCCATGATCGCCTCGATCGCCGCTGAAGGTCAGCCCACGGTTTCAGCCCCTTTTGGGCATGCTCTGGTCTCTCTGGCAGAGCAGCGCTCAGATGTGATCGGGCTGACGGCTGATTTAAGTAAATACACCGATTTGCACCTGTTTGCAGAGGCTTTTCCGAAACGCTTTTATCAGATGGGCATGGCGGAACAGTTACTCATGAGCGCCGCTGCGGGTATGGCGCGCGAAGGCTTTATGCCCTTTGTCACCACGTATGCCGTCTTTGCTTCCCGCCGCGCTTATGATTTTATCTGCATGGCCATCGCCGAAGAGAATCTGAACGTTAAAATTGCCTGTGCGCTGCCTGGCCTCACCACCGGCTATGGGCCGAGTCATCAGGCGACTGACGACCTGGCTATCTTCCGGGGCATGCCGAACCTGACTATCATTGATCCGTGCGATGCACTGGAGATTAGCCAGGTTATACCGGCTATTGCTGAACATCAGGGTCCGGTCTATTTACGCCTGCTGCGCGGTAAGGTTCCGCTGGTGCTGGATAAATATGACTATTGCTATCAACACGGTAAGGCTCAGCGCCTGCGAGGCGGTAAGCATGCCGTTATTATCAGCAGCGGATTGATGACTATGCGCGCACTTGAAGCCGCTGAAGTACTGGAGAAGCAGGGGATTGAGGTGGGTGTGGTTCACTCACCCATGATAAAACCTCTGGATGAAGAGACCATCCTGCGTGAGGCTGGGGAAGCATTGCATCATAACCAGCTGGTTATCACCGCTGAAAATCATTCGATAACCGGTGGATTAGGCGAAGCTATTGCGGCGCTGTTAATGCGAAACCATGTGACGCCGCGCTTTAAACAGGTTGCTCTGCCGGATGCATTCCTGGCAGCAGGCGCATTACCGACGTTGCATGACCGTTATGGCATATCAACTGATGCGATGGTTAAGCAGATCACCGCCTGGCTTGAAGCCTGAAGCATCTCGAAACCGGGCCTGGCCCGGTTTTTTTCTTAACACCTTCTGTACTGACGTAGAAAGTCATCCTCCCATCGCTGGATTACGTTACTGCCCATCGGCCTGATTACTGATTGCAGTGGTCAGCACTCTCTGCGTATTTGCAACTACTCTGTATGCCGATAACAGCCACTGTTAACCCGGCTCACTGCCATCAAGATGTTATTTCTCGCAATTCACTGTAAACAGCAGTTCAGTGAGCCATCGTCTTTTATCAGGTGGGCCGATAGGGGCTCTTCATTCGTAATCCGCCGCTTTCCTCTGCTTTACTCAATACAGTGAATCTGATGCCGGTCAGCTACCTTTCCGTTATGACCAGCCTGCGATAAGCGTTTTCCGTTAATCAGGTTTCCAGAACGTTCGCAGCCAAAGCGACATCTTGTTTTCCCCACCTTATGAAAATAATTTTTATCGCATGATAAAAGTTATCCACTTTTTCTGTGGATAAGTGAGGGATATTGTCTGAGTATCTTTTTTCTCTCTCTGTTCATCTCTTTACTGTCAGTAAGATACGCTTCTTTTCTGATCACATCTGTTCGCCCTCAGGTCTGAAACGAGGGCGTTTTTCGCTGCAGACATGGCGATTTCAGGCTGAAATTCTTTAATTTTTTATATTAAAAACAAACAGTTAATTATGAAATATGGCTGGCGGGATAACTTATGAAAAAAGGGCAGGCATAGGGATTAGCGAAGTATGATAAGCCGGTACGCTGTGACTGAGGTTTAGTGTGGGTTGATTGGTCACTAATGAACCAGACCCGGAAAATCATTACTTGCAATATTGTAACCGTCGGATCCGCGCTGGCGGCGATCAGATTCATTAACGATAGCATCAGACCAAACGCGCTATCTCTTTTTATAGTGAACAGTGCGATTTGGAGGCGGCCTCGATATCTGGCGAAATAGTTTAGGGAAAAGGCGATTTCATGCGGCTTTTTAGCAAGAAATAATAATTTAAGTTGTTTATTTTCAACATGTTAAATAAAAATACATCCTTAAAAACCTGGCGATTTCAGCCTGAAATTTGAATATCCGCTATCTCTTTTAATAACGATTCGCTAAAAAAATCAAAAAAAAGCCAGCGTTCGTCGCTGGCTGATTTGATTGGAGTGCAGATGCCCTAACGGTTGAGATATTTTTTCAGGGTCTCCGCAATAACTTTATCCAGCTCTTCCTGCAACTCTTTCGACTGCCGGTTAAATTCATAACTGAACATCCGTCCGCGTACCTTTTTGCGGGCAAAGCGATCTTTATCAGCAAAAGACCAGAGCGCAGTCGCCTGGGTTTTATCTTTTTCAGGTTCTTTGATCAGAGTCTGGCTGCCCTGTCGAATCAGACGCAGGATATGATTTTTAAGCTCGTCTTCGGCCAGACCTTCACGGGCACAGACCACATCAATTTCCCTGGAAATAGACTTGATCAGCGCTTCGACGCTTTGCCCGGACTCACTTAACTTGTCAGCTGCCTGTAACAACGCTTTATAGTCGGGATAGGTCAGCTCGGCGTGATTAGGAAAAAGTGAAATCAAATCTGACGGAACGCTGGCGGCCTGCAGGGCACGCGTCACTTTTGCCTGCGATAAGCCCTGATTTTCAGCAATCTCTTTCTGCGACAAACCGCCATCTTTAAGCGTTAAAAGACGCATCCCCACTTCGCGGAGATTGTGTTCCCGTGCCGTCTGAATATCCTGCGCCAGTCGGCGAGCTTCATCAGCGGTAATGGCCGCGTCAGTGATCAGCACGTCCAGGCCGGTTTTGCAGTAGAGTGCGGCTGCCCGACGACGTGAGCCGTCGAGGATTTCGATGCGGTCATCGCGCATCACGCCAATAGCGGGAAAGAACTGCTGCAGCTTAATGGTCCGGATAATGTCGCGCAGTGAATCGGGTGTCAGGCCTGCCTGATCGCGACCGTTGGTTTCCATTGTGACAAACGTTTTGCTTTCAACGTCGCTGGCGGCAATCCGTTCAAAACGAAACAGGGCGCGTTTGCCCGTTGCCAGAACGAATGTCTGGTTGTGCTGGCTGTCTGGTGTGTCATTTTCCAGTGGAGTCTGGCTGAAGGTTCTGCCAATCGTAATTCTTTTTGCGCTCATACAAACCTCAGTTCAGGCGAATAAATTCGATACGGTCGAAGACGGCTTTTGCAAAGTCTTCTGCGGCGGATCGTGCATTCTTCAACGCTTCGCTGCTGCCGACGTAAGTCGAAGGATTGGCGGAGATAACCGTATCAAAGGATTCGCCACAACGTTCAAAACCATCCAGGCGGGGAAGGGCAGCATCAAGCATGTCGCCACCAAAAATCTCTTTTGCCAGGCTATGACAGAGTTTGTGGTCTGCTTTATTGGAGAGCTTCGACATGAAGCCAATATTGCCCTGCAGCCGACAGGTCGCGCCGGAGTCTTCGATAATCGCAATCAGTTCCGGAAGACGTGTCAGGTATTTTAGTGTCGAGTGAAAGTCTACCTGAGCCGGTGGCACCGGAGTCATCAACAGATCTGACGCTGCAATCGCATTCTTCAGGAAAGCATCAAGATGCGGGCCGCTGTCGATAAAGATAAAGTCATAATCTTTTTTCAGTTTGGCAATAACGTTGTCGTACAACACGGCATGAACATTCTGTTGTGGCAGATGCTCAGCACAAAGCTGATCCCAGCTTGAGGCGATAAAGGCGTCATCAATCGAGGCAGGCAGTACATCCACACCCGGAATGATCGACGGAACAATAAACTCGTTGACCAGCTCATCACGGGAGACATTCTGCAGCATTGCCTGCGCGGCAGTCGCTTCCACCAGCCCGACGGAGCGCTCGTGGTTCAGAAACATGGTTGCAGAGGACTGTGGATCAAGGTCGATAACCAGGATGCGCAGATCTTCAAAAAGCAGATGGGGATGGGCACGCAGCGCATGTGCCAGAGAGACGGTTGAAACCGTTTTGGAGACGCCGCCTTTCAGATTACCAACAAACAGGGTGTAAGCGTCACTGTGGCGATCACGATACTTCGGCACGCCACGATGATGATAGATATCGATAATGTTCTGAATAGACATGGCATATTTAACGGAAGAACCGGCCGCGCGTTTATCAAATTGATAACCGCTCTCTTCCATCTCATTGACTGCATAATCCACACTGGCTCGGGTCAGTTTGGGCAACTTTGCCAGCGCCGCTTTGGCATAGACCTGATAGTAGGTATTTTCATGCAGTTCCTGCTTTTGCGCCTGGATTTGCTCGGTGAGGCTGAGCAGCATGCGTTCTGAACGCTGCGCAACCTTCATCACCTGCTTGTCATCATTAGCCATAGTTGCTCCAAACATGTAGGATTTATGACTTTATACAGAAATCCTGCACGTGAGGCAATAAATTATCTTCTCAACATAATCTCCGTTTTTATGTAACTGCACGGGTTGTGGTGAGCTTCATCACATTTTTTCGTCTTACCGAATATATTTTGCAGGTGAATTGCGGTCAGCATTCACTGTAATCAGTAAAACATTCACTGTAGTAAGCAAACGGGTTTAAAAAATCATCAGACAAACCGGGTACAGTGTGCGGGAAAGAGACGAACTCAGGACGCAGTCCTGGAGAGATGAACCGTTCACTGTATTCAGTAAGGCTTGTTTCCCAGCCTGTGGCCTTATGAAGCAGGCGGAAGAGCCAGGGACACATTGATAAACGGATTTTCAGTTAGTGGTTGCAGGTTGCTGTGCTGATTTTTGCCACAGCATCACTTCAACATTCACTATAGTCGGTAGCGTTTTACGTTTTCAGCACTGTGAAGAGCAACGTTCACTGTAATCAGTAAACTTGCCGATCAGAGGTCAGAAGAGAGAGCAGGGGAGCGTAAACGTTCACTGTAGTCAGTAAAGATGGGTTGAAAAATCCACAGCGGATTATAAAAGCATCGAAATCTGAAAAGGGAATATACACCGGCAATGTAACAATCAGCTCTGGTCTGCGGTACAGAAGCGTACAGCCCATAAACGTTCACTGTAATCAGTAAATCCGGAAAGCCGTAAACATTCACTATAGTCAGTAACATCACACGCAGAAGGGGGATGAGAAGGAGAACAACTACACAATCATTCACTGTAGTCAGTAGTCCATAGAAAGAGGCGATTCTGTTCTGGATCAGAGTGTGCCGACGTGGCCGTGAAAGACTCAGACCGAACGAGCAACGGCTTCTTTCTTCTGGAGCCCCTCAGGCAGTCATGCACCAGCCTCGTATACATCCGCAAAACCGTCAGCAGTCTCAGTTTCACTTTAACGTTCACTGTAATCAGTAGAGTGCACGATGCCTTCAGGTACATCGCAGAAAACATTCACTGTAATCAGCAGAACGTTCACTGTAATGAGTAGCACATCAGCATGCTGCCATGGCAGTAATGGCAGTAATGGCAGTAATGGCAGTAATGGCGGTAATGGCACGCCTCAGAACGAGCATCTGGCAATAACGTTCACTGTAATCAGGAGTGATTCGGAAAGCCTTAAAAAGAGGCACCATGGTGAGGCGAGGATAGTGCCCATCTGCAAACATTCACTGTAATCAGTAACAGTGTCACTCTGGTCTCTAAGGTAATTCAGCTCACTTGAGTAATACGTATCATGTGATACACGGTGAACAGACCCATCACGGTAAAGCGCATCCAACCCTGGATTGCTGGTCAGCCGGTAATGCTCTTTCACAACAAAGCAGAGCAAAGGCATTCACTATAGTCAGTAAAAAGGATTCACTGTAATCAGCAGAAAGGTACTTAGCCAACCGGATTCAGGGCATTCACTGTAATCAGTAAACCCGGTAAAAGTGAGTGCTAACCGGTATGAGAGTAAGTACTAACTTACCTGAAGGGTCTTGTTATCAGAAGAATTTAAGGGGAGGAGAGTCTGAACACACTTTTGCGCAGCGGCCCGGATACTGATTACAGTGAACATTACTGATCACAGTGAATGCCTGGAGAGTACTGATTACAGTGAACGAAGTGTAGATGGCGCAATGTCACCGGCAACGCAGAAAGTGACACTGCCACGCAGGAATACTGATTACAGTGAACGTGAGGGATCAATCATCAAACTCAATCTCATCCAGCGAATCGATGCTCTCCAGATTACTGATGCCATCGAGCTTAGGCGTACGGCTGTGGATAATAAAAAAGACTGAGCGGCCACGCTTCACTTCTGAGTAATCCAGATAACCGATCTCTTTCAGCTGCTCCATTGCGCGCCGCACGACATGGTTCTGCGTAGTGGTCTTAGAGCCGAGATTCAGGCGCATACGCAGGCGCGCAAGCGAGATAGGTGCAGGATTGGTCGGCAGGCTCTCCAGGAAGGTGTAGAGCGCCTGTGCAGACTCTTTACGCTTAAGGCGAGAGATTGCACGGAGCTGGAGCAGCACCTTATGGTCGAAGTTGTAGAGTTCAAACAGTTTCGGGTCAGCCTGTATGCGCACAATATCTTTTTCGCGGTCGTAGTACGCAGACTGAACAAGGTGGGTATGATAGGCCTTACCGTTACCTTCAAAGGAGAGCGTATTGGTCGCTATGCGGCGCAGAGAGGCATCAAGACGCTTACGCAGGGCGGCTGAAGAGTTGGCAGAGGGAATGCCACACATCTTCACAAAATCGATAAACGGCAGGGTGACCGTATCGCCTTTGGTCGGATAGCGGGAAAAAGATTGAATAATGCCGGCCCAGGTTTTGAAATCGTTGTCCATATCCAGCCGCGCGCCGGTAATGGTAATCTTTTCGTAGCCTTCCGCTTTTACCAGCGTCAGGTTCTTCAACTCTTTCGTCGCATCTGTTGATGCCATCGCACCGGATTTTCCACGAGCGGTTGATTTCAGCGTCGGCACGAACAGTCCGAGACGCATTAATGCGACAGGCTGGACAGTGTTATTCTTGTTGGGATGAAGCTGAATAACTTCACCACTGTTTTTGGTCACTGACAGAAAAGGTTCTAGTAACGCTTTGTTTTCGTTGTCTTTATCTGCCATGGCGTAAGATCTTCATTCTGTGGATGAAAGGGATCGTTTTCTGACTACAGTGAACATTAGCACTGTTTACAGTGAACATTCTACCTGGTACAGTGAATAAAGTACTGATTACAGTGAACACTTTACTGATTATAGTGAACGCGATCACCCTTTCAGCCCTTGTGGGGTGCGGCCTGCGACGATCGGGGATCTCTTAGGATCTCTCTATGATCTATTAAGGATCGTTTATTAGGATCTGGTCACTGTATAAGTGGAAAACTTAAGTCGTGACATCATTTTAAGACGTGCTGACCATCAGCAAAAACTGGCCCGCAATCTGCCCACTGCATGACAGGCTAATCAGCTACAGCAGCTTTCATTCTCAATAAATAAACAACTTCCTCACTATTATTCATTTTTCATCATTAACTACAGCGAGTATCGTCTCTCCATCACTGACAGATTGAGGAAAACGGCACTATGACTGAACATGCCCTATCACGGAACCCCACAACTGGTGAAATTCTGGCACGCTATCCTTTGCAGAACAGTGCAGAGCTGGAACAGACACTGACTGAAAGCGCATCTGCTTTTGCAGCATGGAAACGCAGCACCATGTCGGACCGCGTTCACGTATTGCGTCAGCTTGGCGAACAGATCCGTCTGCGTGAGCAGGATCTTGCCCGCATGATCACCCTGGAGATGGGTAAACCCATTGCACAGGCACGCGCTGAAGTTCTGAAATGCGCTAACTTATGCGACTGGTATGCGGAACATGGCCCTGCAATGCTGGCCGATCAGCCTACTCAAATTGCCGATGCATGGCAGCGATTCCGGCCCATCGGGGTGATCCTGGCTGTGATGCCATGGAATTTCCCTCTGTGGCAGGTTCTGCGGGGCGCAGTGAGTATGTTGCTGGCAGGCAACACCTATCTGCTCAAACACGCGCCTAACGTCATGGGAAGCGCCACACTGATGGCTGAGCTGTTCAGGGCAACCGATCTGCCTGCTGGCGGCTTTAACCTGATCAACGTCGATAACGATGGAGTCTCCGTCGCCATCAAAGATGACCGCATTGCTGCTGTTGCCGTTACCGGAAGTGTCCGGGCTGGCGCCGCGATCGCTGCACAGGCGGGCGCAGCACTCAAGAAAACCGTGCTGGAGCTGGGTGGATCCGATCCCTTTATCGTGCTGGCGGATGCCGATCTTGATGAAGCGGTTAAATCAGCAGTTATTGGACGTTTCCAGAATACCGGGCAGGTTTGTATGGCTGCCAAACGCTTTATTGTGGAAGCTCCGATCGCTCAGGAATTTGAAAAACGCTTCACTGCCGCGGTTCAGGCGCTCAGCATGGGCGATCCGCTGGATGAAAACACCTTCCTGGGCCCGATGGCACGCGCCGATCTGCGTGACGAACTGGATGGACAGGTAAAAGCCACGCTGCGTGAAGGTGCACGTCTGGTACTGGGCGGCGAGAAAGTGGCAGGGCAGGGTAACTACTACGCGCCGACCATCCTGGCTGATGTCACCAGCGACATGACCGCGTTCAGGCAGGAGCTGTTTGGCCCGGTAGCCGCTATTGCGGTTGCCAGGGATCCACAACATGCGCTGGAGATCGCCAACGACAGCGAATTTGGCCTCAGCGCCACCGTCTGGAGCGGTAATGAAGAGATTGCCGATCGGCTGGCGCTGCAGCTGGAAGTGGGTGCTGTGTTTATTAATGGCAACGGCGCGTCCGATCCGCGCGTTACCATTGGTGGTGTGAAGAAAAGCGGTTACGGCCGTGAGCTTTCGCACTTTGGTGTGCACGAATTCTGCAACGTGCAGACCGTGTGGAAGAATCGTCGCTAGTGTTACTGTGCCGACGGAAGATAAGCGGGCGCTGTTTTAGCGACCGCACTGAGCGGACGCAGCAACCGATGCGGTGCAAACGCACTCAGCATTGGTGAGCCTGTGCCGCTCAGCATCTCCTCAGCCACCAGCCTGCCCAGCAACGGGGCAAGGGTCATGCCGCTATGGCTGACCATCAGATAAACGCGTGCTGACTCGCTGATGTAGCCTAATGCCGGCAAGCCATCTGACGGACGCGACCGCTGTCCTGTTTCAATCCGCTCAATTCTCGCGCCTTCCGCGTTTGTAAAAAGCCGCCGCAATCGGCGCAGCATCTCTTTGCCAATCAGTCCATCCGGTGAGACCGGGCGTGCCGGATCGGCGTGCTGATCCAGATCCAGCGCCTGCAGCATCAGACGGCCACCGCCATCCGGCCGCACATTCAGTTCCGGGGTGATCAGATTGCATTTAAGTGGGATCGGCAGAGGCTGGGTCTGCGCCAGAAAACTGCAGGCAACAGGATCGGCGCGGTTCGCATCGGTCATCGCCAGTTCAAGCCCGCACTGACTTATCAGTTCCGGCGCCCAGCGGCCGGTAGCCAGCACCAGCTGATCGCCGCGCCATTCATCCCCACTGGCCAGCGTAAGATGGACATCCTGCGCCGATTCAGTCAGCGTCGTCACTTCATTGTTGCAGACCAGCTGCCCGCCACTGGCACGCAGGTCAGCCAGCAGAGAGGCGATAAACAGGCTCGGATAAAGCAGACACTCCGACGGGAAAGACCATGCATGCTGAATGCGGGGATCGAGCCGCAACTCGGGCAGAGCACTTAGAAGCGCGGCGCGGCTACGTTTCTCAACGGGGTAATCGAGCGTTGTGAGCTTTGCTGCGCGCTGCGCCAGCTGACGCAGGGATGATTCATCGGCCGCCCACTCCAGCGTGCCGGTTTCCAGCAGCCATCGGGGCGATGCAGGATGGCTGGCCTGCCAGCACTTATGCTCGTCTATCGCATGGGCATTAAGATCATGGTAGCTGGTGGGTTCTTTGCCGTTGGCATTGACCCAGGCATAGCTGATCTGGCTGGTGCCGCTGCCAGGATAGTTTTTATCGAAGACGGTGACCTCTGCGCCCCGTCGCGATAATGACTGCGCGACGGCTAAACCCAGCACGCCTGCACCGATTACGGCAATACGTTGTGGCATATCTGGTCTCTCCTGAACAGGGATTTATGGAAAACTGCTACCCGCCGGTTCGGTTACTATTGCGAAGTCAAAGAAGTACGTCAACTACAGCGTCAGGCAGTGGTTTCCTCGAACCACGCGGGCACCGGATCGGCTAGCGTGATCCAGTGCTCAGGGCCTGCAGCCATCTCCTGGGGTGTCAGCAGTGCATTATCCAGTGCGGCACGGACGCTCTTCTCGTCCATCTCAATGCCGATAAAGACCAGCTCCTGCCGCGCATCGCCGGTGCCTTCCTGCCACTGCTCAACGATGAAGTTAAGCGAATCCGCATCCTGTGGCCATTCCGTACGCGGCACGCTGACCCACCAGCGACCAGCATAACCCTGACGCGCCACCGCGCCCGCCTGCGACCACATCGCGGCATAATCGGGCCGGCTGGCCAGCCAGAAGTAGCCTTTAGATCGGAGAACCCCATCAAGCTGGTGATTGACTACTTGCCAGAAACGCTGCGGATGGAACGGACGGCGGGCGCGATAGACAAAATTGCGAATGCCATACTCCTCCGATTCCGGCTGATGCTCACCGCGCAGGGTCTGAAGCCAGCCGGGTGCCTGCGCTGCCCGGTCGAAATCAAACCGACCGGTATTCAGCAGGCAGTCCAGCGGAACCTTGCCAAATTCGCTTTTCACAATGAGTGCATGCGGATTAAGCGCATGCAGAATGCCCTGCAGTTCATGCAATTGCGTCTGGCTGAGCAGATCCGTTTTGTTCAGTACCAGCAAATCGCAGAATTCAATCTGATCCACCAGCAGATCAACCACTGAACGCTCATCCTCCTCGCCCAGCGACTCACCGCGAGACTGAAGATCATCGACTGAACGATAATCACGCAGGAAGTTGAAGCCATCAACCACGGTAATCATGCTGTCCAGCCGGGCGTAAGCTGACAGACTTTCACCTTCTTCATCTTCAAACGTAAAGGTTTCAGCAACCGGCAGCGGTTCAGAAATGCCGGTAGACTCAATCACCAGGTGATCGAAACGCCCGGCCTGAGCCAGCCGTTTTACCTCCAGCAGCAGATCTTCACGCAACGTGCAGCAGATGCAGCCGTTACTCATTTCGACCAGCTTTTCGTCGGTACGCGACAGCTGCGCGCCGCCATCGCGAACCAGCGCAGCGTCAATATTAATTTCAGACATATCATTAACGATCACTGCGATCCGACGCCCTTCGCGGTTGTTCAGAATATGATTAAGCAGGGTAGTTTTACCGGCACCGAGAAAGCCGGAGAGAACGGCAACCGGCAGACGGGGATCTTCGGATGTCAAAGTAGAGAGTGTCATGGTGTTACCTGTAAGAACGCGATTATAGATATGTTATAACATAACATTAGTAAGATTGTTTTCAACCCGGATTTGAGGTTTTGTTTCGGGTATCAAAGAAGGTTTAAAAGGGAGTGGAAATGCAACAACTCACGCTTGTCCCGCGTCTGATGCCAGCCGTCAGGTCCGGAGAGAAAACCTCGACGATTCGCTGGCAGGAGGGCGATATCACCCCTGGTCCGCTGAGACTGGTGAATCAGCAGGATGAAACGGACGCGGTAATCGTGTGGGTGACGCAGGTCGACACGCTGCGCTTAAGCGAAGTCGCCGCGACGCAGGGGAAACAGGAGGAATGGCCTGATGCGGTGCTGCTGGATGGGATGCGTGAGCACTATCCGGAGATCAGGCTGAGCAGTGAGGTGCAGCTAATCACCTACCTCACGCCCGCAGAAACCCTGCAGATGCTCACTAAACAGTGATTAACTGTGCTCAATCACCAGCAGCGCCATCGTATCGGCTTCCAGCGCCCGAAGGATATGCAGCTCATCGCCCGGATAGGTAATGTAATCACCCACGTCCAGCTCCACCGCACTGTCGACCGGGCCCACCAGCGCACGTCCTTTCGCGATAATAATGTGCTCAATGGTATTGGGAATATGGGGCTGTGAAATGCGTTCGCTGCCGGGCTGAACTTCCAGCAGATAGATATCACGCCGAACGCCGGGCGGGCAGGAGGCCAGCAAAACGGCCTGATAATCGGCAAGATCGGCGGTAACCGTCAGGCCCTCTCCACGCCGAATCACCTGCAGACGACGCGCATCCGGCTCCAGCAGACGTGAAAATGGAATGTTCAGCGTTACGCAAAGCGACCACAGGGTTTCAATGCCCGGATTGCCATTACCCGCTTCCAGCTGTGACAGCGTAGATTTGGCGATCCCTGCGCGGCGCGCCACTTCAGCCAGTGAAAGACCGGCTCGCTGCCGTTCACGTATTAAGGCATTGGCAATAATGCTGATAGGGGTATTCAAACGTACTCCTGATAACCTGAGTGTTTTTTATATCGAACATAACGTTCATCTTGTAAAACGCTGTCGCGGTGTTCATTATATCGGATTATATGTTCATTATGAGACAGAATGATGCTTTTTCCGCAAATGCAGTTGCTGGACAAAGGGGTGATCAAAGCGATTTTTCTGGTCTGCCTGGCTGATGGAATTGTTGGTTTATCCTATGGCTCGCTGGCGTCGGCCGATGGGTTTCCGCTCTGGGTGCCGCTGGCGCTGTCAACGCTGGTGCTGGCGGGGGCGTCGGAATTCCTGTTTATCGGCATTGTGGCCGGGGGCGGCAGTCCGTTTACCGCCGCTGCCGCGGGCCTGCTGGTGAACGCGCGTCACCTGCCGTTTGGCATTGCGGTCAAAGATCTGGTGGGACAGGGGCCGTCCGGCTGGTTTGGTTGTCACATCATGAACGATGAAAGTGTGGTGTTTGGTATCTCTCAGCCGCAGCTGGCTCAGCGTCGCAGTGCTTACTGGCTGTGCGGTATCGGTATCGGTTTTATCTGGCCGGTCAGTGTCATGACCGGGGCGGCAATCGGGCAGTTTATCCCTGATGTTTCGGTGATCGGACTGGATGCGGTGTTTCCGGCCATCCTGATCGCCCTGATCTTCCCGGCGCTGCGCCAGCGACGTACCCGGATCCCGGCGACCGTTGGCGCGCTGCTCTCCTTGCTGGCGACCCCCCTGGTTCCGGCGGGCATGCCGGTGCTGTTCTCACTGCTGGGCCTGCTGACATGGAGATCGCGCAAATGACACATCAGGGAATGATCATCGCCGGGATTGCCCTGCTGGCCGCCGGAACGTATCTGATGCGGTTTGCAGGCGTCAGGCTGGGAAACCGTCTGCCGATCAGCGAGCGCACCCAGCAGATGCTCTCCGACGCCGCCACGATATTGCTGCTGGCAGTAGCAGCCACCACCACACTGTTTGAAGGCCAGCATTTTGCCGGTGTGGCACGGATGGCGGGTGTGGGTTTTGCCCTGTTGCTGGCATGGCGTCGGGCGCCGCTGATTATGATTATTCTGGGGGCGGCGGCGATGACGGCGCTGTTGCGTTTTCTCGACGTGCCGTGAAGATGTCATTAACCCCGGCAAAAGCGGGGATGTTATCGCGCTGAAAATTTGTCAGGATGGCACGCTCTCAGGCGTGATTAGCCCGATAACATTGCAGGGATTGCTGAATGAACACTATCCGTACCTGTTGCCTCCTGATGCTGTTGGCCGTAATGACCGTCGGTTTAACCGCTGTTCCGGCCATTGCCCGACCCGACATGCGACCGCTGGGCAAGAACATCGCCGACACAGGTTCCGCCTGGTATCGCTTCCAGAGTAAAAAGTTTGTCTCACAGGATGGGGAACGGCACTATCGGGTGTGGCTTGCTATTCCCAAAACCGATGCGCCGCCAGGCGGCTATCCGGTGCTCTGGCTACTGGATGGCAATGCGGCGATGGCCCATTTGACAGAACCTCTGCTGAAAAAGCTGAGCAGCGGCACGCCGCCAGTGCTGGTAGCGGTGGGTTATGACACTCATTTGCCCTTTGATGTGGTGGCGCGTAATTACGACTACACCCCACCTAATGATGCGCCGGATACTCTGGTCATTCAGCCTCAGGGCCGTAAAGGGGGAGGCAGCCATCAGTTCCGTCAGCTGCTGCTGAACACAATTGTCCCGTGGGCAGAGCGCCATGCGCCCAGCAATCCGCAGCGGCGTGCGCTCTGGGGACACTCCTACGGCGGACTGTTCGTGCTGGATACCTTCTTTCATGCCGCCTGGTTCAGCCATTACTTTTCGGCTGCTCCCTCGCTGAGCTGGAATCAGCAGCGCATTCTTACCCTGGCCCGACGCGCCGACGCCGGCCCGCTTAAACATCTGTCACTCTATCTGATGGAGGGTGATGGCATCACCGAACGCCGAACCGGCCACGCTGACGATCTTCAGCAGGAAGAGCGTACGCTTACCGACATCCTGCGCCCGAGTGGTGCCAGACTGATTCTGTCGCGTTATCCCGGTCAGAGTCACGGCCAGATATTACCCTCATCGCTGGTGGATACGCTGGAGATAGTTTCCGGTAGCCGGGATTGATATCTGACCAGGCATCGCGGCATGATGGTGGTTCATCATCTGCCCGGAGTTCACGCATGAATCGTCCGCTACAGATTGGTCTTTTGCTGTTCCCTGATGTGACTCAGCTCGACTTAACCGGCCCGTGGGAGGTGTTTGCGCGCACGCCTGGTCTCGAATGCCATCTCATCTGGCAAGATCGTCATCCGGTGCGTTCCGATCGCGGCCTGTCGATATTGCCGACCACTACGTTTGCCGATTGCCCGCCACTGGATGTGATCTGTGTGCCTGGCGGGCCGGGACAGATAGCCCTGATGTCGGATGACATCACGCTAAATTTCCTTCGCCAGCAGGCCGATCAGGCGAAGTGGGTTACGTCAGTCTGTACCGGTTCGCTGGTGCTGGGTGCCGCCGGATTGCTAAAGGGATATCGTGCGACCTCGCACTGGAGTTCCGTCGACCAGCTGGCACTGCTGGGCGCTGAGCCGGTCAGTCAGCGGGTGGTGCGCGACCGCAATCGTATCAGCGGCGCAGGTGTCACCTCTGGCATCGATTTTGCCCTGACGCTGGTGGCAGAAATTGCGGGTGACGCAGTTGCGAAAGCGGTTCAGCTGCAGATGGAGTATGATCCCGAACCGCCGTTTACCAGCGGTTCGCCGCATACCGCACCGCCACAGGAAGTGGAGCAGGCGCGGGCGAAAATGGCTGAGTTTCTTGCCACTCGCCGTGCGGCCACCGAGCGCGCCGCCCTGCGGCTACAGGCTGATTAGCTTACTGACGCCGGGGATGCGCAACAGCAGCAGTGACAGCGCCATTGAGAAGATTAACGTCAGGGCGATGACCAGCAGTTTATCACCCAGCGTCTGGATGCGGATTGCCGCCGCCAGCAGGCCAAAAATCAGATAGTGCAGGATATAGACGCCGGTCATGGTTTTACCCAGGGTCGTCAGAAACGGCGTCAGCCACTGGATTTTTTCCGGCAGGCGAATGGCGTTAATGCTGATTACAATCAGCACCACCAACAGATAAACCTGCGAGCCCGTCAGCACCACATCATTATGGGTGGCCAGAAAGCGCGCAAGAAAGTAATGACGCTCATACAGCCAGGTAAAGAGATAAACCGCGGGCAGCAGCAGCAGGCTGATCTTTATCACTCTGGGTGATGTCAGCAACTGCATCACGCGCGGCGCGGCCATCAGCCGACCCGTGAGGTAATAGAGCACCCAGGTCCAGATACGGTATTGCGGGAGCAGCGAAAAAGCCCGCTGGCCCGGATAGAGGCTGGCGAGCAGGTCATAAGCAAAGGCTAACACCAGCAGCAGAAAAATACCGGATGCCATCAGCCCTGGCCGCTGAATGAGACGGTCAATCAGCGGATGCGACACGTAAATCACAATCAGCGCAATCACAAACCACGGCTGTATCAGATAGCCCTTATGGTGCATCCCGGCAAACCAGAAAAAGCTGAACCAGAAGATAAAAATCAGCAGAATGCGGCGAATTTTGCCGAGCTGCCACGCGGGTGTATGCCGCTCACCGGCGTCCATATAGCCGCTGAGCAGAAAAAAGAGTGGCGTGGCGATCGTCGAAACAAAGCTCAGTACGTTCAGCGTCAGATCGATGTCGTAATGGTAGCTGTCGTAGCTCTGGTAAAGCGTGAAAAACGAGACGGCGGTGATACAGGCCAGCGTCTTCAGCATTGCCAGTCCGCTCTTATTCACCGTGCGCCTCCCGGCCATGGAAGCAACGATAGATCACCGGCAGCACCAGCAGAGTCAATACTGTCGCGAATCCGAGGCCAAAAATAATGACCACCGCCATGCTCTGGAAAAAGACGTCGCGCAGCAGCGGCAGCAGGCCCAGAACCGTGGTGAAGGCGGTCAGCAGAATAGGACGCAGACGTGAGGTCGCCGCATCAATAATCGCCAGCTGCAGCGATTTCTCCTGCCGGAACAGCCTGATCTCCTCAATCAGCACGATCCCGTTACGGATCAACATGCCCGACAGGCTCAACAGCCCAATCAGCGCCATAAAGCCAAACGGAATACCGGTGAACAAAAAGCCACAGGTGACGCCAATCAGCGCCAGCGGCACGGTGATCCAGATAGCGACGGCGTCGCGCAGCGAGTTAAACATCAGCACGGTAATGATGAACATCGCCAGGAATCCCACCGGCAGCGAACTCAGCAGCCCACTCTGCGCTTCACGGGAACTCTCCAGTTCACCTCCCCATTCAAGCCGGTAGCCTGCCGGGAGTTTAAGCTGGTCGATCTGTGGCTGAACCCGCGCCACCACCTGCGCGGAAGTTAATCCTGAGGCGGGATCGGGATCGGTCTGCACCGTCAGCACGCGCGTGCGGTCGCGGCGCATAATCAGCGGATTCTCCCACTCCAGCCGGAAGTCAGAAATCACATTGCTCAGTGGCACAACGTGCTGCAGGGCGGCGCTCCACAGCTGAATATTCTCGATGTGATCGACACTCTGCCGCTCTTCATCAGCCGGATAGAGCATCACCGGCATCAGCCGGGAACCGTCACGGAAAATGCCCACCGCGTCACCGCTGAAATTCATTCTCAGCGCCTGATCGATGTCACGCTTATCGATACCCAGTTCCTGACCACGCAGCGCCGAATAGACCGGGCGGATCACTTTGCTGCGCTCCTGCCAGTCGTTGCGCACCGGGAACGTTGAGCCATCCGCCAGGAAAATGGCATCCAGCTGGCTGCCGATGTGGCGCAGTACGTCGGGATCGGGGCCGATCACCCGCAGGGCAATGGCGCTGTCACTGGCGCTGCCAAACTGGATACGTTTGATGCGCTGATTCACCTGTGGGAAGTTCTGCTCAATATACGCCTCGGTTTTCAGCGCCAGCGCATCAAGCTGTCGGGCATCCTTAACCCGCACCATAATCTGAGCGAAGTTGCTGTACTGCCGTGCCGCGTCATAGGTCAGGGTAAAGCGAAGAGCGCCCTGGCCCACCGTCGTTACCGTGGCTGCGACCTCAGGATCCTGATTAAGGAACCGGGCAATGTCCGCCGCTGTATTCGCGGTGTAATGAATATCGGTGCCATAGGGCAGCCAGAGATCGGTGAAAAAGACCGGCGTGCTGGAGGAGGGAAAAAAGTTCTGTTTCACCAGGGTAAAGCCATACAGCGACAGAGCCAGCAGTGCCACCATTACCGTCAGCGTGGTCAGGCGGAAACGCAGCAGGCCGCCCAGCGCCTGACGATAAAGCCGGAAGACGATGCCCTGATAAGGTGCGGAGGGCTCGGTTTGCTCAGGCTGAGCCGTGCTGCGGCGCTTTTCACTCCAGTTGATAAACACCGGCGTTAAGGTCAGCGCCGTGATCCAGCTCAGCATCAGTGAAATCAGCAGCACCTGGAACAGCGATTTACAATATTCGCCGGTCGAATCCTGCGACAGACCAATCGGCGCAAAGGCGAGAATCGCAATCACCGTAGCACCCAGCAGCGGCAGGGCAGTGCGCCGTACCATGCGGGCAATGGCCTGCTGTAAAGGGTGCCCGCGCTGATGATCAATTTTGACCCCTTCGACCACCACAATGGCATTATCCACCAGCATGCTGAGCGAAATAATCAGCGCGCCCAGTGACACCCGCTGCAGCTCAAGTTTAAACAGGTACATGATCAGGAGTGTGCCGAGCACATTAAGCGCCAGCGAGGCGGCAATCACCATGCCGCTGCGCAGACCCATAAACAGCAACAGCGTTCCCACCACAATCGCCAGCGCCATCAGGAAGTTGAGGATAAAGCCATCAACCGACTGTTTCACCTCATGCGCCTGGTTATAGAACACCTTCAGGCTGATACCGGCGGGCGTATCCTGCTGATAGTGCGCCATTCGTGCAGACAGCGCATCGCCAACATCAATTACATTGACACCGGGCGCGAACGAAATGCCGATAGCCAGTGCCGCTTCACCGTCTGCAAAGTAGATATTGGACGGATTATCGGTAACACCACGTGTCAGGGTGGCAATATCGCGCAGATGTACATTCTGCGGGCTGCCAGCAGGCAGAATCGGAAGGTTAGCCAGATCGTCAAGCGTCTGCAGTTCGCCGGTGGGATGAAAACGGATCGATTCGCTGTCGACCCGCAGCGTTCCGGCACTGGCAACGCTGTTATTCCGGCTCAGCAGATCGGCGACGCGCTGCGGCGTCATACCATAGGCGGTCATTTTGCTGGCGGAGAGAGCGATACGGATCTCCTCCTGCTCGACGCCCGCTATCGCAACTTTAGCGACGCCAGGCACCAGCACCAGATCGCGCCGCAGCTGATCGGCGTAGTTGCGCAATTCGCTGTTCGTAAAGTCTTTACCGTGGATAACGAAGAAGTAGCCATATACATCGCCGAAGTCGTCGTTAACCAGCGGAGCCTGAACGCCTGGCGGGAACTGCCGGGCCGCATCACCGACCCGACGGCGTAACTCATCCCAGATTTGTGGCAGCTGATCGGCCAGATAGCGGGTATGAATATTAACGGTAATCTGCGACAGGCCATTGCCTGAAATAGACGTAACATTGTCCAGCGACGGCAGACGCTGCAGCGCATTCTCCAGCGGCAGTGTCACCTCTTCTTCGACCTGCTGCGCGGACGCGCCAGGATACTGTGTGACAATCACCGCCGACTTGATAGTAAACAGCGGATCTTCGAGGCGGCCAATGTTGAGCAGTGCATAAATGCCGCCCACGCCCAGCAACAGAATGACCATCCAGATGCGAATGGGTTTATCAAGAAAATGCTCCTGAATACGCATTATAACCCCCGCTCGCGCTGCCAGATGCGCACTGCTTCACCGTCATGCAATTCACTCACACCGGCGGCAACGATACGGTCGCCCGGCTTAAGCCCACTGATGATTTCAATGCCCTGGGCGGTGAGACGACCCACTTCGACAGGTCGATCTTTGATGCGCAGCGCCTCGCCATCCTGCTCAACCAGCCAGACGTGCGGCTGATTGGTGGGGCTGCGATCGGGATTAAATACCGCTGCCGCAGGCACGACCAGCCGCGGCTGGGCAGGGGCATTCGGCAGGTTATGCAGCTTAACGCGCACCGAGCCGCTGAGACCGGCAACGCCAGGGAGATCAGCCGGACGCGGCATCGTCAGCACCACCTGATAGGTCAGCGTGGCGGCATCGGTCTGGCTGGTGTGCTCTTTGTATTGGGCGGTAAAAAAACGGCCTGGCAGGGCGTTAAACTGCACCTCAGGCTGATAGTCAATATTCTGGATATCGAGGCTGGTGAAGAGAGTTTCGGGCAGCGTAAAGATGACGTCGAGCAGATCGGCACGGGTCAGCAGCGCAATGGGCTGTCCGGCGGCCACAACCTGATGATTACGCGCCTGTACCCTTGCAATCACGCCATCAAACGGCGCGCGAAGGCTAAGAAACTGTAACTCCTCCTGTGCGATTTTCAGCGCAGTCGCGGCGGCATCGCGATTAGCACGCTGCACATCCATTTCAGACTTTGAAACGGCGCTGCGCTGGGCCAGCGTATTGAAGCGCTGAAATTGTCGCTCCGCCAGTTGCAGTGCAGTCTGGCGGTCGCGTACCCGTAGTTTCGCATCTGCATCATTCAGGGTAGCGAGAAGCTGTCCCGCTTTTACGGGCGTTCCGTCACGAATATCAAGCTGTACCAGCTGGCCTGCCCGTTTAAACGCGAGATCGGTATTATCACCCGCCTGAATACGCGCAGGAAATATCCGGATATTTTGAGCAATGTCCGACTCAAGGGTGAAAACTTTAATTACGCGGGGCGGGGGAGCATCCGGTTCTTTTTTTTCATCACACGCTGTCATAAAAAAACAACAGAGCAAAATGAGGATAACCTTGCGTTTAATCATTTTGTTCGCCTTAACATCAGCTTTTAAACAGCGGTTTAATAAGCATTAAGGCGTAATAAACCCTTATGCTTATCGCGGCCGGGATAAAATTATTTTTAATCTACGGTATATTAGTTTAACGAAGCGGCAGGGCCGCTTCGCCTGAATCGGGTTACGCCGAGATCTGAGAGACCACCAGCCAGGTCAGTAAACCCACCAGAGTCGTTGCGGCGACCGCGAGAATAACGAAACCGCAAAGCACAATAATGCTCTGTTTTTTCATCAGAGTTTCCTTTTGCGAGCCTGAGTATAAGCCGATGCACACTGCATCAGCATACTTAAACCTTAGCTAAACAAAAACAACGTTGTCATTCTCATAATATAGGTTAGATTTAATTTAGCCATTTTATGTTATTCGTCAGACGTTTCTTACGTAAATATGATATCGGTCATTACCTGCAGGAGGGGCTGCCTGCAAAATGCATGTCTTTTAATTGCGCCTTTAATTCATCGCTAAATGGCACGAGGTTTATATATGCTAAATAATGATAAGCAGGATAAAGCGTTAGCTTTATCTGAGCGCCCCTGGTATCAGCGTAGTGTGGCAGAGATATTCTCTGACCTGCAGAGCTCATCAGCAGGATTATCCACCGCCACTGCGCAGGAACGCCTGCAGAAACACGGTCCCAATGCCCTTCCGCAAAAAGCTGAGAAATCGGCTCTGCTCAAATTCATCGCGCATTTTAAAGATGTGCTGATCTATATTCTGCTGGCCGCGGCGGTGATCACCGCGATCATGGGGCACTGGGTCGATACCTTTGTCATTATCGGCGTGGCCGTCATCAACGCCCTCATCGGCTTTATTCAGGAGAATAATGCCGAGAAGTCTCTGAAAAGTATTCAGAATATGCTCGCCAGTGAAGCGATGCTGGTGCGGGACGGCAAACAGGTCACAGTCGCGACGCGCGATATTGTGGTCGGTGATGTGGTGATGTTACGCCCCGGCGACAAAATTCCGGCTGATTTGCGCCTGTTTGAGGTCAATAATCTGCGGGTTGAAGAGGCGATTCTCACCGGGGAGTCGACGGTGGTGTCGAAGAATACCGAGACGCTGAGCGGTGAAAAATCGCTGGGCGACCGTCTCAACCTGGCTTTTTCTGGCACCACCGTCAGTTCCGGCACCGCTGCAGGCGTGGTGATCGCCAGCGGCGGTGATACTGAGCTGGGCCATATCAACGAAATGATCAGCGGCATAAAAGAGGTTAAAACCCCGCTGCTGGTGCAGATCGACAAACTCGGTAAAGCGATCTTTTTCATCATCCTGCTGATGATGGTCGCCCTGTTTATCTTCGGCTATCTGCTGCGTGACATTCCACTGGGCGAGCTGTCGCTGTCCGTCATCAGCCTGGCGGTTGCTGCGGTTCCGGAAGGTCTGCCTGCCATTATCTCTATCATCCTGTCACTGGGTGTGCAGTCGATGGCGCGTACTCAGGCGATTATCCGTAAGCTGCCGACTGTTGAAACCCTGGGTGCGATGTCGGTGATCTGCTCTGATAAAACCGGCACGCTCACCATGAATGAGATGACGGTGAAAGCGGTGGTGCTGGCGAAGAGTCGCTGGCGCGTCAGCGGAAACAGCTACGAACCTAAAGGGGAGATTGTTGCTGAGCAGGGCGAGGCCAGTGGCGTTTCTGCGGCACAGGATCCGCTGTTTCAGCAGTTCCTGCATGCGGTAGACACCTGTAATGAAAGCCAGCTGCGTCAGGAAAATCAGGGGCACTGGACGATTGTTGGCGGCCCGACTGAAGGTGCGCTGAAGGTGCTGGCGGCGAAGGGCCAGACGGCACCTCAGCCCGTTGAGGTGGTGAGCAAGCTGCCGTTCGATTCCCTCTATAAATATATGTCGGTCAGCTGTGTTGCTAACGGCGAATCTTATGTGCTGCTGACCGGTGCGCCAGACGTGCTGCTGACGCTATGCCAGCAGCAGCAAACACCGGAGGGTGCAGAGCCAATAGACCGTGCGTACTGGGATGCTGCCATCACTACCTACGCCAGCGAAGGGCTGCGCACCGTTGCTGCCGCCTGGAAGAAAACCTCAGCACCCGTTACCGCGCTGGATCATGCCGATCTGAAAAGTGACATGGTGCTGCTGGGTCTGGCCTGCATGATGGATCCCCCGCGTCCCGAGGCGATTGCCGCGATTGACGAGTGCCAGAAAGCGGGCATTCGCGTCAAAATGATCACCGGCGACCATCAGGAAACCGCGATGGCGATTGGTCAGATGCTGGGAATCGGCAACAGCCAGGCTGCTATTACTGGCTACCAGCTTGAACACATGAGCGACGCCGAACTGGCCGACGCGGCAAAAACCTATGACATTTTTGCCCGCACCAGCCCGGAACATAAACTGCGTCTGGTGAAAGCGCTGGAAGCGAGCGGCGAGATCGTCGGCATGACCGGCGACGGCGTCAATGATGCTCCGGCGCTGAAACAGGCCAACGTCGGTATTGCGATGGGTATTAAAGGCACCGAGGTGACAAAAGAGGCGGCCGATATGATTCTGGCCGACGATAACTTTGCCACCATCGCTGCGGCAGTCAAAGAGGGACGTCGGGTTTACGACAACCTTAAGAAAACCATCCTGTTTATCATGCCCACCAACCTGGCGCAGGGTTTGCTGATTATTATCGCGATTCTGATGGGCAATCTGCTGCCGTTAACCCCGGTACAAATTCTGTGGATGAACATGGCAACGTCCGCCACGCTGTCGTTTGGTCTGGCGTTTGAGCCTGCTGAAGCCAATGCGATGCGCCGGCCACCGCGCAATGTTAAAGCGCACGTGATGGACGCTTACGCTATCTGGCGCGTGGTGTTTGTCGGTCTGCTGATTTCAATCAGTGCCTTTGTGCTGGAAGCCTGGCTGCAACCGCGTGGCTACAGTGCCGAGTTTATCCGTACTGTGCTGCTGCAGATGCTGGTCACCGCGCAGTGGGCTTATATGCTTAACTGCCGTAACTCTGATGGCTTCTCACTGGATCGCGGTCTGCTGAAAAATCGCGGTATCTGGCTGGTGACGCTGGTACTGATTGCCCTTCAGGCGATCATTATTTATGTGCCATTAATGAACACGCTGTTTGGTACGCGCCCACTGCCGATCAACTACTGGCTGATTTCGCTGATTGTCAGCATCGCGATCTTCATCGTGGTTGAGATCGAAAAACGCCTCACCCGCGCATGGCGGGTGAAGACGCCATCACTGCGTTAATTCTGTCTCCGGGTCCTGCTGCGGATAGCTCGCCAGCAGGACCTTCTTAATCAGATAGGTCAGTGGAATAGCCAGTATCCCGCCCGTAATTCCCAGCAATGCCTGCCAGAACAGAAACGCCAGCAGTTGCGTGGTCAGCGCCAGATTGAGTCGTTTACCAATCAACAGTGGTTCGATTACCGAACTCAGGCAGAGGTTCAGCACCACAAAGAATCCTGCTACCGCCAGCGCGATCTGTAAATCGAACATGATGTAACTCTGGATCACCGGCGGAATGGCGGCCAGAAAGGAGCCAAGCACCGGCACGTAATTAAAGATGAACATCAGCACGCCCCAGAAAAAGGCAAACTTCAGCCCGATCAGATGCGCACCGACGCCCACGATTAATCCGCCCAGAATACTGGTCAGCGTTTTCACTCTGGCATACACAATAACGCTCTGAATTCCCTCCTGCAGCGCCAGATAATAGGCCTGATGTTTTCCCTTTACCCGCTGTTGCAGAGCAGCTTTCAGCAGCGGCATCTCATAGAGCATAAACAGCAGCATCAGGAACACCATAATCCACCATGAGATGACGCCAGGGATTTGCGTCAGAAACGCGGTGACGATGCGCACTATTGCCCCCGCATCCACAAAGGTCAGCAACTGGTCGGGCGTCATACCGATATCAAGCCGGGCAAAGGCCAGCGTCAGCTGTTCAAGCCGGGCCGCCAGCAGCACGGGCGCCTGGCGGCTGAGCTGCATTAAATCGGGCGTCAACACGGTTAACTTGAGGATAGTGACCACCATGATCAACAGCATCAGCATAATCACCAGCAGTGACGAGAAGATGCGCGGTATGCGGTTGTTTTCCAGCCGGGTGATCAGGGGATCAAGCATGATGGCCAGTAACATCGCCAGCAGTACCTGATTGATCAGCGGTGCTGCCAGATAAAGGCCGGTGAGAATAATGGTCAGGCAGGCGAGGATAAACAGCACGCGTGCCAGTGGCGGCCAGAGGGTAAACCAGCTCAGTCCCATGATTGGGCTCCTTCAGCAAAGATAAGCTGCAGTATAGATGAGGCTTAAGCTTCAGTGCTTTGCGTCAGGTCAGAGGGGGAAAGGCTTGTCTCAGGGCTTAAGAGACGATCATCGGCGGCTCCTGGCCCGTGTTCAACGCAGGAATGCGCGACCAAAAGCTATCCGGATAATTTATTTACGATCCGGTTTCAACCGACGATCAAAACGGAACGGAATGGCCTCAGCCTGTTGAACTATCCGGAAGAAATCGGGATGTTCAGGATTTAACAGATAGTTATATTCTACAGGAGAGAGGGCACTGGGAACACGCAACGCAACCGCATCGCAGGCAGAGCACCAGGCGTCTCCATAGTCAGCTAGTTCTGCCGGTGCGTCTTCATCGGCCCAGTTTGCAGGCAACTCAGTGATATCAGCGGTCTGAATCAGCGCATCGGGAACATCGATGCGCAGTAGTGTGAATGCGTCCAGGATGTGTGCTGAGTGCAGATGGACCAGTGTTTCCAGCAAAGTCAGCGAAGCTGTTTCAGAAACATAAACCATGGAGATGCCGATGCTGTTCCAGCGGCCACCCGCCTCTTTTGCGCCAAATCCCGTCCAGGCTGTCGAAAGATACTTCGTCTTGGTCAGCCTGTAGAGATTCAAGAGTAAACTCCGTGCTCCAGGCGCGTGATTAATTTCATAACCTCGTAAGCCCCGGTTTCCGATGCCATCAGTTCTGCGGGCATTTTCCAGCTCAGCGCCCTGTTAGGCTCATTCAACCATTTTTGCGCTTCATCCTTATCACCTTCGAACAGTTCAACCGCCCGATCAATAACGCGGATAATACGCACCAGTCGTTCACTTTGTTCAGCGCTGAATTTCGCTTTTACGCTGCGGCTGAACGTCGTGGAGGGAATACCGGACATTTTACGCAGGTCATTTTGTGTAATCTTCGCCCAGTTGACGATCAGGTGAGCTACATTGCCATCAAGGCCTTCATTAATCTGGCCCAGCAGGGCGACACCATCAGCGTTGTTCAGGCCTGCGGCCTGCCATAAGCGTGGCGGCCGGGTTTTATTCGCAGAAAAGCTGAATGTTTTCATCTGTCACCTCCAATTGGTCATTTAACTATAACCATTTGGTGTGAAGGGCGCAAATTTCAGGCTCTGAGAAAAGACGACGGCACATCAGGTAAGCAGTGAAACTGTTCTCAACTGCGGCCATTTTATTCCCGACGAACAATCCGAGAAATTAGCGGAAATACTGGCAGACTTCTTTATTCCCTCTCCGGTTAAAAGCGAAATATCAGCTCAGTGACAGTAGGGAAAGTAATGTCGCGTGGCGGATTATTAATATTATTGCTGATCCGCTGTTATCTCATACA
The DNA here is from genome assembly GCF_982223955.1 of Pantoea sp. E956-1. NCBI lineage: Bacteria > Pseudomonadati > Pseudomonadota > Gammaproteobacteria > Enterobacterales > Erwiniaceae > Pantoea > Pantoea sp. E956-1. Next base: position 41,892 of record NZ_CEUYZP010000013.1, on the reverse strand, counting down.
GGTTTCCAATAAATAACACTATCTTATTGATTTTTAAGTATGTAGAGCACGCTGTTGCGCGTTGCTTTCTGTCGCGTGCTGTGAATAAATAAACGGTCATCAACGTCCGCCATCAGGATGAGATTAAAATAGTGGTCGGCAGCAGAGTGCCGATCGCATATTGCCGGGGCTGCTATGAATCAGGAAAAAGCACGACTGGCCGGGGAAATAAAAGCCAGAGTTAATGAACTTGAATCGCAGTTAGTGGCGATTCGACGTGATATCCATGCGCATCCGGAATTAGGTTTTGATACGCTGCGCACTGCCAGTCTGGTCACAGACTATCTGCAGGCGCTGGGACTCAATCCCCGCACCGGCGTTGGCCGCAGCGGTGTTGTGGTGGATATCGACGGCGCAGAGCCGGGTAAGACGCTGCTGTTGCGCGCCGACATGGACGCGCTGCCAATCCATGAGCAGACCGGTTTACCGTTTGCCAGCCGTTATCCCGGAAAAATGCACGCCTGTGGTCATGATATTCACACTGCAACGATGCTGGGTGTGGCAACGATCCTGCCGCACTATCGTCAGCAGCTCAAAGGCCGGGTCCGGCTGATATTCCAGCCCGCGGAAGAGACGCCAGAAAGTGGGGCTGAGGCGATGATTGTGGACGGCGCGGCAGATGGCATCGACTGGGCCGTAACCCTGCATAACAAGCCTGAACTCGCTGCGGGGGAAGTCGCCCTGACGCGCGGGGCCAGCACCGCCTCCAGCGACGAATTCGACGTTACGGTACAGGGTGTATCGACGCACGCGGCACGTCCGCACATGGGCACCGATCCGATCATCGCGACCGTGCACCTCATCAGCCAGTTGCAAACTATTATCTCGCGTGAGCGCGATCCCGCTCACTCCGCCGTGTTAACCATCGGGCACATTCAGGGGGGTACTACCCATAATATCATTCCCGATAGCTGCCTGTTTCAGGGCACCATCCGTACTAAGTCGCCGGAAGTTCGCGCTGCTATGGAAACCTCGTTTAAACGGATGTGTGAAGGGGTGGCGCTGGCGCAAAACGTGCGGGTGGAGGTTAACTTCCAGCGTGGCGTGCCGCCGCTGATGAATGACGATCGCCTGATCGATTCACTGGAACGGATTCTGTCGCAACAGTTTGATAAGCCCATCATCGCGCAGCCCAGCGCCAGCTTTGGTGCCGAAGATTTTTCACTGTTCACGGAACGGGTACCGGGCTGCCAGATTCATATTGGATCGGCCACGCCGGGCCGTGACGATCACCTGCATAACTCCGACTATCAGCCGGACGAACGCAGCATTACCGCCGGGACGCAGGCGCTGACCCGCCTTGCAATTGATTTACTCTCTTAATAATAAATAAATGAGGTTTATATGATGATGCGTAACCGCCTGTTCACGGCTTCTCTGACCGTGGCGCTGCTCGCCACTTCCGCGTTCAGCCAGGCGAAAGATTTCGGCACCCTGAAGTTTGCGACTGAAGCGGCTTATCCTCCGTTCAACCAGACCACACCGAGCGGCAAAATCGTCGGCTATGAGCCGGATATGGTGGCGGAGCTGGCTAAACGTGCTGGCTTTAAATATGAAATCATCGCCCAGAAATGGTCGGGCATGATCCCGGGTCTTATCGACGGTAAATATGATGCGGTGATCGATGCGGTGACCGTAACGCCAAAACGGGCAGAAGCGATCGATTTTACCCATCAGTACACCGTCAGCGTCTCCAGCTTTGTGACTGCGAAAAAAAGCCCGCTGGCCACGCTGCCAGGCAGCGGCACGATTGTGACGGCGGATGATGACGCCGGTATGAAAAAAGCGATCGACGATCTGAAAACCACCTTCAAAGGGAAAACCATTGCGGTTCAGGTCGCCACCATTCAGGCGGATTTCCTGCAGAAATACCTGGGCGATGTTGCCACAATCCGCACCTATCAGGCGGGTCCTGAAACCTTCGCCGACCTGATGAATGGCCGGGTGGATGCCGTCATGGCGTCTCGTACCAACCTCAACGCCTTTGTGAAAAAACATGCTGAGGCGATCAGCAGCAGCGGCTATGGCTTCTCCGGTGGCGTGCTCGGCGCAGGCTCGGCGATTGGTCTGCGTAAAGGCAACAGTGAGCTGCAGCAGGTGCTGAATCAGGCGCTGGACTCGATGATCAAAGATGGGACGCTGAGCAAACTGTCAATCAAATGGTTTGGCGAAGATGTCGCGCCGAAAGCGTAACCGCTTATGCTGATGAATATTGACTGGCAGATACTGGGCTTCGGTGATGAGGGCTGGGGTGGCGTGCTGCTTAACGCCGCCGCCGTCACCGTCAGCGTGTCGTTATGCGCCTGGCTGCTGGGTGCGTTGCTGGGCAGCGTGCTCTGCTGGATGCAGATTGCCGGTTCACGCTGGCAGCAGCGACTGGCGGCAGGCTACATCACTCTGTTTCGCGGCGTGCCGGAACTGCTGGTGATCTACCTCTTCTACTTCGGTGGACGACAGGTGGTCTCCACCGTGGGCACCGCGCTGGGCTTCCAGGGACCGTTCGATGTGAACGGCTTTGTGGCGGGTGCGATGCCATCGGGCTGATCTCCGGTGCGTATCAGAGCGGCGTATTTCGTGGCGCATTTTATGCCATTCCCGGCGGAACGCTGGAAGCGGCGACGGTGACCGGCATGGGACGGCTGATGATGTTTCGCCGCATTATCGTGCCGCAGGCATTACGCACCGCGCTGCCCGGCATGGGTAACCAGTGGCAATCGGTGATCAAGGAGTCGGCGCTGGTCTCGGTCACCGGGCTGGTGGAAACGATGAATCAGGTCTCCACCGCAGCCAACTCCACCCAGATGTCCTTTTTCTTTTACAGCGTGGGTGCCGTGATCTACCTGATTATCACCACCTGTTCCGATATGGTTTTCCGCTACGTGGAAAAGTTTGCGATGCGCGGTCAACAGCGCGTGAAGGGGTAAGGAGTCCACGTGGATATCATGTTTTTACAGCAGACGCTGCTGGCGCTGCTGAAAGGTTTGCCGCTGACCATCAACCTGGCGCTGCTCTCACTGCTGGGCGGCGGCGTGCTGGCGCTGCTGCTTAACCTGCTGCGCATGACGCGTGTCGGCAGCGTTTTTTGTCGCTTCTATGTCTGGCTGTTTCGCGGTACGCCGCTGCTGATCCAGATCTTTATGGTCTATTACGGCCTTGGCAGTTTACCGGCGGTGCGGGAAAGCCTGTTCTGGCCACTGCTGCGCGATCCCTACTGGTGCGGCTTGCTGGCGCTGATCCTCAATGATGCCGCCTACACCTCAGAAATCCTGCGCGGCGGGTTGCGCGCGGTGAGTCAGCAGTCGCTGGAGGCCGCTAAAGTCTCGGGCATGTCGTCGTATAAGATCTTTACCCGCATCACCTTACCGATTGCGATTCGACAGGCATTACCGGCCTACAGCAATGAAATCATCTCAATGATTAAAGCGACGTCGCTGGTCAGCACTATCAGCCTGATGGAGATGACCGGCATTGCCGACTCGATAGTCTCTTCCACTTTCCGGGCGCTGGAGGTGTTCCTGAGCGCGGCGGTGATCTACCTGATACTCACCATGCTGGTCAGCAAAGGGGTATCGATGCTGGAACGACGCTTATCACCTTACTATTTTGGAGCACGATCATGACCGCACCGACCATCATGCTGAGTCATCTCAAAAAGAGTTATGCGGGACACGAAGTGCTGCACGACATCAGCCTGACCGCGCAGGATGGCGATGTGATTTCGCTGATTGGTGCCAGTGGGTCGGGCAAAAGTACGCTGTTACGCTGCATCCCGTTTCTTGAAGTGCCGCAGGCGGGCGAAATTGCGGTCGGTGAGATAAACGTCACGCTGGATAACGCCGACGAAAAACTGAGCCGCGAGCAGCGCCGTCGCATTAAGCTGATGCGAATGCAGCTCGGCTTTGTGTTTCAGAGTTTCAATTTGTGGCCGCATAAAACGGTGATGCAGAACATCATTGAAGCGCCGGTTCATGTGCAGAAGCGCAGCCATAAAGAGGCGATTGAAGAAGCAGAGGCGCTGCTTCATAAAGTGGGACTCTATGCAAAACGCGACGCCTGGCCGTCACAGTTGTCAGGGGGACAGCAGCAGCGTGTGGCGATTGCGCGAGCGCTGGCGCAGCAGCCGAAAGCGATACTGTTCGATGAGCCAACTTCCGCGCTGGATCCGGAGCTGGTGGGCGAAGTATTGCGGGTAATCCGCAGTCTGGCGGAAGAGGGACGTACGATGATTATCGTCACCCATGAAATGGGCTTTGCACGTGACGTGTCGAACAAAGCGGTGTTTCTGCATCAGGGTATGATTGAGGAGTCCGGTTCGCCGGAACAGGTGTTCCTCGATCCGATCTCGCCACGCTGCCGCACCTTTGTGAACAGCCACTTTGAGCGCAATACAGGCTGAAGCGGCATTCTGATAAGGCTGACGCGCTGAGATTTCTTGTGTTGAGATCAGAAAACCCCGGAATATTTTCCTGATGCCAGTCAGTTAAGCGACAGGTGATAACGTAGTCTGGTGCCGGCTTGCTCTGAAACTTCAGTATGTATTGTTAAAAAGGGCACGAGAGGTGCTCAAGTCCGCACTGCGGCTCGCCCGCCCGGAAAAAAAGCTGCCACGTTTGACCGTGACAGCCTTTACAAATCTAATCTTAATTGATCAGCATCAGGAAGATTTTCCGGGTTTTTTAATAGCAGCCAGACCACGTTATCCAGAACGATCAGCGCGATCTCACGCCCGGTCCTGAGACGATCCAGCAGCAGCAGGGCGGCCCGCTTCAACCATCGCCTGCCATTGCTGATAGCTGGGACGGCTCTGGATTTTTGCATACCACGCTTTCAGGGCGCGACACTCGTCAGGAACAGCAAGATTCACCAAAGCCGCGAAAATCATTCCTCCAGTTACGGCGATATCCGCCATCGAAAACGTATTGCCCGCGACATAAGGCTGCGAGCGTAGAACGCCGTCAAAGTAGTGCATCCCTCTGATGGCCTTTACACGCATCTTCGCACCCCATTCCGGATTCTGATAGAGCTCCACCTCCGGCCCCAGCCCTGCGGTGGCATGATGAAAATAGACGCTGACCGCATCAAGAAATTCGATCTCAGCCCGTTTGGTCATCATATGGATTACGCCTTTTTCTACCGGCGTGACGCCTGTCAGAAGCGGGGTGTCATCCAGCACATCGAGATATTGCGTAATGGCGGTGCATTCAGCGATCAGCGATCCGTCATTCAGCGCTAAAACCGGCAGGGTTCCGGAATAATTGATTGCTAAAAATTCAGGTTTTTTATGCTCACCTTTCCACAGGTTGACCGGAATAAATTCGACCTCAGAAAGTAATCCCTTTTCCGCCAGGGCAATCCTGACCCGTGCAGGATAAGGGCCATCATACCAGTCATAAATCTTCATCGCGGGGAGTGACGTAACTGCAGATGCATTGTGGATATCAGTCATGATTAAGTTACCTACCTGTCAATTGGTAGGTAAATTGTGGTGCTGAACTTTTCTGTTGTCAATCCCTGTCTACCAGTTGGCAGGTAATTATTTTCCCCTTATAATGCGTCTCCACCTCATGAAGGAAAACTGAGTGATGAGCCTGAACGCGCGTGAAGCCATTCTGGCGGCAGCAAAAAGTGCTGCCCAGAATCATGGCTATAACGGGATTAATTTTCGCAGTATCGCTGACGAAGTAGGCATCAAGAATGCCAGTATCTATTATCACTTTGCCAGTAAGGCCAATCTGGGTGCCGCGGTCGCCAACCGATACTGGCAGGATACGGCTGAGGATTTAAAGACCATCCGCGAGCAAAGTGCCTCACCGGATGCGGCCTTGCAGCGCTATCCGCAGATTTTCCGCAAGTCGCTTGAAGATGCCAACCGGCTCTGTCTCTCCAGCTTTATGGCGGCGGAATATGACGATCTGCCCGAGGAAGTGAAGCGTGAGGTTCAGTGTTTCGTCGATGCGAACGTTGACTGGCTGACAGAGGTCCTTTGCGAAAAGTCGCCCGATAACCCGGAGAAAAATGCGCAGCGTGCGCTGGCAATCTACACCGCAGTTGCAGGCGCGCAGTTAATAGCCCGCACACGCCAGGATATAACAATATTTGATAACCTGATTGCGACCTATCAGGAGAGCGGCCTGATTCCGCTGTCACACTGAATTAAAACGACACCGTGCCTGCAAGAGTTGCAGGCGTCAGCACTCAGAGCTTCAGGGTTATCAGTGTAAGCAGCGGTGAACATTCAGGGTTAAATCGCAGTATGGCGCAAGCCGCCGGCCAGCTGTATGAACACGTCGATCATCTTCGGCAGCGCCTTTTCCGGCTCGCTGCTGGAAGCGACCCACAGTGCGGCATTCAGCGCCGCGCTGTTTAGCAGATGAGCGGCGGCATCGGCGTCGACCGGCTTCATTATCCCGCTGTCGATAAGACGGGTAATCGTTTCACGCGTCGCTTCCAGGCAGCTGTTCTGGCTGGGCCATTGCTTCAAGATTCCCCGCCATGAACTCGGCGGCACGCGCCATATTAGCGGTATGTTTCAGGAACGCGCCCAGCGCTGGCAGATCGGCTTTATGGCCGGTGTAGTTGGGGTTTTCACAAGCCCAGAAAAGCAGATTGCCTAAGGCGCTTACGCCGCGCAGATAGTCGTTTCGAGCCTCGTCACCCACAGAGGCCAGCAGGCGCAGATCGTCTTGCGCTGTCTCCGCTGCACCACCGTTCAGCGGTAACGTGAAAAGATTTCAGGTATTGAGGTTAAGCATTTTCCTCCCCATGCCCGCGATGTGCTGTTTCTGCGTGAGCAGCAGTTTCATGCGCCCAGGCGATCAGGTCAGCAGCCAGATCTTTCCCGTTCTGGCTAGTACGATGAACTGCGCAGCTTCAAGCGCTGCGGCAATCGGGCGCAAAATGTCTTTAGGGTTGGTGTACACGTCCAGAATGTCGCGCTCATGCATGGCGCACCTCCTGTACAGGCAGAACGGCGGCAAGGGAAAGGATGTAGTGAGGTGCAAAAGCTTTACGCGCTTCGCGTTCGCTGGTGGCCTCAATGATCTGGCAGGGTCTGGCCTGTCGGTCAGCGCGATAAACAGAAGGTGATCATCCCTGCATGAGCAAGTACAAGTAACTCTATTTCTTCACAGCCAAGATGTTTGGTTGCCAGCGGAAGGGGGTAATAATCAAATAGCGTGATAAATCACTCATTTGCTACGTTCGCCATCCACGCAATCGCCTTACTAAAAGGGTGTGAGGCAGGCGGTAAGGCGTTGCCGCTTTTCTCACCGTCGAGATAGCCTCCTGAATATTTTGCTACTTCCGCTTTGCTGATGCACGGTTGGGCCGCGCTGATGATTTTATTGCAGTCTCTACGCGAGGGGAGCGGATCTAATCCGATTTGTTCTTTACTATATCCCCTTTATTATTCATACGATATGTTCCACTATCCAGAACAAAATAACTCCCTGTATTTTCACTGTTCCTTACCATAAGGAGAGAGTTTTTTTCTATACAATTCATCGGTGGTTTCATATCGTTGAAACAAAGATTGTCATATCCATCTGTTTCTTTATAACCATCGCCAAAATACCAAAATACAACTACGAAAGAACCATCTGGGTCAGGCTTTGGAATACCATATTTTTCTTTCAACATGTTTTTATTTTCTAGCCACCAGATTATTTTCCCTTTATCTGTCTGAGGGAAGCTTCTAACTAAAACATCGCTATAGTTATTTTCCTGATGAACCGCGACAATCTCTACAGGACGTAAACAGAGCCAAATCCAATAACCCAGTAAAACACAAAAAGCCAGGAAAAATAGAATCAAAGCTTTTTTATTTATTACTTTCATTGCGCCCCCCTGTGATTTCTACGGTTGCTTCCATATTGGTCATAAATGGCTTGAAACCAAACTGATCATACCGCTGGAGAACAAACCAGATGCGGAAGAAATGAAACTGGCTGAATTTTGTTTTCAGAATATCATCGCTGTCGAGGCCAAAGTGGTCCTGTACTTTGTAATGCACCACTGCCCGGTAGCAATCATTTTCAATATGTAGTGATTTTAATGTGATATGTGTTGCCCAGGTATCATGCACGCTGATTCCCATACCGTTGAAATTATCCTGAAAGCGGTCAAATTTAGGGAGTTTTCCACGAGATATAGCAGTCCTTAAATCATCTTTTTGAGCAACAGCATAAATTCTATTTTTCCAGTCAAGTTTTTCTTGCAATACTTTTTCTAACAAAATACGAGTACTGTTTTTTTCAGATCTATCATTAAGAATATGCTCCTTCAATGCACTGTTCAACGACATATCCTGCAAGGGCGTACCGTTGCCGTTCTGCATGTGAGTAATCATCTTTTCGATCAGGTGACTGTAAGGCCCGTAAAGGGAAAATTTGCGTGATAACGAGCTGAACTCGTCAAACAGCATTGCGGCGCACTGCTGTCGGGTAATCTATTCACCCTGGCCACGCAGATTACAGCAGAACATGGACTGAGGGCGATCCATTGAGGAACGCCGGGTAAGCGTCCAGGGATCAATCCGGTCAGAAATGTAATCCAGCCGGTACTGGGATTTTAACTGTGCTTCGGTTAAGTCGCCGCAGCGCATATCTTTAGCGCCGTAGTCGTCCATCCGGTTTTGGGTTTTGAATATGGCGCAGGGAAACTGTAGTGCGGCCATCGTGATACGTTCCTTGTGTTATCGTCCTTTGAGGTCTTCACAGGGAATAATACGCGGTGAAATGTCAGAGTGTAAATGTTGTACAGCCCTGCCCGGCGTTCATCAAAATACTGATGGCGGTTATAGATACCTTCCACGCCCTTGATACGGTGATTCAGGCAGCGCTCGGCAACAATGGCATCCACCCCCAGCGCCGCTAAATGGGTGCGACCAGTGCGCCGGAAGTCATGAATAGTGGCGTTGGGTACGCCTGGCATTTCAAGGCGTACTTTTGCCAGAACCGCCGGCAGGGTGCTTTCTTGAATATGGGGGATCATGCGGTGCTGCATCTTCCGGGCAGGGAGTACCCATTTACTGTTGCCGGAAAAACTGTGTAATTCTCTGAGCCATTCAAACCGCAGGCGGTGGTAGCGGAATATCGATAGCATCGCCGTTCTTAGCGCATTCTGTGGGTAAGTGCCACACAGCCCCATCTGAATCGAATTCGCTCCACGGAGCGCCACAAAGCTTCATTTTTCGACAACACAGGCAGAGTATCAGCTTCATGGTGAGTTCGTTCTCACGGCTGAACCCTTTAGCCATGCATATAGCCTGGAAAAACTGAATAAGTTCCTCGCGGGTTAACCAGCGCTCCCGGCTTTTCTCCTGCCCACAAGCATCGGCAACTTCAAAAGCACCGGTGGGGTTAATCTCCAGCATATGTCGTTTTATACCGTAGTCAAAGATACGGCGAGTCCAGCGTAGTACGTCATTGGCGATGGTAGGTGCTCCGCGAGAGACAATCTTCTGCAACATATCGTCGATGTGTCGGGGCGAACGTCCTCTATCTTGAGATGGCCTATATTGGGGTTTATGTCCTTGTCAATGCGGCGGCGCAGAATATCGGGATGTTTCCACCGCCCAGGGATTTGCCGATCAAAATACTCGGCGGCTAATTCTGATACCCGGAGCGCGTTTTTCTCCTGCTCTATTTTCTCCAGCGCGTCAGCTTTGCGTGCCTGCTTTTCCCCGGCCACGTCAAAGCCCGAGGGCAACACGGGCAGAAAGCTCTTTAGCTGTCTCTCTTGCTTTGGCTAATGACATTTCTCCATAAGAACTAATCAGCATAACTTGCGACTTTCCGGCGTACTGATACCGGAAGCGCCATACAGGGACTTTATCCCCTGCCCGGTAGCGCAGATAAAGACCATGACCGTCTGAGCGTCCTTCAAACCATTCTCCTGCCTTAATCCATGCCCGTATCTGAATATCTGTCAGCTTTGCCATAGTGCCACCTGAATATTGAATAATGCTTTGTACCCAAACTGGATCGTTAAAAATGCTTTGGGTACAACCTTGGGTACAAAGAAAATAGGTGATGTGATGCAACCATATGCGACAGTATGAAAATTAAAAAGCCCGCATTTAGCGGGCTATATTGGTTTTTTGCGATTGCATGTGACGGCATGCAAAATCACTCAATAATCTGAACCAGGACATTTAAAGCGAAGTAAGGAGATAACAGGAGTTAAACCTCATCACATTAATTATGTCACCTGTAAATTATTATCCAGCATTAAACGGCCCACAACTGCACAGCAATTTTAAGAATTTTCTCAAAATAATCAAAGAAAAGCTGTACTGAGTTTTGATGTTTTGTATAAATTTCATGATGAAACCTTTGCTTTTAATAGAAAAAAATTCGGCTTTAAGCGAGGCGGAATGCATTTTCATTTTTTTTATACTGCTGCAATTCATTGTTTATATTTGCGATTACCTGACATTACTACAACGCTTAATAACTCTGCTACATAAGGCACCTTAAGCGAGGTAGAAACATGACAACTCATTGAGGCGGAGCAGGTAATATTGATCAGAATTTTTCTGATATCGGTTTTTCCTTAATATTCAGGAGTACAAAATGAAAAATAACAAAAGCTATAAAGGATGGCTGGCTATATCAGCCGTCGTCGCTCTGTTCAGCACTGCCAGCGTACAGGCTGAGATGCAGACAAGCGCCCCGCAGGGTGGGAATACACCGCAGACCGTAAAGAATGACAAGCTCAGCCCTGGTGATGAAAAAGCACTGAAGGATATGGCGCAGGCCAATATCAACGAAATTGCCGCCGCCAAAATTGCGCTGAACAAAACACAAAGCGCAGAAGTTAAAACCTTTGCACAGAAGATGGTGGAAGATCATGGCAGTGCCCTGACAAAAGTTCAGGCAGTTGCTAAGCAAAAAGAGGTGACATTACCGACTGCGCCTGATGCTAAACATAAGGCCATGGCCGACAAGCTGGAAAAGCAGAGCGGCGGTGCTTTTGACAAAATGTATATGGAAAATGCCGGAATAATGGACCATAAGATGGTGCTGTCGACGTTGAAGAGTGACGCGACGAAGATAAAGGATGCGGATGTGAAGGCGCTGGCCGAGGCGCATATTCCTGTTGTAGAACAGCATCTGAAGTCCGCTCAGCACATGTCGATGTAACCTGGCTGGCCGGTTCCGAATTATCCGCAAGCGCTGTCAGGGGATCATCGGGATCAGCCAGAACGACATAATCCACCATTGGCTGGCGTTGCTCTCTCGTTACGCCAGCCATGCCCTGCGCTACAGTCATAAGGTATCTCGCTAACATTACACAATCAGCGGATGAAGAAAGCTCGCCCTCGTGTGATGAGCACCCTGCAAAAGATCGAGCACGACTTCGAGCGGATGAATATTCTGGTTGCGGACGATCACGTTGTCGTACTCATGTTAAGAAAAACCACGTGCCTGAGAAGATATTTTAAGCGTTTCCTGCGCTCAGCCACATTGGTATAACCGGGTTGAATTGCGAGCTTCAGGAGCCATCAAGCCCCAGCGTTTCACGACGCAGGAAGGCCCAGTCAATCAGAGCAGTCATTGATGGCCCAAGCGCTTTTCCCAGATCGCTAAGTGAGTACTCAACACGCGGTGGAACTTCGGGATAAACCGTGCGTGTCACGATGCCATCCTGTTCCAGTTGCTTAAGCTGCTGGATCAGCATTTTTTGATTTACGCCCTCAATCCGGCGCTCCAGCTCTGAAAAGCGCAGCGGGCCTTTAGCGGCGAAAAGCTGACAGATAATAATGGTCTTCCATTTACCTTCAATAATCTTCAGCGCTTCGGTGGTAGCCTGAGCCCACACCAGTCGCTGCTCCGGAATATCACAACGCCAGTCTCTTTCCATACTTACCTTCAGGTTAGTAACCCACTATTTTTTCGGTTCTTGTTGTTTATTCAGTGAATATGTAGGGTATCTCACTCACCCCAGAATCAGGAGCGAAATATGAAAATCGGCGTCATTGGCACAGGTAATATCGGTGGTACCCTGGCACGTAAGCTCAGTGAAGCGGGGCACAAGGTAAAAATCGCTAATTCACGCGGAGTGGAGGGCGTGCGTGATTTCGCGGGTGAAATTAATGCAGAACCCACAGACATCAGGGGAGCGGTCACAGACGTCGAAGCCGTGATTCTCTCTATTCCGCTGCCGGCACTGAGCAGCCTGCCTGATGGACTTTTCGATCACCTTCCACCCCATGTCCCGGTGATCGACACCAGCAACTACTATCCTGGCCTGCGTGACGCACCGATTACTGCACTGGATAATGGGCAGACCGAAAGCGAATGGGTTCAGGAGCAAATCGGGCACCCTGTGGTTAAAGCTTTTAATAATATTCTTGCCGACTCGCTCGCCGATTTGGGACAGCCGCAGGGAAGTCGGGGTCGTCTGGCGGTTGCCGTAGCGGGAGATCATCCTGATGCCGTGCAGACGGCTATGTCACTCGTTAACGACACAGGCTTTGATCCTGTATTCTCAGGCGCTATCGCTGAATCATGGCGCCAGCAGCCCTGCACGCCTTGTTACTGTTGTGACTGGGAAGCGCCCGTGATGCTGCGAGCTCTGGCGTTGGCCAGAAAGGGAGAAGGGCAGACCCGACTGCCACAGCTTTATGCCAGTTTCGCGACGCTGGGCGATGCACCCTCTCATCAGGATATTATCGAAAACAACCGTGCCATAAACTGGCCGGTTTAAATCGCCCGGGAAGGATAATCTGTCTGCGTTGAAGATCTGGATAAGGATTGTTCTGAGAATATTTTTGCATAGTGGCTTGCTGGCGCAGGCATCTATTGTCCACGGCATTGCCCTACAGGCTTTTCTTGAAGCCTGAGATCCAGATTACTGACCGGCGAGTGCGGTAATGAAGTCGCGATAGGTATGAAGTGGGCGGCCAGGCAGGGTGACCAGACGTTCCCGGTCGCCCTCCTGTGGAAGCAGCCGTCACTGACATAACGTTCAGCCATCAGCCGCATTTCATACGCTATCCAGCGTGGTATAAACTCCGCCATATTGGCTTCGAACGCATCCGGATTATCTCCACCCTAAATTACCGGGCGGCCCCGAAGCTGTTGCCAGGCTGCTGCTGCCTCTTGTCCGGTCAGCGTATCTGGCCCACTAGATTGAGCCTTTCGACCGGTAATTCTTCGCAGGCCTGGTCACGCCTTATCAGTTCAGTTGCCGCCACTTCAGCAATATCACGTGTATCGACCATTACAGTTACGGATTATCAGGCCTCTTTACGGCCCAGATAACGCTCTTTCATCAATGACAGTTTTATGCCGATATCCAGTGCCGGCGATGGCGGCATGAAACTGGCCTTGCCCAGCGACAGCATATCCGCAATATGCGGGTTGTCCTGTTTCATTATGAAATCCGCCAGCAGACTGCCCGCCACGGTCTGTTTTGAAACGCCTGCACCGTTACAGCCACCCGCCGTACAGATAAATTTATTCAGCATGCCCCATTCAGGCGCGCCGTTTCGCGTAACGCTGATGGTGCCGGACCAGGTGTGGGTTATCTTTACGCTGCCCAGGGTCGGATAGACTGTATGAAATAAGCGCTGATGCAAACGGGTCGCCTTCCAGGTCTGCGCGGCATTCACCTGACCGCTAAGTGCGGGTATCACGTGCTGGCGAATCAGGAAACGGCGGTCTGAGGTAAAACGGAAGGTTGCACCGGCAATCGCATTCACCGGCGTAAGCCCCCAGCTCTGCATGGGGGGCAGAGTAGCCAGTTGTTCATCGGTTAGCGGATCGGTAATGCTGGCGAAGGTCGCCATTGCAGCCTGACGCGAAAGTCCCGGTCGCAACTCTGGCGATAATGCATTGGTGGCCAGCATCACCTTTGGCGTTTTGATGATGCCAAACGGTGTCAGCACTTCAGCCACGCTGCCGTAGCGAATCCCCAGCACAGGCGTATTATCGAAGCGTTGAACATTTTCAGGTAAAGAGTGGTTTAGGCCGGCGATTAGCTGCGCCGGATTAACCAGCACACAGCCTGGTGTATATATCCCTTTGCTGTAAAAGCGCGTGCCGAGTTTAAGGTAAAGCTCCTCGCTGTCTGACATCTGCCATGGCTCATCCATTAAATCGAGGTGGCTGACGTACTCTTTCAAAATACGATCGTTGCCACGCTCAGCCTGGCAGTGATATTTACCGACCTGTTCCCAGTCGCACTGAAGATGATGCTGAGAAATAACCTGCTCCAGCTGACGAATGCCTTCCTGAAGCAGGTTACGGTAAGCGTTGGCCTTTTTTAATTCAGCGGTCGAGCTGCCAATATTATGAGGCAGACCGATAACAAACCCGGAATTACGAGCCGATGCGCTTTCCCGTGTGCTGTGCGCGTCGACGATGATGATTTTCAGGCCGGGATTAATTTCAGCCAGGCGGCGCGCAAAGGCAACACCTGCAAACCCTGCGCCGACGATAACCCAGTCGGCAGTGATATCCCCTCGCAGCATGGGCTGCGGTGGAAAACAATGCTCACCCGCAGGCCAGCCCAGTTGATTATGATTAAATGGTATCGATGCGTAGCGCAATTCCCTGTGCCTTATCTGAAAAAATAAAGCAATTTTATAAGTGAAAGCGGGATATGAGTGCCAGCGGTAATCTGACTATTGTTGATTTCAGACAAGTAAAATTCAGATGGGTGACTTTGAGTTTAACAACCAAAGGTGGCGAGAATTCACGAAGAAGTGATTATAACGCGACTGTTATGGGGTTTATTTTCTGGTGTCAAAGACCGAAAAAAGTGATCTGCAAAGGCGATATATTCATGAGATAAGAACAGGGGAGAGCGAATCGGAACCGGTCGCCCTGTTAACGGGCAATGTTGACGGAGAATCAGCCCCTGAAACCGATGCCTGTCCGGCATCAAAGCGTTTTATAGATTTCAGCAATGACCTGCATGGTTGCCTCTTCAAGGGTTCCTTCATTGCGGCATAAAAACCAGCCATAATGGGTCATCTCCTGCTCGAATGCTCTGGTGCAAGCGACATGCGCTTCCAGTTTGTGAATGACTGTACTGCCCAGCCCACGCGATCGTGCCGCGGCTCGTTCCCATGAAATCTCAGGTGTCGTGACCACCCCGACATGCAGGTCTGGTGCTCGCACGTTGAGCTCAATGTTTCGCTGCAAAATCTCTGCAAAGGACACCAGCCGCCGAAACGCGGCATCAGACGGGTACCAGCGATCCATCAGGATAATGCCGTTCCCGGGCTGTTTAGTGAGTACATTCTGTGAAATCCAGGCTCTGCTAACGGCAAAGCGTTCACAAATCTCCCGTTCCAGACTAACGGAGGGATTTCTGGCGAGCCTGTTAACCAGCGCCATTGTTTCTGCCCTGAAGGGATCGCTTTTTTGCTCGCTTAGTCGGATCACCTTTCTGTTGTCTGCCCTTAGCCTTTGCGTAACAGACTCCAGCAGGGTGGTTTTACCGGTTCCCTTGGGCCCATCCAGAGAAACAAACAGCTGACGACTCATGCAAGGAATGAGAAGTGAGGAAAGATTTTTGTGAATCGTGCATCCGGTAAAAACATCTTATTTTCCTGATTTTAATAGCTGAACTGACATCGTTCTCTGTAGCCGTCAGGCACGTCAGCGTGAACATGATTTTTAAACAGACACTGATAAACACGCTGGCAACGGTTCTGACTCACGAGTTTATAGAACAGGATGTCAGCATGTGGCTCCAATGTGCCCTGGTCAGAACGACACCGGACTGGATTCTCATATAAAGTCGCAGTTTACGCCATTCTATGTCCGGAGCATGAAGAAAACGCTAATGGGCATGTTTGGCCGCTGAGCACAGAACGACTTATGAAGGTTGTCTTTTGACCAGGGTAGAGAGTCGGGAGGTTTTGATCTCCGGTTTCCACAATGTCAGCGGCAGCGCCTGAAATGCGTGATCCAGGGTGGTTATCTTTGTCTGTTATGAGGGAGGAGCAGAACATAAATAGCAGTCACCTCATTGAAGGTTCTGTGGCTCCCTATAGGATATGACTGCGTTATCATTAAAATTTATCTTTGTCACATATGGAGTAAGTCTTATGAGTATAAATATAAGACCAGCACAATTTTCTGATGTTAATGGAATTTTCTCAGTCCGAACCTCTGTTATCGAGAATCATCTGAGCCAAGAAGAAATGCGGAGAATGGGGATCACTGAAAGCATCGTGGGCGATATGATTGCAAATGACCATTGTGCATGGGTTGCCTGTGATAACGACGAAATTATAGGGTTTTCAATGATTTTAAAGGGTAAAGGCTGTCTTTATGGCCTTTTTGTTCTTCCTGAATACGAAGGCAGAGGTGTAGGTCGCAGACTCATTATGCTTGCGGAACAGGAGTTATTCAGACATCACGAAATTGCCTGGCTGGAAACCGATGAAAACAGCCGTGCGGCAAAATTTTACATGCAACTCGGCTGGGGTAATAAAGCAAATTTGGATGGCACTTTCATCAGGCTAGAAAAGCATCGTGAAAGTTGACCTCCTACAGCTTTCATCTGGTTCCGCTTTTGCCATGCAGCAGACCTGCCTTATGGAAGGTTCACCATGAGCGAGGAGTGGACAACAGGCTGGCACAAAACTATTCGTCTTTGCCTCGCTAATAACGTTGATTCAGCTACACGCCTCTCAGTGTTGCTGATTCCCTCTTACTGAGCAGACATAAGCATAACTAAGGAATCGTATTCAACTGGAAGGTCAATGACTGATAATAAATTCAGGTTCATAGAAAACAGGAAAATTAACTGATCTTGCAATAAAACAGACTTTATGAATTTCATGGTGAATAGCCATTGCAGCATCGAGATTTATACCGGCCTGAACCGTAATTTTTGGCCTGAGTATGGCTGAAATAAAGCGACCTGCACCCCCTTTTAAAACCTCACCTTTGGCTACCGGTGAGTCTTCATAATCCAGCACAGTGATGCCAGCATCTGAGGCGAGATGCAGATACCAAAGCATATGACAGGCCGAAAGAGAGGATATCAGGAGATCTTCAGGGTTCATTTTACCAGGGTCACCGCCCAGCAGTGGGTCATTTGAGCAATGAATGGTTTCCTTTCCGGTTATGGCGATATCCCATGTCCGCGCATATGACTTATAGCCTGATGTGCCCGTGCCCAAATTCCCTGTCCACGAGATATGTGACGTATAAACATGTTCCATTAATTTGCCAAACCTCTCTAAATGATGAAGCTATACATTCAAAATTGCGAAGCATCGGCCACTTTTCTTGATTCGTAATGAATGATAAGCGCATCTGCCTACAAGGTTGTCATAAAAGCTGAGTTTATGGAATAATGGTATACCATTTATTTTATAAAAAGTAGACTCAATGAGCATAGTTTCTCTATCAACCGCTGACATGCTTGCCCAGGAGCTTAGACGTTTAATTAACAACGGTTCATTGCAGGATGGAGCTCGGCTGGTTGAAAGGGACCTTGCCAGCCGGTTTTCTGTCAGCCGTATTCCGTTGAGGGAGGCTATACAGCAGCTTCAGCGGGAAGGTTTAGTTGAGGTTTACAGAAACCGTGGAGCGGTAGTAAAAACACTTTCTGTCACCGATGTGGATGAAATTTACCAGCTCCGGGCTTTGATGGAAGGTGAGGCTATTTTTCAAAGTATGCAGTACATCGACTCTGAAACGATTAAACGAGCAGAGCTTGTCCATAAACTTCTGGAGAGTACATCGGACCCCGTACAGCAAGGTTTATATAATCGGGAGTTTCATGAATTGCTGTACCGAAAGTGTAAAAATCAGCGTCTGCTGAAGATGATAAATGAGTTGCAACAACAGATTGAAAGATATGAGATTTTTCAACTTCGTTTAGTGTCGGATACCCTTAAATTTCAGGTAGAACATGAGCATATTTTAAGCGCCTGTCAGCAGAACGACCCAGCCGGTGCGCGCGAATATACCGTCAAACACATTCTTTCAGCAGGCCTAACCCTGCGATCTTATATTCTCGGCCATGAAACCCCTGCGACATACTGATGCCGGAATTAGCGTAACTGAACTGCAGTCAGGTCCGCTTCTGACATAAATCGGGCATAGATGTCACGTTAATATGCTGCTATGCCAATACATTCATGGCTATTGGGTTTGTCGAACGATGCCGTTCAGGCCTTTATGGATTTATCAAAAGCATAACCAGTTGCGAATCGATAACATTTCTCGCTATAACTTTCTTGAAATCTTGATAAAAGTGCACGTCTAAACAGGAGAAGGATGATGATTTCAAAGGAAAATGCAGAGCATTATTTCTGGGGCGACGATTGCGATGGTTGGTATCTGGTAAACCGTCAGGACATGCTTATTATTCATGAAAAAATGCCTCCGGGCACTTCTGAAAAGCGACACTTTCACTCCGTTGCCAGACAATTTTTCTTTGTTCTCAATGGTGTTCTTTCAATGGAGTTGGAAGGTGAGATGCATAATATTAAAGCCCTGCAGGGGCTAGAAATTCCACCGGAGTCAAAGCATCAAGCCAGAAACGAGACTGAATTTCCCGTAGAATTTATTGTAATTTCGCATCCAACGACGCGAGGAGATCGTTCTGACCTCCCTTCATCCTTCTGACAAATTATGAACAACGGCTATGGCTTGTCTTAAGGTAAGGCCAGCGCGCTAAGTGTTAACGTACCTGAGTATTTGCAATGCCTGCTTCAGGCACAAAGCGGACTGACCTCGAACATAGTCCGCTATGAGCGAAAAGCGGAACATTAAAAATAATGACATTGTTCAGACCCCCATGTCCGCAGCTGACTAAAGTGAAAATAAAATGAATAAAAACAGTTTTAAAGCTTTTCCCCTGTTACGTGTACTGATGCTGACGTGTGTGCCCATGTTTTTACAGGGTTGCGCCAGTGCACTTTGCCCTTTTGGCACCACTGAAGGCACAGTTCCGGACTTTAAAAATAGTTACTGGAGATCCACAGATAAAAAACCGGCTAAGACCAATGAACAAGTCCTGGAGGAATGCACTCATGCTGCCAATGCTGAGGAGCAACGCCTTTCGCAGGCCTATCTGCAGCTGTGTAAAACCGGTCATATAACCGGTGAAAACCAACGCTTTGCACAGAAATTACTGGGCAATCCACTCTTTTCTGGCTCTACAACAGCAAAAGTCGCCCCTCAGCATCAGTCAGCTGGTGCAGCTGGTGCAGCTGGTGCAGCTGAAGCTCAGCTGAGATGGTCGATGTCTCATAGCGATAATCCTCAGGATTTCAAAGAAGATTGTGGCTTTTACATCGAAAAGAACGCAGCGGAACGGTCCGGCACCATGCTGGGTTTACAGGTGGGGCATTACAAAGAGCAGGTTTTTAAACAGTGCATGGCAGAAAACCATATGACGCTCATTGTTCCAAAAACTGAATTCAGTCAGTGCAAGTCGATAGGGTGGTAATTTACTGGATGAGTAAAAGTAATTATGAGTACGCTCTTTGCATGTGTGGCAGGGTAGATACTACAGGTTTAATTTATACTATTACCTACTGGGGTTTTTTAACGAAAAAGCCGATGTAAATGGGGAAAATAGAAAAGCGCACTCTTTATTGAGTGGAAAATACTCACAGTATTTCGAGCAAGATCCATGATTATCTGGTAGGCAGAGTGTAATTAAGTGCTATCACGTGAACCTTATGGATTCAACATTCAAATTAGTCTGTAATTAAAACTGCTCACTGGAGTGTCGGAAAACATCGGAATTCCGACACCCAGGACTCACCTGTTTCCATATGTCTGGCCGAAAAAGGATACCACTAGTTCCTTTTTATAACGGTCCTTCTGCCCCGATCCTGATTGATATGATACGCATCAATCCCGGTAAACCAGATAAGCAAGGGCGGCAGCTGAACAGAAAGCATAGGGGCTTAAAAGCAAAACGTCCGAATAAGGCGTTTCACATATCCTGATAACAGGCCATGCCAGTACAACCAGCCAAATGAAGAGTGCAGAGCATATGATAAAAAAGCTCCCCCTCAGGGAAGCGTCAGGATAAAATCGCTTTGAAATCATCGCTAATGGCATGCCGATGATTAAAGAGCCCATCGTGGTCCCAATAACACTCGTCATGACGATAAAAAAATAAGTGAAAATCATACCCACTACGGGTGTACTGCTTTTTCCCCAGGAAAGATAGGTTAAAACCAGTAATGAACCCACGACACTACTAAATATTGCTGATATCACAGATATCCTAATCCAGTTGTCGTCAGTAATGTTCGTCATAATTTTCTCAATGTCTGAGCAGCTATATTGATGCAGCGTACCCGCTTAAATTTCCGCCGCGAGGTTTATAGCAAAACAGGCTTCCGGCACAGCATCCTCGTGACGACCTGTGACGGGCATCCAGCAATAAGGACATTAAGGCCGCCTGTCAGGTTTTTTTGGGGCAGGGCAGCTAGAGTCTCGCTTAGTTAAGGCTGAATCACCTTACCCTGCTCATCAAGCAGATCCGTCAGGAGAGCTGTGCCATCGCTTCCCACCCGGAATGCCCCGTAACGTGCCTGCGCGAATCTGTCGGCATGACCTTCCTGAAAGAAATAAGCGTTGGTGCCGATGGTCAGCGAGCCATAATGTTGATGGTACTTCACCCGCAGCTGATTTGGCTGCAGAGGTTCACCCTGATCAAAACGGGCCTGAGTCGCATGACGCTGCGCATCAAGGTCAACAATCAGGGTTCCGCTGGTGGGCAGGCATGGCGCTGACAGGGTCGCGCCGCAGGACTCAGCCTGTTGATACAACGTCAGTTCCAGCGGGCGGGTGAGGGCATAATTCAGCGCCATGTAATCACCCTGCATCAGGGATCGCGGATCAACCGGGGCAAGAGGTAAAATCATGACCGCACCTTGCTTCAGCAACTGCTCTTTTTGCCAGATGCTGACATTGACGGCTATCAGCGCCAGCGCTATCACAGCGCCAGCCAGCCATCGGCTCTGTTTATGCATTTTCACTGGCACCTCCGATTTGTGCAGGTAATACTTTTTTGACTCCCCATGCCAGGCCCAGTAAAACCAGACCGCTGACCAGCAGCAGCAGCGATTTCTGCAGCAGAATTACCTCCAGGAAGTAATACCAGCCAATGACATACAACACCATGAAACCGCCACTAACTACCAGCAACCCCAGACTGCCCTGATAACGTGCCATCAGAATTAACCACAATCCCAGCCCTATACCCGGTGCATAGAGGGAGGCCACCCCGCAGATAAGTGCAGCGGGCAGCGTGATGATCGAAAACAGTGGCTGGCTGTGCCTTTTCCGACTGAGCGCACTCAGCACTAAACCAGCCGCGATTCCTGTGCCTGTCGCGGACTGAAGCGTGGAAAATTGCGATGCTGACCAGAGGAAATCCGTGAGATACGCCGCGTTTATCCCGAGGAAACTCAGCAACATCAGACCACAAGGTATGCCATACAGCAGGGGGTGTACCGCGTCAGCATAGGGCCCTGACTGTAACCTAAGCTGATGACTGACTGTCCACATCCACAAAAATACGACTGCCGCCACCAGTACGGACACAGCAAGGCGTCCAGCCATCGGAGACAGGTAAAGCCGGGCCACAGAATGGCCCGCCAGCACCAGGAAAAAGGTCAGGGCAGTGATGGCCATAAACCGATAAGTGCGGTCGGGCATAGCCACCCCATCGCGGCCAGGATCGGCAAGGCAGTCAGTGAACTCAGCATAATAAAGCTGGCATCATTGCTCTGGATTTGCAGCAGAACGCCAGTTATCAGCCCGCACGTTGCCGCAATCGCCCATGCCAGTCCGAGGTGATGTTTACCGTCACGCTGACTGCTTAACAGGCCACGCGCAATAGCGGCAAGCAGCAGCGAAGGAATAATAAGGGTGGCAGCGTTCGGGTCTTCCAGCAGATCAGTGGCATAGAGCATCAGTATCATCAGTAACAGAATGATGATCGCTGCGACCCAGCCTCCGACGCTCAGCGCCAGCCTCAGATACCAGGGCAGGTCGGATGCGTGACCGCGTTGCTTAATTGCCTCAACCTGCGAGGCGCTCAGCAAACCCTGCTGACGCAAAGTGTCTGTCAGTAAGGTCAGCCTGGCCGGAACCAGATCGATTGGCCCCTTTTCAACCAGTTTGCGTTGCCACTTCAGCAGAATTGAACCATTTACCGCCACCCAGAATGCCATCAGGATGCCGGTCAAAAACAGATCACCCGTATCGTAGGCTAAAAGAAATAACTGCATGATTAGCGCACAGCCAACAATGGTCAGGCTGGCAATGCCCAGCGTCAGTATGCAGAGATCCTGATAGCGGTAACGGTACAGGTAATAACCTGCCAGCAGGGTGATCACCCAACCGCCGGTGATATAAGGAAGGTGGTCATCGCCGCCCCAGTCAGAGAGGTTCCCGGCCACAATGGCGGTCAGCTGAAGCAGTAAAAATCCCGCCATGACTCGCGAAAACCAGCGGCTTGCCAGCCAGCTCTCGGGCTGATGCGTTATCGCCCGCCAGGCCAGTGCTTCCCTGATAATCAGGCAGGCTGCCAGCAACACCAGATATCCATAGAGCACAGCGTTCGGGAGCCTGGTTAAACTGTCAGACGCGGCGAGATCCAGCAGTGACGACGGCAGGGTGATGTAATAGAGCTGGAACGCCAGGTTAGCGACCAGCCAGCTGCAAAACCACAGGCTGTTTTGCCGGGCAACCAGCGCCAGCGGCAGAAGAACGTATAACCAGGCCCGGAATAGCTCCCAGCTGTCTGCACCGGTCTGATAAATCTGCCCATACAGCGCAAAAAGGGCACCGAAGCTTAACCCTGTCGCCAGTAATGCGTTGCGTGCCAGCGTGCTGTACCAGCGCCACCAGACAATCACCGCCAGCGCAACGATCAACAGCTCGGCCAGGGCAAATTTCGCCATTTTCGGCAGCCAGGCCCAGTTCCAGGCAATAAAGAACACCGCTCCGGCAACCAGTGACAGTAATCCCAGACAGGAAAGAACCGGGATAAGAAACTGACGCCACTGAGCATCTGACGGTCGGATTCCACAGAAAGCAAAGATACGCTGGCAGGTCTCCGGGGTCAGGCTTCCTCCCTTCAACAGGCTTGCGATCTGGCGACAAAGATACTCTGCCGTCCGTGACGGCATCCCGGTAATGCCATCGGGTGCAAGCTCCCTCATTCTTTCCCTGCCTCTGTTTGCGGTATGACTTTGATGATGAAGTTAACGACTGTTCTTCGCTGCGATTAATCCGCGTCACGCTCTGATGAGCGACAAACTCTGCGGATAATGTTGCTGAACGAATTTAATCATCATTTCGCGGAAATAACAGCGAAAACAAAGGCGATGAACGCATTCTGCGCGATCATACACATTCTGATGATGATGGTTTTCCAGTGCCAACGGTGACCTGGAGCACCTGCGTTTCCTGATGCCAGAGTCTGGCCTGCATTGCTTTTCAACATGCCAGCCATCGTAAAATTCGAATTTAATAGTTACAGGCGGCAAAGCGTGATGATGTTAACTAAGCGTGGACCGCGAAAGGTAGAATTCTCTTTACCTGAACCTGTTTATCTCTCTTTGGAGTATCTCTGGCGGTCCTGGCATTGAGCGCTGGTTGTTCAGCGTTGCGGAAGGGATCCTGTCTGAGAAAGGCTTCAGGACAGCGATAAATAATGCTTTAAAAGACTATCATCCTGAATCCTCTTACTATCATGAACCTGCCTGCAGTGCCTTTTCATCGCCACACTTTGCAGTCATTACCCCTCTTAAGGGCACAGATAACGCGCCTTCATCAGTGAAAATGCAATGCCGATATCCAACGCAGGCGAGGGCGCTTAAAACTGGCTTTACCCAGCAAAAGGATATCGCGATGTGCAGGTTCCTTCGGTGGATGCGAGTGTGTTTTAGATGCGGGATGCTGATGAAGATGTGTTTCAAGGCGTAATTATTGGCAAGCATTTTCTAAAGCAATTTTTCGATATGATGCAACAAGCTGCTCTCCTGACTTACATATCCCCTGAATAGTGAGCGCGAATATAGATACATTTCACCAGAAAAGAACGGCAACACGCGATAATGGCTGGGTTTATCTTGTTTTGTGAGCCAGACATTACTGGGCGTTGCGACATTTCATGTATAAGAAATATTTCACCAGAGCAAGGTACGCATGAAAAATTCTAAGTTCAGATTGTCCCCGACGTTTTTACTCTTTTTGCTTGCCTCTTCAGCCACCGCACAAAATATTACTCCCGAAATTACGACGCAATCTGGCAAGGTTAAAGGCACAGTCCATCAAAGCACGTTGTCATGGACCGGTATTCCTTATGCGAAAGCCCCGGTCGGAGAACTGCGCTGGAAAAAACCGGTTTCCCCTGACGCATGGCAAACCGTCTTCGATGCAACCCGACCCGCCACAGACTGCATCCAGGTTTCCCCAGACGGAGCCAAAGGTAATGAGGATTGCCTGAATCTCAATATCTATCGCCCAACCGGAGCCAGCACCCCGCTTCCGGTACTGGTTTATATCCACGGCGGCAATAATCAACTGGGCAGTTCCAGTGAGTTTGCTCCTGCATTTATCGCTGAAAAATATAATGCAGTGATTGTTACTGTAAATTATCGTCTGGGCGCACTGGGCTTTAATCCATTAAAAGCCCTGAACGATGGCGACCCGCTGGATGATTCCGGGAACTACAGCTTACTTGACATCAAAAAATCGCTGGAGTGGATCAAAAACAATATTCAGGCTTTTGGTGGTGACAGAAATAATATTACCGTCTCCGGATTTTCGGCTGGCGGCAGGGACGTGATGGCGATGCTTATCTCACCCTATTTTAACAATACCTTCGACAAAGCCATTGTTTTCAGTGGCGGCATGACCACCTCTGACAAACATGAAGCGGAAAGTGTGTTCGCGCAAAGACTGGCACCTCTGGTCGTCAAAAAGGGCATAAAACCGGATGCCGAAGCGGCGAAAATCTGGCTTCTGTCAGGCTCGCCAGAAGTCCGTCATTTTCTCTATCAGCTTCCCGCCGCAGAACTGGCAATGCTCTTTGGCGATGCGGGGATCCGCATGAATCAGTTTCCGCACCTCTATCGCGATGGTGTGGTGATCCCGAAGGATGGTTTCGAGACCAAAAAATATAATGCCGTCCCGGCCATCATGGCCACAGGGCAACAAGAGTTTTCTTTCTTCGCCCGTAACGACCCGATGTTTGCAACACAGGTGAAAGACGGTACGCTTGGAAAAAACCCTACGCTGCTGAATAAATACACCTTTGCAAATTACTATGGCGGGCTGCTATACAGCCAGTTTAATGTTAATCAGTCCGCTGAGATCATGTACAAAAATTATAACGCGCCGCTGTATGGTATGGAGTTCCGCTATGGCACGGATGCGTTTGTCACGGGTGATAAATTATCCGCCATTGGCTCTTTCCACGGCGTGTTTATGCCTTTTTGGGATAAAAATAAGTATGCTGAATTTACGCAGGATGCGCTGAAGCTAAAAGGCTCTAAGGCACTCGGTGAATCTTTTAATACCTACATTAAAAACTTCCTGGCCACAGGGTCACCAAACGATCAGACCCTTCCGGAATGGAAGAAATGGACTCCGGAAAATGCAGCTGCGGGGGAGTCACTGCTGGTGATGGATGCCAACAAGCAGAAAGCCATCATATACATGAGCAACAAGACCTATAGCTATAAAGATATTCTCACCCGCATCGAGCAGGACAACTCCCTGTCAACTGCAGACAAAAACAGTGTTATCAAAAACGTGCTGAACAATCGCTGGTTCAGCGCACCGCTTGATCAACACTTCGCCCACTAATCCGATGTCTCCTGCTATTGCAGGAGACAAATTTTTCACTCAGTAAGCGAACTGCAGATTATTTTGCGTACGTTGCTGTTATCCGCTGCTGTTAACGTGCCACGGTATAGCTTTGCTTTAACCGTGATTCCAGGCTTACAGCATCACTCTTTCGGTTTCCGACATATTACGCTGAATGTAAATGCGGCTCTGTGGTCAGATGACGTCAGGCCAGTATAACTGATTGAGATTAATTCTCTTTTTCTTACAGTCATTGGTAATAAAATCTGGTTCAGTATGATGAGGTAACCGTCTTTGCAGACTATTCTACGAATGTCTGCTGAATGAAATTCGCACACTGCCAACTCGTTCAATAAAACCTGTATAGCTGACTGCACCTGGTTGGCATTAAACTGAAGACAACACGCACAACGGTAAGCAGCCGTAGTCCGCTATGAGCGAGAAGCGGACATATTCAATGAAAGCAATCGGAAGCCTTTTATGGCCCCTGTTTGGCTTTCAGTTCTGCGGCAGATCAACGCGCATTCAGGCCTGGAATGAAGCAGGATTACCATCTGCTGACATCAATTGACTCTGTAGGTCCTCCGCTGGGAATGCACATGCTTGTTGTGCTCCGCAGCCATAACTTTGAGTCAGCTGAGCAGGCTGCAGCTTTTCTGGGTACGGTGCCTGTCGAAAAGCGTTCACGCACGTCGGTACGCAGCCGCCCCGTATGTCTAAAATCGGTCCGCCTCAATTAAGAGCAAAGCTTTACATGTCAGCCTTATGCGGAAAAATTCACAATAAATGGATGTGCAATCTCTACGATGAGTTATGTCTGTGTGACAAGCCGAAAATGGTGACCATCGGTGCCCTGATGAGAAAACTGGTGCACTGATGTTATGGCGTACTGAAAACGAAAACTGCATTCTGCGATGATTATTGCTGCTCTATTACACATACCTGAGTCCGGGAGTGATATCACAATACTCATTCATCACTCTGAAAGATTGTGCTGAGCTTGATGTGAGCAAAACCCGGAGTTTCAGTTATCCGTATGAAAAACATGTCTGCGCTGAATAAAAAGCCTACATCGCAATAGCTTACGTAAAAAAGGTTCTGAGATATCTAAACGTAAAATAAGAATGTCTGAATTTCAAACAATGTAATTTGACAACCAGTTACCATAATGCAAACCTGTTACCATAACAGGAGGATTTATGGCACATTCAAAAACTGATCAGCTAACGCAGGTTATTCTTAACGTTTTCCAGCTCAACGGTGCCCTGACAGAGTGGGGTGACAGATTTGTCCTGCCTGATGGTCTTACCGGCACACGCTGGCGCATGCTGGGTGCAGTTGCACTGGCACAACGGCCAGTTACCGCGCCTCAGATTGCATTGACTATGGGTGTTACACGGCAGGGTGCGCAGAAGCAGCTCAATACACTGGTTGAGTCCGGACTGATGGAAACGCAGCCCAATCCAATGCACAAGCGGTCGCCGCTTTATGCGCTGACCGAATCAGGTCAGTCAATCTATGACAGCGTTAATGCACGATGGCAGCATCAGGCAACCGAAATGGCGGGACAGTTCAGCGCAGCCGAACTGGAAACGGCGGAGCATGTTCTGAAAAGTCTCATTGAGACTCACGAAAAGTCTCTGGCGGAGCAGTGCCTATGAAACGCCGGATTCATGCTACCGCTTCGATGTTGTCAGCGTTGTTTCTGGCAACGTTCTGGACCTCGACAATCATCACCGAGCTTTTTCTATCGGCTACAGCAGTCGCCGAAGTGAAACAGCTGATTGCTTATGCGCTTCTTGCGTTTGTACCGCTGATGGGTCTGACAGCGGCTACCGGTTTTTCGATGGGTGCCAGGGTCAATCATCCGCTGATTAAGCTGAAACGCCGCCGCACTCCTGTCATCGGCATAAACGGTCTGTGCATTCTGGTGCCATCAGCCCTTTTCCTGTGGATTCGTGCCAGGGCAGGTCAGTTTGACGGCGCTTTTTACAGCGTTCAGGTGCTTGAGCTGATTGCAGGGGCACTGAACCTGACGCTGATCGGATTAAACATTCGTGACGGCCTTCAGCTGAGCCGCCTCCACCGCGCCCGTAAACCGGGCATCAATGAGCAATAATGTTGCCTCGTAAGGATTAACTATGCGTGCTGCTGTCGTGACCCGTTTTGATGCACCACCGTCATATGGCTACTTTTCTGAACCGGTTGCCGGTGAAGGTGAAGTTGTTATTCGTGTGCTGGCCGTACCCCTGAGTCCTATTGTGAAAAGCCTCGCGACAGGCAAGCACTACTTGGGTACCACAGAGACGAACTTTATCCCGGGAATTGATGGCGTGGGCATTGATCCGGACGGTAAACGGGTTTACTTCCTGTTTCCCAAATCGCCATTCGGTTCTATGGCCGATCAGGCTTTGGTGCCGGCACATTCTGTCATGCCGGTTCCGGAAAGTGTGGGCGATGCACGGGCGGCTGCGGTCGTAACCGCAGGGCTTTCATCCTGGGTTGCCCTGACGCTGAGAGCCGGTTTTCAGCGTGGTGAATCGGTACTGATTAATGGTGCCACCGGCTCAGCGGGCGGGCTGGCCGTTCAGATAGCCGCGTGGCTTGGCGCAGGCCGGATTATTGCAACGGGCCGTAACCAGGAAAAACTGGACCAGCTGCCGGCCGGGGTGGAAAAAATCGTGCTGGATGAATCTGCAGATGAAGCACTGAAGCAGGCTTTCTCCGGAAGGGTCGATGTGGTTCTGGATTACCTCTGGGGGGAGCCGGCAAACAGAATAATCTCGCAGGCAACGGCAAATCGTGGTTCGCGACTGGGAGAGCCGCGGCTGCGGTATATTCAGCTGGGTTCGGCAGCAGGAGAATCAATCGCCCTTTCTGCGGCTTCGCTTCGAAGTTCCGGGCTTGAGATACTGGGCAGCGGCATAGGCAGTCTGTCGGTTCAGGCGCTGGTTAAGGGAGCAGGCGAGCTGCTGACTGCAATCCCTCAGGGGGGATTCACCACGCCGGTGCGGACCTGCGCGCTTTCTGACGTGGGCAGAATGTGGAATGAGGATACCGGCGACGACCGGCTGATCCTTATCCCGTAGGCGCTAAGGTCAGAAGAAACGATTAATCTGCTGACTGACTGAGCTTGCCGTTGTAACGGTGATCTCCATACCCGATAAAGATGGCAGCCGGCAGGCTGCCATCTGTGCCTTACCAGTTCTGCCGGGTTGGTGAGATGATCAGGTCATTAACCGTCACATTTTTAGGCTGATTAAGCGCATACACCACAGCATTGGCCACATCCTGCGGGCTGATAGCAATTTTAGTCAGTTCCTGAGCGATCTTGCGGCCTTCAGGATCGCTGACCTTATCTGCCCAGCCGGTATTTATGACGCCAGGGCTGATGGTGTTCACGCGAATGCCCTTATTCACACCCAGATCCTTGCGCATCGATTCCGTCATCGCATGAACAAAAAATTTAGTGGCGCTGTAAACACCTGCGCCCGCATCGACCTGATGGCCCGCAACGGACGCCATGTTCAGGATTTGTCCGTCTTTTTTCTCCAGCATTCCCGGAAGGACGGCCGCAATGGCGTTCAGGTAACCCTTAATGTTGACGTCGACCATTTTGTTCCAGTCATCCCAGACTACGTCGCTCCAGCTTGAGAAAAGCATCAGGCCGGCGTTGTTGATAAGGATATCAACCGGACCGAAAGCTTCCATGGCGTATTTCACCAGTGCCTGAGTATCTTCCGGACGTGTTACGTCGGTTACCAGGCCAGCTGCATGACCGCCCTCTGATTTAATGCTCTCTATTACCCTGTCGAGGCCGTCCTGGTCCAGTGCGGCCGCAACGATATTCACGCCGTGACGCGCCAGCTCCAGTGCCGTTGCAGCGCCAATGCCCGATGACGCGCCGGTAATGACAGCCGTTTTGTTCTGCAGGTGATTCATTTTCTTATCCTTCTTTATCAGGTACAGGCGGCGGAAGTCGTTCCGCCGGTTTTTACTATCAGTATTTTCCTTCCGGCCAGTCGGTATAGCCCTTAGCCCCGCCGCCGTAATACGTTTCTTTCGGCGCAATGGTCAGTTCGGCACCGTAACGCAGGCGCTTCACCAGGTCCGGGTTGGAAATGAACAGGCGGCCGAAGGCAACGGCATCAATAATTCCCGCGTTCCGGCGGCTGATGGCCATCTCAAGGTCGTAATTATTGTTGCCGATAAACGGACCCGTGAACTGCGCGCTCAGCGCATCCATATCCACATCGGCAGGCACGTCCCGCGAAGTGGCCGTTGCGCCTTCGACAAAGTGCAGGTAGGCCAGATTAAAGCGGTTAAGCTGCTGGATTAAGTAGCCATACATCGCCATCACGTTGCTGTCCGGTGGGGTATTCCCGGCGTCAGGCGTGACCGGTGACAGGCGGATACCGACTCTGTCACTACCCCAGATGTTAACGATGGCCTCTGTCACCTCCAGCGTCAGGCGGGCCCGGTTTTCGATGGAGCCGCCGTAGCTGTCGGTACGGTGATTGGTGGAGTCCCGCAGGAACTGGTCGAGCAGGTAGCTGTTGGCAGAGTGCACCTCTACGCCGTCAAATCCAGCCCGCAGGGCGTTCTCTGCTGCGAGTCTGTACTGTTCGATAATGCCGGGGATTTCTTCAGTTTCGAGCGCGCGCGGGGTGGATACCGGCACAAAACCGTTCACGGTGTAGGTCTGGCCTTCGGCTTTAATAGCGGATGGCGCAACCGGACTTGCACCGTCAGGCTGCAGCTCTGTGCTTGAAAAGCGGCCAACGTGCCACAGCTGGCAGACGATTTTTCCGCCCTGAGCGTGGACCGCGTCCGTTACTTTTTTCCAGCCGGCGACCTGCTCTTCATTCCAGATGCCCGGCGTGGCGGCATAACCGCGGCCCTGAGCCGAGATGTTCGTGGCTTCTGAAATAATCAGGCCGGCACCAGCGCGCTGCGCATAGTAGGTCGCATGCAGTTCATCAGGTACGCCATCCTCACCGTAACGGCTGCGGGTAACGGGTGCCATCACAATGCGGTTAGTCAGCTCAAGGCTGCCCATCGCGACGGGGGAAAATAAATCGGTACGGATACTGTTGTCAGTCATGTAAACCTCTTAATAGTTGACCGGTCGTCTAGTTAATGAGTAAAAAAACACGGCTATCCAAGTAGCCGTGTTGTTGCCTTCATTGCGTTGCCGAAGGCGTTGTCCGGGTCGTGGATTTTTGCCATCAGGGAGGCGCCCAGCCAGAGCTGATAAAGTTCTTCAGCCAGCTCACCGGCATCGCTCACCGCAGCCAGCGAACCGTCTTCCTGCCCCAGCCGGATACAGCCGGCAATTTTGTGCACAATTTCCTGGGTGCCCGTTGCCAGTACCTGACGCATGCTGTCGTACTGATCGCAGACTTCCGCGCCGAGCTTGACCACCAGGCATTTGCTTTCCGGCAGGTCTGCGCCCTGGGTCGTCTTCCAGAAGGCGAAGTAGCGCAGCAGCCTCTCTCTCGCCGTTCCGGCACCGCTGAGCTGGTTGTCTGCCTCCTGCAGATAGTGGCTGAAGTAGTTCTCCAGCAGCGCTTCTGCGAACTCTTCCTTGGATTTGAAGTAGTAGTAAAACGAGCCTTTGGGAATACCGGCAGCCTGGACTATCTCGGAAAGCCCGACGGCACTGTAGCCCTTGTGGGTAATAATCGCCCGTGCCACATCAATGATGTGCTGACGCATATCTGTCGTTTGTTTTTTCATAGTGCGACTACTCTATTTAAAAACTGACCGGTCGTCTAGTAATGCCTGTCACATTTTGTGCGATCTGTTGCTGAGTGGCTGCAGCAGCCTGACGGCATGCTGGCCGATCATTTTCAGGCTCTGATGCGTGGCGCCGTCTTTAGCCTCGATCGACATCCCCTCCAGCAGGGTGTTCAGAACGGTAGCCAGCGCGGCGGTATTGGTTTCCACGGGCAGCTGCTTTTCCTTCACCGCTCTGGATAATCGTTTTTCAAACAGGTCTTTTCCCTCCTGCCTGAGAAGGCTGACCGCCCTGACCACATCAGCCGACTCAGCGGAGACGTTGATCGCTGCAAGTACCACCATGCAGCCGCAGGGTACTGAGGGGGAAAGCAGGATATCGGCTGCTTCGCTGAAGAATCGGTCAATGGCCTCTAGGATGTCCTGTGCCTCTTCAAGCCGCGCCCAGGTTGCCTGCCAGTAAACCTGCTCATAGTAATTCACGGCTTCCAGAAACAGGCTGGCCTTGTTGCCGAAGGCCGAATAGAGGCTGGGCGGGTTAATCTCCATCGCAGCGCAAAGCTCAGCAACCGATGCCGGCTCAAAGCCATTGCGCCAGAAAAGGTCCAGCGCCTTCAGCAGCGCCTTATCACGGTCAAAGCTTCGCGGCCGGCCTTTAGGCTTTTCCACGGCTTCAGGACGTTCATGGTTTTTCATACGGGTCTCAATCATTTGCTTGACACATTACATAGCGATCACTATACAATAAATAATATTAAATAGTGATCACTACAGAATAAAGGTGGCACCGTGGCAGACTTTATCTCAACCCTGAGCCTTTACCTTCAGAATACCGGCGGGATCGGCATCGGGTTTTTTTATGCGGTTTTTGTCGCAGGTTCGCTGCTTTTCTTCCCGGCTTCTCTGCTGACTGCACTGTCGGGATGGTTATTTGGCGTAACGGGTGGAACGCTGATAGCCCTGCTGGCTGGATTGACGTCGTCACTGATCGCTTTCGGACTGGCCAGAAGCCGGCTCTTTCCGCTGGCCTCGCGAGCGGCTGCCCGTAGCCACTACCTGAACCGGGCACTTACCCTGTCGCAGCACAACGGAATCGTTCTGGTGCTGCTGCTTCGCCTGAGTTCAGTCGTGCCGTTTGCGCCGCTGAACTATGGCCTGGGCGCGAGCGGTATGTCGTTTAAAAAATACCTGGCCGCAACGGTGCCGGGCCTGATACCGGGCACATTTATTTATGCCGGCGCGGGTGCTTCAGTGTCAGACGTGAGGACGCTGACGCGGGGGGATTTCTCCCCCATGCAATTTATGCAGGACACCATGATGTTACCCGGCCTGGCTGCTGCCGCAGTGGGCCTGGTGCTCCTCTATCTGCTTCAGCGAAGCATCAGAAAAAAGATGGGGATCTGAAAGGATGCCCGGTTTATTTAAAAGGAGAAAAAGTGATGAGTGACGCGACTTACTTGCAGGACTACAACGCTATTGTGAACGTACTGAACCAGTACAACGAGGGGGGTAAGCAGGCGAAGAGTGAGCTGATGAAACCCGCTTTCAGTGAACAGGCCACTATTTTTGGCGTTGACGGCGACGGCAATCTCAGCGGAGGTCCGATTCAGGGACTGTTTGACACCATCGACACCGCCTTCCGTCCTTCACCCGAAGCGAAGGCCGCCATTGTACGTGTAGATATTGTCGGAACGGCCGCCAGTGCCCGCATCGATACCGATGACATTTCGGGCTTTCGTTTTACCGACTTTTTCAACCTTCTGAAGGTAAACGGCCGCTGGATCTTGGTCAGCAAGATTTACCACACCCACGTTGCTCCCTGACAGCCGTCCGGTTAACTGACCACGACAGCCTGCAATCCTGCGCGCTGCGTAAAAAAGGAAACGAAAATGAGTAAAAATATCAAAGCGGTACCCACGGCGGATTACCAGGCCGTTACGGAAACGGCAGGCCGATATGTTGAAGGACTGCGTACCGGCAATGCGGAAACGGTGTCCGAAGCTTTTCATAAAGATGCGGTGATGTACGGCTTTACCAACGGCAGCCTGCTGGGGGGGCCGGTTGAAAATCTGTACGCCTTCGTACGTGAAAATGGCAGTGCGCCGGATATCGTGACCCGGCTGGATGTGCTGGCCATCACGCCGACCACCGCTGTCGTGCGGGTTGATATGGAAAATGACGCCATTGGCGCAAATTACAACGACTATCTGACCCTGATTAAGATAGACGGGCGCTGGCAGGTGATCGCTAAAGTCTATCACCAGTTTGAAGGCTGAAGTAACGGACGGCTGAGACACAGTAAGGAGCGAATTATGAGCCAGGTTTTCATTATTGGTGGCGCAGGTCAGGTTGGTCGGCGCCTGAGCCAGATACTGACAGACAGAGGATTTGCTGTGCGTGCCCTGTTCCGTAAACCGGTGCAGGAGACGTTATTACGACAATTGGGTGCGGAGCCTGTCAGGGGCAGCCTGACTGAGCTTAATGCGGCAGCGCTGGCGGCTCATCTGAAAGGCAGTGACATAGTCGTGTTTACCGCCGGAGCCGGCGGTAAAGGCGGTCCGGAAATGACGAATGCAGTAGACGGTGAGGGACTGAAAACGGCCGTGGATGCTGCTCTGCAGGCCGGGGTAACCCGCTTTCTTCTTGTTTCCGCGTTTCCGGAAGCTTCCAGAGGACAGCCTGTTTCTGACACGTTCGAAAACTACATGCGGGTCAAAAAAATGGCCGACGTCGCGCTGGCGCAAAGCGATCTGGACTGGGTGATTTTACGGCCCGGTACGTTGCGAGATGATCCCGGCACCGGCCTGGTCCGTGCAGGACTTGCCATTCCCTACGGTGATGTCTCGCGTGATGACGTGGCGGCCACGCTGGCAGAAATTATTGAGCACCCCGGTGTCAGTCGCGTCATTATTGAGCTGACTGCAGGAGAAGATCCTGTACGCGAAGCTGTACAGAAGATGGCGGGCCATTAACGTGGCTCATCCTTCCACGCAGACGACCGGAATCCGGCTGCTGCTGCTCGGTGCAACCGGCCTGGTTGGCAGCCATGTTCTCAGGCAGGCGCTGGTCAGCCCCGCCATTAACGCGATTATTGCGCCCACGCGAAAGCCACTGTCGCTGCAGTCCGCCAGCGGCACAACAAAGCTACTCAATCCGCTAATCAGTCAGAATACCAGCGCGTCCGGGCAGGATTGGGTCGCAGACGCGGTGATCTGTGCACTCGGCACGACGATCAAAAAAGCCGGAAGCCGGGATGCTTTCAGGCAGATTGACTATGATTATCCGCTGGCCTTTGCCCGCCTGGCGCGGGACCGGGGCGCGACTGCTTTTGCCCTGACCTCGGCTGCCGGCGCAAATCCGGACTCGCGGTTTTTCTATCACCGCGTTAAAGGTGAGCTTGAGCATGCGCTGATGCAGGAGGGATTCCGCTCGCTGACTTTCGTCAGGCCCGGCGTGATAGGCGGGGCGAGAAAGGAAGCGCGACCGGGCGAAATGGCGCTGAAGATCACTCTCACGGCGTTCGCACCGCTTCTGCCGCGGCGCTGGCATCTCAACCCGGCAGCGGAAATCGCCGCCCGTCTTATGCAGGCGATCGTGCAGCCACAGGCTGGTATCAGCATCATACCCGCAGCCGAAATGACCAACATTATTTAACAGGAAACCCTTATGCCCGTTGTTAAATTCAACGCTACCCTAAATGCTGACGCAGACCGCGTCTGGCAGACCCTCCGTCAGTTTGGCCGCATCAGTGAATGGCATCCGTCGATCCTCAGCAGTGAAATTGAGGATAACCAGCCTGACGGGCTGCCGGGCTGCCGGCGCAGGCTGGTGCTTGATAACGGTGAAATTCTTCGCGAGCAGCTGCTGATGGCTGATGAAGACCGTCAGTCTTTTTCCTATCGCTTTATTGAATCGCCGCTGCCGGTCGATAACTATGTCGCAACCGTCAGCCTCATTCCCCTGACCGGGCAGGACGTAACGGTTATTGCCTGGCAGGCCAGTTTTGAGGTCCGTTCCCATGATAATGCGCAGGAGTTGGCGGCCGTGGTCAGTGAGCTGATCGAGTCCGGACACCACAGCCTGGCCGGCTTCCTTGAAAACCGTTAAAATCTCAGCGGAGCAGCAGGTATGAATCAGTTTATGAAAGCGGTAGACCTTGCAAAAGCTTACAGGCTTATCAATCACGGTCCGGCGACGCTGGTCTCTGCCCGGCACGACGGTATTGAAAACGTTATGGCGGCATCGTGGGTATGCGGTCTGGAATTTGAGCCCGCAAGGCTTACCGTGGTGCTGGACAAGGGAGCCTTCACCCGCAGGCTGATTGAGC
Organism: Pantoea sp. E956-1; assembly: GCF_982223955.1. NCBI lineage: Bacteria > Pseudomonadati > Pseudomonadota > Gammaproteobacteria > Enterobacterales > Erwiniaceae > Pantoea > Pantoea sp. E956-1. Next base: position 5,961 of record NZ_CEUYZP010000013.1, on the reverse strand, counting down.
AGAGCCGATCCTTTGTGATCCAGGTACCGCTGGCGTCCCAGGCGTCGCTGGTTTATCACCTCGGTTCGCACTCTCTGTTCAGTGAGAAAGATAAGCTCACCCGATCAGGCGTGTCCCTGTTCAGCCTGCCCGGTACTGACGTTCCCCTGGTATCAGGGTGTGCCGCCTGGCTTTACTGTGAACTCATCCCCGAAGAGCATAATCAGCAGACCTACGATTTGTTTATCGGGGAGATAAAATCCGCGTGGGCAGACAGCCGTTTCTTCCGGGACGGGCACTGGCAGTTTGAGCATCTGCCGGCAGACCAGCGCAGCCTGCATTATATTGCCGGCGGCCATTTCTACACTACCGGTGACGCCATTGAGATCGCGGATGCGCCAGCGGAAACGCCCGGAGCATCGGAGAAATAATCAACAGGTGGATAACTGAAGTCAGGCCGGCAGCTGGCGGCGGCTGCACCCCGCCAGCATGATGATCAGTTCTGAAATGCGTCTGACATCATCTTCCAGATGTTCGAGCGGGCGATGGATCAGTCCGACATCCCGATAAAAAACCTTCTCACCCAGACTAATCGCCCTGACAGAGGATGGCCAGCGCTGCCAGGCAGCGATGCGGGGCAGCAGGGCGACACCCACGCCGTTGCTCACCAGCTTAAGAATAGCCTCCAGCTCGTCCACCTCACAGATTTCAGTGACGGCAAAATTCATTTCTCTCAGAAAACGGTCTGCCAGGCGTCCGCCGAATGACGAACGGTCGTATCGGATAAAGGGCTGTCCGGTCAGCAGGCTGGCAATATCGTCACCGGTCACGGTTTTAGGCACAATAAGATGAAACGGCTCGTGTGCCAGGGCGCTCCACTGCAGGGCCTGCGGCAACGGGAAAGGGGGTTTCAGTACGGCGGCCATATCAATCTCACCGGCATCGACGAGATTGATTAAATCCATTGATAAACCCGGAACAACCCGGATCCGGCAGCCGGAACTCTGCTTACTGAACAGCGTCAGCGCATCCGGAAGCAGGGTACGCTGTACGGAGGCAATTGCGCCAATCGTGACGGTTTTACCCGGCACCTTCCGGGGCAGTCTCTCCCCCAGCCCGTCATAGAGGGTCATCAGCTCCTGCGCCTGAACAACAAGCTGAAGCCCGTTCTGGTTCAGGCGTGCATTTCTCCCCGAACGGTCGAACAGCGGGAAGTTCAGATCTGCCTCAAGTCGCTGCATCTGGGCACTAACCGCGGCCTGAGTCAGGCCGATTTTATTGCCTGCCGCCGCAAAGGTCCCTTCCCTGGCAACTATCAGAAACGTTTTGAGTTCACGAATCAAAGTTCACCCATACTCAAATATAATTTGTACTATATAAAGATATATATTGATTTTAATCAAATAAATTTATTTATAATCTCCTTTGTGACGGTAATGTTAATGTCACACCAGACGCTTATCTGGTTCAGCACACGGCATTGCTCAACTTAAATCAGACGTTAAGCTGCCCGACAGCAGCGTCTCCCCTGTGAGGATGCATCAAATGAGCCTTTCTCCTTTCCATCTGGCAATTCCTGTTTATGACCTTAAAGCCACGCGCCATTTTTACGGTGAGGTGTTCGGACTGAGTGAAGGCCGCTCCAGCGAACAATGGGTGGACTTTGATTTTTATGGTCATCAGCTGGTGATCCATGAACACCCCAAAACCGCATCTCAGGAAAGCGTCCATTCAAATCCCGTTGACGGCCACGACGTACCAGTGCCGCACTTCGGTATCGTATTGCAGTGGGATCAATGGGAGGCCCTGGCTGAACGTCTCAGGTCGTTTGGCACTCAGTTTGTTATTGAGCCTTACATCCGTTTTAAAGGCCAGGTCGGTGAACAGGCCACCATGTTCCTCTTTGATCCCTGCGGTAATGCGCTTGAATTCAAGGCGTTCAAAGATATCAGCCAGCTCTTCGCTAAATAGACCCCAGACGCGGCTTCAGGTCGCGCCTCACTGTTTTTCACCCGACTGTATCACGCGTGCCTGCTGCTGCTTTCTGGCAGAGGCTACGCTGTTTAATCTGAGGGCTGGACATGAAAAAAATAACACTGGTTTGGCAGATAGTTATCGGGCTTGCACTGGGAATAGTCGTGGGGTGGTATTTCAATACGCATCCGGAATATCAGCAGTGGGTCAGTCACGAAATCCTTAAGCCGCTCGGCGATATTTTTATCAAAATGATGAAGATGGTCGTGGTACCGATCGTATTCTGTTGCATGATTCTGGGTATAACCGGCAGCGGAGACAATAAATCCTTCGGCAGAATGGGCGTCAAATCTCTGGGCTATTTTTTTACCGTCACGGGGATTGCCATCATTTTTGGACTGGTCCTGGCCAACCTGATCGCGCCGGGAGAAGGCACCAGCATACAGGGAATGGCGCACGGTGCCGGGCACATGAAAATGGAGCCGGCACGCGGCGCACTGGTTATCCTGCAGAACATCGTGCCGGATAACCTGTTTGTTGCGCTCTCTGAGGGCAAGCTGCTGTCGGTGCTGTTCTTTGCCGTCCTGTTTGGCATTGCGCTTAACGGACACCCGCGCGAAAAGACAGCTCCGATTCTGGGCGTTCTGCAAAGCGTATCGGACGGTATGTTCCGCGTGGTTTCCATTGTCATGGCGTACGCGCCGGTTGGCGTGTTCGGTATGATTGGTGCCACCGTCTCAACATTCGGTTTCGCCTCGCTTCTGCCCCTTCTAAAGCTTGTCGGTACCGTTTATCTCGGCCTGATATTGTTCGCCCTGATTGTGCTGGGGGGTATCTGCGCTCTGATTGGTGAAAACGTATTCAGACTGATAAAACATTTCCGCCAGGAACTGGTACTGGCCTTTTCAAGCGCAGCGTCGGCTGCCGTTATGCCTCAGCTGATGTATAAGCTGGAGCGGTACGGGGTACCGGGCCGTATCGTCAGTTTTGTTGTACCGGTAGGCTATGCGTTTAACCTGGATGGCGCATCGATCTTTCTTGGCGTTGCAACCATATTTGTCGCGCAGCTCTACGGCATTGATCTGACACTGATGCAGCAAGTTATTCTGGTCGTCACCATGGTGCTGACCTCAAAGGGTGCCGCCGGCGTTCCGGGTTTTGCCATTCTCATCCTTTCAGCTACGCTGGCTTCAGCAGGGCTTCCGCTGGATGCCGTCGCACTGATAGCCGGCATATTCCGCATTATCGATAGCGGCACCACAACCCTGAACGTACTGGGGAATATTGTGGCTCCGCTGGTCATTAATCGATGGGAAAGGCAAACCGAATCGGTCGCTGATGTTAAAGCTCAAATAAATGAGCCCTGAAACTATCATCGGCAGAGACGACGAACAATGCGAAGTATGTCTGTTAATGCCGCTTTAGCGGCATGGAGGCGTCGGATGACGCTGAGGGTCACACCAATGCTGAACGGCGCCGTGTTCCCGATGTAGCCGGTTACAGACGCATAAATCCTGCCATACCCTTCACTGAACAGCCTAAAGAAGCGTATTCAGAAGTCATTTTTACGCAGGCAATGCATATGGAATACATCATCCTACGTCGGAAAATTTTATTTATATGAATGCGTTACTTACGGCACATGCCACCATTTCTGCCATGTGCGCTGCGCGTGCCGTCAGGAATTGTGCTGCTGCGTCCAAACTCCCTCATACAGTGTGCCGGTAACGGAAAGTTTTTCAAAAGGCGGTTCCTGCTGTCTTCGCTAAAAATATGTGTGCCTTACTCAAAATTTTGGCCTCTTACTTTCAGCGCCGTAATGCCCCTTGTCGGTTCCTGATACTGGCGTCCGCTTCTGGCACACAGCGGACTTTTACTGCAGGCTTAGGTCCGTTATGAGCGAGGAGCGGACGTTTCACTTTTGAGAGCTGAAGGTTTCCAGTACGTTGAACATAACTTCACTGTTGCGAATCATTGCTCATAAGTTTATAAAATCAGAAACCTATATGGAAATGAAGGCACTATGAATATTTCAATCAGAAAGTTACTGCCGCTAGAATGGGATCATGCTTACAGTCTGATTTCACAGCTACGGAACATTTCCAGGGAAAAATTTATCGAAAGCGTCAGAATTCAGACGTTGAACGGTTATGAACTTGTTGGCGCATTTGGCAATGAAAAAATGCTTGGCTTGATGGGTTTCCGTCCCGTTCATACTCTGGCCAGAGGATCACATCTCCATATTGATGATTTGATCGTAGATGAGGCTTTAAGAAGCACAGGGATAGGGAAAAAATTGCTGGATTTTGCCACCACTGAATCAGAAAGCAGGGATATGAACTTCGTGTTCCTTGATGCCCGACAGCAGGCGATACCCTTTTATGAACGGAATGGCTTTGTGGCTCACACATCACCTTCAATGAAAAAGCCTCTCCGATAAGACCAGATAGCCTGTTCATAGGTGGGGGTGCGGACATTATAACTTTGCATCTACACCCTTTAGCACCCCAAAAACATGAAGTTAAGGAAGTTTTTTGCACATAAAAACACTCAACGGATCTTTTGTATAAGGTGGGAATGCATTGCATATCTCATAACCGCATCTACGATAAAGTGCTATAGCCGGTTGCTGATGAATCCCTGTTTCAAGCTGCAATAGGCTCAAATTTTTTTCTGAAGCAATCTTCTCGATTGCACTGACTATCTGTTCTCCGAGCTTCCTCCCCCGATATTCCGGTCGAATATAAACCCGCTTAATCTCAGCTGAGCCATTTTCATGAAATAGCAAAGCACCACAACCTGCAGGTAAGCCACCTTCATCACGTACGATGATGCACCGGAGTTGCTCATCATTAACTTTTGGAAGATCAAGGCAGTGATTACTTTCTGCAGGATATAGTGCGTTCTGAAAGGCATCGAGTTCGCTTACCAGCCACAGCAGGTCAGAATCACTTTTATCTACTTCTGAAATGCTGAACATTCGCTATCCTCGATTCAGTTTTAACTACGGAATCTAACATAATATTCCATCTATGACGGCTTTCAGTATTTAGCATAAGAGTACATGTGCAACTTCCGCTGCTGGCACAGAGCGGACACGGCATCAACATTCTGCAGATTTCCTCTGCCTTCCTGGCAAGCCAAATCAGTGCGATAGCTTAACCAGTACAGCCGCCGGGCTCTGCCGAACTGTCGGAAGCCAGTTTACGCAGGAGTTCACCATGAAGATAATAATTCACAATACCATTATTTATTGTGCCCCCTAAAGACTGATAAAAACGGTTTGCTCCGGCGTTTGATTTCTCGGCATTCCAGCTGAGGCTACGACACTCATGTTCAAGAGCGAGTTTCGCCATAAAGCGCATTATGGATTCCCCTGTGCCTTTTCCTCTCTCATTCTTGGAGACATAAAGCTCTTTGATATGCAGCTGGCCACTGTACCGGGGAGAAGGGTAGAGAATACTGCAACACGCCAGCCCAACGATATAAGCGTCGCAGCGAGCCCTGAGCACCAGAGTACCGGAGAGCTGACTGAACAGTCGATTGCGGAGGTAATTCTTCAACAGTGGTTCCTGAATGATGCCCTTACCATAATAGTGTTCTTCCATTTCGGTAAAAATTTTCACCATGGATTCCCATTCATCTGGCGGACACAGTTCTACCCTTACTTCCATGTTTACTCCTTTTAGCTAACAAAACGCCACAGCTGAGGTAGGGTTTAGTATCATTGCAGCCATTAACAATTCAGCCCGGTTCTTGGATTAAATCTGCCGACACACCAGAAGCGTCGTTTCAATCGTGTCTTATAGCGTACAACTTGGTCAATCCTGCGCTTTTCAGATGTTAACACGCTCAATTAAGCAATTCAGATATGTACGCTATGAGCGAGAAGCGGACATTTTGGATATAACTCATAGACATTATGAGCAGCACAGCTTTGATAATCATTTAGAAATTGTGACTAAAAGCTGGCGGTTAGTGAGTTTTTCCTAATGATAAATATCATCA
>NZ_CEUYZP010000012.1:0-142573 GCF_982223955.1 Pantoea sp. E956-1 | reverse complement strand
AAGAATTTGCCTGGCGGCTTTAGCGCGGTGGTCCCACCTGACCCCATGCCGAACTCAGAAGTGAAACGCCGTAGCGCCGATGGTAGTGTGGGGTCTCCCCATGCGAGAGTAGGGAACTGCCAGGCATCAAATTTAGTGTGCTGATATGGCTCAGTTGGTAGAGCGCACCCTTGGTAAGGGTGAGGTCCCCAGTTCGACTCTGGGTATCAGCACCAGTTAAGACACGAGTTCGGTAAATAAAAGAATTTGCCTGGCGGCTGTAGCGCGGTGGTCCCACCTGACCCCATGCCGAACTCAGAAGTGAAACGCCGTAGCGCCGATGGTAGTGTGGGGTCTCCCCATGCGAGAGTAGGGAACTGCCAGGCATCAAATAAGAGAGAGCCCTTTGCGTATGCGAAGGGCTTTTTTCGTTGTGGAAAACCGCGATAAAACTCCCTCTGCACGGCGTATCTGTCTGTTTATCCATAACAGTAACAGGTCAGTAAGCGTATTAAAGCGGCTGTTCAGGCCATAAAAAACCCGGCACCAGGCCGGGTAGTAAGATAACTGAACGTCTGATCAGTGAATAACCTGCGATAAAAACGCCCGGGTACGCTCCGATTTTGGATTCGCAAAGAACTCCTGTGGCGGCGCGACTTCGACGATCTCTCCCCGATCCATAAAGATCACCCGATCAGCCACCGTCCGGGCAAAGCCCATCTCATGAGTGACGCACAGCATGGTCATTCCATCCTCAGCCAGACCAATCATCGTATCCAGAACCTCCTTAACCATCTCAGGATCAAGCGCTGACGTGGGTTCATCAAACAGCATAATTTTGGGCTTCATACAGAGTGAACGGGCGATGGCGACACGTTGCTGCTGTCCGCCAGAGAGCTGACCTGGAAATTTATGTGCATGCTCGGCAATACGTACGCGTTCCAGATAGTGCATGGCCAGCTCATCCGCTTCCTTCTTTGGAATCTTCCTCACCCAGGAAGGTGCCAGCGTGCAGTTCTGCAATACCGTCAGGTGTGGAAAGAGATTGAAGTGCTGGAAGACCATCCCGACTTCGGTGCGCACGCGCTCAATGTTACGAACGTCATCATTAAGATGGATACCGTCAACAACAATGCGGCCTTGCTGATGCTCTTCCAGATGGTTGATACAGCGGATCGTCGTCGATTTGCCGGAGCCGGAAGGTCCGCACAGTACGATGCGTTCACGGGGTTTAACCTGCAGGTTAATGTCTTTCAGTACGTGGAACTGCCCGTACCATTTATTCACGTTCTCAAGCGAGATCATCAACGCGTCGGAAGAGTGTGTCATAGAGTCAGTCATGTAAAACCTCAGTGCGATGTACGCCCGGTGTGAAAGCGCTTTTCCAGATACTGGCTGTAGCGCGACATGCTAAAACAGAAAATCCAATAGACCAGTGCTGCAAAGACATAACCTTCAGTCGACATGCCCAGCCAGGTCGGATCGACCGTTGCCTGCTGAACGCTACTGAACAGATCGAAAAGACCAATGATGATGACCAGGCTGGTATCTTTAAACAGTGCGATAATGGTATTAACCAGACCGGGAATCGTGAGCTTCAGCGCCTGCGGCAGAATAACCAGCATCTGCGTCTTCCAGTAGCCCAGCGCCAGAGATTCGGCTGCTTCATACTGACCCTTCGGTAGTGCCTGCAGGCCACCGCGAACTACCTCTGCCACATAGGCGGACTGGAACAGAATGACGCCGACCAGCGCGCGCACCAGCTTGTCGATGTTAGTGCCTTCAGACATAAACAGCGGTAGCATCACGGATGACATAAACAGAACGGTAATCAGCGGCACGCCGCGCCAGAATTCGATAAAGATTATCGACAGCGTGCGAACGACCGGCATACGTGAGCGACGGCCCAGCGCCAGCAAAATACCCAGCGGCAGCGCACCGGCAATACCCACCGACGCGATAATCAGCGTCAGCGTTAATCCGCCCCACTGACGCGTTTCGACACGTTCCAGCCCCAGATAGCCGCCATACAGCAGAAACCAGACAACCACCGGATAGATGACAGCCCAGGCAGCAATGTAGCGTCCACGATACGGCAGGCTCCTCAGGAACATCGGCACAATCGACAACAGGCCGATCACCAGCGCCAGGTTAATACGCCAGCGCAACTCATGCGGGTAAAGCCCATACATGAACTGGCCGAAACGAGCATGGATAAAGACCCAACAGGCACCTTCTTTGGTGCAATCAGCGCGCGTGGTGCCGATCCAGTTTGCCTGAAAGACCAGCCAGTTCAGCGCGGGCGGAATGACGTGCCAGATGACCCAGATGCAAAACAGCGTCAGTAGCGTATTAAACCAGCTGGAAAACAGGTTCTTACGAGCCCACAGCCAGGTGCGACTGACCAGATTCATCGGGACGGGGGGCGTTTCATGCGTAGTCACAGACATAGTTATCCCGTTCTCTTAACGCTCAACCAGCGCAATTTTGCGGTTGTAGAAGTTCATAAGCAGCGATATCAGCAGACTGATAATCAGGTAAACGCCCATCGTGATAGCAATCGTCTCGATGGCCTGACCGGTCTGATTCAGTACCGATCCGGCGAACAGCGACACCATATCGGGATAACCGATAGCGGCGGCGAGTGAGGAGTTCTTCACGATGTTCAGATACTGGCTGGTCAGTGGCGGAATAATGACGCGCATGGCCTGAGGAATAATCACCTGGCGCAGCGTAACCGGATTAGGCAGTCCAAGCGACCGCGCCGCTTCATGCTGACCATAGGGGACCGACTGAATCCCGGAGCGGATCACCTCAGCAATAAACGACGACGTATAAATCGACAGTGCCAGTGTGAGTGCTGCCAGTTCCGGTATCATCACCGAGCCGCCACGGAAATTGAAACCGCGCAGTTGCGGCACATCCCAGTGCGTGGCTGGGCCAAACCCCAGGTACGCAAGTAAAGGAAAGAGAATCAGCATCGCAACGGCAGCAGGCCATGTCCGACGTAACTGACCGGTTTTCAGCTGATGTTTACGGTTAAAGCGGTACAAACCATAGCTCACAGCCGCGGCCAGAAGCAGTGCGATAAGAAACGGCCAGCTGCCTGGTGCATAGGTCGGCCACGGAACGTAGAGTCCGCGATTACTGACATAGGCCAGATCAAAAGCATTCAGCGCCTGACGTGGCCCCGGCAGATTGCGCAAGACTGCAAAGTACCAGAAGAAGATTTGCAGCAGGGGTGGGATATTACGGAAGGTTTCGATATAGATATTCGAGAGTTTCCGTAGCAGCCAGTTGTCAGAAAGGCGGGCAAGACCGACCGCGAATCCGAGAATCGAAGCGAAAACAATACATAGTGCAGAAACCAGCAACGTGTTGGTTAATCCGACCAGAAACACGCGCGCGTAGGTATCTCCCTCAGTGTACTCAATCAGATGCTGAACGATGCCGAAACCGGCAGTGCGCTCAAGAAATCCAAACCCCGATGTTATGCCGCGATTGGCAAGGTTAATAATGGTGTTATGCACCAGATAACCCACCACACCAAGCACCGCGACGACGGCGATGAGCTGATAAATCCAGGCGCGAACCGTGGGATTACCAAATGAAAAATCCCTTTTCACGGTTGGGCGTTGTGACATGTTGAAACCTCAGTAACGAAAGCTGGGGTAGGGCACCGCAGAATAGGGTGCCCGATTAGTGAGGTCTGTTAACGTACCGGAGGTGCGTACTGAATACCGCCCTGGTTCCACAACGCATTCTGACCACGTGCGATCTTCAGTGCGCTATCTTTACCGACGTTACGGTCAAAGCTTTCCTGATAGTTACCCACCTGTTTGACGATGTTGTAGGCCCACTTGTTATCCAGCTTCAGATCCTTACCAAAATCACCTTCTGCGCCCAGGAAGTGTGCCATGTCTGGTGTGGTCGGCTTAGCCGTCATCTGATCAACGTTTTTCGAGGAAATACCCATCTCCTCCGCATTCAGCATGGCGTAGAGCGACCACTTCACGATGGTGAACCAGTCATCATCACCACGACGCACCAACGGCCCCAGCGGCTCTTTGGAGATCACTTCGGGCAGGACAATAAATTCGTCTGGTTTGCCCAGCTTAATGCGTAATGCGTAAAGCTGAGACTGGTCAGATGCCAGCGTATCGCAGCGTCCGCTATCCAGCGCCTTAGCCGACTCATCAGAGCGGTCGAAGGTCACCGGCGTATATTGCATTTTGTTGGCTTTGAAGAAATCCGCCACGTTCAGCTCGGTGTCGGTTCCCGCCTGGATACAGACAGTGGCGCCATCCAGCTCTTTCGCGCTTTTCAGACCGGCTTTCTGGTGAGTCAGGAAGCCGATACCGTCGTAATAGTTCACGCCCGCAAACAGGAAGCCCATGCCGCCATCGCGCGATGAGGTCCAGGTGGTATTACGTGAAAGCACATCCACCTCCCCTGACTGCAGGGCGGTAAAGCGCTCTTTCGCGGTCAGCGGGGTATATTTCACTTTGGTCGCATCACCAAACACAGCGGCAGCCGTCGCACGACACACATCCACATCGATACCGGTAAACTTGCCGCCAGCATCTGCATAGGAGAAGCCCGGCAAGCCGTCACTGATACCACATTGAACAAAACCTTTTTTCTTTATCGCATCCAGTGTGGTGCCTGCGTGTGCTTGCTGAGCAATGGCAACCAGCGAGGCAGCAGCGATCAGCGTAGAGAGCATCATCTTTTTCATAAAGCATCCTGTGTGGCGGGATCATGTTGTTATGTTTGCGCACTTTAGTGTGCGTTTTTCCTGTCTGTGGCGGTCAGCCATCCACGACTCTGCAAAGCTGATGCCAGGTTTGCAGGATCCTGAATTCGTATGAAAGAACGGTTAATAATCGGAAGCACTTAGAAAGTTCCGCTAATATGGCGCACCAAAAGGAAGCAATGCGAGTCGACCCGATCACATTTAGTGCAAATAGTTTCACTATGTGGGAGCAGTGTGAGCATTCACTCAGGCAGAAATGTATGAAGAAATTGCGTTGCTTTTTAATGCGCAGAAAGTCACATACCCAGTGGTGGCGGGGATGCGCAGCGAGGTGAGAGTCAGGCAGGTACTAAGTCAAATAAAAGCGGGCGAAAGCGAGAGGGTGAAATATCACGCCAGCAATTGCAACTACAGTTACCATATCAGGGACAACTGTTTCACTATCATTGCCGTGGCTTTGTGCGTCGACGCACAAATAAAAACGCCAGCCCGAAGGCTGGCGTGATTTACAGACAGAACCAAAAATCAGTTCATGCCGTATTTTTTCAATTTCTTACGCAGCGTACCGCGGTTAATACCCATCATCAGGGCAGCACGGGTCTGATTGCCACGGGTATACTGCATCACCATGTCCAACAGAGGCTGCTCGACTTCAGCCAAAACCAGCTCATACAGGTCGCTCACATCCTGACCATTCAGTTGAGCAAAATAGTTCTTCAGTGCCTGTTTAACCGAATCACGCAAAGGTTTTTGAGTTACCTGATCCTGTGAGTTAACGGTAGAAACGGTCAGTACGTCAGAATTTACGCGTTGTTCGAACATAGTTCTTTCAGCTCTTTATTTCGTTACGCAAGATTTTCGAAGTATGCCTCCAACGCCTCCAGCTGTTCGCTGGCATCCTCAATGGCGTTGAATGTGCGCCGAAACTGGTCATTCGGGGCGTGCTCCTGCAGGTACCAGGAGACGTGCTTTCGCGCTATACGGTATCCCTTGCCTGAACCGTAAAAGTCGTGCAGCTCACGTATATGCGAAACAAGCAAGCGCTTGACCTCTGCCATCGGCAGCGGGGCAAGCAACTCCCCAGTGTCCAGATAATGCTGGATTTCCCGGAAGATCCACGGTCTTCCCTGAGCGGCACGTCCTATCATCAGAGCATCGGCCCCTGTATAGTCGAGCACCGCTCTGGCTTTATGCGGGTCAGTTATGTCTCCATTCGCGATAATCGGAATGGAGACACTCTGCTTAACTGTCCGAATGCTGTCATATTCAGCTTCTCCGTTGAACAGGCAGGCACGAGTGCGGCCATGTATCGTCAGAGCCTGTATACCGCAGCGTTCAGCCAATTGGGCAATCGCGACACAGTTCCTGTTTTCAGGATCCCAGCCAGTACGAATTTTCAGCGTAACCGGCACATTCACTGCATTAACCACTGCGGAGAGAATAGACTCCACCACGGTGGGGTATTGCAGCAAGGCTGAACCCGCCATTTTGCGGTTCACCTTCTTGGCAGGGCATCCCATATTAATGTCGATAACCTGTGCACCAGCCTCAACATTAATGCGTGCAGCTTGCGCCATTTCACTGGGATCGCAACCGGCAATTTGCACGGCGCGAATGCCTGGCTCATCGCTGTGAACCATACGTAATCGAGATTTGTCGCTTGCCCAGACTTCCGGGTTAGAAGACAACATCTCAGAAACTGCCATGCCTGCACCCATTTCGTGACACAGCGCCCTGAACGGCCTGTCGGTAATACCGGCCATCGGTGCTGCAATCAGTCGATTTCTCAGCTGGAGGTTTCCAATACGCATGAAGTCAGAATGGCCATACTGTGTCTGCAAGGCGGCGTATATTACGCATTTTTGCAGGAAGATGAAAGGCCAAACTTTGAACAATCAGCAAGAAAGATCAATGAAATCCGGGCAGTGCTTAGGGGTCTTTATTATTATTCTTAAATATCAATAGGTTAATAATTTATGCTGAAATTGTGAACAAAAGTTTTTCCAGAAAAGTACGCCAATTCGCCAGATAAAAAACGTCACATGCCGTGATTAACGATACAAGCATCCATTTCAAAACGTGAAAGCCCGCAGCTTACGCTACGGGCTGGCTGAATATTCCGTTAAGGCACGTTGTGTCGGGCAGAGCGATATCAGAAGGGTCAGACCGGCGCTAAATTCAGGATTTAATCCCGGTAATCCGGCACCACTCCTCTTTAACTGCGACCGGATCGAGCGTGAACTCGCTGACATACGCTTCGCAGACGCTCTCTGCCTGGCTCTCTAACACGCCCGAGAGGCCCAGATGACCGCCAGACTTCGGCAGTACGCTGATCAGCGGTGCCAGTTCACGTAGCGGGCCAGCCAGGATATTGGCCACCACTACATCAGCCTGCAGATTGTCCGGTTGCTGGTGGGGCAGGTAGAGCGACAGGCGATCGGAGACGCCGTTGCGTTCAGCATTATCCCGGCTGGCCTGAATAGCCTGCGGATCAATATCAATCCCGATCGCCTGAGCCGCGCCCAGCTTCAGTGCGGCGATCGCCAGGATCCCCGAGCCACAGCCGAAATCGATCACCGTTTTGCCCACCAGATCCAGCCCATCAAGCCAGGTAAGGCAGAGTGAGGTGGTCGGATGCGTGCCGGTCCCAAATGCCAGGCCGGGATCGAGCATCACGTTGACGGCATCGGGATCCGGCACATCACGCCAGCTCGGACAGATCCAGAGCCGCTCACCGAAGCGCATCGGATGGAAGTTTTCCATCCATTCGCGCTCCCAGTCTTTATCTTCGATCTGCTCGATCCGGTGACGAAAACCGGCGCCCAGCAACGGATGCTGCGCCAGTTCGGCGGTAATCGCGGCCATATCAGTTTCTGCATCGAACAGGCCGATAACATCGGTATCGCCCCACAGGCGCGTTTCACCTGGCAGCGGCTCATACACCGGCGTGTCGTTGGTATCCTGAAAGGTCACTGAAACCGCACCGATGTCCATCAGCGCATCGCTCAGCGTTTCCGCGTGTTCACCTGAGCTGTTAATTTTGATTTGAATCCACGGCATAACGTCTCTCTTTCCGTCAATGTTGCGGCGCGTCGACCGTTTGCGGCGCGCGTCCAAACAGGTTGCCCACTAAAAATGCCAGCAGGCTCAAAAGCAGTGAGGGCACAATAGGATGAAAACCCAGAATCTGCAGGTTCAGGCTCGCCAGAAAAGCGTAGCAGCCTCCACCCACCACCATGCCGGTGATGGCGCCCGCGGCATTAGCGCGTTCCCAGTAGAGGCCCAGTACCAGTGGCCAGAGGAAAACCGCCTCAAGGCCGCCAAAGGCCAGCAGGTTAAGCCAGATAATCATATCGGGTGGGTTCCAGGCCGCAATCAGCAGCAGGATACCCAGTGCGAACGTAATGGTGCCAGATAACCGTCGCAGCCGCGTCTCATTTTCCAGTTGCTGTGGCGCGACGCGCAGATAGAGATCTTTGATCAGCGTGGCCGAAGCCTGTAACAGCTGGGCATTAATGGTCGACATAATGGCGGCCATAGGTGCTGCCAGAAACAGTCCGGCGGCTAACGGCGGCAGCACGGTGATCATTAGTGTAGGGATAACACTATCCGGCACGGTCAGATTCGGCAGAACCGCCCGGCCCAGCGCACCGGCCAGATGCATTCCCAGCATCAGAATCGCCACCACAATAGTGCCCAGAATAATGGCCCGATGGACTGCCTTACTGTCTTTATAAGAGATGCACCGCACCGCAGTATGCGGCAAGCCAATCACCCCAAAGCAGACCAGCACGACAAACGAGCTGAGGAACGTCGGCGTTATAATCTCACCCGGCCCCTGCGGCGACAGTAAAGCAGGATCGATGTCATGCAGTTTCTGGACGGCCGTGCTCAGGCCGCCAGCCTGATGAATCACCGCGAACAGCAGCAGAAAGGTGCCAATCAGCATCACGACGCCCTGCATGGCGTCATTGAGTACGCTGGCACGGAATCCGCCGAAAGCGGTGTAGAGCGCAATAGTGCCGCCAAAAATCAGCAGACCGGTATCATACGGAATGCCTGCGGCGGTTTCGAGCAGCCGCGCACCGCCAATAAACTGCACCGTCATGGCACCGATAAAGGCAACCAGCAGACTCAGACTCGCCAGCCAGATCAGCAGCGGGCTCTGATAGCGGGCGTAGAGCATGTCATTCAGCGTCACCGCATTATATTTACGTGCCAGAATGGCAAACTTTTTTCCCAGCACACCCAGCGACAGCCAGACGGCAGGCACCTGCACCATCGCCAGCAATACCCATCCCAGCCCATATTTGTAAGCGGCACCGGGGCCACCAATAAACGAGCTGGCGCTGATATAGGTGGTGGTGAGCGTCATCGCCAGCACAAATCCACCCATGGAGCGGCTGCCAAGAAAATATTCAGTGAGGAAGCTGCCTTCACGCCTTTTACGGACGGCAAAGACTGACAGCGCAGCAACCAGCACCAGATAAATCAGTAACGGCAGAACAATTTCACTGTTCATTTTTATCCTCCAGCGGCATGTCGCGGAAAATGACCCGCACCATCATCCAGCACAGGAATATGAACAACAGGGGAGCAAACAGGCAGGAGAGTTCGAACCAGCGCGGCAGACCGGTCATACCAATTTCACGTCCGCCCAGCCAGGCTGAAAGCCCCCAGGCAGCAAGCCAGAGCAGGGTGAGATAGAGCGACCAGCGCGCCTCTTTATGTGCCTGTTTAAAACGAGCATCCATGATTCAACCTTAACGCCAGCGGCAAAAGAAAAAGGCCGGATTAACCGGCCTCTGACTGACTCAGCGTTGCGTTTACTTCTCGTGCAAGCCGAGTTTTTTCTCCAGATAGTGGATATTGGTTCCACCGTGCTGGAAGTTTTCGTCGGACATGATTTTCATCTGCAGTTCAACGTTGGTTTTGATACCGTCGATGATCAGTTCCGCCAGCGCATTCTTCATGCGGGCAATAGCCACGTCGCGCGTTTCGCCATAGGTGATCAGCTTACCGATCATGGAGTCGTAATACGGCGGTACGGTGTAGCCTGAGTAGATATGCGACTCCCAGCGCACGCCAAAACCGCCTGGCGCGTGGAAGCGGGTGATTTTACCCGGGCTTGGCAGGAAGGTAACCGGATCTTCAGCGTTAATACGGCACTCGACCGCATGCCCGCGAATCACCACTTCGTCCTGTTTGATCGACAGTGGCTGACCGGCAGCGATGCGCAGCTGCTCTTTGATCAGATCCACACCGGTGATCATCTCGGTCACCGGATGTTCCACCTGAATACGGGTGTTCATCTCAATGAAGTAGAACTCACCGTTTTCATACAGGAACTCAAAGGTACCAGCACCGCGATAGCCAATCTCAATACAGGCTTTAGCACAGCGATTGCCGATAAAGCGACGCTGTTCTTCCGTAATACCTGGACCTGGGGCTTCTTCGACCACTTTCTGGTGACGACGCTGCATGGAGCAGTCACGTTCGCCCAGATAGATCGCGTTGCCCTGGCCGTCAGCCAGGACCTGAATTTCGATGTGACGCGGATTCTCCAGATACTTCTCCATGTAAACCATGTCGTTGCTGAAAGCCGCTTTGGCTTCCGCTTTCGTCATGTTGATGGATTGTTCCAGATCTTTGTCGCTGCGCACGACGCGCATACCACGACCGCCGCCGCCGCCAGAGGCTTTGATGATGACCGGATAACCGATGCGCTTCGCAAAGGCACGGTTTTTTTCCATATCATCGGTCAGCGAACCGTCAGAGCCCGGTACGGTTGGGACGCCTGCTTTCTTCATCGCATTGATCGCAGAGACTTTATCACCCATCAGGCGAATGGTGTCTGCTTTCGGGCCGATAAAGATAAAGCCGGAGCGCTCAACCTGCTCGGCAAAATCGGCATTCTCAGAGAGGAAGCCGTAGCCTGGGTGAATCGCCACCGCGCCGGTGATCTCTGCAGCAGAGATCAGCGCCGGGATGTTGAGGTAACTTTTAACTGACTGCGCCGGGCCGATGCAGACGGTTTCGTCTGCCAGCAGCACGTGCTTCAGGTCACGATCCGCGCTTGAGTGTACCGCAACAGTTTTGATGCCCAGTTCTTTACAGGCACGCAGAATGCGCAGTGCGATCTCGCCACGGTTAGCAATAACAATTTTATCCAGCATGATCTGCCCCGTTACTCGATGATAACCAGTGGCTCGTCAAATTCGACCGGCTGACCGCTTTCAACCAGGATAGCTTTCACCACGCCTGATTTGTCAGCTTCGATCTGGTTCATCATTTTCATGGCTTCGACGATGCACAAGGTATCGCCGGCATTCACTTTCTGACCGACTTCCACAAAGGCTTTCGCATCCGGGCTCGGCGTGCGGTAGAAGGTGCCTACCATCGGTGAACGCACGATGTGACCGCTGATTTCAGCCGGTGCCGCTTCGGCAATCGCTGCAACAGGGGCAACGGCGGTTGCCAGAGCAGGCTGTTGAACTGGCGGAGCGTAAGCCTGCTGCATCATCGGGTAACCCACGTTTGCAGGTGCACGGCTGATGCGAACGGACTCTTCACCTTCAGAAATTTCCAGCTCAGAAATGCCAGACTCTTCAACCAGTTCGATCAGTTTTTTAATTTTACGAATATCCATGAGTGGGGTTCCGTACTCAGTTTGATTAATTAGTTTGAGACAGGCGTTTTACTGCCGTTTGTAAAGCCCATGTGTAGCCGTCAGCGCCAAGCCCACAGATCACGCCAGCAGAGACATCAGAAAGATAGGAGTGATGGCGGAAGGGCTCGCGGGCATGCACGTTGGAGAGATGAACCTCGATAAACGGTATTTCGACCGCCAGCAGGGCATCACGTAGTGCGACACTGGTATGGGTAAACGCGGCAGGATTAATAATGATGTAATCCACATTGCCTTTGGCCTCATGAATGCGATCAATGAGCTGAAACTCAGCATTGGTTTGCAGGTGGCTCAATTCCACATTCAACTGGTCTGCCTGACGTGTCAAATCGTCAACGATCTGACGCAGCGTGGTATGACCATACTTCTCAGGTTCACGGGTTCCCAACAGGTTCAGGTTGGGTCCGTTTAAAAGCAGAATATGTAATTTATGCGCCATCGTGCTGCCATCTCCCGCAATCATTGAGGCATCGCGTAAAATACCTTGCGAATCTTCATTTGTCACCTTTGACAATGAAAAAGAAGACCCGACGAGCAATAAAGCCGGGCATTATATCCGTTTCGTGTCATTTCGCAGCAAAATACTGGTCTTATCTGCGAAGATGATCGGATGTGGCCTGCGGGCCACATCTTTTATCAGAAAACAGCAGAGGAAAACAACGGGTGAAGCGCTAGCGAGGCCACCATTTGAGAAATTTTTTGTAACGCCAGGCTAACAGAATCGCAGCGAGTAGTGCGTAGATAAGTGGCTGGGGTGACACGGTTTTCACTGACCAGATATAGTGAATCGGCACCAGGATCGCGACAAGATAGACTGCGTTGTGCAGGGTTTGCCAGCGCTTACCGAGCTTACGCTGAGCGCGCTGAAACGATGTCAGTGTCAGGGCCAGTAATATCAGCCAGCTGATAATACCCAGTGTCAGATAGGGACGGGAAATCAGTTCGCTGCCCAGCAGACGCAGATTGTCAGCGCCCAGCTCCAGCAGGTAATAGCTCAGCAGATGGAGAGAGGCCCAGACAAACGTCCAGACGCCAAGCAGGCGTCGGGTACGGATTAACAGCGGTTGCCTGCCGTAACGTGCCAGCGGTGAGACCAGCAGCGTACCCAGCAGCAGTTTCAGCGCCATTCGGCCGGTAAAATGCTGAATATCTTTTGCCGGATCCGCACTCAGGCCACCCTGCATCGCGGCAAGAACCAGATAAACCAGTGGCAACAGAGCCGCAAGATGCAGAATCACCTTAAGCCAGGTGATCTGTTTTATCGACAGGCGTACCACCTAATAATTCTCCCGTAAATCCAGACCACGATAGAGCGACGCAACCTGTTCGGCATAGCCGTTAAACAGCAGTGTTGGCTGACGTTCGACCTTCAGACTGCCGCCAGGGCCGATAAAGCGCTCAGTGGCCTGCGACCAGCGTGGATGATTGACGTGCGGATTCACATTGGCATAAAAACCATATTCATCTGTGGCGATCTGGTTCCAGGTCGTTGGTGGCTGTGTAGCGGTCAGCGTGATTTTGACAATCGACTTAATGCCCTTAAAACCATATTTCCACGGTACCGTCAGACGAATCGGCGCGCCATTCTGCGGCGGCAGCGCTTTGCCATAGACGCCGGTCGTCAGTATCGTCAGCGGATGCATCGCTTCATCCAGACGTAAACCTTCAACATAGGGATAATTGAGGCCGCCGCCAATAAAGCGATCTTTCTGGCCAGGCATCTGCTCGGGATCGTACAGTGTCTGGAAGGCGACAAAACGCGCTTTGCTGGTGGGTTCCGCCAGAGAGATAAGCTTATTTAACTCAAAGCCTATCCAGGGCACCACCATCGACCAGGCTTCTACGCAGCGCATGCGATAGATTCGCTGCTCCATGGCAAACCGTTTAAAAATGTCATCCATATCCAGGGTCACAGGCTTAGCCACTTCGCCATCAATGGTCAGTTTCCAGGGTTCTGTTTTCAGCGTACCGGCATTGGCAGCCGGATCGGCCTTATCCAGCCCGAACTCATAAAAATTGTTATAGCCGGAAACTTTATCCGCAGGCGTTAAGGTCAGATCAGCCTGATACTGCGCGGGTTTGGTAAAGTCCAGTGGCCGGCCTGCTGGCGCGGGTGGGCGATCGTTGCCTTTGAACCAGCTGAGAATATCGGCTTGCGCCACGCCCGGCATACCCATCGCCGCTGCGCTCAGTCCCAGCGTTTTCAGCACCTGGCGGCGCTTCATATTAAAAATGCTTTCCGGCGTTACGTCGGCTTCGGTCAGACAGGGTGTGCGTTTCATGTTGCCTTCTCCAGACAGGATGTCATTAACCAGCATGATGACTATTACTGATATCAGCCAGTTTCGCCGTGAAAATGTGAAATTTCCTGGCTGGCCGGTACGATGAGAATGCACTGAAAAGTGCCAGGATCAACGTCAGCGATGATATCCCGACGATATACTTCGGCTTCAGACGTCCCGGCGATGTCGGCAACGGCAAATTATGCTATTTTGCTCGCGTTTTCGTCAGGCTGACGGTACAAGGTTGGGTGATTCGGTTATCACCGCAGTAATACAGGCACAGGGATGCGATTAACCACAAAATTATCTGCGTTTATTACCTTTTTAAGCCTGCTGGCAATGTCGTTGATGCTGGCAGGCTGTGCATTCAGTGTTTTCTGGTTCAGTCATCAGCGGGTTGAACATCGGGCGCAGATACTGGCGACCGAAGTGGATCAGGCGATGTTCACCCAGACGCCAGCAGAGTTGCAAGACTGGCTCACGCGTATGATGCCGATAATGAATGCCGAGCAGATTTCCCTTCACAATGGCAAACAAACTTTTCTTACCCTCTCCCGACACGAAAACCAGATGCTTGAAGACGAGCCAAATCGTTTTCTTCAGGTCGATGTGCCGTTGATGCATCAGACCGGCTTGCAGCTGCGGGTCATCACACTTGATCCTGCCAAAACCTGGCTACGTTCCATCACCGGCACCTACACGCTGGGCATCCTGTTTACCGTTATGCTGGTGATGAGTCTGGTGCTGCTACTGATGCATCGCTGGCTCAGTCGTCAGTGGCGTGGCATGGAGCATCTTGAAGTGCGGGCCGAGGCGATTATCAGCGGGGAGCGCGGCGTAATGCCGAAACGGGGGGTGGATGAGTGGCCACCCAGGGCGAGCCGCGCACTGGATGTGTTGCTGGCGGATCTGCAGGAAGCGGGTGAGCAGCGTCTGCGTATCGACACGCTGATCCGCACCTTTGCTGCGCAGGATGGCCGCACCGGCCTCAATAACCGGCTGTTCTTTGATAACCAGCTCGCCACCCTGCTGGAGGATCAGGAAGCTGTCGGTACCCATGGTGTGGTGATGATGGTGCGCCTGCCCGATCTGGACACGCTGAAGGATTCGCTGGAGCCGGGGCTGGTTGAGGAGTATCTCTTTAATTTCGTCAACATGCTCTCCACCTTTGTGCTGCGCTACCCCAGCGCCCTGCTGGCACGCTATTTTCGCAGTGATTTTGCCGTGCTACTGCCGCATCGCAGCCTCAAAGAGGCAAACAGTATTGCCGATCAGCTGATTAATGCCGTCGATTCTCTGCCGCCGATGCGCATGGTGAATCGTGATGATCTCATCCACATCGGTATCAGCGCCTGGCACAGCGGACAGACCGTGCCGCAGGTAATGGAAAATGCCGAAATGGCCACCCGACGTGCGGCACTGCTGGGCGGCAATAACTGGACCAATGGTGCCGGAAATCCGCAGGACGCCGGGCGGGGCAGTGTGCGCTGGCGAACCCTGCTGGAAAACACGCTTAGCCGTGGTGGTCCGCGGCTATACCATAAACCCACCGTCAATATTGAGGGTAAGGTACAGCATCGGGTAATGCTGACTCGTATCTTCGACGGCGATAAAGAGGTGCTGGCCGCAGAATATATGCCACTGGTGCAACAGCTCGGCATGGCTGATGCCTGGGATCGCCAACTGATGACCCGCATTGCAGCACTTTCTGAACTCTGGCCGGAAGAGACGCTGGTAATCCCGGTGACGATTACCTCACTTCTGCAACGTTCTTTTGTCCTCTGGTTGCAGAACATGTTGCTGCAGTGCCCAAAAGCACAAAGAAAACGATTTTTATTTGAACTTGCCGAGGCAGATGTTTGTCAACACATCAACCGTTTAACGCCAGTTTTCCGCGCACTTAAGGCTTTTGGCTGTCGGGTTGCGGTGAATCAGGCGGGTCTGACCGTGGTCAGCAGCGCTTACATACGACAGCTGCCGCTGGAACTGATCAAGCTTGATGCCGGACTGGTGCGCAACATTGAACGGCGGACCGAAAACCAGCTGTTCGTACAGAGTCTGCTGGAAGTCTGTAAGTGCACGAACATTCAGGTGTTTGCTACCGGTGTCCGCACTAAAGCGGAGTGGCAGACATTAGTGGCGCTTGGGGTAGCGGGTGGGCAAGGTGACTTTTTTGCCCCTTCGCTTCCTGTTAACAGTAACGTGAAGAAGTATTCACAACGTTACCGTATTTAACCCATTGCCGTCGTGTTGAGGGCGATTTGCGATTTTTTTAATGTCAGGTCGCATCTGAACCCATAACCTTCCTGTCGGAAATGTTAGATTTTATGTCGGGCATTGAGAGGGAGAATCGTGCGGAATGCAGTGCTGATGGCGTCTGGTCGCCATTCAACTGCTCCGGATCGTCGGTTCAGATGACTTAAACGCAATCAGGCCTCTTTTTTCACCGGAGCAGAACGTTTTTGCGCCTTGTGGCGGCTTCGTGTGGTTGTTAAAGTAAGCGGATTTTATTTTCCGCCCCCAGCTTGCAGGATTATCCCTTAGTATGTTTAAAAAATTTCGTGGCATGTTTTCCAACGACTTGTCCATTGACCTGGGTACTGCGAATACCCTGATTTACGTGAAAGGACAGGGCATCGTGCTGAACGAGCCTTCCGTGGTCGCTATTCGACAGGATCGTGCTGGTTCACCGAAAAGTGTCGCGGCCGTGGGCCATGACGCCAAACAGATGCTTGGCCGTACGCCAGGCAATATCGCAGCAATTCGCCCAATGAAAGATGGCGTTATCGCTGACTTCTTCGTGACCGAAAAGATGCTGCAACACTTCATCAAGCAGGTTCACAGCAACAGTTTTATGCGTCCCAGCCCGCGTGTGCTGGTCTGCGTACCCGTCGGGGCAACGCAGGTTGAACGTCGTGCGATTCGTGAATCCGCTCAGGGCGCAGGCGCGCGTGAAGTCTTTCTGATTGAAGAGCCGATGGCTGCAGCAATTGGTGCGGGTCTGCCCGTGTCGGAAGCGACCGGCTCAATGGTCGTGGATATTGGTGGCGGTACCACAGAAGTGGCGGTGATCTCACTGAACGGTGTGGTGTACTCCTCGTCAGTGCGTATTGGGGGCGATCGTTTCGATGAAGCTATTATTAATTATGTGCGTCGTAACTACGGTTCACTGATCGGCGAAGCGACCGCAGAACGTATTAAGCATGAGATCGGTTCCGCTTATCCGGGTGATGAGGTCCGTGAGATCGAAGTGCGTGGTCGTAACCTGGCAGAAGGTGTGCCGCGCGGCTTTACACTGAACTCTAATGAAATTCTGGAAGCGCTGCAGGAGCCCTTAACCGGCATCGTTAGCGCGGTGATGGTTGCCCTTGAGCAGTGTCCGCCTGAGCTGGCTTCAGATATCTCGGAGCGCGGCATGGTGCTGACCGGTGGTGGTGCGTTACTGCGCAACCTGGATCGTCTGCTGATGGAAGAGACGGGCATTCCGGTTGTAGTTGCTGAGGATCCACTGACCTGTGTGGCTCGCGGTGGCGGCAAAGCACTGGAAATGATCGACATGCATGGCGGCGATTTGTTCAGCGAAGAATAATTGCCTCAACCGGCTGAGAACGCAATGATCATGCGAGGGAGTGGCATGTGAACCGGCGCAATCTTTGCCGGTGCAGTGCGTTCAGCCCAGGGAAGCGCGGTGTTTTGCCGTGGCTTCCTTACCTGTTGTCGAGGATCACGCAGATTATATGAAGCCGATTTTTAGCAGGGGACCTTCCCTGCAGTTGCGTCTTTTCCTGGCGGTTATCGTGGCGATTGCCATTATCATTGCCGACAGTCGTGTGGGTTCGTTCACCCAAATACGCAACTATCTGGATACGTCGGTCAGTCCGTTTTACTTCCTGGCCAATGGGCCACGCCAGCTGCTGGATGGTGTGTCAGAGTCGCTGGCGTCGCGTCAGCAACTGGAGCAGGAAAACAAAGCGTTACGTCGTGAGCTCTTCCTGAAAAACAGTAACCTGCTAATGCTGGGGCAATATAAGCAGGAAAACGCACGCCTGCGTGAACTGCTGGGTTCACCACTGCGTCAGGATGAGCAAAAAATGGTGACACAGGTCATCTCCACCGGCACCGATCCTTACACCGACCAGGTGGTAATCGATAAAGGCAGCGTTAACGGTGTCTATGAAGGCCAGCCAGTCATTAGTGATAAAGGGGTAGTCGGTCAGGTTATCGCTGTCGGACAACTCACCAGCCGTGTTCTGCTGATCTGTGATGCGTCACATGCCCTGCCAATTCAGGTGCTGCGTAATGACATTCGTGTGATTGCCGCAGGTAACGGCTGTACTGAAGATCTCCAGCTTGAGCATCTGCCGGGTAATACGGATATTCGCGTCGGTGATGTGCTGGTGACTTCAGGTATTGGTGGCCGATTCCCTGAAGGCTATCCGGTAGGTGTGGTTTCCTCGGTAAAAGTGGATACCCAGCGCGCCTATACGGTGATTCAGGCGCATCCGACAGCGGGTCTGCAGCGCCTGCGTTACCTGCTGCTACTGTGGGGTGCCGATCGCAATGGTGATATGCCGCTGCCGCAGGATGAAGTTCATCGCGTTGCGAACGAACGTCTGATGCAGATGATGCCGCAGGTCTTACCGCCTGCCGGTGAAATGGGGCCGCCTGCGCCTGCCGTACAAATGGGACCGCCAGCACCGTCAACCAGCAGTAGCAGTGGACAAAGCAACTCCTCGCGTTCACGCGGGGGGCAGCCTTGAGTCGATATCGCAGCCAGGGACGTTGGGTCATCTGGCTCTCCTTCCTGGTTGCGCTTGTCCTGCAGATCATGCCGTGGCCGGATGAAATTTATATGTTCCGGCCCTCCTGGCTGCTGTTGATTCTCATCTATTGGGTGCTCGCACTGCCACATCGGGTCAATGTCGGCAGCGGATTTGTGCTGGGTGCCATCATGGATCTGATTGCGGGCTCCACGCTCGGCGTACGGGCGCTGGCGCTCAGTATCATCGCCTACCTGATTGCTTTTAAGTTCCAGTTATTCCGCAACTTAGCGTTGTGGCAGCAAGCGTTAATGGTTATGGTGCTGTCGCTGGCGATGGATGTGATTGTCTTCTGGGCTGAATTCCTGGTAATCAACGTTTCATTCCGACCTGAAATTTTCTGGAGCAGTGTCGTCGACGGTATTCTCTGGCCCTGGCTATTCTTATTAATGAGAAAAATTCGTCGTCAGTTCGCTGTTCAATAAGGAAATTTATGGTAACCCTCTATCTTGCTTCCGGTTCACCGCGTCGTCGTGAGCTGTTAACTCAACTTGGGCTGACATTCGAGCGCATCGTGACTGACGTTGAAGAGCAGCGTCAGCCGAACGAAGCGGCAGAGATCTATGTCCGCCGTCTGGCCAATGATAAAGCGCAGGCGGGCGTAAAACTGGCCGCGCAGGATCTGCCGGTGCTGGGCGCGGATACGATAGTGGTGCTGAATGGCGAAGTGCTGGAAAAGCCGCGCGATGCCGCCGATGCGCGCGCGATGCTGCATAAACTCTCTGGTCATACGCATCAGGTGATGACGGCGGTAGCGCTGGCCGACAGCCAGCAGGCGCTGGATTGCGTCGTGACCACTGATGTGACATTCCGCACCTTAACCGCGATCGACATCGACGACTATATCGCGACCGGCGAGCCAATGGATAAAGCGGGTGCATACGGTATTCAGGGCAGGGGAGGAAACTTTGTCCGCAAAATTAATGGAAGCTACCATGCAGTGGTCGGATTACCCTTGGTTGAGACAGGGGAGTTGATCAGCCATTTCGAGTCACTGCGTGCCGTAAGGGGTCAACATGACGGCTGAATTACTGGTAAATGTCACGCCTTCTGAAACACGTGTTGCCTATATTGACGGCGGCATACTGCAGGAAATTCACATTGAGCGTGAAGCGCGCCGCGGCATCGTTGGCAATATTTATAAGGGACGTGTAAGCCGTGTATTGCCCGGCATGCAGGCCGCCTTTGTTGATATCGGGCTGGAAAAAGCAGCCTTTCTGCACGCCTCGGACATCATGCCGCATACGGAATGTGTGGCAGGCGACGAAAAGAAAAACTTTATCGTACGGGATATCGCCGAGCTGGTGCGCCAGGGACAGGATCTGGTAGTTCAGGTCGTCAAAGATCCGCTGGGCACCAAAGGTGCCCGGCTGACCACAGACATCACTCTGCCTTCGCGTTACCTGGTCTTTATGCCAGGCGCATCGCATGTGGGTGTCTCTCAGCGCATTGAGAGTGAGAAAGAGCGCGATCGGCTTAAAGCGGTCGTGGCTGACTACTGCGACGATCTGGGCGGTTTTATTATCCGTACCGCCGCAGAAGGCATCGGGGAAGAAGAACTGGCGCAGGACGCGGCTTTTCTCAAACGACTCTGGACCAAAGTCAGCGAGCGTAAAAAGCGCAATCAGACCCGCTGCCTGCTCTATGGTGAGCTGGCTCTGGCCCAGCGTATTCTGCGTGATTTTGCGGGCGCAGCCCTGGATCGCATCCGGGTCGACTCTCGCCTGACCTGCGACATGCTGATGGAATTTACCGGTGAATATATCCCGGAAATGGCCGGTAAGCTGGAGCTCTACAGCGGTAAACAGCCTATTTTCGACCTGTTTGACGTCGAAAATGAGATTCAGCGCTCGCTGGATCGAAAAGTTGAACTAAAGTCAGGCGGATATCTGATCATCGATCAGACCGAAGCGATGACCACCATTGATATCAATACGGGTGCGTTTGTTGGCCACCGCAACCTGGATGAGACGATCTTTAATACCAATGTTGAAGCCACTCAGGCGATCGCGCGTCAGCTGCGACTGCGTAATCTTGGTGGCATCATCATTATCGACTTCATCGATATGAGCAACGAAGACCATCGCCGCCGGGTACTGCATTCCCTGGAAAGCGCGCTCAGTAAAGATCGGGTTAAAACCGGTATTAATGGTTTCTCGGCGCTGGGTCTGGTGGAGATGACGCGTAAGCGTACCCGCGAAAGCATTGAGCACGTTTTGTGCCAGGACTGCCCGGTCTGCAAAGGGCGCGGCACGCTGAAAACGGTTGAAACGGTTTGCTATGAAATCATGCGTGAGATTGTCCGGGTTCATCACGCTTATGATTCTGACCGCTTTCTGGTCTATGTTTCACCGACGGTGGGTGAGGCGTTAAAAACTGACGAGTCTCATGCACTGGCTGAAGTCGAAATCTTTGTCGGCAAGCAGGTTAAAGTTCATGTTGAGGCGCTCTACACGCAGGAGCAATTCGACGTGGTGATGATGTAACGCCAGCCCGGTCACCGGTTTCTTCGGATATCGGGCTGAAAAATCGCCCTTGTTTGAGATAAAATGCGCGTTTCAACGCTTTTATCGGGAGACGGTCGGGTATGAGAACCAACTATCCGTCGTTTACGGAACACAAGGAGAGGCGTGAGTGAGGCAGTTGCCGAGGATTTTGTTACTGCTGGTCGCGGCAATCATCGTGATTGTCGCGCTGCTGGTCAGCGGATTGCGTCTGGTGATGCCGCATCTCGACAGCTATCGCAGCAACCTTCTGCAATTTATCTCTGATCGTAGCGGTGTGCCGGTCAACGCCAGCCAGTTAGAGGGTAAATGGGAGAATTTTGGCCCCACTCTGCAGGTTCGCGATCTTAACGTCGATCTGCATGAGAACGGCAAACTCACGATCAAACGCATTAATCTGGCTCTCGACGTCTGGCAGTCCCTGCTGCACTGGCGCTGGCAGTTTCGCGATCTGACCTTCTGGCAGTTGCACCTCGACACTAATCGTCCGCTGCTGGATAACGACAAAGAGAAAAACAGCTTCCGTCCGGCGCAGATCAACGAACTCTTCCTGCGGCAATTTGACCACTTTGACCTGCGTGACAGCACCATCCGTTTCCGCACCCCTTCCGGTCAGCATGCTGAGCTGGCGATCCCGCGACTTACCTGGGTTAATGAAGATAACCGCCACCGGGCCGAAGGCGAAGTCAGTCTGTCGAGCTTCACCGGCCAGCACGGCGTGGTTCAGGTGCGGCTTGATCTCAACGACAGCAACGGTCTGCTCAATGACGGCCGTATCTGGATGCAGGCCGACGATGTGGACATGCGTCCGTGGCTGGGCCGCTGGGTGCGCGACAATACCCGGCTGGACAGCGCCCGATTTAGCCTGGCGGCCTGGGTTAACCTGCGCGATGGCGACATCTACGCCGGCGATCTGCTGCTGCGCAAGGGCGGAGCCAGCTGGCAGGGCGAGACCGGACGACACCGCATTGAAGTCGATGGGCTGACTGCGCACCTCTCACGTTTCCAGAATGGCTGGGTGGTCAATGTGCCACAAACCCGGCTCAGCACCGACGGCCACGCCTGGCCCGCAGGCCACTTCTCTCTTTTATGGCGTCCTGAAGACAAGCAGATGCTGGGACCGGATGGTCAGCCGGAAGTGCGGGTTCGCGCTACACAACTGGTACTGAGTCATATTGCGCCAATTATACCGCTGTTTGCGCCGCTCTCTCCGGCGCTGTTTGAAAACTGGCAGACGCTGCAGCCACAGGGCACCATCGATGGCCTGGCGCTGGATATTCCGTTACAGCAGCCTGAAAAAACCCGCGTACAGGTGAAGTGGCGTGATTTCAGCTGGCAGCACTGGAAACTGCTGCCGGGCATCAGCCATTTAAGCGGGGAAGCGCGCGGCAGCCTGAGCAATGGTCAGGTCAGTGTAAATATGGGGGCGGCGACCGTTCCCTACGGCGACATGTTCCAGGCACCGTTAGAGATTAAGCGGGTGACCGGTGCGCTGCGCTGGCTGAATGATGATCATGGCCTCACGCTGGCGGGTGAGAATCTTGATCTGCAGGCTCGCTCGCTCTGGGCGCGCGGCGACTTTAGTTACCAGCAGAATAGCGGCGGTGAGCCTCGTCTGGATATTCTGGCCGGTATCCGGCTTACCGATGCGGGCGATGCCTGGCGCTACTTCCCGGTGCCGCTGATGGGTAACAGCCTGACGCACTATCTGAGTGGGGCAGTGAAGGGGGGCAAGGTGGACAACGCCACACTGCTGTTTGCCGGTAATCCGGCGCTGTTCCCGTTCAAGCATAATGATGGCATGTTCCAGGTCTGGGTACCGCTTCGCCAGGCAACCTATGCGTTTCAGCCCAAATGGCCAGCGTTGAGCAATCTCGATATCGACCTTAACTTCCTGAATGACGGTCTGTGGATGAAAGCGCCAGCAGCGAAACTGGGCGAGGTGGACGCGCGTAACGTCACTGCGGTGATCCCCGACTATCTCAAAGAGAAATTGATCATTGATGGTGATATCAGTGGTGAAGGCCAGCAGATCGCGGACTATTTCGGGCAGACTCCGCTGAAACCTTCACTGGGTGCCGCGCTGGAGCAGCTGGAAATCAAAGGCCGCGTCGGCGGCCACCTGAATCTGGATATCCCGCTGGATGGTGAGCAGGTTCACGCCCGTGGCAATGTGGACCTGAACAATAATTCGCTGTTTATCAAACCGTTAAAAACCACCATTAACAATCTCTCAGGGCGCTTCCGTTACGACAATGGAAATCTGGCCAGTGAGGATCTGCGTGCGAACTGGTTTGGTCAGCCGATGGGCGTGCGTTTCAGCACCAAAGAGAATCCGGACGATTTTGGCGTGAACGTCAAACTTCAGGGCGACTGGCAGCCTGCTAAAATCAGCCAGCTTCCTGCAGCCGTCAGCAAGCAGTTGGGCGGAAATCTGCCGTGGCAGGGCGACGTCAATATTACGCTGCCCCATCATGGCGGCGCGCGTTATGACGTAACGCTGAACGGTAATGCAAAAGAAGTAAGTAGTCACTTACCTGCACCGCTCGATAAAAAAGCTGGTGAGGCGATGCCTGTTGCAATCAAGGCCAGTGGCGACCTGCACCATTTCGATCTCAGTGGCAGCGTTGATGCAAACCATCGCTTTAACAGCCGCTGGTTGCTGGAGCCGACGCTGCGCGTCGATCGTGGCATCTGGCTGAATGATGCGCAGAAAACACCTGCTCTGCCCGATCATCCCGGCATGGTGCTGAACCTGCCTGCGCTGGATGGCGAGGCCTGGGTGGCGATGATGGCCGCAGGGGGAGCATCCGCGGGCAGCGAGTCAGGCGGCGGCAGCGGCCTCAAAACGGGTGGCGTCACGCTGCCCGGCAATATCACGCTTCGCAGCCCGGCGGTCACCCTGGCCGGGCAGCAATGGCATGAGGTTGAAGCGACACTGGCTCAGAGTGCAGGCGGCAAGGGCCAGGTCGGCGTCAGGGCTAAAGAGCTGCGTGGTGCGCTGGCAATGGCACCGAAAGCACCGTGGCAGGTGAACCTGGATTACCTTTACTACAACCCGCAGTGGGATAACGGTGAAGGCAAAGGCGGCAAAGCGCCACCTCAAAAAGCCACGACCATTAATTTCAGCCAGTGGCCCGCTTTACAGTTGCGCTGTAAAGAGTGCTGGGTACTGGGTCAGAAATATGGTCAGGTCTCCGCGATGCTGCAACCCCGCGGAGATACGTTAGCGCTTACTAACGGAAAAGTGGATACTGGCAGTTCACAGCTGAAAATCAACGGGGAATGGGTTAACCGCCCGGACGACCAGCGCACTTCGCTGAAGGGCTCGCTGAAAGGCCCGAATATTAATAACGCGACCAACTGGTTTGGCGTCAACACGCCGCTGCGCGATGCGCCATTTGATATTGCGTATGACCTGCACTGGCGCTCTGCTCCCTGGCAGCCCTCGGCAGAGACGCTGAGCGGTACCCTGAAGACCCACTTTGGCAAAGGCCAGATCGCCGATGTGAATACCGGTGCCGCCGGAAAAATCCTGCGGCTGGTGAGCTTTGATGCGCTACTGCGCAAACTGCGCTTCGACTTTAGCGACACCTTCACCAATTCTTTCTACTTCGACTCGATTAACGGCACGGCCTGGATCGAAAACGGCATGATGCGCACCGATAATTTGCTGGTGGATGGCCTGGAAGCGGACATCGCGATGCAGGGTAATCTCGACCTGGTGAAGCGTCAGATCGATATGGAAGCGGTGGTTGCGCCGGAAATATCCGCCTCGGTTGGTGTGGCGACAGCG
Source organism: Pantoea sp. E956-1 (assembly GCF_982223955.1). NCBI lineage: Bacteria > Pseudomonadati > Pseudomonadota > Gammaproteobacteria > Enterobacterales > Erwiniaceae > Pantoea > Pantoea sp. E956-1. The sequence goes on along the minus strand of NZ_CEUYZP010000012.1, from coordinate 117,748 downwards.
TTTGCCATCAATCCGGTAATTGGCGCGGCGGTGTTTGCCGCCAGTAAAGTTCTGGCGCCGTTGTGGAACAGGATATCGCTGCTGCGTTATCACATCAGTGGCCCGCTGGATAAACCGGAAATCAATGAAGTGCTGCGTAAACCGCGTGAAACTGACAACAAGTGAATTTGACGCCGTACCGGAATTACCGCAGGCTATGATTATCTGAGCACATAATGAGTGAGAAACGATGACTCTGAACCTGGTAAGTGAGCAGTTACTGACTGCTAACGGCATTAATCAGCAGGACCTATTTTCCCTGTTAGGGCAGCTTTCAGAACGTCGTCTGGATTATGCCGATCTCTATTTTCAGTCCAGTTTTCACGAATCCTGGGTGCTGGAAGACAAAATCATTAAAGATGGCTCCTACCATATCGATCAGGGTGTGGGCGTGCGTGCGGTCAGCGGGGAGAAAACCGGCTTCGCCTATGCAGACCAGATTACGCTCAATGCGCTGCGTCTCTCCTCTGAAGCGGCACGCAGCATCGTGCGCGAACAGGGAAATGGCAAGGCACACACCCTGTCTGCCGTGATGAACCGTTCGCTCTATTCGGCAGTCGATCCGCTGAGCAGCCTGACGCGTGAAGACAAAATTGCCCTGCTGCATCGCGTTGATAAAGTGGCTCGTGCAGCTGATCCGCGCGTTCAGGAAGTCAATGCCAGCCTGACGGGCGTTTACGAGCAGGTGCTGGTGGCCGCAACTGACGGCACGCTGGCGGCAGATGTTCGTCCGCTGGTTCGTCTCTCGATCAGCGTCCAGGTTGAAGATCAGGGTAAACGTGAACGCGGCGCAAGCGGCGGCGGTGCGCGTACCGGCTATGCATTTTTCCTGGCGGATGAAGATGGCGAAGTCCGCGCTGATGCCTGGGCGCGTGAAGCGGTGCGCATGGCGCTGGTCAATCTCTCCGCCGTAGCCGCACCTGCTGGTGCGTTGCCGGTGGTACTGGGCGCGGGCTGGCCTGGCGTACTGCTGCATGAAGCGGTCGGTCACGGTCTGGAAGGCGACTTCAATCGCCGTGGCACCTCGGTGTTCAGCGGTAAAATCGGTCAGCAGGTCGCGTCTGAACTCTGTACCGTGGTGGATGACGGCACCCTTGAAGGACTGCGCGGTTCACTGGCGGTAGATGATGAAGGCGTACCCGGTCAGTACAACATGCTGATTGAGAATGGTGTGCTGAAAGGCTACATGCAGGACAAGCTGAATGCGCGATTGATGGGTGTCAGTCCAACCGGTAACGGACGTCGTGAATCCTACGCGCATTTGCCGATGCCGCGCATGACTAACACCTATATGCTGGCAGGCAAGTCATCGCCACAGGATATTATTGAAAGCGTTGAATATGGCCTCTATGCGCCGAACTTTGGTGGCGGTCAGGTGGATATCACCTCCGGCAAATTTGTCTTCTCAACTTCAGAAGCTTATCTGATTGAGAACGGCAAAATTACCAAACCGGTCAAAGGCGCCACGCTGATTGGCTCCGGCATTGAAGCGATGCAGCAGATCTCGATGGTGGGTAATGACCTGGCGCTGGATAAAGGCGTCGGCGTCTGTGGCAAAGAGGGACAAAGCCTGCCGGTCGGTGTCGGTCAGCCGACCCTGAAGCTGGATAAACTGACCATCGGCGGCACCGCCTGATGTGACCCCAACAACCCGCCGCCTGGCGGGTTGTCAGAATGCTGACAAATCCATAGCCGGATGAACCTGGCAGCAATGCAATAGCTGAAAGCGCAGGGAACACGGGCAGAGGAGGAAAGCGTCCCGCGCCACGGATGGCGCGGGACGAGCGTGTCAGGGATGACGGATTTTGCGTCTTTCCGATCTGACCGTGTTTCCTTCGCTGGCTGGGTCTTACAGCTGGTCGGGACAGATGTTGTCAACAATCTATTGTTAGCTTTTACGGTGCTGCTGATACTGTTCAGCCACCTGTTCAAAATAGCCGGTCAGATAATCGATACAGACCTGCACCTTGAGCGGTAACTTATCCTTCTCGGTATAGAGCGCGTAGACCGGGCGCGGATCGGACTGATACTGCGGAAACAGAATATCGATTTCGCCTGCGGTGATCTCATCAATCACCCACATCATCGGCACATAGGCGATGCCATTGCCCGACTTCAGCCAGCGGATCAGCGTCAGCGAATCATTGGTCACGAAACGTCCCTGCGGCGCCAGGCGGGTCACCAGACCTTCCGGCGCAATCAGCTCGAAATTATTGTCGGGCCGAACGCTATATTCCAGCCAGGAAAAATTATCAATGTCACCCGGCTTCTCTGGCGTGCCGTGCTGGGCCAGATAGCTTTTTGCGGCGCACACCACCATCGGCATCGCGCCAAGGCGACGTGAAAACAAGCTGGAATCTTTTAATGCCCCCACCCGAATGACCAGATCCAGGCCATCCGCGATCAGATCCGGGGCCGGAACGCCGGTGACCAGATTCACACTCAGTCCTGGATATTCCCGCAGCATATCGCTGGTCATGCCGGCTAACACGTTCTGCGCCATGGTCGAGGAGCTGCCAATTCTCAATACGCCAATCGGCGTATTGTTAAAAGCGTAAAGCTGCTCATGCACCTGCGTCGCTTCGGCCAGCATACGGCGGCAGCCCTGATAATAGATTTTGCCCGCTTCGGTCAGCCCGATACTGCGGGTACTGCGATTCAGCAGCTTAACCTGTAATGCATCTTCCAGTTTCGCGACGATCTGGCTGATTGATGAGACGCTCAGATGAAGCTGACGCGCCGCAGCGGTAAACGAACCCAGTTCGACCACTTTGGCGAAGACAGACATGCCTTTCAGTCGTTCCATTGTTTACTCTGGCTTAAAAGTGATTTAGATCACATTCTGTAGAAAACTTATAGTCAGGCGCGTTATTATAAGCGCGCCGGGGTATTTCCCGGTGATTCTTCATTGCCTGTTACCCTTCGATGATACGCTATTATTAAGCCAGCTGCGGTTAGGATCACGCTCCCAGAGGCTTTTCCCGCGACATCTGAAGAGGCATGAGTATCCCGGCAAGGTCGAACTAAGGATTTGTGATGAGTGTGCTTCCGGTATTTGTCATGTTTGGGCTCTCTTTTCCGCCCGTTTTCATTGAACTTATTATTTCACTGATGCTGTTCTGGTTAGTGAAACGCGTGCTTACGCCGAGCGGTATCTACGATCTTGTCTGGCATCCGGCACTTTTTAATACAGCGCTTTATTGCTGTGTGTTTTACCTTGTCTCCCGTTTATTAGTCTGAGGTTTAAGTGAAAGCACTCATAAGAAAAATCGCGCGCTACGCGATTACTATCCTGCTGGTCATCATCGCAGTGGTCATTATTTTCCGCGCCTGGGTGTTCTATACCGAATCGCCCTGGACCCGTGATGCGCGTTTCGCCGCTGACGTGGTGGCGATTTCTCCTGACGTCACCGGCCTGATTACCGAGGTTCCGGTACACGATAACCAGCTGGTGAAGAAGGGTGATACGCTGTTTGTGGTTGACCGGCCGCGCTATCAAAAAGCGCTCGATCAGGCACAGGCCGATGTTGAATATTACCAGGCACTGGTGAGTGAGAAACGTCGCGAAGCCGGGCGTCGCAACCAGCTGGGTACTTCCGCAATGTCGCGCGAGGCTATCGAGCAATCCAACAACGACCTGCAAACCAGCGAACATCAGCTGGCGAAATCGGTGGCGACCCGCGATCTGGCGAAAATTGACCTTGAGCGCACCACCGTGAAAGCGCCATCCGATGGCTGGGTCACTAACCTCAATGTCTACCAGGGTGAGTTTATTACCCGCGGTTCTGTGGCGGTGGCATTGGTGCAGCAGCACTCCTTCTATGTGCTGGCTTACCTCGAAGAGACCAAACTGCACGGCGTAGAGAAGGGCTTTCGCGCGGAAGTCACCCCGCTTGGCAGTAACATCGTATTGCGTGGCACCGTCGACAGTGTGGCGGCTGGCGTCACCAACAGCAGCAGCTCGGTCGACAGCAAAGGCATGGCCACGGTAGATTCCAATCTGGAGTGGGTCCGTCTGGCGCAGCGTGTGCCGGTGCGTATCCGGCTTGATCAGCAGCCCGGCAATCGCTTCCCGGCGGGAACGACAGCGACAGTGGTGATCACCGGCCAGGCCGATCGCCAGCCTGAACAGGTTTCACCGATGATAAGACTGTTTAATCGCCTGCGTGAGTTTGGTTAAGAGGGCGATATGATCGAGTTCCTGCGGTTCCCGGTAAAGCTCACCTTTGCGCTGGTGTTAGCGCTGATGGTGGGTTTTCACTTTAACCTTGAAACGCCGCGCTGGGCGGTGATGACTGCCGGTATCGTGGCGGGCGGTACCGCGTTTGCGGCCGGGGGTGATCCCTATTCAGGGGCGCTACGCTATCGCGGCGTTTTGCGTATTATCGGGACATTTATTGGCTGTATCGCCGCGCTGACCATCATGATCGCCACCGTGCGTGCCCCGGTCGTGATGTTGCTGCTGTGCTGCATCTGGGCAGGACTCTGCGTCTGGCTTTCTTCGCTGATCAAGGTAGAAAACTCTTACGCGCTCGGACTGGCGGGCTACACCGCGCTGATTATTGTGGTGACGGCTAACGCCAGCGGCGGTCTGACACTGGTGCCACAATATGCGGTAGAGCGCTGCAGTGAAATCGTACTCGGCATTCTGTGCGCCATTCTGGCTGATATGATTTTCTCACCCCGTTCGATTAAAAAGGTGATCGACGCTGAGGTCGATTCGCTGCTGGTGGCACACTATCAGCTACTACAACTCTGCGTCGCACACGGTGATAAAGAAGAGGTCGACAAAGCCTGGAGCGCGCTGGTACGGCGTACCACGGCACTAAACAGTATGCGCAGCCAGCTGATGATGGAATCCTCACGCTGGAAGAACAGCAACCGCCGTTTGCAGATGCTTAATACTCTGTCGCTGACGCTGATTACGCAGGCAGCCGAAACCTTTCTGATCCAGAATTCCCGTCCTGATTACATTCCGCCACAATATCGTCTGATGGTTGAAAAACCAGCCTCGACCGTTGAAGAGGTGCATAAGCGGATGAAAGTGATGCGGCGGGTGATGCGTGCCAGTGGCAAAACAACGCCGGTCACGCTGGCCAGCTGGGTGGGCACCGCCACCGAATATCTGCTGCTGCTGAAAGGAATCAAAAGCAACAGCAGGATTACCTCGGTGGAAGAGGAGATTCTGCAGCGCGAAGTGGTTATTCAGGCGCGTTCCGCTGAAACGCATCATGCGATGATCAACGGTATCCGTACCTTTGTGGCGACCGCGCTGGGTTCGCTGTTCTGGCTCTATACCGGCTGGACCTCTGGCAGTGGCTGTATGGTGATGCTGGCCGTTATCACGGCGCTGGCAATGCGTATGCCCAACCCGCTGATGATGGCAAAGGACTTTCTCTACGGCATGACCGTCGCAGTTCCGTTGGGCGCACTCTGCTTTATGTATGTTCTCCCCGCTACGCAGCAGAGCGCACTGTTGCTTTGCATCGCAATCGGCGTGCTGGGTTTTATCGGTGGCATCTTCATTCAGCGGCGTCAGCTCGGCACGCTGGGGGCATTGATTGGCACCCTCAACGTGCTGGTGCTGGATAATCCGATGGAATTCCACATTAACGTCTTTCTCGATAACGTTCTGGGCCAGGTCATCGGCTGCTTTGTGGCGATGATGGTGATCCTGCTGATTCGTGATAAATCAAAAGCGCGCACCGGCCGCAAACTGCTCAACCGCTTTATGTATGCGGCCGTCTCAGCCATGACGACCAATCAGGCGCGCCGGCGTGAAAACCATCTGCCAGCCCTTTATCAGCAACTGTTTCTGCTGCTCAACCTGTTTCCGGGCGATATCAACAAATATCGCATCGCCCTGACACTGATCATCGGTCATCAGCGGTTACGCGACGCAGAAGTGCCGGTGAATGCCGATCTCTCTGCTTTTCACCGGCAGTTGCGTTACACCGCTGATCGGGTGATCTCCGCCAGCAGCGATGACAAGCGGCGTTACTATTTTGAACGTCTGCTGAAAGAGCTGGATGTCTATCAGGAAAAACTGGCCCATTACGAGGCACCCGCCAGCGTAACGGAACCGGTAAAACGACTGGCTATGATGCTGGATAAGTACCAGAACACGCTCATCCAAATCTGAATCTGGCCGCTGTGACCTGCAGCGGCCTGCGCAATCCCCGCCCATCACAAAATCTGTCGCTTTTGCCAACTATACTCTCCAGACGGAAGAGCAAAACTGACAGGAGCGAATCAATGAAATCACTGCAAGAGAGCGAACTGTTCCGGACCGGCTATTTAGCGGACGGTCAGTGGCATCACGCTGCCTCCACCTTTGACGTGACCAATCCGGCGACCGGTGAGGTGATTGCTCAGGTGGCAAAAGCGGGTAAAGCGGAAACGGAACAGGCTATCGCCGCAGCGGAGCGCGCATTTCCCGTCTGGCGGGCGCAGACTGCAAAAGCACGCGCTGAAATTCTCACTCGCTGGTATCAGCTGATCATTGAGAACAAGCGCTGGCTGGGACAGCTGATGACGACCGAACAGGGCAAGCCCCTGAAAGAGGCGGAAGGGGAAGTTGAGTACGCCGCCAGTTTTATTCAGTGGTTCGCCGAGCAGGCGAAACGGACCAATGGTGAGATCATCCCGCCAGCTAAACCCGGCTCCCGTATTCTGGCAACTCGCGAACCGATTGGCGTTGTGGCTGCCATTACGCCGTGGAATTTCCCGATGGCGATGCTCACCCGCAAACTGGGGCCAGCCCTTGCTGCAGGCTGCACCGGTATTATCAAACCTGCCAATAACACGCCACTTTCCGCCTTTGCCCTGCTGGCGCTGGCGAAGGAGGCCGGCGTGCCTGATGGCGTACTGAATGCGGTAGCCGGTGATACCCATGCCATCAGCGATGCGATCATGGCCAGCAAAGTGGTGCGTAAAATCTCATTTACCGGCTCCACCCAGGTGGGCAAGCTATTGATGCGCAATGCTGCCGAAACCATGAAAAAAGTGTCGATGGAGCTCGGTGGTAATGCCCCCTATATCGTGTTTGACGATGCCGACATTGATGCCGCCGTACAGGGCGCCATTGCCAATAAATTCCGTAATGCGGGCCAGGTGTGCGTCAGCGTAAACCGCTTCTACATTCACAATGCTATTTATGATCGTTTTACTCAGCAGCTGGCTGCCGAAGTGAACAAGCTGAAGGTGGGCAACGGCATGGAAGAGGGCGTCATTGTCGGGCCATTGATTGAGGCATCGGCAGTGGAAAAGGTTGAACAGCACGTCAATGATGCGGTAGCAAAAGGCGGCAAATTACTGGCGGGTGGCGAGCGACATGCGCTGGGTGGCAACTTCTGGCAGCCTACTGTGATTACTGAGGCGCACGAAGGGATGCAGCTGGCGCAGGAGGAGACTTTTGGTCCGGTGGCTGCCTGCTTCCGCTTTGATGATGAAGATGACGTCATCCGCCGCGCTAACGATACGCCGTTCGGCCTTGCCGCTTACTTTTACACCCAGAATCTGCAGCGGGTGTTCCGTGTTTCAGCCGCGCTGGAAAGCGGCATGATCGGCATCAATGAATGTGCCGTATCAACCGAGCTGGCGCCGTTTGGTGGTGTAAAAGAGTCGGGGCTGGGCCGCGAAGGTTCGGTACTGGGCATGGAAGAGTACCTGGAGGTCAAAGCGCTGCACCTGGCGGTTTGAGCTAGCGGACAGTAACGGGCGGCAAAGGTCGCCCGCAGACGGAGCATGGGAGCCGTCAGCATGAAAATCGAGCGTTTTGATTTTAATGAAATTGTCGATCAGGCCCATTTCTTCCGCCAGTTCAGCGAGCGATTTGCGCTGGAAGAGCGCCGCATCTGCGATCTGGATGGATTATGGGATGTGGTGACGGGCGATCGGTTACCGCTGCCGCTGGAGATTGAATTTGTTAATCTGGGCAGGGGACAGCGACGGCGTTATGGCGCGCTGATACTGTTATTTGATGAAGCGGAAGAAGAGCTGGAAGGCCAGCTTCACTTTAACGTCAGATAAAACGTCAGATGAAAAAAGGCCCCGGCGAGCGGGGCCAAAGGGTTCGTCATAAATCTGACGAGGAATTACTTATAAAGCTGTGCAGTGATGTGATAGTTATCACCGGTGCGCGCCTCAATAACTTTATAGGCGCTGGCACCCTGTTCATCCGCTTTCTGAGAAAGCTCAGCGCGGTAATCCATTGGCGATCCCGCGGTTCCACTGATGGTCACGGTGCCCGCAGGCTGCAGGTTCTGCGTCTGCGCTCCGGTGACCAGCTGTGCGGCTGATGCGCCGAACGCGATGACGGAAAGCAAGCTGACTGTAGCGATGGTTGTTTTGATATTCATGTTCGTCTCCTCAATACATTCAACAACCTGCGGTTACTCGTAAAGGCGGGTCGTCGATATCTTCTGACGCCATTCAGGCATCATCACGGTTAATTATTTATAAAGCTCAGCGGTAACGTGCCAGGTGTTATCCTGGTTGTTTTCGATGATGCGATAGTGGCTCGCGCCCTGGGCATCCGCTTTCTCTGACAGCACCTGACGGATATGCGTCTGGTCGCCATTTCGTCCACCAATGCTGATGGTCTGATTCATTGGCTGCAGACCCTGTGCCTGTTCGCTGGACACCAGGCTGGCGGCGTTAGCACCCACGGAGAACAGGGATGCCAGACTCAGTGCAGCGATAGCTAATTTCATTTTCATGGTCAACTCTCCTGAAATTTCTGCTTCAGCTCTCCGGAGCGCAAAAGGGCGCGTCAGACAGAGAGCTGATGGCATTATCGGTTACGCCTTAGTTATACAGTGCGGCGGTAGCGTGATAGTTGCCGTTGTTGTATGCCTCAATCACGCGATAGGCTTTTGCGCCCTGCTGATCGGCTTTGTCGCTGAGTTTCTGTTTGATATCCATCGGTGAACCCGCCACGCCGCTGACACTGATGGTGCCGACAGCCTGCAGATTCTGTGCCTGTGACGCATCAATAGATTCTGCTGCCACAGCACCAAATGAGAGGGCTGAAAGAATGCTCAGGGTAGCAATAGTAGTTTTTACGTTCATGGATTTTTCCTCGTCGTCTATTTTTATCTTTTTATTTAGTGTGATTTGCATCACGAAAAGAAGTATAGAACTAATAACGGAAGGAATTAATACCCCGCTAATAATGTTTTTTTGTGATTCTTTATCCTTATGGCTACTTTTAATAACCTATCGTTATAAAAACAGGGTAAAAAATAGCCTTTTCGCTGCTTTTAGTTACAAAAACAGTGAGATAGATCACTTTAACGATTAGTGCGAAAGACGGGGGTGTATCGGACTGGAGTTTGATCTGGATCCGGGTAATGGTGCCTATTCAGTGATGTAAAGCAGCGTAAAATAGCGCAAAACGTGAAGCAGAGTAATAGATCTGACCAATAGCGAGGGGCGCTAAACCAGGCTTATTACACCTTTGATAGCGGTTGAGGGTTGTGGAACGGTGTAAGCAGAGAGATGAACTGACGATCTGGCGCATGATGGCCGGTCGTCAGTCCGCGATCAGAGTTCCTGTTCAAACAGGGTAAGGATTGCGCCGTGCAACTGCTTAACGGTGAAATCGCGCGCACGGGTAATAAAGATCGTGTCATCGCCGGCAATGGTGCCAAGAATCCCGTGCGACTTACCCAGTGAATCCAGCATACGTGCAATCAGCTGTGCTGCGCCCGGACTGGTATGAATCACCACCAGTGCATCGTTGTAGTCGATATCCAGTACCAGGTTTTTTAACGGACTGGTAGTGGTCGGCACACCCAGTTCAGCGGGCAGGCAATAGACCATCTCCATCCTGGCATTCCGGGTGCGCACTGCGCCAAATTTGGTCAGCATCCGCGAGACTTTGGACTGATTGATATTTTCAAAGCCCTCATCCTGAAGCGCCTGAACAATTTCGCCCTGGGAACTGAATTTTTCTTCTTTTAATAAGGCTTTGAAAGCCTTAACCAGATCGTCTTGTTTTGATGGGTTTCGCATAGGTTACCAATAAAAAATGAGAATAACCGCGCATCCGCCCGCGGCAGAGTGGTGATTATGCATTTAAATGCATTTTTATGCAATCGTTCGATTGATGAGCAGCGTTCGGGCGGCTAGCGGGCGGCGATAATAGCAAATAAATCCGCTCAGACCAAAACACGCGTCACAGCTCCGGAAAGCGAAGGTTGCAAAGTTGTTATATTATTGGTGGTGTAGTAACAGAAAACGCACGTAGCCGTTCTCTGTCTGACGACGGCATAGTTGTCGGTCATTCAGGCGCAATGATAAGTAACTTTTGAATCCGGAGATTAAGTGTGAAAACACGTAGAATTAACAGCGGATATTTATCTTCGCCTGAGCAGTTGATTAAGGTCTGACACAGATAGAATTTCGGCCCATCTCTGCCCCACCTTAATAAGGAGTTAAGAATGAAAGTTGCCGTTCTCGGTGCCGCTGGCGGCATAGGCCAGGCGCTCGCACTTCTGCTCAAAACCCAGCTTCCCGCAGGTTCAGAACTCTCACTTTATGACATCGCGCCGGTTACGCCCGGTGTTGCCGTTGATCTCAGCCATATTCCTACTGCAGTGACTATTCAGGGATTCAGTGGAGAAGACGCCACACCCGCCTTACAGGGTGCTGATGTGGTACTGATTTCCGCTGGTGTCGCACGTAAGCCCGGTATGGATCGCGCGGACCTGTTTAATGTTAACGCAGGCATCGTTCGTAACCTGATCGAACAGGTTGCCACTACGGCACCTAAAGCGTTGATTGGTGTTATCACCAATCCGGTCAATACCACCGTGGCCATTGCGGCAGAAGTGCTGAAAAAGCACGGTGTGTACGACAAGAATCGTCTGTTCGGCGTGACCACGCTGGATATCATTCGCGCCAATACTTTTGTGGCTGCATTGAAAGGCAAGCAGCCTGACCAGGTGGAAGTCCCGGTCATTGGTGGCCACTCCGGCGTAACCATTCTGCCGTTGCTGTCGCAGGTCAAAGGCGTCAGTTTCAGCGATCAGGAAGTGGCCGATCTGACCAAACGCATCCAGAATGCCGGCACTGAAGTGGTGGAAGCCAAAGCGGGTGGCGGATCGGCCACGCTGTCGATGGGCCAGGCAGCCGCACGTTTCGGTTTGTCACTGGTACGCGCGCTTAATGGTGAGGCTAATGTGGTGGAGTGTGCTTACGTAGAAGGCGAGGGTGAACATGCGCGCTTCTTCTCACAACCGCTGCTGCTGGGTAAAAACGGTATTGCTGAACGCAGGCCAATTGGTACCCTCAGCGCTTACGAACAGCAGGCGCTGTCAGGCATGCTGGATACGCTGAAGAAAGATATCGCCCAGGGCGAAGAGTTCGTTAAGCAGTAACTGACGGCTCAGACTGAAAAAACCAGGCCTGGCCGTAATGCTGATTAGTAAAGATTAGATTGGTAAAGGCTGTCACGGTCAAACGTGGCAGCTTTTTTTCTGGGCGAGCGAGCTGCAGTGCGGGCCAGCGCAGCTCTGCTGCTGCCGGGCCGTCCTTGCGCCGCTCACGCGGTACCTTCGGCTTTGACGTCGTGCCGACGAACCGTTCGGGGATCGGCCCTCCCTGGCCCACCGTCGCGCCTCCGCGCTGCGGATAGCCCTTGCAGCAGCAGAGGCGCTCAGGCCTCCACTCTCGTGCCCTTTTTAACAGCACGCACCAGACTGCGTTATCACCTGTCGCTTAACTGACCAGCACCGGCTTAGCCGGGCGTTTTGCATTACAGTCCGCCGGACTTATAGGCGCGGGCCGCGGGTGTGCCGTTGCTGGCAGGCAGTTTCTTGCCCAGGGTTTCCATACGCATCTGGAACGGCGGGAACGGCATCTCAATACCGTGCTGATCGAATCCGCTCAGAATCAACTGATGCAGTTCGTGACGCAGCGGCATACGGTGTCCCATCTCAGCGGCATGGACACGAAGTTCAAATAACTGAATCCCTTGTTGCAGATCGACCAGGAAGGCTTCCGGTTGCGGCGTGTCCAGGACATAGCTGCAGCGTTCAGCCGCCTGGATAAGAATGGTGGTCACCTGTTCACTGCTGACTTTCGCCGGAGCCGGAATGGTGAGCACCACGCGTGTTACGGAATCGGACAGCGACCAGTTAATAAACTGCTCGGTGATAAAGGCTTTGTTCGGCACGATGATCTCTTTGCGGTCCCAGTCGGTAATGGTGGTCGCGCGGGTATTAATCCGCGTGATACTGCCGGTCAGGTCGCGAATCGTCACGGTATCGCCAATACGAATCGGCTTTTCGAACAGGATAATCAGACCTGAAATAAAGTTGGCAAAAATCTCCTGCAAACCAAACCCCAGTCCCACACCCAGCGCGGCAACCAGCCACTGCAGCTTCGACCACTCAATACCAATCATTGAGAAACCAATCAGTCCGCCAATCAACAGCAGCAGATATTTGGTCAGTGTGGTGATGGCGTAACCCGTGCCTGGCGTCAGATTAAGATGCTGTAACAGCGCCAGCTCAAGCAGCGCAGGCATATTGCGCACCAGCTGGGTGGTGATGATAAATACCAGGATAGCGATCAGCACCGATCCCAGGGTAATGGGCTGAATCGACTCTACGCCCTGCACGGAAGTGCTGACGTCCCACAGCTGAATATTCTCCAGGAAGCCAAAAGCCGAATGGATTTCTGACCACAGCACAATAACGGAGACCAGGGCGATAAGCATCAGGATAGAGCGTACCAGCCGCAGCGACTGCGCACTGATCGCATCCAGATCAATTACCGGCTCTTCAATTTCAATCGCATCAGTGTTCAGAGAGCCTTGCTCCTTCTCTTCTTCACTGCGCGCACGGTTAGCCAGCATATCGGCACGGCGCTGACGGGCGCGATCAAAGCCAAGCCGGCGACGCTGAATCAGCATCCAGCGCCGGATAATGTGATAGATAACCAGCAGCAGGAACCAGATGGCGACAGAGGTCTCCAGTCGCGCCAGCAGCGCCTGCGCGGTAGCCAGATAACCCACGGCGGAAGCGAGAGCCGCCATCAGTGGCATGGCGATCATCAGGTTCCACAGCATCCGGTTCACCATGTTCTCGCCATTTCCCTCTTTATCGAGATAGAGCGGAATCCCGGAACGCTTCAGGCTCACGGTGACAATGCTGATTGCCCCGCAGATCAGGATGAAACAGAGACGGCCCAGCGACGAGGAGAACTGCCGATCTTCCAGATTACCAAAGGCGATCAGCAACATAATCAGCGGCACAATCAATCCGATGCTCAGCGAGTAGTAGCGCATGGCGCGCGCCACCCGGTTTTGCGGCCAGCGAAAATGCACAATGAACAGGCCGTTAGGACGGGCAAAGGCAGCGCTGATCATAAACGCCCACAGCAGTGGCAGCGTGGCGGTAATGCCATCACCAATCGCTACGGCGATAGGGTAGGGCCAGGCGTTCTGCAGGCCATAACCCAACGCCCCCCATAATACCGGCAGCGGCAGCGCCACCAGGATAGACCAGAACAGGGTACGGATAGTCAGGCGGAAACGATCCTGAGTGACCTTGCCGACTTTGCTGGCAGAACGGTCAAGGAAGGCATTGAAATGGCGGCGCGAACTGATGCTGAAGCCGACCAGCAGCAACGCACCAATAATCGGCAGCACCGAGTTGCGGCTGGTAAACATCATTGCCATCGCTTTGCCGAGCTGACCCAGCGTATCCAGCGACAGCAGACGGGAAAGATCTTTGGCCAGATCCAGCGGATAACTCAAACCAATCGGGTTAACGTCGGCGGTCCAGAACAGATAGCGGTGCGTCGCCTCTTTGACTTCCGTCAGCGCATCCTGCAACTGCGTATTGCCAACCTTGAGCTTGGTGATCTCCAGAATCAGCGTGTCACAGCCGGAGATCAGCGAATTGAGCAGTTCCCGCTGTGTGCGTAGCTGCGCATCAAGAATACGCTTCTGGTCTGCGGTGAAGGGCTGACCATCGGCCTGCCGTCCCTTACGCAGCGCCTCCTGGCGCTCCAGCAGATCTTCATAATTGAGCCGCTGCACGCGAAGCTGTGCCATCTCATTATCAATCTGCTGCGACTTGGGCATCTCCGGCAGACGCGCGACCTGCGCCCGTAGCGCTTCGCCCAGCAGATTAGAGGCACCCAGCCACTGCGACTGTTCACGCAGGGTAGAAAGCGCCTGACGGACCTGAATAATCTGGTTGGTGGCCAGCCGCTGCTGCGACGCGACCAGATCCATGCGCTGCGCCTGCTGATTCAGGGCAACCGAGAGTTCGCGGTTAACCCGAAACTGATCGCTGATCTCTGGCGGCAGATCGCCACTGTTTTCCGCCAGCTGCTCGGTGCGAGCCAGTGCGACTTCCGCTTCACGTTGTCGCTGATCGTTGAGCTGGTTGCGCAGCGCCTGCAGGTAATTATCGAGCTGAGTCGCTTTACGCTGGTGGGCTTCAGCCCGCATCCGCGCCAGTTCCTGACGGTTGTTGGCAGAGAGCTGGGCCAGCTCAAGTTCATCGACCAGCGCTTTATTCGCCGCGCTTTCCGCCTGGCGAGCCGCCAGTTGCAGCTGGCCCTGTGGCGAACTACTGCTGACGCCCTGCAGCCGGCGTTCGCTCTCCGTCATCGCCCGGCGCGCTTCTGTCTGTTGCTGCGGCAGCTGCGACAGCGAATCACTGATTTCCCGCGCCCGATCCTGCTCCTGCCGCGCCTGACGACCTTCTTCCAGCAACTGGCTGCTGACCTGCAGGATCTCCTGATCCAGCTCGGCGCTGCTCATGTTATTGCGCACGGTTTTCCCGCTGTCACTCAGCGCGGCAATCTGCTGACGCAGTTCGCGTGCCAGGCGCGGAAAGTCGTCAATAACCTGCTGATATTGCGCCGCCCGCTCCAGCGATTCATCGCGTTCTGAAAGGAAGTTTAAGGCGGCTTCAATCGTCTGGATCTGTTCAGTCTGAGATGGCGAGCTTTTTGCCGCTTTTATCTCTTCCAGCTGCTGTTTGAGCTGGCTGGCGTCAGGAAGGCTGGCCGCGAAGGCCGGGCTGCTGAGCCACAGGCTCAGCAGCAGGAGGAGAATCAAACGCACAGAGGATACTCAATTTAATCGACGATGACGTCGGACATGTCTGTCGCGACCGGCAGCGCAATCGCCAGCGGTTGACCCAGACGGGTTTTACTTTCGGCTTCCAGGCTTTCAGCCAGTTTGACGCGGCCAGGTGCGAACAGGTTGATGACGGTAGAGCCAAGCTTAAAGCGGCCCATTTCCTGGCCTTTCAACAGCACCACGGCGCCTTCATCATCCGCTGCCGGATAGTGCCAGCGCTTGATCACGCCTTCACGCGGTGGCGTGATGGTGCCAGCCCAGACGGTTTCGATGCTGCCGACAATGGTGGCACCCACCAGGATCTGCACCATCGGCCCGATATCGGTTTCGAAGTAGCAGATGACGCGCTCGTTACGGGCAAACAGGTTGGGAATATTACGCGCGGTCAGCGGGTTAACGGAGTAGAGGTCGCCAGGCACATAAATCATCTCACGCAGGATACCGTTGCACGGCATATGGACGCGGTGATAATCACGGGGTGCCAGATAGGTGGTGACGAACTCGCCATTAACAAACTGGGCCGCCATCCGCTCATCACCCGCCAGCAGGGCGTCGATGGTGTAGTGATGACCTTTAGCCTGGAAAATCTGATCGCCTTCAATGTGGCCGAGCTGGCTGATAGCGCCATCCGCGGGCAGGGCGATGAGATTGGCATCGGCATCCACCGGACGCGCATCGTCTTTCAGCGGACGCACGAAAAAGTCATTAAAGGTACGATAGCTGGCGGTATCGGGCTTGCGCGCTTCTGCCATGTCGACTTTGTAAAACCAGACAAAGATGTCAATGACCAGTTTGGTCAACCAACCACCGCGGCGACTGGCGCCCCAACCGGCAAGTTCAGTCAGCCATTTCTTCGGGAGAATATGATTCAAGCCGAGTTTTAAACGATCAAACACCTTAGCCTCCTGGCTATTTTATGACGTTGTAAAAAAGGGGGCGGATTGTAGCAGCGCCCCGTTCAGATGGCGACTATACCCGATTTCCGGCACGCTGCACGGTCTGGACGCGCGACTGGAATGCACCTCGCAAAATGCGTCGGCTTATCCGTTCAGACGCGGTTATACCGATTAACTTTCACCATCAGGGAAATTTTTACGCGTTTTTACCTGCGCCATGCTCTCCAGGATACGGTGGTAGTTATCAAAACGGGACCTGTTGATTTTGCCCTGTTCGACCGCTTCGCGGATGGCACAGCCGGGATCGCTGCCGTGTTTACAATCGCGGAATTTGCAATCGCCAAGGAATGCGCGGAATTCGACAAATCCGCGGGTAATTTGTTCCGGCTCAAGATGCCATAAACCGAACTCACGCACGCCGGGTGAATCGATCACATCGCCGCCGTCCGGGAAGTGATAAAGGCGCGATGCGGTGGTGGTATGCTGGCCTAAGCCTGAGCCATCCGAAACCTCGTTAGTCAGAATAGCGACCTGTTCTTCTTTGTCGAAGCCGAGCAGGGCATTCAGCAGACTCGATTTGCCGACGCCAGACTGACCGGCAAAGATACTGATGCGGTCGGTCAGCGCCGCTTTCAGGTCGTCCAGGCCGTTTTTCGCCCGGCTGGAGACCATCACCACGCGATAGCCAATATTGCGATAGATATCCATCTGCTTATCGACAGACGCACGCGCCTTGTCATCCAGCAGATCGGTTTTGTTCAGTACCAGCAACGGTTCAATGTCCAGCGTTTCGCTGGCAACCAGATAGCGGTCGATGATGTTTAACGACAGTTCAGGCAGGATCGCGGAGACGACGATGATCTGGTCGATATTCGCCGCCATCGGCTTCACGCCGTCGTAAAAATCGGGGCGGGTTAATACGCTGGTGCGCTCATGCACCGCTTCAACGATACCTTTGTTGCCGCTGGTTGCCGGACGCCACAGCACCCGGTCGCCGGTGACCAGCGAACGAATGGTTCGGCGGATATTGCAGCGGTGGGCGACGCCTGCGCTATCCTCAACATCAGCGTGCATGCCAAAACGGCTAACAACGACCCCATCTGCAGCTTCACCAAACAGGTTGTCATCCGCTTCCGGACGCTCTTTGCGCTGGTTGAGACGGCGATCGTGGTTAGCGCTTACGCGGCGTTGTTGGCCCTTCGACAGTTTATTTTTACTCACTCACCCTCACAGCGTTAGCCAGATTTCGCCCGGCTGGGCAAAACGTCTATGATACACCTTATTCATCGTAAATGACGACTACAGCAACCGCAGGAAACAGCATGCCTACTGGAAATGAACAGAATCTGATCTGGATTGATCTTGAGATGACCGGACTTGATCCGACGCATGATCGCATTATTGAAATTGCGACCCTGGTGACTGACGCCAACCTGAACATTCTGGCGGAAGGGCCGGTCATGGCCGTTCATCAGTCAGATGCGCAGCTGGCGCTGATGGATGAGTGGAATGTCCGCACCCACACCAACAGCGGCCTGGTTGCGCGGGTGAAGGAGAGTCAGATTGACGATCGCGCAGCAGAGCTGGCGACCATTGAGTTCCTGAAGCAGTGGGTTCCGGCGAACACCTCGCCTATCTGCGGCAACAGCATCGGGCAGGATCGTCGTTTCCTGTTTAAGTACATGCCTGAGCTGGAAGCGTACTTCCATTATCGTTATCTGGATGTCAGTACCCTGAAAGAGCTGGCTCGTCGCTGGAAACCCGATATCCTTCCTGGCTTCAAAAAAGGGGGGACGCACCAGGCTCTGGATGATATCCGCGAGTCCGTGGCGGAGCTGGCGTACTACCGCGAACACTTTTTGCAGCTTTAACCGGCGACGGGTGCGCATGAAATCACCAGGTTGCTGATTTAATCAGCAAACGCGCGGAAAGCGAAAATTTTTGCTTTCAGACGCTTGCAGCAGCAACGATTTCTCGTATAATGCGCACCCCGTACCGGTGAAGAATTTATTAACGGTACACGGCGCGGGAATAGCTCAGTTGGTAGAGCACGACCTTGCCAAGGTCGGGGTCGCGAGTTCGAGTCTCGTTTCCCGCTCCAGTTTTAAAATGTAAGCAGTACCCTCTTTGCGGGAATAGCTCAGTTGGTAGAGCACGACCTTGCCAAGGTCGGGGTCGCGAGTTCGAGTCTCGTTTCCCGCTCCAGTTTTGTTTAGCAGTGCCCTTCTATGCGGGAATAGCTCAGTTGGTAGAGCACGACCTTGCCAAGGTCGGGGTCGCGAGTTCGAGTCTCGTTTCCCGCTCCAGATTTAACATCACCCTCATTTCAGTCCGTTATGCGGCTGTTTTACGTCGCGTGATTTTGATTGTTTCATGAAGGTTATCCACAGCACTGCACCCCATCGTCTGCGCCTGTTACGGCGATCTGTAAATGGCTTTTGAACAGAGTTATCCACAGTCTTGCAGGTTAACCGAAGCGATAGCCTCATTATTAAATAAACACAACTTTTATATAAGTTGTTGATATTTATCGTTATGAAAATATTTCAATTTGTTATTTAACAGCAAAATCAGCGTTGTTGCAGTTGAATGACAACAGCTTTTTATTTTTATTCACAGCATGTGGAAAACGATAATTCGCGATCAGGCTGTTCAATCACGCATCACGCGGTAAACCCTTCTCTACTGCACGAACCAGGCGCTTCTGCTGGGCCGGTTGCACTTCAACCACGAGTTGCTCGCGTTTCTGCTGCTGCTGCGTGATTGCCCACAGAATATGTTCATCCAGTAGTTCACTTTCACCGAGTCGTTGTTCCAGTACCTTAACGATTTCGGGTGACCAGGGCGCGTTACCCAGCGCCACTGCAATATTACGCAGCCAGCGTAAATGACCAATGCGGCGAATCGCTGAGCCTTCAGTGATGCGTAAAAACTTCGCTTCATCCCATTGAAACAGATCGATCAGCTCAGGGGCATGGAGCGCCGCTCGCGGTGAAAAGTCGCTTTCGTCACTGAGTTGTCCATAGCGATTCCACGGACAGATCAGCTGGCAGTCATCACAGCCATATATCCGGTTGCCCATCAGCGGGCGAAATTCTTCCGGAATCGCGCCTTCCAGCTCAATGGTGAGATAGGAAATACAGCGCCTCGCATCCACGACGTAGGGCTCAACGATCGCGCTGGTGGGGCAGATGGTCATGCAGGCGACACAGCGGCCACACTGCTCCTGCTGCGGTGTGTCTACCGGCAGCGGAATATCGATCAGCAGTTCGCCGAGGAAAAACCACGAGCCTGCTTCCCGATTCAGTATCAGCGAATGTTTGCCGGTCCAGCCGAGTCCCGCTTTGGCCGCCAGCGGCCGCTCAAGCAGCGGAGCCGAATCTACAAACGGACGAAAATTAAGCTCGCCACAATGCTGCTGGATCATTTCTCCGAGCTTTTTCAGTCGATTGCGCAATACTTTGTGGTAATCACGACCTAATGCATAACGGCTGACATAGCCCAACTGGGGATTTTTCAATGTGCTGGCAAAGGCGGCTTTGGCCGGAAGGTAGTTCATGCGAACGCTGATAACGCGCAGCGTGCCGGGCAGCAGTTCATGAGGACGCGCCCGCATCATGCCGTGTCGCGCCATCCACTCCATCTCGCCATGATACTGCTTATCCAGCCACGCCTGCAGGCGCGGCTCTTCCACACTGAGATCGGTATCGGTGATGCCGACCTGCTGAAAGCCGAGATCCAATCCCCACTGTTTAATCTGTTGTGCGAATTGATGAAGATCGAGAGGGTATGACATGAGTAACCAGGATTCGAAGAAAAACAGCCGCAGTTTACCATATTCTGTCTGGCCTGCGCAGGCTGTGGCGCAGCTTGAGCAACAGGGGGCCGATGCGCTCGGCATTACGCTGTATGAGCTGATGCTGCGTGCCGGACAGGCCGCTTACGAGCATCTGACGGCGCACTGGTCAGAGGCCAGCCACTGGCTGATTCTGTGTGGTCACGGCAACAACGGTGGCGATGGTTATGTGCTGGCGCGACTGGGACAGGCGGCGGGCAAAACCGTTACGCTGCTGGCGTGCGAAAGTGAAAAAGCGTTGCCGGAAGAGGCGCAGCGTGCACGGGACGCGTGGCTGGATGCGGGCGGTGAAATTCATGCGGCCGATGCGGCCTGGCCAGAGCAGATCGATGTGATTGTGGATGCCCTGCTGGGAACCGGCAGTAATCGTGCGCCCGGGGAACACTATGCCACATTGATCCAGCGGGCAAACGCCCATGCGGCACCGAAACTTGCCATTGATATGCCTTCCGGCTTATCAGCCCGCAATGGCACCGCGCCCGGTGAAGTAATTAATGCCAGCCATACGCTGAGTGTGGTTGCTCTTAAACCGGGCCAGATCACTGGCAAAGCGCGAGATTACATTGGAGAGCTTTACTATGCCGATCTCGGCCTGGCCGCTTTTCTGGCAGGCGAAGTGGCTCCCATCGCGCGTTATGATGCCAGCGCATTAACCCGCTGGCTCAAGCCGCGTAAACCGACCTCGCACAAAGGCAGCCACGGCCGGCTGCTGGTAGTGGGGGGCGATGCCGGTACTGCTGGCGCGGTGCGGATGACGGCAGAAGCGGCGTTGCGCAGCGGTAGTGGGTTAGTGCGAGTACTTACTCACAAAGATAATATTATTCCAATCCTGACCGCCCGGCCCGAAATTATGGTCGATGAACTGACCGATGAGCGCCTGACGGAGGCGCTGGAGTGGGCCGATGTCATTGCGATAGGGCCCGGTCTGGGTCAGCGCGAATGGGGAAAGCGGGCGCTGAAGCAGGTAGCGGGCAGTGAAAAGCCGATGCTTTGGGACGCGGATGCACTTAACCTGCTGGCAATCAGTGCTGAGAAACGTCAGAATCGCATTATTACGCCGCATCCTGGCGAAGCGGCGCGTTTGCTGAATACCGAGACCAGTGAAATTGAGAGTGACCGCTTACATGCAGCTCAGACATTGGCGCAGCGTTATGGGGGTGTAGTGGTACTGAAAGGTGCCGGTACGCTGATTGCCAGCGAGCAGGGTGAAATGGCCTTTGCTGATGTGGGCAATGCCGGAATGGCCTCCGGCGGTATGGGCGATCTCCTGAGTGGAATCATCGCCTCGCTGGCGGGTCAGAAACTGACGCTGTTTGATGCGGCCTGCGCCGGCTGTGTTGCTCATGGTGCAGCGGCCGATGCGGTCGCTGCAGAGCGTGGTACACGCGGTATGCTGGCAACTGATTTACTGGATCTGCTGTGGCAGTTTGTTAATCCTGAGATGAATAAAGAAGCATGAAGACCTGTGTTATCTCTTTGCCCGATGAGGCGGCTACGCTCAGTTTGGGCGCTCAGCTGGCGCGCGCCTGTGGTAGCGCGGCAGTGATTTATCTCTATGGCGATCTGGGGGCGGGTAAAACCACCTTCAGCCGCGGCTTTCTACAGGCGCTGGGTCATCAGGGCAACGTCAAAAGTCCCACTTACACGCTGGTTGAGCCTTATACGCTGGACAACCGCACACTTTATCACTTCGACCTCTATCGACTTGCCGATCCCGAAGAGCTTGAATTCATGGGCATCCGCGACTATTTCAGCGGCGATGCTATCTGTCTGGTCGAATGGCCGCAGCAGGGTACCGGTTTTCTGCCGCCGCCCGATCTCACACTAACGCTGCGTTACGTGGGTGAGGCGCGTGAAGCGGAACTGACGGCACAATCCTCGTCGGGCCAGCAATGGCTTGAACAATTTAGTCAGGGCAGGGATCAGGCATGATGTCACGGATGAAAATAGCGCTGGTGACACTGCTGCTGCTGGTCTCTACACCCCTGTTTGCCGCCACCCTGTCAGACATCAAAGTCGCCAATGGCGACAGCCAGGCAACCATCACCCTGAATTTTGCCGGACAGCCTGTCTATGGCTTCTTCCCGCTGCGCAATCCTGACCGTGTGGTACTTGATGTGCGCCAGAGCGGCGTGGTTCAGGGACTGCCGTTAAATTTCAGCGGCGAAAACATCGTAAAGCGAATTCGTACCAGTACCCCGAAAGATAAACAGAGCGTGCGGCTGGTGTTTGAACTGACGCAGGCGGGTAAAACCCGTGCGGTCACTCAGCGCAATGGCAATAGCTACAGCGTGGTCTTCACCATTACCGGTAAGCCGCCTGCTGTTACGCGCAGTGTACCTGCGCCGGTAACGGCCCCGACGCGTGTGCCTACCCAGAGTGCCGCAGCGGCTAACCCCTTTAATTCGAATCCGGTGACGTCCGTAACCAGCACAGCCAGCACTGTACGTCCTGGTCGTGCCGTCAGCCAGAATGATACCGTGATTGTGGCGATTGATGCCGGACATGGCGGTCAGGATCCCGGCGCTATCGGGCAGCGCGGACTGAAAGAGAAGAACGTCACGATCGCGATTGCACGTAAACTGCGGGTGTTGCTGAATAACGATCCGATGTTCAAAGGCGTCCTGACGCGTGATGGCGACTATTTTATCTCGGTTATGGGTCGCTCCGACGTGGCGCGTAAAGCCAACGCCAACGTGCTGGTGTCAATTCATGCTGACGCCGCGCCGAGCCACGCGGCGACCGGTGCATCGGTCTGGGTACTATCAAACCGCCGGGCCAATAACGAGATGGCTAACTGGCTGGAGCAGAAAGAGAAACAGTCTGAGCTGCTGGGCGGCGCAGGCGACCTGCTGGCCAACAGTCAGGCCGATCCCTACCTCAGCCAGGCGGTTCTTGACCTGCAGTTTGGTCACTCGCAGCGCGTCGGATATGACATCGCGCAGAAAGTATTGCAGCAGATGCGCAGCGTGACGTCGCTGCATAAACGTCTGCCTGAGCATGCCAGTCTTGGCGTGCTGCGTTCACCCGATATTCCTTCTTTGCTGGTGGAAACCGGCTTTATCAGTAATTCCTCGGAGGAGCGACTGCTTGGCAGTAGCGCACACCAGGATAAGATTGCGCAGTCGATCTATAAAGGTCTGCGCACTTATTTCCTGGCGCACCCGCTGCAATCCATCCCAAAGGAGGAAAACCGGCCGCTGGGCTCGTCGCCAGCGGTTAACGTCGCCAGCAACCCGGCGACCGGGGTGACGCAATATACCGGCGTGACGCAGCGCCATACGGTAACGCGCGGTGAGACACTTTCCGGGATTGCCGCGAAGTATGGCGTCAGCATGGCGACCCTGCGTGAAATGAACACCCTGAAGCGGGATGTGGTATGGGTCGGACAGCGGTTGAAAGTGCCGGCCAGTGCGGCCGCCAGCCGCACCACGCACGCCACGCCACGCGGCGTTGTGCGTCATAAAGTGGTCGTGGGTGATTCACTGACCGGCATTGCCGCACATTATGGCGTCAGCCCGAAAGCGATAATGCAGACCAATAATCTGAAATCGACCAACGTTATGTTGGGGCAGAACCTGAAAATCCCTGCATCCTGATTGTTTGCCCGGCCGCTGCGCCGGGCGGCCAGCTAAAAGGAAAACCATGCCGATACAAATTTTACCGCCCCAACTGGCAAACCAGATTGCGGCGGGTGAAGTGGTTGAACGTCCTGCATCGGTTGTAAAAGAGCTGGTAGAGAACAGCCTGGATGCTGGTGCAACGCGCATTGACGTTGATATTGAAAAGGGTGGCGCAAAGCTTATCCGCATTCGTGACAACGGCTGCGGCATCGTGAAAAGCGAGCTGTCGATGGCGCTGGCCCGACACGCCACCAGTAAAATCGCCTCACTGGATGACCTGGAAGCGATCATGAGCCTGGGTTTTCGCGGTGAAGCGCTCGCCAGTATCAGTTCTGTCTCCCGCCTGACATTAACCTCACGTACCGCCGATCAAACTGAAGCCTGGCAGGCCTATGCGGAAGGGCGTGATATGACGGTAACTGTTAAACCGGCTGCACATCCCTGCGGGACCACGCTGGAAGTACTGGATCTGTTTTATAATACCCCGGCGCGCCGCAAATTTATGCGTACAGAGAAAACCGAGTTCGGTCATATCGACGAAGTGATCCGTCGTATTGCACTGGCGCGTTTTGATGTCGCGCTTTCACTGAGCCACAACGGCAAAATGATGCGTCAGTATCGGGCCGTCAGCGAGGAGAGCCAGCGCGAACGGCGACTGGCGGCTATCTGCGGCACCACGTTTATTCAGCATGCGCTGCGAATTGACTGGCAGCATGATGATCTCTCGCTGCGCGGCTGGGTCGCCGATCCCGCCGGTTCGCGCCAGGTCACCGAGTTACAATATTGCTACGTCAATGGCCGGATGATGCGCGACAAGCTGATTAATCACGCTATCCGCCAGGCTTTCCAGACCCAGCTTCAGGATGACCAGCAGCCCGCTTACGTGCTCTATCTGGAGATCGATCCGCATCAGGTGGATGTCAACGTTCACCCGGCCAAGCATGAAGTTCGCTTTCATCAGTCACGCCTGGTGCATGATTTTATTTATCAGGGCGTGGTCAGCGCGTTACAGGCGATAGCGTCACCCGTTTTGCCTGCGCTGCAGGCAGAAGAAGCCGCACCGCGCTGGCAGCCTGAAAACCGTCAGGCGGCAGGGGGTAACCATTTTGCGCAGCCTGCAGCGCCCGCCAGCGAGAATCAATCTTCAGCCTCCGCGCGGCAAACACCGCCCGCAGCAGCGCCGGCCTGGCAAAACAAAGAGAACGTGTATCGTCAGCGTGAAGGCGCGGTTTACCAGCAGTTGCTGAAAACGCCTGTCAGCGCCACGCCGCCGCCAAAAATCCGGGAACCGGCACCGCCTCGGGCCGAAAAACCCTCGCCGCTGGCCGCGCATGCCCAGAGTTTTGGCCGGGTACTGACTGTGTTGCAAAACCACTATGCGCTGCTGGAGCAGGATCAGAAGTTAATGCTGATGGCGCTGCCGGTCGCGGCGCGCTGGCTGAAACAGGCGCAGCTTGAACCGGGTGAAGAGGGGCTTAAACCGCAACCCCTGCTGATTCCGGTGCGGCTTAAAATCGCTCTGGATGAACGGCAGGCCGCAAAAGAAAAGAGCAGCCTGCTCAATCAGATGGGTATTGATCTTCAGCCCGAAGGTGACCACGTGACCTTACGCGCGGTGCCTTTACCGTTACGAACACAAAATTTACAAATCTTGATTCCTGAGCTGTTAGGCTATCTCGCCCGGCAGCAGGAGATCTCTGCGACGCAACTGGCCCAGTGGCTGGCGCGACGTCAGGATACAGAGTCCTCCGACTGGAATCACTCACAGGCGATCAACCTGCTGGCAGAGCTTGAACGGCTTTGCCCACAGCTGCTGAAATCGCCGCCTTCAGGCTTATTACAGCCCATAGAGATTGAGAGCGCGATTAACGCGTTGAAGCATGAGTGAATTAAACCAGGCTGGCCGGCCAAAGGCTATTTTTTTGATGGGACCCACGGCTTCTGGCAAAACGGCTTTAGCAATTGAATTGCGTAAGCGGTTACCAGTGGAACTAATCAGCGTAGACTCTGCCTTAATCTATCGTCAGATGGATATTGGTACGGCGAAACCGTCGGCTGAGGAGTTAGCAGTGGCACCCCATCGTCTGCTCGACATTCGCGATCCCGCAGAAGCCTATTCGGCAGCGGAGTTCCGGCGGGATGCCTTAGCAGAAATGGCGGAGATCGTTGAAGCCGGACGAATACCGTTGCTTGTTGGTGGAACCATGCTCTACTTCAAGGCGTTACTTGAAGGATTGTCGCCGTTGCCCTCGGCCGATCCCGACGTTCGTCAGCGGATAGAGCAAACGGCGCGTGAAAAAGGCTGGGAAGCTTTACACCGCCAGCTGTGTGAAATCGACCCGGTTGCCGGCAGTCGTATTCATCCGAATGATCCGCAGAGACTTTCGCGAGCACTGGAAGTTTTTTTTATTTCGGGTAAAACTTTAACGGAACTGACAAAAACATCCGGTGAAGCGTTACCCTACGACGTGCAACAGTTCGCCATCGCCCCCGCGAGCCGTGAATTGCTGCACCAGCGCATCGCGTTGCGTTTTGAGCAGATGTTGGCGTCAGGATTTGAAGCGGAGTCTCGGGCCCTTTTTGCACGAGGTGATTTGCATACGGACATGCCTTCCATTCGTTGTGTTGGCTATCGTCAGATGTGGTCTTATTTATCGGGCGAAATCGATTACAGCGAGATGGTTTATCGGGGAATTTGCGCAACCCGGCAGCTTGCTAAGCGACAGATGACCTGGTTACGCGGTTGGGAAAATGTTCACTGGCTTGACAGTGACGAGCCCCGGCTGGCGCGTGATACAGTGTTACAGGTTCTTAGTGCGAAGCATGGGTGATTGTGTACAATTGATGGGTTATCGTGCGCAAATTTTTACGCAGTTTTTTCAGAACCATAGGTTCTACTTGCAACAAACAACAAGCATATAAGGAAAAGATAGAATGGCTAAGGGGCAATCATTACAAGACCCGTTTTTGAACGCACTGCGTCGTGAACGTGTTCCGGTTTCGATTTATCTGGTTAACGGTATTAAGTTGCAGGGTCAGATTGAGTCATTTGATCAGTTCGTCATTTTGTTGAAAAACACGGTGAGTCAGATGGTGTATAAGCATGCCATTTCTACCGTTGTTCCTTCACGCCCGGTTTCTCACCATAGCAATAATACCGGTGGCGGCAGCAACAATTACCATCATGGCGGCAGCAACACAACTGCGCAGCCACAGCCACAACAAGACGGTGATAACGCAGAATAACGCGTCACTGTACAGCCAGGAACGGAGAACAAAAGTTTTCCGTCCTGGTCTTTTATTTAGCGAGGTTATAGCTTGTTTGACCGTTATGAAGCCGGTGAGCAGGCCGTACTGGTACACATCTGGTTCTCCCAAGACAAAGAAGTAGAAGATTTGCAGGAGTTTGAAACCCTGGTCTCTTCTGCTGGCGTTGAGGCGCTGCAAGTGGTTACTGGCAGCCGCAAAGCGCCACATCCCAAGTATTTTGTCGGTGAAGGAAAGGCCGTTGAAATTGCCGATGCGGTAAAAACAACAGGAGCATCGGTCGTATTATTCGATCATGCCCTTACGCCCGCTCAGGAAAGAAACCTCGAGCGCCTGTGCGAATGCCGGGTCATTGATCGCACCGGTTTAATTCTGGATATCTTTGCCCAACGCGCACGTACCCACGAAGGTAAATTGCAGGTTGAGCTGGCACAACTGCGCCATCTTGCGACACGTCTGGTGCGCGGCTGGACCCACCTTGAACGCCAGAAAGGCGGGATTGGCTTGCGTGGCCCGGGTGAAACGCAGTTAGAAACGGACCGCCGACTGTTGCGCGGCCGTATCAGCCAGATTTTGTCCCGTCTTGAGCGGGTTGAAAAACAGCGTGAGCAGGGACGTCAGTCACGCGCCAAAGCGGATGTGCCAACGGTTTCGCTGGTGGGTTATACCAACGCTGGCAAGTCGACCCTCTTTAACGCCATGACCTCCGCCAACGTCTTTGCCGCAGACCAGTTGTTTGCGACGCTCGACCCCACACTGCGCCGTCTGAATGTTGCTGATGTCGGGGACGTGGTACTGGCGGACACGGTAGGCTTTATTCGCCATCTTCCTCACGATCTGGTTGCCGCTTTTAAAGCCACGCTGCAGGAGACCCGTCAGGCGACGCTGTTAATGCACGTGATTGATGGGGCTGACCTTCGCGTCACGGAAAATATCGCCGCCGTCGATACCGTTCTGGAAGAGATTGAAGCGGACGAAATCCCGACATTACTGGTGATGAATAAAATCGATATGCTCGACGGGTTCGAACCGCGTATCGATCGTAACGAAGAGAACCTGCCAATCCGCGTCTGGCTTTCCGCCCAGACAGGCGCAGGTATTCCGTTGCTATGGCAGGCGCTGTCTGAGCGTCTGGCGGGTGAAATAGCCCAGCACGCATTACGTCTGCCACCGGAGGCGGGGCGTCTTCGCAGCCGCTTCTATCAGTTGCAGGCGATTGAGAAAGAGTGGAATGAAGAAGACGGCAGTGTAGGATTGCAGATACGTATGCCCATTATTGAGTGGATGCGTTTATGTAAGCAGGAACCGTCGCTGACCAGTTACATTGTTTGATATTGCCCAAACGCATTTACCTTAAAAATTGAAGATTGTCGCACTTTCTTTGCAGACCCGAATACGCTGGAGTTACCCGAGTATTTTGGATTTCAGCAAGGCGGCAACTGAGTGAATCCCCGGAAGCTTGCGCAGGTAAGTGGCCGGGGTGAGCGAAGGCAGCCAACACCGCTGCAATCCGAAAGCTGAAGGGTAAAAACCGTAATTACAATAAATGGAGTAGAGACATGGCGTGGAATCAGCCCGGAAATAACGGACAGGACCGCGACCCGTGGGGAAGCAGCAATAATCAAGGCGGCAACTCTGGGGGGAATAAGGGAGGACGGGAATCCGGGCCTCCTGATCTGGATGATATCTTCCGTAAGCTGAGCAAGAAGCTCGGTGGACTGGGCGGTGGCAAACAGAACGACAACGGTCAACGCGGCTCCGGCAGCGGTGGCAAAATTGTTGGCATCGTGGCTGTCGCTGCTGTAGTCATCTGGGCTGCAAGCGGTTTCTACACCATCAAAGAAGCGGAACGTGGCGTGGTGACGCGCTTCGGTAAGTTCAGTCACCTGGTCGAACCTGGTCTGAACTGGAAGCCGACCTTTGTTGACCAGGTGCGTGCGGTTAACGTTGAATCGGTTCGCGAACTGGCTGCTTCTGGCGTCATGCTGACTTCGGATGAGAACGTGGTGCGCGTGGAAATGAACGTGCAGTACCGCGTGACCGATCCGGAACGTTATCTTTATGCTGTGACCAGCGCGGACGACAGCCTGCGTCAGGCTACCGACAGCGCGCTGCGCGGCGTGATTGGCCGTTCTACTATGGACCGCATTCTGACCGAAGGTCGTACCGTGGTGCGTAGCGATACCCAGCGTGAAATCGACGAGACGATTCGCCCTTATAACATGGGGATCGCGGTGCTGGACGTCAACTTCCAGGCTGCACGTCCGCCGGAAGAGGTGAAGTCTGCGTTTGATGACGCGATTGCCGCACGCGAAAACCGCGAGCAGTATGTTCGCGAAGCTGAAGCTTACGCCAACGAAGTTCAGCCTCGTGCTAATGGTCAGGCGCAACGTATTCTGGAGGAGGCGCGTGCTTACAAAGAGCGTACTGTTCTGGAAGCGCAGGGTGAGGTGGCGCGTTTCGCCAAGATTCTGCCTGAGTACAAAGCTGCGCCCGAAATCACCAAAGAGCGTCTCTATATCGAGACCATGGAACGTGTGCTGAGCCATACCCGTAAAGTACTGGTTAACGATCGGGGTAATAACCTGATGGTGTTGCCGCTGGATCAACTGATGCGTGGTGGTCAGACTTCATCGGGCCAGAATGGTCAGAAAGGTGCGAATGGTTCTTCGCAGCCTGCGCGCTCTGATAGCAGTGCCAGCCGCAATGACACGTCGTCATACAGTCCGGACAACATCATGGATCAGCGTCGGGCGAATGCTCAGCGCAGCGACAGCCAGCGCGAAGGGAGAGAGTAATTGATGCGTAAGCCAATAGTATTTTTAATCATTGTCGTGCTGGTGGCGCTCTATGCGTCCCTGTTTGTGGTGCAGGAAGGTCAGCGAGGCATTGTGTTGCGCTTCGGCAAAGTCCTGCGTGACGGCGAAAACAAACCGCAGGTATTTGAGCCGGGTCTGCATTTCAAGATTCCATTCCTGGAAACGGTTAAAACGCTGGATGCGCGTATCCAGACCATGGATAACCAGGCCGATCGCTTCGTCACTAAAGAGAAGAAAGATCTGATCGTGGATTCCTACATCAAGTGGCGTATCAGCGACTTCAGTCGCTACTACCTGGCCACCGGTGGCGGTGATGTCTCTCAGGCAGAAGTGCTGCTGAAACGTAAGTTCAGTGACCGCTTGCGTTCTGAAATGGGCCGTCTGGATGTGAAAGATATCGTAACGGACTCCCGTGGTCGTCTGACCACCGATGTGCGTGACGCGCTGAATACTGGCTCTGCAGGCAACGATGATGAAATCGCAACCCCTGCGGCTGATGACGCGATTGCCAGTGCAGCGGCCCGTGTCGAGCGTGAAACCAACAGCAGTGAGCCAGCACCGAACCCGAACAGTATGGCGGCGTTAGGTATTCAGGTGGTGGATGTGCGCATCAAGCAGATCAACCTGCCGACCGAAGTGTCTGATGCGATCTTCAACCGTATGCGTGCTGAGCGTGAAGCGGTCGCGCGTAGCCAGCGTTCACAGGGTCAGGAAGAGGCGGAAAAACTGCGCGCCCAGGCCGATTACCAGGTTACCCGTACTCTGGCTGAAGCCCAGCGTGAAGCGCTGATTACACGCGGTGACGGTGATGCGGAAACGGCGCGGTTGTTTGCCGATTCGTTCAGCAAAGATCCTGACTTCTATGCCTTTATTCGCAGCCTGCGTGCCTATGAAAACAGCTTCAGTAGCGATCAGGATGTGATGGTGTTAAGCCCGGATAGCGACTTCTTCCGATATATGAAGGCGCCCTCTAACGCGACACGGTAAGAACTGATATAACCTGTGGGCCGACAATGTTGTCGGCCCTTTTTTTTGGGTATCAGAATGAAAACAAGCATCTGGATGGCGCTGGCGCTGGTGTTAGTGCTGGAAGGGTTGGGACCGATGTTTATGCCGCGCGCCTGGCGACGCATGATCCTGACGATGACGCGGTTGCCCGATCGTCTGCTGCACCGCTTTGGTGGCGGACTGGTCGTTGCTGGCATGGTGATTTACTGCATGCTCAGCCTGCACGGCAACCTCTGAGGCTCACGTTCAGACCGGCTAAATTGTGCCTTTCAGCGCTATTATCCCCAACATGTTGTAGTGATCAAAACTCAGGCAAAAAAGCGCGCAATCGTATGCTAAAAGTGCTGAAAACCACGGGATCAGATGGTAGAATCCTTTTTTAAGCAATCGGTGATTTTGAGAAATGGGTAAGAACGTCGTCGTACTGGGCACCCAATGGGGTGACGAAGGTAAAGGTAAGATTGTAGACCTTCTGACTGAGCGCGCGAATTACGTTGTGCGTTATCAAGGCGGCCACAATGCGGGCCACACGCTTGTCATCAACGGTGAAAAAACCGTCCTCCACCTGATCCCTTCTGGCATTCTGCGCGATAACGTTACCAGCATCATTGGTAACGGCGTAGTGCTCTCTCCTGAAGCCTTAATGAAAGAGATGAAA
Organism: Pantoea sp. E956-1; assembly: GCF_982223955.1. Lineage (NCBI taxonomy): Bacteria > Pseudomonadati > Pseudomonadota > Gammaproteobacteria > Enterobacterales > Erwiniaceae > Pantoea > Pantoea sp. E956-1. The sequence continues at coordinate 86,473 of NZ_CEUYZP010000012.1, read as the reverse complement.
GGCCTGGAAGCGCGCGGGATTCCGGTACGTGAACGTCTGCTGATTTCTGAAGCCTGTCCGCTGATCCTGCAATATCATGTTGCGATGGATATGGCGCGTGAACGTGCTCGTGGCGCCAAAGCGATTGGTACTACTGGTCGTGGCATCGGACCGGCTTACGAAGATAAAGTCGCTCGCCGTGCACTGCGTGTCAGCGACCTGTTCAACAAAGAAACCTTTGCTGCCAAGCTGAAAGAAGTGGTCGATTTCTACAACTTCCAGCTGGTGGAGTACTACAAAGAGCCGGCAGTCGACTTCGATAAAGTGCTGAGTGATGTGATGGAAGTCGCTGACATCCTGACTGGCATGGTCGTTGACGTCTCTGAACTGCTGGACGTCGCGCGTAAGCGTGGCGATCTGATTATGTTTGAAGGGGCACAGGGTACGCTGCTGGATATCGATCACGGAACCTATCCGTACGTGACTTCATCCAACACCACCGCAGGTGGCGTAGCGACCGGTTCAGGTATTGGCCCGCGTTATGTCGACTACGTACTGGGTATTGTGAAAGCTTACTCCACCCGCGTTGGCGCAGGCCCGTTCCCGACCGAGCTGTTCGATGAAACCGGCGAATTCCTCTGTGCGCAGGGTAATGAATTTGGTGCGACCACTGGTCGTCGTCGTCGTACCGGCTGGCTGGATGCGGTAGCCGTTCGCCGCGCGGTCCAGATCAACTCCCTGTCAGGTTTCTGCATGACCAAACTGGACGTGCTGGATGGCCTGAAAGAGGTGAAGATCTGTGTGGCTTACCGCATGCCTGATGGCCGCGAAGTGACCACTACGCCACTGGCGGCGGAGAACTGGGAAGGCATTGAGCCGATCTACGAAACCCTGCCAGGCTGGAGCGAGACAACGTTTGGCGTCAAGACGCTGGAAGGTTTGCCTCAGGCCGCGCGTGACTACATCAAGCGTGTGGAAGAGGTAACAGGTGTGCCGATTGATATCATCTCTACCGGCCCTGACCGCAGTGAAACAATGATTCTGCGCGACCCGTTCGACGCGTAATCATTCAGGCCGGACGTTGTCCGGCCCTTGTTTTTCCATTCTTTGATGCCACTTAACCTCCCTTCGCTTGTCAAACCTTCTGCTGGCTTAAAAAAGCGCACGGCCAGACAGACTCTGGTTTATCATCGTAGCTAATCGAATGGCGATCCGATTTAATCCTGGCATCAATCACAGGGCGGATAAGGTCACGCCGCGTCTGAAGGTTCACTGAGGTTACTGTGCAGCTCACGAGTTTTACTGATTATGGCTTACGGGCACTGATTTATCTGGCATCGTTGCCGGAAGGTCAGCAGACCAATATTACGGAAGTGACGAACACTTATGGTTTGTCCCGTAATCATATGGTCAAAATCATCAATCAGCTGAGCCGGGCGGGCTATGTCGCCGCAACGCGTGGTAAAAACGGGGGCATTCGTCTGGGTATGCCAGCGCGTCAGATTGTCATTGGCGACGTGGTACGTAAGATGGAACCACTACAATTAGTGGATTGCGCGTCCTGTTCCATCTCGCCAGCCTGTCGTCTGAAGCAGGCGTTACATGATGCGGTGCAGCGATTTTTGCAGGAACTGGATAGCTATACGTTGGCAGATCTGGTCGAAGGAAATACACCACTTTATGAGATCATCTTGTCCAGATCGCCGGTGGAAATAAATATTAAATGACATCGGAGGAACCGCTATGTCAAAAGATCCTTTTCAGGATAGAGAAGCTGAAAAATACGAAAACCCTATTCCGAGCCGTGAATTTATTCTGGCTCTGTTAGAAAAACGTGAAAAACCGGCCAGCCGCGAAGAGCTGGCTGAAGAGATGAATCTGCAGGAAGAAGAACACCTTGAGGCGCTGCGTCGCCGCCTTCGCGCCATGGAGCGTGATGGTCAGCTGGTGTTCACCCGCCGTCAGTGTTATGCCCTGCCAGAACGTCTTGATCTCCTGCGCGGTAAAGTCATTGGCCACCGAGATGGCTACGGCTTCCTGCGGGCAGAAGGTCAGAAAGATGACCTCTACCTTTCCGCAGAACAGATGAAATTCTGTATGCACGGTGACGTGATCCTGGCGCAGCCGCTGGGTGCCGATCGCAAAGGCCGCCGCGAAGCGCGCGTGGTCCGGGTGCAGGAACCCCGCAACAATCAGATCGTTGGCCGTTACTTTACCGATGCCGGTGCCGGCTTCGTGGTGCCGGACGACAGTCGCCTGAGTTTTGACATCCTCATCCCGCCTGAAGAGACGATGAATGCCCGCATGGGTTCCGTGGTGGTGGTTGAGCTGGTCCAGCGTCCGAACCGTCGCAGCAAAGCGATCGGTAAAATCGCCGAGATTCTGGGTGATGATATGGGCACCAGCCTGGCCGTTGATATGGCGCTGCGTACGCATGAAATCCCGCACACCTGGCCGCCGGAAGTGGAAGCTCAGGTCAGCAAGCTGAAAGAAGAAGTCCCGGAAGAGGCCAAAAAAGGCCGCGTCGATCTGCGCAAACTGCCGCTGGTCACCATTGATGGTGAAGATGCCCGTGACTTTGATGATGCTGTCTACTGTGAGAAGAAGCGCGGTGGCGGATGGCGTCTGTGGGTGGCTATTGCGGATGTCAGCTATTATGTCCGTCCTGGCACGCCACTGGATGACGAAGCGCATCAGCGCGGCACCTCGGTCTACTTCCCGTCGCAGGTTGTGCCGATGCTGCCGGAAGTGCTGTCGAATGGCTTATGTTCGCTTAACCCGCAGGTCGATCGCCTCTGCATGGTGTGCGAGATGACCATCTCGACCAAAGGTAAACTGACCGGCTTCAAACACTACGAAGCGGTGATGAACTCCCATGCGCGTCTGACCTACAACAAAGTCTGGAACATCCTGCAGGGCGATAAAGAGCTGCGTCAGCAGTATGCGCCGCTGGTGAAAGACCTTGAAGAGCTGAACAACCTCTATCATGCGCTGGAAGCCGCTCGTGAAGAGCGCGGCGGTATTTCGTTTGAAACGGAAGAGGCGAAGTTCATCTTCAACGCCGAGCGCCGTATTGAGCGTGTTGAACGCGTGTCACGTAATGACGCTCATAAACTGATCGAAGAGTGCATGATCCTGGCGAACATCGCCTCGGCACGCTTCGTTGAGAAAAATCAGGAACCGGCGCTGTTCCGCGATCACGATCGCCCGACCGACGAAAGCATCAAGAGCTTCCGTACCGTGCTCAACGAGCTGGGACTGAGTCTGCCTGGCGGTAACAAACCGCAGCCAATCGACTATGCAGCGCTGCTGAAGCAGGTTGCCGATCGTCCTGATGCGGAAATGCTGCAAACCATGCTGCTGCGTTCGATGAAGCAGGCCGTTTATGATCCGGATAACCGCGGTCACTTTGGTCTGGCACTCTCGTCGTATGCGCACTTTACCTCGCCAATCCGTCGTTACCCGGATCTGACGCTGCATCGCGCCATCAAATATCTGCTGGCAAAAGAGCAGGATGAAGGTAAAGGCCTGGTACAACGCGCCATTAAATACCTGATGCCGAGAGACCGCAGCGTCGCCAAAGATATGACGACAGCAACCGGTGGCTATCACTACGACATGCCGCAGATGCTGCAACTGGGCCTGCACTGTTCCCTGACCGAACGCCGCGCCGATGAAGCGACCCGCGACGTCGCGGACTGGCTCAAGTGTGACTTCATGCAGGATCAGGTTGGCAACGTCTTCAACGGCGTCATCTCCAGCGTGACCGGATTTGGCTTCTTTGTCCGCTTAAGCGATCTGTTCATTGATGGTCTGGTCCACGTTTCGACGCTCGACAACGATTACTACCGTTTTGACCCGGTAGGTCAGCGCCTGATCGGTGAATCGGGCGGTCGCACCTATCGTCTGGGTGACACGGTTGAAGTGCGTGTTGAAGCCGTCCATATGGATGAGCGTAAAATCGACTTTGCCCTGATCTCCAGCCAGCGTCAGGTACGTGGTGAAGGCAAAACCGCACGTGACCGGGCGAAGCGTGACGACAAAGCGCCAGCGAAACGCCGTCGTGATGCGAGCAAGAAGTCCAACTTCGAGCCGGACGCCGCTTTCCGGGGCGACAAGGGCAAGCCCGCCGCTGCAAATACCGAGAATAAAAGTAAAAACGTCTCGGAAAAAACCCGTAAAATCGCCGCCGCCACCCGGGCGAAGCGCGCCAGAAAAAAGGCGCAGCCTGACTGATGCGCGCACCCGCCCTTTCTCACTGAGAAAGGGCGGTCATTCATTCATTTCCAAACACTGAGCAGATCGATGAGCGAAATTATTTTTGGTATCCATGCCGTGCAGGCGCTGCTGGAACGTGATCCACAACGTTTCCAGGAAGTCTTTATCCTCAAAGGCCGCGACGATCGTCGCCTGCAACCCGTGGTCGCCGCGCTGGAAGCTCAGGGGGTCGTGATTCAGCTGGCCGAGCGTAAGTGGCTCGACAGCCAGGTTGAAGGCGGTGTACATCAGGGTATTGTGGCGCGGGTAAAACCGGGTCGTCAGTATCAGGAAGGCGATCTGCCGGATCTGCTGCAGAGCCTGGACAAACCCTTCCTGCTGGTGCTGGACGGGGTCACCGATCCGCACAATCTGGGTGCCTGCCTGCGCAGTGCCGATGCGGCCGGTGTTCACGCGATTATCGTGCCGAAAGATCGCTCTGCGCCCCTGAATGCAACGGCCAAAAAAGTGGCCAGCGGCGCGGCAGAAAATGTGCCGTTGATCCGCGTCACCAACCTGGCACGTACCCTGCGTCTGCTGCAGGAGTACAACATCTGGGTTGTCGGTACCGCAGGTGAAGCTGACCATACCGTCTTCCAGAGCAAAATGACCGGCCCGATGGCGCTGGTGATGGGTGCGGAAGGGGAAGGCATGCGTCGTCTGACCCGTGAGCATTGTGATGAGCTGATCAGCATTCCGATGGCGGGCAGCGTCTCTTCGCTGAATGTCTCGGTTGCCACCGGTGTCTGCCTGTTTGAAGCGGTGCGTCAGCGCAACGCCTGATCCCCGATGTGATCCTCACCACAAATTAGTTTCTGTACCAGGCATAACTGCGCGTTATTCGTATATACCCAAAGGATTTCGGGTTGCATTGAGGCGGCAAGAGAACGAATCCCGATGAGCTTACATGAGTAAGTGATTCGGGTGAGTGAACGCAGCCAACAAAATGCAGCTTGAAAGACGACGGGTATACTGACTGAGTGACATCCGCGAGGAGTGGTTATGACCTGGACAACACACACCGTTTTTAATCAGCCCCATCCTCTGAGCAACAGCAACCTGTTCCTGTCTGATACGCCGCTCGGCGAGGCACTGTCACGCGAAGGCGCTGGATGGGACCGGGAATGGCTGGCTTCGGTAGGTCGGCAACTGGGGAGCGCCGAGTCGCTGGAACTGGGCCGGCTCGCCAATGCAGAGCCGCCTGAACTGCTACGCTACGACGCCCGTGGCGTACGGATGGATGAAGTCCGATTTCACCCCGCCTGGCACCTGCTGATGCAGGGCGTCTGCGCCAGCCGCCTGCACAATCTCAGCTGGCAACCCACAGTACGTGAACAGGCCAGCGTGGCGCGGGCGGCGCGCTTTATTCTGCACGCGCAGGTTGAAGCGGGCACGCTTTGCCCGGTGACCATGACGCATGCGGCCATTCCACTGCTGCAGACTTATCTGCCCGCCGCGTTCGAAGGCTGGCTCGATCCGCTGCTCAGCGATCGTTACGACACCCATGCGCAGCCCGGCGACCAGAAGCGGGGTCTGCTGATCGGTATGGGCATGACGGAAAAACAGGGCGGCAGCGATCTGCTCACCAGCACCACCCGGGCCGAGCCGCTGGGCGCGCGCGGCCCGGGTGAAGCCTACCGGCTGACCGGCCACAAATGGTTCTTCTCGGTGCCGCAGAGCGATGCGCATCTGGTGCTGGCGCAGACGCCGGCCGGATTAAGCTGTTTCTTCCTGCCGCGCCTGTTGCCTGACGGGTCACGCAACGCCATCCAGCTTGAGCAGCTTAAAGATAAGCTGGGTAATCGCTCAAATGCCAGTTGTGAGGTGGAGTTTCGCGATGCGACCGGCTGGCTGCTGGGAGAAGAGGGCGAAGGGGTGCGGCTGATCCTTAAAATGGGCGGTATGACGCGCTTCGACTGCGCACTCGGCAGTCATGGCCAGATGCGGCGTGCATTCTCAGTGGCACTCTGGCATGCACATCAGCGCCAGGTGATGGGGAAAAACCTGGTGGATCAGCCGCTGATGCGTCAGGTTCTGGCACAGCAGGCGCTGCAGCTGGAGGGGCAAACCGCGCTGCTGATGCGGCTGGCGCGCGCCTGGTCACAACCGGCAAAACCGCATGAGGTCACGTTTGCCCGCTTATTAACTCCGGCTGCAAAATATCAGATCTGCAAAGCGGGTGCCCCGTTCGTCGCGGAGTCGATGGAAGTGCTGGGGGGCATCGGCTACTGCGAAGCGAGCGAGCTGCCGCGCCTCTATCGTGACATACCGGTCAACAGCATCTGGGAAGGGTCGGGCAACGTGATGTGTCTTGACGTACTGCGCGTGCTCACCCGTCAGGCAGAGGTTTCGGAGATGCTGAGTCAGGAATTTGAAGCGGTGAAAGGGAGTAATCGTCATTTCGATGCACGCTGGCGTCAGTTGCGGCTGCGTATGAGCAACGTCCCCGAAGAGCAGGCGCGCGAGGTGACCCGCACGCTGCTGCAGCTTGCGACAGGCGCTCAGCTACTGAAATATGGCGAACCACCGCTGGCGGATGCATGGTGCCAGCAGTGGCTCGATCGGCGTGGCTCACGCCCGCTTGAGGCAGCAATCACAGACCGTTTACTGGCCCGCGCCTGTGGCAGGTGATGCGCCATAAAGAATCGCGCTGGCGTACCAGAGACCGGGCATCACCGTTTCACTCAGCGCCACGATCTGATAGTAAGCCGCACCGGCCTGGTTAGCCCGGGCGGCCACGGCCCGCCCGGCATCATCCGGTGAGCCGCGCACGTTAACGGTAATATTGCCCAGCTTTGGTAAACCGCCACTCTGCGCCCGTGAAATCTCCTGCGCCTGTTGCGTCGGCGCGGGTGGTGCTTTTGGCGTGGTATCAAGCGCGGAACAGCCTGCCAGCAGCAGGCTTATCATCAGTAAATAAGCGAAACGCATAGCAAAACCCTCTTTCAGGACGAAGCATTAAGTGTATGCCATCGCCCTGAATGGCGTCAGGATTTAAGGCTAAATACACTGACCAGCTGGGTCAGGTGATGCCCTTTATCACTCAGGTTCTGCGCGCTGTTTTCCGCCTGTGTCACCAGTTCGCTGTTCTGGTGAGTCGCCAGGCTAATCTGGTTCATCGCCAGATTAACCTGGCCGATGCCTGCCGCCTGCTGCTGCGCCGCCACGTTGATCTCGCCCATCAGCGCCTGCACCTGCTCGATGTGGGTCACAATGTCGCTCATCGCATCGCGCGTCTGCTCAGATAACTGATGGCCTTCCGCCACGTTGCTGATGGAGGTCGCAATCAGTCCATCAATCTCTTTGGCGGCCTGCGCAGAACGCTGTGCCAGCGCACGCACTTCTGCGGCCACCACGGCAAAGCCACGGCCCTGTTCCCCGGCACGTGCCGCTTCAACGGCGGCATTCAGCGCCAGGATATTGGTCTGAAAGGCGATCGACTCAATCACGTGGGTGATATCCGCAATGCTTTGTGATGAAACCTTAATCGCCGACATGGTGTTGACCGAGCGCACCACCGTCTGGCTGCCGTGACTGACGATATCGCTGGCTTCGGCCACCAGTGACATCGCCTGACGCAGGCTGTCTGCGGTGTGTTCAACCGTCGCGCCAAACTGCTCCATGCTGGCGGAGGTCTGCTCCACGCTGCTGGCCTGACGCCCGATCTGCTCGCTGATGTTATGACTGCTGGCCGCGATGGTGTCCGTACCGTCGCTGATCTCCTGTGCGGCGCCGCGCACCTGGCTGACGATTTTCTCCAGACCATCGCCAATGCCGTTGATCGCAACGATCAACTGGCCCACTTCATCGCGACGCTGGGTATCCATATGGACCTGCAGATTCCCGGCGGCATACTGCTCCGCCAGATGGATCACCTGCTGCAACGGACGGGTAATCGCCCGACGGCTGTACCAGACAAACCCCAGCGCAAAAACCACCACCAGAATCAGTCCGGTTATCAGGAACAGGTTACGACTATGCGTAATCGGGGCGAGCAGGCTTTCACGGTTAACTTCGCCGGCGATCACCCAGTTCCAGCCCGGCAGCTGCTGCCAGGCCAGAATCTGGTGCTCGCCGTTGATCTCTGCCTGCAGCATGCCCTGCGGCTGAGTCAGCAGCGGCTGGAGTGTCGCGTCATCCCAGGCGGGTCGTTTTCCTTCGTTGTGCTGATCGAAAAGATACTCTCCCTGCGTCTTGCCGGGCGTGCCGTTGAGCACAAAGAAATGGCCACTATCACCCAGCTTGCGAGCCAGGATTTTTTCACGCATCAGCGCATACTGCTTATCAATGCCAACGCCGACAAACAGGATGGCGACAACCTTGCCACTCTCATCTTTTACCGGCTGATATTGTGTGATGTAGCGATGGCCGAACAGCGTCGCCAGCCCCTGATAGACGTCGCCCTGACTGACGCTTTTCCAGGCGGCGCCGTTGCGGTCAAGCTGCGTACCGATCGCGCGACTGCCATCCTGCTTTTTTAGCGAGGTGGAAATACGGATAAAATCATCGCCGTCGCGTACAAAAATGGTCGCCACAGCGGCGGTGCGTTCGGTGAAATCGTCTACCGCGGTCTGGTCGAGGTTCAGCGTTTTTAACCCGGCGCGCAGCACCGGCGTGGAAAAGGCACCGACCTGCACCCGGGAGCCTTCATCCAGGCTATAACGCTTAGGCAGGAAGCTGGTAAACAGACTGGTGTAGTGAGCCACCTCTTCGGTGAGGGTGGCGTTGAACATGCTGGCCATTTCACTGATGCCCTGCACCTGGTTTTGCATGTCATCGATGGCGAGATTTTCCAGCTGCCGCGAGGCGGTATGGCTCTGGGTCAGCGTCAGAACCAGCAACAATAGCGCTACGCTGAAAGACGTCAGTACAGACAGCTTAACTCCAAGACTCAGGCCGCTGAGAGAGAGACGCTTCATAAATTACCTTTGATCAAATTAGGGGGACACAACATCAACGGCAAAGCGCAGGAAAAGTTTAGGCCGAAATCTGGCGACTAAACGCAGCAGGGGATTTCGTAAATTAACCCGCAGACGTACACTCAATCGGCACGCCTTGCCCCTTCTCAGGAGAGACCATGATTGAACTCACCACAGAAACGCTGGCCGGTATCGAATGCCTGCACGCCACGCCTGCCGGACAACGGCATCAGCCACTGCCCACCGTGCTGTTTTATCACGGCTTTACCTCTTCAAAAGAGGTCTACGCCTACTTCGCTGTCGCGCTGGCTCAGGCGGGGTTCCGGGCGGTGATGCCGGATGCGGATCTGCACGGCGCGCGCTATCACGGTGATGCCGATGCACGCCTTGGTCGCTTCTGGGAGATTCTGAAACAGAACATTGATGAGCTGCCGCAGCTGGAGTCGGCGCTGCGCGCTGGCGATCTGATCGCCGGCGAGCGTTTTGCGGTGGCGGGCGCGTCGATGGGCGGCATGACGGCGCTGGGCGCGATGGCCCGTTATCCGCAGATTCAGAGCGTCGCCTGCCTGATGGGATCGGGGTATTTTATGCAGCTCAGTCAGTCGCTGTTTCCACCGCTGGTGGCCGACACACCTGAGCAGAAAGCGCAGTTTGCTGCCCGCATGGCACCGCTGGCGGACTACGATCCCTGCAACCGGCTGGAGGCACTGGCAAACCGTCCGCTGCTGTTGTGGCATGGTGAGGCGGATGAGGTGGTGCCCTGGGCGGAGAGCGTCCGGCTGGAGAGGGCGCTGCGTGACAACGGGCTGGCGCAGCATCTGACTTCGCTATCTGAAAAACAGATTGGACATAAGATCACGCCATCAGCATTGACGGCGCTGGTCAGCTTTTTTAAACAGCAGCTATAAAAATGAACGGGCGGAGAGTGAATCTGCCGCCCGTAAACTTACCGGCACTTACCAGTGCGCAGACGATTTTTCTGCTGCTCTGGCAGGCGCGTTGACCGGGTTCTTTTGTGGCGCATCCAGCCGATTAACGTAGATATAACCCGATGCCGCTTCGCTGCTGTGACTTCTTATCTGCTGCGCACAGTCAGCATGGCTGGCAAGAGCGGGTGGAGACAGGAAGAGACCCAGTAAAGTGGCGATGACGAACGTTTTCATGCCCGACTCCTCACTTCAGGGAACACACTCTGTTAGACGCCGATAAGCCAAACCGTAACGTCTGCATTAAGTGTAGCGACTGCGCATATTATCGCCAGATCGTCTGCCTGAACCTCTTTATCAGCTTTTTTGAACCTTTCCTGCTTAACGCGCTGTATTCACATGATTAGCACGAAAAGCTACCGTATATGGCACGCCGGATGGCATTTGTTGAAATGTGCGCTTGAGTTTAGCCGTCGCCGCCAGTATGATTACGCGTCAATTTTTCAGCCGCATTCTCAGGCTGTGTCCCACAAACGCTCGTTACAACGAACCTTTGTGGGACACAGCCTATAACGTTCCTTGCTTCCATGGGCCGCGGTTGACCCCGACAGGAGGCTGAATAATCCGTAAGGAGCAATTTCGATGCGTCATTACGAAATCGTATTTATGGTTCATCCTGACCAGAGCGAACAGGTTCCTGGCATGATCGAGCGTTACACTGGTGCTATCACTGGTGCAGAAGGCACGATTCACCGTCTGGAAGACTGGGGCCGCCGTCAGCTGGCTTACCCGATCAATAAACTGCACAAAGCGCATTACGTTCTGATGAACGTTGAAGCGCCGCAGGAAGCGATCGATGAGCTGGAAACGAACTTCCGCTTCAACGACGCCGTTATCCGTAGCATGGTTATGCGCGTTAAAAACGCGGTAACTGAAGCATCACCGATGGTTAAAGCGAAAGATGAGCGTCGTGATCGTCGCGAAGATTTTGCTAACGAATCCGCTGATGAGTCAGATGCTGGGGATTCTGAAGAGTAATCCATCGTGACGGTTAATCGACTGCGCTTGTCTGGCACTGTGTGCAAGACGCCGGTTCGAAAAATTAGCCCGTCAGGAATTCCTCACTGTCAGTTTGTGCTTGAGCACCGCTCAGTGCAAGAGGAGGCCGGGTTTCACCGGCAAGCCTGGTGTCGTATGCCGGTTATTATCAGCGGCAGCGCCCATCAGGTGATTACTCAACATATAACGGTCGGCACGCAACTCACACTCGACGGTTTCATTAGTTGCCATCAGGCACGAAATGGCCAGAGCAAAGTGGTGTTCCATGCCGAGCAGATTGAATTGATAGATTCTGGAGACTAGCCTAATGGCACGTTATTTCCGTCGTCGCAAGTTCTGCCGTTTCACCGCGGAAGGCGTTGTTGAGATCGATTACAAAGACATCGCAACGTTGAAAAACTACATTACCGAAAGCGGTAAAATTGTCCCGAGCCGTATCACCGGTACTCGTGCAAAATACCAGCGTCAGTTGGCTCGCTGCATCAAGCGTGCGCGTTACCTGTCTCTGCTGCCGTACACTGATCGTCATCAGTAATCGGCAACTGTCCATTAACGACTTTAAGAGGATAAGGTAATGCAAGTTATTCTGCTTGATAAAGTAGCAAACCTGGGCAGCCTGGGTGATCAGGTTAACGTTAAAGCGGGCTACGCTCGTAACTTCCTGGTACCACAGGGCAAAGCTGTTCCTGCTACCAAGAAAAACGTTGAGTTCTTCGAAGCACGCCGTGCTGAACTGGAAGCCAAACTGGCTGACGTTCAGTCTGCAGCCACTGCACGCGCTGAGAAAATCAATGCACTGGGCACTGTAACCATCACGTCTAAAGCGGGCGATGAAGGTAAACTGTTCGGTTCAATCGGTACCCGCGACATCGCTGATGCAGTCACTGCAGCAGGCGTTGAAGTAGCTAAGAGCGAAGTTCGTCTGCCGAACGGCGTTCTGCGCACTACCGGTGAGCATGAAGTGGACTTCCAGGTTCACAGCGAAGTATTCGCGAAACTGATCGTGAAAGTAGTTGCTGGTTAATTATTAACTGAGCACTACACAAACGCCGGCCCTGTGCCGGCGTTTTTGTTTTTGTGCCTTTCAATCGCCGCTGTTCGCGTTACTGCGCGCGAATAAAGCTGCCGTCTGGCTGACGTGTAAACAGCACCGGGCCGTTTGCGCCATCGACCGTCAACCCTGTTACCGCTCCCTGCGCATCCTGACGGATTTTCACCTGCTGACCACTTTTCAGTGAGCTGAGTGGCTGGTCACTGCCTTCCACCCGCGCCATCGCAAACACATCATTGACCGGCAGACTGTTATCACGAAACAGCTGCGCCAGCGTCTGACCGGAAGCGATGGTCAGGTTGCGCCACTCGCCCTGAGAATCGGCTTTTGGCGTCTGCTGAGACGGCGAGGATGAAGGCTGGCGGCTACTGTTGTTCTCATAAATATCCGCCTGCATCGGCACCTCTTTTTCCGTCTGAGGTGCGACTGGCTGCTCGACCGGATAGCGCAGCGTACTGGCGGGCCAGAGAAACGCCACCAGCATCACCAGCAGTGCGGCCACAATCCCACGACGGTGCGGCGCAGGCAGCGGGTCCATCCAGCGAATGTGGTCGGTAAAATGCCAGATACGCTGAAGCCATGTCGGCAGGCGGGATGACGTGTCTGAAGCCATTCGGGGTTCCTCCTCTCCGGCAGGCTGCTTTAGCCTGCGTGCGGCCAGCCAGGTCTGCAGCCGGGATACAAGATGTTTTGCACGCATCCTGCGGCGTCGTGGGGCAATCTGGCCCATGTTTGCTCTCTTATTCGTGTGCTACAGAGGGGGTGATCCCCATCGATAGTTATAGTATGGGCAATACCGGCGCGAAGTGCCTGCCAGCATTGATAAAATTGACGGCTCTATTGTTTCTCTTTCCCCGGCAAAAGTCATCTGCGATGCAGGGCATTTTACGCCAGCGGCCTGCGCTGCTATGCTGCCGGTTCGAATTTATCCGAGAGTGAAAGGAACGAAGATGACTACCCCTTCTTTCGACAGCGTCGAAGCACAAGCAAGTTACGGTATTGGTTTACAGGTTGGCCAGCAGTTGCTGGAATCTGGTCTGCAGGGTCTGCAACCAGAAGCACTGCTCGCGGGTCTGCGCGACGCGCTGGAAGGGAACTCGCCGGCCGTACCGGTTGATGTGGTTCATCGCGCACTGCGTGAAGTGCATGAACGCGCTGAAGGCGTGCGTCGTGAGCGCACCGAAGCCATGGCAGCAGAAGGTCAGGCGTTCCTGCAGGAACATGCGCAGCGTGAAGGCGTGAGCAGCACCGAATCAGGCCTGCAGTTCAGCGTGATTACGCAGGGCGAGGGTCCAATCCCATCACGTCAGGATCGTGTACGCGTTCACTACACCGGTAAACTGATTGACGGCAGCGTATTCGACAGCTCTGTTGCCCGTGGCGAACCGGCGGAATTCCCGGTAAGCGGCGTAATTCCAGGCTGGATTGAAGCGCTGACCCTGATGCCGGTTGGCTCAAAATGGGAACTGGTGATCCCACAGAACCTCGCGTATGGCGAGCGCGGTGCGGGTGCCTCTATCCCACCATTCAGCACCCTGATCTTCGAAGTCGAACTGCTGGAAATTCTGTAATATCCGGACGCTGCAACCCCCCCGGTTGCAGCGTTTTCTCCCGCCTTATTTCTGCTGTAAATTCACCTGCCACAGAGCAAAGCCGATCGCATCTGTCCCTTTGGGCTGAAGCGGATATTGCGCATGCTGCTTAATAAATCCGGTCGCTTTATCACCCGGTGCCGTTTCAAACTGAATGTCGAGCGGGGTGGATGAGGTAATCGGTGCCAGCCGCCAGTTATTGTCCGCCTTCGGCTGAACTTCTCCGTGTGCTTTGGTTTCCGCGCTGATATAGGCTGCAACCACGGAACGGTTCTCATCCGGTGAAGCAAAGGCGATGTATTTATCCCCGGTGCCGGCAAACTTGCCGCCGTAAGCGCGATAGTTATTGGTCGCCACCAGGAAGGTTGCCTGTGGATCGACGGGTTTACCCTGCCAGCTAAGCTGACGGATACGTGAGGCCTCAGGATGGATCAGCTGGCACTCTGCGTCGTAGCGCGCGGGCTGGGTCACATCAATCTGGTAATTAACCCCGTCAATCACATCAAAGTTATAGGTGCGGAAATCCCAGTTGATCAGCGACTGCGTTTTCGTGCTGTGGGGATCGATCTGATTAAACTGGCCCGCTGAGCACTCCAGCCACTCTTTTACCTGCGCACCGGTGACTTTCATGACCACCAGGGTATTGGGATAGAGATAGAGATCGGCCGCGTTGCGGAAGGTCAGCGCGCCTTTCTCCACTTCGACATAGCTGGCCGGATCGTTTTTACGTCCGCCCGCTTTAAACGGCGCAGCAGCAGAGAGCACCGGCAGGCGGCCCAGATCCGGATCGCCCTGAATGAAATGTTCCACGTAGGCGCGCTGGGCATTATTGACGATCTGTACCGTCGGATCGTCCTGTACCAGCGACAGATAGCTGTACATCACATCGGCGGACTTGCCGATGGGCTTCGCCACAAACTCCCGCGTGGCGCGGTGATCGTCAGCCAGCACTTTCACCAGCGCCGGATCCTCTGCCACCAGCGATTTCTTCGCTGTGGTGTCATAGATTGGCCGCGCCTGTGCTTTGCCGCTGCTCACCTGCCAGCGTCCGCCCTCATTGTTCAGCACCAGGTCAACCACGCCAAGGTGATCGCCCCACATACCCGGCATGACCGCCGGAATGCCGTTCAGGGTGCCGTTGGCGATATCTGCGCCCTTGATGTCAGCGAAATCCTTGCCGGGGAAGACCGCATGCGCATGACCAAACAGGATGGCGTTGATGCCTTCCACCTGGCTGAGATAGTAAACCGAGTTCTCCGCCATCGTGTGATATGGCTCGCTGCTCAGGCCGGAGTGGGGGATAGCAATAATCACATCAGCGCCCTGTGCGCGCATCTCAGGCACGTAGCGGCGTGCTGTTTCGGTGATGTCATCGACGCGTACCTTGCCCTGCAGGTTGGCTTTATCCCACACCATGATCTGCGGCGGCACAAAGCCGATATAACCTATCTTCAGGGTCTGCGTCTTGCCTTCGCGATCAACCACCGTAGTGGATTTGATGAGGTATGGGGTAAACAGCGGTTTGCCGCTCTTCACATCAATCACGTTAGCGTTCACATAGGGAAAACGCGCGCCTGCCAGCGCTTTTTTCAGGTAGGGCAGGCCATAATTGAATTCATGATTACCGAGGTTACCGACGCTGTAATCCAGCGTGTTTAGCGCCTTGTAGACCGGATGGATCTCGCCCTCACGTAATCCTTTGGCCGCCATGTAGTCACCCAGCGGGCTGCCCTGAATGATGTCGCCGTTATCAACCAGCAGGCTGTTTTTCACCTCCTGGCGTGCGGCGTGGATCAGCGTGGCAGTTCGCACCAGACCAAACTTCTCGGTTGGCGTGTCTTTGTAATAGTCGAAATCCATCATATTGCTGTGCAGATCGGTGGTTTCCAGTATCCGCAAATCCACCGTCGCCGCTTGGGTGGCGATGGAAACGCTCAGGGCCAGTAACATCATTCCGGGCTTAAACATGCTTGCTCCTGCTGCAAAATAAATAAGGATCTCAAAATAATGTAAAAGCATGACAGATAGTCATTTTAAATCGTGATGGGTATAACGTTTTGGTGCATCGGTCAGCGGCGAATTCTTAAACGACGGAGGCATAGCGGTGCAGACGTGGCGATAAAAGAATAACTATGATATTGATATATCTATAAATTGAATCGCCGGAGTGCCTGTAGATGGGCACTTCAGGCGGAACTGCTAAAATATCACTATCTGATGGTGAGCTGATCCTGCAGCAGACAGACACAATGAGGTGAAAAATGTTAGAGCAAATCTGCCAACTGGCACGCGAAGCAGGCGACGCGATCATGCAGGTCTATAACGGTGCCGCGCCGCTTGACGTTTCTCACAAATCGGATGACTCGCCAGTGACCGCCGCGGATATCGCTGCGCACGAAGTGATTCTCTCTGGCCTGACACAGTTAACGCCTGATGTGCCGGTGCTCTCAGAAGAAGATCCGCCAGCCTGGGAGGTGCGTCAGCACTGGCAGCGCTACTGGCTGGTCGATCCGCTGGATGGCACCAAAGAGTTCATCAAACGTAACGGCGAATTTACCGTTAACATTGCGCTGATCGAAGCGGGCAAGCCGGTAATGGGCGTGGTCTATGCGCCGGTGCTGGGCGTGATGTACTCCGCTGCAGACGGCAAAGCGTGGAAAGAGGAGGGCGGTCAGCGTGAACAGATTCATGTCCGTGATGCGCGACCTCCGCTGGTGGTGGTGAGTCGTTCACATGGCGACGACGACGAGATGAAAGAGTACCTGAAGCAGTTAGGTGAACATCAGACCGTCGCGACCGGATCCTCACTGAAGTTCTGCCTGGTGGCAGAAGGAAAAGCCCAGCTCTATCCCCGTTTCGGACCCACCAACATCTGGGATACGGGCGCGGGCCATGCCGTGGCGATGGCGGCGGGCGCGCATGTGCACGACTGGCAGGGTAAAACTCTGGACTACGCGCCGCGCGAATCCTTCCTTAATCCTGGCTTCCGCGTTTCACTGTTTTAACGCTGTCTGAGCGCTCAGCCTGCTGAAGGCTGAAACCCCGGCGGGCGATTCTCTTCCCACCGGGGCTTCAGCGATTAATCCTTCAGCAGGGATGTGACCAGCGTAATCACTTTCGTCACTTCATCCTGCGTCAGCG
Organism: Pantoea sp. E956-1; assembly: GCF_982223955.1. NCBI lineage: Bacteria > Pseudomonadati > Pseudomonadota > Gammaproteobacteria > Enterobacterales > Erwiniaceae > Pantoea > Pantoea sp. E956-1. The sequence goes on along the minus strand of NZ_CEUYZP010000012.1, from coordinate 69,549 downwards.
ATCCATCCTTCACAAACTTCACCTTACCCTGCTTATCCAGCACCACAATGGCGGAACCGCCCGGCTGTAACTGCCAGGCATGCTGCACATTGCCCTTGCTGTCGACGACAAACTGCGACCACGGATATTGCTGCTTGTTGGTCTCGACGCTGCTGCGCACAAACATGCCCGTACCGGGAATGGCATCATCTGTATTCACGATGGTGGTGGTCTGATAGCGATCATGCGGCAACTTCGCGGCCTTAATCGCCTCGATCAATGCGGCATTCATCTCTTTAGCGGATGAGCGACCCGCGATGTGCTGAACCACGCGAACTTTTCCGCTGAGCTGCGCGCTATTCCAGTTTTTGTAGCTAAACTTATCCTGCTGCAATAACAGCTCGCCTTTGTCGTTCACGCCAATGGCCGGTACCCGCATATCCTGTCTGAGGTCATGAGCCATCACGCTTGCCGGTATCAGTAAAGACAACGCTACAGCTGTCAGAGTTATTCGCATTGCTATTTCCTTAAGTGATCAGACCAGTTAGTCATTTTACTGCAATAGTAAGCAGGGATGATGCGCCTGTCCTGGAAAGGTGTCAGGTTTGTTATGGCCGCCACAATTCCTTAACCAACGAAGGTTTATACTGTGTTGTGTGAGCCTGATAACAGAGTGTTCTGTAATGATGTGTCAATTCAGTAAAAAAAATCACTTTTCGGAACATTAGTCGGTTTGAGTGTTCTATAGTTATCGCGAATTCGCGCTTCATGGGCTGGAACCAAATTTGGAAACGGCGAAGCGTGCTTAAAAATGTACAGGAGTTAGTCAGTATGAAGATCTTCCAGCGCTATAATCCGCTACAAATAGCGAAATATGTAAAAACGCTGTTCAAAGGAAGGTTGTATATCAAGGACGTCGGCGCGTTCGAGTTCGACAAAGGGAAAGTATTAATCCCGCGCGTCAAAGACAAACAGCACCTGAGCGTGATGTCAGAAATTAACCGCCAGGTCGTTCGTCTCAAACTTGAGTTCAACTAATCATAAGGGCGCCATCGGCGCCCTTAGTGTCTGGCCAGTCAGGCCATTCTATTTGTTACTCTGAACCTGAGCAGTGCTCACAATCCTCAAAGATTACGCGTACGTTCCGGTTGTTCCGCGCTGTCCATGTCCAGACTGCCTGCCGCAATTACGCCTGCCGGGCCTGGCTCTTAGCCATTCTACTCTTCTTCGCTTTTCGTCATGCTCAGTACCGGCGGTCGTTCATCGATGCGGGTGACCAGCAGCTGATCGATGCGATAGCTATCAATATCCACTACCTCGAACTTGTAGCCAGCAAACTTCACAAAATCGGTACGCTTCGGAATCTTACGCAACATATACATCATAAAGCCGCCGATGGTTTCGTAGTTACCTGACTGCGGGAAATCATCAATGTCCAGCACGCGCATCACGTCATCAATCGGCGTACCGCCTTCAACCAGCCATGAATTCTCATCGCGCGCCACAATCTGCTCTTCCATGCCCTGACCCACCAGATCGCCCATCAGGGTGGTCATCACATCATTCAGGGTAATAATGCCGACAACCAGCGCATATTCGTTCATGATCACCGCGAAATCTTCTCCGGCGGTTTTAAAACTTTCCAGCGCTTCAGAGAGGGTCAGCGTGTCCGGCACGATCAGCGCCGAGCGAATCTGCAGGCCGCTGTTCAGCGCCATGCTCTGATTGCCCAGTACGCGCAGCAGCAGCTCTTTGGAGTCGACATAACCAACGATATGGTCGATATCGCCGCTGCAGACCAGAAACTTCGAGTGAGGATGCTGGGCGATTTTGGTTTTGAGGCTGGTCTCATCTTCGTGCAGATCAAACCAGACAATATTCTCACGTGAGGTCATTGAGGAGGGAACGGTACGTGACTCCAGCTCAAACACGTTTTCAATCAGCTCATGCTCCTGCTTACGCAGCACGCCAGCCAGCGCACCGGCTTCCACCACCGCGTAGATGTCGTCGGAGGTGATGTCATCTTTACGCACCATCGGCAGCTTGAAAATACGGAAGAAGACGTTAGCCAGGCCATTAAACAGAAACACCAATGGACGCATTATCAGCAGGCAGAAACGCATCGGGTTGATGATGCGCAGCGCGATGGTTTCCGGTGCGACCATGCCGACCCGCTTTGGGGTTAAGTCAGCAAACAGGATAAACAGGCTGGTGACGATGGTGAAGGAGCAGATAAAGCTGAGCTGCTCCGCCAGTTCCGGCGAGACAAACCGGTTAAACAGGCCGCTGAAAACCGGTGAAAACGCTGCATCGCCGACAATACCCCCGAGGATGGCGACGGCGTTGAGGCCAATCTGCACCACGGTGAAGAACATGCCCGGCGTTTCCTGCATTTTCAGCACGCGCTGCGCATTTACGTTACCTTCATCGGCCAGCAGTTTCAGTTTGATCTTACGGGCGGCCGCCAGCGAGATCTCCGACAGGGAGAAAAAGGCACTGATTACGATCAGTAACAGAATGACAAGTAAGCTATCTAACATATGAGATCCAAAGGGTTATCCACTTGTCATTTTTGGCCTGGGCAGCGTGGGTAAGCGCAAACAGAGTTGGTTTATCCGTGAAACAAAGCTATCCGTGCCAAAAATGTCTGCGCCAGTTCGACAACAAACGACATGTCGGGGCAGAAATGAAAACAGGCGGCATGCCTGTGGTGGCCGATTATAGCAGGAGCGCTCATCGCGCCGCCAGAGGGCAAACCGCTGCTTAAGGGCGCATTAGCAGCCAGAGCGGCCGGTTACAGACTCGGATTTATCTGAGTGAGTCATATCGGACTGATCATTCCGACCCGCAGGAGTTGTATCGCTCACCCCATTTACCGACAATAGCCCCGTTATTTGACTTAGATGTCAGTGTTGCTCCGCCGTTTGCCATAAAGTGCGGCTATGATGAGGATGTTGCCGTTGCGGTAGTGCGGGCAAAGAAGATTAATAAGCGCCCCGCGGAAAAGGGGCCGGCATGATTAACAGGAGTACAGGTGCCACGATTTTATGTTTATTGCATGGCTGGCCTGCTGCTTGCCGCGCCCGCCCTTGAGGCGGCGACAGTGCGATTACAGGTAGACGGCTTATCCGGGGATCTGCAAAAGAATGTCAGAGCGCGTCTGTCCACCATCGGCAGCGATGAGGTCTCTAATGATGGCCGCTTTCGCGCGCGCGTTTCAGTTGCGATAAAAGAGGGGCTGCGCGCGCTCGGTTATTACGAGCCCACCATCGATTTCGAATCCCGCCCCGCGCCTGCGCAGGGTGGACGACCGGTATTAGTGGCACACGTAACGCCTGGTGAACCGGTAAAAATCGGCGGCAGCACGATTGTGGTCGAAGGCGAAGCGCGCAATGACGCGGATTACAAAGCCTGGGTAAAGCAGGGGCGCCCTGAAGTGGGTAGCCAGCTTAACCACGGGCAATATGACAAATTCAAAAGCGGCTTCGCTAATCTCGCACTGCGTAACGGCTATTTCGACGGCACGTTTAAAAAAAGCCAGCTTGGTGTCTCGGTGGAGCGGCGTGAAGCGTTCTGGGATATCGACTACGACAGTGGCGAACGCTATCGCTTCGGCGACGTCACTTTCCAGGGATCGCAAATTCGCGAAGAGTACCTGCAAAACCTGGTGCCGTTTAAAGAGGGGGACTACTACAGCTCCCGCGATTTAGCCGAGCTGAATCGCCGCCTCTCCGCCACCGGCTGGTTTAATTCGGTGGTGGTCGCGCCGGAATTCAGCAAGGGACGACAGACCAAAGTGCTGCCGCTGAGCGCAGTCATGTCACCCCGCACCGAAAACACCATTGAAACCGGCGTCGGCTATTCCACAGACGTCGGTCCGCGCCTGAAAGGGACCTGGAAAAAACCGTGGATCAACGACAGCGGTCACAGCCTGGCGGCCAGCGCCTACGTTTCCGCGCCGGAACAGCAGGTCGATCTCAGCTATAAGGTGCCGCTGCTGAAAAGCCCGCTTGAGCAGTACTACACCTTCTCCGGCGGCCTGAAGCGCACCGACCTCAACGACACCAAAGCGGATACCACGACGCTTGCGATGTCGCGCAACTGGGACAGCAGCAGCGGCTGGCAGAAGGCGGTCAACCTGCGCTGGAGCCTGGACCACTTTACGCAGGGCAGCGTGACCAACACCACGATGCTGCTCTATCCTGGCGTCAGCGTAAACCGCACCCGTTCCCGTGGCGGCCTGATGCCGACCTGGGGCGATTCACAACGCTATTCGGCAGATGTCTCTGATACCACCTGGGGTTCAGACGTCGACTTCCTGATCCTGCAGGCGCAAAACGTCTGGATCCGTACCCTTGGCGACAGTCATCGCTTTGTGGCGCGCGGCAATCTGGGCTGGATCGAAACCAACGACTTCGACAAAGTGCCGCCGGATCTGCGCTTCTTTGCCGGGGGTGACCGCAGTATTCGTGGCTACAAATACAAAAATATTTCACCGCGCGATGATGACGGCAAACTCACCGGTGCATCAAAACTCGCCACCGGATCGCTGGAGTATCAGTACAACGTCACCGGGAAATGGTGGGGCGCGGTGTTTGTCGACTCGGGCGAAGCGGTTAACGACATCAAGCAAAGTAACGTCAAAACCGGTGCGGGCGTCGGCGTACGCTGGTCTTCACCGGTTGGCCCAATCAAATTTGATATCGCCAGACCCATCGGGGATGACGAAGAGCATGGATTACAATTTTACGTAGGGCTGGGGCCAGAACTATGAAGCTGTGGAAAAAGGTCCTGATCGGCATTCTGATCTTTCTGGTCGTGCTGTTGGGTGGGGTGGCATTTTTAATCGGTACCACGCCTGGGCTGCATTTAGTGCTGAAAGGTGCCTCGCGCTGGGTGCCGGGCCTCTCAATCAAACAGGTCGATGGGGGCTGGCGTAACCTGACCCTTAACGGTCTGCGTTACGAAATGCCTGGCGTCAGCGTCGATGCCGGGCAAATTCATCTGGCAGTGGATCTCAACTGCCTGCTGCACTCCTCCGTGTGCGTTAACGATGTCTCCCTGCGCGATATCAGCGTGGTGGTCGACAGCAAGAAAATGACGCCAGCCGCACCAGCGCCGGAAGAGGAGAGTGGTAACACTAACCTCAGCACACCATACCCCATCACGCTACGTCACTTTGGGCTGCACAATATCAATGTCAAAGTTGATGACACCGCAATATCGCTGCTCGACTTCACTACCGGCCTGCAGTGGCAGGATCGTGCGCTGACGCTGAACCCGACCCATATTCAAAGCCTGCTGATTGCGCTGCCGAAAGCGGCAAAAGTGGTCAATGACGAGGTGGTGGAGCCGAAAGTCCAGCAGCCACATCCTGCTGAAAAACCGCTGGGTGAAACGCTGCAGGCGATGTTTGCGCAACCGCTGCTGCCTGCGATGCCTGATTTCCGTCTGCCGCTGGATATTGAGGTGCAGCAGATTCTGGGTGAACAGCTGCGCATTACCGGCGACACCGATATTTCTGTGAGCCGGTTGCTGCTGAAAGCCAGAACCGCTGACCGCCAGATGCAGCTCAGCACGCTGGAGGTGGACTCGAACCTCGGCAACCTGAAGGGTAGCGGTCAGGCGACGCTGGCGGATAACTGGCCAGTCGATTTCTCCCTTAACGGCACAGTGAATACCGATCCGATTAAAGGCGAAAAGCTCGCGCTGAAACTTAATGGCGCGATGCGCGACGAGCTGAAGCTGGGGCTGAACCTCTCCGGTCCGGTGAATGCGCAGCTGGACGCTACGACCCAGCTGGCGGTGGCGGGATTGCCGCTGTCACTGAAGCTGACCAGTCCGCAGTTACGCTGGCCGCTGACCGGTCCGGTAGCGTATCAGGCGGATAACCTGGACTATCAGTTCAAAGGCAAAGCCACCGACTATGTGATGTCGCTGCAGACCGCCGTGAAGGGTGAATCTGTACCACCGGCGACGATCTCGCTGACGGGTAAAGGCAACGTTGAGCAGTTCAGCCTCGACCGCCTGCGCGTGGCTGCGCTGCAGGGCAACATCGATCTCACCGCACTGGTGGACTGGAGCAAGGCGATAAGCTGGCGCAGTGAACTGACGCTGGCGGGGATTAATACCGCTAAACAGTATCCCGACTGGCCAGCACGGCTGGATGGCAAAATCACCACCCGCGGCAGTCTGTATGGCGGCAGCTGGCAACTGAGCGTGCCGCAGCTACAGCTTAAAGGCAATGTGAAACAGAACGCCGTGACCGCTGATGGCTCCCTGACCGGTAACAGCTACAACCAGTGGACGGTGCCGGGCATCAAGCTGGCGCTGGGACGCAACCATCTGGATGTTAAAGGCGCGCTGGGCGACAGTCTGGATCTCGACGCCAGCATCGATGCGCCCCAGCTCGACAATGCGCTGCCGGGTCTGGGCGGCGTCATCAACGGCACAATAAAAGCGCGTGGCACCCTGAAGGCACCGCAGCTGCTGGCCGATCTCAATGCCCGTGGTCTGCGCTGGCAGCAGATGCAGATCAATCGCGTCACCCTGAATGGCGACGTCCGTTCCGGCGATCAGGTGGCGGGTAAACTGCAACTGCGCGTCGAGCAGCTGAAGCAGGATGCGCTGGACATCAGCCTGCTGACGCTGAATGCGGACGGCAATGAGCATCAGCATCAGCTGAAGCTCAATGTGCAGGGCAAACCGGTCTCTGGCCAGCTGGCGCTGAACGGCAGCTTTGATCGTCAGACCGGGCGCTGGAAAGGGTCGCTGAACGACACGCACTTTGATACGCCAGTCGGTGAGTGGCGTCTGACCCGCGCCATGGCCATCGACTATCTGAACAGCCGCCAGACGGCAACCATCGGGCCGCACTGCTGGCAGAACCCCAATGCGCAAATTTGTGTGCCGGAGCCGGTTGAAGCGGGCCCGGCAGGCAAGGCGCATGTGGTGCTGAATCGCTTTGATCTGGCGATGGTGAAGCCGTTTATGCCGGAGGCGACTCAGCTTAGCGGCCTGTTCAGCGGTGACGTGCGCGTCAACTGGACGGCCGATGGCAGCCTGCCGACCGGTACCGTGGCACTGAAGGGCAACGGTGTGAAAGTGGTGCAGGATGTGCAGGGCAACGATCTGCCGATCGCCTTTGACACGCTGAACCTCAATGCCGCGCTGCGAAACGGGCGGGCGCAACTCGACTGGCTGATCCGCATCGCCAATAACGGTCAGCTGGATGGCAACGTGCAGATCGACGATCCGCAAAACCGCCGCACGCTGGGCGGTAACGTCAACATTCGCAATGTCTCGCTGGCGATGCTCAATCCGGCGCTGATGCAGGGCGAGAAGATCAAAGGCAGCCTGAACAGCAGCCTGCGCCTGGGCGGCAGCGTGCAGCAGCCGCAGGTATTTGGTCAGCTTGGCCTGACGGGTGTGGATGTGGATGGCAACTTTATGCCGGTTGATCTGACCAGTGCCAACCTGAATCTGGTGTTTAACGGCATGAGCTCCACCCTGAACGGGCTGGTGCAGACCGGGCAGGGCAACATCAACCTCAGCGGTAACGCAGACTGGAGTCAGCTCGACAACTGGCGCGCCCGCATTGCGGCGCAGGGTAGCCGGGTTCGCGTGACCGTGCCGCCGATGGTGCGCATGGATGTCTCGCCGGATCTGGTGTTTGAAGCGACGCCAGCGGCCTTTAACCTTGATGGCCGGGTCGATATTCCATGGGCGCGCATCACGGTGCAGGAAGTACCGGAAAGCGCCACCGGCGTCTCGTCGGATGAGGTGATGCTGGATAAACAGCTGAAGCCGATTGCACCGCAAACCGCCGCGATTCCCATTAACAGCAATCTGGTGATCCACGTTGGCAACGATGTGCGGCTCTCTGCGTTTGGCCTGAAAGCGAAGCTGAATGGCGATCTGAAAATGGTGCAGGATAAGTCAGGACTCGGCCTGAACGGTCAGATCAACATTCCGTCCGGTCGCTTCCACGCTTATGGTCAGGATCTGATTGTGCGTAAAGGCGAGCTGCAGTTTGCCGGTCCGCCGGATCAGCCTTACGTCAACCTGGAAGCCATCCGTAACCCGGATGCCACCGAAGATGGCGTCACCGCGGGCCTGCGCGTCACCGGCCTGGCGGATGAGCCAAAAGCGGAAGTCTTCTCCGATCCGGCGATGTCGCAACAGGAAGCGCTTTCCTATCTGCTGCGTGGTCAGGGATTGGGCAGCGACGGCGACAGTAACGCCCTCACTTCAGCACTTGTTGGCTTAGGGGTTGCACAAAGTGGGCAGGTTGTGGGTAAAATCGGGGAGACATTCGGTGTCAGCAATCTCGCTGTTGATACTGCCGGTGTTGGCGACAGCCAGCAGGTGCAGGTCAGCGGCTATGTGCTACCGGGTCTGCAGGTAAAATACGGTGTTGGCATATTTGATTCACTGGCGACGTTAACCTTGCGTTACCGCCTGATGCCTAAACTCTATCTGGAAGCCGTGTCCGGTGTGGATCAGGCTCTCGATTTGCTCTATCAGTTTGAGTTTTAGCAATGCGAATAATTGTCTACGGCAGTTTACGGCGCAAACAGGGAAACAGTCACTGGATGACGAATGCGCAGTGGCTGGGTGATCACCAGATTGAAGGCTTTGAGCTTTACAGTCTGGGCCATTATCCCGGCGTGATTGAGGGCAATGGAGCGGTACATTGTGAGGTGTACCGCATTGATGCCTCAACCCTTGCGGAGCTGGATGCGCTTCGCACCAAAGGGGGAGAGTACAAACGTTATCTGACTCAGACGCCGTTTGGCAGTGCATGGCTTTATGTCTATCAACGCTCAGTGGCAGGACGCCAGCGCATCATGAGTGGTGACTGGCTGAAGCGCGATGAGGAGCCAGAGGCCTGAACAAAAACACCGTCCATCCGGACGGTGTTTTTTTTTCGACTCACAAACCGGCAGCAGAATTACTTCTTCTGTGCGCGCTCGTAAGAGGAGATGATTTCAGCTTTAGCGGCTTCGGCATTATCCCAGCCATCCACTTTCACCCATTTGCCTTTTTCCAGATCTTTGTAGTGCTCAAAGAAGTGGGTGATCTGTGCACGCAGCAGTTCTGGCAGGTCGTTCACATCTTTGATGTGATCGTACTCTTTAGAGAGTTTGGTGTGCGGAACGGCAACCAGCTTGGCATCTTCGCCAGACTCGTCGGTCATTTTCAGCACGCCAACCGGACGGCAGCGGATCACTGAGCCTGGAACCAGTGGATACGGGGTCGGAACCAGTACGTCAACCGGATCACCATCCAGAGAAAGGGTATGGTTGATGTAGCCGTAGTTGCACGGATAGAACATGGCGGTAGACATGAAACGGTCTACAAACAGGGCACCAGACTCTTTATCAACTTCATATTTGATCGGATCAGCATTTGCTGGGATCTCAATGACAACGTAGATATCTTCTGGCAGGTCTTTACCTGCTGGCACCTGGTTCAAACTCATCTGGCATTCCTTCAGTAGTCGTATGTTGAGTATCGGCTATTATAGCCAACTGACTCTGAAAGTATGCCCCCTTTTTGGCGTTTCGGAATGCGCCCAAACGCTACTTAGCCGCCACAAACAGCGAAACAATGCCTGCGGCAATCAGTGGTCCTACCGGCACCCCACGGAAGAACGCCACGCCAATCACTGTACCAATCAGCAGACCACCAATCACCGAAGGCTGGACGCTCATAAAATTCACGCCACGCCCGCCCAGCCAGGCGACAACAATGCCCACCAGAATCGCAACAATCGACTTCCAGTTAGCAAACGACTTGATCAGCGCGGAGGCGGGCAGTGAGCCGCTTGCCAGCGGGGCCATCACCGCCACCGTAAGAATAATGATGCCTAAGGTAATGCCCTGTTTTTCTACGTAGGGGAAGAACTGAGCCAGCGGGGTAATTTTAATCGCCAGCAGCACCAGAATTGAAATCGTGACCGCGTTGTTGTGAACGAAATAACTCAGTACGGCGAGGCAAATCAGAATGATGGTCGAGGCGTAAGCAGCCATGGTTTCTCCCTGAAGGTTAATGAGCGCGCTGACTTCAGTCAGCGCAAAAACCGGTTATCGATCAGCAGTCATTGGGGTTAGCACAGCTGCCTTTACCGAGTGACTGCAACATCAGTGCCTGATTGCGCACCAGACTCAGGCTCTGAGCGCTCAGCGCCACGCTGCCCAGCGTGCCTTCTGTACTGAGCTGGCTGCGGCTTGCCTCAAGCCAGCTGTCGCGGTAGCTCAGCCAGGCGCGCTGTGCGGCTCGCAGTTTGTTTTCAGGTTCGCCGGAGAGGGTTTTCATCAGTTTGTTGTACTGCTTATTCATCTCCAGGTCCCCAGGCCCGATTAGCCGCAGCATAGCACTGGTTCATGGCAAGGGTCGTAGAGGCGTCATTGAGGCAGCGATCGGGCGAGGCGTCCGGGGGCATATCCTCTGCCAGCGCCGCCGTACTGAGGCATAGCAGCATCAGAAATAATCCTGGTTTCATTCTTTTCTCCGGATAACGGATAAGCGGCGATTAGCTTGATGGATGTTTCCGTGATGATCAAGTTGTTAACACTAATCAGGGTTAAAGTTTCGCGCCGTTACTGCCGATACTTCATCCGTTTTAGGGCCGCTGGAAAATTTGCCTTTTCACATACACGGAAACTATCTGGATGAAACAGTTATCACTTCGCACGGGGTTGCTGGCCTTGCTGGCATTTATGACACTGCTGCTGTTGGCGGTGAGTTTTATGGGTATCGTGGCAATTAACAAAGGGAATCGCTCGCTGGATGTGATCAACCGCATTCAGGGGATCGAGCTGAACAGTCTTTACCAGAGCAATGCCGATCTGATGCGAGCCCGCTCTAACGCAGCGCTGGCAGTGCGTAAAATTGAAATTGGTTTGCTGGAAGAGGGGGCGGCAGTAACAAAGCTGTCGCAGGCGGATGTGGTCTCATCACAGCAAAGCCTGAAGCGCTTTGTGGACGCCGGAACGGTGACGGCGCACGGCAAAAAGCTGGCCGATGCGGTTTCGGCCAGTTACAAAGCCTATCTCGACCAGGGCATCAAACCGATGATGAACGCCCTGGATAAGCAATATACCGACGAGTATTACCAGCTGCTGGAAGGCAACCTTGCGACGCTGGCGGCCAGCTACAACAAGGCCGTCACGGACTTCAGCCAGCTGGCCGATCAGATCACCCAGGCCCAGCTGGCGCAGGCGGCCTACAACGAAACCAAAATGAAAATCCTGATCGCCGTGGCGGTGGTATTAACACTGCTGCTGCTGGTGCTCGCCTGGCAACTGCTGCGTCGGATGCTGCTGCAGCCGCTGAATCTGGCCATTCTCCATCTTGAGCAGGTTGCGGCGGGCGACCTCTCGCAGGCGCTGCCGCCGTCGGGCAACAATGAGCTGGGGCGGCTTAATCATGCGCTCGCCGGGATGCAGCAATCGTTGCGTACCTCGGTGAGTCAGGTGCGCGAAGCGAGTATGCAAATCGACATCGGCAGCCGTGAACTGGCCGCGGGTAACGTCAATCTGTCGCAGCGTACCGAAGAGTCCGCCGCCTCGCTGGAACAGACTGCGGCCAGCATGGAGCAGCTCACGGCAACCGTGCGGCTTAACGCCAGCAACGCCCAGCAGGCACACCAGCTGGCTAACGCGGTCTCTGATACGGCCGATCGCGGCGCGGAGGTGGTCTGCTACGTGATGGAAAAAATGCATGAAATTACCGACAGTGCCAATCGTATCGGCGATATTCTTGGCGTGATTGATGGTATCGCCTTCCAGACCAATATCCTGGCGCTCAACGCCGCCGTTGAAGCGGCGCGCGCAGGCGAACAGGGCCGTGGCTTTGCGGTAGTGGCAAATGAAGTGCGCACGCTGGCGCAGCGCAGCGCTAACGCGGCCAAAGAGATCCGTACGCTGATTAGTGATTCACAATCGCGGGTCAAAGAGGGCAGCGAGATGGCGACGCGGGCCGGGGAAACCATGGATGAGATTTCTGGTGAGGTCATGCGCGTAACGGCGCTGATGAAAGAGATCTCGATGGCCTCCGACGAACAGAGCCGTGGCATTGAGCAGGTCAATCTGGCGGTCACGCAGATGGATGCGGCAGCGCAGCAGAACGCGGCACTGGTGGAGCAGGCCACCGCCGCGACTCAGTCGCTGGAAGCGCAGTCCGATCAGCTTCAGGCAACCATGGCGCAGTTCAGGTTGCAGACGGCGTAAAAACAGCCAGGGCGCGATATACGCGCCCTGGCTTTTTACTATCACTACTTATATCACTGTCGGATTAACCCTGACGGCAATCCGGGAACTCGGCCAGGAAACGCTCAACGTCGTTCACCATCGCCTCGTTACCGCAGTAGAACGGGCAGCGCTGATGCAGCGTGACCGGTGGGATATCCAGAATACGCTTCTGACCGTCGCTGGCTTTACCGCCCGCCTGCTCTGCCAGGAACGCCATCGGATTGCACTCATACAGCAGACGCAGCTTACCCTGAGGATGGCTGGCGGTGCTTGGGTAGAGGTAGATGCCGCCTTTCAGCAGGTTACGATGGAAATCCGCGACCAGCGATCCGATGTAACGTGAGGTATAAGGACGGTGCGTTGGCAGATCCTCTTCCTGACAGAACTTCAGATATTTCTTCACACCCTGCGGGAAACGAATGTAGTTACCTTCGTTAATGGAGTAGGTGTAACCCGTTGGTGGATAGGTCATACGTTCGTGGCTGAGGCAGAATACACCCAGAGACGGATCGTAAGTAAACGCATGCACGCCTGCACCGGTGGTATAAACCATCATGGTGGAGGAGCCGTAAACCACGTAACCGGCAGCGACCTGCTTGTTGCCTGGCTGCATGAAGTCCGCTTCAACAACCGGTGTGCCCGGTTCGCTGACGCGGCGGTAGATAGAGAAAATGGTGCCGACGGAAACGTTAACGTCGATGTTAGAAGAACCATCCAGTGGATCCATTAACACCACGTACTTACCGTTTTCTTCGCCTTCAAAGATCACAAACTCGTCTTCTTCCTCAGAAGCGATACCGGCGACGATGCCACGTGCTTTCAGTGCTGCCTTCAGTTTCTCGTTAGCAAACAGATCAAGCTTCATCTGCTGCTCACCCTGAATATTCTCGACGCCGCTGGCACCCAGAATATCCACTAAACCGGCTTTGTTGATATCGCGGTGGATGATTTTGGCACCCAGCTTAATAGCGGAAATCAGCGCTGTCAGTTCACCTGTAGCGTGCGGAAAGTCATGCTGCTTCTCGACGATAAATTCGCCCAACGTTTTCATAAAACATTCCCTGAATCTTCGATGGAGTGGCAGCACGCGTAACAGTCTGCCAACGGATGCGTACGCAGTTTAGCCGATTGAACTTCAAAAACCATAGTCCTAATCCGTTTCTTCCGTCTGCGAGCGGCGTTACACTGTGCGCCGAACTTTTGAGTAATGGATCACGTAATGCGCATTCACATCCTCGGGATTTGTGGCACTTTTATGGGCGGCCTGGCGATGCTGGCCCGTTCACTTGGTCATCAGGTGACCGGGTCAGACGCCAACGTTTACCCACCAATGAGTACTTTGCTTGAACAGCAAGGCATTGAATTAACAGAAGGTTATGACGCCAGTCAGCTTGACCCGATGCCTGATTTAGTGATTATCGGTAATGCGATGACGCGGGGTAATCCCTGCGTGGAAGCGGTGCTGGAACGCAACATTCCTTACCTCTCTGGCCCGCAGTGGCTGCACGATTTCGTGCTGCGCGATCGTTGGGTGCTGGCGGTGGCGGGAACTCATGGCAAAACTACCACAGCCGGCATGGCAGCGTGGATTCTTGAGGCCTGCGGCCTTGAGCCAGGCTTCATTATTGGTGGTGTGCCCGGAAACTTCGATGTCTCGGCAAAATTAGGAAAAAGTCCATTCTTCGTGATTGAGGCGGACGAGTACGACTGCGCGTTTTTCGACAAGCGTTCCAAGTTTGTCCATTACTGCCCGCGTACGCTGATCCTCAATAATCTTGAGTTTGATCACGCCGATATCTTTGACGATCTGCGGGCGATCCAGAAGCAGTTCCACCATCTGGTGCGGATCGTACCGGGCCAGGGCAAGATCCTGCTGCCGGAACATGATCCTAACCTCAAACAGGTGATGGCAATGGGCTGCTGGAGCGAGCAGGAGAACGTCGGCGAGCACGGACACTGGCAGGCGAAAAAGCTCACCAACGATGCCTCTCACTGGGAAATCTGGCTCGACGGCGAAAAAGTCGGGGAAGTGAACTGGGCGCTGGTGGGTGAACACAATATGCACAACGGGCTGATGGCGATTGCTGCCGCCCGCCATGTGGGTGTGAAGCCGGAAGATGCAGGCCAGGCGCTGAACAGCTTTATCAATGCGCGTCGACGGCTGGAGCTGCGCGGCGAAGTGAACAGCATCAAAGTCTATGATGATTTTGCCCACCATCCGACCGCGATTCTGGCGACGCTGGCTGCTCTGCGCAGCAAAGTTGGCGGCAGAGCGCGTATTCTGGCTGTGCTGGAGCCACGCTCTAATACCATGAAGATGGGCGTCAGCAAGAACGATCTGGCACCGTCGCTGGCGCGTGCTGATGAGGTCTTTCTTTTCCAGCCGCACCATATTCCGTGGCAGGTATCCGATGTCGCAGAAGCGTGCATTCCACCTGCGCACTGGAGCGCAGATATCGATACCCTGGTGGAAATGGTGGCCAAAGCCGCTCAGCCAGGCGACACGATTCTGGTCATGAGCAACGGCGGGTTTGGCGGCATTCATCAGAAGCTGCTGGACAGGCTGGCATAACATCACAGGCGCCCGTTTCGGGCGCTTTTTTTAAAAGCGTTATTCCCGTAAATATTATCCCCTCAATAAATCCCGCATATTTTTGAATTCGATCTGCTCACTCTTCCTGCCGTTGCCATATTTTTCTTATTAGTGTCTGAAACAGAAAGGCCGCTCTTGCCGGTTATTTCTAGCATCATCCCTGATGTTGCTGAGGAATAATAATTAAAGCGTTAAAGTTAAAGGAATAAATAACGGGTTATCTTTATGCGCGGTCTTATATTGATGATGATTTTAAATATAAGTTAACTTTGAGTTAAATGAATGCGTTCTGATAATTCATTGCTCTGATTACCACTAATAAGGATGTTCATATGGGAAATAATATTTCATTGCCGTTTTTACTGGGCGCCGCGCTGTTATGCAGTTCTGCTGCGGCGCTGGCCACTGCCACCGTTGATTATCGGCATGAGTACCGCCTTCGCGACCGCACACACTACGACAAGCTGGGTCTGAGCACCACGCTGCCGGACAATATGTTTCTCGGCGTTGAAACCAAATTCAAAACCGGCGGCGCAGACCCAAAAGACAAATATTATAACGACACCGTGTTAAATGTGGTGGAGGTGACCTTTCTGAAATCGTATTACTGGGGGAACTGGACAGTGTCGCCTTTTATTCAGCCTGAGTTTAACTCCTCGCGCACCGAATGGAAATTTGGTGTAGCACCCTGGTATAAATTTAACGATCGCTGGTCTCTCGGTGGCCTTTATCGTCTTGAACTGACCGATTACGCGCATGACGATCAATGCCGTACCGGAGGTATTGATTATTGCGATACAGACCGGCATCGTACTGCCAACCGTTTTGACCTCTATCTGAGAAATAAAAGCGATCGGCTGACTACCACCTATAAGCTGGTGTATAAGCACGCGGATGCGAAACTCTTTGCCAATAAACATGATGATTACGAACAGGAGTTACAGTTCGATTATGCGCTTGGCAACGATCGCGTCTGGGTGCCTTACGTCACCTTTGGCGATATCGGACGTTCTGCGACATCGAGCGAACGCCAGCTGCGGCTGCGTACCGGTATTCTCTACATCTATCGATGAATGCGCTGCCGGGAGGCGGGCGAGGCTGCCCGCCATGGCGTTACTTCGCTTCGGCCAGTTCGCGCAGATACTGGAAAATCTGACGGGCAGACTTCGGCGGCTTGCTGCCCGCTTTCTCTTTCTGCGCGTTACGGATCATGCTGCGTAACTGCTGACGATCGGCATCGGGATAAAGCGCAATCACGTCGCCCATCGCGTCATCACCCTGTTCAATCAGACGATCGCGCAGCATTTCCAGTTTATGGAACAGCGCAACCTGCTGGTTATGGCGATTATTGAGCTTGTCCAGCGCAACGCGGATCGGCTCCACATCAATACTGCGCAGCAGTTTACCGATCAGCTGCAGCTGACGGCGGCGACCCTCTTTCTTGATGCGCTGTGCCAGTTCAACTTCGGTACGCAGGCGCTCATCCAGCGGGATTTTATCCAGCGAGTTTTTACCCAGATCAACCAGTTCGGCTCCCAGGCGTTTTAACTCTTCTGCATCGCGTTTAATTTCACTCTTACTGACCCAGATAATCTCTTCATCTTCTTCTTCGTCATTATCTGGCACATCGTCGAGCCACTCATCGGGCTGTTTGGTCATTTCCGGGCTCCCAAAAAAAAGAGGCTAATCCTACCAGTTTATCGGGTGACTGCGAAATTGTTCTCTGACTCTGATAGACTCAAATCATTCACACATAAGATTAGACGGCAGGTCGATGAACGTATCTACTCAGGTTGCAGAACAGCGAAAAGTACTGGAGCAGGCCATTGCGCAGGCACTTGAACTGGCTAAAGCAAGCACTGACAGCGCGGAAGTGGCGGTCAGTAAAACCACCGGCATCGGGGTCAGCACCCGCTATGGCGAAGTGGAAAACGTCGAATTCAACAGCGACGGTGCGCTGGGCATCACCGTCTATCATCAGAATCGTAAAGGCAGCGCCTCATCGACCGATCTCAGCCCGGACGCGATCAAACGCACCGTGCAGGCGGCGATTGATATTGCGCGCTATACCTCGCCCGATCCCTTTGCCGGTCCGGCCGATGCAGAGCTGCTGGCCTATGATGCGCCAGACCTGGATCTCTACCATCCGTGGGAGATTGATGCTGACCGCGCCATTGAACTGGCTGCGCAGGCGGAACAGGCATCACTGCGCGCCGACAAGCGTATTACTAATACCGAAGGTGGCAGCTTCAACAGCCATGTCGGCATCAAAGTCTTTGGCAACAGCCACGGTATGTTGCAGAGCTACTGCTCAAGCCGTCACTCGCTCTCCAGCAGCGTGATTGCCGAGCAGGATGGCAACATGGAGCGCGACTACGCCTACACCATTGGCCGCGCGTTTGAAGATTTGAAGAGCCCGGAGTGGGTCGGTGCAGAGTGCGCGCGCCGCACGCTCTCCCGTCTGGCACCGCGTAAACTTCCGACCATGAAAGCCCCGGTGATTTTCGCCTCAGAAGTGGCAACCGGCTTATTTGGTCATCTGGTTGGCGCGATCAGTGGCGGCAACGTTTACCGTAAATCGACCTTCCTGCTGGATTCTATGGGTCAGCAGATTCTGCCGGAGTGGCTCAACATCAATGAACAGCCGCATCTGCTGAAAGGGCTCGCCTCCACGCCATTCGACAGCGAAGGGGTGCGTACCCAGGCGCGCGACATCATCAAAGATGGCGTGCTGCAGACCTGGCTGTTAACCAGCTACTCAGCCCGTAAACTGGGCCTGACCAGCACCGGTCACGCTGGTGGCATTCATAACTGGCGCATTGCAGGTCAGGGCCACAGCTTTGACGACCTGCTGAAGCAGATGGGCACCGGATTAGTGGTGACCGAGCTGATGGGACAGGGCGTCAGCGCGATTACCGGTGATTACTCACGCGGTGCGGCCGGTTTCTGGGTCGAGAATGGCGTTATTCAGTACCCGGTCAGCGAAGTGACTATCGCCGGCAATCTCAAAGAGATGTGGCGCAATATGGTGACCATCGGTGACGATATTGAAACCCGCAGCAATATCCAGTGCGGTTCAGTGTTACTGCCTGAGATGAAGATAGCGGGACAATAAAGATGGATTCTGAAAGCAGCCGGTTGGCTGCTTTTTTTTCATCACAATAAGAAAGGAAAGAGCGATGCGTAAGCATGTGATTGCAATGTTGTCTGCTTCTTTGTTGTTCTCCAGTGCCAGCCTCTATGCGGCCGATCTGGAGCAGGATATGGATACGCTGAATGCCAATCTGAAGATCGTCAAAAAAACCGACGATGCTCAGGAGATGCAGCAGGCGCTGACCAAAATGCGTACCGCAGCACAGGATGCGCGACAGGGCACGCCGGATAAGCTGGAAGGCCAGCCAGCTGACAGCCCACAGGTGAAAGATTTCCATGCCGGTATCGATTCGCTGATCGCGCAGATAGATGTGGTCAGTACACTGGCGAAAGCCAACAACGTGGACGGAGCGAAACGCGAAGCAGCGAAGTTCGACGACATCCGCAACGCCAACCATAAGAAATTCCGTTAATCAGATCGCCGGCCAGCCAGGCCGGCGGTTTTTTACCATCACTTCTGCTTATCACCGCACCCTGAAGCCCCGCATGTCTGGCTTGTCGCCGCACAACATCACCGATTTTCACGGTTAAACCCATCAAGTTGCGCATTATGCGACGCATGTCGCACTAAGCGTGCAGCCTGCGATCTGACGCACAACCTTCACTTCAATTTCCACTTGCTGCTGGAAATGTTGCCTCTCCACAGCCGGGGTGTTGACCGTTAATTTATTTCTAACGCGAATTATCCGGTTTAACAGGAGTAGCAAGGTGAGCAATAACGGCGTCCCGGTGTATGAAGCGCCACCTGAGAAAGTGCAACAGCTGGCTGACAGGGTGATGACGCAGATTGCGGCGATCTATCAGCAACAGGGTATTCAGCCCAATGCGGTTCAGCAGCAGATGCTGCAATCGCATGTCGGTGCCATGGCGTCACGCTCGCTGAGCGGTGAGCCGCTGCCGGAAGTCGAAGCGGAGCTGTTTGAAGATATTCCGCCGGAAACGTTAGCGCTGGCGCAGCAGGTCGTCGATCTGTTTGGCAACCTGCCCCGCGAAGAGGCCTGGCTGCTGTCAGTGCATATTGAAGTCGCGCGATCAAACAACTAGAGAGGAACACAACATGGTAACAGTAGTGATTGGCGATCGTTTAGGTAAAGGACAGAAAGTGGCTGCGGGCATCGAAAAAGCGGGTGGCCGTGCTGTCGTGGTGCCCGGTGTCGCCGCTGACATGAAACTGGGTGACGTAATGAAGGCGGAAAACGCCGATTTCGGCATCTCGTTCTGCGGCAGCGGCGGCGCCGGTGCTATCACCGCTCAGAACAAATATGGCTACAAAGCAAAACATGGCATGCGTTCTGTCGACGAAGGCGTCACCGCCATCAATGAAGGTGCCACGGTGCTGGGCTTCGGCTTTATGGATAAAGAAGAGTTAGGTGAGCGGCTGGTGCAAGCCTGGAACAAGAAGCACGGCAGCTGATTATGAAAGAACAATACGTTACCCAGGTGACGGTCGAGGGCAAAGGCGACACCAAAGCGAAAGCCTTTGCCGATGCCCTGAGTCGTGTGCAGAACCAGGTTCTGCGCGCGACGCAAAAAATTCTGCTGCGCATTGAACCTCAGGATGTCCGGGTGCTGCGCGCGCAGGAGAGCGTCAAAACCGAGAAGTTTCTCTTCTTCTTTCTGGCGCGCCAACGGCGGAGCTTCAGCGTCACGCTGGAGATCACCGTCAGCGTCACCGTTTTCGACACCGAACAGGTGGCGTTCACGGCGGCATCGTAAAACAGAGCCTGTTAACGCCAGCCAGTCGTTTGCCCGATGCTCTGCTGTCGCGACATCGCGATGATCAGGTGTGGGCGATGCGGCGGCGTGCGAGAGGGCAGGTAAAAACGACAACAAGGTACAACAACATGTTTTTAATCATTTTGTTTAAGTCGTTGATCATTGGCGGGCTGGTAGGGGTCGGCGTCGGTGCGGGTGCTGCGCGCATGTTCCACGCGCCAACCACTCAGGGCATGGGCGCTTTCCGTACGCTGGGCGAGCTGAACTCGTGCGAGGGCGATCCGGCATCCCACTTCTCCTTTGGTCTTGGCTTCTTTTTCAATGCCTGGGCATCGTCTGTTGCAGCCGGTTCATTCACTCAGGATGTGGATCATCGCATCATTCCAAACTGGGGTGCGGCCGCCTTGATGGTGAAAAATCGTAATGTGGCGGAGACGCTGCACGATCCGAAAAAAATGGCCATCGCCTGCGGCATCATCGGCATGATCGTGGTCGCCTTCCTCAACTCCACCGCCTCGGCTGTTCCGGCTGCACTGCAGGTCACGGCGGTCAAAGTGCTGGTGCCCGCTGCTAACCTGCTGGTGAACACCGTCATGCCGGTGATCTTCTGGCTGGCGGCGATCGACGCAGGCAGAAAGTCAGGCTTCTGGGCCACCATTTTTGGCGGTCTGGCGCAGCTGATCATGGGTAATGCCGTGCCAGGACTGGTGCTGGGTATCCTGATCGGTAAAGGCGTGGAAGAGAGCGGCTGGAACCGGGTCACCAAAGTCATGATGACCGCCATCGTGCTGCTGTTTGTGCTGAGCGGCTTCTTCCGTGGTTTCGACATGAAGCTGCTGCAGTCCTTCCAGCTCGGCATTCCCGGCTGGCTCGACATGATCCACAACTCAGTCAGCGGCAAATAAGAGGCGATGCGATGAACGAAAATAAAGGCTTCTGGTACGCCGACTGGTCTTTCCCGATCTTTGTTGGCCTGCTCTCTTCTGGCGTCTTTGCCGGGACACACATGTATTACCTCTATGGCATCGGCGCGTTCAACGAAGTGGCGTTTGTGTCGATGCTGCGCGCAGGCATGGAGACCGGTGTCTATGGCGCGGTCGCCGCCTTTGGTGCCAGCTTCCTGTTCGCCCGCATCATTGAGGGATCGCTGGTGGGCATTCTGGATATCGGCGGCGCGATTCAGACCGGCGTCGGGCTGGGTGTACCGGCACTGCTGCTGGGTGCGGGCATCGTCTTCCCGGTGGCGAACTTCGCTGCCTCGCTGGCGACGGGCCTGGTAATTGGTGTGGCGATTGGCTACCTGATTATTCTGGCGCGTAAATTCACCATCAATCAGAGCGACTCAACCTACGGCGCAGACGTGATGATGGGAGCAGGTAATGCCTCGGGGCGCTTTCTGGGCCCGCTGATCATCCTGTCAGCCATGGCGGCATCCATTCCGATTGGCCTGGGGTCGCTGCTGGGCGCGCTGCTCTTCTATCTCTGGAACAAGCCCATTACCGGCGGCGCCATCCTCGGCGCGATGATCCTCGGGGCACTGTTTCCGATTGCTCTCTGATCTCACCGGCAGCCCGGCTGCGGGCTGCCGTTAAGGAGAAACCATGTACGACTTGATTATCCGCGGTGCGCGTCTCAGCGATGAGCAGGTGGTCGACATTGCGCTGCAGGATGGCCGCATCGCCGCCATAGGCAAGGTGCAGGGCAACGCACAACGCGAGCGCGATCTGGCTGGCCATTACTATCTCAGCGCAGGCTGGATCGACTCCCACGTTCACTGCTATCCCAAATCACCGATTTATCATGATGAAGCGGATGCGATTGGCGTAGCGCATGGCGTCACCACGGTTGTCGATGCGGGCAGCACCGGCGCAGAGCACATTGATGACTTTTACCGGCTGACACGCGCGGCACAGACCCAGGTTTATGCGCTGATCAATATCGCCCGCACCGGTATCGTCACCCAGAATGAGCTGGCTGACATGACGCAGATAGATGGCGAGGCGGTGCAGCAGGCGGTGGCGCGGCTGCCCGATTTTATTGTCGGCCTCAAGGCACGCATCAGCAGCAGCGTGGTGGGCGAGAATGGTGTGCAGCCGCTGATCAAAGCGAAGGCGATCCAGCAGGAAACCGGCGGGCTGCCGCTGATGGTTCACATTGGCAATAATCCGCCCAATCTCGATCAGATTGCGGATCTGCTCACCACGGGCGACATCATCACGCACTGCTTTAATGGCAAACCCAACCGTATCCTGACGCCGCAGGGCGAACTTAAAGCGGCGGTAAAACAGGCTATTGCGCGTGGTGTCAGACTCGATGTCGGCCACGGCAGTGCCAG
The DNA here is from genome assembly GCF_982223955.1 of Pantoea sp. E956-1. Taxonomy (NCBI): domain Bacteria; kingdom Pseudomonadati; phylum Pseudomonadota; class Gammaproteobacteria; order Enterobacterales; family Erwiniaceae; genus Pantoea; species Pantoea sp. E956-1. The sequence goes on along the minus strand of NZ_CEUYZP010000012.1, from coordinate 47,516 downwards.
CTTCAGCTTTGAAGTCGCCCGCGCGGCGATTGCGCAGGGCATTCTGCCCGACACCATCAGCTCTGACATCTACTGCCGCAATCGTCTGGCCGGACCGGTTCACAACCTGGCGCATGTGATGTCGAAATTTTTCAGTGTCGGTATGACGCTGCCGCAGGTGATTGACTGTGTAACGGTTAATGCGGCGGCAGGACTGCGCCTGCAGCGCAAGGGCCAGCTGAAAGTCGGTTACGACGCCGATCTGACGGTGTTTAGCGTCAAAGAGGAAACCCGGCCATTCATCGATTCAGAAGGTGAACAGGTCGCAGGTGAGAAGCATCTGGTCCCGCTGGCGGCAGTGGTCGCTGGTAAGTGGATCGCGACTGAAGAAGGAATAGCGCATGACCTCGGTATATGAAAAGTATGGCCTGAAGCCGGTGATTAACGCCTCTGGCCGTATGACGATCCTCGGCGTCTCTACGCCATCGAGTGAGGTGATCGATACGGTAAAATATGGCCTCGATCACTACTTCGAAATGAAAGATCTGGTGGATAAGACCGGTGCTTATATCGCCGGTCTGCTGAAGGTGGAGAACGCGCTGGTGGTCTCCTGCGCCTCGGCCGGTATCGCCCAGAGCGTGGCGGCGGTGATTGTGAAAGACAACGACTGGCTGGTGGATAACCTGCATGCCGCGCCGCTGACCGTCCCGCATCAGATTGTGGTGCCGAAAGGGCACAACGTGAACTATGGCGCACCGGTCGGCAGCATGGTGGCACTGGGTGGCGGGCAACTGGTAGAAGCGGGTTACAGCAACGAGTGCTCACCCGCCCAGCTGGCGGCGGCGATCACCCCACAGACCGCGGCGATCCTTTATGTAAAATCGCACCACTGTGTACAGAAGAGCCATCTCGATGTGGCGCAGGCCGCAGCCGTTGCGCGCCAGCATGGCGTCCCGCTGATCGTCGATGCGGCGGCGGAAGAGGATCTGCAATGCTACTACCAGGCGGGTGCCGATCTGGTGATCTACAGCGGAGCAAAAGCGATTGAAGGGCCGACCAGCGGGCTGGTGATTGGCCGACACCACTACGTTGAGTGGGTCAAACGCCAGACCAACGGTATTGGCCGCGCGATGAAAGTGGGCAAAGAGGGGATCCTGGGGCTGACCCAGGCGATTGAAAACTATCTGACGCAGCCAAAAATCAGTGGCGCGCAGATGGTAGAAAAAATGACGACGTTCATTGAACAGCTCAACAGTCTGAATGGCGTGACGGCCCGGGTAGTGTGGGACGCAGCAGGACGCGACATCGCACGTGGTGAGATCAAGTTCGACGAAGCCGCGATCCAGCAGCGCACCGGCGATCTGGTGCAGGCGCTGAAAAGTGGTGATGTGGCGATCTACTTCCGTGGATACAAAGCCAACGAAGGGATCATTGAGGCGGACGTACGCAGCGTCAGCGCCGATCAACTGCACACGATTTTCACCCGCATTCAGGCACTGTTACACGGAGAGAAAAACGCATGACGCTGACACCCCATTTTTATCAGGATCGTCTCTGCCTTAACGTACTGGCGGGATCGAAAGAGAATGCGCGCGCCATCTGGCAGGCGGCAGAAGGGCATGTGCTGGTCGGCGTGCTGTCGAAAAACTACGCCAGCAATGAAGCCGCTATCGCCGATATGCGCGAATATGCCGCGCTGATCGATAATGCGCTCTCGATTGGTCTGGGTGCGGGCGATCCCAACCAGTCACAGATGGTGAGTGAGATCGCGGCAGTGCTGCAACCGCAGCATGTGAATCAGGTCTTTACCGGCGTTGCCACCAGCCGTGCGCTGCTGGGGCAGTCGCAGACGGTAGTGAACGGTCTGATCTCGCCCACCGGCACGCCAGGGCAGGTGAAAATCTCCACCGGCCCCCGCAGCTCAAAACTGCGTGACGGGATCGTGCCCGTCGAAACGGCGATCGCGATGCTGCAGGATATGGGCGGCAGCTCGGTAAAATATTTCCCGATGGGCGGTCTGCAGGCGGTGGATGAGTATCGCGCTGTGGCGGAAGCCTGTGCAAAACTGGATTTCTGGCTGGAGCCAACCGGCGGCATCGATCTGGAAAATTTCGGTGAGATCGTGCGCATAGCGCTGGAGGCGGGCGTCAGCAAAGTGATCCCGCACGTCTACAGTTCGATCATCGACAAAGCCAGCGGAGAGACCCGCATTGAAGATGTGAAACAGTTGCTGGCTATCTGTAAAACGCTGCTGGCTTAGAGATCAACACGATCCGTCTGCAACAGGCAGATCGCGCAACATGGACGTTGCGAGACGATCTCCGTAGGCTGATGTTCCCACTTTCTGTCTGCAAACAGGTAACGCTTGTGAGATTTCCCAATCAGCGCCTTGCGCAACTGTTCGATGCCATGCAAAACGAAACGCTGCCTCAGGATGAGCTGGCGCGGCGTTTCGCCGTCTCGACACGCACCGTGCGCACCGATATCACGGCGCTGAATGCGCTGCTGGCAGAACATGGCGCGCAGTTTATCCTCAATCGTGGCGCGGGCTATCAGCTGAAGATTGAGGATGCTCAGCGCTTTCAGCATCTGCAACAGCATACCGCGTCGCCGCTGCGGGTACCGCGTACCTCGCCGGATCGGGTTCGCTACCTGCTGACCCGCTTTCTTACCGCCGCCTATTCCCTGAAACTTGAAGAGCTGGCAGAGGAGTGGTTTGTCAGCCGCGCCACCCTGCAGAATGATATGGCGGAGGTGCGCGAATGGCTGGGGCGCTATCACCTTACCATTGAGAGCAAGCCACACTACGGCATGAAGCTGTTTGGCAGCGAAGTGGCAATTCGTACCTGCCTGACCGACCTGTTATGGCAAATCGATCAGGCGCAGCCCGAGAGTCCGCTGCTGACTATCGAAGCGCTGAACAGCGGCATGCTGGAGACGCTGCGCCCGCTGCTGCAAAGCTGTTTTGCTCAGCACAACATTCGGCTTAGCGATGAGGGCGAACGCTATCTGCGGCTTTACTGCGCCGTGGCGGTGCGGCGCATCAGTGAAGGCTATCCGCTTAACGATCCGGGTGCAGAGGAGATTGGTGATGAGGTGCGTGAAGCGGCCCATCACCTGATTAATCTGATGCGCCCGCTGGTCAGCAAACCGATTTCACCGGCGGAAGAGAACTGGCTGCGGGTCAATATCGCCGCGCGACGCATTCAGGCGATTGCGCCCAGTGCCATCAATGCGGATGACGCCGACGCGCTGGTGGATTACCTGCTCAGCTTTATCAACACGCACTACAACTTCAATCTGCAAAACGATCAGCAATTGCGTGCTGACCTGCTCACCCACATCAAAACCATGATTACGCGGGTGCGCTATCAGATTCATATTCCCAACCCGCTGCTCAGTAACATCAAACAGCACTATCCCATGGCCTATGATGTCACCTTAGCGGCGGTGACCAGCTGGGGAAAATATACCCCTTACGTGATCACCGAGAATGAGATTGGTTTTCTGGTGCTGCATATCGGTGTCGGGCTGGAGCGCCACTATGACGTCGGTTATCAGCGTCATCCGCAGGTGCTGCTGGTCTGCGACAGCGGTAACTCCACGCTGCGAATGATTGAGGCGATGCTGCTGCGCAAATATCCGCAGTTGCAGGTCACGGCGCGTCTGTCACAGCGCGAGTATGAGGCGCGTAGCCGCATCGACGAAGATTTTGTGATCTCTACCATCCGGCTCAGCGAAAAAGAGAAACCGGTGGTGGTGATATCGCCGTTTCCCACCAGTTTTCAGCTGGAACAGATTGGCAAGCTGGTGCTGGTGGACCGTACCCGGCCCTATATGTTGGCGAAATTTTTTGATGCCCAGCACTTTCATATCGTCGACAGGCCGATGACCCAGTCTGAACTGTTCCGCCAGCTGTGCGATCAACTTGAGGCCGAGGGATTTGTGGATGCGGCGTTCTATCCGTCGGTTGAAGAACGCGAAGCGATTGTCAGCACCATGCTCGGTGAAGGCATTGCGCTGCCGCACTCGCTGGGGCTGCTGGCAAATAAAACCGTGGTTTATACCGTGCTGGCACCGCACGGCATCGCCTGGGGGGACGATACCGCCTATGTCATTTTCCTGCTGGCGATCAGCAAAAGTGAATATGAAGAGGCGATGGCGATATACGATCTGTTTGTGACGTTCCTGCGTGAAAGGGCGATGACCCGTCTGCGGGACAGCACCGATTTCACCTGCTTCAGAGCGGTGGCGATGGATTGCCTGAGCCGCTCCTGGCCCTCGCCCTGAATCGCCGCATTAGTTTTTCTTCGCCAGCAGGCGCGGGATCTCGCGCAGGCACCAGGATTTGGCTTCGCCCATACTGTCACGCCGCCACGCCATAATAATATCGACTTCGCGGGTATATTCCGGACTCACCACCCGCAGACGGCCTTCCGCAATATCCTGCTCCACCAGCGAATAGGGCATAGTCGCCACGCCCAGGCCAGCCAGCAGCGCACGGCGCTTGTCGTCCATGCTGCTCACGGTCAGGCGCTGCTGCTTATCCAGCAACTGCACGGTCAGCACCGGACGTTCCCGCGCGGTATCCGCGACCGCAATGCCACGGTATTTCACCCGCGTCACTTCAGACTGGGGTTCAGGCTCGTTATGAATCGGGTGGTCAGCACTGGCGACGTAAACACTCATCATGGTGTAGAGCTTGCGGGTATTGATCTCGGTGGAAGCGCGGAAGTGCATATCGGGGGCGATCACGATATCGGCCCGGCCCTGTTCCAGCCGTTCCCACGCGCCCGCCAGCACTTCCGTCACCAGCGAAAACTGCGTATTGGCTTTGTCGGCCAGCCGCGTCACCAGCGGAAACAGTGCATCAATGGGCACCAGTGCTTCGGTGACGATGGTCAGATGGGTTTCCCAGCCACGCGCCAGCGCTTCCGCATCGGTGGTGAGCTTATCAGCCGCTTCCAGCAGTACCCGGCCACGCTCCAGCAGCATGCGTCCCACGTTGGTAAATTTGGTACGGTGACCGGAACGGTCAAACAGCACCACATCCAGCTCCTCTTCCAGCTTTTGCATGGTGTAGCTGAGGGCAGAAGGGACGCGCCCCAGTTCATCCGCTGCCGCGGCAAAACTGCCACGCCGATCAATCGCATCCATAACGCGTAAAGATTCAAGGGTTAACGCACGCTCTTTAGCCATCCCGGTTCTCTGTCAGGAAATTTGAACATGCCCGGCAGATTAACTGGCTAACAATCCGGCGTCCAGACTTTTACCATGGGAGCATATAGTCCGTGGCCGATCCTCGTCACCGGATGCTGGAGGTAAACAATGATAACGACACGCAGTGCGTCCGCATGTGGTCAGGCCGATTTCGGCTGGTTACAGGCGCGCTACAGTTTTTCTTTTGGCCACTATTTTGATCCCAAACTGATGGGGTACGCGTCGCTGCGCGTACTGAACCAGGAAGTGCTGGCGCCGGGTGCCGCTTTTCAGCCGCGCACCTATCCCCAGGTTGATGTCCTGAACATCGTGCTGCAGGGTGAAGCTGAGTACCGCGACAGCGAAGGCAACACGATCAGCGTGCGGGAAGGGGAGGCGCTGCTGCTCTCTGCCCAGCCGGGTGTGAGTTACACCGAAATGAATCTGAGCAAAGATCGCCCGCTGACACGCATGCAGCTCTGGCTGGCCGCCTGTCCGGAGCGCGAAAATTCGCGGATGCAGAAAATCGCCCTGACGGATGGCCGGTTGTCCCAGCTGATCGCCTCGCCGGATGGCATGGACGACAGTCTGCAACTGCGTCAGCAGGTGTGGATTCACCAGGTCGAGCTGGCACCAAACGAAAAGTATTCGCTGCGGTTACAGGGGCCGCGAGCCTATCTGCAGTCGATTCACGGTTCGCTGGAAGCGATGTCCGGCACGGATCATCAGGAGAAGCTGGGCTGTGGCGATGGTGCCTTTTTGCAGGAAGAGAAGCTGTTGCAGCTGAAGGCGAAAACCGCGACCCGCGCGCTGGTCATCGACATTCCGGTCTGAACATCGGGCAATAAAAAAGGCGGCCATGGCCGCCTTTTTTGCGTTTTGCGTATTACTTCAGCATGGTGAAGGCCGTGGTGACGTGCTTCACGCCACTGACGCGGCTGGCGACATCAGCCGCTGCCTGCGCTTCCTGCGGTGTCACCAGACCCAGCAGGAACACTTCGCCATTCTCCGTCGTCACTTTCACATTGGAGGATTTCACCTGATCGCTGCCCAGCAGCTGCGAGCGGATTTTGGTGGTGATCCAGGTGTCGGACGATGTGGTGCCCAGCGTCACTTTCTGGCCGATGCGGATCTCGTTATAGACTTCGGTTGCGCCATCAACACCCATGGTGATCTGTTTGGCACGACCGGCGATCTCCTGCGAAGGCGCCTGACCGGTCAGCAACACTTTGCCCTGATAGGCCGTCGCGATAATGCGGGCATCGGTTTTAATCTGCTGATCTTTAGCCAGCGCGTTAGTCACGCGTAGCTCCAGCGTGCTGTCATCAACCTGCGTACCCACCGAGCGTGGATCAGTGGCCGTTTTAGTGGCAACCGCTGCGCCACCCGCCACAACCGCAACGCAGCCCTGCAGCAGCATGGCGGTTAACAGAATAGCTATAGCATTCAATGCTTTCATTCGTGCTCCTTCGGTCATTCCTGATGGGGAAAGAGAGTGTTATCGATCAGATCGCATAGGCAATTAACGGTGAGCATATGCATCTCCTGAATACGGGCGCTGCGGTGCGACGGAATGCGGATCTCCACATCCTGCGGACCCAGCAGTCCGGCGAGCTCTCCGCCATCATACCCGGTAAGCGCAACGATAGTCATATCGCGTGTTACCGCCGCTTCTACGGCCTTAACGATATCACGGGTGTTGCCACGGGTTGAGATAGCCAGTAACACATCGCCTGCGTGTCCCAGGGCGCGCACCTGCTTGGCATAGATTTCATCGTGCAGGCGGTCATTACCAATCGCGGTCAGCATCACGTTGTCGGCACTCAACGCCAGCGCCGGTAAGCTTGGGCGTTCGGTCTCGAAACGGTTGATCATGCTGGCGGCGAAGTGCTGTGCATTGGCGGATGAGGCACCGTTGCCACAGCTCAGGATTTTATTGCCATTCAGTAACGACTGCACCAGCGTCATAGCGGCGCGGGAGATGGCATCGGGCAACGCTTCGGCTGCGGCAATCTGAGTTTGAATACTTTCGGTAAAACACGCTTTAATTCTGTCCTGCACACGACCACCTGGTTCTAAACGTCTGCATTAAAGGCATTCGGCAGCCACTCGAGCGCCGTGCCGGTAATGGCGATGATGTCGAAACGGCAATTCACTGTTTCAAAACTGCCGCCGCGTTGCGCCAGCCAGAGAGCGGCAGCGCGCAGCAGCTTTTGTTGTTTATTCCGGGTTACGCTGGCGAGCGCGCCACCATAACGCGCATCGCGTCGGTAGCGAACTTCAACAAACACCCAACAGTGCCCGTCACGCATTATCAGGTCAAGTTCACCATTGCGAAAGTGAACATTACTGGCGACCCATTTCAGGCCAGCCTGCTCCAGATAGCGCCGGGCATCTTCTTCATGCCTGGCGCCGGTCTGACGCCGATTTAGTTGGCCGGTGCGATTTCGCCCCGACGATACTGGTTCCATGTCAACTTCCTGTTGATCACACAATCCGTGTTGGCGCTGAGCTTGCCGGTATTGCCGTCCAGCGTAAAGCCAGGTGACTGACGCATCTGGTTAAAGTGATTCGCCAGCGTCCAGGCATCCATTCCCATGGCATAGAGACGCACCAGCGAATAGTCATTATTGAATGACTTCGACGTCTGCTGCATCAGGCCAGGATTGCTGCCGGAGAGCAGCGGAATATCGCTGAACTGCAGGCCATCCATTTCCAGACGGAAGTCCGGGCCGGCACCTGCCTGCGCGCTGCGCGAACTGGCGTAGAGCGAGATATTGCTGCGACTGCCGGTGCGCATGGTGATCATCGGTTTGATCAGCTGCAGTTCGTCCTGCGTTGAGACGATGTAGACCGCATCGACGCCACCACCGCTGCTGGTGCTGACCACATCTGGCGTGTTCTGCTGCGGTGCCGGGATAGTCAGGCCCGCAATCGTAACACCCTGCGGCTCGGCAGGTGCAGCGTTCACTGGCGTACCGGATAAGCTGATGCCCGCGCCGCTGTTAATGCCCTGTTTCAGCTCTGAGGTCGAACCAAAGCGCTGCTGCATCACCGTGCTGCCACCCAGCGTCTGCCACTCCTGAGCAAAGGCGTTGGTGACGCGATCGCCCAGTCCGCTGCGCGGAACCAGCAACAGCGGCTGGCGTTTACCCTGATCCCAGATATGGTGCGCCGCATCGCGCGCTTCGTCTTCAGGAGAAAGCGCAAAGTAGCAGATATTCGGATGGTTCTGGATCTTTTCCGGCTCGTTGAGCGCCAGCACATTCAGTGGCGTCTGGCTGTTGGCGACCTTCTCAACGTTGCTCTTCAGCAGCGGGCCGACCACGATGGTGGCACCATCCTGCTGTGCCTGTTGCATCACCTGCTCAATCGGCTGGCTGCTGGTGTCATAGACCTTGATCTGTGCGTTGCTGGCCGGTTCTGCGGCAGCAGGCTGAGATTGAGGCTGTGGCGTCGTGTCGGCAGGTTGTTGCTGCTGCGGCGCGCTGATTGGATCGGTGGAAGAACCAGCAGCGGCAGCGGGTTGGGTGCTGGCTGTTGCATCAGCAGCGGCGGGCTGAGCAGCTGCTGGCTGAGCGACCGGCGCGGAGATGCCATTCTTCGCATCATTAAAGCCTTTCTGAATCGCGTTGGCGAACACCTGCGCCTGGCCATTCAGCGGCAGCAGCAGCGCAATAATGCTGGTTGAAGCTTTGGTGTAGTTCTGCATCTGGCTCAGCTGCGTCGGCAGCGTTTTGGCCGCCGGGTTCTGCGGATAGCGGGTCTGCCAGTCTTTGATGCCTGACTTGAGCATCTCAGCATCCTGCGTGTTGGCGCGCCAGACCGCGAGCAGATCCAGCCAGCCCTGCAGCACATTTTCATCGGCATTGATGACCAGGTTGCTGACTTCCTGCGGCGACATCTGGGTCAGTGTCTGCCAGGTGGCGTCGATATTGCCCTGATGATCGGTGCCTTTCAGCAGCGGCTCCTGGGCAATATAGTTGCGCAGCAGCGAGAGTGAAGGGCGACCCTGTGCGCTGGCGATCTGCAGGCTGTAATAACGCGCCAGCTGATCCTGCGACAGTGCGCCGGTTTTCACTGCCGCTAACAGCGGTTCGGCGTCTTTGATCTTCTGCTGTGCAATCAACAATTGCGCTTTCAGCAGCAGGGATTCCTGTTGCTGCGTCTCAGAGAGCTGCTGCGGCAACTGGCTCAGTTGCTGAGTCGCCTCAGGATACTTTCCTTCCTTCAACAGGGCGCGGATTGCAAGTAATTGCCAGTCGGTCTTGCTATCATCGCTGCTTTGCTGCGCTTGCTGCAGATAGTAAGCGGAGCTGGCTGTGACGGGCCCCTGAATATTGACGGTTGAGGTTTGCGGCCCCTGACCGCTACATGCGGCTAAAATCAGCCCGGCAAGAATGACAGGCAGAAAGCGTCCTGCTTTATGACGAACGACTTTTGAAGGAAGCATACTGTATCCAGTGATGTTTTTTTCAAGATGCTCAATATTAAATCGGCAATTCGGATGAAACAATGAAACAACTCGATCGGGCAGAGATTTCTGCCAGCACGCTCTACATCGTTCCAACCCCGATTGGTAATTTGGGTGATATCACCCAGCGGGCGCTGACGGTGCTTTCGAGCGTCGATCTGGTCGCTGCGGAAGATACACGTCATACCGGACTGTTGCTACAACATTTCGCCATCAATGCGCGACTCTTCTCACTTCATGACCACAACGAGCAGCACAAGGCTGAACTGCTACTGACGAAGCTGCAGGAGGGGCAAAGCATAGCCTTAGTTTCTGATGCTGGCACGCCGCTCATCAACGATCCGGGCTACCATCTGGTGCGCCGCTGCCGTGAAGCGGGCATCCGTGTGGTACCGCTGCCGGGTGCCTGTGCCGCCATTGCTGCATTGAGTGCTGCAGGACTGCCATCCGATCGTTTCTGTTACGAAGGGTTTCTGCCCGCCAAAACCAAAGGCCGTTGCGACGCCCTGCGGGCGCTGGTGCAGGAGCCGCGCACGCTGATTTTCTATGAGTCGACCCACCGTCTGATCGACAGCCTGCAGGATATGGTGAGTGAGCTGGGTGCCGAACGCTACGTGGTGCTGGCGCGCGAGCTGACCAAAACCTGGGAATCCATTTACGGTGCACCGGTCGGCGAGCTGCTGGCGTGGGTAAAAGAAGATGAGAATCGTCGCAAAGGCGAGATGGTACTGATTGTCGAAGGGTACAAAGTCGATGATGAAGACGCGTTACCGGCTGATGCGCTGCGTACGCTGGCGCTGCTGCAAAAAGAGCTGCCGTTGAAACGCGCGGCTGCGCTGACCGCTGAGATCCACAGCGTGAAGAAAAATGCGCTTTATAAGTATGCGCTGGAGCAGCAAGAGGCGTGACAAACGCCGGCGAATGTCCTATTATCCCGCGCCGAAGCTGACCAGACAGTCGCCGCTTTGTCGTCGTCCTCACTTGTGGGGAGACGGGCAGAGGGGAGGAAAGTCCGGGCTCCATAGGGCAGGGTGCCAGGTAACGCCTGGGAGGCGCAAGCCTACGACCAGTGCAACAGAGAGCAAACCGCCGATGGCCCAGAAATGGGATCAGGTAAGGGTGAAAGGGTGCGGTAAGAGCGCACCGCGCGACTGGCAACAGTTCGTGGCACGGTAAACTCCACCCGGAGCAAGGCCAAATAGGGGTTCACAAGGTACGGCCCGTACTGAACCCGGGTAGGCTGCTTGAGCCAGTGAGCGATTGCTGGCCTAGATGAATGACTGTCCACGACAGAACCCGGCTTAACGGTCAGCTTCGACTTTTTATCAAAAACCCCGCTTCGGCGGGGTTTTTGCTTTGTGGTGCGCGGTGACAGGATGAATGACTGCCCACGACGCTTTCTAAGAAAAGAACGCGGCTTAACGGTCAGCCTCGGCTTTTTACCAAAACCCCGCTTCGGCGTAATGCTGATCAGTTAAGATTAGATTTGTAAAGGCTGTCACGGTCAAACGTGGCAGCTTTTTTTCCGGGCGGGCGAGCCGCAGTGCGGGCCTGAGCAACTCTGCTGCTGCCGGGCCGTCCTCGCGCCGCTCACGCGGTACCTTCGGCTTTGACGTCGTGCCGACGAACCGTTCGGGGATCGGCTCTCCCTGGCCGGCCCCGAACGGTCCACGCTTCCCGGCGTGGACTTCTGGCCCACCGTCACGCCTCAGCGCTGCGGATAGCCCTTTCAGCAGCAGCGGCGCGAGGACCGCCAGCCCCTGAGCGGCACCAGACTGCGTTATCACCTGTCGTTAACTGACTGGCATTACCGCTTCGGCGGAGTTTTTGCTTTGTGGGGTATGTGCAGGCGGCGGTCTATTTCGAAGTTTGGTGCATCATGCTCAGCGTCCCTGAGTAGACGACTATAAAGAATGAAAAACTTTTTGTATGTACATCAACAGCAATTACAGCTTGATATACATCACAAAGTCGAAGCATTACCTATATAGCAAAATATTCGATACTGGGAACAGGGACAGCTAATGCCGTTGCATCATTTTTTCGCAGGTTACCGTGCAGCTGATATTCACTAAATAGAACTTTTCCTGTGGTTTGTGCTTATTGTTATTGTGGTTAAATTTTGTAATATTCCTCACAGGGAAAATGGAAATTAAATAGAGGGAATTATGATTCGTGGATTTGTGAGGTACCCAATTTGAGCAATCGTGGAGAAATCCTGGATTCATTCCGATTTGGTTCAGAAAACGGGATTAGGCATGGGCTTCTTTATTCAGGAGTGCCTGGCTGGCTTGATATGGGTCACGCTCGCGGAGATGATGTTCGTAAACTTATGGCACAGTTCTCCACTGGTGAAGCTGGCAGCGATTCTTATTACCGGGTGCGTTATGAACAAACTATGGGGATCAGCCGGTTTGCTACTGGTCGCTTTAATGTCTGGGAGATAAAAAAAGGGAGAACTCTCACAGAAAGGCAGAGTATTGCATTGGCGATGATGATGAGTACTGCTGTCGCTTTTGAAAATTGGCAGTCAATGCCCTGGTTCAGTTGGTATACTGATAGCGGTTTCAGTGGCGAGGATCTTGTATCGGACTTATTTGGTTTCTATAAAGTTAATTATCCCCGCGTATATTGGGGAGAACTTAAGATTGCCAGCAAAGAATCAGCCCTACGCCGATGGGACCATTATGGACCGATTAGTCGTTATAAGAACACGGGTTTTTTACCCTAGTTATTTCCTGATCCTATAGAAAAATTCACCTGCCCACGCCCTTATAAAGGTCAGCTTCCGCGATTTATAAAACAGGTTATGCCATATAAATTTACTCCGAATGATGACATAGTGCGACGGTCTAATGATAAAGCCGGAATCATTAACGCATTTCAGTAAACAGAGAGTGAAAATGTTAAAAAGGATCGCTGCAATTGGCGCTGTCATCATCATTATTTTTCTGTTGATTGATTGTAGTATGCAGAAGGTGGCTGAACGGGATGAAGGTTACACTCAGTCAAATCTATGGGCATATTATCTATACACTGACAGGGATATCAGGTGGGCCCCACGTGCATCTGAATCATATCATTTTACGTTTACCGCGCAGGATGGTAGTCAACCGCAGGAAAGTAGTATTGTTTACAGCACGGATGCTCCTTTAGTAGAGGTAAAAAATTATCTGGCGTCCTTAGGTTACAGGGCGGTGGAGCATAATGGATTGTCTGAAAAATGGGAAAAGGAAGGCAATGTTACGCCTTACTTCTATATATCTCATGACAGCAAATCACATTCGCTAACGCTAAGTAAGGTAGATTTTCGCTGACAATCTTCAGGGACCCAATCTCCAGCACTAATCAAGCGACTCTTCCCCCCAAAAACAGATACGCGACGTGTGGTTAAAGCAATCTGCCTGAACGGTCAGCATCGGCCTTTAACCAAAAACCCCGCTTCGGCGGGGTTTTTGCTTTGTAGGGTATGTGCAGGCAGCTTAACCGCGGCCGTGCGGCTCATCCCAGTCAAACGCCGGGCCAAGCGAAATGACGCCGTTCGGGTTGATGGTCTTATGGCTGCAATAGTAGTGATGACGAATATGCGGCAGATTAACCGTCTCCGCGATACCCGGCATCTGATAGATATCACGCAGAAAGCCACTCAGGTTTCTGTAGTCACCGATGCGATGGCGATCGCATTTAAAGTGGGTCACATAGACCGGATCAAACCGCACCAGCGTAGTCCACAACCGCAGATCCGCTTCGGTCAGTTGATCGCCAGTAAGATAGCGATGCTGGCCTAAAATCTGCTCCAGCCGCGACAGCGAATGGAACAGCGCAGTGACTGCCTCGTCGTAAGCGGACTGCGAAGTGGCAAAACCCGCTTTGTAAACGCCGTTGTTCACGGTGTCGTAAATCCAGCCGTTCAGTTCATCAATCTTTTCTTGCAGAGCAACAGGATAATAATCCCCGGCGCGGGCACCGACAGCATCAAACGCACTGTTGAACATGCGGATGATATCGGCAGACTCATTGCTGACGATGGTGTTCTGCTGCTTGTCCCACAATACCGGCACGGTTACGCGGCCACTGTATTGCGGATCGGCGTGCAGATAGAGCTGATAGAGGAACTCATTCTGGTAGAGCTTATCGCCGGTCGCATCCTGAAAACTATCATCGAAGGTCCAGCCATTCTCCAGCATCAGCGGATGCACCACGGAGACATCGATCATGCTATCCAGGCCCTTCAGCTGGCGCATCAGCAGCGTGCGGTGCGCCCAGGGGCAGGCCAGCGAGACATAAAGATGATAGCGGTCGCGTTCGGCGGCAAATCCCGCTTTACCTACCGGACCGGCGCTGCCATCCGCGGTAACCCAGTTGCGGAAAGCCGACTCTGAACGCTTGAAGCGTCCGCCGGTAGATTTGGTGTCGTACCAGGTGTCATGCCAGACACCGTCAATTAACTGTCCCATAATGGCTCCAATGCAAACAGGGCGGGGAAATGTCCCCGCCCTGCTAAGTATATGTGGCATTACGCTTTATGTGAGATTAGCGCGCAATCGCTGGCTGCGGTTTTCTTTTGCTGATCAGGCGATCAATGCTGTATGCACCAGGACCCACCAGACCTAACACCAGGAAACCACCGGCGATAGAGAGGTTCTTCATGAACATCAGCTGGTTCACGCCTTCGGCAAAGTTACTGTGGAACAGAAACGCGGTCAGGATGGTGAAGCCTGCAGTAAACAGGGCAGTGAAACGGGTCAGGAAACCAAACAGGATAGCCAGACCGCCGCCAAACTCCAGCAGGATAACCAGCGGCAGCATAAAGCCAGGGACGCCCATTGCTTCCATGTATTGCTGAGTGCCTGCATAACCAGTGATTTTGCCCCAGCCAGCCGCAATGAACAGAATTGGCATCAGGATGCGAGCCAGTAACAAACCAACGTCTTCGAATTTTTTCATCATTTACTCCAGCGCTATCAGGGATACAGGGCAGGTTGCCCGCAGGGTTTATGCCCGCTGAAAGCAGTGTTGCATTCATTGGGTTGATGGCTGGAGATGATAGTCGCGGAGTGGAAAGGTTGTAAGCGAGATATACTGTCAGTGTTTTTCAGAAATTCTGATGAAGAAAAGCCGGCCTTTTCAGGGCCGGCTTTTAGCAGAATTAACGCGGTGGAAGCGCTGACTTAATCATACGCCAGGTACTCCACGCGCCGAATCCCCGTTTTACCCAGCGTAATAGCATGTTGGGACTGCGAACGGAGTAGATGGCCAGCGCGCTGCTGCCAATAGCCAGATAGCGACGTAAGCTGAGGAAGGTGAACCAGCCGCGATCGTAGTGGGCAGTGCCTTCAAGCCAGTCACGCCGCGCAGCGCTTAAATCCAGCCGCTCCTGCTGCACATGCTTAAGCAGTTCATGGATGCGTTCTTCACGCTCGCGGCGGCTCATCAGCGCTGGTCCTCAAGCAAATCACGGTCGGTTTCCAGCTCTTTACGCGTGTGGCGCAACAGCGTGGACTGACGTGATTTGTGAAGCGTCCAGAGCCCCAGAATAACCGCCAGCAATAACAGCGTCCCGGTCGTGATGCCAATGGCCATCAGACGGTACTGTGCATCCACTGCCCAGATGATGAGCACCATCAGGCTCATCAGACCAAATGCAGTGAACAGCATTGTCAGGCCAACCATCAACAGCAGCTGAATCAGGTTAGCTTTCTCATGCTCCAGTTCCACCACTGCCAGACGAACGCGCGTCTCGACCATGCCAACCAGCGTGGTAACAATACGCTGACCGATGTTAATGACCCCTTTAGCCGGGCCGTGGTTATGCTGTGAGTCAGCCATAATTATCGACGCGAAATGAGCATGCCCAGTGCGACGCCAATCGCTGCACCGATACCCACACCATGCCAGGGATTTTCACGCACGTAGCCTTCGGCTTTTTGCGCCGCTTCGCGGGTGGTTGCAGCAATACGCTCGCTTGATTCGCCCAGGCGTTCACGTGAGCTATCGAGCGCCACACGCGCTTTATTGCGAAGTTTATCCAGCTCGCCTTTTGATTTTTCAGTGCTGCTGCTCAGCACCTCTTCCAGGGTATCGGCAAGGTTTTTCAGTTCAGCACGCAAATGTTCCGATGATGTGTCTTTAGACATAAAATACTCCTTTAACATCAGTTGGTTAATTCCGATTAATAGGGCTCCGCCTGTAACTTTTTCAGTTCCCGGCGCGCTTCATCCAGTTTTTGTTGTCGCTTAGCAATCTTCTCCTTGTCATGGCCCTCTTCACGCTCTTCCCTGAGTGCGTGTTCACGCTCAGCAACTTTCTGTTTCTGCGCGTTAATTCTTTCCAGATGAGCTGCCTCGAGCTTTTTATCACTGCAATCTGCCCGGACTTCAGTCAGCGCGCGCTCCAGACCATTAACCCGACGCTGGTTGTTATGCTTCTGCGCCATGTCGATCTCGCGCTGAATATCCTGCTCTTTCTGCTCGCACAGCGACTCCGCCGCCAGCAGCGAACCCGACAGCGAAAACAGCGCGATTCCCAGTAATACTTGATATTTCATCGGTCCTGGACCCTTCCATTGCGACCTGATCCGTCATCATCCGCGTAATGATAGGGCTGCGGGTGCTCCGGATCGACTCTCGGTTAAGCATAGACACCCATAGTAAAAAGTTCAAAGAAGACCGGGAGATAGAGCGCCTTTCAGGCCGCCATACCCTGGCGCGGCGGTCTGAAAAGGAGAAGGACGTCGGGAGATTACGCCAGTGAGAGGTGCTGAGAGTGCTCGTGCTGCGCCACAATAAAGCCCTGTGGCAGCAGACGGCGTAACACTTTCTGTGCCGCCAGACTCTGCTCTTCGCTATCAAAATGGATAATCAGTGCATCACCCGCAGGCGTGATGCTTTTGATCCGAATACCCTGCGCACTTAATTGCTGATAGAGATAAAAACCATCGGGCAGGGTTGCGCCAGCATGGGAAACCCGAATCTGCACCACCGTCTCGTGCTTCATCAGACCAGGGACCACACAAAGCGCGGCCAGCGCAAACGCGCCAGCGATTAACCACGGTAACCACCGTTTAGGAATAGCCTGCAGCAGTTTCATTACTCGGCTTTCCCGTTCTGATTCGCCTGACGCTTACGCCATAAAACCACCAGCGATCCCACCAGCCCAAAGACCAGCAGCGCCAGCGGCAGCATCATCAGGAAGAACATCATCTCATCTTCATAACGACGGAAAATCGGGGTTTTACCCAACGCGAAGCCGATAACGGTCAGAATTACCACCCACAGGAACGCACTGACCCAGTTGAAGAACTGAAAGCGGGCATTACTGAGTCCTGACAGCCCGGCGATGGTAGGCAGCAGAGTACGCACAAACGCGATAAAGCGGCCAATCAGCAGGGCAGATAAGCCGTGGCGGTGGAACATGCTGTGCGCGCGTAAATGATACTGGGCGGGAAGATGCGAAAGCCATTTCTGTACCGTGGGCGTGTTACCCAGCCAGCGGCCCTGTATATAGCTCACCCAGCAGCCCAGACTGGCGCCGGTGGTTAAAACCAGAATCGTTAATGGGAAACTCATGGTGCCTTTAGCAATCAGTACGCCGACCAGAATCAGCAGACTGTCACCCGGCAAAAAAGCAGCGGGGAGAAGGCCATTTTCTAAAAACAAAATCATAAACAGCACGCCGTAAATGGCCCATACCAGCGTGGGATCGGAGAGGGTTTCATAGTCCTGTTGCCACAGGGCATGCAGCAACGCTTGCAAAATATCCATCAATCATTCCTGAACATCATTGTTAAACATGTCCCACAGGGACTTAAACGCAGACCGGCATTTCGTTATAAATTTTAGGAGCGCAGCCTGGGCGGGATTTTCCGGATCCTTCCAGAATTGATTGTTAAATCAGCGACTTTATAACCCCCTGTCGCAAAGGGTAATAAAAGGGCGATAACTGTAACAAAAATCGCCTGTCTGAGACAGGAAAACTCGCTGGCGAACAGGAGTTTTACCTTGTGAAAGGGCGTGTAAAAAGGAGCTTTACATGACCTGACACTATTGCAGATTAACTGACCGTCTCAGGGCATTTTCAGGCACTTTTAGCGGGCGTTATTGGACCCATCAGGCAGGATGACCGGATTTTCACCAAACATGTAACGATCCACGTTAAATTCAAAATCATCCGCTGTCGCGTTAAACAGCATCTGTTTAGTATTTTCCAGATGTTGCCACATCGCCAGTTTGCTGGCGGCGGGATCTTTACGCATCAGGGCTTTAAGAATTTGATCGTGGTCGTCGCACCAGCTAAGGATGCTGCGCTGGTCGATGTGTTCGTGAAGTTTGAGCCAGTAGGGATTGTGCAGGCGATGCAGCCACATTTTCTCAACGATGGCGGCCAGGGCACTGTTCTGGGTGGATTGCGCGATACGTACATGAAACTGCATATCCCACTCGGAGTCGCGGAAGTGATCCTCCTGGCGGGCTTTTTCCTGAATCGCCATCAGGTCGATAATGTCCTGACGCGTCACCTGAGTGGCAGCGAACTCCGCCACATTACTCTCAATTAGCTGGCGCGCCTGCAGTAATTCAAACGGACCAAACGTGGCGAACTCCAGCTGACTACTTGTAGAGGCGATACGGTTCTGCTGCTGGCTGGCAATGACGTGGATGCCCGATCCTTTGCGGACCTCAACATAGCCTTCGACTTCCAGCATGATGATCGCTTCGCGTACGACGGTGCGACTCACTTCCATCTCTTCGGCAATCAGGCGCTCAGCAGGCAGTTTGTCACCTACCGGGTAGATCCCGGTTTCAATGCGGCTTTTCAGCTCGCTGGCCAGCTGTTGATAAAGTCGACGGGATTCAGTGAAATCCATAGCACAATCCTGGTAGCAGACAGATAAGTTGTTATACCACTTCAGGACGTGCGAGGAAATGGGCTGGCTTACGCCAGCCCGGCAGATTAGCTGCGAACGGCGCTGGCCTGCGGAATAACGGCTTCGGCATTCAGCTCTGAAATGGGTTTATTCTTCAGAACTGTCCAGATAACGACGGCACCCAGCAGATCAAACACCGCCAGCGCGGCAAACAGCGGGCTGAAGCCCAGCGTATCGGCCAGTGCACCTACCACCAGCGCAAACATGGTACTGGCGGTCCAGGCTGCCATGCCGGTTAAGCCGTTAGCTGTAGCGACTTCATTGCGGCCGAAAACGTCTGAGGAGAGGGTGATCAGCGCGCCAGAGAGGGCCTGATGCGCAAACCCGCCGATGCACAGGAGACCAATGGCGACATAGGGGTTGGTAAACAGCCCGATCGTACCCGGCGCAATCATTAACACCGCACCCATGGTCACTACCATCTTGCGGGAGACAATCAGGTTAACGCCGAACCAGCGCTGAAACAGCGGCGGCAGATAGCCACCCAGAATGCAGCCGAAATCCGCGAACAGCATCGGCATCCAGGCGAACAGCGCAATCTCTTTCAGATTGAAGCCGTAAACCTTAAACATGAACAGCGGAATCCAGGCGTTAAACGTACCCCACGCCGGTTCTGCCAGAAAACGCGGCAGGGCAATACCCCAGAACTGGCGGTTACGGATAATTTCCAGCGCCGACATTTTGCGGGTGTTGCCGGTCTGATGCTGCGCTTCCTGACCGGAGATAATATAGTCTCGCTCTTCATCGCTCAGCTTCTTCTGCTGTTTCGGGTGCTTATAAAACACCAGCCAGCAGAGCGCCCATGCCATGCTCAGCACACCGGTCATGATAAATGCCAGCTGCCAGCTGTGCGCCACGATCGCCCAGACCACCAGCGGCGGAGCCAGCATCGCGCCGATAGACGAACCGACGTTAAAATAGCCCACGGCGACCGAACGCTCTTTGGCCGGGAACCATTCGCTGCTCGCCTTGAGACCAGCCGGGATCATTGCCGCTTCAGCCGCACCGACTGCGCCACGCGCCAGAGCTAAGCCGCCCCAGCTGCCCGCCATCGCCGTGGCGGCACAAAAGATCGCCCACAGCACCGCAAACACCGCGTAACCGACTTTGGTGCCCAGCAGATCCAGCACATAACCTGCCACCGGTTGCATCAGCGTGTAGCAGGCTGAATAGGCCGCAATTATGTAGGAGTACTGCTGCGTGGTGATATGCAGCTCTGACATTAATGTCGGGGCCGCCACGGCAATGGTGTTACGGGTCAGATACCCTAACACCGTACCGAGCGTCACCAGTCCAATCATGTACCAGCGTAACCCTTTGATCTTACGCATCCTCTACCTCTTCCAGTTCTGTATGCGGTCTTGCCGCTGTTGTTATCTGGAGCGGGACAGCACGTGATGCAGCTCTGCTCACGCCCGCAGGTTCTGTGTGAGCAACCCTGTTATGACCTTGCCATTTGTGAGTCGCTAACGACCTCACGATGGGGCGAGAGCCTAACTTGTTATACAACTTTAAAAGTTGAGAGCCATCACAAAAACCCTTTCTGCACTGTGGGATACTGGAAACCTGCGTAATGACAGCCATTTAGCGCGATGCGGGCGACAAGAACGTCCATAACGGCAGCCAGCCACCGCCGTTTATGTGAGCAGGATCGCAAATAAACCCGTAACGGACTAAAATTGGTATGATAACTTTGGGCCATCAGTGGTTCAGTCGATGAGGAAGCATGTATGTCACGTTTCATGACCGAAGATTTTTTGCTGGATACCGAATTCGCCCGTCGTCTCTATCACGACTACGCGAAGGATCAGCCGATTTTCGACTATCACTGCCACTTGCCGCCGCAGCAGATTGCCGAAAATTATCGCTTCGCCAACCTTTATGACATCTGGCTGAAGGGCGATCACTATAAGTGGCGGGCCATGCGCGCCAACGGTGTGGCTGAGGCGTTCTGTACCGGTAACGCCAGCGATCGTGAAAAATTTGACGCCTGGGCGCGCACCGTGCCGCACACCATCGGCAACCCGCTCTATCACTGGACTCACCTGGAGTTACGCCGGCCTTTCGGTATCACCGATACGCTGCTTTCTGAGAAAACGGCTGACAGCATCTGGCATCGCTGCAATGAACTGCTGGCGCAGGATAGCTTTACCACGCGCGGCATCATGCAGCAGATGAAGGTGAAGATGGTGGGCACCACTGACGATCCGCTGGATGACCTGCGCCATCACCGCGCGCTGGCAGACGATGCCAGTTTCAGCGTTAAAGTGCTGCCAAGCTGGCGGCCGGACAAAGCGTTTAATATCGAAGCGGAAACCTTCCTGCCGTGGATCGAGACGCTGGAGCAGCTGACAGACATCAGCGTGCAGCGTTTTGACGATCTGCGCAGCGCACTGCATCAGCGGCTGGATCACTTCGCGGCGCACGGCTGTAAAGTCTCCGATCACGCGCTGGATGTGGTCTGCTACGCTGAGGCGGATGACGCCACGCTGGATGCGATTCTGGCGCGTCGTCGCAGCGGTGCCACGCCCAACCCGCAGGAAACGGCACAGTTTAAAACGGCGGTGCTGGTCTGGCTGGGCAGCGAATATGCCCGCCGTGGCTGGGTGCAGCAGTATCACATTGGCGCACTCCGCAACACCAATCCGCGTCAGTACCAGCTGCTGGGGCCGGATGTCGGCTTCGATTCGATTAACGACCAGCCGCTGGCCGAACCGCTGGCACGCCTGCTGGGCGCGCAGAATCTCAATAATGCGCTGCCTAAAACCATTCTCTACTGCCTGAACCCACGCGACAACGAAGTGCTGGCCACCATGGCGGGTAACTTCCAGGGCGAAGGTCAGGCGGGCAAGATGCAGTTTGGTTCAGCCTGGTGGTTCAACGACCAGCTGGATGGCATGCAGCGTCAGATGACGCAGCTGGCGCAGATTGGCCTGCTGAGCCGTTTCGTCGGCATGCTGACCGACAGCCGCAGCTTCCTCTCCTACACCCGCCACGAATATTTCCGCCGGTTGCTGTGCCAGATGATAGGCCGCTGGGTGGAGCAGGGTGAAGCGCCAGCCGATGAAGCACTGTTAGGCCAGATGGTACAGAACATCTGCTTCAACAATGCCCGCGATTACTTCGGCATTGAGCTGGGAGCCTGATAATGAAAAGGCTAAACCGTCACGACTTTCCGGGCGCGGTCTATCGCGACCGGGTGATCCAGTTCGGCGAAGGCAACTTCCTGCGCGCCTTTATTGACTGGCAGATCGACTGGCTGAATGAACATCAGAGCACCGACGCCGGGATCGTGGTGGTGCGGCCGCGCAACCGTGAAGTCAGCGACAGCCTGAATCAGCAGGATGGCCTCTACACCACGTTGATCCGTGGGCTGAACGATCAGGGCGAGCAGGTCAGCGAAACCCGGCTGATCCGCAGCCTCAACCGTGAAATCCAGCCCTGGCAGCAGTTTGGCGAGTTTATGGCGCTGGCACGTAATCCGGATCTGCGCATGGTTTTCTCCAATACCACCGAAGCGGGCATCGCCTTTGTCGGCACGGATCAGCTTACCGATCAGCCCGCCAGCAGTTTCCCCGGCAAGCTGACGCAGCTGCTGTGGGCGCGCTATTCCCACTTTAATGGCGCCAGCGACCGGGGCTGGCTGGTGGTGCCATGCGAGCTGATTGACCATAACGGCGACACGCTGCGCGATCTGGTGCTGCGCTACGCCGATCAGTGGCATCTGCCCTCAGAATTTAAAACCTGGGTTCATCAGCACTGCGCGTTCTATAACACCCTGGTCGACCGCATCGTCACCGGCTTTCCGGCGGAAAGCGAGCAGCTGCAACGCGAGCTGGGTTATGAAGATCGCTATCTGGTGGCGGGCGAAGTCTATTATCAGTTTGTGATTCAGGGGCCGTCGGCGCTGTTTAATGAACTGAAGCTGGCGGCACTGTCGCCGCAGGTTCGGCATGTGGATGACATTGCGCCCTATAAAGCACAGAAAGTGGCCATTCTCAATGGCGCGCACACTGCCATGGTACCGGTCGCGTTTCTGGCCGGTATTGAGAGCGTGGGAGAGGCGATGGCCGATCCGGCTATCGCCGGATTTGTGGATAAGCTGCTGCGTCATGAAGTGATCCCGACGCTGGATCTGCCTGCCGATGAACTGCACGCGTTTGCCGATGCGGTACAGCGCCGTTTCCGCAATCCGTTTATTCGCCACGCGCTGCTGTCGATTGCCCTTAATGGCATGACCAAATTCCGCACCCGTCTGCTGACGCCACTCCTTGCCGCGCATCAGCAAACCGGCGAGTGGCCGACACATATCACCTTTGCGCTGGCCGCACTGATCGCTTTTTATCGCGGCGAGTCAGCCGGTAAAAGCTGGCCATTGCAGGACGAGCCGCAATGGTTACAGCGCTACGCTGACGCCTGGAAAGCACTTGATGCGGATCAGTTGTCACCGCAACAGCTGGTGGACGGCGTACTCAGCGACGCGCAACACTGGGGTGAAGATTTAACCCGTCAGCCCGGACTGGCTGCGGCTGTCACCCAACACCTGCAAAATATCATCGCCCACGGAATGCGTGAGGCGTTGAGCCAACTGAGATAACGCTATGCAAGACGCAATCAAAATTGATCCCCGCGACAATGTCGCCGTGGCGTTACGTGATTTAGACGCCGGCGCCACGATAGAGCTGCCGCCACTGAGTGTGGCGGTGCAACAGGCGGTCGGACGCGGGCATAAATTTGCCCTGCAGCCTATCGCGCAGGATGAGCTGGTGATCAAATATGGGCTGCCGATTGCCCATGCCACGCAGCCTGTGGCCGCCGGTGAGTTAATCCATTCGCAGAACGCCCGCACCAATCTCAGCGATCTGGATCAGTATGCGTATCAACCCGAGTTTGTGACGCTGCCGCCGCAGCCGGGTGACCGTGAGGTGCAGATTTACCGCCGTGCTAACGGCGAGGTCGGCATCCGCAATGAGCTGTGGATCCTGCCGACCGTTGGCTGCGTCAACGGCATTGCGCGTCAGATCCTGCAGCGTTTTCTGAAGGAGACGCAGGAGGCAGAAGACATTGACGGCGCGTTCCTGTTCAGCCATACCTTCGGTTGCTCACAGCTGGGGCAGGATCACGAAAACACCCGCACCATGCTGCAGAATATGGTGCGCCATCCTAATGCTGGCGCGGTGCTGGTGATTGGTCTCGGCTGTGAAAACAATCAGGTTGATGCCTTCCGTGACACCCTCGGCGCGTTTGAAAGCGACCGGGTCGAGTTTATGGTGTGCCAGCAGCATGACGATGAGGTAGAAGCCGGGCTGGAGCGGCTGCACGCATTGTATGAAAAAATGCGTCACGACCAGCGCGAGCCGGGCAAACTCAGCGAGCTGAAGTTTGGTCTGGAGTGCGGCGGTTCGGATGGTTTGTCTGGCATCACCGCCAATCCGTTGCTGGGACGTTTCTCGGACCAGATGATCGCCAATGGCGGCACGACCGTACTGACCGAAGTACCGGAAATGTTTGGCGCAGAACGGATTCTGATGAGTCGCTGTCGCGACGAGGAGACCTTCAGCAAAACGGTGGCGATGATCAACGACTTCAAACAGTATTTTATCGATCACCAGCAGCCGATCTACGAAAACCCGTCACCAGGCAACAAAGCGGGCGGTATCACCACGCTGGAGGAGAAGTCGCTGGGCTGTACCCAGAAAGCGGGGCAGAGCCAGGTGGTCGATGTGCTGAAGTATGGCGAACGGTTAAAAACGCCGGGGCTGAATCTGCTGAGTGCGCCGGGCAATGATGCGGTCGCCACCAGTGCGCTGGCAGGTGCCGGTTGCCACATGGTGCTGTTCAGTACCGGACGCGGCACGCCTTATGGCGGTTTTGTGCCAACGGTGAAGCTGGCCACCAACACGCCGCTGGCGGAGAAGAAGCCACACTGGATCGATTTTAATGCCGGACGGTTGATTGAGGGAATGAGTATGGATGCGATGCTGGAAGATTTTGTCGACAGCATTGTGGCGATTGCCAGCGGTCAGCCGACCAACAACGAGAAGAACGATTTCCGCGAGCTGGCGATTTTCAAAAGCGGTGTGACGCTTTAAACGAAAACGACCCGCTAAAGTGCGGGTCGCTTGAGATCGTTGATAAAGTCCGGCTCTGTGGCGGTGAGACCGAGCCTGCGAAGGGAACACGGTCAGATCGGAAAGTCGCAAAGGCCGTCATCCATGACACGCTCGGCCCGCGCCATCCCTGGCGCGGGACGCTTTCCTCTTCTGCCCGTGTTCCCTGCGCGTTGAGTTTATCCGTTGCGGCTGGATTAACCCTGATATGGGCATAGCAGCAGTCTTACGCGATCCGTAATTATTCATACGGGTCGCCATTTTGATGTTAACTGAATCAGGCCCGGCTGGTTTTGCGATCTGCTTCAGCCTGACAGACGGCTGCGGTAAACAGAATATCGGTTGAGGAGTTCAGCGCGGTTTCCGCCGAATCCTGCAAGACGCCGATAATAAAGCCGACCGCCACCACCTGCATTGCCAGATCATTCGGAATGCCAAACATGTTGCAGGCCACCGGGATCAGCAGCAGCGAACCGCCCGCCACGCCAGAGGCACCACAGGCACAGAGTGACGCCACCAGACTCAGCAGAATCGCACTTGGCACATCAATGCTGATCCCCAGCGTATGCACCGCCGCCAGCGTCAGCACGGTAATAGTGATCGATGCCCCCGCCATACTGATGGTTGCGCCCAGCGGAATTGACACCGAATAGGTATCCTCATCCAGATCCAGACGTTTCGCCAGTGCCATATTCACCGGAATGTTGGCGGCAGAACTGCGGGTAAAGAAGGCAGTCACGCCGCTTTCGCGCAGGCAGGTAAAGACCAGCGGATAAGGGTTACGGCGGATTTTGCTGAATACCAGCAAGGGATTCACCACCAGCGCCATCAGCAGCATACAGCCGATCAGTAACGTCAGCAGATGGGCATATTGCCACAGCGCGCCAAAGCCGGTAGATGCGAGGATCGAGGCCACCAGACCGAAAATACCGATCGGTGCGCAGCGAATCACGCAGCGTACCAGCCAGGTCACCGCATGAGAGGCATCATTCAGTAAGGTGCGGGTGCTGTCACTGCTGTGACGGAACGCCAGTCCGAGGCCGATTGCCCACACCAGAATGCCGATGTAGTTGGCATTCATCAGGGCCGTGATCGGATTCGACACCATGCTCATCAGCAGTCCGCGTAACACTTCGGTAATGCCGGATGGTGGTGTGATTTCTGTGGTGCCCACCGCCAGCGTCAGCGTCTGCGGGATAAGATGGCTGAAGACCACCGCGACCACCGCCGCGAAAAAGGTGCTCAGCAGATAAAGCATAATAATTGGCCGGATATTGCTCTTCTGGCCCTGCTGGTGGTTGGCAATCGAGGCGATTACCAGCATCAGTACCAGCAATGGCGCGACCGCTTTCAGCGCACTGACAAACAGTTCACCCAGCAGACCGACCGCGATAGCGGCATCGTGTGAAATCCAGGCGAGCGCCACACCGGCGATCAGCCCAATCATGATTTGCTTCACCAGGCTTCCGGCGAGCAGCGTGCCCAGACGTGTGGAGAGAGTTTTCTGCATAATATTTTCTATATTTTGTCGCGGATGTAGTTTCAGACGCGATGTTTTGCATCGGCTAAAACGGTTTGCCCGGCGGAGTATAAGGAAAAGATCGGACGAGAAAAGAGAAAGTTCTGTCACTGTGGAGCAGGTCAGATTTTTATTATGCTGGATAGTAGAAGTGTGACAGAGGGATGAAATGGCGTCACAGGCTGCCACAAAATAAAACAGGGGCATCGGCTGCCCCTGCAGGTAATTATGGTGCGAGCTTTTTCTGGTCTCTTTTGCGGTTAACCCAGGCATTAATCAGCAGGGTTGATGCCAGAATGGCACCGACCACACCCAGCGAGATACCGACCGGGATATGGTAGAGGTCGACAATCAGCATCTTAAAGCCGATGAACACCAGCACAATCGCCAGGCCATACTTCAGCATCGAGAACCGTTCCGCCACGTTTGCCAGCAGGAAGTACATGGCACGCAAACCCAGGATAGCGAACAGGTTTGAGGTCAGTACAATAAACGGGTCGGTGGTCACGGCGAAGATTGCCGGGATACTGTCGACCGCAAAGATCACGTCGCTGATTTCCACCATGATCAGCACCAGCAGGAGTGGCGTCGCAAACAGCACGCCGTTTTTGCGGGTGAAGAACTTCTCGCCATCGAGATCGTCAGTCATGCGCAGATGCTTACGCAGCCAGCGCACCACAGGTTTTTCGCCCACCGCGCTATCATCCTCTTTCGCCAGCGCCATTTTCACACCGGTGAACAGCAGGAAGGCACCGAACACATAGAGGATCCAGCTGAACTGCGTGACCAGCCAGCTACCGGCGAAGATCATGATGGTACGCAGCACGATAGCGCCTAATACTCCATAGATCAGCACCCGGCGCTGCAGATTGGCCGGAATAGAGAAGTAACTGAAGAGCATCAGCCAGACGAAGACGTTATCCACCGCCAGCGCTTTTTCCAGCACGTAACCGGTCAGGAAGGCGAGCGTCTGCGTGTTAGCAACTTCACGTCCCGCGTTGCCCTCCAGATACCACCAGAAGGCGGCGCTGAACAGCAGTGAGACTGAAACCCAGATCAGCGACCAGATGGCCGCCTGCTTGAAAGACATGGTCTGCGCGCCACGGCGTCCCTGCAACAGCAGGTCGATAGCCAGCATGATAAGCACCACAACCGCAAAGCTGCCCCACAATAAAGGCGTACCCACAGTTTGCATATTCGTATCCTGTCCGAAAAATAAAAAAAAACGGCTGAAGTCAGAAGACGTCAGCCGCTTACTTTTTTGTAAGCAAACCTCGCCTTCCGGCAAGGTCTCACTTACAACACAGAAATCGATTCCGGGTTGCCTGATGACCGGATGCTTTCGCATCGTAATGACGATCAATCAGCTTACAAGTTACTCCCCTTTGCAGGAGGCTAAGTTACGGTTTAGCCGCACAGGAAGCAATCACTCTCAGTCATATTTAGAAATATTTACACAGCAGGCTGGTCGGCCGGGAAGATTACGCCGGTCTGGCGGCGGATCTCAGTCAGCAGTGACGCAGTTATCCGCGAAACCTCAAGCGAAGGGTGGTCCACCTGACGCTGCTCAACCAGCCGGGCAAAAGCGGCGGCCTCATACAGCATGGTGTTGATATGCTGCGGCTGACTTAACGTCTGCTTTTCCGCGCCGCGCGGCACAAAGGTCAGTTTCTGGCACTCCGATAACTTTTCTATCACCAGCGCGCCTGCTTCACCCTGAATCTCGCTGGGGAGGCTGGAATCACTCACCTTCGAATGCAGAATCGTCACGTCGAAATCGCCGTAGCTCAGCACCACCACGCCGTGCGCGTCAACGCCGCTGGCAAGGAGGGTTGCGCTGGCCTGCACGCGATCTGGCGCACCCCACAGCGCTACCGCCGAGGCCAGGCAGTAATAACCAATATCCATAATTGAGCCATTCGACCAGCGCGGATCAAAGGTATTGGGATTCTCACCGTTGAGATAGCGTGGGTAACGTGAGGAGTACTGGCAGTAATTCAGCAGCGCTTTTCGCAGTTTACCCACGTCAGGCAGTGCCTGCTGCAGCCGCAGGAAATTCGGCAGGCTGGCGGTTTTAAACGCCTCAAACAGCACCACCTGATGCGCATGGGCGCAGGCAATCATCTGCTCCACTTCTGCCAGGTTAGAGGCCAGAGGTTTTTCGCAAATCACATGCTTGCCGTGCGACATAAACAGCAGCGCCTGCTGGCAGTGCAGGGCGTTGGGGCTGGCCAGGTAGACCGCATCGATCTCCGGGCTGGCGGCCAGGGCTTCCAGTGAGGTAAAGGTCTGTTTGCAGGGATAATCGGCGATAAAGGCCTCGGCCTGCTGCTGACTGCGTGAATAGACCGCACAGAGCTTCATCGCTCCGGTTTCATGAGCGGCATCAATAAACTGGCGTGTAATCCAGTTTGTTCCCACAATGGCAAAACGAATCACGTCATCTCTCCGGCAGCTGTAAAGCGGCAGAGTACCATCTCATCCACGCTGTGCAATGGTGCCGGGCGGGCAGGGATTGATCCTGCGATCCGCATTCCAATAATATGCGGAAGCGATGATGTTTATGCACCAACCAGGGAGCGCAGGTGAAAGCAAGTAAGCACGCATTAAACTGGACCACACTCCTGCTCGCCATTCCGGTCGGATGTGCGGCGTCGCTGGTGACGCTGGCTTTTCGCGGCGTGATTGAGCTGATCAACCATCTGCTGTTTGCCCGCAGTGGCGAAATTACCGAATCCCTGCATCTCTGGCCGTGGATCTTCTGGCCGCTGCTGGTGGGTGCAGGCGGCGTTCTGGCAGGCTATTTTCTGCGTTATGCCGTTGCCATTGAGCAGCAGCAGACGGTGAAAACGGATTATCTTGAAGTGATCAACGCCCGGCTCGATGCGGTGCCGACCAAAACCTCACTGTTCCGCGCCTTATCGTCGATTGCCAGTATTGGCAGCGGCGCGTCGATAGGTAAAGAGGGGCCGATGGTACAGCTCTCGGCACTGTGCGGCAGCGCGATTGGCCGCCTGTTACCCGCCTCACTTAACCTGAAAAACAGTGACGTGGTGGCGATGGCGGCGGCGGCGGGACTCGCGTCGGTTTATCATGCGCCGCTGGCGTCGGCGATTTTTGTGGCGGAAATCGCTTTCGGTATTTCTGCGCTGCAGCGGCTGATCCCCCTGATTATCGCCTCGGCGACGGCGGTGATGACCATGTGGACGCTGGGTTTTCGCAGCGCGCTCTATCCGCTTGCAGACGCGAACTTCGCCATGGATCTCAGCAGCCTGCTGATGACGGTGGTAATTGGTCTGTGCGCCGGTCTGGCGGGCTGGATCGTGATTAAATGCATCGCCCGCAGCAAAGTGCTGTTCAGCCGGGTCGCCTCCCTGCCGCTGCGCCTCGGGGCGGGCGGCTTTGCGGTTGGCTTACTGGCGCTGATCTCCACTGATATCCTCGGCAACGGCTACGAGGTGATCGTCAAAGTGATGGCAGGGCACTACCTGCTGCCGGGTCTGCTGCTGCTGCTGGTGCTGAAAACCCTCGCTACCAGCCTGTCGGTAGGATCGAACGCCGTCGGCGGACTCTTTACCCCTTCGCTGCTGATTGGTGCGCTGCTGGGGGTGATCATCGCGACGGTGGGGGCGGCGCTGCATCTGCCGCTCGGCAATGTGCTGCTCTATGCCGCGATTGGTATGGCGGCGGTGCTGGCGGCGGTCAGTCAGGCGCCGTTGATGGCGATGCTGATGGTGCTGGAGATGACGCTCAACAGCAGCCTGCTGTTTCCGCTGATGATCGCCACGGTGCTGGCGTCAATGGTGGTCTATCGCCTGCAATCCGCCAGTACTTATCCGGTCGTGAGTCATCACTTCAGCCGTTCAGAAGCGAAATATGATTTCGATAACATGCGCATTGCCGAGTTGATTATTGCGGGTGCGGCGTTGCAGCCGGAGGAGTCGGTGGGGCAGGCGCTGGCGGTCAGCTCCCTGAAGCGTGAACGCTATGTTTATGTGATCAACGCTGCGGGCGCTTTCCTCGGCGTGGTCTCGATTCATGAGATTTCGCGCCGGGTGCTGGCCCAGGAAATCACCCTCGACTCACCGGTGGCGTGCGTGATGGATCAGGATTTCCCGGTGGTGTATCAGAATCAGAGTATGCGTGAGGGATGGGAAGCCTTTGCGGCGGTGACGCTGGAGCGGTTGCCGGTGCTCAACAATCCGCAGGAACGGCGCTTTCTGGGCGCGCTGACCAAAACCAGCCTGATTCAGAAAGCGCAGGAGTTTCTTTAAGCTGCGTTGCCGCGCATCGCCTGGTCCGTCATCCACAGTCGTGCATCAAATTCGAGCTGGTGATAATCCGGCTCCATATGGCAGCAGAGCTGGTAGAACGCCTTATCGTGATCTTTCTCTTTAAGGTGTGCCAGCTCATGCACCACGATCATCCGCAGAAACGGCTCCGGCGCGAGGCGGAAAAAGGTCGAGATACGGATTTCCGCTTTCGCCTTAAGCTTACCGCCCTGAATCCGTGAGATGGCTGTGTGCAGCCCGAGTGCATGCTTCATCACCTTAATCTTGTTATCCCACATCACTTTGCTGATCGGCGGCGCATTGCGCATATAGCGATTTTTCAGCGCCTGCGTGTAGTCATACAGCGCTTTATCACTCATGACGTCGTGGGTGTCGGGATAACGTTCCTGCAGGAACGCACTTAAGCGCTGATGGGCGATCAGCGACTGAACCTGCTCAAGAAGGGGGGCAGGATAACCCTGAAGGTAGATCAGTGAGGACATTAGGGATTCCAGGCGAAAGACAGTATACTGCGCCCCCGATTTTGGGGCGAAAATCAACCAAAGTGTACCACGCCGGAGAATTCATGAGCCAACTTGAACTGAACGATCGCACACTGATCCTGCATCGCTTCCCGCAGATGCGTGACGAAAGTCCATTACAAGCCTGGGATGCGGCTGATGAATATCTGTTACAGCAGGCGCTGCCAGAGGGGCCTGTGCTGGTCTTCAATGACAGTTTCGGGGCCTTAACCTGCGCCCTGAATCCGCGTACCGTCTGGCACGTCAGCGATTCCTGGCTGAGCCAGCAGGCCGCCCGTCAGAACCTGACCTTTAATGGGCTGGATGACAGCGACGTTCACTTTGTTGATAGCCTGGCTGACCTGCCTGCTTCACCTGCGGCTGTGCTGATCAAGGTGCCTAAAACCCTGGCGCTGCTGGAGCACCAGTTGCGCGCCATTCGCGAAGTCGTCACGCCTGATACGGTGATTCTGGCGGCGGCGCGCGCCAAAGAGATCCATAACTCTACCCTGCAGCTGTTCGAACAGATCATTGGTGAAACCAAAACCTCACTGGCATGGAAAAAAGCGCGTCTGATCTACAGCCAGTTCAGCAAGCCTGCACTGCGTGAGGCCACGCCGACGCTGGTCTGGCCGCTGGATGGCACCCCTTATCAGATTCACAACTACGCCAACGTCTTCTCACGCGCTTCGCTGGATATCGGCGCACGGCTCTTTGTGCAGCATCTGCCGGAAAACATTGA
The DNA here is from genome assembly GCF_982223955.1 of Pantoea sp. E956-1. Classification (NCBI taxonomy): domain Bacteria; kingdom Pseudomonadati; phylum Pseudomonadota; class Gammaproteobacteria; order Enterobacterales; family Erwiniaceae; genus Pantoea; species Pantoea sp. E956-1. The sequence continues at coordinate 15,778 of NZ_CEUYZP010000012.1, read as the reverse complement.
GGGCGAGATTGCCGATCTCGGCTGTGGTAACGGCGTGGTGGGACTGGTGGCGCTGGAGCAGAACCCGCAGGCCGAAGTGCATTTCCTTGATGAGTCTTACATGGCGGTCGCCTCCAGCCAGCTTAATGTGGAAGTGAACCGTCCTGAGGATCTGTCACGCTGTCAGTTCCTGGTGAACAACGTGCTGAGTGGCTATCCGTCAGATCGGCTGCACGCGGTGCTGTGCAACCCGCCGTTCCACCAGCAGCACGCGGTGACCGATCACCTGGCATGGCAGATGTTCCGCGATGCCAAACGCTGCCTTCAGTATGGCGGCGAGTTGCGCATTGTCGGCAACCGCCACCTCGATTATCACCACAAGCTGAAGAAGCTGTTTGGTAACTGTACGCTGATCGCCTCTAACCAGAAGTTCGTGGTGCTGCGCGCGGTGAAAATGCGTTAGTCAGACGGTTAATGCCAGCTGCGTCGCCTGCGCAATCGCACGGCGCGCATCCAGCTCCTGCGCCACATCTGCACCGCCAATGACTGTCACCCTCTGTCCTTTTGCACGCAGCGCAGCTTCCAGTTCGCGCTGCGGCTCCTGTCCGGCACAGATGATCACATTATCGATCTCCAGCAACAGCGTTTCGCCGTTGCGCCGCAGGTGCAGGCCGCTGTCATCAATCGCCAGATACTCAACGCTGCCCCACATCTCAACGCCCTGTGCCTGAAGACTGGCGCGATGGATCCAGCCGGTGGTTTTTGCCAGCCCGGCACCCGGTTTTCCCGATCGGCGTTGCAGCAGCCAGATTTGCCGTAACGCGGCGGGCGGCTCGGGTTTCATCACGCCGCCGCGCCGCGTCAGGCTGTGGTCGATGCCCCATTCGGCATAAAACGCCGCCAGATCCTCGTCATGGGATGGCTGTGACAGATACTCTGCCACATCAAAGCCAATACCACCGGCGCCGATAATCGCTACCCGTTTACCCACCGGGCGCTTATCGCGCAGCACCGCCAGGTAGCTCAGCACGCTGGGGTGGTCGATGCCCGGAATGTCGGGCGTACGCGGCTGAATGCCGGTCGCCAGCACCACTTCATCGGCGTCACTCAGCTGATCCGCCGTCACCCGACTGCCCGTCTTAACCGTCACGCCTGCGGCAGCCAGCTCATGCCTGAAATAGCGCAGCGTTTCGCTGAACTCCGATTTACCGGGGATCAGCCGGGCAATATTGAACTGGCCGCCTATCTCCGGCGCGGCCTCATAGAGGGTTACCTGATGGCCGCGCTGGGCCGCCTGCAGCGCAAACGCCATGCCGGCCGGACCGGCACCCACTACGGCCAGCGTGCGCGGGGCGGTGCTGGCGATGACCGGCATCAGCGACTCGTGGCAGGCGCGCGGATTGACCAGGCAGGAGGTGATTTTACCGGCGAACACCTGGTCAAGGCAGGCCTGATTACAGGCAATGCAGGTGTTGATGCTGTCCGGTTCACCGCGCTGGGCTTTAGTGACAAAGGCGGGATCGGCGAGAAAAGGGCGGGCCATCGACACCATATCGGCGCAGCCCGACTGCAACAGCTGCTCGGCGACGGCGGGATGGTTGATGCGATTAGTAGCGATGACCGGCACCTTCACCTGTTCACGCAGGCGCTGCGTCACCCACGCAAAGGCCGCGCGCGGCACGCAGGTGGCGATGGTCGGGATGCGCGCCTCGTGCCAGCCAATGCCGGTATTGAACAGCGTGACGCCGCACTGCTCCAGTTCGCCCGCCAGCAACAGCGTCTCCTCCAGCGTGCTGCCCTCTTCGATCAGGTCGAGCATCGACAACCGGAAGATGATGATAAAGGCGTCGCCGGTCGCGGCGCGAACGGCGCGGGTAATTGCCAGTGCGAACTGCATCCGCTGGCGGAAGTCGCCTCCCCAGCGGTCGGTGCGCTGATTGGTGTGTTTCACCAGAAACTGATTAATCAGGTAGCCTTCGGAACCCATGATCTCCACGCCATCATAGCCCGCCTGCTGAGCCAGTCGGGCGCAGCGGGCAAAGTCATCAATGGTCTGTTCAATCGCCGCCTCGCTCATCGCCTGTGGCGTAAAGGGGTTAATCGGCGCCTGGCGTGCCGAGGGGGCGACCAGATCGGGCTGATAGCTGTACCGACCGGTATGCAGGATCTGCAGGGCGATTTTGCCCTGATGCTGATGTACCGCCTCCGTGATCTGCCGGTGCCAGTCACATTGCGTCTCGTCGGTGAGCATCGCGCCATGCGCGGTGGTGACACCCTGGGCATTGGGGGCGATGCCGCCGGTGACGATCAGCGCGACACCTTCACGCGCCCGCTCGCCGTAGAAAGCCGCCAGCCGGGCTGCGCCATCCGGATGTTCTTCCAGTCCGGTGTGCATCGACCCCATCAGAAAGCGGTTTTTCAGTCGGGTAAAGCCAAGATCCAGCGGCGTAAACAGCGCAGGATAGTCAGGATTAACGGACATGCTAGTCACTCACGGTAAAGTGGTCGGATGAGTTCACTCTAGCCACTTCTGCGTTAAAAAAAAGTGAAAGAATGTCAGGGTGTGAGTGAAATCATAAACAACGGCAGGGGAGTGAGGTGAGTAACAAAGAGTGGGCGGAGGTAGCCCGTGCCTTGCGCAAAGTGGTGAAGACCGCCATCCGTGGCCCGCGTGGCTTTGCGGCAGGCGTCAGCGCCCATCGCAGTTCAGGTTCCGCTATCTGCTGTCAGCGCGGTGCCAGATAACCCATTAACGTATACGGATCCACGAATAGCGGGAGTGATAGCCGCTGCTAAAGTGGGTATTGAAGCGGTAGCTTGAACCGCTCTCAGCCATGCAGTAGGTGCAGACGTTGACGTTATCGATCTGCGCAGCCGGCACACCCGCGTTTACCAGCAACTGCGTGGCCAGCGCAGGCAGATCGAACCAGACACCCTGCTGGCGGGCAGCGGCCTGTGGACGTTGCGCCAGAGGATTAACCGGCTGGTTCTGGTGCCAGCGCAGCCCGCTGGCAACTGCCGGGTTCTGCGCAATCTCCGCCAGCTGCGGTCCGGCCAGTTCATAACAGCAGGGGCCCATCGCCGGACCGATCGCCACCATCAGGTTCTGTGGCTCACAACCCTGCTCGCAGAGTTTTTCAACCGCGCGGGTCAGCACACCCGCCAGCGTGCCCTTGAGTCCGGCATGAACCGCGGCCACGATCCGCTGCTGGCGATCGGCGAACAGCACTGGCAGGCAGTCGGCAGTGTAGACCGCCACCGGGCGCGTCCCGCTGCCGATCATGCCATCAGACTCGCAGCTTTTGGGTGGGATGTTCTCGATATCGGTGACCACGGTCGCGCTGTGGCGCTGATGTCCATAGGCGGCATCGGCGGGGGGTGACTCACCGGCTGGCTGAAACGCATAATCGAGCCATTCCAGCGAATCGAGCAATGGCGAGCGCGGGATCACGGCCATAGGAATCTCCTGTTATAACAGCGTGAGTTGGGCTGCCCACAGCTTACGTTAACTGCTACATTTTTGAAGCTTCTCCTCAGACCTTTCTCACCTTAAGGATGAAATGATGAAAACCTCCGCAAAACTGGCTGCATCCGGACTGGTCGCGCTGCTGCTTACCGGCTGCGCCTCGTCGTCACATCAGACCGCGCAACAGCAACTCGGTCAGCAATCGGTGCTGGCGGTAAACTGGTTCCAGCAGTCTGGTGAATATCAGGCGCTGACCTGGCAGGCATTTAATACCGCGCGTATGGCGTTTGATCAGGCACCCTCGCTGACCGGCAAACCTAAAGCGGTGATTGTCGATCTGGATGAAACGATGCTGGATAACAGCGCCTACAGCGCGTGGCAGGCGAAGAACGGCCAGCCGTTCAGCAGCAAAACCTGGTCAGCCTGGACACAGGCGCGCCAGGCGAAAGCGGTGCCTGGCGCGATAGAGTTTGCACGTCATGTCACACAGAATGGCGGCACGCTGTTCTATGTGTCTAACCGCGATCAGAAAGATTACGCGGCCACGGTCGCTAACATGCAGCAGCTCGGCTTCCCCAACGTCAGCGATAAAACGGTACGTCTGAATACTGACAGCTCTAATAAGCAGGCGCGTTTCGATGCCATTAAAAATGCCGGCTATAACGTGGTGCTCTACGTTGGCGATAACCTCAACGATTTTGGTGGCGCAACCTGGCATCAGGGCAATCAGACACGACGTGATTTTGTGAATCTTAACCATCAGCAGTTTGGAACGCAGTTCATCGTGCTGCCGAATCCGCTCTACGGCGACTGGGAGAGCGGAATGGCGCAAAACTACAATAAACTGACACCGGAACAGCAGCTGTCAGTGCGGGAATCTCGCCTGCAAAGCTGGAACGGTAAATAATTCGTCAAGAAAAAGAGCCTGACCGGGTCAGGCTCTGTTAAAACGTGGCACTGATTTACTTTCTCCCGTCACTATTTTGCTGCAAATTAAATTAATTATCTCTTGCTTCATTCTTATCTAAACTCAGGCATATTTAACTGGCTATCAGCAATTAAGGCGGTTGATTGTGCTAATGGTTAATTTTTTAATTAAGAGGATTCCTGGTAAAAAGCACGGCGGTTGGTATGGCAGTGAATATCCCCTCGGTTAATGATTGTATTTTTTTGTCAGCGATAACTTTAGTTTATTAACTTTACTCCTTTAATTTATTGATAATCTTAGTTTTAAAGTAATTACCGATAATTATCTCACGTCTCTTCTGCTTAATTAAATTTACTTAACCCTGACTCTTACTGACGGTGAATTGACAAATAGCATGATGTTAAAGTGCTGTGAAATATTGCTCGTGCATTGGTAATGGTTAGCGGCTATAACCTTTTTCTGTGACTCAGTTCTTATTTACCTGGCGGCTCATGCTTTATTTGTGAGCCGATACACTTTGTGGTTAGCCAGGATGCGACATCCCGGTAGTAGAGAGAAGATGATTGTGACGACACTTAAACCCTTATTAGCGAAAAATCGCAGTTGGGCATTACAGCGCCGCCAGCGTAATCCAGACTACTTTAAAAAATTCCTTCATCAGCAAAAGCCGCACTCACTCTGGATAGGGTGTTCTGATAGTCGCGTTCCGGCAGAAGTCTTAACCGGCTCCCATCCTGGCGAACTCTTTGTGCATCGTAATATCGCCAACATGGTGATTGAGGACGATGACAATTTACTGAGCGTGCTGCAGTACGCGCTCTTCTTTCTCGGTGTAAAACGCATTGTATTAAGCGGCCACTATGGCTGCGGTGGGGTGGAAGCCGCGCTGAATCTGCCGGGCAGCGTGCTGGACGGGCAGGAGAGCGCGCTGGCGAGACGCATTCAGACGTTGCGTCATGACATTCAGCATGGCCTGGCGGAAAGCCCCCTTTCAGACGCGGAGCCGGGTGAAAAGCTCGATCGGCTGGTTGAGGCTAACGTTAAGGCGCAATTCGCCAGACTGGTGAAATCTGAACCGGTTCGGCAAATCTGGCAATCGGGCCAGGAACTGGAGGTGTTTGGTTGTGTTTATGACCTGCGCTCCGGCCATCTTAAAGAGCTGATTCATCAATCTGCAGAGGAACCTTCATTATGAACCTCGATACCCTGCGTCGCGATATTCCTGCGGGTCTGGTGGTGTTTCTGGTCGCCTTACCGCTCTGCCTTGGCATTGCCCAGGCCAGCGGATTACCGCCGTTTGCCGGTCTGCTGACCGGTGTGATTGGCGGCCTGGTGGTCACATCACTGAGTCCGTCCCGGTTTGCCGTCAGTGGCCCGGCGGCAGGCCTGGTCACCATCGTCGTCGCCTCGATGGCGTCACTGGGCAGCTTTTCCGCCTTTCTCACCGCGCTGATTCTCGCCGGAGCTCTGCAATGTCTGTTTGGCCTGCTGCGTGCCGGACGGTTTATTTCGCTGGTGCCGGGCAGCGTCATTAAAGGGATGCTGGCGGCGATTGGTTTGCTGCTGATCATGCAGCAGATCCCGGTGGCGCTGGGTGCCGCTGGCGATGCAGAGCTGGTTTCACTGGTGACCGGTGAGATGACCTTCTCGTTACCTGCGATAGCGGTAGCGGGTGTTGGCCTGGCCATTTTATGTCTCTGGACCACCGCGCCGGTGAAGCGCATTAAAGCGCTCGCCTGGATCCCAGGCCCGCTGATTGCCGTGCTGATCGGCTGTCTTGCTACCGTGGTGGGAGGGCGACTCTTCCCTGAGATGACCCAGGGGCTGGCGCGCATTTCGCTGCCTGCTTTTGACAGCGTCTCTGCGCTGGTGGCTGAACTGGAAACGCCCGACTGGATGGCCTGGCAGAATCCGCAGGTCTGGGTCGTGGCGGTAACCTTAGCCCTGGTCGCCAGTCTGGAGACCTTGCTGAGCCAGGAGGCGCTGAAAAAACTGCGCCCTCAGACGCCCGCACCGTCACCCAACAAAGAGATGTTCGCCCAGGGCATCGGTAACCTGGCGGCCGGTTTTCTTGGCGCAATGCCGATCACGGCGGTGATTGTGCGCAGTTCGGTTAACGTCAGTGCGGGCGCACAGACCAAACTGTCGATCTTCATTCACGGTGTGCTGCTGCTGATTTGTGGTATGTGGTTCAGCGAGATGCTGAACGCCATTCCGCTGGCCAGCCTCGCTGCCGTGCTGCTTTACACGGGTTATAAACTGGCGACACCGCGACTCTTTGTTGAGCAGTTCCGAATGGGTGCACAGCAATACGTGCCGTTTCTGGCCACCATCGTCGGGATTATCACGCTGGGTATGCTGGTCGGTATTGGCATCGGTATTGGCACGCAGATCCTTTACAGCATCTACAAAAGTCATCGCAACGCACTGCAACTCACCCGCTATGACGACCACTACGTATTGCGCTTTCAGCAGAATCTGACCTTTATGCATAATCCAAAGCTGCAGGGATTGCTGGATGAAATCCCGGAGAACAGTGTGGTCATCGTGGATAACGATAATGCGGAATATATCGATCCCGACGTCAAAGCGGTGCTGAAAGATTTTGGTGATAACGCCGATAAGCGCGGTATTCGCCTGAGTCAGTGGCCGGTTGCGGTGAAATAGCGCTTAGCGCAACGGTAAAGTCGTCAGAAAGGCAAAAATCGGATATCTCGGATATCCGATTTTTTTATTTGCGAGGCATAATGAGACCCCAATTTCTGCTGTCATCTGATGAGGTTAACCTCTGCAGGGTAACTTTTCTGAGTTAGCCCGTGAAATGCGGTTTGATCGCCGGATGACACTGAGGATATTCAGGATTTAATCATTCTGAAACCACGCACCTGTCCAGGCTGGCGTGGACAGCCAGCCTCTCTGCGACAAGGTCCGGATGTATGCGCATACAGCTGTTTGAAGAGCACAACGTTAAGAAGAACGCATTTTCACTGTTTTTAATCACGTTGCTGTTTTGCTTTATCGGCGGACATCTGCGCATTCCCCAGGAACTGTCGCTGTTCTGGCCGGTCAATGCGATCGTCACTGGCGTGATCGTCCGGAATCCTTTTCTGCATCAGACCCGCTATTATCTCTCCACCTTCGCCGCGATGGTGTTCAACGACACCATTTTTTCGGGCTGGGCGCTCTCTGCTTTTACCCTCAACCTGGCAAATCTTCTGTTTGTGCTGGTGGCGGTGACGCTGCTGGTAAAGCATCTTCAGCACGACTCCGGCAGCGAGCGTATTACCAGTGTGCTGCGTATCTTTCCGGCCTGTCTGCTGGCCGCGCTGGCCTGTGCCAGCTGGGGAGCGCTGGCACAGCAGGCTGATTTCGCTGCCGGACTGGCGACGGCGTGGGGTGACTGGTTCAGCGAACAGTTCTCAACCGGGCTGATGCTGCTGCCCTTTTTGCTGACGCGCGACTGGTCGTCGCTGTTGCCCCGCCAGTTTCTGCAGATGCGCAAGCTGGCTCCGCTTATCGCCCTGATCTTTTCGTTGATGATTGGGGCGATGATGGGCGGCGCGGGCAGCCTGACATTTCCTGTTCCTGCGCTGGTCTGGTGCGCCATTGTGCTCCCGATGCCGCTCACCAGTCTGGTGATTCTGCTGACCGGCATTACCGAAATCATTCTGGTCTCTCACGGCGTGATGAACATTCAGGGCGATGACGCTCTGCTGCCTGTCAGCCACCTGACCTCGGCGCGGCTGGGTGTGGCGACAATCGCGATCAGCCCGCTGATTGTGGCCGCGAGCATGGATGCAATCCGCCAGCTTAATCAACGGCTGGCGCTGCGCGCGAACTATGATTTTCTGACCCGGCTGCTGTCACGTTCCGGCCTCTATGAAAGCCTGCGTGCGGAGCCGATCACCCCTGAGCGCAAAGCAGGCGTCATCCTGCTGGATGTCGACTACTTCAAAGCGATTAATGACAATTTTGGACATGATGCTGGCGACAGCGTACTGGAAGAGATCGCCCGCCGTATACAGCGCGTTGTGGGCAAAGAGGGGCGTATCTGTCGTTTTGGCGGAGAGGAGTTTGTGGTGGTGCTGTTCGACCAGAATCCGGAAAAGCTCTATTTTCTTGCCGAGAGCATCCGGCAGAAGATGGCGAAAGAGAAGTTCTGGCTGCAGGGCAGTACGGCTACAGTGACCGTCAGTCTGGGGCTGGCGCATGGCAGTGCTGGTGACGTGACGGAGTGGCACCGCGTGATCAATCGGCTGATCTCCGCAGCTGATAAAAACCTCTATCTGTCGAAACGCAATGGCCGTAATCAGACCTCACCGGTTAATTACCGTGCCATTACCAGCGACGTGGCATAACGCCACGCCGCCGTTTACTGTCAGCTGACGCTGCTTTTCAGCGTGCTGGCCTGCTGGTGGCGCTCAAGCGCCAGATCGATCAGACGGCTGATCAGATCCTGATAGCTGAGTCCGGCCGCCTGCCACAGTTTCGGGTACATGCTGATATTGGTGAAGCCGGGCAGGGTATTCACTTCGTTGACGATAATTTCGCCGTCGTCAGTTAAAAACACATCGACGCGGGCCATGCCAAAGCACTCCAGCGCGGTAAAGGCTTTGATGGCAACCTCACGGATCGCATCGCTGGTTTCCGATGCAATAGCCGCCGGGACCACCGTCTGCGCACCGCTCTCGGAGATATATTTAGTGTCATACGAGTAGAAGGCGTCATGCACCACCACCTCACCGCAGGGACTGGCTTCGGGGGCATCGTTGCCCAGCACCGCACACTCGATCTCGCGACCTTTGATACCCTGCTCAATCAGCACCTTGCGGTCAAAGGAGAAGGCCAGCGCCAGCGCGGCATCAAATTCTTCAATGCTATCCACTTTGCTGACGCCCACTGATGAACCCTGGTTGGCGGGTTTAATAAACAGCGGCAGGCCAAAGCGGGCAATGACTGCGCTGGCATCCAGCTGTGCGCGCTGGGCCTGGGTGACGCTCACCCACGGCGCGACGTTGAGGCCGGCGTCGCGCAGCAGGCGTTTGGTAAAATCTTTATCCATGCTGACCGCAGAACCCAGCACGTCGGAACCGACGAAGGGTAACGAGGCCATACGCAGCAGGCCCTGCAGGGAACCATCTTCACCCAGCGTACCGTGCACGATCGGGAAGATAACGTCGATCTGCGACAGCGGATGGGCGTTATGACGGGTGATGATCTGCTGCTGAGTCGTACCAGGCACCAGTGCCACATCTTCAGCGGCGTGATTCAGCGCGATCAGCGCCGGATTTTCAGCGTTAAGTAAGAAGTTTGACGCATCGTTAAGACGCCAGTGTCCCTGCTTATCAATGCCCAGTAACACCACGTCAAACCTGGTTTTGTCGATCGCCTCAAGGATATTTTTGGCCGACTGTAACGACACCTCATGCTCAGCCGATTTCCCGCCAAACACGATCCCTACCCGCAACTTTGTCATCAATTTTGCCCACTGAAAAAATCAAAACCACAAGATAGCATGCGGTTTGCGCGGGAAAACAGGGCAGGGCGACAGATAATTGTGGGCAGACGATTAACCCTCGCCATTAACCAGAAAGCGGCCATTCAGCTGCCAGTGCTGACGATCGCTGACGCGGGTGGCACTGGCAGCCAGCCAGGTCGCAATGGTTAATTTAGCGCGTAAGGTGCTGCCCGAGGCGATCTGGCCCTCTTTCCGGAATCGCATCGGATTACTGGCCATAAACGCCATTGTCGCGGCCTGATTTCCGGCGCTATCTATCATTACCGGGCGGTCGTCAATGGTCACATCGTGCAGGGTCAGCGTTACCCGACCCTGCTCGCCAAACAGATAGCTCTCGTTATCTTTCGCTGGCCCGCTAAAAATCAGCGTCAGCGGCGTCGGACGGTCACAGATAACGGTGATGTCAGACTCATGTTCGTCACCCAGGCGTAACTCTGCGGCGGAAAGGGAGTTTCCGGGGCGGGAGATCAACTCCCCGCGTGTCATTTCGCCATAGTTGATTTGTGTCTCGCTGAGCTGAATCTGGCACTCTGCATGGGCGACTGCGGCAGTAAAAAGGCTGCTGATTGCCAGCAGCAGTGACAGAACGGATTGCTGTTTCATAGGACGCATCTCGCGGAAAGTGAAGCATAAAGGGTGCCGGGTTCGTCATACCAGGGCGTAATCATGTTCAGCGCGCACGGGGTACCATTGCGACGCAGACTAAACAGCGGCTCCTGCGGCAGGTCGTCGAAAAACAGCGTGCCATCTTCATTAACAAAAGCGACCAACGCTCCTTTGCCACTTTTTACCGGTGCGCCCGGAGCGGGGGCTTCATTGTCCGGGAAGCTCACCAGCGCACGGCGTACAGTGAAGGCGGGCAGAATAACCGGCACCACCGCACCGCGGTATGGCGTGATGTCGGCAATGCCATTGATAACCTGGACGTTTCTTGGCAGGCTCTGATTTTCGATTTGCACGGTATTCTTCTGCCATGGCGTCCAGGAGGTAATGGCATGACCGCTGCGATCGCTCCATACCGTGCCGCCAGGGGTACGAATTTTCACATCCGGCTGTGGGCTATTGAGTGAAATAATGCCAAAGGTATCGCCTACTTTTCGGGGGGTAAAAGTCAGCCCCTCGCTGTGCAGTACAGCACCGCCGCGTGCGCCAAAGTTATAGCTGGTGCTATTTTCATTATGCGACGCGCCACCGCTTAACTGACTATATTTGGTGGTCCAGGTTGCTGAGCCGGCCATCGACGCATCCTCCTGCTGACTCTTTTCACCCGACAGGCTCCAGGCAAATTTGTCATTCAGGGTGCTGTCAAAACCGATGCCCGCCCGCGTTTTATGATGTGTATCACTGACCCAGCTGCGCATGCTGCTGCTTTTACCCAATGGAACAGAAAGGTTGAGATAAAAGTAGCGGTCGTCGGTATGGCGCTGATCGAGCGTGAGCCGGTTTTTCTGGATGCCGAGATTAGCGTTTACTTTCCCAAAGGTACGGCCCCAACTGAACATATAGCCCCGACTTTCTGAACCCTGCCAGCTGTGAGACAGGCTACCGGAAAATGAGAGCACGCCAAGCCAGGGCTGACTGTAGCTTAGCCCGACAGCATATTGAGATTTGGTCTGTCCATTCTGCTCGCTGGTTTTTTTTGAACTCCATGAGCTGCCCGGATCCATATAGTCGCGGCTGCGAAAGCTGGCGGAAGAGGTCAGAGATAACTGGGGCGTTACGCCTGCGCTGAGGCTGATTTGATGGTTTAATCCCTGTTTGTTACCTTCACTTTCAGCGGCATCCTGCGTCAGTGAGGCGGTCTGGGTTACAGAGGCCATCAGGCGTTCGCTCAGCCGCAACGTGGTGCGCCAGGAGGCGGCCTGATAATTCTCGCTCACCAGTCCGCCCGCCATCAGCGCCATAAAGTGATTCTGATAAAGACCGGCAGAACCTACCACTAACGGGAACTGCTCGTCGGTTAAACGCAGACGCCCGACGGCCAGAGAGTTTCCGGTATCTTCCAGCGTAATACTGGATTGTGCCTGAATGTAGGGGAGGGTCTGCTGCTGACTATTGCCGGATTGATCGTGGCTGATGATCTCAAAATCGTCTGTCTGGTTGATGGCCGGGATATCAGCCAGTTTGTTCATACCGGCTGTGACCTGAAATGTCTTCAGCAAAATGCCAGCCTGCCAGACCTCAGCGGTACCCGCTTGCGACACCAGCAGATCCAGCGAAACGCCACCGTTTACGCCATTCTGTATCCCGCGTTCCGGCACGATTTGTGCGCCCAGCAGGTTGATACCCGAGAACAGTGAATCGCCCGCGGTGATCTCACCAATCTGCACCACGGAAGCCCAGCCGGGGATCGAGCGCTGCCCGTAGCTGTAGAGCCGGGTAAGCTGATGCTGTTCATCCTGGCTGGAGTAGCTCTGCCCGCTGCGGAAAATCCAGTTGTTGATGTTGGCACCGAGCTCAGAGGTCATCGCCTGGGAGTCGTGGTTCTCTCCGCCGCGCGTCTGATACTGGTAACGTCGGCCATCATAATTAACGACCAGCGCATTACCGCCGCTGGAATAGTGTGGGTCATTTAACAGATCGCTGGCCGGAACCTTGAGTAAAAGGCTGCTGCGATCGACCTGTTGTTCCATCAGGATCGGGCTTTCTGCCGGTAGTTGCAAACAGGCAGCGTGATCCACGCGATTAAAGCGTTCAGGATTGACGCCCACTGTTTGCAACAGGTCTGCTGACCAGCAGGGATTGCCAGCCTGATCGAAGGTCAGGATGTGTACGCCTTTGCTCTGACCATTAACGACAATATTGACGGGCTGTTCGCCTGGAAGAAAATGCGTGCCTGCATCAAGCAGCTCTGCGGCACTGGCGTCATAGCCGAGCGCTTTCAGCATCTCCTGGTCGTAGCCGTTTGCCGCCAGCGCACTGGCTGAACTGAGAAACATGCTGAGCAATAAAATTGATTTCATGGCTGATAGCAGGCGGGCTTATAACTGCGCATCGTAAGGCGTGGTCAATATTCCGTACCGGGTAACGGGATGCAGGCGAACTGATTTCACGTTGTCTGCGGCAGCCGCAGGCAGCGCCACGTTAAATTTTTCGCCTGGTAAAATGTAGGTGTTTTTCAGCTCAACCGACTGCCTGACTGGCAGCAGATCAACCTGTTTTGTCAGCCTGACAATATAAGGCGTCGGATTTTCAACGCTGAGCGATGATCCTGTACGATGGAAAGTCAGACCGGTCCAGGGTGTAGTATTTAATGGCAGATTGGCAGGTGAAAGAATTACCGGAATATTCTGGCCAATCAGAATGCGGGCGCGATTTTTCTTGCCATCATCCTGAGGGATAGAAACAAAATCAATACGCTGCATTTTTTGCTTATCAAGCTTCACGCCATCTTTTAACACCACGCGAATCTGCTGTTTTTTTCCACCTTCAACGCGCACCAGTTGTGGCGTAATAATCAACTTATTTTCCGGATCTTCAGGGATGGTCTGCAGCCTACTGTGCAGCAGTGCGGTGCTGTTATCGGTGTTCAGTACATTAATAGTGGCTTCACGGTTCTGGTCGTCGAGAAATAATACCGGCACCTCGGGTTTCATTCCTGCTGCAAATAGTGCTGACGCAGAAAATGAAAACAGAACGGCAAGAGAGAGAAATTTAATTATCGTTTTCATACCCGTAGCTCAATGAAGCGAAGGCCTTATAGCCTTCGCTGGAAATTATTAAAAATTACAGATAAACAACAGAGAAAGTGACGTTACCGTCGATTGCTACTTCTTCACCGGTCGGATAGAGGGTCCCTTTCTTCAGAATGATCATTGGAGAAAGGGTAAAGGTGGATTTGGTCAGAGCAGTGGGTGCCGTTGTGTCGGCATCAGAAGCCAGGGCAAAGTAGCCATCTTTTTCCAGCACTTTAGTGGTTGTGGGTGATAACGTGGTTGCGGTCCAGGCAGCTTTGTCGGTACTGGTCAGCAGGTGGGTGTTAGCCGTGCCATCCGCCGTTGCGGTCGTGAGCCCTAAAGCCATCAAACCCACTTTGCCCTGCGCACTGTCGGTTCCCAGACCAAAAAGATTGGTGCTGAGAAGATCTGTAGTGAATTTCATCTGCTCACTAATTTCCGCCAGCGTCATTGCGCTGGCTGCCCGGTTATCCGTGGTCTGAATGGCAGTAGCGGCAGCGGCGTCGCAATCCACATTCAGAGTAATATCGGTACCGGCTTTGGCATTATGATCTTCGGTCAGCGTAGACGCTGGGATGTTACCAAATTCAACGGTTGCAGAGCTTAGTGACACATCACAGGTAGCTGGGGTGATAGTACCGGTAACGGCAAGAGTCGCGGACTCAGCTGCCTGACCTGCAAAGCTGACAGACGCCATAGCGGCGACAACGGCGGTGCTTAAAAATAATTTACGCATAATAGCTCTCAATTTAATCATGTAGATAATGAGTAGAGTTAAACGTGTAACCTGACTCAGTTGCTGTGTTTATTAATCAGGACGCATCCCCGTATGAATAACAGGCGCGAGAAGAAATTCATCCTTTCCATTAATATAGGGCGAGTACCCTAATTAATTTTATACCCTGATGTTTGATTTTATTCAGGTTGGATAGATTACCATAATTTTTATTAGTAGTTAGGGTCGCATATAAGTAAAATTATCATCATATGATATTACCTGTTGGGCAACTGTTTTAAATGAGAGGTTTTTTAGTGAGTTAGGGAGGGTGTATTAAATAATGGGTGTGTTGAGGTTAATAAAAATTAACTAAGGCAGAATGGTGTACGTCCTGCCTTTAAGTTTATTTAATTATCTGCTTTTAAATGAGTGCTTTTCCTGAGGTGTTGCTTTAATGACGACGTTTTAATGGAGAGCCTTATGTGCATATCATGTCATGCTTCTTGAGTGATGTTTTTTACATCTGATTTATAGCCTGCAGTTTTTTAAGGTGCGCTTAAATAGGTTTGACTTCATCCTTACGGTCTTTTGGTATTTCATGGGCAGCAGTTTTTCTTGTGAAATCGAAAAAATCAGGGTCTGAGAATTTGTCTGGCTAATATCCTTCTTTATCCAGATAACACATGGTTAATAATAATTTTGCTCTTTTATTGCCGTTATGAAATGTATGATTGCATGAAAAAGGACTGACGCTTTATCCATTATTTCAGGCTAAGTATCTTTTCCTCCTGCAGTCATAAACGGTTGTGCCATTGCAGATTGTAATAAATCCGGGCTTTTAATTCCGGGTGGAGATATTGGGTCTTCAGAATCTTTATAATGTTCAGTTAAATAGTCATGAGTTTGCTTAACCTCATGAATATCAATTATTTATCTCCATTGTTAACGATTTTGGTGTGTAATCTTAAGTCTTTTTCTAAAATTCCTTGAATCCAACCTTTACCTTAAAGGAATTAAGTAATGATTGTTCAATCAATTCATTATCTCAACTATGTGAGAGATACATAAAAGGGACAAGGAGAAAACAGTTGTGAGAATTGATTGAATATTCACCGCCTAACGTTCCGATAAAAACGGTAGGGCTGTGAATGCCTATTGGGATCGAATCAACAAGTAAGAAATTATGATTAAAAAATCTGATAGATACTGGCAAAATCGCTGCCGCCACTTTGCCTCCAAAAGTTAAGGATCACAACATAATCTATTGATTTTATTGCTATATAGTTATTGGGTGAATACTTTTGCAATATATCTAAAAAAGGATAGCGGCCAGGCTCGGGCCTCATTTGCTCGCTATCATCTTATCAGAACCAGAACCAGAACCAGAACCAGAACCAGAACCAGAACCAGAACCAGAACCAGAACCAGAACCAGAACCAGAACCAGAACCAGAACCAGAACCAGAACCAGAACCAGAACCAGAACCAGAACC
>NZ_CEUYZP010000011.1:0-152180 GCF_982223955.1 Pantoea sp. E956-1 | reverse complement strand
GTGAACCTTCGCCTCTACGCATCATTAGGTTATCACGTTGAACGCACTGAAGAACGAAACGGTGGCTTAGCAATCCACATGCTTAAGCGCGTGCCCTAGCAGCTGTCCTATGCGATCAGACGACTCGCGTGTCTGGAACCGCAGCCTCCAGACCCCGATGCATAACCCGGATGTAATGTTCAATCCGGGTTATGCAGATTACCAGCAAGTACTGTGCATTGCCCGGACGTGAACGGGGCACGCCCGCTTCTCGCTCATAGCAGCCATTCAAATCCGAAATAATCCTGTAGATTTTCCATTCCACATAAATCACAGCATGTCTCAGCGCGTCATGACCGCGCTGGAAGAAATAACCCCCCGCGTTGCGCAGTATTCCATTGATGAGATGTTCCTGGACCTGACTGGCATTGATTTCTGCGAAGACTTTGAACATTTTGGCCGGCGCCTGCGCGTTCACGTGCTGGAAACGACGGGCCTTACTGTCGGCGTTGGGATGGGGCCGACAAAAACTCTGGCCAAATCGGCGCAGTGGGCCAGCAAAGAGTGGCCACAGTTCCGCGGTGTATTGGCGCTGACGCCGGGTAATCCTAAGCGCACCGCAACCCTGCTGGCAAACCAGCCCGTGGAGGAAATCTGGGGCGTTGGCCGGCGCATCGGTAAGCGACTTAATCTGATGGGTATTGAAAACGCCCTGCAGCTGTCGCGCGCTCACCCTGCCCTTATCCGTAAAAACTTCAGCGTCGTGCTGGAGCGTACTGTCCGGGAACTTAACGGAGAGTCCTGTATCCCCCTTGAAGAGTTTGTACCTGCTAAACAGCAGATTGTCTGCAGCCGGTCCTTTGGCGAGAGAATTACGGCGAAAGTGCTGATGCAGGAGGCGCTGTGTCAGTACGCAACCCGGGCTGCGGAGAAGCTCAGAAAGGAACGGCAATTCTGCCGGCGCATCAGCGTCTTTATCCGCACCTCACCGCATGCGCAGGGTGAGATATTTTATGGTAACAGCGCCGGTGAGAGTCTCACAATTCCTACCCAGGACACACGGGACGTGATTGAAGTTGCCATGCGATCTCTTGATCGCATCTGGCTTGAAGGGCGACGTTACATGAAGGCCGGGATAATGCTCGACGACTTTACGCCTAACGGCGTCAGTCAGCTGAATCTGTTCGATGAGAATAAGCCACGTGCCAACAGTGCGCAGCTGATGAAGGTTCTTGACGGGATCAATCAGTCCGGGCTGGGCAGTGTGTGGTTTGCCGGTCAGGGCGTGAATACGGAATGGAAAATGAAGCGGGACATGCTTTCACCGGCATGGACCACGCGCTGGAGTGACATACCGGTGGCGCGCGTGATGTAAA
Organism: Pantoea sp. E956-1; assembly: GCF_982223955.1. Classification (NCBI taxonomy): domain Bacteria; kingdom Pseudomonadati; phylum Pseudomonadota; class Gammaproteobacteria; order Enterobacterales; family Erwiniaceae; genus Pantoea; species Pantoea sp. E956-1. The sequence goes on along the minus strand of NZ_CEUYZP010000011.1, from coordinate 150,825 downwards.
TGGGGCCTGCGGGGCACAGCATACTTTACGTCTGCCTGATGCCCTGCATTCTCAGGAAAACTGCTGCCAAAACTCATCAACAATGATCAGGGGTTTACCCGGGCGCTTTCCGCGGAAGTACCGTCCGCGCGGAACCCTGTCCTTACGCGAAAGCTGATGAAGCCAGTCATCAAAGGCCGGACGGCGCCTGCGGACGGTCCCCTTAAACATACTGGCTGACTGCGTAACAGTTTTGAATACAATCCCCGGGCTGCACATCTGCGTCAGCAGTTCCTGCATTCCCATTAATACCTCTGCGTTATTTATTCATTGATCTGGATTTTTTTTCTTCCAGCCGCCGTTAGCCAGGAAGGCTGCGCGCGAAACACAGGCGCCCCACAGCAGTTGCATGCAGATTTTGACAAGCTCACTGGCATCATGCATGAAAAAAAGCGGCACGATAAACAATGTGCTCAGCAGAAACCCCCATTCAGCAGCGCTTTTTCTCTCAGGTGCGCTGAGTTTACTGAATCCAAAAAAGCCGGATATAAGTTGTATGATTTTCTTCATGGTAATCCCGACTGTCATATCAAAAAACATCTTAAATAGGATTAAATAACAACTAATATAATATTAATTTAATATTAAAACTGTATTGTTATGATTTAACCTCCTACCTGCGCACCTTTGTCGAGAAGCTGACGCACTGCCATCCTGATAAGTGCAGCGCGAGATAAGCCTTCGTGCAGAGCAAGGTCGTCCAGCTGGGAAATGATGGCGGTATCAAACGTCACAGTAATCTGTTCACGCTGCCCTTTCTTGACCCCCCGCTTTTCAGCCTTTTTTCCATCCGGGGCATCATTGATGAACTTTTCTATATCAGCCTGTTCCGACGGAGTTGCCACAACAGACTTGGGCCTGGCAGTAATAGTCATTACACATCACCTCGATATTGTTTTAATATTACAATAACATTGTATCAATCTTTAAAAACCATTGATATGAGCTTTTCTAGCTCATCCTTTGCTGGCCGCTCGTGGGGTTTGAGTTTAAGCTCAACCACAGATCGACCGCTGCCAGCTGCATTAGCGAATGCTTTACGCAAATGGAGGAGATGGTCCAGCACCGGGATCTCATCCGCATATTCTGACATAGCGGTCACCATCTCCTGGTTGTCTTTACTGCGTGGATTTACGTCAGCCCTGTTAAGAATAGAAAACGCAGGGAAAGGTTCGCGTATGCTCCGGGCTTCCTGCAGCATTTTTACAACGTCTTCCATTGCCCAGGCTTCAAAGCTGCCTGGAACAAATGGCACTAGCGCATAATCCGTAAGAGTGAGCGCTGCCCTCATAGCAGTCGAATCGCGTCCGCCACATTCGATAATGACGTCATCGTAGTTGTCTTTCTGCTGCAGAACCTGCGTTCTTAGTACCGGTCCATCAGGGAAATGAGAGCAGGCGATACCTGGTTGCACATCTGCCTCTGACCGTATAAGAATTGCTGTCTGAGAAGACCCCTGTTTATCACCGTCAACGAGCCAGACTTTCCTACCCTGATGCGCCCGGGCGATCGCTATATTGACTGCAAGCGTGGATTTGCCCACGCCGCCTTTGGTATTAACAATAGTTAAAATCATATCAAAAACACCCCATTTTAATATTAAAAACAGATTGGTCTGGATGCACGTGCTGGCGCAGATTGTAGTTTAAAAAAAATTGTAAAACAATCACATCAACATCATTATAATGTTTTTTTAATATTAAATGGATATTACTTCAAACTCATAATTGTAGTAACTGACGGTTTTATGAAACAGGTGAGGGTAAAGGATCACGGGTGGAAGGACAGGAATTACAGAAAAAACGCAGACTGCCGATAACCTTCCGGACGACGGATGTTACAACCTGAAAAGGGCTTAGCAGCCCTGCAAATTCAACCAGTCAGAAGGAACGGTATGAAAAACTCAGTTATCAAATTTGAGACTCTTTATGAAATAATCCGTGACTATTTCACAGGAGCACTGCCGCATTTCGCTTCTCAGGATGCAGACTGTATCGTTCAGCCTTTTCTTGATAAGGCCATGTCATACACTAAAGTTCGCGGGCCGGCTTTAGATCTGATAAGCCAAGGCTCAAAAATGCATCCCATCGATGAGGTTCTATGCAATGCAACTAAACGTAAGGCATTTTTAGAGGATATCGATGCGAGCCTCAAATGGCTTAGCGCTAATGATTATCTGACATGGAACGGGAGCGGGAATGGTTCGTACCGGGCGACAGAAAAAATGCTTCAGGTCAAAAAATTAGAAATACTTTAACCTATAAAAGGCATCCCAACAGTGGCCGCCTGAGCGGCCTTAGATTGGGCTGAGACGCTTTCAGGGAACAATCCAGAGCCGGTTTCTTCGCCTCATTTCATCCAGAATTTGCCTAATAATTATCGGGCTAGTCTGCAGTTCCCGGGTGGCTATTTCTCTCATTAATGGATCAGCAGAGTTATCCGCATAGTCCTCCTGGCGTCGAATTTCAGCCAGAACTCTGTCCAGAAAATCCCGGAGTTCCTGATCGGTATAATCCCACAGATCACTTTCCTTCATGGCACAGCTCCTCAGTAATGAGTTTGTCTGCAGACAGAGATGTCATCTGATAACGGTGCCGGTAATGTCAGGCAATATCAGTGTACGCGCATCCTCCGGCGTCATGGAGAACCGTACACCGAGCTGGCGCGTCACGTCCAGCGCCATTACCTGCGTGTACCATTCTGTCGACTTCTCATCCTTATGACCCATCATTGCCTGAATAACCTTCTTGGGCACGCCGTGCTGTACCAGGTGCATCGCAAATGAATCCCGAAACGTTTTCGTCGTAATCGGGCGGATGCTAAAGGTGACGCCTTCACGGCTGGCCGCGCTGACGGCCTGCCTTATCCAGGTTCGCACTGTGTCCGGGCTGCCTATATCCCAGATGCGCTCACCTTTTTTCAGCCTCACGGTGGCGAAATACTCACGCAGCCGGCGCACGTAACCGGGATCTGTAAGCGGCACGGCTCGGGGCGGGGTAGACTCTGCCTCACGTAGCGCCGCCTGTTCCTCTTTGGTTGGCCTGCCGCGCCCGCGCTGCTTCTGCCGGTCCCCGTCGCGCCGCTGCTTCAAGGTGTGCAGCACCACAAATGGCGCATCGAGCGCGCGCCCGTCCGGACCGTCCAGCACAAAGTCCTCCGGGGTAAGGGGCCGCACCTCGTTCAGCCGCCCGCCAGTATTCCAGAATGTCTCGATCAACAGCCTTTTTCGCTGGTCACGCTCCGCATCAAGCAGCAGCGCCACCTCCGGTGCCAGAAGGTAGCGGGGCATCGCGGTGCCGTAATGTGCAGCCAGGCTGCGCAGGGCAAACGCGGAAGCGTAATCAAAGTAGCGTGCTGCGTTCCCACCGTTAACACTATGTTCAGAGGTAACGCTGGGTGAATTCTGCGAAAGTTCGCGGGGTAAACCTCTCAATTTTTTATTCTCCGCTGTCTCGGGGCATGGAACGTATTTTCGCGCATCTGTCCAGAAAAACCGACAGCAATAAATCGGTGATAGGGTAAGGCGGGATCGGTCTTTTTCCCGCTATACGGAATATAACCTGGTACACCGGCGCACGCACGCAGCCCATTCTCTGTGATCGGCACGTTTTCAGCACAGCTATCTATCTGACGAGGTTGCATTTTTCCGCCCTCAGTGACAGGAATGGCCGGGGCAGGCGATACCAGGCACTCTATGCTGGATGCCTGGTCACGCATATGGTTGTAAGATGAAGGCCTTCCCGTCTGAAAACAGCTCAGCCATGCGGCAATCGCTGTGACCAAAAGCCAGGTAAAAGGAACAAACCATGTATAACAATCTCTACGCTCTGACTGACAGCCTTTTCTGGGTTGATGAACTGTTAAACAATGGATATGCAGATATAGAATTCAGTGAGTTGTTGAATGAGTTAAATGAATACAACAAAAAAATAGACCTGCTCATAAGCCAAGCTACTAATGCTTTACAACCCTCCCGACTCAATGTTTATATGGCCGGAGATAAAAACATTGCTAACTACCGAAGCGGAATTTTCTCAATGGACCGGGTCATCCTGGATGACATCCTATATTCACTGACTCTGCGACACAGGGTTAACTTAACGGAAAACGTCATTGACAAATTTGTCGAGACTGACAGCGATGAAAGGTCAGACAAACTAAGAAAAGAGATAGCTTCATTTATAAGCTTTGCGAAGGAAAACTTTCTCCTCATACAGGGAGAATTTATTGTTTTCACAAGAAGTGAATCGGTAATTAAAGAATCCGAAAGGGCTAACGGAATATTAACTGATAATGCTGAGTCGAAATTCATCTATCGCTATCTTCCGGCCGAAATAGCCCGACTTTATGAAAAGAAATTATCTGTACAAAATATCGGGAGATTAGGGCGCAGCAACAGGATTCAATTATTGGACAAAAGAGCTTTAGCAAATGAAATCATGATTAAAATCGAGGGCTGCAGAAGCAATTATACTAATGGCTATATGTATCAGCACGCCGGAAAAGTCACTGATAATGGTGATGGCATAGTGCTCTCGGATATTGTGATGGGTGCCCACCGAGATAAAAAAAGCTACGAAAGGTGGGTGCAAGGTGCAAAAAACCGCACCGTTCTCTTTCATTACAGGAATCTTATAGCTGATCTTGAGCAGGCTCATGCAGGAAGGGCGTCCCTTGGTACCTACTGTCCTCTTCAGGGGGAAGTTCTTCGTAAGCTGGATCCGAAAGATGAAGTTCAGAGAGTCAAACTTTCCGTAGATGTGCCGTTTCTGGAGGGACTAACTCCCGGTGAACTTTTCAGCATCAGAACCGAGTTCGAGTCGAGCTTTAACGCATTCCGGGCGGTGTTACGTGACACTGCTTTTGATATGGAAGCAGAGAGTGACCCTTACCGGAGGCAGCTGATAAACAGACGGTTTACAGAGAGAGTCTGGGATGAAGGACTGAGTGATATTGAGCAAAAAATTGAAGCATATAAGCGTAGAAGTAAGAAAGACCTTTTACTGAATGTCGCACCGGCAGTTATAGGGATCATAGGCGCACCAAGCTGGGTAACAATGACAACCGGGGCTATATCGCTACTGAAGGGGCTGTATGATAGCCACAGCCATTCTGCCGAAATTCAGAGTCATCCTTCATATTTCCTGCTAATGACGTCAAAAACGAAAGATAAAAATCATTAAAATCGAGCTTAAAATTATGATGATACAGTTCTGGCTTAAGCAATTTAACAAAAAGAAGCACGATAGTGACCGGATCACATTAAATTTCAATGTGGCAATTCACTATGATTTTTATGATGTAAGAATGACCACCGGAAAAAACGAAGAACACCTATACATGTTCAAGAGTTTCTCCGGGGGCCGAGTTCAGGCATTAAAGTATGACGGCTCTGCCTTTTCAATCATGACAGAATTAAAGCCAGAAGATTTAAATCAGCAATATTTTTCTGTAAGACATTACTATAAAGCAAATGAGTTTATTTATAACAACTTAAAAGAATTAACACTTAAAAACACATTTCATAAGATTACAGCATTATCTGGTAACTTCCGTCGTTCCTATGCTCAGTACAGGTTTAACAAACGGACACTTTTAATGAAGGATCGGCTGGAAATTCTGAGTGTTGTACTTGATGAATATTTTATCGAAGACAAACCACATGGAATTAGCTCTATATCAGTAATGAATAAAATTTATACTTCAAAGTGGCTTTTTCATCCTGAAAGCACAAACTCTCACAACAGGATAAGGTTTTACCTTAATTCTCTTGTTGCAAGTGGCGATCTGAAAATAGATGGCACGGGTAATTATCTCGCTCAGCCTAAGGCTCTTGAAACACTTGAAAAGTACCGACATGAAAATGACAGGGAACAACGGGACAGCAAGATCAAGAACTGGACACTTTTCTGGAGCATCCTGGCAGTCATTTTTACAGTATTCAGCGCATGGGGAACACTCGTACAGGCTGGCATTCTCCCTAAGTGGACACTCTGATCCACATCCAGGCACTCTACTCTCAATACCTGGTAAGAGAAGAAATACCTTCAACGACAAAACACCGACCATCGGCGTCTCATCGTAATGATGGTAGAATGTTCGGAACAACCTGAAAGAGAAGAATAATGAACGCTCTGACCATTTCACTTGTTGCTATCATGATCCCCGGCGTCATCATGGCATTGATTTATGATACCTACACGCAGCACAAACCCTGGGATTCCTTTCGCTACATACTAATGTCAATTGTTTTTGGAATAACAACCTATCTGGTGATGCAGGGGCTTATTTCGGGATATCAGATCTTCCATGGAATAAAAGATACCAAGTCTATCGATTGGTATCTTCTTTCAGTATGGTCTGTGGCGAACGGTGAAGAAAAAATAAAATTAAATCCGTTAGAAATATTATGGGGCGGATTGCTTTCTGTTCCGCTTGGACTCTTTTGGGTTTTTATCTCAACCCGAAGATTGTTACATGAATTTTTGCTAAGGAAGGGCATATCCAATAAGTATGGCGATGATAACGCCTATATCCGTTCTCTGGAGATTCTTCATAAAAACGGCGGGAGTTGCTATGCACTCCTTCATGAAGATAATCTTCTGCTCCATGGAACGATATTTCTTTATAATGAAAGTGACAAAACTCAGGAGCTCGGCCTAGAAAATGTGACGGTTTTGCATGCCGAGACGGGAAAACAGCTCTGGATGACAAATTTTATGTATCTGTCTAAGGAGTACGGCAAGATGGTAATTTTCGAAAACTACATAGAGGTGCCTAAAAATGTCGAAAGATCAGGATCAGAAGGCGCAGCCGAAGAATAATGTTTTTCATGCAGTCGCAATGGATGGTCTTCAGGTAGCAAGAGAGGGCTATCAAAAATCTACCTCTGGTAATCAGTTAATGACAGAAGGCGTGCAGCGGGGTCAACGTCATCACGTTACGGGTCTTCAGCCGAGGGAATACGGGCAGCAGACGGCGCCATCGGCTTCTCCGCAGCGGACGTTTGCCCCGGCAAACGGGCCTAAAGTTCCTCCCAGGAAGCCATAATCAGTACTGGTTGACTTGCTTTAAAAATATCTCAGGAGGCCTTTAATAAAGCCTCCTGCGGATAAGTAAAATTATGACTGATGCTTACTGAAAAGCATGCTTAAACCCTTCCTCGGCTTATAACTAATTTTTACCTTTATCTTTATCTTTATCTTTATAAGGTAAACAGTCGCGTTCATTCCAAAAGGTCAGAGTGCGCTTTTCCGTGAGTTGTTTTTTCAATGACTCAATGAGATCAAACATACTCTGCTCATCCGTTACCAGAGAAATATCCTGTATATACTGAAATGCATCGGTTCTCATCTTACTCAGTGCATTTCTTTTATTCAGCGCACCCTGTATAGTTGAAAAAGCAAAACGATACTTCCACTCTTCAGACTGCATCCGTGATATGAGATCATTATATTCATGGGTGACATCTTCCCATTCTAGCCGTTTATCCAGAGCTTTATCAAAATGAGCAGGTGCAACTCGACTTGGTTTTTTTCCAGCAAGGATTGGCATGCCTGCTTTTAAATAAGCCTTTGCAATAAATTCTGAGCAAAAAGATGCATGACTCACGCTTTTTAAAAAAAACCTTTTATTATAGCTTTGTTGCCAAAAAAAAAGAGCTGCTGTGATTAAACCATCCCGTTCCGATTCGCTGAGTCCTTTAAGGCGAATTACACTCCAGTTATCTTTGATACTCTTTAACTGATCCAGTAAAAATGTTAGGTGAACTCCGCCATCCGCCGTTGAATGGATCAACGTCCCATCGCCAAGGTGCAATTCCACATGACTTGAACGTGCTTTAGGGTAGACAGCTTTCTGTGCGGAGACCAGTGTCATTGACGCACTACTGCGGCCTGTAACAAGGAATATATCGCCAGCCATTATCGTCATGCTAAATTCCTTACATACCTGATTGGTTTATTTCTCGGGCAATATTCCCGCTAAGGCTGGTTATTAACGGCCTTAGCGGGATGACGATTCCCGTATTTTATAGAAAGATTATGGTACAGGATTTAAAGTGCGGTTATACATGGAAGCATCAATCGATACCTTCATGTGATTAACGAATTCTTTAATGTCCTTCATCGCCTTAAGTAAGATTTCTTTATTCAGTGGGACGTGGTTGCCGTCCTTATCCACGCCGTTACGGTGAACAATGTCATGCCGGACTTTGGCGATTAGGATCACCGACGGCATGTTATTTCTGACGTCCACCGGCGTCTTCTCGCCAAGTATCGCGCTGTATACAGGCACGGTTTTTTCAATATTATGATACAGGTAATCGGAGAGCGTTTTTAATACGACCTTTTTAACGACAGCGCTGTCTGAATAAACCTCCATCAACGACAGCTTGATGATTTTTAATTCAGTTACGCTTGTAATGGCATTTTTCAGATAATAGTCATCACTGAGCACCACGCTTTTAATCATGTCACCGAGGCAGGTTTCCATCAGCGTGACGGAATAGGAATAGGTCATTTTCAGTAGTGACTCAGACGGTGAATCCGATAGATCATCTTCCAGAGCGGACATCTGATTGAAGAACGATGCGTGGGCCAGATCGTCCTGGGTTAATCGCGCCAGTTCTTGCTCGAAATTCTCTTGCTCCCAGTCAGGTTCCCACGTGAGGCCAGCCAGGTACTCTTGTTTGGCTTCCTCCCATTCTGGATCGCCCTCCACCACGCCCCAATCGACGTGATCGCGAAGCCATTCATTCATCGCTTCTTCTTCTTCAGCCTCTTCAAGCAGCCGCTTAGTAAAACTCATTTCGATTCCTCCTTTTGATTTGCTTGAGATCCCGTAGATGTCCCGGCATCTGCATCCGGCGCTGAAAAATGGCCGAACAGCGCAACAGTCCACGTTTCCTGAACCAGCGCGGCGAGTTCCCGGCACTCCTTCAATATCGGCCTGAAGGTTTCTTCATCAACGGTGAAATGTTTTATCTCTGTTCCTGTACTCGTATTGACAATTTTATGTCCGTTTGCGTGAGTAAACTCAGTTTCATTACCGTTACCCCATCCTACGAAAATCGTACCATGGATGTACTGATTACGGGTTTCAGTGAGCTTTATCATTCTCCGGTTTATGTCCTTGAGGGATTGTTCCACCTCCGTGGTGATCCATTTAGAATCCATAAACATGGAGCGGAATACTTTCAGCAGCGGTGCGGCTGAATATTCAGCCATCGCCGCTTGCATAATGTTCTGATCCTGAAGCCCGGATTGTGTTGCCAGCATAGTAATACCCATGCGCATGTTCAGGCAGATGATTTCAAACTCTACGGCAAACTCGCCCATCAAGCTGTAAAGCGCGGCTTTCTGTGAACGGTAATCATTGTCGCTTATTGCTCGGGTCATGACTGTTATCCTTTATCTGAAGTGTGTTCCTGTTAGGTATTATGACTTTGTTTATCGGCTGAAGACCTTTTGGGTTTAATCCTATGACCCGATTATGCAGGTAGGGAATTCCAAGAGATTTGCATACGATTTTCTCCTGTGCCCTTCATTCACATCCAGCGCTGGTTTAGATCGGATTCAGAGATGCCATTACCTTCTCACAAGGCTCTCTTCGCTCAATGCCTAGTACCGCCGGGAAAAGCAATGTCCGGCGGGAACAGGAGGAAGGGCGTCGTCGAGGCGCTTGAAGATCTTATCAATAGCCGATGAGGTATCCCTCACAAATTTCTGGTCTACGATAAAGGGATGTCCCAGCGTTCCGAGTCCATTCGTGTTTTTCAGAAAATATTCATCCACAATGCTCATGTTATGGATACCAATATGCCTGACCTGAAAGGCAATACCTACCAGATCAATATCTTGCTGAATGGAGGTAAAATCTATCCCCGTTTTATTCAGTTCATTTATAACAAGACCAAACTTCTGGTAAAAGTTATTTTCTTTTTTGGAAGATGTAGATATTTATCAAAAAGCGTTTTGAAGAAATACTCAAGCTCTGAACAGTGAGATATTATGCATATCTGATATAAACGGTTGTAGTCCACGTCCCACATATTACGATATGCATACATGTTAGTTATATGAGCGGGCCATCCAAGGGCTTGTCTGCCGTTTTCATTGAAAGAAAAATTCTTATCGATATCCTCACTTCTAAAAGCCAGCATAAAAATTAAATTATTGAACCCCCTTACCTTAATCGCAACACTACTGACGAAAGGATTATTAAAATCACTTGCTTGCATTTTATTTTCTTTAAAAATTGAATATAGACTTTGGAAAATAACATCCTGAAGGAATTTTTTCAGATAATTCAGTCATAGATATCAGTGTTTATTTTCAGAAGCATAAGCGCCTCATCCATAGGTTTCTTTTGAAATGTCGCTTTCTGCATAAACTGAATGAACGAATCGGCCTCAAAACGGTTAAAGCCATTGTCCAGCCCATCAATAAGTCCTGCCAGCTGGGACTGGGTCAGCCGAGCCAGGAAGGCACGCATCCTGATTTCAGAAACAGGGCGTGTCCGGTGGCAGTCAGAACACAGCGCGCGAAATGCACTGAGCGGATACTCCCATGGCTCATAGCCCTGACTTATCGTGGTGTAATAACAGTGATGTGCCTCCAAGTAGCCGTTTGCACCACAGTCCTGGCACTCGTGACCGGCCACGTCCTTTACCAGAGAGGCTTTCCGTTTCCATCTCGGATCGCAGAGTTTTGAGGCATAGGTACCGTTGAGCCTGCGGTAGTCATAATTATCGGTAGGATAAAATCCTATGCTCCAGGAATAACCCAGTTCATACCAGAAGCCAAAGGACTCAATCAGATCCTCAAATTCAGTGGTGTCACACCCCGTGTTCACCAGGTTCCATAACCCGCTACCGTCAATCACCATGACCATCAGCGCATCGTCATGCACCTCTTCTTTTCGTTTGTTCCATTCCTTCCGGGTATAAAAATGCGCATCACCTAACATGCCCTCTTTTATAGCCCACTCAGTGAGGGCATGTTTCATCCTTTCCAGATTTCTTAACATTATGCAACCTCACCATATACTCAGTTTTGAGAAGGAAATATATATCCTTCAGTTGAGAGGAATGGAACATTTCCGGCGTGACAGTATAGATTGAACCTCCCTATATTATTATCACTAGTATAAGTACTATCGAGCGAAAGCACACATTGTTTCTGTGAAAACTCTGGCGTTTCGCGGCACATGTCAGCTATTACGTTTGTTATGTTATAAACACACTTAAAAAGGTCGAACCCAGGGTAATAATTTTTTCCCTCATGAATAAGATAACGTCCCTGAGCCAGAAATGAATCCTGCTCTGATATATATTCAAATCCATCGATAAACTCACATATAGACTCAATTTCTTTTAAGCCATCACGTCTTTTTTTCGTGTTTAATACGGCTTTAGCTATCACAGAGACGGGGATAATAATCATTTCTGTATGGCTAAGTGAAAATTCATTCCTGGCATTAAATACTCTGAATTCATCAACATCCCCGACGTGATGGAAATAGTTTCTGATAATCCTCAGAAGCTTGAATTCCGGGTGTTGAGCAATGCTTAAATCAAATTGCATGCGAATGCGATCTTGAAATGAGTGCAGGTTATTAAGGAAGCTGAAAAGCGTATTTATGTCACGTTCCCCCATGTTCCTGAAGTCTGCTAGCTCTTTACTACTATGAAAAAAACGGTCTATGAAGGTGTGTTGTTCCATCACCAATCACCCCTGAATGGAAAGTGTAACTTGAGAGCTATAAAGTATGCCTTCATCCGTTGTCAATGTCAGGCCTATTTACCAGTCACCTTTTGCTTCATGCCTGGTCACTGTGTAAAAAAAAGAAATGCGAGCCAGCGCAGTGCTATCAGGTGTAATGGAAAGACATAATCCGGTCAGATAAAAGCAAAAAAACTATGGACGAAGAAAAGTACATCTGTGACGTCTGCATCGAAGACTCTTACGTCAGCCAGCATATCCGATCGCATGGACAAAGCGGGGAACCGTGCAGTTACTGCGGACAGGCAGAAAGCACGGTTGAGCTAAGTGACGTCGCAGACCGTATGCATGCGGTATTTAATGGTTACTACACATCATATTTTGAAAACGAAAACTTTGCGTTCGGGGCTACCACGGAGGAAGTCATATCAGAGGAACTGGGCGTGAATGAAGCGGCCTGCCGGGATATATTTGATCTTCTCTGTGAGAAATATAATGAATGGGAAGATGAAACGTACAGTATTTTCTATGTTTATGTTAAAGAGCCATTTGAAGTAACGGAATTTGATTACACATGGAAAAAAATCAAGAAGTCGCTAGAGACCGAAAGTCGCTATTTTAACAGTAGCCTGCGCACCTTTCTTGACCGGATATTTTCGGGCGTGGAACAAGCATACATTTCATCCGGCGTGACAATCAGGATCATTGATGAAAATGATGTTATGTACAGGGCGAGAGCGTTTGATGATTACAATAAAATCAAAGCAGAGTTAGAACATCCTGAGCGTAATTTCGGTCCGCCACCTTCAGCCAAGGCTCGAGCCGGAAGGATGAACGCTCCGGGTGTACCGGTGTTCTACGGCGCAGCCAGTCGTGAAACGGCAATTGCCGAGGTCCGACCCGCTGTAGGTAGTGTGGTGGTAGTAGCACCCTTCAGACCAACGCGCCCGATGCGTATTCTTGACCTGTCGGCGCTTGAACACATCGTAATAAAAGAGGGCAGCCTGTTCGATCCGGAAACACTTGGCCAGATTGAAGTCACATCGTTCCTCAGAACCTTATCACGAAAGCTCACGGTCCCCGTAACAGCTGCCCGGACGGACAGCGAATATCTGATAACTCAGGCTGTTTCAGAATACCTCAGCATTTCTGATTCACTAAAGCTGGACGGCATAATGTTTCATTCAACGCAGAGTGCACACCCCGAAAATAAGGATGATGCTAAATATAATATCGTTCTGTTCAGAAATTCGTCTCGCGTGAGAAATGGAGGTGCGAACGGCGTAAAATACAGGGTTGAAATGTACGAAAATGCCGAAGATGACATTTGGTATCCCAGCCCGTCGATTACCTCTCTGGACCAAGCGAAACTTAATTCTTCTCCATCTACTAACCTTCATAAAAAATTTAATAAAGCAGATCTTGTGATGGATACTGCAGGCCTTAAGGTACATTTTGTAACCGGTGTACAGTATGACACTTTTCCTGCTGACATTGCGCTGAAGTTCAGTGCCAACCTGACTGGGGGCGCTCAGACTGACCGGACGTCAGTAGGGACTTAAGGCATTTGAATTAAGGCGGGAAGGGCCACCCCGCCTTTTTACGTTTCTGAAAGTCATCTGGCATGACGCCTGCATTGGCGTACCGGTTGCCTTCCCGCCAGATGGTGCTAAGGCCGCGGAATAATATCGCTTGAGGCATACATCACCCCGGCCTATTGCATCTCCTCCCGGATTAACTTTCGGACAGGATCATAGGGAGATCATTTTTTGAAACGCTGATATTCTGGTCCGGACTTACGGAACGGAGAAGCTTTAGATGTCTGAATATACCCTGCAGGACTGCAACGTAACGGTGCCTGACGTATTCCGCGATCGCACCATGAACCTCTTTACCCTCAGCCATACGAATGCCAATGAATTCACCTTCGTGATTTCACGCGCAACAGCTGCTGCAGAAGACACGCTTCAGTCAGTATCTCAAAGACTGTCATCCGAACTGCAGGCTACCCTGCAGGATCTCTCACTTAATCATGCCCGGCTCACCGAAATAAATGGCAGGCAGGCACTGGAACTGTTTTACAGTTTCAAATCTGGCGAAAGAATCATCTTTCAGAAACAAAGGGTTGTACTGACATCTGAATTCAGTACTGGGAAAAAGTTGCTCTGCTTCATTGGCACCTGCCCGGATGCGTTTGACGATTACCATAGCCGCATCTACGACAACATCACGGACAGCATTACATTTCCGGACGATGCACAAGGTTCACCCGCGCGGGGCAGCCAGATCTCCGCCGACAGTCAGGAAATCTTCTTCAGCTTTGACCGTGACAGCCGCGAACTTACCGTGTTCCCTTCAATTTCTGATCTCTACTCATCTATTGATCTCAGTCGGGCCAGGAACGGCAGTTATCTGTTCTTTGACGCTGCCGGCGAGCCGCTGATGCTGTCTCCGATACCTGACGGCGAGCATGCTGGCCGCTTTGCGCTGTGGAAGATGACCGGTGCCAGAACTCCGGGACTCAAATCAAGCCTGCTTCTGGCCAGAAGTGTCCGGGGTGTTAACGGTCTGGATACAGCTGAAGCTGTTGAGGCTTACCTCAGCCAGAGGATAAATGAAAAATGAGTGGTGCAGCTGAAGCCTTTTCCGCTGCACGAGTGGGGGACGGCATAGAACATTCTGCCTCTAAAGGCTGGCTGGTGCTCGGTCTGATAGGCGGGGCCATTGCCGGCGCGGCGTTAACGCTGGCCACGGGGGGCGTAGGAACCGTAGTACTGGCCGCGACGATCGCTGGTGCTGCAGGTGGCGGCGGGCTGGGAGAAGTTCTGGGCAGCATGTCGTGGGCACCCCACCACGAAACCGGCCATCTGGTCACCGGTTCATCAAACGTGTTCATCAACGGAAGGCCGGCGGTGATGTCGCATATGTCGGTGGGTGACTGTGACGAGCACGGCACGGCCCTTCAGCGTGTAGCAGAAGGGTCTTCACGCGTATTCATCAATGGACTTCCCGCAGCCAGGACGGGGGACCGCCTGACATGCAGTGGTGTAATCAGTGATGGCTCCCCCAACGTCTACATTGGTGGCAGTAAAGAGCAGACTGACATAATCAGTCCGGAAATTCCGGACTGGGTTGACAGAGTGCTGCTGGGTGTAGGCCTCGCTGCCACTGCCGTTCTGGCTGGGCCGGCCATAGCCCTGCTTGGTTTTGCGGGAGGCATGGGTGGAGGCTATGGTGGCGCTTACATAGGCGGGAAATTATGGGGCGAAGGTTCTGACGGTCAGAAGTGGCTTTCGCTGGGCGGTGCGTTTGCTGGAGGCCTTGCCGGCGCAAAAGGAGGCTCAGCCTTCAATGCATGGCGCAACACGCCTAAGAGCCTCATCAACCTCAAAGAAATAGAACCCCAGCTGGCCACCGATCCGGACAGTGCCTTTTTCTGGTCAGGACGAACTGAAGGTGTCGGCGGCCCTGACGTCGCAGAAGGCATTGCCAAGTCCCGGGGCGGTGTCACGCTTGAGTCCACAATCAAAGATAAAAACATTAAAATGCCTGAATGGGATTTCGACAACCCGCAGAGCATCAAGGCCTGGGAGGACGTCTCAGCATCTTATGCAAAACAGGTATCTGGAGAAGTCAGGGCCGTCGTGGGACAGTCACTGCGTGAAGGTAATATTTGGGAAAACGTTGAGTTACCGCGCCTGATGGGCAATGATAACGTCACGAAAATCACCACAATCGATCCGGTATCACAGACGGAAAAAGTCATTTTTGTAAGGGATAACTGATATGAAAATTACAGGCACCAGTTCATATGTGATGCTCGATATAGACGGAAAAAAAATCAGGGCAGAAGGTGAAATGGTCGTGGGTGGTTTCGTGGCTGAAACAAGCACTATGAAACAATTTGAACCCCCCTACGAAAGTGAACCCGTAACTGATGCCGTTCGTCAGCACTATATCGATGAAGCAGTCAAAAAAACTCAGGGGTCTCATATGGTCCTGAAGTTTGTTTAAATATTCCCAGTGAAGGTGACTTGCTAATCACCTTCACGTCTCAATCCCGCCAGGACTTTCAGACAGACGGGAATGGTGGCATTTCCATTTTGCCTGCTGCCTCCCAGTACCACCAACGGCCCTGACCATATTCCACATCATAATGGGCAGATTTTTCCTGTTTACGTTGTAGGTATTCGGGTGTGTTCATTCCGAAAACTTCCATTGGCAGCGCATCCACGCCTTTCACGTCCTTCAGAACGAAGTCCGGGAATACGTCTTCCTCACCGTCGTAGCGCAGAGGCTTGATGAAGGCACGTTCTTCCTTCCATAGTTTGTCTTCGACAGCCGCCTCATAGCCGGAATCGAGCGGAATAAAGCGTGGACTGACCGTCATCAGCGCCACATCGAGCACGGTACTGCAGCTCGACGGCCGGTTACGCCCGTCTACTTTTCTGAACGACGTTTCAGGCGGCTCTGTTTCAGCGATAACCACGACTTTCATTCCCCTTCGCCAGTCCCCGAGTTCGCGGCTAAAGCTCCGCTCCAAGCGGTGACGAACGTCTTCAGGCATAACCAGATCAGGAAAGCCAGAAAACAGCCCCAGCGGCAGCATTGCCTGGAGCCGTGCTTCACCGGCCTCACTCCAGCCAGCCAACATGGAAACCACAATAAGTCGCCTTTTGCTTTTTTCGGCTGCTCTCAGATGCTCTCGGTTGGCGATAACCTGCTGAGTACCTTTCAGGGCCATGAGCAGGAGGGATTCTTCCAGTGGCACGCGACCAATACGAATCCGGGCCGCAGTCTGCTGCAGGTGCCAGCTCACCCAGCCAGGGGTACGTTTCTTTTTATCGAAAGCGGGGTGCCAGACATTAATACCAGACTGCTCCCACAACAGGTGCAGAAGCCCCAGCAGGCTCATCGATGGCCGTCGTTTTCGTTTGACCGGTTCGTCATCTGAGACATTTTGAGCCGGTTTTACATCAGAAGGTGCCTTTTTCTGCAGGCCCGTGGGCAGTCTGACCACAATTGTGCCATCCGCTGCAGCACGGACAGCTTCTCCCTGATAAATCTCTGCCTGACGTTCATCAGAGCACACCGAATAAAACCGGCAGTCAGGTTTATGCTCATTACCTGTAAACGCGTATGAAGATAGCCAGCAGCGTTCGGTATCCCGGGAGTAGTGAACTTTCAGGCGCCTCCTGACAGGATCACTTTCCGCCGGCAGACACCTGCAGGTCACCACTGTAGTTTTTTTATTATCCCGGGAGTGCTTAAGCCAGCGCTGCCAGGTGGATGTTTCATTCAGCTGGAAAGCCTCAGACGCCTCCTGCTGGCCCCGCTGACCAGTGAAGTGAACCGGATAAACTTTTTTCTTTGTCATATACAGTCCGCTCAGCAGATTATATTTCGCCTGTAGATCATGAATAGTTGCACTGTACGGGCGATGACTCTGCCCAAAGGCGGTTAAATTCATTCTGATACTGCTGACTCAGGAATGAATTGCCCCGGATAACCAGGGCATTCTCAGCATTACGTTTTTCAGCCGATGAGGTGTAATTAAACGCTCCGGTCTGCACGCCACTTTTTCCTGTCGTAATAAATTCGTTATGCATAATACTTTACTGTGTATCCTTTCTGACCGGAACACCCGAATCGGCAGTCCGTTAATCAGTAACCAGCTGCCGTGACTTTTTTTCATCAACCACCACTCTTACGAGTACACCCCGTTTTGATAGCTTTCAAGCGCTTCTGCTACTGGAACATTTGTAAATTCGTACAGAGACACTTCGGCAGAACCGGCACCTGGGCGTTTAAAATATATGATGAGTATCAGAGCGGTGCAGTCCTGTGAAAGCCCGCCTGCAGGTCAGAACTGGCATAAGGGAAAAATGACAAAAACAGATTGGTTGATGCGATTCAGACGTTGTCGTTCGATTGATACGCTGGAGGCTGTATATGAGCACCTGAAATACAAAGGTGACTCGAAAGAAGAGTTCGCAATTAACTCAGCATATGATCATCGTAAAGCTGAATTGACAATGGGAAAGTTGTTTGATCGCGTTCCGCCACACGTATGGAAATTCGTTAAATGAGAGACTGCATGGAGTAGCAGCAAGATTTTACCGGTAACTGACGGCGCACACACAAATTGTTTGTGTGTGCGCCGTCAGTTGAACAAGCCGCAGGCGCGTTAGCAAAGAAGATCGTTTATCCACATTTGCACAGGCTCGATCCAATAACTTACCAATTTAGATCCTTATAGCTCCTAAAAGATCCCGCTGTCTCTCAGGCCCTGCCACATAAGGCCTGAAGCACTTTTATGATGTGTGGTGGCGGGATAAACATGTGTTCTGAAGGGAAAATCATGTGTGCTGGTGGGCTGGTAATGTGTGCTGTTGGGATGTAGTGTGTGTGCTGTTGGGATAGAAGCCATTTTTAGTAACAGGAAGATCCTGTGACGCAGAGTTGAGATAACTATATGACAGATAAGTCATTCATTGGCGATGCACTTTATAGTGACATGGTCAGTAAAGAAAAACAGCTCACAGTTAATTCTAACAATACTGTTCAGCCAGTGGCATTGATGCGCCTTGGTGTTTTCGTGCCTAAACCCACAAAATCACAGGGTGAAAACAATATTGTTGATGCTTCGGAATTGTTTTCACAGCTGGAGATTGCCCGGGCTGAAGGTTACGATCATATCAATATTTCAGGTCCGCGACTCGATATGGATAGTGACTTCAAAGTGTGGATAGGAGTTATCTATGCTTTCAGCCGACACGGACTGACATCGAATAAAATTGAACTGAAATTCACTGAGTTTGCTAAAGGGTGTGGCTTTTCTGCTAAACGTATAGACGGCAGGCTACGCCTTTCGATCCATGAGTCTTTGGGGAAATTACGTAATAAATCAATTTCTTTCAAACGTGGACGTGATGCTAAGGGAAGTTATCAGACAGGGCTTTTGAAAACAGGCTACTTTGATGCTGAAAAAGATATCGTCCAGCTTGAAGCGGATGAAAAACTCTGGGAACTGTTTCAGCTGGACTACAGAGTCCTTCTTCAGCAACATGCAATCAAAGCACTACCCAAGAAGGAAGCGGCTCAGGCTATTTACACTTTCATTGAAAGCCTTCCAGCCAATCCTATTCCGGTAAGCTTTTCACGTTTACGTGAACGTCTCTCTCTCAGCAGTTCTGTAAGCGAACAAAACCGCACAATCAAAAAAGCGCTTGAGCAGTTACAAAAGATAGGTTACCTGGAATTCTCACTGGTTCGTAAAGCGCGGGAAAATTTCGTTATTATTCATAAGCGTAACCCCAAACTTAAACCAGCTGACATCTGAATGTGTGCTATCGGGGGCCTTAGACAGCCCTCCACTTCAGAACAGTAATTATGCTATCCCGCCAGCGCACATGCTCAGTAAATGCATTGTTCCGGAAACCTGCCAGGGCACATATTAAGGGCTCTGACTCTTAACAGCAGCCCGTCAGCACACACTCTCGGGTAATTTAAGCACAGCTGATCCCCTCCAGCACACATTAATCTCCCGCTAACGCACATAATTATGAGTCATTCAGGATAACCTATCCTGCCAGCACACACTTTTCTGAAGTTCCTGAAGCTCAGTTTGCCGCCAACACACATGATCGTGACTTTCGGACGGGCTTAACCGGCCATGACACATTTTAGTTTCACCTAAACTCGTATCCCTCCAGCACACATTTCTGTATCCAAAATGAAGAAAAAAGCCTGTCAGCCTGCATTTCTTTGCTTCTGCAAAGTAAATAGGCGTCCACCTTATCAGTCAGTTGCTCCATATAGCCCGTTATATACGGCTTTTTGAGGAACTGCCTGTAAGCAGAACCGCCAGAACATATGTTGAAGTCCTGTGCTTTTTAATACCCGCCAGCACACATTTTCCTTTGGGAAATGACATCCCGCCAGCGCACATTCTCTTTCATGCCAACCGTATCCCGCCAGCACACACGATCTATTGCTTAGTTCTAGATGCTTTAGGTTGCAAGTCTCCTATTTCAGACGTGTATTGTCTAAAAGGTTGAGTAAATGAGACTTTTCATCTTCTCTACCAAAATAACCGTACTCAGTTTTTTAATTAAAATTGTGCCTCTGCCAAATTTACTGAAGCATGCATGAATGACCTTCGAAACTTCTGAAACTGTACAGGCATCAGCTGCAGAGTAACTGAAAGACATTGCGTATTATCGCTGAAGTAGAGGGAATTTCAGCCTGAAATAAATTAATAAAATCAAACAAAAACATATACTTGAACGCTTTATGATGTGGGGTAAAACCCATCTGAATTTCAGTGCATTTCTTATGCTGAGACTGTGATTCACTCACTAACAGGACATCACTTTTGCCGGTAGAGACGTGATACTGTGAGCAATATTTTTTTCTCATGTACAAGAAATTCATGTCTTTCCGAAAAATGTTGCTCTGACATTTTTGACATGTACAATCAACATAAAAATTGACAACGGAACCGTTAAATGAAAAGTCATTATGGTGGCGTGGACGAGACTGCACGCAGAGCCAGCGCAATGTTGCGCAGTATGAGCGACGATATATCCCTCAGAAGAAATGAGTTTGGTCTGGATCAGTACTACCAGACATTCACACGTAACTCTGTGGCGAACCTGCCTAAACTCAGCCGGCGTGCAGTTGAGCAGGCGATCGATGAAATGGAAGCGCAGGGGCATGTCTTCGGCAGAAAAGACGCCGGTAATACCCGACACTATGCGCTGACCATTAAAGACGTAGTTGATATTTACGCTCACCGCAAAGTGCCTAAATACCGTGATTTGCACGCCGGGGAAGGCCCCTTTGTTATCTTTGTTGTGAATCTGAAGGGTGGCGTGTCGAAAACCGTGAGCACGGTGACGCTTGCACATGGATTACGTGTTCATCAGGATCTTCTGCAGCATGATCTTCGTGTCCTTGTGGTTGACCTTGATCCCCAGGCCTCAAGCACCATGTTTCTCAGCCAGCAAAACAGCATTGGCTCTATAATGGAGACGGCTGCACAGGCAATGCTTAACGATCTTGACGCTGAGCAGCTCCGTGAAGACATTATTAAACCCACAATCATTCCTGGTGTGGATGTGATCCCCGCCTCCATAGACGATGGTTTCATTGCCAGTCAGTGGAATGATCTCGTCAGAGAACACCTGCCGGACAAGTTACCCTCAGAAGTTCTGCGCCGCACTATCATTGACCGTGTTGGCGGGGATTATGATTTTATCTTTATCGATACCGGTCCTCACCTTGATGCTTTCATGCTGAATGCTCTCGCGGCAAGCGATTTACTGCTCACACCCACACCGCCGGCACAGGTGGATTTTCACTCCACTCTGAAATATCTTACCCGACTGCCTGAAATGATTGAGCAGCTTGAGGAAGAGGGAATTACGCCGCGTATAAAAGGGAATATAGGCTTTATGTCGAAAATGACCTCAAAGCGTGACCATGAGATGACACATGGTCTGGCCCGCGATGTCTTCACTTCTTACATTCTTGATGCGGCACTGCCACGGCTGGATGGCTTTGAACGTTGTGGAGAGAGCTTTGATACCATCATCAGCGCCGATCCGGGTTCTTATCCGGGCAGTGCTGAGGCGCTGAAAAAGGCAAAACGGGAAGCAGAACGTTTTACTCAGGCTGTATTTAAAAGGATTGAGTTCATCAGGGGTGTGAAATGAAGAAAGAAATGGTGAAACTGGGCCGGCAGCTGGGTAACTCAAGTTTTTCGAAAATGATGAGCGAGTCTGACAGCGAGCGGGTTTTCACCCTGAAGTCTGGTACTCAGGCCCGTTTTGTTCTGACAAAGTTTCTGCATGATGACATTGAAGCACAGACTTTTGTAGACGCAGCCGTTAATGGTCGAGACCAGGCCTTTCTGACGCGCGAATCGGTCAGTGATATTTCCCGTACCATAAGACTGCAGCAGTTCTTTCCCGCTATTGGCCGGGAGGTAGACGGACGTACAGAGATTCTCGATGGTTCACGCCGCCGGGCGGCCTGTCTTTACAACGGGACCGCCTTTGAAGTGCTGGTGACGCGTGATGCGTTGTCTCTCTCTGATGCCAGACAACTGGCCGCTGACATTCAGACTGCCAGAGAACATACGCTGCGTGAACTCGGTAAACGATTAAAGCTGATGTATCCTGCAGATATGAATCAGTCAGATATTGCCGCCGCAGAAGGACTTTCTGCGGCCAAGGTCACCCGGGCGTTTCAGGCGGCTGCAGTTCCTGAAGAGATCATTGCGGTGTTTCCTTCTGTCAGTGAACTCTCCATCAGTGACTATCAGATTCTGCTTGAGGTGACTGAGAGAGCCCGGACGAGAGGCATCAGCACGGAGGAGTTAACTGGCCACGTTCGTGCACGTATCGAAAGTGACGCGCATTACGACAGGGGTGATCCCACTTATAAGGCAAAAATAATCAGTTATTTTCGCGCTGAAAGCGCAGAGCCTAAAAAAGGGTCGGCCGGCAAAAAAGTCGTGACTGAAAAACTGGCTGAATTTGCTGATAAAAAGCAGTTTGCCAGAAAGAAAACGGATTCAGATAAACGGATGGTTACTTATGAATTCTCGCGCCTTTCTGCAGCCTGTCAGGCTGAACTTGATGCCGCTGTCAGAAGCGTCATTGAGCGTATGGTTGTGAATGAAAAAGACGCATGACTTACTGCCGGTTGCGGGAAATCCAGAAGAGGATTCCCGCAAAAAAACTTCTTTAACCTTATGTTTTTTTTGAATAAAGAAAGAAAATTTCAATCTGAAATTCCCCGAATAGCATTTTCTTTAATTGCCAGCAGCTGACAGGGCCGGTTCTGGTCAAAGCAACAGAGCTATCATAGCTGTCCAGCCTTAAGCATGATAAAAGAACAGGGGACCTCGCGTATAAAAACTCATTTTTAAAACAGCAATTCTCTGCGAGCCGCGACAGGAAAGATGGTGTGTCTGGCTCAGCCGTGCTGATTCAACGTTCTCACCATCCTGGATGTCTATTCATTCCCTCCGCATAACCTGCTATGGAACCAGATGTACGTCACACAATTCTAATCCCTGCCTTCAGGCGTGACATCATGTTTTGAACCCCTCACAGACAGCAGGCATATTGATTATTAACGTTTCCCGTATCCTCCGCGGTCCTGTTAATGAGGCAGGAGTATGTCAGGTACTGGATAGCTTTTCCCGGTTGCTGAAATCAATTGCGGTAAGACAATTCACGACCCGACAGGCATATCCTCAGCAAAACAAGGTGCAGCTCACCGTTGGTGTGCAGTTCTATCTGCGAGAGTCCCTGCATCAGAATTGAGTCGCACCGTATGGATGAGAAGCAGATTGAGCTGATTACCTGCCAGAATGAGGCGGCGACGCTTCACGCAGATGATGAAGTCATCAAGCTCTTTTACCAGGAACATCACCGGTATGGCTGGCATTCCCTGAACAGGGGAGCCAGTAAAGAACCCGGACATTTTACCGACGTCTGTGTTGTGCCTGATGCAACACACCGGGCGCTGCTCGCAGTCCGGCGATGAAATGAGTTGCCACCCGCTACCCGCAACAAACTCTGCGTGGCCTGTCAGTTCGCCCGGGGGGCTTCCTGGTTTTTACCGGAAAGCCTTCTCCGTCAATTCAGACAGTAAGCGTTATCAAGGCGAAGATCAGCGGGGCAGCAGCAGCCTGCTGGCCTCATGTGGATCCATGGAGAACCGCACCCCGAGCTGACGGGTGACGTCCAGCGCAAACACCCGCGTATACCACTCGGTAGACTTTGCGTCCTTATGGCCCATCAGGGTCTGAATGACCTTCTGTGGTACCTGGTGCTGCACGAGATGCATCGCAAACGAATCCCGGAATGTCTTGGGCGTCACCGGCCGGATGGAAAACGTCACACCGTCACGCGCCGCCGCCGCCACTGCCTGACTTATCCAGCTGCGCGCCGTGTCCTCACTCTTTATGTCCCTGAGCCGCGCCCCCGCAGGCAGGCCTGCCGTCGCAAACCATTCCCTTAAGCGTTGCACGAATCCCGGATCGGTCAGCGGCACTGCCCGCGGCGGGTTGTCCCGGATTTCCGCCTCTGTTTCCCGCTCGGCCAGTTGCTCTTCCTTCGTCGGGCGCCCGCGCCGGCGGCTGCGGCTGCGCGCTGCCTCTTCGAGCTTCCGTTGCTTGAGAGTGCGAAGGACCACGAACGGTGAGGAGAGCGGCACGCCGGTGAGCGGGTCGTCCAGCACAAAGTCTTCTTTCGTAAGCGGCAGGATCTCATTAAGTCGCCCCCCGGTATTCCACAGCGCATCGATGAACAGACGCTTGCGGAGATCGGGCACACTGGACAGCAGGACGGCCACTTCGGGGGCCAGCAGGTAGCGCGGCATGTCGGTGCCGTAGGCGGCGGCCAGGTTTCGCAGCGCTACCGCGCTTTCGTAGTCAAAATAGCGTGCGGCGCCCGAACTGGTCACATTATGACCACTGACGTCGCTGCGTGAATTCTGCATAAGTTCGCGGGGCAAAGTACTCAAACTTTCAATCTCCGTTGTCTGGCGGGGTGGAACGTATTTTCCCCTGTCTGTCCAGCGAAAACCACGGGAATAAATCGATCCGCAGAGGATCCGGTCTGGATCTGTTTTCCGGCTTTTCTCCTGAATACGGAGAATAACCTGGTCAGCCTCGAATAAACAGCGGGGCGTCAGCCTCTGAACCGGGCTGCGATCGTCGTGTAACCCTATGATGGTAAAGGGAAGAGCGGAAACGGGGCGGGGCAGGGGGCGTACCAGGCACTCTGTCGTGCATACTTGGTGGGGAACAATATACACTGGTAAGGTGCGTGTAGTTGCAAAGCTGGGGCCAGAGGTGAAATGATGGGCGCTTCCAAACCACACAATGGCAGGCGGAAATGTATAACAACCTCAACGCTTTGATGGATACCGCGTTCTGGGTGGACCGTCATCATAAAAATAGCTATGCGGACCTCGGCTACGACCGGATCTTTGTGCATTAGTCATCGGCTGCTCAGCATGACATTTTCCGCTATACCAAGATTGGATTTGATGAATTAAGGATCTGTGAGATGAGTAAAAATACGGACTGGAAAATGCTGGAAGAGCAAGTGCAGCAAGTTTATAGTCAGCTTTTAAATATGAAAGATGAAGGAGTAATGGTTTCCCGAAATGTATGCGTTACTGGCAGATCTGGCGCTAATCATCAAATTGACGTTTACTATGAATTCATCAAAGCTGGTGTCAGGCATAAAGTGATGATCGAATGTAAACACAAAGGAAGAGCTGTGGAGAAAGAGGACGTTGCTTCATTTTCTTTTAAAATTAGTGATATTGGTGGCGTCTCTGGGGTTATGATATCTAAAAGTGGGTATCAAAAAGGTGCCAGACAGGTTGGTGAATCTTATGGTATTACGCTTCTTACTGAAACTGATTTACCAGCACTAAATGAAATTATTGCCCAGCGCCTGATGACGGTTGCTTTACCCGACGAGTCTTATGTTGGTGAACCTTTCTGGACTATAATGAAAATTCGAGAAGGGAAAAATACCGGGTCTTATTACTGCGGTTTTATAGATAAATTAAAAAAACACTATATACCCTTATTTTACAGTAAGTATCACGCAGAGTTGGCTATGTCAAAAGCGGATTTAGACTCTAAGCAATGGGGTGTTAGAGGACTTCCGCGTTATGCCCTTCGTAGTTTTATTATCCAGCTAGAATTATTCGAAAAACGCGATACAGTAGCGATGATTATGTTGTTACCTCCGGGAGCGAGAAATGACGCAGAATTTGTATCCATGGTGACGTCCCGGGCGCACCTTATGACAGAATATTATGGTGCAGACATACCCGCAGTTGACCCGGACTTGATTAAATAAATTTAGTTTTAAGAGTGATTGTTCTAAAACTGCGAGCCTATCTGTTTAATGAAAATCCAGCGAATTAATGCGCCTAATGTAGTTTATGGTAAATTGTAGCAGAAATAGCCACATCGGTTCCCAGCCGTATTGACGGTGTTTTATGATCCCATTACTCATCGGGCATTGCAAAGTGCGACGAAGAATGATTATGCTTCGATTATTAGAGATCGTACGATGAAGCAGTAAATCCGAAAAAATTAAAAATAATCCGAACGGCTACCTGCAGGCATTGCAGATCTGTTCACCATCAATACAGACGGTTTTTTGCCTGTGGTAACATACAGCGGTTATTTTTCAGAGCCGGGACTGATGAAGAAGAAGAAAAACCGCACACCAACTCCTCACGATGCCACGTTCCGGCAGTTTCTGACCCATCCGGATGTCGCCCGTGATTTTATGGAACTCCACTTGCCCGCAGAGCTGCGTGCTATCTGTGACCTCAGTACGCTAAAGCTGGAATCCGGCTCGTTCGTCGAGGATGACCTGAGGCAGTACTTTAGCGATGTGCTCTACAGTCTGAAAACCACAGCCGGTGAGGGTTATGTCCACGTGCTCATCGAGCACCAGTCTTCACCCGATAAACACATGGCTTTTCGCCTGATGCGTTATGCGGTGGCTGCCATGCAGCGCCACCTTGAGGCGGGCCATAAGAAGTTGCCACTGGTGATACCCGTGCTGTTCTATACGGGTAAACGCAGCCCGTATCCTTACTCAACCCGGTGGCTGAATGAGTTTGATGATGCGGCGCTGGCAGGCAAACTCTACAGCAGCGCTTTCCCGCTGGTTGACGTTACCGTCATTCCTGATGATGAAATCGCCGGCCATCGCAGCATGGCCGCCCTGACCCTGCTGCAGAAACATATTCATCAGCGGGACCTGGCAGAACTGACTGACCGGCTGGCGCCCATTCTGCTGGCCGGCTATCTGTCTTCATCACAGGTGATATCGCTGGTACACTATATTGTACAGGCAGGCGAAACAGCCGACGCCGAAGGTTTTGTACGCGAACTGGCACAGCGTGTGCCGCAACACGGAGACGCACTTATGACCATCGCACAACAGCTCGAACAGAATGGCATCCAGAAGGGTATCCAGTTAGGCAGGCAGGAAGGCCGGAATGAAGGCAAGCTGGAAGTTGCCCGAACCATGCTGCAGAACGGTCTTGACCGTAGTACCGTCATGAAAATGACCGGACTGACTGAAGACGACCTGGCGCAGATCCGCCACTGACCTATTTAGCGGCCTCTCCGGCCGCACTGCTGATCCGCCAGGTACAGCCGCACAGGGGCTCACTGCCCCATCGTTACTTCATATTTTTCTGCCGTCAGCACATAAAACTCGGAAGGCCCATCAATAGCCATCTGCCATCCACAGCGATTAAGAAGAGTTTCCAGCCCCCGCACGGATCCGGTTAGTCGCGCTATCACCGGTGCGATCTGCTGGCCACCATCGTCAAATGCAGCATCCAGGCTGCTTCGGGACAGATAAATTCCGTTTACGGCAGCATTCAGGACCGAGGCATGCCTTCCCGACCATTCCCTGTCGCTGAACAGCCGGTAAGCCCAGCACATATCTTTCGCCATCTCCATGGCATATGTCAGACGGAAAAGGTCATTCTGCTTAGATAGCTCGCCAGTACAGGAGCGCCAGAGATAGTCGAGCTTGCCGGCAAGCTTTGCGGCAACGCCATACTGGCGCCCCTGCGTTAGCAGCCATTCAATGTCGGGAGCCACCTCACGGGAAAAGCGACGCTGCTTCAGGGCGGTTGCCAGCCAGCGTGTCAGAAAGAGATTTTCCTGAGCAGCAGAGCAAACGGTACCTTCCTGACGTGCTAGTGCAAGGGCTGCCAGAGCGCACCAGGCCAGATGACCGGATTTTTGTGTCAGCGTCACTACAATCTGTCCTCCTGATAAATCATATTCGCTATTCTAACCGTGCTTATCTACGCAATAAATCATGTACGGTAAATTTACTTAATGACCGGTAAAACAATAAAGATTGTGCTCTATGGCGCGTAGCGGCATGAAGGCGCCAGATGATGTCAGAGCAGGGTACAGTGGTCAGACGGCGCCGTACGCCCGGCGAAGCCGGTTACGGCCTGATATATGGCGCTACCCAACCCCTTCCTGCTAAGCCAGACGGCCTTAAAGCGACGATAACGTTCATCTAATCCCGAAGCCCCGGTGAGCGGGCTGGACGGCGCAGAGCGACGTACAGGGCGTGATTTCCGGGGTCTTAGGTTTACTGTTCACTATGAACAGTAAAACTTAGAGGATTAGTTACACCATCCATTACAGCCACTCCTGTTCCGGCCCTTCGGGCCGGGGCGGGGGCGGCCTGTCAATGGGCACTCGGAGTTTCAGAACGGTTCGGGTTCTGGCTGAGAGGGGCTTGGAGTTTCAGGTCTGCTCGGATGCAGTTTTATGAGGTCTTATTGGGTGTTGTAACTATTAATCTCCGCCATGCCCGCCGCAGGCGGGAGCTACTTCAGATTCTGAGCGGCGCGGACGCCTGCGGCCGCTACAAGCGAAGGCCTCATTATTTATCCTCTGAACGGTCGGACTGAAAACCTTATTTTCCTTTTGATTATTTCTTTACTGACCGTAGGTCAGGAATGTCTTGCGGGTAACCTCAGACTCACTTGCAGGTAAGGTCAATTTTCCAATTGCGGGTAAATGTGAGTAAAAAAAGACAGCCCCCGAAAAGCTGTATTTATGTCAGTTGCGGGGTCGGAATGGCGCGGCTGCGGGGAGAAAAACAGAGCGTCAGTTACGCGGCACAAACGACTTTACCGCCAGTCAAGGCGGTTAAAATCGTGCGGGAAACGTCAGTGAACGACGTCGGGAGGTGCAGGCTCGTAGCCGAGGCCCAGCTCCAGCTGGTTAAGATGCTGCCACACCAGGCGATCAAAACTGTCTGCGTCGAGATTGATCAGTTCGTGGTTCGGCCGTGTGCGAATGAGCCAGCTGGCCATCGTGCTGCGCCGTTCATCGAGGGGGAGCTTGCCCAGCTTATTGCGCCTTTTCCCCCGCACTGCCTTCTCGCGCCGACTCAGCAGCGTCGCTATACGGGCTTTTTCATACCAGCGCCGACGGGCGGCCCTAACGGAGTCACGCGTACCGGGTTCGAGAATACCTTCCTCTTCAGCCTCGATGCGCTGATTTCGCTGCAGAAGCAGCTTATCCATGTTAACGCCGCACAGCTGCCAGAAGCGTTCCGTGAGAATGATATGCCGGGGCATCCAGTACTGTTCAATCGGGTCCCATTCCAGATCAGGCATTTCGATAAGACCAAATCGGGCCAGCTCCGGGAACAGACGAGACAGCCGGCAGGGTTCTACCCGGGTTTCGGGGATGACATGGCCTTCACTGTTTTTAAGGCTGAGTTCACTGGCCAGCCGGTTAACATTGGCGGTCACAACCCAGGTGGCCATGTCGGCACGCTGAACAAGCAGAGGGAATAATGCATCAATAAGCGCACGCCGTTCCGGACGGAAATGCCGATCGCGACCTGCAGCTTTACGGTACTGCGTGAAGTAAGGATGAAGTGATGGCCGGAAACGCAGCTTCCATTTACCGCTGCTCTTCTCTTTGACGACCAGACGACGCATGGCGTGGCCAAACTCACCCGGAAGCGGGCGATAGTCATCAGGCGCGAACCACCGGGGTTCAGGGCATTTGCAGGTGACATCATGATCGCCGCGGCGACGTCTGTCATTTTCTGAAGTCGGGCTGTTTATCCCGATTAAAATGCGGTCATTCACCCTGTCCCAAACTTATGGCGGGCAGGGGTTGTCTTATGGATAGCATGCGTTATAATCCTTTACAGGCGCTGCGCCTGCTTTTGGACCCCCTGATTCTGATTCTTCCGCCAAGTTGATCTCAGATTTGGGGGGTTTTTGCATTCAGAGTACGGTAAACCGTAGACTCTATACCCTGGACGTTTTAACGGATACGTCCTATCCGGTTAATTTATGCCCGCGCCGCGCATGACCGGCCACAGGTACACTGCAAATCCTCATCGTCAACCACCACAGTATTCGATAAGGATCTAAAAAGGATCGCCGCCCGGCGAATTCTGAAAAGAATACCCATCTCACCCGTTTAAATCCAGCACAGTTTGCGCATAGCTCGAATCGTATGGATAAAAAAAGTTCACCGACAAACTTTACCGTGAGGGTCTTCACATCTGCGGGCGTACTTAATTCAACTCAGCGTCTGGCAGGATACTGAGAAGGAAATAAAGCTCACAGGAAGGGGTAATGCTTTCCGTTCGGCTTGACGTTCGCAGTGCAGGCGACGGGCAGGACGGTCAGGCTGAGGCGTACCGCAGCACAGCGAGGAACGAACAGCCTCACCGGCGTGGGCGTCATGAGGTAAAGGTTCTGGCGTAATAGCCGATATCCCTAACAATGCCCATTGGTTGGCGCTAACGGGCAGACTGATAAGCTCTCTCTTCCCGGCACCCGTGCCGGGATTTTCTATGGCGTCATGCGGTAAAGGTTTTTACTGGACGGCCGATACTTACTCATACAGTCGGCGGGATTGGCAGTGCGTCCGACAGTATTACTCCGTTGTGTAATAGTTGGCCGGCCCGGTGCCCCCCGCCCGTGAGCCGGTTTTTTTAGCCCTTTTCTGCACGGGCAATGGCCTGCTTTCACTGACCACGCCCTGAATGACCGTGGTGTTATCTGGCATGGCCTTCTGAGTCGGCATCACAACGATGTCCGGCGGAGACCAGGGGGTGTCAAAGGCTAAGTCCAGAAAGCCCGACTCACCGTCCTCTGCCTCCGGTGCTTAACCCTCCGGCCACTTCACGCCGTACTGCGCGATATAAAACTCATAGCCACCCGGAATCACGTCCAGCAGGCCACCGTTGAAGCCGTTGATTTCCACATCGAGACGGGTAGGCAGCAGCAGGCGCATGTCAAAATCAGCCGCACCGTCTGCAACAGCACTGCTGTCAACTGTGCGGCCCCAGAATTCACTTAAGCTGCCCCCGCTCACGCCTGACCATTCGGAATGCTTACGGTTCAACAGGCCGTCCATCACTGCCTTTGCCTGCGCATCCCGCGTCCGGCTTCGGATACCGGAGGCCATACATAGGTCGTGCAGCCGGTTACAGGTTTCGTCTGTCAGTTCTGCCTCGTCACGCAGCTGCACGAGCCACTGCGTAAAGGCACGGTTTTCCGGGGTGTCTTCACCCCGTTACCGGCCTGCCAGTTAGCGCAGTCAGGCTGACGATCCGGCATGCCGGGGAGCATAATGCGCCCAAGTCAGTCCGCTCAGTGCCAAAAGCGGACGTTATTATTTTGGACTTATCAATGCAGCTAGTAGCGTTCGACTGTGTTAAAAAGTTGTTTCAAGACAGCTGTGTCTGAAACCTGATGGAGCAGAAATGAGAACGCAAAAAAGATGTATGGGTTATGTGGCCATCGTGGTCGACGACTATGACCGCGCGATTGAGTACTACACCGACAAGCTGGGCTTTACGCTAGTAGAAGACACGCCGCAGCCGGGTAAGCGCTGGGTCGTTGTGACGCCGAATCCGGAAAGCGACTGTAATCTTCTCCTGGCCCGTGCTTCAAACGAGCGACAGGAAGGCTTTATCGGCAACCAATGCGGCGGACAGGTATTCCTGTTCCTGCAGACTGACGACTTCTGGCGCGACTTTAACGCTATGAAGGCGAAAGGCGTCCACTTCTGCCAGGAGCCGCGAGAGGAGGAGTACGGGATGGCCGTTGTGTTTGAAGACATCTACGGCAACCGCTGGGATCTTTACCAGAACAAGCAAAGTTAACTCTTCGAGGGTCCAGTTACTAATGCGTAATCGGCTTCAATCCCATGTCCGCATTTCGCTCATAGCGGACCTTGCCCCGCGCAAATGTCTGCTTAGTGCCAGAAGCAGACGTTGCGCTCATTCTGCTATGTGGAACTCCGGGGTAATAGGTCAGATAAGAGTATGACCGTGATTTCGCGCTTTGTGTATGCCTTCGTCGTTGCCGCCGACGAGTAGCTGTGCCAGTAGCGGGAGGCTGCACTACGGTCAGCACGATGCCGGTGCCACAGCTAAAAGCACAGTCCATATCATATGTGCAGTGGCGGCGCTATCCTCACGAACGCTGCATGAGTGTGCACCCAATACATTGTACTCATACGCAGAAAGCCAAATTCCCGGTAAATGAAGCTGAAGAAGAGGCAGCCGAGCGCCATACCCGCCAGATCAGCAGGATGGCCAGGAATAACCGGCAATCACCGTATAAAAAGTACCAGGTGCGGGCTAAGTGAGATGGGCCAACACGATTGGCTCCGTCTGTATCAGCAGGCAGTGCCAGATAAACCGGGGCCGAATTGAACTACCTGCTCATTCGGCGCGTTCCGTAGCGATAAATTTGCCGAGTTTTCCCGCTGACGTCCGTTGCTGTCGAAGTTGGACGGGGCAAGCCATTTTTCATACGCGGTGCACAGCGCCGGATATTCACTGTTGATAATGGTGCAGGAAAAGCAAGATGAGGCCTTTACCGGCGCTCAGGTTGGCCCCTGGTTTGCCCCGAACATCACGGCGGAACGGGTAAGCGGCATTGGCGAGTGGTCGCAGCAGGATCTGATGGCTTATCTGAAAACCGGACGGCTGGCAGGCAAAGCGCAGGCCGCAGGCCGCATGGCAGAGGCGATCACCCACAGCTTCCAGCATCTGTTGGATGAAGATCTGGCCGCTATTACCGATTATATGGGCAGCGTGACCGACACTCACGCATCTGCCAGCGGCGCATCGCGATTCAGCCAAGGCCAGGCAGCCAGTAACGTAAGCGCATTTCACGGCAAGCCGTTCTCCACTCCTGTCAGCGACGAAGGCGCACGCCTCTTCTCCGGCAACTGCGCCTCCTGTCACGGCAGCAGCGGGCAGGGTACTCAGGACGCCTTCTACCCAAGCCTGTTCCATAACAGCGCGACGGCGGAAAGTAATCCGTCCAACCTGATTGCCACCATTCTGTTTGGCGTGCAACGCCATACCGCCGAGGGGGATGTTTATATGCCGCCATTTGGCGCGCAGCCGAACGCGCTTAATCATCTTGATGACGATCAAATAGCCACCCTATCGAGTTGGATCCTGCAGCACTACGGCAATGCGGAGGTGCAGGTTTCACCTGAGCAGGTGGCGGAAATTCGTCGCGGCGGCCCTTCGTCGCCGTTGGTATGGCTCGCGCAGGCTGGCGTAGGCGTCGGTGCAATGGCTTTTATCGCCTTGCTGGCAGCGTGGCTGCTTCGACGCCGCCGCTAAGCAGGCAGGTTTTTGTTGCCTGCGGAACGGCAGGCGACGTTTTTTACAGGAAAAGATTATGACGCACTATTCACGCCGCCGCTTGCTGAAAATGGTTGGGCTGGTGGCTATCGCCAATACCACCGGTCAGCTGCTGCTGCCGCGCCTGAAGGCCGCGCAGCCGGTAGTGCCGCTACCCGGCCTGGATGATTTTATCCAGATCTCGCGCCTGCTTACCCAGCAGACGGATCTCAACGCCACCGTGGCGCATGCACTAATGCTGGCGCTCGGTCAGACAGAGAAAGCCTTCGTCAGCGAACTGACGCAGCTAAAGGAATTGCTGCAACGTCAGCCTGAGCTGCTGCAACAGGAACGCCTGAAGTTTGCCGTTGAAGATGCAGCATGCGAAAAGCTGGCGAAAGCGATCCTTGGCGGCTGGTACAACGGCGTAGTGGGCAAAGGCAATCACGCCCTGTATGTCACCTACATTAATACACTTGCCAGCCAGCTGGTCAGTGACAAGCTGGTACCGCCGAGTTTCTCGTACGGTCAGATCGGTAGCTGGGCGCAACATCCCTGATTTCAGAAGAGTTATATCGTTAATGAATAAAATGAATTCCACCGATGTGGTGGTGATTGGCGCAGGCGTTAATGGTTCGCTGCTCGCCACCCGTCTGGCAAAAGCAGGTAAGGCAGTGCTGTTACTGGAGTCCGGCCCTAAAGTTGGCCGTGACCAGCTGATAGAGCGCTATCGCGCGTCCGCATTTAAATCTGACTTTATGTCTCCCTATCCGTTTTCGCCGATGGCACCGCAACCGCGCTACACGCCGGAGCCGAACGATTATCTGCATCAGGCTGGCCCGCATCCCTTTGCAGCTCAGTATATTCGCATGTTCGGTGGCACCAGCTGGCACTGGGCGGCGCAGCTGTGGCGCTTTGTGCCGAACGATTTCCGCCAGCAGAGCCAGTATGGCATCGGCAAAGACTGGCCGATCGGCTACGACGATCTGGAAGATTATTATTATCAGGCTGAAGTCATTGCCGGTGTAGGCGACTCGCCGGACAACGGTTCGCCGCGCAGCAAGCCCTATCCGATGGAACGCGTTCCGGCTTCGTGGCTGCAACAGCGCGTGACCGCGCGCCTCGCTCCCGATTTCACCGTGCTGGACGACAGCACCGGCCGCAACAGCCGCAGCTTCGATGGCCGCCCGGCCTGCTGCGGCAACAATAACTGCATGCCGATTTGCCCGATTGACGCCCAGTATCATGGCGGTATTGCGGCGCAGCAGGCAGAAAACAGCGGTGTTCAGGTCATCACCGAGGCGGTGGTTTATCAGCTGGAACCTGATGCGCAGGGCCGTATCACCGCCGCTAACTATTATGACTGGAATAAAGTAAGCCATCGCGTGACCGCCGAGACTTTCGTGCTGGCGGCCAACGCTATCTAAACGCCGAAGCTGCTGCTGATGTCAGCCAGCGACACCTTCCCGCAAGGCATTGCCAATGCGCGCGATAATGTCGGCCGCAACCTATGCGATCATCCGGCGATTGGCGTGACCTTTGATGTTGACGAAGAGATCTGGCCGGGACGCGGGCCCGTTAGCCCTTGCTCGATCGGCCAGTTCCGCGATGGCGAATTCCGTCGTGAGCATGCGCCGTTCCGCATTGATATTTCCAACGCTTCGCAGGTCGCTTCAGTGACCCAAGAATTATTGGCGGAAGGCTATTTCGGCAAAAAGCTGCAGGAGGAGATCCGCTTCCGCGCGGCGCGTCGTCTCAGCATCAAAAACGCGCTGGAACAGCTGCCGGATCCCAACAACCGCGTCACCCTGAGCGGAAACAAAGATGCGCTGGGCCTGCCGACGCCGTCGCTCTATTGGGACGTTGATGATTACGTAGTGAAAGGCACTGAGAAAACGCGGAAATGCTATGAGGCTATCACGGCCAAATTCGGCGCTACCAATGTCAAACACAGCAAAAGCGGCAAATTCTCCAACCGTCAGCATATTACCGGCACGCTGTCGATGGGGCTGGACCCGCGACCAGCGTGACCGATGCATGGGGACGCGCGCACGACCATCAGAACCTGTTTATGGTCGGCACCGGCGTGATGCCAACCGTCGGCACCTGCAACGTGACGCTGACCGCTATGGCGCTGGCGCTGCGCACTGCGGACAAAATTCTGCAGGAGACGCAACATGGTTAAGCACTGGACATCCTTATTGGCGGCAGGCGCGCTACTGGCGGCCTCTGCTCAGGCGCACCCGGCGGATGCTGGCTAGCTGATAAAGCGCGGTGAATATCTGGCGATAGCCGGAGACTGTGGCGCCTGCCATACGGAACAGGGCAAAGCGCCGTTCAGCGGCGGCCATGCTATCGCCAGCCCGCTCGGTACCATCTTTAGCGCCAATTTTACGCCATCGAAAAGCACAGGGATCGGCAACTACAGCGAAGCACAATTTGCGGCGGCGCTGCGTAAAGGCGTTCGCGGAGATGGCAGCCAGCTCTATCCGGCAATGCCTTATACCGCTTACGCCAGGCTAACCGACGAGGACGTGGCGGCACTCTACGCCTATTTTATGCAAGGCGTGCAGCCGGTTAATGTTAAACCTGAAACAACCGCGCTGCCGTTCCCGTTCAATCTGCGCTTCAGTATGGCGGCATGGAATCTGTTGTTCGCGAACAGTAACGTTTATCAGCCGGATACCACACAGTCGGCGGAGTGGAACCGTGGCGCTTATCTGGTGCAGGGCTTAACCCACTGCAGCACCTGCCATACGCAGCGTAATTTTTTGATGGCGGAACAGCAGGAGAAGAATCTGCAGGGCGCATCGCTCGGCACCTGGTTCGCGCCGGATATCACTGCCGAAGCTTTGCAGGGCAAAGCAAACTGGACGCGCCAGAGTCTGGCGACCTATCTCGCGACTGGCCATGCGGATAACGGCGCCACGGCGGGCGGTCCGATGCTGGAAGCGATCGATAAGAGTTTCTCTCGCATGACGCAGGAAGATCGTCAGGCGATTGCCACTTATCTGCTTCCGGCCGCGTCTGATGCCACCGTTCCGATGGCCGCACAAGGCCTGACGCCGGTCACGGGAGATGATCTGCCACAGACGCTGGCGGCGCTTAGCGAGGGGGAGCAGGTGTATCGTGACAATTGTGCTTCTTGTCATAATTTGTCCGGCCAAGGGCTGAACGGGCTTCCGGCATTGCAGCACCATCCCCTACTGGATAAACCCAACGCGGATAACGTCGCGATGGCGGTGTTGCAGGGTGTCTGGCCGGAGGAAGGGCAGGGCATGATTGGTTTCGCCGCTACCCTGAATGATGAACAGGTTGCCGCAGTGACCAATTATGTCATGCAGGACATTGGGCATAGCCAGGTGCAGATCAGCGCAGAACGTGTGAAAACGCTGCGCGCCGGCGGAGAGGCGTCGCCGCTGATACTGGTATCGCGCGTCGGCATGGCGGTTGCGGGCGTTGTGCTTCTTCTGGCGCTGCTGTGGTTCAGGAAAAAACGCAAAGCGCAACGCTAAATCGTCGCACGCCGTTTCGTTATAAGCGGTGAGATGCTGTTGAGACAGAGATATCGCTAACGTCCGCTTTTTGCCAGAAGCGGACATTCAGGCAGCAATGTCATCGTTGCGTAATGAAACAGATGACGAATAGTATTTTTTTTACGTAAGGTAAATGCTGACTCCAGAGACAAATAAGGCTGTAAGCGTGGGCAGATTTAAGGGTAAACGGATACTGATTACGGGCGGCTCGAGTGGCATGGGGCTGGCAGGCGCTCAGCGTATTGTCACGGAAGGTGGCAATGTAGCCATAACCGGGCTTAATGAAGAAAGACTGGAGCGTGCACGCAGTCTGCTTCCTGCAGCTTCGCTTATTCTGAAAAGCGATGCTGCAAGCGAAACTGACATACATGGGCTGGGTGAGGCTATTAACGACTAGGGCTCACTTGATGGATTATGGCTAAATGGCGGCTTTGCTGAAGTAGGCTCTCCGGAATCTGCAACGGCAGATTCTTTTAATCGTATGATGAATGCTAATGTGCGCGGTCCGATGCTACAGCTGGCAGCCCTCTCCGAATCGCTTAATTCAGGCGCGTCCATTTTGGTAACTTCTTCCTCCTCTGTCTGTGAAGGTGCGGCGATGACAAGCCTGTATGCAGCGACGAAAGGTGCCGTTATTGCTAAGGTCAAAAGCTGGGCATCTGCGCTGGCTGAACGCGGTATCCGCGCCAACACATTAGTGCCGGGTCCGATTGAAACCAACTTCAGGTACTTTATGCCAGAAGAGTCACGTCAGCAGTTTGAAGATTTTGTGGTAAGCCAGGTTCCTTTAGTCCGTGCAGGAAGAGCAGAAGAGGCCGCTGCAGTTGCACTTTTCCTTCTGTCCGATGACGCATCTTATGTTACCGGCAGCCAGTATGCTGTAGATGGTGGACTGGTTCATTACTAAAGTTTTTTAAGGAGAGTAAATTCATATGCGCATTCCGGATTATCCTTCACAAGATTCCGATAAATGGGCTCAGGTAGATGCCTGGTTTTCTGAAAAGCTAGCCCCTGAGGATTCAGATTCAAAATACGCTCTCGCTAATAACTCAGATCAAGGTTTGCCTACACATGACGTATCCTCTTTGCAGGTAAAAATACTGGCTATTTTCATGCAAATGTCACGTGCCGTTCGTGTTCTTGATACTCCTCTTCAGATTCCAGCAGCGCCAGCAACATGCCCTCAAGACGGTGCTTTCTGAATTTTTCCACCTATTTGAGGATAGCCTAGTCAACCCGGAAAGCAAAGAGTAGCATCCGGCGGCTTTTCCTGCGAAGAGCATGACGTAACCCGCTGAAATGAAAATGTCAGAACAGGCGAGACATACCGGAGAACAGACCCTAGGTGCTGCATATCTGGTCAACATCCTGAATTTAATAAGTAAGCAGCAGAGAGTAATAATTCATGCAAACTCCGGCATCGCTTTACTACCTGCAACAGTTATTGTCAATTTGAGCGGGCAAGGTCAAATTGACATAATGTTGTAATAGGACGGTTGGTCAATAAAAAAAGCAAACAGGCAGGTGAGGTGACAGTAAAGACCATTATGCCGAATTACGCTGCTATGCACATTACGTCAGCATTCTGATAGAAGCACACGCGATAAAGATTATTTAAACGACATAAATAAAATAACTCTAATATTAATAAATAATTATGGTTAGATTATCATATCATATATTTAAAGTAATGGCAAGTCGCCCGTCATAATATATAAAACCTATAGACTTAACACTCAATATATAAATGAATGGGCACAAAAAACACCTTTCGATATGATTATTAAGCAGTAAATTCACAGTGGCGAAAAAAATATTAAAATTATGTATTTCTACGCCGATTTAAAAGATGATGAGCCTAAAGATCTTTTTGATAATTTTTTTCTGTGAGAAAAAATGGATATCATAATGTGTCATCAATATGACACCCTACGATATGACAACATAAAAGATTTTAGCATTTTTTGTCAAAATATTTATCAATGGTAAAAATAAATTTGAATGCTTAACCTTGAATTAGAACAAGCCCAAAAAACTTTCAGCCGCGCATCATTTCGCTGGTATTACTTTCAGATGCCAGATAGAACCTGAAAAAAATCATACCCGATAACTGAAAATTCATCAGGTTAATTGCATTTTATTGTAATTAAAATGAAAAAACATTTAGTTGCAGGAATTTAAATTGATACTAACTGTCTCATAACGCATTACTTATACCAAACAACATATGTCTATGACATCTTGCACCTTTCTTTTTAAAAGCAATATGTATGGCCTTTCAGACTGATCGTCAGGACAATCAAGAATGAGAAAGTTAATTACCGGATTACTCTTCATCGCGACCTCTGCTGCGGGCTCAGGTGTACTTACGATAAATAACATTGAATTCGAGGGGTTGCAGAGAGTTACCAGAGGGGCAGTGCTGCTTACAATGCCGGTTCACGTGGGTGAACAGGCGGACGATGAAGAAATTCGTCAGACCATTCGCGCCCTTTA
Organism: Pantoea sp. E956-1; assembly: GCF_982223955.1. Lineage (NCBI taxonomy): Bacteria > Pseudomonadati > Pseudomonadota > Gammaproteobacteria > Enterobacterales > Erwiniaceae > Pantoea > Pantoea sp. E956-1. Next base: position 111,807 of record NZ_CEUYZP010000011.1, on the reverse strand, counting down.
TGCATCCGGTAACTTTGATGATGTCCAGGTGTTACGCGATGGGAATAGCCTCATTGTCAAAGTGAAAGAACGTTCAGCGATTGCCAGCATATCTTTCTCCGGTAATAAGGCGCTTAAGGAAGACCAGCTCAGGCAGAACCTGGATGTGTCAGGTATCAGAGTGGGTGAAGCTCTTGATCGCACCATGCTTTCAGATATTGAAAAAGGACTGGAAGATTTCTATTACAGCTCCGGGAAGTACACGGCCAGCGTCAAGGCGGTTGTTACGCCACTGCCCCGTAACCGGGTAGATCTTAAATTTATATTTAATGAAGGTGTGTCGGCAAAAATTCAGCAAATAAATATTGTCGGCAATCAGGCTTTTCCTTCCGATGAGCTCATCTCTCACTTACAGCTCCGGGACGATGTACCCTGGTGGAACCTCGTCGCCGACAGAAAGTATCAGAAACAGAAACTAGCCGCCGATCTTGAAACGCTCAGAAGTTACTATCTGGACCGCGGCTATGCGCGTTTCGCTATTAATTCCACTCAGGTCAGTCTTACACCCGATAAGAAAGGAATATATCTGACCATTAATCTTCACGAAGGCGATGTTTACCATATATCGCAGGTCATATTTACCGGTAATATGTCCGGACATGCGGCGGAAATCGAAAAAATCGCTAATTTCCCGAAGGGATCACTGTATAGTGGCGCGGCCATAACGGCCAGTGAAGAAGCTGTGAAATCAATGCTCGGGCGCAATGGGTATGCGTTTCCGCAGGTCAGCACGCAGCCCGAAATTAACGATGCAGATAAAACAGTAATTTTACATGTCAACGTCGATTCTGGTCGTCGCTTTTACGTCCGCAGGATTAAATTCAGCGGCAATGATACTTCGCGGGATGCCGTCCTGCGCCGGGAGATGCGGCAGATGGAAGGTGCCTGGCTGGCAGGAGACAAGCTTGAACAGGGTAAGGCTCGGCTGAACCGCACGGGTTATTTTGAGAGTATGGATGTCGACACCCAGCGCGTGCCGGGAAGTCCGGATCAGGTTGACGTGATCTACAAAGTGAAAGAGCGCAATACCGGAACGTTTAATGCCGGGCTCGGTTATGGTACGGACAGTGGCATCAGCTATCAGCTTGGCGTCAGCCAGGACAACTGGCTGGGGACAGGTAACACGGTAAGTTTTAGTGGTACAAAAAACAGCTATCAGACCTATGTTGAAGTCGGGGCAACCAATCCTTATTTCACCGTGGATGGTGTCAGTCTGGGTGGGAAACTCTTTTATAATGACTACAGCGCAGAAGACAATGACCTGTCTGAGTATACATTGAAAAGTATTGGCGCGGGCAGCACGCTGAGTTTTCCTGTCAGTGAAAACAGTAACCTGAGCACCGGATTTGATTATGTTTATAACCGCGTGAGCAACATGTCTCCGCAGGTTTCAATGTGGCGCTATCTGGGTTCACAGGGGATCCATCCTGCCGTAACAACTCGTACGGTCGATGATGACGGGGCGAGCGATGCGACCTACACCGCCAATGATTTTTTCTGGAATGCCGGCTGGGGATATAATTCACTGGACCGCGGCTTCTTTCCTACGTCAGGTTTAACGGCCGGGTTCAATACCAAAGTCACCGTTCCGGGTTCAACCAACAGTTACTACAAGAGCACGCTGAACGCCAGTGTTTACCTGCCGATCAGCAGTGACCACCGCTGGGTACTGATGGGCCGTACAAAAGCGGGATATGCAGATGGGCTGGGCGGCAAAGAGGTGCCATTTTACGACAACTTCTACGCTGGCGGTTCCAGCTCTGTACGCGGTTTTTCCTCGAACACTATCGGACCTAAAGCAGCTTATTACCGCTGTAATGGCTCTGAGAGCAGTATCAGTACCTGTCCGGTGACGAAATCCAGCGATGCGGTAGGGGGAAATGCGATGGGGATTGTAAGTGCGGAACTGATTACCCCGACGCCGTTTATCAGCGATCGTTACGCGGACTCGCTCAGAACATCGTTTTTTGTAGATGCGGGGAGCGTGTGGGATACAAAATGGCAGAATACGGTCGAGACGCGTGCGGCGGGCATCCCGGACTACGGCGATCCAACCAAGATCCGCGTATCGTCAGGGGTGGCCCTGCAGTGGCAGTCCCCTCTGGGACCGCTGGTCTTTTCTTACGCTCTGCCTCTTGAGAAATATGAAGGGGATAAGTCAGAACAGTTCCAGTTCAACATTGGTAAGACCTGGTAGCAACTTATCTGCCGGGGGATCTCCCGGCTTTATTTAACCCTGCGCTCACTCCGTCCAATTTTATACAGGCAGGTAGAAAATTATCTGGAATTCTTATGAGATTAAATGTTACGCAGAATACAGAAAGGGCGAAGGCAACTTATAGAAAAATCATTCATCTGTTTTTCATAAGCATTACAAATTTATCTTAAATCTTACTTTATATTTGTTGTTTCATGTTTTGATAGAATGATTTTATCAACTACCATATATATCGTCTGGTGAGACAAACCATTCCCTGACTGAGACACTTATTTTCTTCGCCGGCGTGCATGCCGGCTTTATTTGGAAATAATATGAAGATACTCATTATAGGTGCCGATGATGTGGTCACTAACCTTTCGGCTACGCCTTTTCTCAGAAAACTGGCCTGTAACGATCTCATTAAAATCGATATGCTGATTAGCACAGAACAGCAACCCTTATTTATTACTAATCCTGATATCAGAAAAATATTCAGAATAAACGCTACGTCCTGTCACTCACGATGCGGGAGTTTGATTTCCCGTGTGAGTTTACTGAAAACACTCATGACCATGCGTCAGGAAAGGTTCGATTGTATTATCTCTCTCAATTCAGTCAGTACCCGACAGTACAGAATGTGGAAAATACTCAGTGACGCAATGTGTGCCGGTTATTTCCAGGATGCTGACTTTATCGACTACTGTTACAAGCTGACTGGAGCTGATATTCTTGAAGAGTCTGAGAGAGTGCAAAGCCGAAAAGCCTCTTTGAAGCTGTATCCTGATCTGCAGTCTGCCATGTTGATAGCCAGATGCTACTGCATCTCTCTGACGGCTAATAATATCGGGATAGTCATTAACTCCGTAGTACGTGCCGGCTGGACCTCAGTGCAATGGGCAAAGCTCATACGTGAATTTGCAGTCCGGGGACGCGTTTTCCTTATATCAGCCGGGGATAAATCTATATCTGGCCGCCAGGACAGGGCACTCATGGCCGAAGCTGAATTGTTATGCAGCGACGTGGTCGTGACGGTGGTGACTACGACAAACACAGCCGATTTTATTGCCATGATATCCCTGTGTAGCAGATTAGTCAGTGCAGATCGGGACGCGGCCTGGATGGCCGCATCGCTGCACGTGCCGGTGATTTATCCCGGAACACACCCGGTGTGGGACATTCCGCCCGAATGTCAGCGCGTCAGTCACTCTGATGCAGAGGGAGTTTTCAGTACAAGTATCAGCAGTAATGGCTTTTACGGCTGATTTAAATCAGCGTCATACAGGTGGGTTCTGCCCGCCTGTCTATCCATTATTCCAACCGCACTGACTTCTTAAGAAGCTTTAGCGTAAGGGGCTTTGCACGACTTTTCTGTCCATGCTGATACCTCATAAGATGGGATACACAGGCTTGTCTCTCGGTCTGCCGGAAAAGGTAGCACATGCTGGTAGCCGGAGAAATCTACGTTAAAATGGCTGAAAAATTCGCCAATCATTTTTTCTGCATAGACTTCATTTATCCTGGTTTACAGAAAGTGCATATCCTTTTCTCTGAAGACAGCTTACCCCATGACTTTGCCAGCTTGGTAGGTCAGCATTCTGAGGATTTCTTTTTCTGTAGTCGTTTCAGGAGTGATCATATGCAGCCTCTTCCAGTGCGTTGATGAGTCTGCTTGTTACCATGCGAATAAAAAGCTGTCGCCTTAATGTCGTCGCCCGGATGCATGGGATTCGAATTGTCGCCGGGTGACCAGAAAGAAACGTGCGGCATCGGTAGTGCTCAGCGATAAGGCGGCCAAGCGTGATAAAGTTACCGGCGGACTACTGCTGGCCCGGTTTTCGCGCGCTTATCTGCAGAGCGATGATGCGCTCGCCTGGCGCAACGTCACAGGTCATCCTAACTTCGTTACCAGATCAGGGTTTGGGTAGACGCTACTCTTCCCGGGGATAAATCGGCGCAGCGGCGGCGCTTCCGTTACGGCTGTACCCAGCCTGAAAAGCCTTTGAGCAACGTGAAAGGTGCCCTTAGCCCGGGACACAAGCTTATCAATCAGCGGATGGGCTTCATCCCCGAATGCGATAACGCGCTGTGCGCCTGTGCCGGCAGCCCACCAGGCAGAATGCGGATCCCAGGACGATTAAGCGATGATTACCGCGCATCGTATTTTTCCTTTCTCAGCCTGAATATCGTTTTTACTCGTATGGCGGCGGCCAAGATAACGCCGACCAGGTTCTTACAGTGTTTGGATTTGCTGTACTGATGCACCTGGTTATGGCTGAACACCGGCGAGGCATAGCTGTTTGCCAGCACATCGGTGGTCACTCCGTAGATGGTGTACAAGTGCTCAATGAGCGGCGTGGCAAGTATGCTGTCGCCTATATTATCTCTGAAGATGACCAGTAACTTCACCTTAAATTATCTCTCTGAAATGATTAACGAAGGGTCAGATTCCGGACAATCATTTACGTTCAGCGAGGCTTTCCGGTTTTTTACCGAATTTCAAATACCGTGCATTAAGCTTACAATTGACATAACTTCTGCAGTCGCTAATTAATTTTTTCTTAGAGTAATTGGCATTAAGTTGTGCGTGAAGTTTTAGGCCAGAGAACTTCGCTGAGACACTGTGCAATCGCCCTGAGGCTGGATATGGTTAAAGCTGTTGAGACCGAAAACCATCCTGGCGTCAAATAAGTCTTACTGTCCAGTTTTTTTGAACTGCGCTGACGGGGGCTGACCACTGCGCAGGAACAGGGTCACCGGCGCGCTGAGTGTCCGGCATTAATCTACTGTCATTATCCGGAGTTTTTTGCTGAGGCAAGGCCGGCTGAGCGGATGGTGGCCATCGCTGAAGCGGGTGTAAATTACTTGCTTTCCGGAACGGTTGTGATGCTCAGGACACTGCCTGACATTGTTCCGGTGACTGTGTATAAGCCCCGGAGTGAAAGGTATTCGGAGGTGCCCCCGGAAGGCTGATAAACGTTCTGCATCATTCTCTCTGCTGAAGTTCGCCTGGCCTCAGGAATCAAGTTTACTGTTCAGGGCCGCCATCCGTCCAAAAACAGGCAGACTGCTGACTCTGCCTGCTGTCTTTATTTCGCAGATGCTTAACGTTAGCCCGGCCCGCCTCCGGGTCCGGGTCCGCCGCCTCGGGTCCGCCACCAGGGCCCCATCACGGTCATACGCAGCCTGAAAGTGATACTGTGCAGCTTAACGCCAGTAACAGAAGAACCATTTTTCTCATCTTCATCTCCTCAGAAGCTTTCTGCGCATCAGACAGGATGTCAGGCCGAATGCGTAGTTTGAAAAGGAATTAGCAGGGGAGCGAACATTGTTCTCCCGGTTCCGGAATGGAACATTACTGCGTCAGGGAATGTTATAAACAATGGACACCTGCGCTTTTGTGTCGGTTTTATCCGGCGCTGTGGAAGGCGGCCTGGAATTGTGCGTGTAGTTATATGTCACTTTCAGGGCGAACCTTTTATTCAGATTGACTCTCAGGCCGGTTTCGGAATTGAGAGTGGAATCTCTGGAGGCAACCACTGAAACGCCCTGTATAAAATAAGCAGAGTCAGTAAGCCTGTAAGAATAGCTAAGGGCTGTATAGACAAGCGCATTGGTCGTTCCGCTTCCGTCAGTGAATTCATCATGCCTGATGCCAGGGCCGGCCTCAGCGCGCAGAGTATGAAGCGGTCCGCTGAATATCTGCCAGCCGTATCCTGCTACCGTGGTGTAGCGGCCGCGGTATCCGTTGAATCTGTCGCCTGACCACCCGCTCTGTCCGAAGAGGAAATTTTTTCCATCCAGGTTATGGCGCAGGCGCAGGCCCGCCTGATATTTCTCAGAAGAACGGGTGTCATCAGAGCTGTAGTTGTAAGCTTGTCCCCAGAGGCTGTAAGCGTTCGCCTTATCAAACCAAGTCAGCGTCGAATCAGCCGAAATGGTGGACGTCCGGGAATTACCTTCCTGATGGGCGTAGCTGCCCTGAACGTTACCTGCAAAATCACTTTTAGCGATGGAAGGGTCATCAGTAACGGTGAAAATGTCGACGCTGGCCGTGGCCCCGGCCGAAAAAAGGCTTAGGGCAAATAATGGCATGCCACGCATTAAGGTCAGTACTTTCAATTCATCAGCTCATATGTAAAAAACAAAGCTTATATGGACTGAAAATCTTTTCCTGCGGGAACCTGCTAAGGCATCGTAAAATTCTTGGAGTTTTCCATAACTATGAGTAAATCTGGTCACGTCATGGCGTGACCAGACCTACAGCGCCTGATTTAACAAAATAGCAATATTCTCTATACGCGCTCTGTCAGCTGCACAAACCTGTCACCGGGATACCAGCCTGCCATTAACTACGCTGTACGTGCGCTGGTTATCAGGCCCCAGAAGGCTGCTTACCGTTGAGGCCGTCTTAAGGCTGTCATAGTCTGCTCGCACCAGGACGTAATTAGCGGCGTTGCGCGGGTCCCCCTTGCCGCGATAACGTGCCACATACGGGTAGGGAAATACAGGCCGCGTCATGGTGAAGGCCGCAGGGGATTCTGCATAAGGCAGCCCCTGCTTCTGTTCCCCGTGAAAGTGCGCGGATGCGTCCTGAACGCCTGCCTTGTCCGGAGGAGTTCCCGCAGGCAATCCCGAGGGTTGCTGCTCCACTAATGCTGTTTTACCTGCGGTCAGACTGGCCGGCACCACGCCTTTTTCCGTCCAGTCCATCAACGCTGAAAGCAGGTCGACCTGGTCCGGTCCCTAACCGTTAGCGCTGGGCCTCCATCAGCGCCTCACGTCCTCCGTCTGAGCACCCCATGAAATAGGCATATTGTTGCGGTTGTCCGTAGAAAGTCCGCATAACCGCTTTTGTAAATTGTGCCGTAACATGCTGCGCGCGGTAGGCAAAATCAATACGCTTCTGAGAGTCAAGCGCCCTAGCAGCGTCCATCATACTGCCCGAGTGGCCCATGTCGGTTGAGGATACGGCAAATTCACCGTTCATCGCCGGTATGCAGCCTTTTGCATTGGGCAGCCCAAGATTAATCTGGCCGCATAGTCCCCCGCAGCCGACCTGAAGCATGCACTGAGTCCACTTTGCTTCAGGTAAAGCTACCTGCACTCCGACAGAGGGTGAAAGCGTTGCGCTAACCAGACAGAAATTGCCCTGCGGGTTTTTCAGCTTCCGTGCGGAGGTGATGCTGACTCCAGCATCTACTCCCTCAGTTATGCTGGTTGCGCCCAAAGCCCTGCATGACATTACCGGCATTATGGGCGTCAAGGAATGAGAGGCTGCTTCGACCTGAGTCAATCCGGCGAGAAAAAAATAAAAGCACCGCCAGAACGCCAGGCACATATGGGAAATTCAGTCTGTCATTCATTTGCGGCTCCATAAGGTTTAGTCGGCACGGGCATCTAGGCTGGCATGCCGATCTGGTTGGTTCACCGGTAGAGGTCAATTGAGTTAGTCAGATATTTAACACAACATGAAAAGATTAATAAGGGATAAGTATTTACTTCTGAGGATTTTCCAGCATTCTCAGTGCAGAGATCAATGATTTATTCGCAGAGAAATGCCGAGAATCAATTTTTTCACATAAGAAATGAATTACCAGTTTATTGCAAATCTGTTAATAAACGCTGGGGTATAAATGGTAAATCCGGAACATATATCAGTTATCCTTGCGATCTCGCTTATGTCTGTAGTTTTCCCATTCCATATGTCCCCAAATCGAAAGCATGATGCAGTCCAACGCGTTAAGATAGGGTGGGGAGTAATGCCCAAACGGGATTAAAATAAGGGAGCTCAGTGAAATGCTTCCGGCGAGTCTGACGCCCCACTTAATAATTTCATGCATAGCACCACCTCGTTTATAGGATTTTATAAGCATGCTTCAACCGCCCTGAGTTTTCAATTACCCCACCTGCAAATGTTATTTTCTTTAATACTTCATGACAAAATAATGACAGTGATGTCCTAAATTGTACTACCATTCTTGTTAAATATAATTACATAAGTTCACGTAATGCAGATGGCTTGCCCCAATTATTAGATACAATGATTAGTTGGTAATGCCAATTTATTTACTTTCGGATTACCATTTTTCCATACTGCTGCGAATTCAGCAGGAATCTGGTAATTCAGCAATGAATGAGGTCTGGACTCGTTATACTCCTGTCGCCAGTCATTCATAATTTTCAAGGCATGAAGAATATTAATGAACCAGTGTTCATTCAGGCATTCATCCCGAAAGCGACCGCTGAAACTCTCAATACGTCCGTTTGGCTGGATAAGTCGCAACTGCACACCATGCTTAAAGGCACATTGCTAGAGCGCGGCAGGTAGATCCCGGGCCCTGATCGATTTTGATTGTCGCCGCATAGTCACGAAAGATCGCGATGCTGTCCAGAATACGCGTGACCTGAACGCCTGAAATACCAAAAGCGGCGGTGATCGTCAGACACTCTTTTGTAAGATCGTCCGCATAAGTCAGGCACTTAATCTGACGACCGCCGGCAGGTGTATCCATGCCTCATGTGGCTTATGAAGACATTACTAACATCGCGGTGTATTAATCAACGGGGAGCAAGTCAGCGCCGGGAATGCCCCTTCTCTCCGGCTAAAGCTGACGCTGACCGGCGCGGATACCACGCCACAGGTTGTGGGGACCTTTACGAAATTCGACCTGGCTGGCGGCCCTTATAATATTGTTCAGTCTGTGCGAGGCGGGCGCGGACTGATGAGCGGTTACGTCAACTATGCTGTGGAAGTGCAAGATGCCGCGACCGGTGAACTCCTGCTGGCCTACGTAACGGAGCAGTATCCTAATGCCATGAACGTGGGAGCTACGTTTGGCTCACTGAGTGCGGCCGAGACAGGAGTGGACAAAGGCGCTGAGCAGCTGCTGGAAAAACTGCGCTAAAGCAGGCGATAACCAGATCATGACGGCCTGTGAGCACAGGGATCTGTCAGTGTAGCGATCGCTGCACTGATGGGAAATGAATGGATGCAGGCATTGTTCATAAAAGCTACCCCCGCATCAAAAAAATCTGTGTTATGAATTCCCAATGTCCGCTCTTCGCTTAAAGCGGATGTGCCAAGAGTAACAGGCCTTCCCTATGCTCGTAGCAGACTAAACAGCTATCCTCATTCCCGGCAAAGCTTACTCCGTATATGGCGTAATGCAGGTCTGGATAACATCGTTCCCACGCGTAGCTGAAATGGATATGATTGCTCCAGAAAATCCAAGTCTGTTCTTATCTATAAATATATCCGCTCTTCGCTCATAGCGGCCTCCAGCTCAGTTAGCTTGTCCGCTTCGTGCCAGAAGCGGAAGTTTCACATGCACTCCTATGTAAAATACTGAAAGCCATCATAGATGGAACATTATGTTAAATTCAGTAGTTAAAACTGAATCTAGGATAGCGAATGTTCAGCATTTCAGAAGTAGATAAAAGTGATTCTGACCAGCTGTGGCTGGTAAGCGAACTCGATGCCTTTCAGAACGCATTATATCCTACAGAAAGTAATCACTGCCTGGATCTTTCAACAGTTACTGATGAGCAGCTCCGGTGCATTATCGTACGTGATGAAGGTGGCTTACCTGCAGGTTGTGGTGCTTTGCTATTTCATGAAAATGGCTCAGCTGAGATTAAGCGGGTTTATATTCGACCGGAATATCGGGGCAGGAAGCTCGGAGAACAGATAGTCAGCGCGATCGAGACGATTGCTTCAAAAAAGAATTCGAGCCTATTGCAGCTTGAAACAGGGATTCACCAGCAACCGGCGATAGCACTTTATCGTAGATGCGGTTATGAGATATGCAATCCATTCCCACCTTATGCAACAGATCCGTTGAGTGTTTATGCGTGCAAAAAATTCTTTAAATTCATGTTGTTATGGTACTTAAGGGTGTAGATGTAAAGTTATAATGTCCGCACCCCCACCTATGAACAGGCTATCTGGTTTTATCTGAGAGGCTTTTTCATTGAAGGTGATGTGTGAGCCACAAAACCATTCCGTTCATAAAAGGGTATCACCTGCTGTCGGGCATCAAGGAACACGAAGTTCATATCCCTGCTTTCTGATTCAGTAGTGGCAAAATCCAGCAATTTTTTCCCTATCCCTGTGCTTCTTAAAGCCTCGTCTACGATCAAATCATCAATATGGAGATGTGATCCTCTGGCCAGAGTATGAACGGGACGGAAACCCATCAAGCCAAGCATTTTCTCATTGCCAAATGCGCCAACAAGTTCATAACCGTTCAACGTCTGAATTCTGACGCTTTCGATAAATTTTTCTTTGGAAATGTTCCGTAGCTGTGAAATCAAACTGTGAGCATGATCCCATTCTAGCGGCAGTAACTTTCTGATTGAAATGTTCATAGTGCCTTGATTTCCATATAGGTTTCTGATTTTATAAGCTTATGAGCAATGATCCGCAACAGTGAAGTTATGTTTAACGTATTAGAACATTCAGTTGTCATAAGTGAAACGTCTGCACCTCGCTCATAACGGACCTTAGCCTGCAGTCAGTCCACCTTCCGCCACTAGAGTTATTAATCCTTCCCGGCAGCGCGAGCAACGGCCTGCTGCAATATGCCTTCGTTGACTACGCCGGGTATTACGGTGGTGTTCTAAACAGTGGGATTTTCTGCCGGCATGACGATAATGCCCGGCGTACCGGTGAGTCCAAGCATTTCCGCTAGCATGTTACTGCTCTCTAATTGTCGATCGGAATCGGCACTGTCATCGTCAGAGGAGGCACCGGCACCGGCTATTGAGACCACCTTTGCGATGTCTTCTGCGGTAAGCTTCCCTTCGTTATGCCGGGTTCCGGAAATCCCGTTGTGGTAGGTCATGTAGGCATCCGCGCCCTGCTTTCGATAAATACTCAGCCCCTTTAAGAGGCCTGCGTCGATTCCGGATGTCGCCTCGCATGAATCGGGACATAGCTATGCTCATCATTGTCAGGGGGCGTCCCTGTAGTGCCGTGACCACCCCAAAGACGGGCGTAAAGCGGAGCAGGCAGGGGCGAACGCGCAGGCCGCACGCGCCGCCGGAGCGGACTGAATGTCCCGCGCACGGCGGGACGGGTGAGCAGGACGGGAAGTGGCAAAAGACGAGGAGCAAAGCGACTTCCTTTTCAAATTTATAATAATTTCGGCAATAACGTCTAATTAAGCTTCACATTACTTATTTAACCTTTACTGGTACCGCCAGTGAACCGACTTGGCTTTAAAGCGATTTTTTATATATTCAGCTTTTAAATCATCAGCTTTTTTAATCAGAAACACCCAAATCTTTCGGGTTTGGATAAAGTATTAGCCATCTGCTATTGTCATTTGCAACCCTAGTTGCGCTCGCAGAAATACGATGAGTATTTGGATCCATATACACATAATGATTATTATCTAATGATAATAACGTGCCATTACCATTCCCGCTATCTGTATAAACAAATGTTTCTTTGTCAGAGATTTCATTAGAAGATGCAATTATACTACCATCAGAAGTTACAGATAAATATTTACCAGTATATATTGAGCGAAATGCAAAGTGGTTTTTAGTTATATACACCATCTTAAAAGCAGTTTTATTTGATGGCGTAGTTTCCTTTGCTGTTACTGGTACTGAATCGCCGCTTACGCTAATCATTTCCCCTGAATCATATGAGTTTGTGCTAACACCTGAATTTTCCATTATAACGTACATATCATTTGAAATGGATGGTGAAGTAGCACTTAGTAAACCTTCATAGGATGGGGAATCGAAATAGAATTTTCCTATAGGCAAACGACTAATCACTTCTTTTGCATACGGTAGTTTAGTGTCGGATACACCCGCCGTGGTGAATAAACTGATAGCTCCTCGATATATTGGCCTGAACTCCCCCCTGAAACGAGAAGAAATAGTTAGCCCCGGTGTCCAGGAATTATTTTTTCTCATGTCATCAAGTGTATACCCCTTTCCTGCAATTGGTGTATATGGAACTGAATATCCCAAATTATATTTAGCGATATATTCCACCGCATTTAATAATGGATAGCTATCATTAGGGTAGCTTACCATATCTGCACCAGATTTATTAAATTGGCGTTGGTTGTATCCCATTTGAGCAGCTATTAATAATAAACCTAAACCACCTTGCGCATGTGCCTGGTCACGTCCACTTTCTTGTAATTGTCCACTATCATTTTGTATATAGTGAATCACTGAGCCGTTGCCTTCTCCATTTTTAAAGTATTCAACAGCATTATTATATAAAGCGGAGTCATTTTTCCATACTCCAAGACTCATATTGTATACGATGTCTGCAGCATCCCAGTTTCCATTCGCCCAACCGCCATTAACCTGACCATAGGTGCTAGTTAAAGGGTAAAAAACGTCTGTCATCATTTTAGTAAAGTTACTGATATCGGAAGAAGACCACCCGCTATTGCTATAACGTAATAATTCAGCTGCATTTAGTAATTTATAACCATTGAGACTGGCGGCAAGTTGTGCGTCTTTCCCCTGGATGGATTTTAGAACCAGAGACCATTTATTGAGGATGTTTATAGCCGCTTTAGAATAGGCAGTATCACCTGTCAAAGCCCATTCAACTGCAAGCAGGAAGGCGGCTGAAGCACTGTTTTCTAAACTTCCATAGCCATCATTACCATGGGCCGTGTCGTTTCTATATACAGTTTCTACCGGATCAGAAGAATATAAAGAACTCGCCAAGTAATTAGACTGTAATATTTGCCAGTCAGTATTCCAAGGGTTTTTCTTGTTAGTTAAGGCATTCTTCATTCTATCCAAGTCAGCTTGGGTGTAGATCATACCAGGATGGAGAAAAACTGCGCTGTTATCCTGTGCATGACTTAATGGAATCCTAACTGTAGTTAATAATAATATCACAACAAATCCTAATGAATTTTTTGTGAATCTCTTTTTCAAGTAAGCACTCATAATTTCCCCTATTTCCTATAACTTCAGCCTATAAATTTTATTGATGTTTTCAAATTTTATCATTGCTGCTTTAGAAGCATAGTATCTGAATAGTTAAAAAAACAAGACTGGATAATTTTTTAAATTTGACTTCCTGCATACTTCATTAGTAGATGACACTAGATAGCAAGATTCCATTACATTCTATTGCATTCTATTGCATTCTATTGCATTCTATTTTTCCTGTTCACCTCATTAGCTACGTTAATGTTTCACCATCATTGCAGCAGAGATTAATAATGCAATCAATTTAAATATTGGTGGAAATTGTCAAATTCGTCCGTTTAGTCTTTACATTTCACTAAAATATAATATTTAAGCCCATAAAATTTTACTGTGCGAAAGCTGAATTAAATAAATTATCCAAATAAATGAATTGCTTTTAATGCTTTTTTTAATAGGTGTCATTAAGTCTATGCGTATATAACCGCTTCAGCTCCACTCATGTTTTTTCTCTTGGCCAAAAATCAATGCAGTTGCAGTTCAAGTACGTTCTGTGGTGCTCACATCCGTAAATCCGAAACGACCGAAGCGCTGCTGATGCGTTAACCTTTCAGGAAAATACGGGCGTATGCAGTCGTACTGCTAGACAGGTGAACCTGCTCGGCATCACCAACGCATTGGAGCTGGCACGTACCCTCCACGCTTTTATATATACGGAAGACTTTTCGGTGGTGCAGACTGGAAAGAATGGTGCGTGAGCTGTAAGCGGCAGACGTTCTGTTGCCAGACTTTACGACGTCGTCTGCGTTTTACGCCCACAGCCCGCTCAGATAATAAAGGCCGTAAACCCGCTTGTGGTTAACGCAAAGACCTTCACGCCGCATAACCGGTAATTAAAACAACGGCGTTCAGGTGCCAATTCTGTGATGCGAAGTGAATCGCCACAGGTTTAACAGACACCACCGGGTCATTTAAGATGACTTAAAAAAGGTGCCCATGAGCGGTAAGCGTTATCCCGAAGAGTTTAAAATTGAAGCGGTAAAATAGGTTGTTGTTCGCGGCCATTCCGTTTCCAGCGTGGCAACACGTCTTGATATCACCACGCACAGCCTCTATGTTTGAGTAAAAAAGTACGGCCCTGACTCGTCAGCCAACAAAATTCAGTCTCATGCCCAGTCTGAGATCCGCCGACTTCAGAAAGAACTAAAGCGGGTTACCGATGAAAGAGACACATTAAAAAAAGCCGCGACGTACTTCGCAAAGTTGTCCGACTGAGGTACTCCTTTATCCGTGACAACAGATTGTGCTGGCCTGTACGTATGCTCTGTCGGGTGCTGGATGTCATCCCAGTGGGTTTTATGCCTGGCTTCAGATAATGGCTACGAAAACAATAAGCATGTCATTGCTCCTTCAGTGCCACAGCCTGAGCTCAGCTATTCAGCTGCGACTGGCGCGCTCTGCCTGTCAGGCTTATGTACAAGCTCCGGGAATTGCCCGGGGGGATTTCAGCCTGGCGCCGCCCTACCCTTACGTGCAGCTGGCCACGCTCAAGCAGCGCGGCGAGAAAGGTGCCCACGGCCCAGGCAGGGCACTGTCAGGTGTGGGCCCTCACCGGCTGATTCCTCTGTCCGATCCGCAGTACGTGGCCCAGTTGGAGATGATGGCCGCGACGCTCAAAATAAATCACATTTAGGGGTCTGATGCTCAGTGGAACGAAAACTCACGTTTGTGTTTCATAAAATGCTGGCATGGATCATTAGGGGCAGATTGTTTGATAGGGTTCTGGCTTAGAACCCCTAAGGGCCACATCGTAGGAGGCATTAGATACCGTCGAGAAGAAAATCAATAGCAGCTTTGATCTCTGCACGATAAAGAGATGCATCGCAGAACACAGCCCCCAAAGCACGAGCGGGAATGCTCGCCATTTCATGCGTCATTACGGCATATTCGTTGTCATCAGTCAGTCTAATAAGCGGAACCAGCCGTTCAGGGCGCGTGCTGCTCGGGTACTTTTCAACAGGCAGCAAGGGGATCACAATCCTGCGGTTTAACTGCCCGATAATATCGCTGGTAACATTGAGCAGCAGGGGATAGACGGCGCTTTTCCCGGTATTACTGTATACAGTGAACTGCATTCTTAAAATGTCCTGTACTCATCGCTGAAACAACCGTGTTCATCATGAAAGCGGTTTAGAGCTTCCAGCGCTTCGCTGTTTTCCTCCTGCCATTTTTTTGCCTCGTACTGACGAAGTTCACTGTCGAGGGCCGTGGTCAGAGTAGCACTGAGATTAATTCCGGCCTCACGCGCACGGCTGAGTAAGTCACGTTCTACGGTCATGGTAACGCTTTGTGTTGCTCGTTGAGTTATAGCCATAAATACCCCACGTTAAATCCCGTGTAATTAACACTGCTAATCACACGTAGTATAACACAGGAAAGTAATTTTGAGGGAGAAATAGCTTAACGTGAGTTTTCGTTCCACTGCGCGTCAGCCCCCTTTTAAATGAAGAAGTGTTGATGGAAATACAGCAACTACTGACGCATATGCGTCGGCAGGGGATAATGCTTATAACTATTAGCCAGTAAGCCGATATGTTTAAGGGGCCTGTCCAAAGACGCCGTCCTGCCTTTGAAGAATGGCTTTATCAGCTTGCTCATGGTGACGCTACCGCGCGGGCGTACTTACCATGGAAAACGCCGGGCAGGCCTCTCTACGCTGTTGATGAATTCTGGCAGCACTCTTCTTGAGATATGAGGGCTTGAGGCGTACACAACACTCTCCTGGAACCGGCTACATCACGCGCGCTAGCGGGATGTAGCTCCAGCGTGTGGTCCACGCCGGTGAGAGCATGTCCCGCTTCATTTCCATTCCGTATTCACGCCCTGACCGGCAAACCACAAAATGCCCAGCCCGGATTGATTGATCCCATCCAGAACCTTCATCAACTGTGCACTGTTGGCACGTGGCTTATCCTCATCGAACTGGTTGAGTTGACTGACGCCGTTCGGCGTAAAGTCATCGAGCATTATCCCGGCCTTCATGTAACGTCGTCCTTCAGGCCATATGCGGTCGAGCGAACGCATGGTCGCGTCAATCACATCGCGCGAGTCCTGCGTCGGAATAGTGAGGTTCTCACCGGCGCTATTGCCATAAAATATCTCACTCTGCGCATGCGGCGAGGTTCGAATAAAGACGCTGATGCGCTGGCAGTACTGGCGCTCCTTTCTGAGCTTCTCCGCGGCTCTGGTTGCATACTGACATAGCGCCTCCTGCATCAGCACCTTTGACGTAAGCAGCTGATTTGCTATAAATGCTGCCTAATATCTCATCGTTCGCATTGCCAAGTGAGGTAATTTTAATTATCCATAAAGATGGTGACATGGCCCCAGTATTAGATACAACGATCAGTTAGCAATGTCGGTTTGTTTACCTTCTGATTTCCCATTTCCCAGCCCGCTGCAAATTCAGCTGGCGTCTGGTAATTCAGCGATGAATGTGGTCGACACTCGTTATAATCCTGCCGCCAGTTATTAATTATTTTCCGGGCATGAAGAACATCGCTGAACCAGTGTTCATTCAGGCATTCATCCCAAAAGTGGCCAATGAAACTCTCAATAAATCCGTTCTGCGTTGACTTGCCAGACTGGATTAAGCGCAACTCAAAACCATGCTCAAAGGCCCATTGATCGAGCGCGCGGCAGGTAAATTCCGGGCCCTGATCGGTTCTTATCGTTGCCGGATGCCACGAAAAAGCGCGATGCTGTCCAGAATACGAGCGACCTGAACGCCTGTAATCACGGAAGCGGCAGTGTCCATTCAGAAAATCCAGTTATCTTCTGATATGATCAATGTTAGAGGGGGTGTTTTAAATTCTGAAAAATATCTTGCTAAAATCACATGCCACTCTAATAAGCTTTATCAGCAGACAAAAGAAATACTTGAGTTTTCTAAAATAGAGATCGGTAATGTTGGTGTTAATAACCTAAGCTTTTATACTGAAAACGCTTTAAACGCTGGCTTATCTCTCTACAATGAAAGCAATACCAATAAGATAGAATGCAACATATATCCGCAGAACATTCTCATCAATGCAGATAAACAAAAAATCACATCAATAATTTATAACATTATTGACAACGAAAATAAAAACAATCATTACGGGTTGGTTAAAGTGCGGCTTAGAGTGGCTAAGTCGCACTTATTTGTAAGAGTCAGTGACACAGGCTGTGGGTTTGATACCAGAAAACTCAATCTGCTTTTTCAGCCATTCAATCAGGGCGCTGAGAGTGAAACCCGACAAGGTCTGGGCCTGGGACTGTCAATTGTTAAAATTTATCATAAAACAATGAAGAGGAATGTCAGTGCGCGTTCGAAAATTAATGAATCAACCTTTATGATCAGAGTGCCTGTAACTGCAATTGATAAAGAGTCTTAATTATCCTGAAAGAAGTCCGCCGTGCCCGGACTCCTTTTCCATTATTCGCTCTCGTCTGGTTTAACGAAGTGCCTGTTATCTGCATCGCTTTCTGAGTTGTCTATTTCAGTCAGGTACTGGCTCAACAGGGAATCAATACGCTCCGTCCCCCCCGCCTCCCGTTGAGTTGACATAAAGCTCAGTCATCATCGTTAGTAATATCATTATGCCTTCTTTACTGCCGCTGACTTTACGAAGCAGCTCACGATTAAACTCACGCTGGTTAAACGTATCTTCTGTGTTTTTAGCTTTGTGCATAATCAGGCCTAACCTGAGAAGTTCATTACATGTGGAGGAAAGACTGACCTCAGCAGGACTTGCTCCATTCTGTATGTCCAGAAGATAAATATCCCTGATTTCCTTTTCAATTTTATCTTTGACGTAGATACCCATTCTTCCCGTTAATTCTTCTCCTGAACGTATTATTTAGGATTTTATAATAACTTTCCCAATTTGTGTCATGTTCTCCTGTCCGACCCTCCTCGCTTTTCAGCTCTATGAAGCACTAATGTGCATGCAATTTGAGTCCTATACAGGTAGTCGTAAGCGACACCATTATGTCGTAGGGTGTGACACTGTACGATATACAACACTATGATTGAACTAATTAACAACACTCCTACGATATAACATCGTAGCAAGCAATGACAACAGGTAGTAGAAACCTACGATATCATGTCGTAGGAAACGACACTACTTTGTCGTAGTAACCTACGATAAAACAGATACATACAAGTTAAAGCAAATACCAAACTTCACATAAGCGTATGATTTTAAAAAAAATAACTGCAACATGAAATCTTGCGTGGGGTGTGATGAAATCTTACCCCCGAAGAGCGGCTTGGTAAATAACGCTATCCTGCTGAATTCTTTATATCCCTAACGGGGTTTATCTCCAGCCCGCCAGCGCAACGTGCGCGTCTGTAACGAATTATCTTGCAAGCGATGATCTGAGCGGGTATTTTCCACACGAACCCTCCTGGCGCTTTACGCGCACGTACGTGAGATTATCAGAATGAAAATATTTGCTGCTCTCGCGCTTGCCGCTGTATTCAGCGCGCAGGCTGCGCCGGAAATGTGTTTCACAAAAGCCGGTCAGGATTTCGGTATTGATCCGCGTCTCCTGATGGCACATTCCATTCAAGAATCACGCATGCGTAATAATGCGCTGAATACGAAAAGCAGCGGCGGCACGCATGATGTCTGCAATATGCAGATAAACAGCTCTCACTTTAATCGGCTGAAAAAGTTTGATATTACGCGGGAAAGGCTGCTGAAAGATCCGTGCATCTGCATTTATACCGGTGCGTAGATCGAGGCACGAAATTTCAGACAGTATGGCAGAAACTGGGACAGCGTCGGGATGTACAACACCGGCCCGAGTCCGAAGCTGATCAAACAGCGTCGTGAATATGCTGCAATCATCAAGAGTATTTACCGGGTACTCATTGCACGGGATGAGGTTTACACTGCAATGACAAACAGAATAAGAAAACGCCCGCGCCTGAAAATTTCTTAGCTGCGGACGTAATGCCTGACAAAAAATAACCCCGGCATGCCGGGATTATTTTCATGATCTGATTTTTGCGAACTCCTCCGCCATCTTCCACAGCGCCTGATTCAGCTTTATATCGCCGTCGATACCTATGACTGCCCGGGTCGTGGTTCTTTTTCCCTTCGCCGTTCTGCCGGGCACACCCCCCTTGATCAGGTTCTCCTGCGCGATATTAAACGCGGTCCACAGGTCGGTGCCTTTGTCATACCAGGCGCGCGGCTTAATAATACGCTCAGCTGACACCGGCGGCTCTTTGCCGTCATATTTATATTCCAGCGCCAGCTGGCCCAGCAGGCGGCGTTCTTCACTGTTAACCTGAATGGATTTCATCATGCTGATATTATTTTCCACCTTATCGAACACGCCCAGCACCTCATAAGCACCTTCAATAACCTGCGAGACAATATCCCCTTGTGTGGCACGCTGATTTCACCAAACGATTTCCAGCACACCAAGCCATTCGTGCAGACCTGCCGGAAAATACCGGGGATCATTTTATAACTGCTGGAGCCGTCATGGCTTTTCAGTAATACGATTTCCGGCACCTCTTCGCTGCTGTTATTATTTCCCCGGCGCAGGCGGATCATGTGTTTGGTAAATTCGCGTCTTTCCGGATCGCGGACGCGCGACTGGCTGGCATAAAAAGGTTCGAACCTTTCTTCACGCAGTTTATCCAGCAGTGTAATGGTCGGAATATAGGTATAACGCTCAGAGCGTGAATCATGCTTTTCGGCTGAAAATGCGCTCGGAACAATGCGCATCAGCTCATCATTATTCAGCGGGCTGTTTTTACGGATAGCAGTCGGGGCTGCATAGCGGGAGGAAAAACGGACCATAATTAATTACCTCATAAAGAAATAGTGTCAGCTGTCAAATAAAAAAGCTTATATAGCGGCCAGCGATTCGCTGAATATCAGATATCTCACTTCCCCTGCAGAGCGCTGCAGGGGAGTGTGTTTTCATCCTCTCAGGTGCGAAAATTGCCAGTGGCAGAATGGGCTGTATTCGTTAGTCCGGGGCAGGTTTTGCTTCGCATATTTAATCAGCCCTTCATGCTCAGACCAAAACAGATCAAGCGCCGCAACATTCAGCTCACCTGCGGCTTTGTAAACGTTAGTAGTCTGGTATTCGGTATTTTCCGCATACTCTTCTTCACCTATCGGATTAGCTGAATGCACGATCCGGGTTTCATAGGTTTCCGGTGTAGAGCCTGCCGCTGGAGCATAAACAAAAACCGTGATCTGCAGTTTTTCATGCGCGTTAATCAGCAACATCTCGATTCCTGAGCGGAATTTTCCCGTATTAAAATCTGCCTCTTCGCGCGTAAAGGTTGCCGCCGTCAGATACTCCAGATTCATAGCAAAATCGCTACGCAGCGCCGCGGTGTTCACATTGAACTGCGGATGATCCTTTAAAAATAGACTGCGACGTAAGGCACGGCGGATAGCTTCATAGCTGATTTCTTCTGATGGTTTTGCCGTTAAAGAAGATGATTCTTTAGATTCTGAAGCCGGGGTATTGACGTTCAGCTTTGACATGTTGTGTCTCCCGTGTGGTTTATTCGATGTTTCTCTGAGTTCCTCGCCGTGAGGGCAGAACGGGCGCGCGGGGATCAGGCTGAGCGCAGAGGGAAACGGCAAAGCTGCAGCCCGAAGGAACCGGGTGCAGCCGATTAGCTTGCGTCTCTTGCGCGAAGCGCCCGTGTGCCAGATTTCTGCACGGCGAGGGATTCAGGAAACGAAACAGAACGCGGGAGATGAACAGGGCACAGCACCGGACGGCGGCCCTTTGCCGGTCCGGTCTTCAGCGGCCCCGATTACGGGGCCAGTGAACGCACCGGCGGCAGCCGGTTGCAGCCCCTGACCTCAGCCATCAGGCCCTATGTCCGAAACCCGAAGGGGTTCGGCGGAGCTTACCGGCAAAGCCGGTTAGCGCAGTAGGACTGACGACCCGGCAACGCCGGGGAGCCGAAGGTGGCCATGTCCCGGCAGTGGTAGTGGTAGTGGTAGTGGTAGTGGTAGTGGTAGTGGTAGTGGTAGTGGTAGTGGTAGTGGTAGTGGTAGTGGTAGTGGTAGTGGTAGTGGTAGTGGTAGTGGCAGAATCAGCCCGGTTATCAGAAACAGCAAGCTATCAGCATCAGATGGGAAGGGATGAAGACGGTCAGGTGAAAGGGTATAGCCGGTGCGTCAGCACCGGGTTTATCCTGACCCGAAGGGGCTACCGCCCTGGCAGTTTGCGCGGGGCAAAAAGGCAGCTCACGCTGCCTCTGGTTCGCTTATCTCAATACTGGTTATGTGCAGTCCGGCATGTGCCATCATGCTGACCAGCTTATCAATCGAGAAGCAGTTAATTTTGCCTCCTGCCAGCTCTGACACTCTTGGCTGTGAAACGCCCAGCGCAGCGGCGGCAGTAGCCTGATTCAGGCCATTACGTTTGATCCAGCTATTCAGGCGGCTCACTAACACGGCGCGAAGTTTCATATTTTCCGCCTGCTCTGGCGTTTCACTGATAGCGTCCCACACATTATCAAAAGTCTGAATATTCATTTTTTACGCTCCTCTGCCAGTCTGCGATAACGATTCCGGGCAAGTTCCACGTCACTCAGGCTGGTCTTCTGTGTCTTTTTCTGGAAGCAGTGCAGCACATACACGGCCTCTTCAAATTTGGCGACATACATGATCCGGAAAATGCCGTCATCACCCCGGATGCGTATTTCACGTGCTCCCTGACCGACTGAAGCAAATGGCTTCCAGTCGTCCGGCTCCAGTCCCTGCTGCACCAGGTCAAGCTGATACCCTGACGCGGTGCGGGCCTATTCCGGGAAAGCCCGTAAATCCTCAAGACTGCTGTCAATAAAACTGATTTTCTTACGCATTATCCCCTCATTATACATAATTTCGTATGTTGTGTAATTTCTGCATGCCTCATGCACCCTATACCACCCGTAATTCCGGCTTCCCTGTCATACTGTTCCCTGCTGTTTTATCCGTTGCCTACATTGCCCTGATAAAAGCCAGCATCGCCTTGATCCGGCGCTGGCTTTCAAGCCGTTCTTCAAAATCATTGATGATAATAAGCCGGTGTACAGCGCACCCGGTTAAACTCCAGCGTCAGTGTATTTCCGGTAACAACCTCGGATGCAATGCCCAGCAGGGAAAGCTGTATAAACGCCATATCCGCCGCGACAGGATCGATATCAATGCAACTGACGAACATCTGAACGGAAGGGTTAAGCCCGCCTTCAATCAGGCACTCTGCTTAAGCGATCACCATTCCCCCGGCTCCGCAGGTCGGCTCTGACAGGGTAAACATGCCTTCCCGCCGGATGGTATCAATCACGCCTGGCATCAGCAGGCGGGCCATCATTGACTGGACGCTGTAAGGCATAAAATACTGCCCCTGGCGATCGTCGCCCAGCTCAAGCTCCATAAAAATAGCGCCCAGAAAATCATGAAACTGGGACTGAAGCGCACATACCATCAGCGTGAACAGTTCGTGCATACTACGCATGTCAGCGGCGCTGTAGCGTTCGCTGATTTTCCGGCAGCGTTCAATGCTTTCCGGCGTTCTGATCCGGGCGATGTCGCCACGCATGAATCGGGACATAGTTATGCCCCTTAAGTCAGGAGTACCCCTGGGGTGCCGTGACCAACACGCAGACGGGCGAACATCTGAGCAAACAAGGGCGGACACGAAGCCACACGCGCCGCCAGAGCAGACTGAATGTCCCGCGCACGGCGGGGAACGGGTGAGCAGGCCGACGACATCTTCGCTTGTTTGGGAAGCAGCCCGGCTACAGTAAGGGCACGGCACTTTACCTCTGCCGTTTTCCGGCCGCAGAACGGGAAGCGGCATAAGAAGCAGAGCGGAGCGTCTTCCTTACCCCTTACTGAAGAGATGCCACCGGTCAGGGCGGCATCGGGAGAAAATAGCAGGGCCGGTGGCCTTCCCGGCGACAGCCTCCGTGATCGCAGATGACAGGCGCTTGTGGTGAGCCGCTTACCCCCTCTCATCGAATACGTCCAGCGCGCTGATATCTCTGCCCATCCCGGCATCAAGCAGATACAGGCAGTTTAACCAGACGCTGCCCTGATTAAACTGCCAGTAGAAGCCTTGCGAGCAGATTGGGCGCTCAGGTGTCAGACCTGGAAAGGTCCGTTATGAGCGAGAAGCGGACTAAATCCATGGGCTTGACTGGCTTTATTAGGGAGAATGGATTTTCAACCGCGCAAACTGGACGCGACAGACTGTAGCTTTCCATGATGGAGCATCAGGGGAAGCCGGTAGAACCGTGACAAACTGGCTTAGGCAGAACAACGCTAAGCATAAATATTGCTCTCCCGGAACGCAGGAGAGCAAAAGGCTCAGGCAATCAATATTGCCCGGATGTCATTTACGTTGGTTAAAGCCGGGCCGGTTATCAGCAAATCCTCAAGGGCGTGAAAATAGCTGTAACTGTCATGTCCATCGAGATAATTAACCGCATTAAGGCCACTCATTTTGCCGCGTGTCAGTGTGTCCGGAAAGATCATCGCGCCCGCGGCATCTTCAGTGCCGTCAATACCATCACTGTCGCCAGCTACTACCCAGATACCGTTTTCACCCTGCAATGCACAAGCAAGGCTGAGCAAAAACTCGGTGTTGCGCCCTTAGGGATCCCCACTAACCATCAGTAGATGAGAACCATAGATCTATTTCGCTGGATAAGTAGCTTTAACGACTTATCCAGCGACGTTCTGGCAAATAATTGTGGAGAATGCCGCAGCACGTTCTCCGACAATTTTAACAACGATATCACCCGGCGGCATTCCGTTGTGTTTGCCTGGTATCTCCGGTGTAATCCTTTGTTTTCGAAGCAGTACCCATTCAGCCACATAATTATGCTCGCCAGTGTTGCAATCAGGCTCAGTACAGAAAAACGGCCTACACTCTGACTTCCTCCATGACGTAAACCAAAACCATAACGCGCATTTTTTTCATCCCGGAAATTCTGCTCTATCTGCATTCTTCGGCTGTAAATTTTCATTATCTGCTTTGGGCTATACGCCGTCGTATTCGTGAAGATAAGCCATGGTGATTTAGCAGAGGTTCGGCCTTTAATTTCCTGGCTGGGGCGGCGCTTTTGCTCTTTGGTTGTTCGTCCTTTTCGGCCTTTAGCTTTCTGTTTATAAAGATAAAAATGACCGGCATGCCGGGCGTCCTTACCGCGCACCAGAAGTCCTTCACCTAAATACTCAGGCCGGCCCGTCGCGATATTTCCAGCCTCACTGACTTTCTCCCATTCCGTTTTCACCCGATAATAATGATTACCCTGCACCCGGCTTATGAACGACCATCCCCGCTGACTGATTTGTCCAAACCATCGTCCATGAAAGCCCGCGTCAGCAATAATGGTGACTTCCGTTGCCGGATTAAGGCAGCGTGACAGTGAAGTGAAAAACTGCTCATGCACATCCGGACTGCCCTGTTGGGATTTGGGCACCACCCGGCTCATGAGGGGAAGGGAACGACCATCGCAGGCGAGGCTGGCACGCAAAAGCTGAAATGCTTCGCAGTGGTAACTGCTCCAGTCCACCAGAATAAATACGCGGGGCATATGCTGCAGAATGCGGCGGGTTATCAGGCTGAAAACGACAGGGACCTCATCATGGAGACGGATGTTGCCCAGTAACCTGTCAGCCCGTTTAATTTTATGTTTAACGTGAGCATAGCCGGAAAGATGACGGCCAATACTGGTAAGGGTAAGACTGGCCCCATTAATAACAGCGGAGGTGGCATCAACAAGGGCCTTCTGACGATAGACGTGCAGAGGGGCAAGCGCATCACGAAAAAACTTCTGGCATAATGAGCGGGCAGGCATAGAGGAATCTCATTGAATTGGTCGCACAATCAATAAGATCACAAATCTCTATGCCTGTCTCATTTTATGGGGATACCTCAGGTGTTGCGCCCGCCTTTTCCGGGCTGAGCGTTGTTGACAGTCACGGTGGTTTCACCACCCGACAACAACACAGCAGGACCAGAAACCGAATGCCCATACTGCTTCACCGACCTGGCGATACCGGCCATGACCAAGGCAACTTCACGGCTTTCACCTTCAATCGCATCGCCCAGAATAAGCGGCGTGAGTCCGTGATTGCGGGCAGCGACTGCCGCCTGCTCTAATGCCAGCGCAGGTGTAGCGATCAGCCTGACTTCACTGTTCGCAACGTTTTTCACCGGGCTGGCCGGCTGGTTTAGCCGTTCGCGGACAGCTTCGGGGATCGCGATATCGTAGCGCTGCAGTACCCGGAGCGCATCATGCGGCATACTGTGGTCGGCAACGGTGGGGCCAGACGCTACGTCTGCGGGATTATCGCCAGGCACATCACTGATAATTAGTGATACGATACGTGCCGGTTGCGCCAGCACCGCCAACTTGCCGCCTTTCACCGCGGAGAGGTGACGACGTACCAAATTCATCTCTTTGATGTTGGCGCCACTGTGTAGCAGAGACCGGGTGATGTTCTGCTTATCGGCCAGAGTTAATCCCGGCGCGAGCAGCGCCATCAGCGCAGAACCCCCACCGGAAAGTGCCAGCACCAGATCATCCGGTGTTAATCCGCGTAATGTCTCCACCATCAGCATTGCGGCCGTTTCACTCATCGCATCCGACACGGGATGTGCCGCCTCGATAATGCGGATGCGGCCCGCGGGCACCGCGTGACCGTAACGCGTCACTACCACGCCTGACACATCCACATCTGGCCAGGCCGCATCTACCGCTGCCGCCATCGCTGCTGAAGCTTTACCGGCACCTATCACCACGCAACGGCCGCGAGGCTTTTCCGACAGGTTCTGAGGGATCACCGGCCCGGCGCGGGCGCTGTCGACAGCCTGCTGAAAGATATCTTTCAGGATCGCTGCGGCCTGTTCATTTTTCATGGTTATGCGATCTCGGCAACGTCAACTTTGGCTTCGATAAATTGCACCATAGCGCGGGTGACGTCAGCAGTACTGGCGGTGCCGCCGACATCTGGAGTCAGAATACCTTTTTTACACACGTATTCGATGCCTTCCATGATCAGCGCAGCGGCGTCGCGTTCGCCCAGATGCTCAAGCATTTGCACGGCGGTCCAGAAGGTCGCAACCGGATTAGCGATACCTTTACCGGTGATATCAAATGCTGAACCATGGATCGGTTCAAACATGGAAGGGAACCGGCGTTCCGGATCGATATTTGCGGTAGGTGCCACGCCCAGACTACCTGCCAGCGCACCGGCCAGATCAGACAGAATATCGGCATATAGGTTGGTGGCAACGATAGTATCCAGCGTCTGCGGATGCAGCGTCATACGATGCGTCATGGCATCGACCAGCATTTTGTCCCACTTCACATCCGGGAACTCCAGCGCTACTTCCGCGGCAATTTCATCCCACATCACCATACCATACCGTGACGCTGGGCATTGGATTTGGTCGCAACAGTCAGCAGCTTACGCGGACGTGACTGCGCCAGTCTGAAGGCATAGCGCATGATGCGCGTGACCCCAACGCGGGTGAAGATTACCACTTCGGTACCCACCTCTTCCGGTAAGCCCCGGTGCGCACGACCGCCGTTACCGGAGTATTCACCCTCAGAGTTTTCACGCACAATGACCCAGTCAAGATCGCCCGGACCACGGTTCCGTAGTGGTGAAGTCACGCCAAGCAGGATTTTGGTTGGTCGCACATTGGCGTACTGGTCAAAGCCCTGGCAAATCGGCAGACGCAGGCCCCACAGGGTGATGTGGTCAGGCACATCGGGTGCTCCCACCGCGCCGAAGTAAATTGCGTCGAACTTCTTCAGCGTGTTCAGTCCCTCTTCCGGCATCATCACGCCATGTTTTTTGTAGTAGTC
The DNA here is from genome assembly GCF_982223955.1 of Pantoea sp. E956-1. NCBI lineage: Bacteria > Pseudomonadati > Pseudomonadota > Gammaproteobacteria > Enterobacterales > Erwiniaceae > Pantoea > Pantoea sp. E956-1. Next base: position 84,742 of record NZ_CEUYZP010000011.1, on the reverse strand, counting down.
TGAACCCCAGTCAAAGGTCTCAATATCAAACTTCAGCTGAGGTTCGCGACGTGTCAGCGCATGTAGCACCTCAACTCCGGCTGAAATGACTTCCGGACCGATACCGTCGGCGGGTATGGCTGCAATTTTGTAGTTACGCATAGTTACTTCTTCAGTCAATGAGGATGAGGAATCTCTGTCGTTTGCGGTTTATTTGCTCTAGCAGAAAGAATCAGGACAATCAGAGCTGAGAGAGCCAGCAGTCCCGCGACAAAGTAGAGACCCCAACTGTAGCTGCCGGTTTGTTGACGGATCACGCCTATCATAATTGGGCCGACAAAACCGCCGAGATTGCCGATGGAGTTGATAGTAGCGATGCCCGCTGCCGCTGCCGGTCCGCTGAGAAACACGGTTGGCATGCATGCTACACAGTGGAGGTTTCGATGCGCTGATACCTACGGTGACCAGCGTTAAGGCGATAATAACGGAGAATAGCGTGCTAACGTTACCGGCGTAAATCAGTCCGGCTGCTGCCAGCAGACAGGCGCCAATCACATGCCAGCTGCGCTCTTTAGTACGGTCGGAATGACGTGCCCACAGGATCATGGCGATAACGCCTATGACAGCCGGGAAGGCGTTAAGGAAACCAATTTCAAGCGATGATGCACCGAAGCTGCGGATGTTTTGCGGCGACCATATGCCAAGCGTGTACAAGCCAGCGGATGTACCGAAATAGACCATTGCCAGTGCCAGTGCCAGCACGCGCTTATCCGCCAGTCTTTGCCATGCGCTACTGTGGCTCTGTTTTGCCGCACGTGCCAGCTCCTCGGCCTGCATGATGTTTTCCAGCCAGGTGCGAGCCGGGCGGTCAGTAAGGTAGAACAACACGACAACGCCGAGCATCAGCGTCGGGACGGCTTCCAGTAAAAACATCCACTGCGGGCTGGAAAAAGTGTAGCAGTATTAGGTGCAGCTATTTAGGAAATATAATTAAATTAAAGAGTAATTAATTTTTATGAAGGTAATCGCTTAGGATTTAAAAAATAATATTGCCACATGAAATAGAAAGCAAATAAAAAAAAGCCCGCAGCATGCGGGCGAAGGGCACGTATTAGAGTCGCTATTTTTATGGCATTATAAAATCGCCTTTCCAAAAAAATTATACATTTATGATTTATGATGTCAACATGAAAAGCAGGTATAATTTTTTGAATAAAACCAAGAATATATATTTATAATATAAATATCTAGTGGAATAAATTAGATTCCCCCAAAATTAGTTAGAAGCCAAACTATATTTAGCTTCTGCCTTAATAGTCAAACCGGTACAGATCATCAATCTATGAGTCGATAGGTACCACCATACGATAAATAGTATAAACATTTACTAAACCTTGCCGATAACAATGATAGTGCAATAAGATACTGAGTTATCCAGTGCACTTATGCTCCTGTTAAACATAAAGATTTACACATTAACCCCTGCATCATTGTTGATGTCTTACACTTGAGAATCAGTATGAATAATATAAGAATAGGAGTTCGGCTTGGTGCTGCCTTCGGTTTTATGGCGCTACTCGTCATGTTTATGGTGCTGATCGGCATCGTAAAAATAAGTTCTCTCGGAAAAGCTACCGATGAAATATCTGGTAGTCGGTATGTAAAAGCCTCTACGTCCCTTTTGCTGCGCTATTATACATCTGATATGAGCCGCCTTGCTCGAAACGCTATTCTTTACAGCGACATTACCCTTAGAGAAAAATCCATCAGAGATTATCGTGGGGAAAGAAACGAAGTAGATAATCTCATTAGCCTCATCGATAAACAGGTAAGCTCACCTCAGGGAGAGGTGATTTTTAATCGCCTTCAAGCCCACGCTAAGCTCTTCTTACCATTTATTGATGAAGTGGTAGCACTCGCACAACAGGGAAAAAGTGAAGAGGCTACAAAGATGCTTTTTGGTTCCCGCTACAAGTCTCAAAATAATTTTATGGAATCACTGAAAGAAATGCAGACCTTTCAGGAAGGACGTATGAATTTCGCTGCTGTTCAAGCGCGTGATGACCGTTCCAGTGCCATAATGATTTTAATTGTAGCTGGCGCAATTGCTCTACTTTTAGCGACGGTATCAGCCTGGTTTATTACGCGGAGTATTACGCGTCCCCTTAAGGATGCCGTTGAAGCTGCACAGCGCGTTTCTCGTGGAGACCTAAGTTCCGTGCTCCATACTGACAACCGGGACGAAACCGGTAAACTGTTGTCGGCCATCGGTGAAATGCAAGACTCACTGATTAATACTGTGAGTATAGTTAGAAATAACGCTGAGAATGTGGCTTCAGCCAGCACCCAGATTGCTCAGGGTAACGCTGACCTCTCTCAGCGCACTGAGGAACAAGCCAGTGCGCTTGAACAGACTGCAGCGACAATGACGCAATTAGGTATGACAGTTAAAAATAATGCCAATAACGCCCGTCAGGCAGGCCAGCTGGCTGTAAGTGTCCGCGATGTAGCCAATAAAGGTAGTGAAGCGACAGTTGCCATTACTGGCACAATGAAGTCAATCAGCGAAAGCTCAGGTCGCATTGGTGAAATAACTGCTGTTATCGACAGCATCGCTTTTCAGACGAACATCCTTGCACTGAATGCAGCCGTGGAAGCGGCCCGAGCCGGTGAACATGGCCGGGGCTTTGCTGTAGTAGCTAGCGAAGTCAGGTCATTGGCGCAGCGTAGCGCTGCAGCTGCGGGGGAAATACGTCAGCTGATTGCCGCCAATGCAACTACTGTGGGACACGGTAATAAACTGGTAGTGCATGCTTCTGAAACCATGTCCGGTATTCTCTCGGCGGTTAGTAAGCTGGCGGATACGGTTGAAGAAATTAATTCTGCAAGTGCCGAGCAGGCTCGCGGAATTGAACAAGTCGGCATTGCCGTTATAGAAATGGACACAACAACTCAGCAGAATGCCTCGCTGGTTGAAGAGTCGGCCGCCGCCGCCTCAAGCCTCAGAGAACAGGCAGAGCTTCTCCTCCAGGCAGTATCTGTGTTCAGCTTAGGCAAACATGGAGCTGCTGCTATTCAAGTGCCTCCAGCCTTAGTTAGGCCGGGAATACATACTGAGCTCGCCAAAGGCCACAAGGAAGTCGGGAACGACGGCTGGACACAATTCTGATGACTACACAGCGCCTCTCATTGGCGCTGTGTGCTTGAGTGATCTATGTGCAGCGATTTCAGCTGTCTACGACAAGTCATAACTCTATATAAGTGCTGACTCTCCAAAAAGATTAAATAAATTATGATGTAACCTCAAGCTTGCTCTGTGGATTTTCCTGAAAGCAGATAAACCTGTGCTGCAGTACAGTCACTATACATAAAGCGAGGTTTTAATGAAATACGCCCTGCAAGCCGCAGATCCGACGGGACATTTCAGCAGACACAATTTGCTATTTACAAAGCTAAGGGCAGCTAATGGGTTAATCATTGAGGACCTGTTCATAATGGATTAATCAATAACCATAAATTAATTAAGATAATATCTTTATCAATCACTTTGATGGTGAGTACTTGTAGTTATTAATATAGCTCGTCAGTCGCGTGTAGCAACTTCCCCTGCAATGTGAACTTATTTCAATGCAATTGACTGGCAAAACCTGAAAAGTAGTGTCTGTTTTGCAGGGCATTAGGCAATGATATTCGCTGAATTATGAAAGAAGGCCGGCAGAAATAGCTTTATGCCAAACTTGCTAGCAAGCTGAATTGTCTCTGTCAGCTCAGCAACGAGATAATATTTGCTCAAAAAGACTTCTTTAGTGTTCAGCAGATAATTCTCACCATTAAACTGCAACATATTAACTATGATATTCTGAGCGAATCTGAACGAAAAGGAGGCATATGGTAAAACTGCGTCCAAAAGTACCGGAACTGTTTGTTAGTAAAAACAATCTTGAAACAGGCTTTGCTGAGAATGGGCATCAGGTCATACCGTTTACAGATTGCACCACCACAGATCTTCTGTCAGTTGATATTGTGCTAAACGTTTAAGGTAATCATTTCAATATAATCATTGAGTTATAAAAAACTTAAACTATGCCAATCATAAATTTTCAACCCTAGATAATTCACTTTCAAGTAAAACATTACATAAATATTTATTTATTTATTTATTTATTTATTAACATGCTGCCATAATAGAAATGGCAATAAATATAACTTTTCGTTAATTTCAATCCAGTTAAGAGCTTTTATTTAGTTAGATGAATACGTGTTTCGCACGCATGCTTCGATATAGTAGAAGTGTTAATGAAAATCATATTAATAACAGTAATTTTTCAAATAATAAAACGCGCTCACAGAATTTAACTTTTGAAGCAATTGGAAACATGAGAGTTTATGAAAATATTTTATTTCTTTCATTGGCCTCTCTATTTTCGCAATTATACCTTCCGTTCAACAAATATTTTATTCACTCGTGATTCCTTAATAATTAAAACGAATTTAATGTAATGGCGAACAAAGTCAGAGAGCATCCCAATCCATGGGCATCTTATTATATGTTATTGCGTAGTACAGTCATGATTACTTGACCTACCAAGCTCATCCGGTAATCGTGCTTTACTGGGGAACAGCACGAGGCCATGCAAAAGAACATTATTCCAAGCTTTTATAATGATGCAGCTGCTGCTTTTGCTTTGGCTATCGACTGGCGAATCAGTGGGGATAATGCCAGGTCCGCAAGAGCTGCGGACATTCTCACGCAGTGGGCAGATATGCTTAAGGATATTGATGGAATTTCAGATAAGTTTCTGGCTTAGGCCTTACATGGGTACCAAATAGCTGTTGCTGCTGAAACACTAAAGGCATCTACAGCATTTACTTCGTTAAAAAAAAAGGAAGTAAAAAACATGCTTCTAACTGTTTTTCCCGGATGAACTAAGCGTTTCTTAAACATCATAATGGCGCAAAGAAAAATTACTCTGGGCTAACTGGGATCTATCCAACATCGCTTCACTAATGGCAGTAGGCATATTTACTGACAGGAATGATCTTTATGGGGATGCGAAGTACTACTACATTCATGGCAATGGAAACGTTACCATATGAATGCGGCCTCGAAAATTTACTCTGAGGGTCTTGTACAGTAGCATGAAAGTGGTCGGGATAAGGGGTATTCGCTTCTTGGTATTGGCCTGACCGGGATCATATGTCAATTAGCCTGGAGCCAGGGTGATGATCTCTTCAGCTCATACAATAATCGCCTGCTAAGGGCCGCCCGTTACGTTGCTGAATATAATTCAGGTCGCCGCATACCATTTACATCTCACCATAATATTGATGTGGTTCAGAATTCTATCTTCGATGAAAGCCGTGGAAAAACCGCGCTATAGGGACTCTTATTTACGGACATTATGTCAATACAATGCATCTAAAGGCACCAGAAGTAAAAAATAATATGGACAAAAATGGACTTGAAGAAGGTTATGTAAATTATTGCTTCACGAGTGACGGATACGATCAACTTGGATATGGAACACTAACATCCCTTAAATAACAATCTAAATGCATCATATTTTCTATCTCTTAAAATTTCAAAAGAGTTATAAAATTTTGTAGTGAATCAAAAGGAATTCAAAAAAATATAAATTATAAAATAGGTAATTTAATTTCAGTCGGTTAATCTGCGTACTGCACAATCACAAATACCGATATTACCGAAGGTAATTCTTCAGATACAACTTCCAGATCAGGAAAGAGGTGTGTTTTACTATCCGAAAAAGTACATTCAGGATATTTAATATTCCCCTTCGCTGACGCATACATATCGAAGAACAAAGCATAAGGATGTCTTCAAGCGAAGTATAGTACGAGCCTGTAAGGTTACGGCTAAAAATTAAGTTTAAAAATAAATAAATGACCAAAATAATTGGAAAAGATATTTAATTGACACTCTTAATTGAATAAATTAATTACGACCGTCGGAGATAGTTACTAAGGTATTATAAAATTTATGCATACAGAGAATTGCTCTGCCAGTCATAACGATCTCAATCAGCATAATTTCATCTGTTGCTCTGACCCGTTCAAGAAAATCTTTATCCAGCAAATAGGGCGTGAGCAGACGATATGCTTTTTGCAAATGGATGAAATTATTTATAAATGTGCCCGCATGCTTGTCTTTTCCTTCGCTTAACTGCAACAGAAGCGCATCTGTCTGATTCTTTAACTTTCTGAACTCTTGATAATTTTTATCCACTTTATTATTCCTCATTCAAACTAAATGTCAGCAAGAACTACTTATAGACTAATAAAACGATAGTACATAAAAAACGATGTTAGTTATTTATAAAATAAATTATTTGTAACCTCATTCATATTTCAGTTAATTTTTTAAAAAAAATTTTAATACATACACTGGTTAAATTAAAGTGGTGATAATTTGTAAATATTTCTATCGTTTAGTTCTTACATGAACTTTCAGCAAAAACACCCAATGTTTCAACAAGATTTACTAACATATTTCCATGCATCCTGAAGGCCAACGGTGATGACGGAATATTGTAATAAATCACTGAATCATTATCAGACAGATAGTTTTCAATGTTATTATGTTTTCACTCAGAAAGTCGGTCACGCTAGCTAACTCCTATCTTAGATGCCTTATACTCTTCCAGGCAAGAATGCTTTTGGCTGGTAAGTTGATGCATCAAACTAAACATAAGCTGATAATCCAGGGTTAACTAACCATTTTTTATTATAATTCATTGGGTTATAATTCTGCATGCACCTTCACTATCCATTAATTTGTATTGAATTTTCAAAAAAAAGCATACACATGAAAAATATAAGAACAACGATGTAAAACTGTATTGGACTGAATTTACACAATCATTACAATGAATCAGGTTTAATTTTTATAAATTAGAGGTATATATTTATTTTTCGAATAAAATCGAAGGTTTTCTTTAATTTGACTTAATTGCTTTTTATTTTTAAATTAAAATTAAAATATCCTACCAATCATATTAAATTGCATATAGATTACGGAGTGGTTAATAATATTACAGGTGTGAAAGTAATGAACCTTAAGGATCTTGAATACTTCGTAGCCCTAGCTGAGAAACGAAGTTTTAGTAAGGCAGCAGAATTGTGTAATGCATCGCAACCCACTATCAGTAACTCGATTAATAGGATGGAAAAGGAGCTTGGCGCTTCGCTTTTCAAACGTTCAACAAGGACAGTTGCTCTAACAAAAAAAGGAAACGAAATACTCGCTTATGCGCATTCAATACTGGTCTGTATGAGAATGATAAGGGATGTAGCCAGTACAGATGCTTTGCTCAACAGATGCATACATCTGGGAATAACGACATCTATATCACATTATCTGTACTTACAGGTCGTTAACACGCTGGAGGGTCTTACTGAACGGCCTGTGAAGGTTCACGAAATTAAGAAGGAGAGTTTCAAAGCGCAGATTGATTCCGGAGAAATTCATTGTATTCTTTCTGCCTGTGACGATAGCTTCTCCTTGTACGAAAAAATTCTGGTTGCTGAATTCACGTATGTGCTCGCGGTCAGCAGCGAAGATGCACTGGCTGAAAATACTGAAATTAATTTAGCTGACTTGAAAGACCGTATTGTTTTAGGTATTCAGGATAGTAACTGTCTGGATACTTCACAGAACAGGATCTTAGTCAATCATGACCTTAATTTTAAAAAAGACCTCATATACTCTACCACAGAAGTTCTTAAAATGGCACTTCTGAAAAAAAAAGCTGTTGCTTTAATACCAAAATATGCAGTTAAAGATGAGGAAGAGATAAAATACATTCCACTCCGGGGGACGTCAATAAATAAAAAATTATATTTGATTTATAGAAGTGACACCCCAGAAAGAAATATTTTTGCCAAGCTTGCTGCCGAAATAGGAAAAACCATTATGCGTGTCTGAAAAAATATTTTAAAAAGAAAAATATGGATTTTATGCTATCCCGCTCAAGGGTTAAAAAAAAGCCCGCGCTTTTGCGGGCGAAACTTACACACATGCGGATAACAGAAAGCCTGAGGACTTTTAACCTCGACTTCTGAACTTATTATATCTTTAGAAAAAATATTGTCAAATTAAACTGGTTATTACCTTTTTAAATAAATTTTCATTCATTAAACAAATTGTAAATAAAAACTTTGTAGCAAATTTATTTAAATTTTGAAGATTCTGTCAGTACTCATCACTATTTGCCTATTGACTGAAGTAAGTAAATTATTTTTCTGCATAAGTAGTTTATTAAATTTATGCATGATAAAGATTCATATAAGACCATGAAAATTCGATAATAATCATTGCGCGCTGAATTTACTTTTTTTGTTCAGCCTGCAGTTTGATTTATGATTGGGCGCGTCAGTCGTGTTTGATCCTAATCATTGCTTAAGCTTTCTTTCATCTTCAGTGACCTGCCCCCAAGATTAGATACAACCTTCAGTTAGTAATGTCGGTTGGTTGACCCGCTCCCCGTATGTGATCCATTCATAATCAGGAATAATCGGCTTCATTCTGGCTGCATATTCTGGCAACCGGCAGATTTTTCGGCAAATTCGGAGGGCGTCATCCAGCCCAGTGCAGAATGGGGACGGCTCTGGTTATAGTGTATGCGCCAGGCCTCGATTTTGCACCGTGCATCCTCCAGAGACATGAACCAGCTCTCGTTCAGACACTCCTGGCGCAGCCTGCCGTTGAAGGACTCCACCGTCGCATTGTCCGTCGGCCTTCCGGGGCGTGAGAAGTCGATACGGATACCCCGTTCATACATCCACCTGTCCAGCATTTTCCCCGCAAATTCAGAGCCGTTGTCGGTTTTCAGCAGCTGAGGTAACGGACGCCTGAGCGCTATGCTGTTCAGCATTTCTGCCACTTCTGTTGAGCGCAGATTCTGCCCCAGGCATTCGCGGGTGTACAGGTCGATAACCGTCAGCAGGCGCAGTCGTCGCCCGTCAAATAACGCATCAGAGACAAAATCCATGCCCCAGACGTGATTCGGATACAGGCCCTGAGGCTGCGGCTGTCGGCGCTGAGCGGATTTATTGCGGCGTGGCCGTTTGAGACGCAGTGACAGCCCCTGTTCGCTGTAAAGCCGGTAGATCCGTTTGTGGTTATCGCGCCAGCCTTCCCGCCTGAGCATCACGTGTACCCGTCGATATCCGTAGTGAATTCGCGTTTCAGTGATCTCACGGATACGCAGGCGCAGCGCGCTGTCATCGGCAGCAACTGGACGATACCTGAACGAACTGCGGCTGAGCCGCAGCGCATAGCAGACCTGTCGTTCGCTGGCACCGTACCGGGCCTGTAAATCCCTGACCCATTCGCGCAGGCGTGCCAGCGTCAGCTCTTTTTTGCCAGCACGTCCTGCAGCATCGCCTTGTCGAGGCTGAGATCGGCAACCAGCCTCTTCAGCCGCAGATTTTCCTCTTCCAGTTGCCGCATGTGTCTGAGTTCGGAAGGGGAAATTCCGCCGTATTTCTTGCGCCAAGTATAAAAAGTGGCATCGGAGATACCCAGTTTGCGGCAGACGTCCGGCACTGACGTACCCAGTTCAGCCTGCTTCAGGGCAAAAACAATCTGCTCTTCGGTGAATCGTGACTTTTTCATCAGCACATCCTCCGTTCAGGGGAGTGTTTATCATGCCGGAATTCTGTTTCTGAATGGAACAGGATTTTGGGTCAGGGTCATGGTTTTTCTTCATATTTCCCGTTTCGCCAGTCCGCTGCAAATTCAGCTGGCGTCGGGTAATCCAGCGATGAATGTGGACGGCACTCGTTATAATCCTGCCGCCAGTCATTAATCGTTTTCCTGACGTGAACAATATCGCTGAACCAGTGTTCATTCAGGCATTCATCCCGAAAGCGACCGTTGAAACTCTCAATAAATCCATTCTGCGTTGGCTTGCCCGGCTGGATTAAGCGCAGCTCAACGCCATGTTCAAAGGCTTATTGATCGAGCGCGCGGCAGGTAAATTCCGGGCCCTGATCGGTTCTTATCGTTGCAGGATAGCCACGAAACAGCGCAATGCTATCCAGAATACGTGTCCCCTGAACGCCTGTAATCCCGAATGCCGTGGTGATCGTCAGGCACTCCTTCGTGAAATCATCCACGCAGGTCAGGCACTTAATCCGGCGGCCGCTGGCAAGTGAATCCATGACAAAATCCATCGACCAGGTCAGGTTCGGCGCATCCGGGCGAAGAAGCGGAAGCCGTTCAGTCGCCAGCCCCTTACGGCGCCGCCTGCGTTTTACACCCAGACCGTTAAGGTGATAGATGCGGTAAACCCGCTTGTGGTTGACGTGAAAGCCCACCCGACGCAATAACTGCCAGATGCGCCGGTAACCAAATCGGCGGCGTTCAAGTGCCAGCTCTGTGATACGTAAAGAGAGCTGCGCGTCAGCAGCCGGGCGCTGAGCCGAATAACGGCAGGTTGAAAGTGACAGACCGGCCAGCCTGCAGGCACGGCGTTGCGACAGACCCGTTGTCTCACACATGGCTTCCACGGCTTCCCGCTTCTGGTCTGTCGTCAGAACTTTCGGCCCAGAGCCACCTGAAGCGCCTCCTTATCCAGCATGGCTTCAGCGAGCAGCTTCTTAAGGCGGGCGTTCTCCTCTTCAAGTGACTTGAGCCGCTTCACTTCGGGGACTTCCATGCCGCCAAACTTCTTGCGCCAGGTGTAAAAGGTGGCGTCTGAAATAGCATGCTTACGGCAGAGTTCCCGGGCAGAAACGCCGGCTTCAGCCTCGCGGAGAATACTGATGATCTGTTCGTCGGAAAAACGCTTCTTCATGGGGATGTCCTCATGTGGCTTATGAAGACATTACTAACATCGCGGTGTATTAATCAACGGGGAGCAGGTCAGATCTCTTCATTAAGCTTATTCATTAATGACGGGTTAAGGCAAGTCTAATGCCCAGCGCAACAAAAGTAGCTCCTACTACGAGATCCAGCAGTTTTTGCATTTTGATATTTTTTGAAATGGCTCCAGTGGCGCCACTGGCCATAATTGCAAACATACTATCAGTAAGATATGCGATAAGCGCGTATGTCAGGCCCAGTAAAAGGAAAGACTCTGCATGATGTTTGCCTTCAGGCAAGACAAATTGTGGAAAAAAGGAAATGAAGAAAAGGAGTACCTTCGGATTTGTTAACGTTGTGATAAAGCCCTTAGATAACAGACCGTACGCATTTGTCTTCGGACTTATCTTAGCCTCAGCGTCGTCTTCCATATTTTTATCTTTAAACGTTCCGAGAATCATTTTCCCGCCCAAGTATATCAGGTAAGCCCCACCAACATATTTTACCGCTGTAAACATCACCGGAGATGCGGCAAGTAGAGCAGTGAGCCCTATTACGCTTGCAATTGCATGGGCGCAGCTGCCTAGCGCCACGCCAGTAGCAGAGATGATGCCAGCACGTCGGCCGTTTGCTACGCTCTGACCAATTACATAGGCCATATCTGGTCCCGGTGTGACCGATAGCAGAAAGACGGAAAGAGCAAACAGTCCAAAGTTAGTGATATCAAGCATGATTCCCTCACAAGATTTGAAGTCAGATGACTCAATTTACCGGGATGGACTTCTGATTACTACTCCAGGGATACTCTTGCCGCGGTCAGCAGGGTGATCGATCCGAATGACACGGCTATTATAGGGTACACCAGCGCGGTCAGTCCGGACCTGATGACGAGCAACCCTCAAAAGGTTATACGGATATCGCCACGCATGAATCTGGACATAGTTATGCTCCTCAGTGTCAGGGGGCACCCCTGTGGTGCCGTGACCACCACAAAGACGGGCGTAAAGCGGAGCAGGCAGGGGCGGACGCGCAGGCCGCACGCACCGCCGGAGCGGACTGAATGTCCCGCGCACGGCGGGGAACGGGTGAGCAGGACGGCGAAGCTTCCCTTGCAGGCGAAGCGGCCCGGCTACCGTGAGGGCACGGCACTTTGCATCTGCCGGTTTCCGGCCGCAGGACGGGAAGCGGCAAAAGAAGCGGAGCGAAGCGACATCCTTATGCCTTACTGAAGAGATGCCGCCAGTCGGGGCGGCATCGGGTGAAAATATCAGGGCCGGTAATCTTCCCACCGGCAGTCGCTGCGGTCACAGATGACGGGTGCATCCGGCGAACCACTCACCTGCCACTCATCGAGGAACCGCAGTCCGGCCAGCGTCTCTGCCTCACTTTCCTGAAGCAGAACGATGCTTTTGAGCCAGACGCTGCCACGGTTAAACTGCCAGTAGCAGCCCTGAGAGCAGACAGGGCGTTCGGGTGGCCACCAGTTTTCGCCCATCCGTTCGCATGCGGCTTCAGCCAGCGTAAAGTCCTGCCCGCTGAGCAGCATGTGGTATTCGTGTGAGGTGCTGCCTGTCTCTTCCTGATAACTGACCAGCCAGATGTTCATTCAGTCTCCCTCCGGGCCTTCACGCTTTCTGCACAGTCGCGCATAAATCCCCAGCTGAGACTGATATCAGCATCCAGCGTCCTGTCCGCCAGTTCGATCGCTGCAGTTACTTCACCGGGCGTAAGTTCCGGGTCAATGTCCTCAAAGTCGTCCGCCATCCAGATGTGAGCCACGCACGGCGTATCCGGGGCAAATCCCGACAGGCTGGCCATCAGGCCCGCCAGCGTAAGTTCTCTTTTCATCATCCTGTCCGGCGGGGCTTACCCCGCCGCCTCCCCTCAGCCGCCAAAGTGTCCGATGTTGTTTACTATCCAGTCCGGTCCGGTCACGCACGTAATACCGTCCTCATCCTCTTCATCCCATTCCAGCTGACTGCTGAGGCTGTCAGTCAGTTCGCCGTCGCTGTAAAGGTCGAACCCGCAGAAACTGCAGCCGCTTTCCGCGTACCAGTGCCCGACAGTCACACTAAAACGCCTGCTCAGGGCTTCAAATACCCGACCATGCGGCGGTGACCAGGGGGTATCAAAGTCCACTTCCAGAAAGTCCGGCCCGCAATCACCCACCTCCAGTGCGTAACCCACCGGCCACTTCACGCCGTACTGCGCGATATAAAACTCATAGCCGCCCGGAATCCCGTCCAGCAGGCCACCGTTGAAGCCATTGATTTCCACATCGAGACGGGTGGGCAGCAGAAGGCGCATGTCAAAATCAGCCGCACCGTCCGCAACGGCACTGCTGTCACCCGTGCGGCTCCAGAATTCACTCACGCTGTCCCCGCTCATGCCTGACCAGTCGTAATGCTTACGCTTCCATAAGCTATTCATCACCGCCCTTGCCTGCTCATCCAGCGCCTCCCACGTCCGGCTGCGGAGTCCGGTGGCCAGCCACAGGTCGTGCAGCCGGTTACAGGTTTCGTCCGACAGTGCTGCGCCGTCGCGCAGGTGCACGAGCCACTGCGTAAAGGCGCGGTTTTCCGGGGTGTCTTCACCCTGCCCCGCCGCCGTCAGCACCGAATAAGGCACATACGTTTCGTCCATCACCGGACGCAGCAGTCCGGCGCAGCCCGCCAGAAAAAGCTGAATACCCTCTGCTTCCGCCCGCGCATACAGCGGCCGCACCCCGCCCGTCATCAGCGCCCGCACCTGACTCACGCTCTCCGCCAGGCCGGTCACACGCAGCCTGTTTGCACACCAGTTCGGCATAACTCTCTCCTCAGTCAATGGTTGCACGGCCTCACCTGCGCCGTGCCGCCACAGCAGCCGGGCGTAAAGCAGAGCAGGCACGGGCGGAAGCGCAAGCCGCACGCGCCGCCGGAGCGGACTGAATGTCCCGCGCACGGCGGGGAACGGGTGAGCAGGACGAGCGCCAGCGTCCCTTGCCGGCGAAGCGGCCCGGCTAACGTGAAGGCACGGTGCAGGCCCTGAAAGAGAAAAGAGAGTGGCTGAGGGAAGGGATTTCCGGCGTCAGGCAACGCTGGCGCGCCGGTTAAAAGCGGAGCGCAGCGATGGCCTTTATGAAAATGACGCGGTTCAGCAGCAGAAAAGGGGAACGGAACAGGCAGAAAGAATGGGAAAGGCCGGCCCTGTCACACGTATGTCACAGGCACATGATGAACTGCCGGCTCTGCTGAAGATGGTATGCGTAAGATGAATCACGCCCCACTGCATTTGCCCGTCCGGTTTATCCCGGGCGGGCTTTTTTCTGTTCGCCACGGCCGCTCAGCCGCGGCTGCAGTTCAGTGCGGCACCGGACCAGCCGTTATCAGACTGCAGGTCAGATTCAGAGCGCGTCCACAGGGCCTGCCGGTTCAGCCAGAATCCGGGCGAATGAGATACCCTGCCCAGCTGGTCCGCCAGTGCCGGGGTCACCGGCAGCTGACCGGCCAGAAAGGCCCGGGCGGCGTCACGGTCCATCCCGCTGCGCCTGCACAGCAGTTTCATGGAGATGTGGTGCTCTGCCATAAGGTACGCCAGAAAGCGGGCAGGAGAAGTGAGATCATCCATAAGTTTCCTCTCAGGATAAAGCGTCAGAAAACATCTGAATGCAGCATAAATCGGCCCGATCCGGGCGAACACGATGAAACAGCAAAAAAACGTGCCTTTACACCGGAGCCCGCCACGCTCGCCGCAGTCACGGCTGAGGCGTACCGCAGCAGCGCGAGGAACGAACAGCCGTGGCGAGGAAGCGTCATTTCACCGTCGCCGGCTGAGACTGCTTACGCTCCTTTCCCGAAAAAGACAGGGGGATCAGTGGATCCGGAAGTCTATCTGCATGCTTTCCATGCCAGGTGCTACTCAGAGCGCAGCTGAAAGCAGACGCTTATAAATACTTTCCACTATTTATCAGAGGTATAATTCTGCTTTCTCTCATCACCGCTTTGCTTTTTCTTGCCAGATAAATTCCGCCCAATAATACTGTATATAAAACCAGTCAATTACAGAGGAGGAATTTATGCACGACTTACATACCGCACCTGTCCCGTCACCGACGTTTTCTTCAGGGAGCGTCCTGTGAAACCCGCCGCGTACGGCTCAGGCCTTATGCTGCTCTGGCCCCCGGTTTTCACCCCGCGGGTACGCGTGCCCCTTTACGCTGATCCCTGTGCAGCAGGCTTTCCCTCACCCGCCGCAGACTATGTTGAAAGTGAACTTGACCTCAACGAGCTCTGCATCCGCCGGCGCGCCTCCACGTTTTTTGTGCGCGCCAGCGGCAACAGCATGCAGGAACTGGGACTGTGTGATGGCGACGTCATGGTGGTCGATCGCGCAGAAGAAGCCTCTCACGGGGACATCGTCATCGCCGAGGTGAACGGCGAATTTACCGTCAAGCGGCTGCAGCTGCATCCCCGTCTGGCTCTCCTGCCGATGAATCCGGCCTACTCCGTCATTTATCCGGATGAACTGCAGCTGCTGGGCGTCGTCACCTGGTTCTTCAGCAGTACAAAAGCGCGCAGGAGGTAGCTATGGCGCTGCCTATGTTCGGACTGGCGGACGTCAACTCGTTCTATGCAAGCTGCGAGTCCCTGTTCCGGCCCGACCTGCGCGGTAAACCTGTGGTGGTGCTCAGCAATAATGATCTGAGTGGTGAGAAACGTTAGTTAATTTGATGCTGTTCATGTCAGCAGCTCTGGAGTGTTGTTTGGTCTGCTATGAGCGAAGAGCTGACGCCCCTGTTGAAAGGTGAAGATGAATTTTATAAGGATTTCTTCATAAATATCCGGCTTGTACCTTCCGGCTCGCAGCCAATACGCCCAAATTCCTCCCAACCGTGCTTTTTGTAAAAATCAGGAGCCTGAAAGCTTATCGTATACAAAAATGCAGCTGTGCAGCCCCTTCTCCGCCCTTCATCCTCGAAACGGTTGAGGATATCTGTACCAAGCCCCATTCTCCGCAGCTCCGGTGGAAGATAGAAAAGATCTATAAAAAGGAGACCCAGTGACGAACGTCCTTGCATTCCTCCAAGTACTTCACCAGTTTTAGTTGATTTTATTAATACAGATAATGGTTTACGGTCACTTATTCCCGTCATTAAATCGTTGAAATGATTAAGCCCTTCTTCAATAGGTAATGATTGTTCCGCATCAGTGTTTTCACAAATCTCAAAACTTATCTCTTCAACCGAGCCATTCATTTCAAAAGTCCTATTTGCTGGATAAATAACTGTTTAAATTTACAGTTGTAGAGTCGAATTTCAAGCCTTTTATTTTCTGCTTTGCCTTTCCGCTGTACAACGGAGGCATCAACGTCCGCTGTTGGCACAAGCCGGACATTGAGTCCGATTGAGCCTGCCTGCTTGAGGCGAACGAGTCTGGCGAGCAGTGCGCAGCCAGCCCTGAATGCCGCTGAGAGTGATACAGATATTAAACAGCACTGCGCCGCCCGGCGTAGCCGGTTACAGGCATATACATCGCGCTGCCACAACATACCTTCCTCTGATCGGCTTAAACCAACTCCCAGCGACAGCCATAGCACTTAACACGCTAGCCGCTAACTTAAGTAAGCCACCGATACAAAACACATAGTAAAAGTTAGTAGTTAAATACTTCTTAAAATCATTAGCTTGTTAATAACTAATTGTTAGCTTCATTCAGATACAATGATGGCTGCGTCATCGCCCGCTCGGCGGGCGCCAAAGCGCTGGGCATCAAAATGGGTGCACCGTGGTTTCAGATAAAGAATGAAGGATATATTGAAAAGATTCATGTGTTTAGCTCGAATTATGGGCTCTAGTAAGTTAAGTGGAATGCAACATTGTGTGAGTAAACTTTAATCAGTAATAATGCTGCCAGAGGTGAACGCAATGCTGATTCCACCGGATGAACATTTCCTGTTACTGGCCGAGCGCTGGCTGAAACTGTTATCCAATCTGGGACGAGCGCAGGCTACGCTCACAGCCTACCGCAGTGCCCTCTGCCATTATTTTGCGTTCTGCAGCCAGCGCAGGATCGAACCTCTAAAGGCCCGGTTTGAAGATCTGGCCGCTTACATCAGCCCTCAGCTACCCGGTATGCCTTTTCCCGCGGCCAGCGCCACGCTCCAGCTCCGCCTGTCTGCGATTCGCCTCTGGTATGACTTTCTGATGTATCTGGATCTCTGCACCCTCAATCCGCTTCCCCGCTCCGGCACGCCTGGCATGCCGAGTGCCGGTCGGGGGCTGGTTCCCCGCCTCGTGAAGCTGCCGCATATTCCTGACGATGCGCAGTGGCAGTCTTTTCTCTTTTATGCCGCCGCTTCACCGCTCCGTGACCGCCTGATGCTGGCATTAACCTACTACGGCGCGCTGCGGCGGTCTGAAGTCACCTCGCTGAGTATCGAAGACTTCGATTTCGCGCACCGTCTTATCCGTATCCGGGCAGAAACCACCAAGAGCCGGCGCGAACGGATAGTCTGTTACAGCCCGGCAGTAATGCCCGTGCTGGCAGCTCACCTCATGCAGATGAAGCGGACCGGAATTGCCAGAGGTGCCCTGTTCCGTTCCAGGTCCGATCGTAATCAGGGTGCGCCACTTACCATCTGGACCTGGAGTAAAACGGTACGGAAATGGGCGCTGGAATCCGGGATGCCGGATATCTCAACGCATACTTTCCGACACCTGCGGCTTACACACCTGGCCCGCGCAGGCTGGAAGCTGCACGAGCTTGCCACCTATGCGGGACACCGCGACCTGGCCACGACACAGATTTATATTCATCTTTCTGGCAGGGATCTTGCTGCCAGAATGGCAGGAGCGATAGAAATGGCAGACCTCAGGATGGCGAACCTTATTTTCTGCGCGGAGAAATAGCATGAGCCCACACACACCGATTGAAAACAGCTGGCGTCCCTTCGACATGACTGAATACCGGCTTGAGACGTCGCTGACCTCCGCTGAACGGACGGCGCTGGTCAGCTCCCACAGCCGGTCCGGTATATTACGGATGAAACCTGCGCCGGACCTCATCAGGCCCCTGACGGACATTGCTGCCGGAAGCGGATGCGGCAGCAAAATCACCGGGCTGGTGATGGCCGGATTGCTGCGCGAAATGCATTCAGCCGGCATGCCCTGCTGGTGCTGGCCTCAGGCACGGTGGCAGACGCTTTGCCGGGAAGTCAGGGAGGGCCGTCCGTTAATGGCCGCCTTTGCCTGGCATCTGGGAGGTCTGCATGACCCGCTCAGCCTGCCCGATATCCGCAAACCCGCGCTTTATGCCTCTGCCATTTTTGGTCAGACTTTTTATCATCAGGAGCTGCAACGGCTTACCGATACGCTGACGGCGCTGGGTTATGCCCCGGCCAGCCAGAAAAATCACATATCAGGCATACTCGCAACGCTGATGATAGTAAACAGGGATCCGCGGCTTGAGACATTTACGCCGGACCTGTTGTGGCAGGTCCAGTCCGGCATGGACGCAGGGACCTCCCGGTATGTCGGGCGGGTTTCACATGGCCTTGCCGCGCTGGGAATTATCAGCGCCCCTATGAGGATGCGAAACTATACAAAATGGTATGAAAAACCGGTGGAAGGAATCGATCCGGCCTGGGTACACTGGTGCCGGCGCTGGCGGGAAACGTCGGTGCTCAGGCCGCGCACCCGTGAAAGCCAGTACAGCTTTATTCTGCGCTGCGGCCTCTGGCTGACGAAGGAGCATCCGCAGGTTCGGGAACCGGCAGACTGGACGATGGAAACGTGCGCCAGCTTCATCGCGGCGGTAGGCCGGATGAAAGTGGATGAACTCCAGCTGGGCACAGAAAGGGGCACCCGCAAATCGGTGCGCTCCGGCGAACCCATGATGCCGCATTCCAGGGCGCATTTTATCTATTCACTGCGCCGTTTTATGATTGATTACGAAAACTGGGGCTGGGGGCGCCTGCGCTTCAGCCCTGCCCGCCATCTTTCCACACCGGATACGTCCCTGTTCCGTCGCGGCGTCAACCCCCGTGTTATTGACGATCCGGTCTGGCTGAAGCTCATCTGGGCCAGCATGAATCTGCGTCAGGAAGACCTGCTCACTGAAATACATTATCCGCTTACCATGCTGCAGGCGATGGCCGTCATCTGGACCCATGCGGGGGTGAGAAAGAGCGAACTGCTCCGCCTGACAACCGGGTGTATCGCACCACAGGCGGACGATATCGTGAAGGACGACGGCAGTATTATTCCGGCAGGATCCCTGTGCTACCTGCATATCCCTGCCGGAAAAACCTCAAAAGCCTTTGTAAAACCCGTGGCGGCCGTGGTGAAAAAATATGTCGATCTCTGGCTGGATGAGCGCCCGGCAGAACAGGCTATGCTAGCCGACGAGCGGACCGGTGAGAAAGTCCGGTTTCTGTTTCAGTACCGCGGTAAGCCAGCCGGCGGTGACATTCTTAACCGTACGGTGATACCGATGCTTTGCACACGGGCGGGCGTGCCTTCAGAAGACAGCGGCGGAACGATAACCAGCCACCGGGGACGGGCATCAGCGGTAACCGCACTTGCCAGCGTACCGCAGGGCATGTCGCTGTACGAACTGATGCAGTGGACGGGGCATTCAACGCCTCAGTCCACCATGCATTATCTCCGTATCCGCCCGACGCAACTGGCCACCTCGTTCGTCAAAGCAGACAGGGTCGCTCACATGATCAGCGTGCTGATTGATCACGATCCTGAAGCCGCCATCCTGACCGGACCCGCTACATATTATGATTTAGGCGATTCGTACTGCACGAATCCCTTCTGGAGCAGCTGTAACACCAGATGGCCTGTATCGGCTGCGATTTCAACCTGCTGAAGGACAGCGCGCGCGGGCTTATACTGGAAAGCAAAGCCTCCGTCAGACGTTACCTTGAAGAAGTTCCGCTCACACCTGATGAGAGAGCGATCGTGGAACAGGACGCAGAGAAAATAGAGCAGGCTCTTGAAAGACTGCCCCTTAAACCCGAAGGGTAAAAAGGACCGCTTTGTGCCAAAAGCGGACCTTGCACTCTTGAAGGGCCTGTTAGCAGGCATTTGGAGCAAATGTTATGTTTGCTTTTGTCTATAGGTATAGATATCAGGCCTGGTGATGGCCCACGCGAAGTTTTTCTGATTTATCGGTTCATAGCCAAACTTTTCATAAAGCCAGGACGCAGTTGTTGTGAATAAGAACACTCTACGAAGCTTTTCAAGCAGCGGATGGTTATGAATACATTCCATAAGCCACCTTCCCAGCCCGTCGCCCTGATGCTCCTCAAGCACATACACATCACAAAGGTACGCGAAAGTAGCATAATCTGTTATCAGGCGTGCAAACCCTATCTGTAATTCATTATGATAAATGCCAAAGTTAAGGCTGTTCTCTGCTGAAGCAGTGACGGTTTCCAGATCGATACCTTTTGCCCATGTGGATCTCGTCAAATACTGATGCACAGCCTGTATATTCAACTTTTCATTGTCTGTACTAATCAGAAAATCATTCATATGCCATTCATGTATCGCTGAAATGCTCACTTTTCACACCTGTCCAAATGATGTAGGGGGAATTAACCTTATCAATCTCTGAAAAAATCACTAAGGCACAACGTCCGCTTTGGCACAGCGAACCATCCACTTGTGCTTCAGGGTAGGTTAAATGATCCTTCCATCACAATAACGGTTTTTCCTCCCACCCTGACGGACGGTATTTCTGACGTGCCGTCATAGCCTGAATACAACACGCTGGCCCGTCCCATGTCTACGCCCTGGCTTACCCGGAGCGAGAGCACTTTCTCATTGCGAAGCTGTGCCAGCAGGGCTGTCACTGCTGCTGTCGCACTTCCTGTCGCCGGATCTTCGGTCATTCGCGGAGTAAACATGCGGGCATGCATATCACACTGGTCTTCCGGAGCAATTTCCAGAGTATAGGCATAAACAGAAACCGCACCATCGAGAGGCAGAACAGTCCGGAAACCCTGTAAATTTGGTACGCAACGGCGAAGTGCATCCCGGGTTGCGAGCTCGACAACCAGAAAAGGCAAACCAACCGAGGCGACAAGAGGCATATGCATTTTTGTCCGAATATCACTGGTTCCCAGAGAGAGGCAGGCGGCTACCTTTTCCGGGCTGACTTCTGTGCGGCAGGATAATGCTTCAGGCACAAGAAGTTCTGCACCGGTGGCCGCCTCATTTTCTTTAATAAGCCTGACCGGTACCAGCCCGGCAGCCTCTTCGAACAGCAGAATTTCAGGCAACGACCTGCCATTTAGTGTGGCCTGATTTGCCAGCACAAAAGCAGTCCCCACGTTAGGATGACCAGCGAAAGGAATTTCACGAGACGGCGTAAATATACGGACATGAGCAGTATTTGAGGAATCTTCAGGGGGCAATACAAAGGTCGTTTCACTGTAGCCAAACTCAACGGCAAGTAACTGCATTTGCTTAGTGGTCAGTCCCTCAGCATCCAGAACGACTGCAACCGGATTACCGCTAAAAGGTTTGTCAGTAAATACGTCTGCAATCACATAGCGTCTTTTCATTAGCACCTTCATGAGTTTATATTCTATAAAAATGAGTAATTATTCAGTATCTCTGTTATTTTTTATCACGCTGTATATATTAGGTACAGATACTTATGCTTTGTACAGGGTGAACTTCAATAAATTGAAGAGGTGATTTTATGCTTATCCGGGTGTTGAAAGAGAATGATGTACAGACATGGAAAATGTTGTGGAACAGTTATCTGTTTTTTTTGACCAGAAACGCGCTCAGCGCGTTTCAGTGGGGCTCGTAACAGATGTTATGGCAATAACATGATCGAGACGATGCGAATTGCAACGATTAGTGATGCCGAGGCCGTTACGAAACTCACAAGAATGGCTTACGCTAAGTGGGTACCCGTGATTGGCCGAGAACCTCTTCCGATGAAGGCGGATCACGCCGCATTCATCCAGAAGAACAGAGTCGATCTTTTGTTCTCTGGCCCAGATTTGGCCGCGCTCGTGGAAACAATTCAGCGCAAGGACGATATCCTGATTGAAAGCGTTGCCGTTGACCCGCGTTTCCAGAAGCGCGGTTACGGAATAAAGATGGTGGCTCATGCAGAGCAACTGGCCGTTCAAGCCGGTTTAGATGTCGTACGACTTTATACGAACTCATTGTTTGAAGTGAACCTTCGCCTCTACGCATCATTAGGTTATCACGTTGAACGCACTGAAGAACGAAACGGTGGCTTAGCAATCCACATGCTTAAGCGCGTGCCCTAGCAGCTGTCCTATGCGATCAGACGACTCGTGTGTCTGGAACCGCAGCCTCCAGACCACGATGCATAACCCGGCTGTAATGTTCACTCCGGGTGGTTCAGCAGATTACCAGCAAGTACTGTACATCGCCCGGACGTGAACGGGGCACGTCCGCTTTTCGCTCATAGCGGACCATAGCTAAATGTCGGTTCGCTTTCTGCCAGAAGCGGTCATTTGAAACATCTACATGCATTAATCTTTAGAGAAAAGCTCTAACTGCGTAGCTACACAGATGCGGCAAAATCATCAAGAACTCTTTTTAAGGGGTTGAGCAGGGATATTGCCGGAAACTTCCCGTTCGCTGCAGAATTGCGCCGAGGCGCTCTGCGGGGGGCGGCAAAGTGGTCTTTTGTTAAAAGCTACTGAGTAGTTCTCTCACTCTTGCTTTTTATTCCATTCGGCGTAAGTCAGCGTAAACAGCATGCTGGCGGGCGTATTTCTCACATCATGAATGTCCTGTACATACCTGAGTCCGGCATTCACCAGGACTTTCTGCGATGCTAGGTGATTTGCTCTTACTAGTGCAGAGATTTCAGGCAGTTTTAGCTCACCAAACCCGTAGTTGACAGCATGATTAGCAAACTCTGTCGCCAGTCCTTTCCCCCATGACTCAACAGAGAACCGATATCCCAGATTATTAATAGCGGTATCGGCATGAATACGGATGCTCAGTCCGCCAAAACCGATGATTCTTTCAGGATTATCCTTCAGCGAGATAGCCCAGTTTCCGAAACCGGAATCTTTCCAGTGTTTAATCCAGCGAGCTAAAACATCGCGGGCATAATCAATATCAGGATAGGGGCCTGCTGGATTAAACGTATTCGTGGCAGGATCGCCATAAATTCTGAAAAGCTCATCTGCGTCTGAGCTGATTACAGGCCGAAGATGCAAGCGGGAGGTGATTAGCCGCAAAATTTCTCCTGAGCGTTTCGATTTATTCAATGAGTTATCTCGCTATTTTTATAACCATAAATCTCAGGATTAACAATATGATTGTTACGTCTATTTGGCAGGATTTGCCCGCCGCCATTTGACGTCTGCTTCTCGCTCATAGCGGACAGTCCCCTGACGTCAGTCCACTCTGTGCCAGAAGCGGACTATTAAAGCCGCAATGCCATTACCTTAAGCTTATTGTAATTGCTGTTGTCTCAGCAAACAGGCATTGCGGTCATGACCTGTCCCCGGTATTGATTTTTAATAGTTTATATGAGCTGTCCTTAGAAATTATACTTGTCGTTCACTGCTCAATTTTCCTCACTCAGGGTGAATTTTTATGGCTCTTGAACCAGAAATTGCAGGTCTTGTTAACGACTTCATCTCTGCTGGTCGCCCGTCATCGCGCAGTCAGACACTCCAGGAACGTCGGGATGGTTATGTCGCAAGCACAGCACTGGCTGGTAGTACTGAGACACGCGTAAATATTGAAGACATGATTATTGACAACATACCGTTGCGTATTTTCTCGCCATTAAATGAAAAGAAAGTGTTACCTACGGTTGTCTATTATCATGGTGGCTGTTTTGTAAGTGGTGGTTTTTTAACCCATGAAAATCAATTGCGGCAGCTTGCTTTCCTGAGTGGCTGCCGTGTCGTTGCTGTGCAGTGTCGTTTAGCGCCAGAACATACTTATCCTGCCGGGCATGATGATGCAGAATATGCCGCTAACATGGTATGGAAACACGCACCTGAGTTGGGAGTTGACCGCAATCATATAACATTAATGGGTGACAGCGCGGGCGGACATCTTGCCCTGATAACAGCGTTGCGAGTGAGAAATTCAGGAGAGTGGTTACCCAGACAGTTAGTACTCATTTATCCTATGCTGGATGCAACAGCATCGTCTGACAGCTACACGTTAAACGGCAGTGATTATGTGATAACTCGTGATACGTTGATTAGCGGTTTCGAAGCCTATTTTCCCCATACTAATTTTAGCCACCCCGAAGCCAGTCCGCTATTCCGTAACGACTTCTCGGGACTGCCGCCTGTACATATTATTACAGCGGAATATGACCCCCTGTGCGATGAAGGTGAAGCCTTGTTTGTTCGTATGACAAAGCAAGGGGTAAAGTGCACGGCACAACGCTATCTGGGCGTCATTCACGGCTTCTTTCAGCTTGGAGGCATTAGCCAGACAGCACGTAATCTGATGCGGGATGTATGCTCCCTTATTCGTTCAGATAACGAACACTGACAGACTGCTTTTTCATCATGTTATTACCTTCTCGGTAAAAAAGAAAAATAGAAAATAAAAGTCGGACGTTATGCTTGTGTCCGCTTATCGCTCATAGCGGACTTTAATGTCTTAACAGCGTAACCACTGCTTTTACCAGGCTGGACGACGTTACCTGAACTCGTTTCGGGTAACGTCGTCAGCAGGCAAGCCGCGAAGCGGTGCGACAGCAGAAGTTAATAGTTACAACACCCTAAAACATTCTAACCACTTCACCCCGCTTCAACCCCTCCCAATTAATTTTCATTTTCGGGTAATGAGTTAACGGCTGACCCGTCCAGCCGGATTCCGCATCCTTACCGCACCAAACAACCACTGGAGGTGCATATGAAATCTTATCGCCCGGTAGCCCGACTTTTTCTGTGTGGCGGCGTGCTGGGCCTTTCATCTCTCACGGCGCTGTCAGCTCAGGCATCTGAAAAGGATGAGCTGGCGTCCGCCCAGCGCATGATCGTTCAGGTGCAGGCGTCGCTGGAGCGTGCACGGGTGGCCGCCGCCCAGGAGGATAACGCGGAGCGTGGGCGCTACTTCTTTGACTACCAGCGCGCTAACGCCGACCTGCGCACCATCAACGCCGGTATCGATCGTTACCTTGAGCCTTCCCGCGCTCAGCCACGCGATCTATCGGGCGTAGCCGGTAACTACCGCCGGGAACGCCCCTGATGGCGATGACCGCCGCGCAGGAAGCGGCCTTTAAAGCCGCCTCAGGAAATCTGGAACCCAGCGGGATGCACCTGCTGTGCCTTGGCCTGCTGATTGGCTTCCTTTTTTTCTGGGCAGCCTGGGCCATCGTCGACGTCTGGTCGGGCTGGTCCGGGGATCGCGTTAAGTCAGCCGCCATGGGCAGGGCCGTGGTCCGCACGGTTTTATTGTTAGTCGTAAGTATCTGGATGTTTTGCAGTTAACCCTTAATCAACCCAATACAGGTGAAATCATGTCTAAATTTTCTTCCGTTCTGTCCCGCGTTTCCGTTAAGGCCAAATCCGCCTGGGCACGCCTCTTCACCGCGAGCCTGCTGAGCGCGTTTGCCGCCGCCCCGGCCCTGGCCGATCTGCCTCAGGTTGAGGGGCCAACCTCAAGCGGCGCCGGCACCGGCCTGATGGGCACCCTGAGCGGGCACGTTGCGGACGGCCTCGTGCTGGGCGGCCTGGTACTCTGCGGCTTTGCCTTCTTCAAAGTGGCCGAGGCAAGCCTGGTGACGTTCGGCGAGGTACGTAATGACCGCGCCTCCTGGACCAAATTCGGTTCCATCGTGGTGGTGGGGATCGTTCTGCTCGTTGCCGTTATCTGGCTGCTGGGCAAGTCCTCCGAAGTTATCAGCTAAGGAGCGCATCCGGATGGCGACCATTCGCTTTCTGCCGGATCGCCTGAACTCTGAGCCTGTTGTTTTTCGGGGGTTTACCACCCCCGAGTTGGGAATGGCGGCGCTGGCGGGGGTGGGGATCGGTTTTGTGCTCTCCCTGCCTTTCGCCTTCATTTTTGGCTGGCTGGCGGTCCCGACGGTGGCCCTGCTGTTCCCGCTCGTGCTGATCGCCTTTGGCGGCAGATGGCTCGCCGCCAGAAAGCGCGGCAAGCCCGAGAACTACCTGTGGCAGCAGGTGGCGCTGAAAATGCGCCGCACGGGCTTCGGCGATCCTTCACTAATCATCGACTCGCGGGGCTGGTCCCTGCGTCGCAGCAAGAGCATCAGGAGCATCAAATGAGTCGTTTTCGCCACGCGGTTAAGGGCCGCGATCAGCATATTTTTACCCTGCGGGCGGCCTGCGTCGTGTTGCTGATACTGCTGATGACCGCCCTGGGCGGCTGGATGCGCGCCCCGGAAAAGCTGACCATTCATAACCCGCCGGACCTGCGCAAGGGCAGCACCCGCCCCTGGTGGGAAATCCCGCCGCCCACGGTATACGGCTTTACCTATTACATTTTTCAGCAGCTCAACGCCTGGCCCAAAAACGGCAAGGTTGACTATCCCGCCCGCATTCAGTCGCTGTCCTCCTACCTCACGCCGCAGTGTAAGGCGTTTCTTGAGGAAGACGCGAAGCAGCGCGGTGAGAAAAACGAGCTTACCGACCGCGTCCGCGTGGTTTATGAAATTCCCGGCCGCGGCTACGACACCAACAGCGTGAAGGTGGTTGACCGCGATAACTGGGTCGTGAAGCTGGACCTGGTCGCGGATGAATACTACCTCACCGAGCCGGTCAAGCGCGTGACCGTGCGCTACCCGATCAGGGTCGTCCGGTGGGACGGCGACTCCGAGACTAACCCGTTCGGCATGGCCCTGGACTGCTACGACGGCATTCCGCAGCGCCTCTCCGCCGCCCCGGAGCTGCCAAAACACACCAACAAGGGGATGTTCTGATGATGTGCTCAACGTTAACGTTCAGCTCCCGCGCCTGCCTGGTGGCGCTGTCGCTTGCGCTGATCCCGGCAGCCATACTGGGCACGGTGCCGGCGCGGGCCGACGAGCTGATGAAGTGGGAGCGCGTTCCCCTGCAGATCCCCCTGAAAACCGGCGCCGAGCGCGTTATTTTTGCCGATAAAAACGTGCGCGTCGGCTTTCCGCCCGCGCTGAACGGCAAGCTGCGCGTGCAGAGCACCGGCGGCGCGGTCTACCTGAAGGCCGACAGCGACTTTCCGGCAACGCGCCTGCAGCTGCAGGACATGGAGTCGGGCGAAGTGATCCTGCTGGACGTCCGCGCCGCCGGCACGGGCCCGACCGAGCCGGTTAAAATCATTTACAGCGGTGACGTCAGCACGGCCGGCAGCGCCGCCACCAACGCTGCCCCGACGTCCGGCGAGGACGCCAGCAGGGCGCCGGCCCGGCGCAAAAAGGTCAGCTACAAGGCGCCCATTCCGGTACTGCTGACGCGCTACGCCGCGCAGAACCTGTACGCCCCGGTGCGCACGGTCGAAGGCGTACCCGGAATACATCCGGTTAATCCGCACCTGCCGTCCCGCATCACCACGCTTTACCCCTCGGCGCCCGTGACCGTGTCACCCGTGGCCGGCTGGGGTGCGGCCGGGCGAACCGTGGTGGCGCTGCGTGTGCGCAACACCTCTTCCCAAAAGATCGTGCTCGATCCGCGGGAGCTGCAGGGCCAGTTTATCACCGCCACCTTCCAGCACCGCTGGCTGGGCGCCGCCGGCACGCCGGAGGACACCACCACGCTGTACCTGGTCACCGCCGGCCGCGCCGATGAGGCGTTCGTGCGCGAGCCGTCCACCGCCCGCAAGGCCGTCCGTTCCGCCCAGAAGGTGATCCGCTATGAAGATTAAATCAAACGGCCTGGTTAAGGTCCTGGTGCCGGCGGTTCTCGTCGCCGGCGGTTTTATCGCGGTCAAAAGCCACAACAGCAAGGCGCCCGAGCCCGCCGCGCAGACGGCGGCGCAGGCCGACTCGGCGCTGGCGAACCTCTCCCCGCAGGAGCTGAAGGCGCTCGGCGTCGAGGGCGACACGCCGCAGGACACGCTGAAAACCATCGTGGGATCCCTGAACGCCGTGCGGCAGCAGCAGGCCACGCTGAACAAACAGAACGCCGACCTGCTGGACGAGAATAAAAAGCTGCGCGAGCGGAATCAGAACGTGTCCGGGCAGGTTAACGAGGCCGTTCAGGGCGTTCAGAAGGGCTTCAGCGACCGCGAAAAGCAGCTGCGCCAGCAGCAGAACGCGCTGACGTCAAAAATCAACGATCTGACCTCCCAGCTGCAGAAAACCGGCAAGGGGCTGGCCGACAAGGCCGGCGGCCAGGACGGCGACATTCCGCTGGGCCTCGGGCTGGACGGCATGGGCGCCGGCAGCGGCGGCGCGGCGGCGGCGGGCGGCGACGGCCTGATGTGGGTAACGCCGCAGGACGGTAAAAGCACCCAGTCCGGGCAGGGCGGCAGCGGCAACGCCTCAGCCAGCGTCGGCGGCACAACGGCCTTTCCGACCTCCTTCATGAGCGAAAATGCCGTTACCCGACAGAAGGCAAACTATGAACAGCAGGTTAAGGGTTCAACCAGCGAAAAAGGTGAGGAAGACGAGGCCGAGCCGGTCTACACCCTGCCGGAAAACTCCACGCTCATCGGCAGCCGCGCCATGACCGCCCTGCTGGGCCGCGTGCCGGTCAACGGCACCGTGACCGATCCGTATCCCTTCAAGGTGCTTATCGGTAAGGACAACCTGACCGCCAACGGCATCGAGCTCCCGGACGTGGAGGGCGCCATCGTGTCCGGCACGGCCTCGGGCGACTGGACCCTGTCCTGCGTCAGGGGCCAGGTCAGCAGCATTACCTTTGTGTTCACCGACGGCACGGTGCGGACGCTGCCGAAGCCCGACCGCAGCGGCAAGTCCGGCAACGGTCAGAACGCACAGAACGGCGGTAAAGACACCGGCACCAACGGCGGCATCGGCTGGATTTCCGACGAGAACGGCATTCCGTGCATTTCCGGCACGCGTAAATCCAACGCGTCCACGTACCTGCCGACGCTGGGCCTGCTGGGCGCCGCCGGCGCGGCCGGCGATGCGGTGGGCCAGAACCAGCAGACCAGCCAGACCAACGCCTACGGCGGCGTCACCTCCACGCTGACCGGCGACGCCGGACAGGCGGTGCTCGGCAAGGCGATTTCCGGCAGCTCCGACGAGATCACCGAGTGGGTGAAGCAGCGCTACGGCCAGACCTTTGACGCCATTTACGTTCAGCCGGGCGCGCACCTCGCCGTGCACATCACCCGCGAGCTGGCAATTGACTATGAAGACAAGGGCCGCAAGGTGCGCTACGACTTCACCCTGCCCGGTGAAGACGGCAGCACCGGCGGGCTCGACTGAGGAGAAGTGACATGCAGATTTCAGTAACACTCGGCGTTTTTGTGCTGGTCGCGGCCGCCACCCTGACGGGCTGCTCCACGTCAAAGGATGAGATGCTGCCGGCGGGCGACAGCAACATGCTGGAGCTGTGGAAGGGCACGGACGGCGAAAGCGGCCCGTCGCGCGGCGTGGAGGGGCGCGCCGCCCTGCGCCGCGCCCTGACCGATAACGAACAGCAGGCGACGGCCGGCGACGATCGCAGCTACAGCCGCACCCAGGAGTCGGAGATCAGCCAGCAGTTTCCGCGCCTGCCGAATCCCGACATGGTGATGTACGTTTTCCCGCACCTGGCGCAGGGCAACACGCCCGTGCCGGGCTACAGCACCGTTTTCCCCTTCTATGACCAGACGCAGTACGCGATGCCTGGCGAACGCACGGAGGCGCTGTGATGTTCGGACTCTTTAAGAAAAACCGGCCGGCCGGACAGGCCGCGCCGGAGCAGGACGGCCCGGAGCAGCTGGCGCGCCCGGGAAAAATGACGCAGGGCGACGAAAGGCAGGTGTACTCGCACAATCCGTCGATCGTGGACTACCTGCCGTGGGCGGAGTTTCTGGACGAGGATCAGTGCCTTCTGCTGGACGACGGCGTCTCGGTCGGGGCGGTGTACGATATCACCCCGGTTGCCACCGAGGGGCGTCCCGACGCGCGCCTGGAGCAGATCCGGGACGTGGTTGAGGACGCGCTGCAGGACAGCTTTGACGACATCGAGGCCAACCCCTGGATCGTGCAGTTTTTCTGCCAGGACGAAAACGACGTGGACGCCTACCTGGACAGGCTGCGCGGGTACGTTAAGCCGCACGCGCAGCACACGGATTTTACCGAGGCGTGGCTGAAGGAAACCGAAAGCCACCTGCGCGGCATCTCCCGCCCGCAGGGGCTGTTCGTGGACAAGCTTATCACCGGCCAGCCGTGGCGCGGCCAGCAGCGGCGTACCCGCATGGTGGTGTACCGCTGGGTGGAGAAAAACAACCGCGACGTGATGCCGCCGGTCGGCATGCTGAACCAGGCGTGCGAAAGGCTGTGCGGCGCGCTCTCCAGCGTCAACGTCGGCTGCACGCGGCAGAACGGCCTGCAGGTGCACGCCTGGCTCCTGCGCCTGTTTAACCCGGCGCCGGAGGGCATGGACCGGGAGCAGTTTTACCGCGCGGCGGCCTACGAGGACACCCGCAACACGCCCGACGGCATGATCCCCGTGGAAAACGACTTCTCCGAGACGCTGCTGTTCACGCCGCCGCGCTCGGACGTGGAAAACGGCGTGTGGTGGCTCGATAACCTGGCCCACTCGGCCCTGACGGTTGAGCGGCTGCGCAAGCCGCCCGAGCCCGGCACGCTGACCGGCGAGAAAAGCCGGGGCGAGAAAAAGGTCAACGCCCTGATGGACATGTTTCCCGAGGGCACCATGCTGTGCATGACCATCATCGCGGAGCCGCAGGACACGCTGGAAGAGAAGTTTAACCGGCTGGCGAAGAACGCCATCGGGGAAAACACCGAGTCGGGGCGCGTGCGCCAGGACGTGGCCGCCGTGAAGGAGCTGCTGGGCAACCGGCACAAGCTGTACCGCGCGGGCATCACGTTTTTCCTGCAGGCCAGGGACATGAAGGAGATGAACCGCAAGCGCATCGAGCTTTCCACGGTGCTGCTCAACGAGGGGCTGCAGCCCGTTCGCGCCGAGCACGAGGTCGGCCCGCTGAACGCCTGGCTGCGCGCGCTGCCGATGTGCTTTAACCCGCAGCACGACAAAAAGAACTGGTACACCCGCCTGACGTGGGTCCAGCACCTGGCCGGCCTGGTGCCCGTCACCGGGCGGGAAACCGGCACCGGCAACCCGGGCTTCAGCTTTTTTAACCGGGGCGGCGACGTGCTGAACTTCGATCCCCTGAACAAACACGACCGCTCGCAGAACGCGCACATGCTGCTGTTCGGGCCAACCGGGGCGGGCAAGTCGGCCACCCTGTGCTCGATGCTCTGCCAGCTGATGGCCGTCCAGCGCCCGCGCCTGTTCATCGCCGAGGCCGGCAACAGCTTCGGCCTGACGGCGGACTACTTTGAAAGCCTCGGCCTCACGGTGAACAAGGTCAGCGTCAAGCCGGGCAGCGGCGTGACCCTGCCGCCGTTCGCCGACGCGCACAAGCTGTTTGAAAGCGACGCCCCGCCGCTGGCGGTGGATGAAAGCGACCTGCCGGAGATCGATGAGGACGACGAGGGGGAGGATAATGAAAAGCGCGACATCCTGGGCGAAATGGAAATCTCCGCCCGCATGATGATCACCGGCGGCGACCCGAAGGAAGACGCCGCGCTCAGGCGCGCCGACCGGGCCATGATCCGCGAAGCCCTGCTGATGGCCGCCCGTCAGACCCTGGATGAAAAGCGCCAGATGCTGCCCAGCGACCTGCAGAACGCCCTGAACCGCATATCCACGGACGAGGCCGTCGAAGGCGGCCAGGTGCGTAACGAGTCGCGCCGGGCCAGGGCGGCGGAGATGGCGGAGTCGCTGGGCATGTTCACCCAGCCCGGCAGCTTTGAGGCCGAGCTGTTTAACAGGGAGGGTTCGCTGTGGCCGGAGGCGGACGTCACGCTCATCGACCTCGGCCACCTGGCCCGCGAGGGGTATGAGGCCCAGATGGCGCTGACCATGGTGTCCCTGACCAACACCGTCAACAACATCGCGGAACGTGACCAGTACCTTGAGCGCGACATCGTGTTTACGGTGGATGAGGCGCACATCGTGACCGTTAACGCTCTTCTGGCGCCCTACATGACCAAGGTGGTCAAGATGTGGCGTAAGCTCGGCGCCTGGCTCTGGCTTGCCACCCAGAACCTTGAGGATTATCCGGCGGCGGCAGGCAAAATGCTGAACATGGCCGAGTGGTGGATCTGCCTGACCATGCCGAAGAAAGAGGTGGAGGACATCGCCCGCTTCCGCACGCTTTCCGAGGAGGAAAAGGCCGTGTTGCTGTCAGCCAGCAAGCTTTCCGGGTGCTACACCGAGGGCGTGGTGCTGTCGAAAAAAATGCAGGCGCTGTTCCGGGCCGTGCCGCCCAGCCTGTTTCTGGCGCTGGGCATGACGGAGAAAGAAGAGAAGGCCGAGCGCAAGGCGTTGATGCGTAAACATAACTGTTCGGAGCTGGATGCTGCTATTCTCGTAGCAAGAAAACTGGATCGTCTGCGTGGACTGATGACGGCTGAGTCGGCAGGGATGCCGGAATACAACGATAAAAGAGAGAAGCTGACCGCATGATTAAGCTTAAATACGCGCGCCCCGTAACACAAAACCCGGCGGCCGACGAGACGCCGACGCCAACGCTTTTCGGCCTGTATCCGCAGGGCGAACCTGCCGCCACGCAGAGCACGCAGGAGCGGCTTGAGGCGATGAAAGGCGCGCTGAAGGATCGTCTGCAGCCCCCGGTCGCCATTACCTGCAATCCGCACCGGATCGGGAAAAACAGCTGCGTCGCCATTCATCTGGAGGATGGCCGGGAAAAGCGCGCGGACATTCTTGTGACCCAGGAGGGCCGCGCCAGCCTGCCGCTGGACGACGAATTTGACTCGCCCCGCTGGTACGTCAACGTGCCCGACGCGGCGGATATGGTTTACATGACGCTCTGGGTTAACAGCGTGTTTGAGGATTGATTCCGACTGTCATCTCATAAAATTACCGGCCAGCAGGGCCGGTTTTTTTATGAGCTTTAAGCCAGTGGCTGATGATGAAAGACTTCTTTATTCTGAGACTGAAATGTCCGCTAAGAGCGAGAAGCGGACATTGAGTGCAAAAGAACAGCAAGGCCCGCCTTCATTCTTAATACCGACTTATCTACAACTGCTGAGTTACTGAGCTACCGTTCTCTGCGAAAAATACCGTCGCATCGGCTCCATTTACCAGTGATATTTGAGGAGGCACGTGACCAATATCAACATCGTACAGTACGGGCACGGCAACATTCTCAAAAGCGGCTTTAAGGGCATCCAGATAATTATGTTTAGTCGGGTCGTCTATGTCACGTGCAGCACTTCTGCCTATAAGAACACCATTTAAGTTATCAAACCAACCCTGTAATCGTAAGCTGAATAATGCGCGCGTTAATTCACAGGGAGCCATTTCTACGTTTTCAAAATAGAGAACTATTCCTTGAGCGCTATTTCTCTCCTTGAAAAATGGCAAATTCCCAAATGGCGTACCTGCTAATCTCGATATTATTTCAAGGCAGCCGCCAATCAATTTTCCGCTAAAGGTTAGAGAAGATGTAACACCATCAAGGCGTTTCCACTGTGTTTTTTGGGTCAGATTGAAACCTTGGTCTGACGCTGTTCCCCACTGATTTTCCTCAACCTGGAATGCTGTCGAGGAGTGCTGTTTGATTACTGTTCCCCGATTCGATTCCAGAATCGCCCATACAGCCTGAGTGGTGCTGTCTAACTCATGAGCGCCAAGATCCATTAGGTTTGGTCCATGCAGAGTAGCCCAACCTGAAATTGTCGTCAGTGGAAAATGAAGTGTACTAAGATCAGAAAAACCCACAAACCATTTTGGTTCAGACCGAGCTAACAGATTAAAATCAATCAACTCCAATAATTCCATAGCCAGATCACCGCCCCAAGGGGGCATAACAGCTTTTATGTCAGGATCAGTAAGATAAGACATTAATTCGTTAGCGCGAGAAAGCTTAGTAGAACTTTTATTTTTGTGCTGCGAGCGTAAGCAGTCTCCTTCGCGCACCTGGAACCCTTTTTTCTTAAGGTTTGCGATGGCGAGTTCCAACCTGGAGTGCAGGTGCTCAGGTACGCCGGAAGATGGAGCAGTTACACCAATAACATCTCCTGGAACCAGCTTGGGTGGAAAGAGGACATTCATGTATAAATCCTTTCAGAACATGTAGAAATCTATAATCCATAAATAAAGCCTGGATGTAAAATCAGCAGCCGAATCCTCCGCTTATTTAACCTGTGAAAGGTCCGCTACTGGCACATAGCGGACATTCGCTGTTCCATTTTTCATAATGATTCCGCCAATGCCGACAAATTTTCAAAATCCGAAATAGAGTTTACTGCTGAATCCCTGAGCACGCGCTGTCACGCTGGCACCCTGATACCCGTGACGGAGATTTGCAATGCGCATCAGGCCACTCCTGTTTTTTTCCCTGCTGATACCAGTACAGGTAATGGCAGGCACCGTCGTTTTCACCGACGCTCAGCACCCTCCCCTGAACCTTACCGCCGATACTGAAGTTGTGTGGCTGGACGGGCCCGATCGTCTGCAGCAGGCCATATTCGGCGATCTGTCGTCAGATCCTCAGCAGGCCGCCCTGCAGGCTCAACAGGTCATTCAGTCGCCCGACTGGCCCCGGAAACAGGCGCAGATTGCCGGCGCCTATCGTCAGGTGGTCCATGCCTGGGAAATCGGCCTGCACAAGTACCCCGCCGTCGTATTTGATGATCGGGATGTGGTATACGGCACCGCTGACGTGGCACAGGCAAACCTGCACCGCACGCAGGGGGCAGACTGATGCCCGGATCATTCAGAAAACACATCTGTGCCGCCGGCACGGCCTCGGTTCTGGCCGTGGCCGCAGCGCCCGCCACGCTCGCCGCCATCAATACCGCCGGGATTATCGCCAGCGCGGTGACGCAGGACTGCATCAGCTGGCGCGTGAGCGGCGTCTGCTACTGGCTGATGTGTACGCCCTTTGGCTGCTCGGTCAAAACCTCGGTTAAGGTGACGCACTACATCCCTGAAGTGGTGGTATCGACCTACACCGGCCCGGGCGGCAATCCCTGGCATGAAATGGCCTTTATGAGCGGAGCTGCCGGCGTCGTTGACGGTGGGCTGACCAGCGGCGCCGCCGCCGGAGGAGGGAATGCCGCCGACATCAAGGACGCGGGACGTCGTCAGTCAAACATTAAGTTCAAATACGCGGACGCCATCGGGCATCCGGCCACCTCCCTGATTGGCGGCAGCATTGCCGGCTACTCCTGCGACACGGCGGCCCGGGCATTTAACCCTTACTTCCTCAGTACGCTGGACTCCCTTATGTGGCGTTCGGGCCTGCCGGAGTCGCTTTATCCGGAGGCGCTTATCCCCGGACAGCGCGAGCTGGGCAGCCAGGCCGGCGCCAACATGTGGGGCAACCTCTATCCACGCTCGGGTTTTGTCAGCCAGACCGATGATGACAAGGCTTCCGCCGTCGTCGCCCAGCGCGTGGCCGACATCATTACCCGATCCGGGCAGATCCACGTTTATCAGCAGCTGAAGGGCACCCGCAAGCCAGGCTACTGGCCGCCGGGCGAGGTGAAGGAAAACACCGGCACGGCTAACCATAAATGGCAGCGGCTGTCCCCCACGCTCTCGGCCACCTGCGCCGTATTCCCCGACGGCGCCTGGCCCACGGCGCAGGACGGCAACGAGGCGTACGCCCTGTGGCAGCCCTACAGCTGCTGCAAGCGTCGCGGCCAGACCTTCCTGTATGCAACCAATTTTTAAGAGGCAACCATGACAACAACCACACTGAGGCCGGTTTTTCTGGCGGCCCTGGTCAGCGTATCAATTGGCCTGGCACAGGCCGATGATGAAAACCGATCCGGCGCCTTTGGCATTTCGCTGCCGTCGGTCAACGACAGCGCATTCGGCTACGGTAAAAACGTCAGCGGTGCGGTATCCGACAAGCTGTATTACACCCTCGGCGGCGGCTCCGTTATTTCCCAGCCGGCCACGCGCAGCAGCATGCGCAAGCTGGGAATGGATATCGGCTGGAGCAGCGACCTGATGTGCGGCAACTTCGATCTGAAAACCACCGTGGGCAACCAGCTGAACGGCGTGACCAGCGGCTATAAAAACCTGATGAGCGACGTTATTCAGGGGGCCACCGGCGCAGTCGCCAGCCTGCCGGCCATGGTGATACAGCGCGCCAATCCGGGCCTTTACGACATGCTGACCAACGGCGTGCTGCAGGGAAGCGTGGCCTTTGATAAGGCGCAGCTCAACTGTCAGAACATGTCCAAACGCATGATGAACTTTGCCGGCAACAATAAGTGGAACCAGAGCGCGGTCATGGACGAGTACAAGTCGCTGGTCAACAGCGGCGATGCCGACGCGGTACGCGTTAACAACGCCTCTGAAAAGCTGCAGGGCAAGTCCGGCCAGAACTGGATAGGCGGACAGAAGCGCGGCGGACAAAATCAGCCCGCCATTCGCCCCACGCACGACCTGGCCGCCGCCGGCTACAACATGATGAACAGCCTGCCCGTGCTGAGCACCACGCCCGTCAGCAACAGCAGCTGCAACGGCGGCGCGTGCGCAAAATATGGCAGCGCCGAAGAGGCGGCAAAAGCCGTGGTCCAGGTGGTTGGCGACAGCTCCCTGCGCACCTGCGGCGATGCATCCCAGTGCACCAGTGGCGATGACGAACAGCAGCCGGGGGCCACGCAGGCCGGCACCGGCTTTGCCCCCATTCTTGAGGAAACGACAAAAGAGAACACGGATCAGCTGGTGAAGCTGGTTAACGGCAGCGAGCCGCCCAACGCCGCTAACCTGGCGAAGCTTAAAACCGGCAGCCTGCCGATCACCGCCGGCGTCATCAGGGCGCTGCAGCGTGATCCGGACAATGCCGCCCTTACCGCCCGGCTTGCGGGCGAGCTGGCAATGGCCGATACGGTGGAAACGGCGCTGATCATGCGCCGTATGATCGTTACCGGCATGTCAGAGCCGAACGCCGCCTCCCAGACGGCCGCCATCGAGGAAGGCGACCGGCGGGTAACGGCCATCGACAGGGAAATTACCGCGCTGCGTAACGAAATGGAGCTCAAGCGCGAGCTGTCCCGCAACTCCGTACTGACCATCATCGAGCGCGAAAATGGCCGCGTAAACAGCAACCCGCAGACCCAGAGCGATGACAACACGGACAGCCGCATGAACCGCCTGGCGGTGCCCGAGACTGAAAACAAATGAGCGAGGCCCGCACCATGAAACCTGTAAAGGAGGCGCGCCGCGCCTCATTTTTCCGTCGTCATCCCGTTCTGCAGCGCATGCTGATTATTACCGGCACGCTGCTCGTTTTGCTGCTGGCCGCGCTGGTTATTGCGGACAACGCGATCAAAAACCCTGACCAGGCGGCCGCCTTCAGCAAGTGGATGGAGCAGGCAAAATATGGCTGGCTGATGTGGCGCCTGGCGATATACGGCGGCCTGACGTGGGGATTTGTGAAAATCCTGCGCGCGCCGGGGTTCAGTTCGCAGTACCGGCAGCCGCTTATGCGGATCGCCGCCGTGAGCGTGATTTTTGCAGTGGTGTGTGAACTGGTGCTGCTCAGCGGCACGGGAGCGTCATAATGCTGACCAACAGTTACCTGGAGTATTTCCTGACCCTGCTCGGCTGGGTCGTCAATAACGGCCTGTGGAATATCCTGCTCAGTACCGGCCTTTTTGCCGCTCCGGTGGCCTTTCGCCTTATCGGCATCTGGCTGAAGGTCCGGGAGGAAGGTGAGGATGAGGGAAACAAGGGTGCGCTGTCCATTCCCCGGATGGAGCACGCCATTTACACCTCCTTTCTGGTCATGATTGCCTGCTGCATGCCGCTGATGAACGTGGACATGAGCACCATCAAATATGATGCCTCCCGCGCGCAGACGTGCGGCACCTGGACGCCAAAGGCGCCGGATGACACCGGCTATTCGCCCGTGATCTCCAGCCTTAACGACCAGACGGCCGCCGCACCGATATGGTGGTATCTGATGCACAAGCTGGCAAAGGGCATTACCCAGGCGTCAGTCGCCACCATCCCCTGCCGTCCTGACATGCGCCAGATCCGCTTTGAGGTGCAGCACACGCGCATCAATAACAAGGGGCTCGCCGAGGAGCTGCAGGACTTCACCAACGACTGCTATTCGCTGGCGCTGTACATGTGGAAGCGCGAGGATCAGGGCCAGACGAAGGATAAATCTACCCTGCGCGACATTGAGTGGATTGGCAGCAAGACGTTTCTGGGCAGCTATTACGGCAGCCTGCAGTCAAAAACGCCCCGCGCCGCGTTTCCGTGGAGCGAAAGCCGGGACAGCGGGCGCCCGGACACTGGCCGGGGCGGCTATCCGGCCTGCAGCGAATGGTGGAGCAAGGCCGAAACCGGCCTGCAGGCCCGCGTCGTGGACCAGGCTGACCCGGGCTTATGGACCCGCCTTTCCGCGGCCATGTCCATGATCGGCGGCAATGCGACCGACTACCGGGAGGCCGTGATACGCCGCCTGGTGAGCCCTGAAAGCCTGACGGTTTCACAGGGCGGCCACGTTTATGCCGGCTACGGCGGCAATGCGGATTTCACCCTGGATAACTCGGTGTCGCGCGTTGCGGCGATCGGCGGAACCGCACTGGGAAGCGTCGCGGCGTTTCCGGCATTCGACGCCATGCGCCAGGCGCTGCCCATGGTGCAGGCCGTACTGCTGATGGCCGTGGTAGTGGTCCTGCCGCTTATTCTGGCTTTTTCAGCGTATGAGATTAAAACGGTTATCACGCTGACGTTTGTGGTATTCGCCCTTAACTTCCTGACGTTCTGGTGGGAACTGGCGCGCTGGCTGGACAGCTGGCTGCTGACGGCGCTCTACAGCTCGGACACGCACAGCAGTTTCAACATGGCCGGCTTTCAGAATAGCTCGGATGATCTGATCATGAACTTCGTTATGGCATCGATGTTTCTGGTACTGCCCGCGTTCTGGATGGGGGCGCTTTCATGGGCTGGAATTAGAGTGGGAGGAGCACTGGATGGTGCGCTTAAAAACGGAAGTTCTGATGTGCAGAAAGCAGGCGGTAGTGCAGTTGAAACCGCTAAAAGAGCCGTGAAATTGTAATGTCAGTGAAGATTAGATGCATGAGACTTCTAATCTTCATCGTCATCATTATCTACACGATAAGAAGGTCCGGGGCCATGCTCCGGGCCAGTATAGATTCCAGTGCCCTCGCTGCCATTTCGCCACTCCGTGCCATAGGAAGGGTTATGATCACTGTTATAATCGTCTTCACCACTGATAGTTAT
Organism: Pantoea sp. E956-1; assembly: GCF_982223955.1. Taxonomy (NCBI): domain Bacteria; kingdom Pseudomonadati; phylum Pseudomonadota; class Gammaproteobacteria; order Enterobacterales; family Erwiniaceae; genus Pantoea; species Pantoea sp. E956-1. Next base: position 45,528 of record NZ_CEUYZP010000011.1, on the reverse strand, counting down.
GTTGCAAAGCATATAAATGAACATAGCTGCCACAACAATTATGCTACCTATTACTACCCCACAAAGCAGAGCTGTAATCAGCAAACAGAAAATTGCTATCGGAACGGGTAATCGTCCCAAAATGTTTGGTAGCCCGTTTTTCTGGGCCCAGCTTATGCAGGCATCATTTGATAGCCTCATTGTTTTTGTTAATTTCTTATACAGACCCGCTGCCTGAGCTCCGCGCTCATATGCTGTGTGCTTCATCATCTACCCCCTGATCACTGTCACTGAGATGGCGCTGCGTAATCCGAATCACCTGACGCTCAGAGATGCCGCATATTGAAGCTGTCTCCCTGATACTCATCCTGTTTTGCAGACGCAGCTTAATGACATTCTGATGCATCTGCAGATTCGGCTGACGACCTTTGAATTTTCCGCTCTCTACTGCCTTAACTATGCCTTCGCTCTGCCGGCGACGTCTGTCCTGATAGTCTTTACGTGCAATGGCTGCAAGCATATCCAGCATCATTGCATTTATAGCGCGCAGCATGGCGGCCGTGAATTCGTCTCCGCGATGGTTCTCGAGCGCGACATAACTTGTGGGCAGATCCAGGCTGATGATCGACAGGCTTTTACTACTTATAAGCTCTTTAAGTGTTTTCCAGCCATCATCATCAAGACGGGATAAGCGATCAACCTGTTCAATCAGTATCGCATCACCCGGAGCTGCGTTCTCAAGCAGTCGCATCAGCTCAGGTCGCCTCAGTGAAGCGCCAGATACATTCTCAACGTACCAGCTGGCGATCCGGTGTCCACGTTCGGCGGCAAACTGCTGAAGACGATTTCTGGCGCGTTCAGCGTCCTGTTCTCGCGTGGAAGCACGTAGATAAGCAAAGATGTACATTTTTTACCCACAAATGACTTTTAGGTTATGACTAAGGATAGTATGACTTTTATATCATGACTTAAAGGTAAAAACGCATGATTTCAGGGGGTGACATTTGGGTATACCTAAATGTCATAAGTAAAGCCCGGAAGCTTTTAAGGTCAAGGAAATGAAAAGTATGTTAACTACCTAAAAAAGGACGATTGACATATTGAGGAGCAGTGAGGAAATGCATAAGGCTCCTAATAGGAGCCTTAGTTATTGAAGGGATATTGACTATTATCAAATACTTACTGGCTTTATGCCTTTTTTAGGCCCAACTATATCCATGTCCTTTTCCTTCTTACCAACTTTGGCAAGCTTATTGCCATCAATGGAAGTCCAGAAATCAAGCGAACGCCTTGCGCCAGCAATAGCCTTATCAGAAGTAATTTTTTTACGTTGTATAATCATATTAAACCTCTTTGGCCTATAGCCCATGTGACTAATTTTATAACAAACGAATTCATTAAACAAACAAGACTTGGGTCAAGGGTCTTAGTTGTCATCCTTCGTCAGGGTCAATGCCATTCACCTTCATTCGTATAGTTTCGAGAATGTCACGCGCATCGGCCGACATTTTATCGGCGTCATCCCATACCTGGGCAAATCCGTAGCTCCGATAACGCGGTTTTGCATCTTCAGTCGGATTTTGAATGTAAACGTCTTCAAGATCAGCGATCTCACAGAAGGTCGTCGCATAAATAAGAGCAATAATTAGCACATTGCCAGTTAGATCGGTATCTTCATCAGAAATGAAATTTTCTAACATGCAAATTGAAAATTGGTCACGCCGCGAGTCGTATTTACAAATGATAACTGCCTGCAGCTGTTCCGGCTCATCACGGTCAATGAGCTTTAGAGTGATATCCAGTATTCCGTCATCTGCATTGCCGTTATAGGTCTCCATTGCCCATCGCCAGTTCAAGGTGCTCTGTAAATGTGCATCTTGAAGTTGCTGTCTTTCTTCTTCATTCAGAATTCCAACTGAGATGTTAGTCCACCCAATTATTTCAATAGCTTCTTGTGTAGTGGCAAGGCATTGCTCATGGAATTGCTGCGTAGATAACACTCTCACTTAAGATCGCCCTTTCTCTGAGTCTAGTAAAATTTGTATCGTCGAAGTGTACTGAAGTTAATCATTTGCGAGATTCAAAACCTAACAAAACGAAACGGTGCAAAAACATATATCATTTTGATATGAAATTATCATATATTTCCTCTATGTTGGAAATGGATTTCGGCAGGAATCGTGCGATTTTGTCCACACAGCAGAGTGACAGGTATATACTGGGGCAGCGAATGTTCACTTTGCCGCCGAAATCTTCTATAAAGAAATTATGCTGAAGGGGTTATTGAGTACTTCAGAAAAATCGCCTCAAAAAATTCAGTGACCATGTCCTCTGGCGAGATTCCATTAGGTGAAGGAAAAAACTCAAACCCTCCAAATCGGAAAACTTCATAGCCTTGTAACCTCAACTTTCTATCTTCAATTACCATTGCTGCATAGAGAGATGGTGATGGGATTCCATTTTCTGAATAATGTTGTTTTCCATCAACTTCGATTACGATTCTAACGCCCCCTCCTAATAACATTAGAAAATCCATTCTCTGACGTTGAAGAATCACTGGTTCTTTCAATTTTTCCCGCTGGTTATGAGTTAAGGGATCTAAATGCAAATAGACTTGAGGTATCAAAGCGGGTAGGTTTTTACCGTATTTTTTTTGAAGTCTCTTGAAATAGGTTTTGAAAATTAGAATCTCACCCGGAGAGCGAGTCATTCTCACTGATTCAAAAAGACGATTACCAATAGATTTTCTGGCCTCGACTAGATCGAATATATGTTCCCTTGTTTGCCACCACACCACCATATCCTCCCATTTCAATCCCGCAGGGGGGAGATTTTCATCATATACAAGACACTTATCTGCATTTTTGGTGATTAAGACGTCGTTGTTTATCGCATCAAGTAGCACAAACTCTGGCTTAGCACCTGTTGAGGCAAAGATAAGATTTTTAATATTGCCCTTCACACCACCAATATTATTCTGTATTGAATAAATAGGATAGCCAGATTTTTGATCTTTAACTACGGCATAATAACCGTCATTTGAAAGAAACTTATTCAACTCTGCCGCAAGTTTTTTTTGCTCATCGCCACGACGGAGGACCGGATCTAGTAACCCCTCCAAAAAAGACAAAAATTTTCTTTGGCTACAAACAAGTATTCCACAACGAATCAGTAATGCTTCATTTGTATAATCATCGTTATTTATATAATGTTGATATATATCCTTCTGTAAATCAGAATATATAATAAAATTAGGTGTTGGTAGAGAAAGCTTTTCGCTTGAAATAATATTAAGGTAATCATAAATGTCAACCTCACCAAACAGAGGATGAAAATAATTAAGGGCTTTTACAATATCTCGGCGTGTAATATCACTAATATCACCGGGCTTATGACTATTAATCATTAGCATAGCAGCTGAAAGTTCATTGTTATCGTAATCCTCCAGAACCGAGGAGGCGACACCCATCAGCTCGGCCTTAGATAAACTGATAAGCCTTTTCTTTACGTAACTTGATTTACTACTATGCGCCTCGTCTGCATCTCCATCTTTGATGCGATCTTGGATTCCAAATCTCATGCAAACTTCTGGCACATCATAAGCCTTAACATGTAACTTTATTGTTAATGCGATCTCTTCCTGTAGTTTTTTAATTTTGTTTTGTTCGGAATTCATTATTTCTCCGGATACTATTGACTGCATTAACATCTCATAACTTTTCGAGATTCATTTACCCTAAAGCAATAGATCTCAATCCGAAATGCACAAACCCAACTGTTACAGTATGACTTTTTTAAGAAGTATGAACTCTTCAGCCTGAGTAAAGCCTGCGAATGATAGGAGCTTAGAGCCAACTTGTGCTACCCAATTATCAGTGGATTGGAGTACAACTGCATACAGTGCTTATGCCGTGCTACATTACAGTATGAGAAAAAAAAATTAAACTTGGAGACAGAAATCATGTCTGAAAAACTTTTGATTAACGGAAAGAAAACCCCTCTTAACTCTTTGAAATATAAAAGCAAAGACAATCAACTAATGGCAATGCGCAACTGGTTTTTTCAAAACTATGAGGATCCGGTGCACGCTTGCCCTTACAACTCTCGTGAAGGCGGATATGCATATATCTTTGGAGGGCCATATGATGCTGATGAAGAACTACAAGGGCAATTCGGGGGATATGTCCGAGATGATATTATTCAAGAATTAGCTGATGAACTTCTAAGCGAAGGCATTGAATGGTCGGGAAATTCCAGCAATCCTGATTGGTATGAAGATGATGTTTATAATGCAGTTATATCTTCAGATTCACCCTTTACTAAGTTTGTAGGAAACATTGAAGGCATAAAAGCATTGGCAAACGCGGAGTTTAAAGGAGAAAGCAAAGATCAATTGCTTAGCCTACTTTATATCAATGTTATAACAGTGCTTGAAACATTCTACGTTGAATTATTCATTAGCTCTATTGATAAAGATGACTCTTATATATCTGAGTATATTGAAAAAGGAAAGTCAGAATTCAAAGTGAGTAAAGAGATAGCTGCACTACCATTCAAGGGTGAATCTCTAGAAAACGTAAAAATGGAGCTACTCAAATCAATTAAGGAACATTTAGTAAGTTCAAGCTGGCATAGTTCAGATCGCGTATTGAAGAGGTTTAAAGCAACCTTTGGAATTAACTGGCGTAAAGATTGGTCAGTAGATGAGATTGAAATAGCTACATTAAAGCGTAACCATTTAGTACATAGAGGAGGAAAAGATAAAGAAGGCAACCCAGTTATAATTACATCAGATGACCTAGATGAACTACTTATTCATGCTATAACTATAGGCGGAAATCTTAATTCCAGCCTTCAAGAAGCGTTGGGGGTTGAAAGTGAAATTGAAGATACTGAATCCCTTTGGCAAGAAGATGAATTTTGAATATTTAAACTATGATTATCATAATCAATTTTTTTGAGTTACGATAAATAAACAAATAAAATCAATGACCATCAAACCTCATCAAAGGAAAGTTGAATCATGAAATTATTCATAACTGGAAATGGATTTGATTTATACCATGGGCTTAATACCAGCTATTATGCATTTGGATACTTTTTAAAGCTAAATAATAGAAAATTATACGATACTTTAGTCGAGTGTTTTCATTTCACAGATTTACCAACAGATTGTGGAGAACTTGACAAGTCAAAACACGCTTTATGGAGTGATTTTGAAAGTAATCTAGCAGAGTTTGACACTGAATCCATATTAGATTCGTTTCAAGAATATGCACCCCGAATAACAAGCCCCGATTTTAGCGATAAGGATTGGCATACTTTTTCTGTCGTAATGCAAGGATTGCTTGAAGAAATAACAGATGGTCTTTTAAATGAATTTAAATGTTTCATCTGTCAGGTAAAGTACAAAGATCTTAAGTCGGGACAGAAATTAAATTTAAGCAATAACGATATCTATATTAATTTTAACTATACCAACACTCTTGAATATTATTACTCGATAGAAAAAAACAAGATACTTTATCTTCATGGAGACGCATCCCTACATGAGGATATGCTGATCCTCGGACATGGGATTGATCCAGAGAACTTTGTTGAATCTCCTGAAAAACCCCCAGAAAATGCAACTGATGAGGAACTGATGCAGTGGGAAGAGTACATGGCAGATAAATACGATTATGCATTCGAATCTGGAAAAAACACGATAAATCAATACTTTAAACAATCTTTTAAGAACACGGCACAGGTGATATCATCATCTAAAGAGTTCTTTTCATACCTTGGTAGAGTTAAGGAAATAATTATTATTGGACACTCCTTATCAGAGGTTGACATGCCTTATTTTGTGGCCATAAATCAGCTGGTACAACCTGATACTACTTGGACCGCAACATTTTATCTTGAACATGAACGTGAGCAACACCGTTTAGCCATGCAACGTATAGATGTAAAAAACCCAAATATTATCTCTATCAATAGCCTCTAAATAATAATTAGCTTAACCCTAAAACTTCACCCTAACACAGCCACTATAAATAAAAACCAGTATCCTTGGTTTTTTTTCAAAGCTTACCCTTAACTATCAAAAATTAGGCAATGTAACCATGGCAACAAAAGAAAACGCAAAGATAATAGAAAGAGCTTTAATAGTAGACGATATTATTAAAGATGCAAGACCCTTTGATATTATATTGTTTAACAACAACCTATATAAAGGGGGTAAATTCTCGCCAACTTCTTTTTCAGTAAAATTAGGTAGTAACAGCGTTTGGAATCATGCTGCATTAATTATGGATGAGAACCCATTTTCTGAAAAAACAAACAGCACACGCGCCGAATCAGAAAAGTGTAAATGTAAGCGTGAGCATCAAGGTAAGTGTACTTACGTCTATGAATATGAAGGTCATGGTAAACCAATAACTTATAAGACCTTAGAAGAAAAGCTAAATAGCGAGGCTTATAATTCTATCACATTGATAAGATTCAGAAAATTTTATATGGATGTCATCAAAAAACCTTCTCATATGATTTTTGCAAAAGCTTATGTTAAGCATGACTTTCGTTTCAGAATGGGGCGTTCCGCTAGTGAGGTTTCATGTGTAGATAAGAAACGTAATTTGTCATACAAATATAGCTACAATACCACTAATATTTTCCACAGGACATTATTAACAACTTCCTTATTTGCTCCATTAGGAGTAATTATTGGCTGCATACTTGCAATTCATTCACCTGGTTCAAGTGCCTTTTTATTTTGGTCTTTGGTTTATTTGTTTATACACCTTATATTACTAGTTACACTGGAATATATCTATATATTAAGATACAAGAAAGTTATTAGTAGAAGAGCTATATGCTCAGGTTACCCTCCAGAAATTATTAGCTCAATAATGTTTGATGTTTATAAGGAAAGTGAAGGAAAAGAAACTTTTAATCGCAAATGGATATTAGGCACTCCGCCCTCGCCAAAAAACCTATATAAGCACGGTGCCTCAAGTAAAGACTGCATTGTATACAATTATGTGAAACCTAAATAACCGTCAGCTAAAAATTAATGTTAACTATGGAATATGGTTACATTAAACCAATCACATGCGACACCCTACTGGCTGCTAATGTAGACGAAATTCGTTTGACCCATAGGCGACTAAGCTTGCCACTGCAGAACTACCAGGGCTTTTTTCAAGCCCTAGTTACATAATTTGCCAATAATTTCGGACAACGCCGCCCAAGTCCTACTAAATTTTATGCTATAAAATTCATAGGGTTATAAGAAATATGCATTGTCAATGTATACACTTATGTATATACATTGACAGTTAGCCCCCAACCTGTACTATGCATATACCTTTGTATATACATGGAGTTCAAAATGAAAAAGCCCTACATAATTTCTTTTGCAAATAGTAAAGGTGGTGTGGCTAAGACAACGAGCTGTATTGCTGTGGGTTGCGCACTAGCTGCTGCAGGTTATAAGACCTTGCTAGTTGACTTGGATCATCAGGGTAACCTTAGTGATGACGTTGGTCGGGGTGAGGAAGATTATACAATCACCGATCTCTTTGAAGACCCCAAGTTTGATACAAACAAGCTGGTTTATAACGCTCTTGATGGTGAAAATGTTATCCAAAACTTGGATGTCATACCTGCCGATATCACCCTTGCTGTCGAGGCCCGAAGCGCCGAACGCTTCCGTCACCGTTTGAATATTCTGGACGAAGGACTAGGCAGACTTAAAACAACCTATGATTTTATACTTATCGATCTTCGACCAGCTATCGACCTGAGTATCGAAAATGCTCTTCTTATAACGGATAAAATCGTCGTACCAGTAGACATGGATCGCAGGGCTGTGAAAGGTATTGATGATCTATTCCAGGTTGTACGAGAAGTAAGACGTAACGAAGATTTTGTATATACACTTGTAAAGACAAAAGTTAACGAATCTCACTCAAAAATGAAAAAAGCTATTGATGGCTACATCAGTGATGCTGGTTACAGAGTTGCAAAAACTGAAATCCGTCAGAGTGAGCTTTTTAAGCAAGCTACAGAGGTTCATCGACCGGTGATGATGTTTGCTAAGAACGAACGTCCTTACCGTGACTATAAAGCGCTTACTCAAGAGCTTCTGCAGCAAATTGAGGAGGCTGAGAGTGGCAAGAAGTGATCGCATAGCAAAAGGTGTAACGCGTGTAACTGAGCGAAGAAATATCACGACAGGCAAACAAATGAACCTTCGGCTTACTGGCCTAGATGATGATGCCCTATCGATGCTGGTTGAAAAAGTTCAGGAGAAATTGCCTCAGAAAAACATTACTCGTTCGCGAGTTCTCCGGGCAGCTTGCTATCTTGAAGACGATAAGTTCATTGAAAAGCTTTCTCAGCTACTCATTGAAAACACTTGATTTTAGTGGCGCAATGTATATACAAATGAATATACATTGCGCCTTATCGATTTAGCTTCCTCACGTTAACTAAAGTACAGTCAATCTCATCGAGCTCTCTTATGTATATACAAATGGATATACTTAAATGCAGATTTGTGCATATGCAAATGTATATACATCAAAACTAATCAATCAAGCTTCCTCACGTTGACCAAAGTACAGGCAATCTCATCGAGCTCTTTTATGTATATACAAATGCATATGCTTGCATGAAGATTAATGCGTATGCATATGTATATATATTATAGAATTAAATACGATACAAATCCTGAAGTTAAAGCTCCTGAAACATTAAACATTTAATTAGAATGATGTAACTAAAATAAATTTGATAAGCTCTATTTTTATATAGATAGGTGTATTATTTAGCGATGGGCAACTCCTTCAGGCTTGTTGTATATCTGGGCGACAGCATTTCTCTTTTCATCTGCCATGGGTTATCAACTCCTTGCCCAGCAAACCAAACCTTCCCAAGCCCTGATTTATTGATTGTATCCAGAGCTGCCATCAAGGCATCCGCATTGGCTTTAGGCTGGTTTTCACTAAACATATCAAGCTGTGCGATTCCGGATTGGTAAAAATCACCTAACATGATGCCTGCTTTGGCATATCGATAACCATCACGCCATATGCTATCTAAGCCCCTGATAGCAAAACCCACGATGTCACGCGTATCATTGGTTGGATATTCACAGGTTAAGGATGAAGTATTAGCATACTGAGGTTCATCGCCATAGCGGCCAGTGGCTATAAAGACACTGATGTGCCTACATTTTGAACCCTGCTCTCGAATTTTTTCTGCAGCTCGGCTGGCATACGTTACAACCGCATGCTGCATGTCCTCCAGCCCAGTTATGCGCTGTCCAAATGACCTGGAGCATACGATCTGTTGTTTGGGTGGGGGAGCCTCTTCAAGAGCTATACAGGACTCTCCATTCAATTCTCGAACTGTACGCTCAAGAACGACGTTAAAATTTTTTCTTATCATAGTGGTGTTGCAATTAGCCAGATCCAGCACCTTGTTAATGCCCATGGCCTCCAGCCGTTTTCTGATACGCCCTCCAACACCCCAGACTTCATCTATGTCAACTATCGCCATCAGTTTGCGCTGACGTTCCGGGCATGAGAGATCAACCACGCCATTAGTTTTACTCCATCTCTTAGCCGCATGATTAGCCAGCTTAGCCAAGGTTTTTGTAGGCCCAAAACCAACGCCAATTACTAATCCGGTTTCTTTCTTAACACGGCTACGCATTTGAAGACCAAATTCCTCTAAAGGCATGTAACTGGCAATACCGGTGCAGTCCAAAAAGCTTTCGTCGATCGAATAAATTTCCTGACCAGGTGCCATATCCCCAAGAATCGACATCATACGATTGCTCATATCGCCGTATAAGGCATAGTTACTTGAGAAAACAATCACGCCATTTTCGCGGAAAAAACGCTCATTTTTAAAAAGTGGGGCACCCATAGGGATTCCCAACTTTTTGGCTTCAGCTGAGCGTGCTATCACGCATCCGTCGTTGTTAGACACAACGCAAATTGGCTTCCCCTTCAAGTCAGGGCGGAAGATCCTTTCGCAAGAGGCATAAAAATTATTAGCGTCAGCAAGCGCAAACATAGGAATATCTCATCAAAATACTGTTTATGTATACAGTATTTGTTCTGCGGGGGGGTTTTACAAGATGAAATTTGTAGGCGGGGGATTAGTTAGGCTTCTTCGTTGAAATTAAAGCCTGAGCCAGCCATATCAGTCAGGACGTATGCGATTACACCCCAGACTGGTACATCTTGGTTGGACGGCATTGGTGTAATTGTTTTAGGACCATCCAGTTCTTGGAGAGCTGCTATCGGAGTGAGTAGTAAGCGGCGAAGTACAAGATCATCACCAACGTTAGCAATGACGATTTGATCATGTTTAAAGGGGATTGCTCGATCTACTGCCAGCAATGACCCTTTCAGTATACCAATATCAGGGTAATCGCTTGCGCTTTTGAAGACGTATGAGGAATGTGAGGAGAGGTTTACCAGGTTAGTAAAATCAAGACGCTGTTCTGTGAAGTTAGCTGCAGGGGATTGAAACGCCATTTGTGCTCCATCTTCTACGATTTAACTTTATCACCGTTGATCGAAAATTTAGCCGCGATCGTTCTTACTTTATCCGCTTCTGGTTTTGGCAACCAAACACTGACTAATTCAAGGTTTTCTCCATCATCAGTTGTCACCTGTTGGTACAGTTCCCATATGCGTTTTACTGCATTCGCTACGTTTTGCTTTGTCCGACCTACGCGAACGGCAACATCTGTCTGCCTTTCGCCTTCAACTAAAACTGCATAGCCGATCTCAGTTGTTATGTGCGCATAAGTTGCCATAGCTGGAACTAATCGATCCCATTCCTGCTGTGTCATTTGTTTTTTCTGCGCCATATGTCACCTAAAATCATCATTTTGTAGAAGGTTAAGTGTAGCGCTTGTCATAGTCAATAGAAGTATAAAGTCACTGTACTTGTGAAGATTCGTTCGTTTTGAATCAAAACCGCGAGGCAGTGCAAAACTTGTTTTTGCGCTGCAGAGGGGTTGACCGGGTGAACGTAGTGAAGCCGGTTTCTATGCCGAGGTTAACTTATCCACTTATCCACAGCACTATTTTTAATAGCTTTTTAATTAGTATTTTATATCTTTTTAAAGCTTTTTAGAGTGGTTTAAAGTAATGATTTTATTGAGAAAAACCGCCTTGTTTCTGGGAATTAGCCCTACATATTGTGGGAATCAGCCCTACTTAATATGGGAATCAGCCCTTCTTCGTATGGGAATCAGCCCTACATGCTATGGGAATTAGCCCTACATCACACACAAATTAATAATTAGTTGACTTGTGTGTACTGAATGATATTGTGGGGGACATAAATTAACCCATAAAAGATTATTGCTATGGCTAATGTGTTGAAAAAAAAGATAAATGTTAAGCAATCTAATGAGCTGACTGAAGCTGCTTATCATTTATCTTTGAAGGCAAAACGTGTGTTGTGGCTATGTCTTATGCAAACTTACTTCACTGATGAAGAGGAGTCTGCAAATCCAATATTTACCGTTGCTGTTGCTGATTACGAAGATATCTTCAATGTAAGCCGTAATCAGGCTAGTCGTGACGTTAAAGAAGGTGTGTTCGAGCTCTCACGTTCTGCCATCATCTTCTATCCCAAGACTGGCCGCCACGATGTGATCGCACGTCCTTGGTTAACAGAAGCAGGAGGACGTTCCAGTAAAGGGTTATGGGAAATAGAGTTTAACCATAAGGTTTTGCCTTATTTGTATGTACTGGGAAGTCAGTTCACTACCTACTCACTCAGGGACTGTGGAAGCCTCAAAAACCCGCGTACTGTGCGACTTTATGAGAGCCTCTGCCAGTTCAGAAGCTCTCAGATTTGGGTCACTTCGCATGATTGGCTTTCTGAAAGATTCATGCTGCCCGAGTCTCAGAAATCTAATCTCGCAGAACTCAAACGTACATTTTTAGAACCTGCTCTAAGACAGATCAATGATAAAACCCCTTTGCGAGTCTCTTATCAAGCAGATTCTAACGGGAAGTTAATTTTTAATATCTATCCAAAACAATAAGATATTTCATTTATTTTATCAGATCCTCAGCTGTACCTTCCTCACTACGGCCCTAGATCCTTACTAGGGCTGTTTCCCATATTTTGCAACGCCGTGCCAGCTGCCATCACGTAGCGTCCGTAAGTAGGGCTGTTTCCCATAACCGTCACCGGCGGCTCAGCTGCCGTTCCGACATGCCCGGAAGTAGGGCTGTTTCCCATAACCGGCGCCGGCGGCCCAGTTGCCGTTCCGACATGCCCGGAAGTAGGGCTGTTTCCCATAACCGGCGCCGGCGGCCCAGTTGCCGTTCCGACATGCCCGTAAGTAGGGCTGTTTCCCATAACCTGCGCTGGCGGCCCAGCTGCCGTTCCGACATGCCCGGAAGTAGGGCTGTTTCCCATAACTGGCGCCGGCTGCCCAGCGGCCGTACCGGCACACCCGGAAGTAGGGCTGTTTCCCATAACTGGCGCCGGCTGCCCAGCGGCCGTACCGGCACACCCGGAAGTAGGGCGGTTTCCCATAACTGCCGCCGGCGGTTCAGCTGCCGTTGCGGCGCGCCTGGAAGTAGGGTGGTTTCCCATAACGGATGCCGTCGGCTCAGCTGCGGTTCCGGCACGCCTGGAAGTAGGGCGGTTTCCCATAACGGATGCCGTCGGCTCAGCTGCGGTTCCGGCACGCCCGGAAGTAGGGCGGTTTCCCATAACTGCACCGGCGGCTCGGCTGCCGTACCGGCATACCCGGGAGTAGGGCCGTTTCCCATAACTGAACCGGCGGCTCGGCTGCCGTACCGGCACGCCCGGAAGTAGGGCCGTTTCCCATAATTGGTGCCGTCAGCTCGGCTGCCGTACCGGCACGCCCGGAAGTAGGGCCGTTTCCCATATCATGCGTCGGCGGCCAGCTGCTGTAACGGCATGCCCGTAAGTAGGGCTGTTTCCCATATCCCCCCGACCACCGCGTTAAGCCTTGGTCTTAACGAGATAAGAAAGTAGGGCTCTTTCCCACATTAGTTAGCTTTGCACAAGCTTTGATGCCGGCTACATAACTTTTATCCCAGACTCAAAGCCTCGTTAAAGGTTAACGTTCAATTTGGGAAGCTAAAAAAGTCTAAAGATTTGAGTTAACTAACCGATTTATCATTATGGAAAGTTAAACTTTTTTCAATATCTTAAGGAAGAGCTTTAAATGGCTGAAATAAAAACTGTTTCTGATTTCCTATATGTTATTAACCATTTTGCACCTAAAGATCCTGCCCTTATTAAAAGAGCTTATTATCGTGGTCAGCGAAAATTCAAGTACAATATAAATTCTTCATTGTCTAGGTTGTTTGCCAGTAATAAATTAGCACCAAGTATTTTTCCACATTTAAGTAAGTTAACAGGAAAAGTTACAGAACATGATTTGTCAAAAGCAAAATTTGCAAAAGAGCTTTTTGATAGATTTAAAGAAGGGTACGTAAATTATCCTGATGTAAATATTTTAAAAGGATATTCTTTAAATGACATGGATTTGCAGTTTAATGCGCAACATTATGGATTGGCAACCAGAGTAATTGATTGGACATTAAGCCCTCTTGTTGCATTGTATTTTGCTACCGAAGATAAAAATGATTCGTTAGATTCAGATGCGGCAGTTTTTATGCTTTGGAATGCAAGTCAAAAATTAGATGTGTGCTCGAGCGGGAATTTACTAGAAAGAATAAAAACCACATCTGAGGCTTATCTAAAAACTTATAGACTTATTTATGACTTTATAAACAATCATTATAATGATTTTTTAGTACACCATGGATCTGAAAAAAACATTGAGATTATAAAAGAATTGAAGTGGAGTGTTCGCAACTTAATATCATCAATCTCAATCGGCAAACATTTAGAGCTAAACGATCATAGCTCATTATTAGGTTTGTCTATGGCCAGTTTTCAGGACAATAAAATATTTATTAATCGATGCCTTCTTTTTATGCAGGGTATAGATTTTAATTATCGAGCTAACTTAAGTTCTGTTGAATTTTACAATTCCTTTAATACCATTGTAACTCCTGCATCCTTAAACCAAAGGTTAAAGAATCAGCAGGGAGTGTTAATGTTTAGCAATCTATTAGAAGGCGATGTTTATCCTGCAAATGACGCGCAAAAGATGTGTGTTGTAAATGAGATTGATAGAATTGAAGATGATATTATTAATCAAGTTAATTCTGAGGGTTTTTTGAAAATACGTATTCCCACATTAAGTATTTCAACTATTCGTCAAGAGCTTGCGACTTATGGATTTACTAAAGAATTCATTTATCCAGAGCTAACTTCCTACACTGAGCAATTGCAAAAAAGAATGCTATCCAACCTCAGTCTTGACAACTAAAAGGGATTGCAGGCTTTGACTTTTAACTAAGCCTGCTTCAATATTGCACTGTACGACAACCGCGCAAGCGGTCACCAATGGTCCGGTAGCTTGAGAGGATCGCCTTCGGGTAGCTACAAAAAACACTCCCGCAGCCTGAAAGGGAGAACGCAAAAGCGTGGTAAATCTGCTCACCTTTGGAAGCGGATATCGTCTTTAACAGCGCATCTATGTCGCAGACGATGAAGGTTTATATACACATCTCAGCCACGGCTTTTACATACGCCAGGCATCTCACGAACGGCATAGCTTATGCTGCTTCGCACACTTCCGTTATGAAGCTTTTCAGGTGTACGGCCTGAGCTGCATCCGACTTTTGCTATGACGCATAAGCCCATTTGGAACATTTGGGCGCTTGCGGAAGACGCATTAGGAGCATGAAGCTGCGCGGCGTCACTTTGGTTCGAGTGAAACGAGAACAAAGTGACGCGCGCAGCGCATAACGTCCAAACCCACGTACAGTGCGGTTTTCAACGGGCCGGTACAATCTGACGTGCACGTAGTACGTGTTTTCAGAACAACTCTGGCTATTTATCAACCACAACGCGGCACTGACGAACGAAACGTCAGGGGCGTTTAACTAGAAGGAGAATGATCGACTCGGTATCGATGGCGACATCAGGAAACTGATGTACGGAGGCAGACTGACTCACGTCAGCACGGCGCAAGCCGCAAACAGGTCAGAGACCTGGGGAAGCCTCGCAAGAACTCAACATTTCGCCGCCCCGATGCACAGATACCAGTTGAGCCGCAGGAAGCGCAAAGGCAACCACGCCGTCGGGGAAGAGATGTAAGCGCACAGAGTTACAGAACGGTCAGCACAGGCGTGCTGAATGTTCTGGATTCTGGCAGAGGTGGATATGTCCAATAAATTAAGTAAACAACTCGTGACGCTGGCACGCCAGGGCGGAGGAAGTTTTAAAACTGTTTCAGATCGTTCTAAGATTGCCAGCCGCTTTTCGGAGCGACTGGCAACCCTTAATATTCAGATTCGGGACGTAAGTCATGTTAAAACAAAGCATATCGAGAATTATATAAGAAGCCGACAGGAAGAGAATATATCTTCCCGAACGCTACAGAATGAAATGGCTGCTATTCGGTCTGTGCTTTCACAGGGAGGCAGAAATATCCTTGCTAATCCCTCGCATGAAAAGTTAAGCAACGAGGCTCTGAATATTTCAGGGGCGAGCAGGGAAGGGAAGAAAATTGCAATTACTGATGAAAGACTGGCCGAAATCGTGGCTGCTGTCTCGCTCAAAGATGAAGGAGTGGCGATCGGTATTCAGCTTGCAAGATATATAGGTCTTCGTGCAGAAGAAGTTGTCCAGGCAGCAAAATCCCTGAAAACCTGGAAGCAAACTTTAGCTACCGGTGAAAATAAAATAAGCGTTGTTTTTGGATCAAAAGGTGGACGGGCACGGGACGTCACAATATTTGAGCGTGAGAAAGTCATGCTCTTATTGAATCAAGCCATTTCTTATGCAAATGAAAATAATGGAAAGCTGATTAATAAACCTACTCTTCATCAGTCGCTTGACCGTTTTCATAATGTTCTAAGAGAAAATGGTATGACTGGCGTTAATGCCCCGCACAGCCTGCGATATGCTTATGCTCGCGACGCTGTTAATTTTCATGTTGAAAATGGAATGAGTCGTAAGGAGGCTGAGGCGCTTGTTTCAATGGATCTCGGGCATGGCGACGGGCGGGGTGCATATGTTGCCCGCGTATATAATCGAATGATCAATGATGAATAATATTTTCTTGAACAATAAGTACAATAAACGTTATTATTAAACTGTTTCGCACGTTGTCTTCGGACAACCACCAATGGTCTCGTAGCTTGAGATGACCGCCTTCGGGTAGCTACAAACGAACACTTCCAAAGCCTGCAAGGAAGTACACGTAAAGTGTGGTACATCTGCTCACCTCTGGAAGCAGATATCGTCAGTTTTCGCTCCTACTGCGTGACGATCGAGGTTTCTTAACTATCCGGCTTCGGCCTTTGTCCTTCGGGGAAACATTCCCGATCGGGCTAATGTTTCTCCATTTATCGTGAGAAACTTTACCTATGATGAATCTATCAACAACTCTGTCCGATATGCTGAGATTGGCTGAATTCGAGAGCGAATTGCTCACTGCATTAGCTTATAAAAAACTCGGCATAGATGATCCTAATCATGAAGTGCATATCGATAGTGAAATCGCTATTTTCACCTTCGAGTACGGAATTGATATAGGACATTTTCTCGCCCCGGCCTGTGCAGATTTGGTGTGCTCAATACAAACTCTCGCACGGGAAATAAATGGGGTACATGTAGTTTCTTAACTATCCGGCTTCGGCCTTACGTCCTTCGGGGAAACATTCCCGAGCGGGCGCATGTTTCTCCCGTTTTCAGGAGAAATCATGTCACTTATCCGTTCGTTTCTTACTGAGCTCAGCAAACCGTTTGATTTGGCCCGTTCTGCCACAACTCGCGTTGTTTCAGACTGTCCCCGACTCAAAGCTGTTATCAGAAGAACGCCCTGGCTTGCCTCACCCTCCGGTCTGCATGAATACCGCTCCCACGTCTGGTTTGACGATCGTCGCTACCACGCCATTGTTATGGCCCGTAAGGTGATCGACGGACAGCCGTCGGAAGCATTTGTGCACAGCCGTCACGGTGAGTTTCATACGTTCAGAGCGGCCCGTAAAACGGCGCAAATGGCAACGTCAGCACTGGCTACACTTGCTGTGTTAACACGTCAGAACTGATTACCTTCTTAACCATCCATCCGCTCAGCGGATCCCCTCGGGAAACATCTTTCCCGACAGGGCAGGTGTTTCCCGTTTTTACAGGAGAAACACCATGATTACCCTTTTATTACCAACCTCCCTTTCCATAAAAGGCATCTTTTCAGCAGCCTTCGCTGCAGCGTTATCCCTGCGGGATCACGTTGCGGCCGGCAAAAGAAAAGAAGAGTGGATAACGAACCGGACTGGATCACTCAGCTTCAAGGTTCAGGTTCATCAGTTACCTTCAGGAAAATGGACGGCCGGCATACTTACTCGTTCCGGCACGTTTTACGGTAATCACCGGTTTGGTTCTTTGAAAAAGCCGGATGAGGTATTCCGCTCTTACCGTCAGGCTCGCCGTTTTGCACTGAAGCTGGCGAATCAGATGGCAAACCTGCGTTATGCATATCAGTAAAGGGACGTGGAATATGACTATTTCAACAAACCTGGCAGATATGCTGCAGTTAGCTAAATACGAGTGCGACATGCTTACGGCATTAGCCTATCAGCGATTTGGTCTGGACGACCTTGACGAGCAGGTGCACCTATACGGTGAGCTGCCGTTCACGATAGCCGTTCAGATCAACGTCATATACAACCTTGAGTTCGGTATGGTTCAGGATCGTTTTCTCAGTTCTGGCTGTGCTGACTTGGTTAACTCCATCCGTGCCATGAGCATCAGGCTTGACCGCTCTTTGCATGAACGGATTTCCTTAAATGGACACTCTGAAGGCCTGGGCGATCTGGAAATTAGCCGATTAGAATCTTTCTAATCTGACTTAACCCTGTGGGGATTTATTCCCCATCAGGGGGATAAATCCCCTTTTTTTGAGGATTTATCATGACACCAATCTCCGTACCGCCCCAACACGTTACCTATACGCTGAAGCAGAGCGGATGGATATCCCCGAGCCAGTGGCACAGTTTTACCCTGGCAGTCACTGAAGCATTCTGGCTGTTACCGGTACATCTCCGCCCGTGCTCGCCAACTGACGGTACACGTCTGGAACGTGCATCTATGATGTTTACTCACCCCGATGCTTTTGAATTCGGTGGAAAAGACGAAGGGAATTACATATCCAAAAGCGTGATGTTTACCCGGGATATGAGCCCTGATTTGCGTATTGAAACGGAAGGTCAGCCCATCGACTTTTTCACGCGGATTGCGCTGCTAATGCTGTATCACCATTGCTCTGGCTGCTTTGAGATAACGTCATCAGCCGGCGGCGTCAGCTGGGCGCTTCCTGTTCGCTGGGCAATACGACACCAACTGATTGATGGCAGTGATGCTCCTCAGTCTTTCAGTATGGAAGGTTTCATTACCGGCGCAGCTGATGAACTGCTTATCAGAAGCGTTTCCGGAGGTGAACGTCCGTTTACGACGGCTGACTGGGGACTGGTTTCAGAACTTGAGTTCACACTCGAAGAACAGAAAACACGCAAACGCTGATCCGGCAATCGATTTAACTTAACCCAACAGGGATTTACCTCCCTGTGGGCGGTAAATCCCCGTTTTTAATGGAGATTCACCATGACACATACACCAACCGAGCATCTGGTCCTTCCAGGCGTCTACCAGTTTGAGCAGGGAGCGTCCATAAATGATGAACAGTGGTGCAGATTTACCGACGCAGTTAAAGAAGCATTCTGGCTTCTTCCCGCTCAGCTCCGGCCTTATAAGCAGCTGGGTTTTGACATGAACCGCGCGTCAGAACTTTTTGACGAAGAGGGTTCAGTCACGTTCAACCATAAGGACGGTGAAGGCTACTGCCTCAATCCGTTCTATCTCAGGCAGACGCTTTCGGATAATTTTCGGCCGTACCGCAAAGTGGAGAGCCAGCGATGCAAACAGGATTTATTCGTGCGCATCGTGCTGGTTCTTCTGCATAACCTATGCCCGGACAGCTATCACATAACCAGTTCCTGTCCACAAAACTGGCTTTTCGCGCAGCGATGGCTGGCATGGAATATGGATATGTTCACCAAAGCACCTGAAAAAATACCGGCATCGTTTGTTATACCTAGCGCAATTGAACACCTGCTGCTGGTAAAAACCTCCGGTCCCGGCAAGCAGGTCACCACTGAAGAGTGGGAAGCTATATCAGGCATTGAGTTCTGGCTTGCTCAGCAGCACAACGACTGACCTATACCTATCCTTCCGGGGTTTGCTCTCCGTAAGGAGACAGATCCCGCTATTACAGCAGGTGATCCAATGTTTACTTTCAACAGTGACGCGCTCGCGCAGCTGTTTCATGAAACCTACCAT
The DNA here is from genome assembly GCF_982223955.1 of Pantoea sp. E956-1. Lineage (NCBI taxonomy): Bacteria > Pseudomonadati > Pseudomonadota > Gammaproteobacteria > Enterobacterales > Erwiniaceae > Pantoea > Pantoea sp. E956-1. Next base: position 26,067 of record NZ_CEUYZP010000011.1, on the reverse strand, counting down.
CAGGCTATGTCAGTCAGGCTTGTTATCTGTTCGCAGGAAGGTTTGTTCCTGGAATTCAGGAACGGATTACCCGGTCAGATTTTCTACCGCAAAGAGCGCATTTATGCCCTTGAATACAGCGGAGGGAGTGCCGACCCGGGCGTGCAGGTCGAACTGAATTTTGGTCAGATCTCTGAGACGTACGCTCTCACTGTAGATGACCCTACCTTTTTCAGTCCCATAACGCCTGCAGACAAGGTGGTTGTTCTGTCTGTCCGTTCAACCTATCAGCTGAAGCGTAAAACCATCAGCTGGCTCAGTCAGCATAAACTCGGGCTGTTCCGTGAACGGATGGACCTGATGAGGACTGCGGATTTTTGTGACTGCAGCTGCGACGAAGAGCGGGCCCGGTGGTTCGGTTCGGCAGCTTCAATGCTTGAAGAAGCAATGTTTACTGACAGTAAGCGGCATGACCGCCACGATTTTTATCATTCCAGGCGGCAACTCCGGTCGCGACTAAACAGCATAACCGCCGACGGAAAGATCATTTCTCCGGTGCGTTAAAAACTTACCCTGACGGGCGTATTTCTCGCCCATCAGGGGAGGGATACGCCCTTTTTTTACTGAAGGAGTATCCCGTGAAGAAACCAGTCAAAGCGCGTCGCGCAAAGAAAACAGAAACCGTCGATCTTTATCAGAAGGTAACGGATCGCATCGTGCAGGCACTTGAGAAAGGCGTCGCGCCATGGAAAAAGCCGTGGCGCACGACACAGAAGTACGCCGCAGCAGGCCCGCTGCCGGTCAATGCATCGACGGGGCGCGCCTACAGCGGTGTTAACGTTCTGCTTCTCTGGCTTGAGGCCGAAGAGAAGGGGTACAAAACGGATCGCTGGGTGACGTACAAACAGGCTCAGGACATGGGCGGCCAGGTTCGCAAGGGTGAAACCTGCGCGCAGGCCGTTATCTTCAAGCCTTTTGAAAAACAGGCTGAAGACCTCAGTGGAAACCTGCGTTTCGACGCCGAAGGTAATCCGCTGATGGAGTCGCGGGTGATGATAAAGCCCAACTTCCTGTTTAACGTCGATCAGTGTGACGGGTTACCCGAATCTGCTGTTGATATACCGCATGCCTCTCCTGATGAAGATGAGCAGGGCGCGCTTCACTGGCCGACCGAACAGCGAATAATGGAACTGATCGATGCCGCAGGCGTGGCTATCAGCATTCGTTTACAGGATCGCGCCTACTACAGCCCTGGCACCGACAGAATTGTGATGCCGGAGGCGAAGCAATTTTTTACCGAGGCCGATTACTGGTCCACGCTGCTGCATGAGATGGTGCATGCATCAGGCCATGAGAAACGACTCAACCGCGAAGGCATAACCAAATCATCCAGAAAGTTTGGCGATCCGGTTTATGCATTTGAGGAGCTGATAGCTGAAATGGGCAGCGCGTTTCTCTGCGCCCAGCTTGGCGTTTATGGTGAGGTCCAACATGAAAGCTATATCGACTCCTGGCTGAAGGCGCTTAAAGAGGACAAAAAAGCCCTTTTTCGTGCCTGCCGGCTCGCGAGAGAAGCGTCAGATTTTTTACTGCAGTCAACTGAAAAAGCGGCCCAGGCTGCTTAATTAACCAAACCGGTAGCGCTCACTTCGCGCGCTGCCATCCCGTGAGGGCATTATTCCTCACGGGATGATGCCCTCTTTTTTTACCTGAGAGGAAATCAACCATGTCTGACTGGTGCAGAAATCATTTTGAAATTACCGGTAAATCTCCGCTTCTGGCCGTTGCGGAGGAATGGATAAAAGGCGAAACAGAGCCTCTTTACCGTCATGCCGTTATGCAGAGCATAAAAATTTTCCTTGCTGGCTATAGCGGCCTGCTCCGCCCCGTTAAAACGGCATCTTTTTCACCCTTCCCGGAGCTTATAAAACTTGGGGTCGGGCAGAATACGCTGGCTAATCAGGCATATGAACAGTGGCTGGAGTATCTGAAAAAAGACGTCCCCCTGGACGGTCATCATATCCGGTTGATAAATCGTGTTTATCATCAGTCGGGTATTGGCGCCATAAAGTGGGAAAGCATTCCAGAGTTGTCGCGCAGACATATTGGCAGGCTTATGGAAGATCGGTATGCCGACTGGTTTGGTGTAGCGTCCCTTTCGCGAGACATTGACTTTGCGTTGTGCTGGGAAAAACTTGGGCAGTTTCCCGAACGATCCCAGCCCTGCGATCTGCTGCAGATTATTCCCAGCCGGCTTGCGGCTGAGATAAACGGAAGCGGTGGATTGTTGGCCGGTATGTCTACTGCAACCAGTCTTTACTGTCGGCTGTACGGAATGGAATGGCCCGCCGGCCATAACGTCCGCTTTCAGCGTGAAGGGATAAACAGCATAAAGCTGTCCTTCGACTCACCCTGGTTTCCGCCGTCTGGTGAATCAGTGGCCGCACTATCGGCAATGTTCGATTGCGAGGTTCGTCACTGGTACAGCGAGCCCGCCCATGAACTTGAAGGTTTCGATTGCTACGATCGGGGGCAACACGTCAGCAGTGGCGAAGTCACCATTGACGAACTGGCCGCGGAAGTAGAGACAGTCGTTCCAGATAATGTGGATGAACCTGAATCCGTGGACAGCGCGCAGTCATCGTTAGCCGCTTCATATCAGGAGGTCAGGGTATGAAATTTGAATCAGGCGCACCGCAGGTTGATGGTTTTGAAGTGAATGACTGGTAAATAAACCCACGGGTCGTTAATCGCGGCCCTAATACCCTGAGGGGAACACTCCTCTCAGGGCGTGTTCCCCTTTTTTTTGGAGAACACGAATGACGATTGAATACAAAAAAGCGTTTCTGAAGCTGTTTCAGGTTACAGCGACCTACCATAAGCGCCACAAGGTATTTGAAGACTTTGTCAGCTGCTCCGCTATTGCCCTGCACAATGGCGTTAGGTTTGATCAGGAGCTGGAAAACCGCTACCTCAGCATAATCGCTGGCTATGAAAAGGAGGATGTCAGCAACATGGCTAAGCTGATGGGGCTTGTCGTTATGGCGCTTGAAGCAGAACGTTGTGATTTTCTGGGTAGCGTCTTCATGGAGCTGAATATGGGAGAAAAATACCGGGGCCAGTTTTTTACGCCCTGGGATATTGCCCGTATGATGGCTTCACTGCAGCTTCACGGTATAAGCGAATGCTTTCCTGATCGGGACTTCATCATTCTACAGGAACCGGCGAGCGGTGCCGGATGCATGGTGATTGCTTTTGCCGAAGAGTTTGCTCAGCGTGGATATTCTCCACATGAACAGTTATGGGTATCAGTAACTGACGTTGATCAGCTGGCCGCTGATATGTCTTACGTCCAGCTTTCTTTGTGTGGCATACCCGCTGAAGTCATTACCGGTAATGCTCTGACACTTGAACGCAGGCGTACAATTTATACGCCCGCTCATTACACAGGCAGATGGTCAGTTCGCCTCAACGAATATGATCAGAACGCAGCCTGAACCATAACGCCTCCTCGGAGGCGTTTTTATTGTCTGGTATCTGGAAAAAAGCTGAAGAAGAAAATATTCAATTTCAACATTCAGTTTATGGTCGTTTATCCCCCTCAAAACCGGCAGCCTTGTGACACCCAATTGTCAGAGGTTGCCGAGCTATGTCTTTTAATCAGACTCCCGAACAGGAAAGAATCATTACGTGGACGGGAAACAAGCTTGTTGTGGGCGCTTTTGCCGGAACCGGAAAAACATCAACGCTTGAAGCGTTCGCAAGGGCGAACCCAGAGCGGCGAATGCTGTATCTGGCATATAATCGTGCCATCCGGGATGAGGCTGAACGCCGTTTTCCTTTCAATGTTGAATGCAAAACGTCGCATCAACTTGCCTGGTCCCAGTTCGGTCGTTTCTTTCAGCATCGACTTACAACGTCTCTTCGCATAACCGACGTTGCAAAGCTGTTGAACTCACGATACTGGCCTCTTGCAAAAGCATGCCTCACTTCGCTAAATAACTTCCTCTACAGTGCTGATTTAGCTCCGAGTCTTGCTCATTTGCCTGATGAAAACGATCGTAGCGGCCTTGATGCTGGCAAAATTTTGGGTGCCGTACAGGTTTTATGGCGAGAAATGAGCTGCTCTGATTCCCGCTTTCCCGTCACACACGATACCTATCTGAAACTATTCCAGCTTTCAACTCCAGATCTTAGTTTGAAATGGGATCTCATCCTTTTTGATGAGGCTCAGGATGCAAATCCTGTGACCAGTCATTTTGTACTTAATCAGAGATGTAGCGTCATTCTGGTCGGTGACCAGTATCAACAGATTTACCGTTTCAGGGGGGCTGAAAATGCTCTTAATGCAACTGAGCTGGCAGACGCAGATCGGCTCTGGCTAACAAACAGCTTTAGGTTCGGACCGGCTGTAGCAGAAGTGGCAAATGCATTATTGAGAGAGGCAGGAGAAAAACGGAAAGTCACTGGCTGCGGTGGTGAAGACAGTATTGCTGATACGCTTCCGGCAAATGCAGAGCATCACTGTGTGATAAGCAGAACGATAGCCGCCGTTATTGGGGCAGCGCTTACGGCAAGTCTTGCAGGAAAAAGGGTCTTATGGATAGGCGGTATCGAAGGATATCGGGTCGAGGATCTGGAGGATTTATATTGGTTCTCAGTTGATATGCCTGAGCGAATGCAAAAGCCGCTGCTTACCAAAGATTACAGGGATTTTGAGGAGTACAAAGCGATAGCCAAAGCTACAAAAGATGCAGATATGGGGCAGGCTATAAAGCTGCTGGAAATGTACTTTCCACTTCCGCAGAAACTCGTGATTTTGAAGCGACAGATAGCACATAACGAAAGCGACGCGGATTTAACAGTAGTCACGGCTCATCGCAGTAAGGGCCTTGAATGGGATACGGTCGTTCTTAACGACGATTTTAATGACATCAATAATCCGCTGATAAGCGCAGAAGACAGAAGAGATGAGCTGAACTTGCTCTACGTTGCAGCGACACGAGCCAGAAAAATGCTGATCCTCAATGAAATAGTCAGGAAAGTCGTCAAACAAACGCCATAAATCTCTCTGTATAGCTCTTACAAACCAACACCAACTTCTCAGGATTTCAGTATGTTAAACAAGCTGAAAAATTTATTTTCAGGTAAGGATGCAGCTGAAGACAGTACAGCAAAAAAATCTCCTTCAGGATACTTTACACCTTCCACAGGCGCTGAGCTGCTGGCTTTGCCACACAGAAAAAAGCTTTTAAAACAGCTCTGGGATAACACTTCGCTTCCTGAAAATGTGTATGAAAGACTTTATCTGGAACCCCTCAGAACGCTCGCGCAAACCACCCAGAATGTCCCAGCCACTTCAGCTGGAGAATGGAGCTCAGAAGGCGGATATCTTGATTTGACGATCAAGTTTACAGCCTACAGCGTCAGATTAGCGAAGGGGTATATGTTTCCACCCGGAGCTGCTCCTGAGGAGCAGGCTGCGCAAAATTCTTTATGGAATGCTGTGATTTTTTGGGCGGCTTTATTCCATCATCTGCCATTACTGGCTCACTACGAAGGCGAGCTTTTGGATGGTAGTTCCTGGCCTCCCGGGGTTAAAGCACCAGACAGTATTTTCAGGTTCCGGAATATTGCTAAAGATGCCGGCAATGCCAGTGGACAGCCATTAGCAACATTTATCGCCGCCCGACTTTTGCCGCAAGACGGAGTTTTATGGCTTTCTTCCAAACCTGCTGCTTTTAAGGCTATGACTCTTCTGATGCATCAGGGGGTAAGTGGAATACCTTTAATTGAGGAGATCATTGCAAAGGCAAGGGAACTGGTGGGCTCACCTGAACTGCATGCTCCAGGTGTTTTAAACCACACACTGACGACAGCAGAAAGTCATCCTTCTACTAAAGAGACATCGCCGATTCTAGGCTTAGAAGATACGCTAAGTCTGACAGCTTCAGGAGCGAGTCTGGAACCTGCAATTGATGAAAGCATTGCGAAGAGCCACCAACTCGGCTCGACATCTTCAGGGGAGGATCTATCTGCTAATCCAGAACTTGCAGATAATCTGGACGCTTTGCTCTCATCAGCTTTACCACATTCTGGAACTGACCTAAATCTGGTCCCAGATAAACTGCAACAAGGCATAGAAAATACAGAGCCAGAGCAAAAGGTGTCGGAGGACACTGCTCAGGTTCAGGAGGACGACACCGCTCTTTTACTTAGCATGTTTGCTGTTGATAAAGACAAGGATGACAAAGGATTAGACACAGACCACCATGCTGAAATGCCTATTCACGCATCCGCTTTTTCGGAAAATTCGCAGGAGTCAAAACTAGAGCCAGTATCTCTCGTAAAGGAGGCATACCTAGCCGTTGATCCTACAGTAAAAAGCAATAATTTAGACTTGGAAGATACTGTTACCCAGGGGGAAGAACTGGAAATTTGTGTTAAGGAAAAATTAAATGATGAAAATCTTATGGCAGTCATTGAAGAACCAAAAAATAATATAACTGACATTAATGATTTAGGTCCCCAGTTTATTTCATGGCTATCAGAGGGGATTGAAAGGGGAGACCTGAGTATTAATGAGAATGAAAGCTTAGTGCATACAGTAAGTGGATTCTTATTCGTATCGTTACCTGACACCATATTCAAATTCATCAATTCTAACTCTCTTGAAGTAGATAAAAGGAAAGTACAATCAGCAATAGAGAAAATGAATATTTTACATTCTAAAAATGACAATCGTTTTTTCAGGGCTCGTATATATGAAGAGGTTGAATTTCAGGGAAAATTTAAGAAAAAAAGCGGTTATATGTTGAAGTCTTCAAAGATATTAGGGAGGGGGGGATTTACCGGTGGGGATGGAAAATATATATTTATAGATGTTTAGTTAATAGGGAATCCGAACGGATTCCCTTAATATCAATTAGCGAGAGCGTTTTTTACGACATCAGGGACAGACGGGCGCCCTTTAACAAGGCAGGTTGCTACAAATACAGCCTCTGCGTACACTGAACCATTTACTAATATCTGCTGAACGAAATTGATACGGTTCTTTTTTTCATTTTCCGCAACGGAGCATGTGACCTGCATTTCATCACCTTTTTGCAGGCTTTTCTTGAATTTCATCGTGTACTCAAGAATCATGTGAATTCTACCTTCAGTGAATTCCTGCTCCAGATCCAGACCAAGCTCATCTTTCATAAACGCATGGCGCGTCCATTCCATATAGAATGGATAGTAAAGTCCGTCAACAACACCTTGAAAATCAACATGTTTTTCGTCAACGGTAAAATCTTTAGTAAACATTATAAATCCTTAAAATAATTCAGAAGCGCAAATCGCATTGGGAGCATCAAATTTTCGAACTCCTTTTGCGATGTGTCTTCTCCAGTGCAGACATTGAGGGCCATACTTACATTGTCCTCAATGCCGTAAATAAAGCTTATGCCATGATAAATATTATGCTCGCGACGCTGTTTGTCGATAATGTTATCTTTGTCAATCTTAAGGGCTTCATCCCATATAACTGTGCTAACATCACCCTTCCGAATCTTGGTTAATTCGATACCTATTTTTATCAGAAGACTGTCTTTGTATTTACCTTCATAATAAAACTTGTTATCCCAATCTGCGTAACCATTGCTCTGATGAGCACAGATCAGATTATTCTCTACAAGTAAGGTAGATACGTATGTGGTTCGCTCAAATTTATCTAAAAAATTAATTACCTCGTTACTACAACGATGGAAGTTAATTTTTATTTCTTTTGAATCCACTTTATTCTCCGACACTCTATTACGTTCTCTTTTTTTACATTTATTATTTCTTTGCCTTGAATCTGAATTGTATCTTCATCCAAAACTAAGATAACCCCTATCTTTATGCCATCAGCATGCCTGATGTAACACAACTTACCATTATTAGGGTCGATATTTATCTCATTAGATACAATGCAGAACTCTCCGAAATTTACATACGGCTCACCATAGACGCCGCCAATTTGTATGAGCTCAACATCAGCCAGCTGCCGGCTTGCAAGAATAAAAAGAGTGTCTTCGTCTAGCGTGGTGTATTCAGCAAACTGAGGAGGAAATCCTTCGCCAGTTAAGATCCATTCCGTTTCAACATGAAGCCCATGCTTGTTGAAAAATTCAACAATCACATTGAGTGCCTGGATTTTTTTGACAGGAAAAGCACTGCCGGCTTCCCAGCGTGTGTAAGAAGTGTAAGACAGGTCCAGTTTTTTTTCATGAACATAGGCAACCAACTCTTGAGGAGAAGTGCCGGTTGCAGCTCTACAGCATTTAAGCCGCTTCCCAATCGTATCTAACATGCACACACCATGAGGCTAATTAATTTTATGATTTTAAAGGAAATTTATAAGCATTAAAGGTAAATAAAAAACAATCGAACGCAAAATAATTGCGTTTTTTTCATCAGTAATGTTAATATGTAAACTATAAAGTTATTTAGTGTTTAACATTATCATAATATTGCTCTTTCTTAACACAAACCTGTTTGAGCGAGGGTTAGCGCGGTTTACATGGCAGCGCATTAAAATTTCAGGGGCTCAGTTCGTTTTCATATGGAATTTTATTTATGGCTAATTCCACAACAAAACTTAACAAGGAGTCAGTAGCTATGCCCTCGCTCGAAAACGATAAAAAATTAGCCCCTCTGGTTTACATAGGTCCCGCAAGACGAGTAAAAACCGAGCAGGCTGCTATGTCAGTCGGCTCCGCGTTCGGAAGAGTTATGACGTCATCAAAGCTCATACAAGGCCTGATCGACCGTTATTTAGATACTTACGTGAATGAAATAACGGCCCGCAAAACTTAATAATCTGATTGTTTACTTCTTTATATCTACTTGACGGTAGAGGGGAATTTCATGCCTGAAAAAGCTACTGATATACCTTTTTCGACTGAGGCGGAACAGTGCGTGCTTGGTGCGCTGATGCTGGAAAATGATCGATGGGATGACGTCAATCTACTGCTGAAGAAGGAAGATTTTTTCATTTCTGGGCATCGCGCCATTTATATGGCTATGTCTACATTGTCTGCCGCGTCCCAGCCTTTTGATCTGATCACGCTTAGCGAGAAGCTGGAGCGCAGTAATGATCTTGAGCGCTGTGGCGGTTTCGCTTATCTGGCGGAACTCTCTAAAAATACCCCTTCAGCTGCCAACATTATGGGCTATGCCGCCGTCATGGTGGAGAAAAGTCGTTTACGGGAGCTGCTTGTGGTTGGCAATGCCATTCTTGCCGACGTGCATCACCATCGCCTTAGCGCGCCGGAGGTTGCTGAGCATGCTGAAAATGCCCTTTTCAAACTAAGTGAGCAGGGCGTTTTTCAGAATGCAAAAGAGCTCGAAGTAACGGAAGCGCTGGACTTACTGCTTAGCAAACTTGAATCAGCTACAGGATCAGACAATTTTATAACCGGCACTCCAACAGGTATGGCAGCGCTGGATTACATGTCCTGCGGACTTCAGCCAGGGGATCTGATTTTGCTGGCCGCCAGGCCATCAATGGGTAAAACCTCTATGGCGCTGAGCTGGTGCATTGGCGCATTGCTGGGACGACCGAAACAAAGTGTTTTCATTTTCAGTATTGAAATGCCTACCGAACAGCTGATGATGCGGCTGCTTTCCATGCGTAGCAAGGTAGAGCTTAGTCGTCTGCGCAGCGGTGATCTTGGTGACACTGAATGGAATCTCATTAGTAAAGGGGCTCACGAACTGGCCGAATGGCGCAATCGACTTATCATCGATGATAACAGCGCCCAAACCCCGGCAACGCTTCGTACCCGTGCGCGCCGTTATATCCGTAAGTACGGGCAGCCTTCACTCATCATGGTCGATTATCTGCAGCTGGTACGTTGTCCTGGCATGGAGAACCGCACGCAGGAAATCGCCGAGATTTCACGTTCTCTTAAGGCATTGGGCAAAGAACTCGGCTGCCCGGTGCTTGCGCTCTCCCAGCTTAATCGTCAGGTAGAACAACGCGCTGATAAACGCCCTAATAATGGCGATCTTCGTGATTCCGGCGCGCTTGAGCAGGATGCTGACCTGATTAGCTTTATCTACAGGGATGAGGTTTATAACGCCGACACTAACTGTCCAGGGCAGGCAGAGATCATCATCAGTAAACAGCGCCAGGGGCCAACCGGAACCCTGAAAGTGCAGTTTGATGGAAAATATACGCTGTTTTCTGAGTACCCTGAAGGCAGTTATGACCTCGGATACGATGACAGGAAGCAGTACCGATGAAAAAAATCCTGCCTGAAGGTTCAATTGCTGGAGTAGAAAGCACGCTTACGCGGGTGTTTACGCTTGATCAGTTACGTCCTAATCCTGACGACCCGCGCAAAGCGCGTAATCCGCGCTTCGACTATATAAAAGAGTCAATCAGGGCTCGCGGACTTGCCTCCGTGCCGATTGTTACTCGTGACCCACGCCTTCCTGATGGGATATGGACGTTCAGTGACGGGGGTAACACCCGGTATGCAATTCTTAAAGAGCTTTGGGAAGAAACGGGTGAAAGTCGGTTCAATGAGATTTTATGCGCCATTAAACCCTGGCCTGGCAGATTAAATTGCCTGGTTGGTCATCTGGCCGAAAATGAAGGGCGCGGATCACTGACGTTTATCGATAAAGCGTTTGGCGTGCAGAATGTCCGAAAAATTCACGAGGAAACGGTTGGTCGGAAGGCAACCTTACGTGAGCTGTCAGCTATTCTGGCGAAGGAAGGTCTGCCCGTTCACTATTCCACAATAAGTCGGATGGAAGACACTCTGAAGCATCTTTTTCCCTGGATGCCGACCCTGCTGACATCCGGTTTCAAACGAGAAAGTATCAACCAGCTTCTGTCGCTCAGGCAAAGTGCCGAAAAAGTATGGGACAACTGCTGCCTTAATAAAGGCATTGAGCCTGTTAAAACCTTCGCAGAGGTGTACGGCGGGTGTTGCCAAAAATTCGACGATCCTGAAAGCTGGTCTCAGGATATGTTCCTTGACGAGCTTATTGGTGATCTGACTGATGCGCTGCCTGATGATGAAATGGACTATGACCGTTGGCTGCTGGAACTTAGAGACGCCAGAAAACCAATGTTGCACGCTGGGGATCTTGAGCAGGAGGTCTTGCATCAACCTCAAGCGTCAGTCGTGCCAATTGTTGGGGCCAATGATAATGATGAGGCAGTTGCTCATACGGCAGAAACAGAGATTGAACCAATCGCTGCTGATATACCGCGAAATAACGAACTCCACATTACAGAAGAAACGACTCCCTCTAAAGCCTCTGATTGGCTTGATGATATTCAAAGCGAGTCATCTCCGGTTGTACATGCAGAAGTCGCTTCATCAGCGTTTGAAACACATACTGCAACTGATGGACAATCCCCTCAGTCTGCTGAATTCACTGCAAATAACCAATCAGATGTTTCTTTCTGGCAAATAAATGCCCTTCAGGACGATATCGAACATCTGCAAAGCATGGCCTATCGACTGTGCTGGGATATCAGCGAAGCGTTAGGCTGTGCTGAAGGTTTCGAGCCGGCGAGCGAAGACGAAAACGCCCCAGGTTATCGTATGGCATCTGCAGAAACTTCACATCCGGCTGCACTACTTCTGGCTTCGCTCACTGGCACCGGTGCTGACACCGTGAATATGGAGCTCGTTGTAAATCTGCTGATCGGTACATCTGAATCTCATCCTCCTTTACTCAATGACGATATGACCCTGACGTTATTTCGCCTGGTCAGGGTGCTTCGTCGCCTCCGCGAACTGCAGCGACAGGCCGCTGCTCCGACTTATGCCTTAACAACTGAAGGGTTGCACAATGAACACTAATTTATCCCGCGCTGCTAACGGTTTTCTGCTCGATCTCGTTATGGAGCTTAAAAATGGTTTCATTCGTCGCTGTGACAAAATGGGATTGACTGGGGAGGAAATCGCCGCACTCAAGGATATGACGATCGAGGATATTCACTACATCTGTAACAGTGAGGTTTCTGTGCTGTCGTTCCAGATAAACCATGAAAACCTCAGCCGGCTGCTGTATCAGGCGCGGACAGAGCAGACACGGCTTAAAAGGCTCGATCGTGCCCTGGCCTTGGGTGGCTCAATTGCGCTGCTGTCCCACTTCTTTGGCCTACCAAGCAGCGAAGTTGCTACCCGCCGCCGCATTGCCGGCATAAAAGTTCGTGCCGGTCGTGGAACGGTCATATCTGACGATGAGAGCGCCCGGCTCTGGTCGATTTGGGATAATAGCGGCAAGACGGTCTCCTGCGACACGGAAGAAGGTCTTGAAATCATGTTGCTTGCGGCTGAGGAAATGAACATTCCGCTTACCGCCGTCTGGAATACGATCCGTAAATGGGAAAGTGAAAAGCTGACCGCTGCGAGTCGAAGAATGGCATAAGAGCCTGCCCGCGGCTTAAGACAGAGCGGGCATGAACATTCACTGTAATAAGTAAGCTAAGGGGCTCATCGTGAAGCTAAATGAAATTATCCCGGGTCTGAAAGCGCCGGCTTCGGCTCCATCTGCCATTTGCAACAAGGCCGCCAGAGCGGTACACGGTTTCTATAAGGGGGAGCGTAACTTTAAGCGGCTCCATGAAAATCAGACTGGTTATTACAAAATAGATATTGGCCCGTTCTGGCGCTTACTCAGCAGAGATGAAGGCCAGACCTGGATAATGATGAATCATGAAAGATACAACACTGCGATTCGTAACTGAACGCGAGAGAGACTGCTTAGCGGTACGCTTCCAGGCGTAGCGCTAAGTGTTTTTTATAGCCACGATCCGCATAAGGGAGAGTAATGAAGCTTCCGGATGACAGCCTGATTAGCCACGCTGTCAAAAAAATGAATGACCGCCTGCAGGCGCGTGAGTCGGGAGAGCAAAATAACTTTGCGCGCGGCGGGCTGCTGTTTATGGGTAACGTGCATGATGCACTTCCCCGACGATTGTTGCTGGATACCCGGTTATCTCCTCTCGATAAAATGGCCTGGATAATTATTCGCCTGCACGCCCAGCATAACGACGGCGCGGTATTTCCTTCTTATGACGATCTGCAGCTTCAGCTGGCAACGCCGGGCAAAGGTAAAGCCTCCAGAGAAACCATCAGCCGGGTATTGCTTATGCTGCGCATTACCGGCTGGCTGAGCCTGTGTAAGCGTGTCCGAGATGATAAGGGACGAATAAGGGGAAATATTTATGCGCAGCATGACGAACCTCTGGCATTTGCAGATGCCGAGTTACTTGATCCTCGCTGGCTTCAAACGGTAGCGGAGGCGTGCTTTAGCAGCAATAAGACAATAAGCCAGACGGCAAAAACCATTATCAATGATGTTTGCCTTGATCCCGCCATGCGTCATCACCGAAGTCACCTGGCGGTTATAGAAGGACGGCTGGGGGCAGCGCAAAATCCCTCTGACATGAAAAATCGTATGCAGCTAATGCATCCCGGTTCGGAATCCGAACCCGGTGACAAAGGCTATAAAATATTACCGGATTCGGATTCCGAACCCGGTGAAAAAGCCCCTGAAAACAACAGAGTTCGGGAACCGAACAGTTACGTACGTATTGTTAATAACAATACTAAAAATACATACGTACAGCAGGTATCTGCTCTGCCGGAGAAATTTGCCAGCCTGCTCAGTGAGCAAGACCGTAAAATGCTGAGCGCACAGCTTCAGGCGCTTCAGCCAGAACAGGCACAGCTGGTTTTGCAAAACCTCGGCAGGGCCATGAAAGAAGGCACTCTGCAGAATCCGGTGGGATGGATGCTGACCGTGCTCAAGAAAGCGCGAAAGGGCGAGCTTTACCAGCCGCAGAGGGAATCCATCGCTAAACCTGTACCCGCCCGGCCTGAGTACCGGCCAGTCCAGTCCGAACGGCCTTCGCGCCGGCAGGTCACTAATGACGCCCGCGTGCGGGACATCATCCAGCGTGTGCGATCTCACATTCATTCTGACCGCTCTGACAATGACTAAGTCAGCTTCCGGATGGGAGTGTCAGGCGCTCAGTGTTGCACGCTGCAACAAAGTACAAAAAGTAAGCAGTGTTGCAGCCTGCAACAAAGTACGAAAAGCGAGCAGTGTTGCAGCCTGCAACAAAGTACGAAACGTAAGCAGCACTCCGCTCCGCAACTCCTTTTTCTGCGGAAATTTTCTGTTTCCGAAAACTGATTTTGAATTGTTCATTCGCTCCTCAGGAATGAGGATGCCCCTTCAGCATAATCGATGCCTTTGCCTAACAGGAGACAGCTATGGCCGAACAAACCACCCCTCAGGCCACACCACGCCGCTCGGGAGCCCTGCAGTCATCACTTTCCATTGACCTGCATTCACACTACGCCATTCGCCTGTGGGAAGGCCGGCGCCGGGATGAAATACCGAATCAGGGTAAAAAAAGACCAGAAATTATCGGTATGCCGCAGGCTATCTCGCGTGCAGGGTTGGCCGGGCGTGATTCTGCCGCCGGCAACCCTTATGCCGATCAGGTTCTCGTACGTCTTGAGGATGCGCTGAAAGCCGCTACCGACCGGATACATGAAACCATTGAAAAGGTTGAACGCGTCCTTTCGGCTATCCCGGCAGGTATCAATCTGTCTGACGTCTCATCCGTTGAGCCCCTGAATCTGGATGTCTTCAGCCGATCGCCTCTTGGCTACCGCTGCGTGTGGCTTCTGGTGCACTTTGACCAGCTAGCCCTCAAGGTTTTCCAGGCATTCCATTACGGTCTGATTTCGCTGTCGGAACGTGATCAGTACCTTAACGTTGGTGGTCACGCCGTGCGTCAGGTCTATGGCGTCATTCAGGGATACAAAACCGTGCCGGTGACCTATGACGATATCCGCAATAACACCGCCCGGGGCATCGCCGCTGCTGAAAAGCTTGGCAAAATTGATCCGGCCATCCTTTCCGGTGAAAAGCGATCCTCTTTTTCCCCGCTTCTGACAACCCCTGCTGAGAATGTCTGACATGAAAAACATACTGATTACCGGCGCCGTCTGCGCACTTCTTACCGGCTGTGCCGGCACCGACCTGGCCGCCATAAACAAGAACATCAGCGATACCGCTTTCAGCGTCAGTAAAACCCTTCGTAGCGGTGGCGAAGATCCAGGCAATGGCATGCCTGTAATGACAAAAGCGTCAACTGGAGCAACCGAAAGTGTCAACCGCGAATTCAGCCTGCCGGTTGACATCGATACCGCCGCCGCCCGTCTCAAGCGACACTACGGCTATGTCACCCCTGATGAGATCGCCCATATTCGCAATAAAGACCGTAACAGCCGCTGGGCCGCCGCCGCGATAGAAGACAGCCATCCGGTCTGGGAAGCTGTACAGGGCAGTTCTTACCGAATGGGCAGTGATGTAGGTGACAACGATCATATGGAGATTGAGCTGCAAAAAAACGGGGCCGGCACGCGCGCTTATGTCACATACCGGTCGCCGTCGGCATCGCACCTGACCGGCAGCGCATTTGAAAAGCTGATGACGGAAGTTAAGCAAGTCGCATCAGGCAAGGTCCGTTAATCCGGGAGGTCAGCTGTGCAGCTTTATCTTTGTGAAAAACCGTCACAGGCAAAGGATATCGCCAGAGTGCTGGGCGTCAGTCAGCGCGGGCAGGGATATATCTCAGGCGAGAACGTCACCGTCACCTGGGCGGTGGGGCATCTGCTGGAAACTGCCACGCCCGAGGTTTACGGTGAACAGTTCGGGCGGCCATGGCGGGCAAACGTGCTGCCGGTGATCCCCGAAACCTGGCAGATGGTGGTTAAGAAAGAAACGGCAGATCAGTTTGCCGTGATTAAAAAGCTGCTGAAAAAAGCCCGCGAGGTAGTGATCGCCACCGACGCAGATCGCGAAGGCGAAGTGATTGCCCGGGAACTGATGACGTACTGCGGCTACCGTGGCGCTATTCGCCGCCTGTGGCTGTCCGCGCTGGACGAGGGCAGCATTCGGCAGGCGCTACAGAACATGCTGCCCGGCGAGAAAACCGAAAAACTGTATCAGGCGGGCGTCGGCCGTTCGCAGGCCGACTGGCTTATCGGGATGAATCTGACGCGCCTTTACACCCTGAAGGCCGGCGAGGCCGGCCATGCGGAGATGTTTTCTGTGGGGCGGGTACAGACGCCGACACTCGCTATAGTGGTTAACCGCGACAATGAGATCGCGAACTTCACCCCCAAACCCTGGTGGCAGGTCAGGGCACAGCTGGAAAAAGACGGCGTCACTTTTCACGCCGAGTGGGTCGGCGCAGAACAATACTGCGACGAGGAAAAGCGCTGCATCAATCAGCCGATTGCCAATGCCGTTCTGCAGCTCTGCCAGAAAACCGGATCGGCTATCGTTCTGACCGCGGAGAAGAAGCGGGAAAAAACGCCCGCCTCGCTGTGCTTCGATCTCGGCACGCTTCAGCAGGTGTGCTCCCGAAAGTGGGGGATGGGGGCCAGCCAGGTACTGACCATTGCGCAGGCGCTTTATGAGACCCACAAGGCGACAACCTATCCGCGTACCGACTGCGGCTACCTGCCGCTGTCCATGCGGGACGAGGTGGCGGACGTTCTCCGGGCTGTTCTGGCATCCGACCCTTCGGTCGGTCCGGTGCTGTCGGGCCTGGACAAAAGCTTTATGTCCCGGGTATGGAACGATAAAAAAATCACCGCTCACCATGCCATCATTCCCACGCGCCAGGCATTTGATCTGGCGCGCCTCAGCTCAGACGAGCTGAAGGTTTATCAGCTTATTCGTCAGCACTACCTGGCGCAGTTTATGCCGCTGCAGGAATCTGACGTCACCGGCGCGACGTTTAACCTGGGAAACCAGCTGTTCCGGACGCGCGGACGCGTTACCGTGGTGCCCGGCTGGAAAACGCTGTTCAGCGGCCTGCAGGAGGACGACGAGGCGGAAGGCGAAGAGGACGCGCCGGCCAGCCTGCCGCCGCTCGACAAAGGCGACGTATGCCGCGTGAAGGGCGGGAGTGTAAAAGACAACGTGACGAAAGCGCCCGCGCCCATGACCGAGGGCACGCTGATTGCGGCCATGAAAAACGCGGCCAGCCTGGTCAGCGATCCCCAGCTCAAAAAGGTGCTGCGGGAAAACGCCGGGCTGGGTACGGAGGCCACGCGCAGCGGCGTGCTGGAAACGCTTTTCAAGCGTCGATACCTGGAGAAAAAAGGGAAACACATTCACTCCACTCAGATGGCCCGCGAGCTGATCGCCGCGCTACCGGAGACGCTGACCAGCCCCGGCATGACAGCTCTCTGGGAGCAGGCGCTGGACGATATCGCGCAGGGGAAATCGGATCTGCACGGCTTTATGCAAAAACAGGCGCAGTGGACGCGTCACCTAATTGAAAAGGGGCGCGCGCAGCCGTTTCACGTCACAGTGCCGGTCGGTCCAGACTGTCCGCTCTGCGGCAAGGCGATGCGTCAGCGAACGGGTAAAGAGGGCACGTTCTGGGGCTGCGTTCAGTACCCGGAATGCAAGGGGATCGTTGGTGAGGCCAACCGCAAAACAAAACGCCGGGCCGCCGGGAAGCGCAGGAGCAGCGGGCCAAAAGCCCCGGGCGTTTTACGGGTGGACGGTTGACATTGCGAACGCGCGGCCTAAAAATAAAAGGGCTTATCCGTCGTCTCTGACGACCACCAATGATTCAACAGCCTGAGAGAATCGCCTTCGGGTGGCTGAACAGAAAGCTCCTGTAGCCTGAAAGGGAGCGCACATCGTGTGGTACATCTGCGCACCTTTGGAAGCAGATATCGTCAACATATGGCACCTACTGCCTGACGATCAGGGTTTATTCAACTAACCAGACAGTCAGACTCACCTGAATCTGACTCCCCGACGGGAAGACTTCTCCCGTCCGGGCCGAAGTTTTCTCCGTCGATTTTTTTTGACCCCCGGAGATAACATCATGTCTGTAAACAACGCGCAGTCCGCCACCACCACGTCCGCCGCCAGCCGCAACGATTACTTTAACCTGACCATAAAAGGCCTGGGTTACCTGAGTAACGTCCGGCAGGTTAACGCGCAGTCCGGCACCTTCATCAGCTGCGTGATCAACGCGCTGTCCGGTCCGAGTGACAGTCCTTCCTACGTTCGTTTTGACGTAACGGTTGCTGGCAAAGAAGCCAGTAGCCTGATTAACCGCTGCCAGAAGGCGGTTGATGAGGATAAGAAGGTGCTGATCGGGTTTTCTCTGAGCAACCCGTCAACCGACATTTTTCAGCTGAAAAACGGTGAGCACGCCGGCGAAAGCCGCGTCAGCCTGAAGGCCCGACTGATCAAGGTAGACTGGATTAAAATCGGTCAGGACATGGTCTACAAACCGGAACGCAGCGATGCGCCGCCGGCACAGAGTGGCTCAGAGCAGGCGCCGTCCTACGCTGACAACTCGTTCTGATTTTACCCTCCCAAATCTGCCCTTTCACGGGCAGTTTTACGGCGTTTGCAGGGTTTTGACTGCCGCTGTAATCTCCACCATAATTCCCTAAAGGTTACTGACGATGCCTGTCATACTTCGGCTGAACGGTTTTCGGTTCTTTTTCTACTCCAACGAAGGCAATCCGCGTGAACCCGCGCATATCCACGTTTCCAAATCTGGCGCTGAAGCTAAGTTCTGGCTTGAACCCGTGGTGGCGCTGGCAAGAAATGACGGATTTGACTCACGGACCCTTAAAGAGCTGTTCGTACTGGTGAAGCTACACAAAACGACACTACTGGAGGCCTGGAATGACTATTTCAGCTAGAGACGTCCGGTTCGATGACTCCACCATGTGGGTTGAACTCACGGACGATCGCACGCTTGGCGTACCGCTGTCCTGGTTTCCGCGGCTGCTTGACGCCACGCCCGAGCAGCGCAACGACTACGAACTATCTCCCCGTGGCATACACTGGGACGCCCTTGACGAAGACATCTCCGTTGAGGGGCTGATACAGGGGCGCGGTGACATCACGCACCCTCCTCATCAGGTCGCCTGACGCGCCCTGCCTGAACGCTGACCCCGGTCGGCGTTTTTTTTTGGATCCGGAAAAAGAGTTGTTCGTGGAAGCCCGCTGAAGAGTTCCGCACAGTGATGCCTGTTCTGTCACCTACAGGAATCTTCAGATGAAACTACACGCCCTCGCCGCCGTTCTGCCCTTCGTGCTGCTGACGGGATGCGCCACACCGCCCCAGAAGCTGCAGGAGCGGGCGCCCGTCCAGCCGACGCCGTCGGTCAGCGTCTCCCGCAACGTCCAGACTCCGGCCGACGATCCCTACGGGCGCGCGCCGGAGGTAGTGCGCTACGACCGTTACCTTCTGGTCAGCACCGACCCGCAGGCAGCCCAGCAGGATCCGCTTTCCCAGATTATTGACATCCGCATTCCCCCGTCCGTACAGCCCACGGTCGCCGACGCCATGCGCTATGCCCTGAAGCAGTCCGGTTACTCGCTCTGTCAGACCGGCCCGGCCAACGGCGTGCTATACCGGCAGCCGCTGCCGGCGGTGCAGTTTCAGCTCGGCCCGATGCGTCTGCGCACCGCGCTACAGGTAATGGCCGGCGCGGCCTGGCAGCTTGAGGTGGACGACGTGCAGCGCGTGGTGTGCCACAGCCTGCGCGCCGGTTATCAGCTTCCGGCCACCCAGCTGTCGCCGCGCACCGCCACACTGCCTGAGGCGTCCGGCAACACCATTTCCCCGCCGGTGATTCAGGGCCAGCCCGTACGTGGAGGGTTTCTGACAAAATGAGCAACCCCGCCCTTGATGAAGACGATTTCGCCGGTGAAGTGCAGCAGAAGCCACGCAAAGGCGCGGCGATTCTGCGCCGACTGCCGCTTTATGGCGGCGTCGCGGTGGCGCTGGCCGTGGCCGGCCTAACGTTTGTTTCCCTTAAAAGCGTGAGCGCGCTCGATCAGCGTCTCGCCCACGTCGAAAAACAGCAAAACGTGGTGTATTCGCAGGCGCTGACCCAGTCCGATCTTACGCCCCTGCAGGACAGCCTGAAGGCGTACGGTGGAGATCTGAAACGGCAGCAGCAGCAGATCGCCGCCCTGCAGGCCGCGCTGAAGGAGGACCGGAGCGGCCCGGCGCTTGTCGCCCTGCAGCAGGCCGTCGGCGATCTCAGCGCCGCCCGGCAGAGCATGCTGGCGCAGCTGTCCGGGCTCGACGCGCAGCTGAACGCGCTCCAGGACAAGACGAAAGAGACGCCTCACGCCAACACCCCGCCCGCCGTAAAAAAGCAGGCACCCGCTAAGCCACATCGTGCCGCCCATAAAGTGGCACGCCGGGCGCCGTTTGTGTTGACCGGCGTGGAAAAGCGGGGCACCACGTCCTTTGCCGCCGTAGCCCCGCAGGGCTTCAGCGACCTGTCGCAGATCCGCCTTATCGGCGAAGGCCAGTCCGTGCAGGGCTGGACGCTAATCGGCGCCGGATACGGACAGGCGCAGTTTCGGGTAAACGGGCACGTAACCACCGTTAACGTTCACTAACGGAGTCGAAATGAAGATAAAAGCACTGATTCTGTTGCTACTTACCTGCGGCGGCACCGCGTATGCGAGTATCCAGACCACTGACAGCCAGGGCCAGGCTACGGACGCGCAGCACACCGCTCAAAGCGCGGTTCAGGATCTGCAGCAGCAGGCGGGGCAGTGGGGGCTGAACCAGCAGGACTATCAGCGCTATAAGCAGCTGATGAACGGCCCCCGGGGCACGCAGTCGCCCGGCCTCGATCCACTCTCCACGCTCGGCATCGAGGCGCGCAGCGCAGAAGAGCGCCGTCAGTACGCCGAGAAGTGGGTAAAGCAGGAGTTTGCCCGCACGCAGAAAGAAATGGAATTTCAGCGCGAGGTGAACAGCGCCTGGCAGCGGCTGTACCCCAACACGCTGGCGGTTAACATGGGTAACGCCGCCGGCATTGCCCACGACACCGGCGGGCGACTGGCGCTGTTCGTGAAGTCTGCCGGATGCACTCAGTGTGACGCGCGACTGTCCGCCGTGCTGGCCGACGACCGTCCGGTCGATATCTATCTGGTTGACAGCCAGGGCGACGATGACGCGCTGCGCAGCTGGGCCAAAGCGCATCACATCCCGCTGGACAAGGTACGCAGCCGTGAGATCACGCTTAATCACGACGGCGGCCGCTGGATGCGGTTCGGCAACGGCATGATGCCCGTGGTGCTGCAGCAGGGGGAAAACGGATGGCAACTCGCAGCGTACTGACCGGCGCGGCCCTGCTGCTGCTGGCGTCGGCAAACTGCTGGTCATCCGGTATGCAGACTGTACCCGACGGCTATACAAAGGTGGCGCGCCAGCACGGCGTGCCACCGGAGGCGCTGTATTCGGTTGCTCTGCAGGAATCCTCCCGCACGCTGCCTCGGGGCGTACGTCCCTGGCCCTGGACGCTGAACGTGGCGGGCAAGGGGTATCGCTACAAAACCCGGCTTGAGGCCTGGCAGGCGCTGCAGGTGTTCATGAAAACCCATTCCCTGAAGCGCATTGACGTGGGCATTGCGCAGGTCAACCTTGGCTGGAACGGCGATCACTTCACGTCCACCTGGGAAGCGCTGGATCCGTACACCAACCTCAACGCCGCCGCTGTTATCCTGCGCGAATGCTGGGACCGTAAGCCCGGCAGCTGGCTGGACGCCGCCGGCTGCTATCACCATCCCGCCGGCGGACAGGCCGCCGCGCGCTACCGCTCCTTTATCAGAACAAAGCTTGCCACGCTGCAGTCGCCGCCTTCGCAGCCGGCCCCCGTGGATAACAGCCCGGCGCCGGCTCCCGTGCAGCTGGCGGACAATACCCCTGTGCCCGCTGCTACTTCCAACACCGGATTCGTCTGGATTGAACCCAGGAGCCCGAGACCATGAAAAACGTCCGCTTTCTTGCCATGCCCCTCATCCTGCTGTCGCTCTCGTCCCACGCGGAGCTGAACGTGCTGGCCGACCTCGGAGGACAGAGCACGCAGGCCATCTTTGACGCGGTTAACCGGCAGGACTCGCCGGCACCCGTTTCCGCGCCGCCCGCCCAGGGTGAAGCGGCCATGCTGCCCGTTATCACGCCGGAAATGTCGCCGGGCACGGTCAACCCGCGCGACCTGCAGCTGCCCGGCATCGGCGCGCTGTTCATCATCGGGGACGATGATGTATCCCGGTCCTGGCTGCGGCACAACGCGCAGCGTCTGTCGACCAGAGGCGCCGTGGGGCTTGTCGTGAACGTGGACAGCCAGGACTCCCTTGACGGGCTGCGCGGCCTGGCGCCCGGCATGACCCTTGCCCCGGCCTCCGGTTCGGATCTGGCGCGCCGCCTGCAGCTGACGCATTACCCCGTGCTTATAACCGACGGCGGGCTGACCCAGGAGCCCGCGCCATGATGGGGACGCCCCAAACCGTGGCCCTGCTGCTCTCGGTCAATCCGCTGCTGGCCGCGGGGCTTATCGTCCTGCTCGTCGTCGTCGCGTGGCTGTTTCGCCGGGAGACGGCCACTGCCCGTCGGCACCGTCGTTATCGCGCCACCGCAGCGCGCGTGCATCAGCGCCTGCGCGAACTGAACGGCGACGGCCAGCGGATGAGCTATCTACGCAAAATAAATCCCTACGTTTTTGAGGAGCTGCTGCTGCTTGCCTTTGAGCGGCAGGGGTTGAAGGTCGAGCGCAACGCGTCCTACAGCGGTGACGGCGGCCTGGACGGCAAAGTGTTTATCAACGGCGAGTGCTGGCTGATACAGGCCAAACGCTATAGCCGGGCCATTTCCCCCGGTCACGTCCGGGATTTTGATGCGCTGCTCTCCCGCGCCGGCCAGCGCGGATTTTTTATCCATACCGGCAGAACCGGGCAGATGAGCCAAGCCGTCTGCCGTACCTCTTCCCGGCTTAAGATCATCAGTGGGCAAAACCTGCTGAGGCTGCTGTCCGGCATTTCACTGAAGGAATGGTCCCATGAGTAACCGCTACGTTATAGAAGCGCTGCTGCGCCCGGCCGTTGAGCTGAACACGGCCGCCGTGGCGGGCACCGCCGCCGTGGTGTGCGTCACCGCGCCCTGGGCGGTCGCCCTTGCCCCCTCCGTCAGCTACGTTACGGCAGGCGGCTTTGCCGTGCTGTCCATCGTGCGGGCCCGTCAAGGCATGCAGGTGATCCGCTACCGGCGCAACCTGCGCCGGCTGCCGCGCTACGTGATGACCTCCCGGCAGATCCCACTGAGTAAGCGACGGCTCTTTATAGGCAGGGGATTTCGGTGGACGCAGACGCATACCCAGCGCCTGCGCGACACGCTGCGCCCCGAGGTCGCCCACTATCTGCAGCCGTCCAGGCTGTACCAGCTGGCGCGCCGCGCCGAGGAGGCCACGGAAAAGCGGCTGCCCGCGCTGAGCAAACTGCTGAATGCCGACTCTGTTCTGAATCCGGTCCGCCCGCTGCCGCCGGTCGGCGGTAACCCGGCCATACACGGCATCGAACCTAACGAAATCGACGTCACGCTGGATCTACGCGAGCGCGTGGGGCACACGGTGGTCTACGGCACGACACGCGTGGGTAAAACCCGGCTGGCCGAGCTGCTGATCACTCAGGACATCCGGCGCGGCGACACCACGATCGTGTTTGATCCGAAAGGGGACGCTGACCTGCTCAAGCGCGTGTGGGCAGAGGCGCACCGCGCCGGTCGTGGCGACGAGCTGACCATCTTCCACCTCGGGTGGCCCGACATATCGGCCCGCTATAACGCCGTGGGGCGCTTCGGGCGCGTTTCTGAGGTGGCGTCGCGTGTGGCCGGTCAGCTAAGCGGCGAAGGCAACAGCGCCGCATTCCGGGAGTTCGCCTGGCGATTCGTGAACATCGTGGCGCGGGCGCTCGTTGCACTAGGAGAACGGCCGGACTACACGCTGATCACGCGCTACGTGAATAACATCGCCGACCTGTACCTGCGCTACGCGGTGAAAGTCATTACAGACAAGCTTCCCGACCTGAGCAAGCAGATCGAAAACAACCTCAAACTCTTTGGTGATGATGACGTGCCCCGCAACATGCAGGGACAGCCGGATGCCGTGCGCATCTGGGCGTATGAGGTGGCGTTGAGCTCCGAACTGGGACAGCAGCTGTACGACCCGATACTGGACGGCCTGCGCTCTGCCGTGCGCTACGATCGGACCTACTTTGACAAGATAGTGGCATCCCTGCTGCCTCTGCTGGAGAAGCTGACCACGGGCAAAACCGCCGAGCTGCTGTCGCCCGACTACCTCAACATGGACGACCCGCGTCCGATCTTTGACTGGGAGCAGGTGATCCGTAAAAAAGGCGTTGTGTACATCGGCCTGGACGCGCTGAGCGACAGCGAGGTAGGCAGCGCCGTGGGTAACAGCATGTTTGCCGATCTGGTGAGTGTGGCCGGCCACATTTACAAGCACGGTATCAACGCGGGCCTGCCAGGGGCGGACGATCGCAAAAATCCGATTAACCTTCACTGTGATGAGTTCAACGAGCTTATGGGCGATGAGTTTATTCCCCTGATTAACAAGGGCGGCGGCGCAGGGATGCAGGTCACAGCCTACACACAGACGTCCTCTGATATTGAGGCGCGTATCGGCAGTGCGGCCAAAACCTCCCAGGTGCAGGGTAACTTTAACAACCTCATCATGCTGCGCGTGCGCGAGAACCGGACGGCAGAGCTGCTGACCACCCAGCTGCCGCAGGTGGAAATCTACAGCAAAACGCTGGTCTCCGGGCACCAGGATTCAGCAGACGTCACCGTTAATCACGACTTTACCTCCAGCACGCAGGACCGCGTCGGCACGATCAAGGTGCCGCTGCTGGAGCCGTCGGATATTGTATCGCTGCCAAAGGGCCAGGCGTTTGCCCTGCTTGAGGGTGGGCAGCTCTGGAAAATCCGCATGCCGCTGCCGGCCGGTGACGCCGCCGACGAGCACATGCCGGACGATATTACCCGCCTGGCCGAAGAGATGCGCCGGAATTACCACAGCAGCGAAGGGTGGTGGAACGGCGGCGCGGCCGGTCACGGTGCCCTGAAAGGAGAAGACAATGGCTGAACCCCGTCGTAACGTCACGCCACAGAACCCACAACAGCAGCCGATTCCGCCGCGCGAGCACGGGCTGATTTACAACCTGGTCTGGGGCTGGCCGTGGAAGCTGGTCGGCATGATCCTGGCTTCTCTGTTCCTGAGCCTGATTGTGGAATACATCGGTATCGCGTTCTTCTGGCCGGAAATGGGTGCCGGACATAGCCAGCAGGTGATGACCACGGAAATGGGCTACCTGTCGTCGGATTTCACCCGCAGCCTTCTGCTCTCGGAACCTTCAGTTACCGTCACGCACTGGATCACTTTTGCCTATCAGTGGGCCTTTGTTGACAGCGGTTTCGTTGGCTGGGTGCAGTCGATGTATGAATCGGAAATGAACAGCGGCAACGAAATTTCCCGCCAGCTGAAATCGGCCAGCAGCTGGCTCGCTGGCTACCTGCAGCAGTATCTGCTTGCCAGCGTCTGGGTGGCCGTTGTAACGCTTATCCGGGTTACGATACTGACGCTCTCCATCCCGCTGTTTGTGCTGGTCATTGCCGTGGCCGTGGTAGAGGGGCTGGGACGCCGCGACCTGCGTCGCTACGGGGCGGGGTATGAATCGTCGTTTTTATACCACCGCGCAAAAAGGCTGATTAAGCCGGCGGTATACATACCGGCAATGGCGTACCTGTCATGGCCGTCGGCGGTCTATCCCAACCTGTTGCTGCTACCCGCGGCCATCATGCTGGGGCTTGCCATTACGGTAACCACAGCGTCCTTTAAAAAGTACCTCTGATCTCCCCTGGCCCGCAAAAGCGGGCCTTTCACTTGTTCAGATCACTTACCTTCTTTCATTAATTTTTATCCTTAGTGAAATCTGGTGCTTCCATGCCGCTAAAGCGGCATTCAGGGGCTGACTGCTCGCTGCGTACTAGCTTGGTTCATTTTATGCCTGCGTTGAATGTCTGCTTTGTGCCAGAAGCGGACGTTGCTGATTTTAATCTTCAAACAGGATCGGTATAGGCGACAGATGTAACAAATGACGTTTAAACTTCCATAGAGTTTTTAAGGAGAATAAATTTCATAT
>NZ_CEUYZP010000010.1:0-155084 GCF_982223955.1 Pantoea sp. E956-1 | reverse complement strand
CCGAACTCAGAAGTGAAACGCCGTAGCGCCGATGGTAGTGTGGGGTCTCCCCATGCGAGAGTAGGGAACTGCCAGGCATCAAATTCGTTCCTTTTCCCCTGACAAGGAAATTAGCAGGAACAGACGGTTATCAGCCAGTTGCTGACAGCTGTGAAAGAATCGGTGGAGCGGTAGTTCAGTTGGTTAGAATACCTGCCTGTCACGCAGGGGGTCGCGGGTTCGAGCCCCGTCCGTTCCGCCACTTAATTGGAAAGCCCTGACTTAACGGTCAGGGCTTTTTCCATTGCAGCAAATTCAAGCCGGCAAAATTCACCGCGCTGATTCTCTTCGAGCTCCCGGATCATTTTAATGATCGCTAATTCTTTGAATCAAAAGCGATAATCCCGCTATCGAGCCCATCCTCCCTAATTGTCTGCGGGCAGACCCCAATCAGGCCAGCCCCTGTAGACGTCAGGTACGCCACGGTTGGTGAGCTGTCCACTCACTGAGAAAATCGATAAAAGCGCGCACACGCTGGCTTACGCCAATATCACTGTAGTAAACCGCATGGAAGGGCATCTCGACCGGCAGACGCTGATCGGCCAACACTTCGACCAGTTTTCCCTCAGCAACTTCACGATCGATCATATAGTCCGACAGGCAGGCAATACCATTACCGGTAAGGCAAAGCTGCTTAATCGTCTCTCCGCTGTTAGAGGAGATAGCCCAGGTAATATCATAGAGTTCGCCGCTTTCACGGGAGACGGGCCAGCGATTGAGTCGTGGGGAATCATCAAAGCCAAGACAGTGGTGATTATCCAGCTCAGCCACCGTTTGCGGTGTCCCATGCTCACGCAGATAGGTGGGTGAAGCAACCATCTTGCGAAAGCTTCTGAAGAGCAGACGGGCGCGCAGCGTTGAGTCGGTCAGATTGCCGGCACGAATGGCGATATCCACTTTTCGCTCAATCAGATTGATAAAACTCTCTGAGGAGATCAAAGAAAGAGTCACGTCAGGATAGCGCAGACGAAAGGGTTTAATCATTGGCATCAGCAAATGCAGAATGACCGGCGTCGCGGCATCCACGCGCAGTAGTCCTTTAGGTGCCTGTAGACTCTCGATCAAATCGCTTTCTGCCGTGGTCATCTCCTGCAAAAAGCGCTGAACATGGCGAAAATAGCGTTCGCCCTCCTGCGTAAGCGCCAGCTGCCGTGTTGTGCGGGTCAGCAGGGCAATACCCAGCTTGCTCTCCAGCTTTTTAACTGTCCTGCTGACGGCAGAGTTAGCCATCTTCAGTTGTTCAGCAGCGCGACTGAAACTTCCACTTTCTACTACGCTGGCAAACACTTTTAGTTCATCAGAAGATGCCTTCATCCTTCCTCTCTGTAATCGCATAGCCATTAAGCCAGTTTATGACTGATAATGCTGTTATAACCAGTAGAAGGAGCCGTCAACGATGACATCGCGGATGTCACCGCCTGATCTGCCTCGTTTTGCTTAGCGAACTTAAAAGGGCTGCTTTATTCTGGAAAAGGTGATGAATTCTGACATTCACCAGCATCCATTGAAACCCCGGTCTAGAATCCCTATAACAGACAGGTGTTAACTGTATTTTTTGAATCATCAGCCAGGCGGGAAAGTGCGCAAAAAAACTTATGCAATGCGATATGTAGCAGGACAACCAGTGGAACAGATCTTTCCACCTGGCGCGATGCTCCATCTCGGTCAGGCACTGCCTCCCGGCGCGCCATTGCCTGCGCATCCAAACCTCAAAGTCCTGGTATGGAACATCTTCAAGCAACAACGCGCAGACTGGATGTCAGTACTGGAAGGTTTTGGCAAAGATGCGCACCTGGTATTACTGCAGGAAGCGCAGACCACGCCTGAACTGGTAGAGTTTGCCACCAGTAATTATCTTGCTGCCGATCAGGTACCTGCCTTTGTGCTGCCTCAGCATCCCTCCGGGGTGATGACGCTCGCCTCTGCTCACCCGGTCTATTGTTGCCCGTTGCGTGAACGTGAGCCACTACTGAGGCTCTCTAAGTCGGCTCTGGTCACGGCCTATCCTCTCCCTGCCGGTGAAATGCTGATGGTCGTGAACATCCATGCGGTAAATTTCAGCCTGGGCGTCGACGTCTACAGTAAACAGCTGGGGCCAATCGGGGAGCAGATCATGCATCACCATGGGCCGGTGATTATGGCCGGGGATTTCAATGCCTGGAGCCGTCAGCGTATCAATGCGCTCTACCGGTTTGCACAGCGGATGAAGCTGGAAGAGGTAATGTTCACTGCCGATCACCGCCGTAAAGCGTTTGGCCGACCGCTGGATTTCGTCTTTTATCGCGATCTCAGAGTGAGTGAGGCATCTGTACTGGTGACGCGGGCGTCCGACCATAACCCCTTACTGGTGGAATTCAGTTCAGGAAGCTAGCCCGGTGCATTAAGCGTGCCTGCAGAAGGGGAGGGAAGTCCGGCAGATGAGTAAACATTGGCGGATGAATAAAAGAAAAAGGCTGACAAATGTCAGCCTTTTCAACGTATCAGGTATCAGGTGTTGCGTTATTATTCACAAACAGCGTTAAGTTATCGCCGGGTTGAATATCTTTCGCACTGTCCAGCACACTGTTCCAGCGCATCACGTCTTTGATATTGACGCCGTGATGACGGGCAATACTGTCAAGAGAATCACCTTTACGAACACGATAGGTGATGCTGTTGCCGTTATCAGCCAGTCGGGTGCCATTCGAACCAATGGTCAGAGTCTGACCCGGCCGGATATCAGCACCGCGCAGGTTGTTATCCTGCTTCAGTGTCGAGACGCTAACGCCAAGTTTTGAGGCGATACCAGAGAGCGTATCACCGCGTCGCACTTTGTACCCGCCACTCGCACTGGCTTTCGCAAGCTGAGTAGGCTGTACCGCTGCAATATCACCGGAAGCCAGTGAGTTACGCAGTTTCGCGACGTTCGACTTCGGCACCATAATATAGTGTGGGCCGTTTGGCGCTGTTGCACCGCCTTTGTAACCGGTATTGAAGCTCTTCAGTTTCGTGAGCGACATACCCGCCATTTCGGCAGCCTGCGTCAGCTGTATCTGCTGACCCACTTCCACCCGCGCCAGCGCACGACTTTCATTGGGTGTCGGCAGTTTGATACCGTAACGCTTGTTATTTTTGAGCAGTTCACTCAGAGCTAACATTTTAGGCACATACACGGTCGTTTCGCGTGGCAACGATAAATGCCAGAAGTCAGTCGGCTTACCGCGCGCCTTGTTCTGCTTTATCGCTTTGAGTACACGTCCTTCACCACTGTTGTACGCTGCGATGGTTAGTAACCAGTCGCCGTCAAACATGGTGTTAAGACGCTGCATCATATCCAGCGCAACTTTCGTGGATGCGACCACATCACGTCGCCCATCGTAATACTGGTTCTGTTTCAAACCATAGTTTCGACCTGTTGCAGCAACAATCTGCCAGATACCAGCGGCATTGGCGGATGAAGTTGCCCGGGGGTCAAAAGCGCTCTCCACTATGGGTAGCAGTACCAGTTCCATCGGCATTTTACGTTTCTGTATCTGCTCGACTATCCAGTACATGTACGGCTCTGCCCGTAATGTTACATCGTGGAGATAGCTCTTATTTTTTAAAAATTTACTTTTTTGTTCGCGGATTGCCGGGTTTTCCGGAATCCCCATCTTCAACTCGTCACTAATGAAACTCCAGAGATCTGCGTCTGCTGCGAGGCCAGTTCCATCTTCCTGCCATCGCGGCGACAAAAACTCGTCTCCGTACTTTCCATTTTCACCTTGACCAGCTGAAGACAGACTCTGTGCATGCTGTACCGGGATATTGGCATCGTTCCTGGACGCCTGACATCCTACCAGCAAGACTGAGGCGAGTAAGATCGCTTTAGCCTTCATGTGTGTGTCAATAGTTCGCTTAAAAGACGAGCAACTATACGTGACGACTTTTCACAACACAACCCGAAAAATCAAAAAGCGTCTTTCTTCTCGCGTAGAACGGCAAATGCACGCCATACGGGTTCATCAGTAACGTTAACGTTTAATGCCCTTTGTAAATCAATGTCTTGCGTGCGAAGAAATAAATTTATTATCCGTTCGTGCGCCAGTTTTGTGGGCAAACTAATGCCATTTTCAGCACGTAAGTCCTTAATTTTCTGATATTCGGCCATTATTTGTGGGTCATGGGGCAGAATAGCCGCAGCAAACTTCAGATTGGATAAAGTATATTCATGTGCGCAGCAGACTAATGTTTCACCTGGAAGCTGGTTAAGCTTTTGAAAGGAATCATACATCTGCTCTGCTGTGCCCTCAAAAAGCCGTCCGCAGCCGCCCGAAAAGAGTGTGTCACCACAGAAAAGATAAGGTGAGCTGTAATATGAGATATGTCCTAAAGTGTGGCCAGGGGTATGGATCACCTCAAACGTCAGGCCCAGAACCGTGACCTTATCGCCTTCGCTGACTATCGTTCTGGCTCCTTTAGCCGCAGTTTCCTGGGGACCATAGACCTCAAGCTGAGGGAAATGCTCGCAGAGTGTTTTCACTCCGCCCGTGTGGTCGTTATGGTGGTGAGTCAGCAGAATAGCGACCGGCTGCCAGCCGTTGGACGCCATTTTTTCTAACACCGGTTGGGCCTCGCCGGGATCGACAATCAGGCATTTACCGTCATCATCCGTCAGCGTCCAGATGTAGTTGTCCTGCAACGCAGGAATACTGGTAAGATTCATCATCACCTCTCGCAGGTCGTAGGAAAAGGAAGAGCGTAAAGCATGAAGCCCGCTAAATCACGCCAGATTCTGAACGCACCGCTGTCATGGCGCGATATGCCGTGGGGAGATTATTTCCGCGACGCGCTAACGCAGCAGCTTCAGCCTTACCTCGGAAAGCTTTATGGCTTTCATATGCTTAAGCTTGGCAATCTCAGCGCAGAAATCAACACTGAAAACTGTGCTATTTCACATCAGGTCAATGTTGGCAGGGAAGGCGAGCTGTTACAGGTGCTGGCTGACCCGATGCAACTGCCGTTTGAGTCGAAGTCAATCGATGCCTGTGTGCTGGCCCATACGCTCGCCTGGAGCCAGGATCCCCACCGGGTATTACGCGAAGTGGATAGGGTGTTAATCGATGATGGCTGGATGATCATCAGTGGTTTCAATCCCTTCAGCCTGCTCGGCGTGAGTAAGATGATACCGGGACTAAACCGCAAAGCCCCCTGGAGCGGACGGATGTTCAGCCAGGTGCGTTTAATCGACTGGCTGGGACTGTTGAATTATGAGGTGGTCTATCGCACCCGCTTTCAGGTGCTGCCGTGGCATCGTCAGGGCGGAAAACTGATCAGCGCCCACTTACCGGCGCTGGGCTGTCTGAATATTGTGGTGGCACGTAAGCGCACGTTCCCGCTGCTGCCGACCCGGGCTAAGAAGAGTATGAGCACCAGCAAGATCCGCCAGACGGTCAATGCCACACGCCAGTTCCGGCAGGCAGAGGATCAGGATTCGGTTTTATAACCGATATCCTCAAAAGCGGGATTTTCAGCGGCGCTGCGGGCCAGCACGTCGCAGCGCTCATTTTCCGGATGTCCGGCATGGCCTTTAACCCACTCCCACTGAATCTTATGGGTGCTGAGTGCTAAGTCGAGACGCTGCCAGAGATCGACATTCTTCACCGGCTTTTTGTCGGCGGTTTTCCAGCCACGCTTTTTCCAGTTATGGATCCAGCTGGTAATTCCCTGACGCACATACTGACTGTCGGTACTGAGCACCACATCGCACGGCTGGGTTAGCGCTTCCAGTGAGACAATCGCCGCCATCAGCTCCATCCGGTTATTGGTGGTAAGGTGATAGCCCGCGCTGAAGGTTTTTTCATGCTGACCGTAGCGTAAAATCGCCCCATAACCGCCGGGGCCGGGATTTCCAAGACAGGATCCATCGGTGAATATTTCTACCTGTTTGCGCATCTCTGGTAGACTTCCTTTCAAAAACGCTAAGTCTGACATAAAACGGGTCTTATGAGCACTGCAAATAACCGCCAGATCGTTCTCGATACTGAAACCACCGGCATGAACATGATCGGGGTACATTATGAGGGGCACCGCATCATTGAGATTGGTGCGGTAGAGGTGATAAACCGTCGCCTGACCGGTAACAATTTCCATATGTATCTCAAGCCCGATCGGCTGGTCGATCCCGAAGCCTTTGGCGTACACGGCATTGCCGATGAGTTCCTGGCCGACAAGCCTGCGTTCAGCGAGATCGCCGATGAGTTTCTCGACTACATTCGCGGTGCTGAATTAGTCATCCATAACGCGCCGTTTGATATCGGCTTTATGGACTACGAGTTTTCAAAGCTGAATCGTGGCATTGAGAAAACTGAAACCTTTTGCAAGATTACCGACAGTCTTGCGCTGGCGCGTCGTATGTTTCCCGGCAAACGTAACAGTCTTGATGCGCTTTGCTCACGTTACGAAATAGACAACACCAAGCGAACCCTGCACGGCGCGCTGCTCGATGCCGAAATTCTGGCGGAAGTCTTCCTGACGATGACTGGCGGTCAGACGTCACTTTCCTTCTTATCGGAAAGTGAAAGCGCCCGACAGGCGCAGGGAGAGAGCATTCAGCGCATCGTGCGCCCTGCCTCTGCACTGCGCGTGGTCACGGCCAGCGAAGAGGAAGTGGTGGCACATGAGTCCCGTCTGGATCTGGTGATGAAAAAGGGCGGCAGCTGCCTGTGGCGCGGCTGAATAGCGTGATTTTGTGGATAAAATCAACGGCAAGCTGAAAAAAACAGCAAACGATTAGCTCCCCCGGAAAAAGCGTTGACGCCGCAACAGCCTGCCATTAATATGCGCCTCGTTCCCGACGGGGAACAAAGCGCGGAGCGGTAGTTCAGTTGGTTAGAATACCTGCCTGTCACGCAGGGGGTCGCGGGTTCGAGCCCCGTCCGTTCCGCCAATCTCTTTAAAAAAGCCGATTCAGAAATGAATCGGCTTTTTGCGTTGATGCCTCTTTTATTTTTACCCTGATGGCTTTTAAATTATTCATCACTCTTCTGCTGCTATCTGCCTGATGGGAAATAGACGTTATATTTCTCCGGATAGTAATAGTCTGCGTGAGCAAACCGTTCATCCTGTAAACCCGACGGCCAGGCTGACAGTCGGGTTCAAAAGCTGCTTTAGTTTTCCTGACTAACGGCGATTTCAACCGGTGTGAAGCTATTAATAATACGAACGTAATGTTTACGTTGTGCCTCGCTGAAATCATCATTTGTGGCCAGAGTGAAAACCATCAACCGGCGTGAGTGAGGATTAAGGTCAGGATGCCATGGCAGAGTGACCACAGACGAAACTTGCCGTACCCATACACCATCTTCCAGGAATTTATTAGCGGTTTGCAGAACCGGCAATTTTGCCGGACCGATTTCATGCTTAAGGTTTTTCCCCTCAACTTCAAAACCGGGAACTAAACGCTTCATTCTTTCACACTGCTGCTCACAAAATTCATCTACCGTTTCATCCTGTTCCAGCGTGGCGCGGTTAATCAGGATATTGTAAGGTCTATTTTCCTCATCCATGTAACGAAGAATATTAATAGATTGATCCTCTTGTGGCATGAACGTCATAAACGTCCCCTCATTAAGTGGATAAACGATTGGTTTGCTGCTCATAACATTCTCTCTTATTTTTACTGACTTTGAATGTGCAATGGAATGATCTCGACGCGGCGATTTAACGCGCGTCCTTCAGGAGAATCGTTGCTGGCTATTGGCCGGGAATTACCAGCCCCTGTAACGATAAAATGGCTGACAGGCAAACCACTTTTATCAGCCAGCCAGTTTCGAATGACGTTGGCTCGCTCAACTGAAAGGGCATTATTTATGCCAGATGTACCGGAACTATCCGTATGACCGATAATGAGATAGGTCTGGGACGGCACCGCCTTCATTTTAGCTGCAACCTCCATCAATACTTTCTCGCTATCTGGCATTAGCCTGCTACTGCCTTGCTGGAACAGCGGTATAGTAGCGGGAGTAAAAAAGGTTGGCAGGTCGCGCGTTTGATCCTCTTGCAGCATGCTTTCCGGTAAGGCGATCTGGCTTAGCAAGTGGAAAGCGGGATCGGTTTTCAACTTAACGTAACAGGCAACGCCAACCGTCAGAAAGGCAATAAGTCCCAGCGGTAGCGCAAACTTCGGCCAACCGGATTTTCTGGCGGAATAGGGCACGTTAACTGGCGTAACCCGGGAAGTGATCGATTTTGGTGGAGGAGATTTTGACAATGGCAGAGCGATCTCTGGCAGTGGCGGCAGAGTAATCGCGGCCGACAGCCCAGGCAGGATAGCGCATTTCTCAGCCAGCCAGATTGACCAGGCTCCATGTCGGGTGAACCCCATCCCGTAATCGGCAAGTGTGACGCCAGCCAGTTTAATTGATGTACTGTCGAATAAGCTTTGTAACATGCTCATGATTCGCTGTTCTGCCAGCCAGGTAATCAGGGTTGAACCCAGCGCATGTCGCTGAATGGCGTAAAGGTCATCACCACTATCGTTAGCCTCAAGCTCGTCAATCAGATCAATAAGTCGAGATTCCAGCTTAATATCGCAATTTGCTGCCGGCGCTAATTGGCCAGTCCAGATTGCTTTATCAGGGTTATGAGCATCACGCTGCTGGCTCAGACGTGTGTAAAGTCCGAGAAAACAGGGCAGCGGTTCTGACAGCTGTAGAGATTTAAAAGCGTGTAGCCATGCCATCATCTGCTCGATCATGATGCTGCTGTTTTCAAAGCCATCCGCCAACAGTGGGAAATAAGTCTGCACTGCCATTTCGGGATGGTGGATCTTTATATGAGCGATCCGATCAATTACGGTATGAGCATGATCAGCGAGGGCCCAAACGATTTGACCTTGATCGTTAGAGAATAGATCAAATTGCCTGAACCACTTTCTGGCGAAGGGCCCAATAATGAGCACCATTATTTTGGCAGAACCGGCACATTCATGCTGAATGTTAAAAGATTCAGTTTGTTTTAGGGTCTGGCTGGCACGCATATGCAAAAAATGGCGTTCGCGATAGGCTGTGCGAAGCGCAACAAGTGCTTCACTTTGGCCTTCAGTTTGCCTCAGCAGCTTGAGTAATTTCCAGGCGTAACTGAACATCGCCCCATTGCTGCTAGAAAGCAGGGGCTTGAGCCGTGATGAAAGAGCGGTATCCTGCCTGCTTTCACTGTAGCCGTAAAAATGAGGTTCCAGCAAATAGCGCTGCCAGTGGAGTAAGTGACCACGTTTATTATCTGTGAGCCGCTGGTCAAAATAGCAGCACAGGAATTGACAAAGTGCGTCGCTCTCCGTCTCATCATGGTTTTCAACAAGTAGCGCTTTATTAAGTTGCTCAATGAGCGAAATGAGCCTGAGTTGAAGATCTGCGGCTGAGGTAATGACGCCGTCAAAAGCGATAAGGGTATCTATCGCAATAAGCCGACAAAGAAAGGTTTTGCTTTTCACCACGATTTCTCCAGCACCTTACCCCAGCCAGAAATATCTGACCAGGGACAAATCCGGATGATTGTTGGCCTGGTAATCATGCTGGTGGTTTTAAACTGAATGTTCAGGAGAATATCGCCACTGGTTGACTTATGGCGCAACGTTTCCAGCTCGCCGACCTGCAACATCCGCTTATAAAGCAGACGATTCTGCACATTATAAACACTCAGGCAAACCGGACTTATTTCATGTTCATTAACGATATAGTCTGTCACATTCAGCGTGATTGTCTGACTAAACCAGGCATACTGTCGCTCAAGCCATTCCGTCTCGTTAGCCGGAGATTGCGCGAAGTAATTAATCTTGTCATCGCCCAGAACTTCAGGCAAAGCTGTGCCTCTGTGCAGACAAATACCAGCCTGATACTCAAACTCTCTTAATCCCCGCTTTTGGCCCAGCGCATAGGGCGCCAGTGTGGAAGCCGGTTCATCCTCCAGCCCCAGTAAAATTCTGATACGCCTTTTGGCGGTCAGATCTCTTTCCCACCACGTTTTATCAATGTTGCCCTGATTTTTCGCCTCATCACTGTGATCACTCCAGACCTTGCTATGTTCTTCACGTTGGTAAAAATGCCACAGCAGAAGTTTATGAGGATGATAAACATCATAACCGTGCGTAAACGCTCTGACCGCCATACCTATCTCTTCACCTGCAAAGAAGATCTGCGGATCGTTAGGGACCGATTTGATAAAATGCCCCGAAGCAAAGATGAATCCGCCAGCCAGATAACTTCCCCGTATCGGAGCTGAAGCCTTGAAAGGAGTCGAGCTGAACATGGGTATCCCCTGACGATCATATTCCCGGAAAATCAGACGGCTGACGTCAGATTTTTTGCATTCAGCTTCGTTATCACCTGGCGTATAAGCCGGGGGATAAGTTGAGATAACGGGATGGGGTGATTGCGCCTGCAGCATCTGCAGCATCGTTATCATTTCATTATCCCAGTCAGGAATAAACCGACAGTGAGAATCTATTTGCAGGAAATATTGTTCATTTTCAAAAAGTGCCTCAGCCAGACTGCGCGCCCAGCTTGCACCCTGGCTGATAAAATAATGAACCATGATGATATCGATTCGGGTTTTATTAAAGAGGAACGTTACGATTTCCTGTTCATTAAATATCCTGCGTTGCTGTAGTACAAAGCCGGCAGATTCAAAAAAATCACTGGTTTTGTCATCCTGCCAACAAATAGCGATATGCAGATTTTCAGGATATGCAGCATGCCGTAGCATATCCCTGAGCGTAGGCAGTAATTCAGGATCACGGTAACTGGCGATGCTGACGAAGATGGTTGCTGGTTGATTCATATTAGCCTGACCCATAATGCTTTCGGTTACTGAATATCAAATAATATTTCTGCTGCAGCGGTAAACGTTCCTCCCGCCGGGGTCGCAGATTTGCCGGGAATAAGTGTGGCTTTCCAGGCAAACTCGGTCGGTCCCTGACTGGTACTGTTTTTATCTTCTGTGGTTGTACCATTGACATTCATTAACTGGTTCAAACCGTCCGTAATGCGGATTCCCAGACTGTCACTATTGCCAGTTGCATCCTGAACGCGGATGTAAGTACCGTCAGAGGAGGGAGAATTGGTAATCATGGATGCTTTTGCGGCATAGCTGCCGTAATCACTTTTGCAGGTAATAGAGAAACCAAGGTCCCGTGTAACGCCTGCTTTTAATAGCGAGGGAGTTACGGTATTGAAATCGATGGTTTTGGTGCCATCGGTGGTGCATGTCGGCGTGCTGATAAGTTTCATTTCGCCGACAGTCAGGTTAATAATGTATGAGGCTGGGTTATCGCTGAGAATATAATAGTAAGCAAGTAAACCGGCAGGTATAATTGTATTGCCCGTGGGGTCAGATAATTTGATATTACCCGTTTTAAAAAGCTGCACGCGAAAAAACGATCCCGCGGGCAGATCAAGTGTTCCCTCGGCTTCTCCATTGGGAAAGGTAAGATTACTGGTTGATGGAAAATTGCCGAAAGCTCTGCCATTGCTGAATAATAATTTGATACCAATGCCGGAAATATTTGTTGGATAAATACGTGTAGACGAATCCTGTCCAGTAAGATTAACAACTCGTTTTCCGTACTCTGTACCGGTAAGACATCCATCATAGCCAATAGCACTGCCCGTGGCTGGGGTGTCGAATTGAGCGATTGGCGTTGTGGTATCTATTGCAGCATCGGCAGTAATAGTAATGGTTTGAGCATTGATAGCGAGCTGCGTGGGTTGACCACGGGCTATTGTGCAGGCAGCCCAGGCACCGGGCGACATGACGATCGCACAAAACAGAAAAACGTAAATCCGTAACATAAATTATTCCTTCTCCTGACTCAGGATGGCGATGATTTCCGGGGGGTACATTTTTGTTAAATCGGCAAAGTTTCTCCCGATGCTGTCTTCGGCATATTTCAGCAATAAAATCAGCGGACTGCTGGGTTCGGTCATACCAAACCAGCTGCGAACTTCCTTGATAGTTTGCAGCGCGTCGGCACGATTATTAATGTCTCGACGATGTGTCTGGGCAGTCGCCGGGGACGCAGGATCGCTAATGACCACCTCAGGAGCTGATTCTGACGTTTCGTCAAGGGAGGACGCGTTCGTTTCAACAGGGATAATGCTGGCAGAAGGGGTGACCTTGACGGCCTGTTGGAACACTGGTTCCAGACTGCCGAACTCTTTGCAGAAAAGTGCAAGGATAGCGGTTAATGTCGCCAGTTCAGGAGCCTCATCTTTCAGCGTTGCGACAAGAGTTTGCTTAATTTGAACGACAAAATGATATGCCTGGACCAGCGGTCGCAACGCATCCTGTGCATTGAGATGCCATTCATGTATCAGTCCGGCTACCGCTGTTTCCGACAACGTTCCGGGCTCGCGCGAAAACAGATGCGCCTTTTCAAACTCCCGAAGCGTGATTTGTAGTCCGGCGGCTTTCGGTAGCAACTGATTGCGTACATCCGTTATCAGACCTTCAGGATCCTCAAGCTCAGCAAACGCGTTTGCCCGTAAAATTGGCGTGAATTCACCTTCGTCCAGTAGTTGAGGATGAAGATCGTCTGGCCATGTGGACAACAAGGCAGCGAGCACTTCCGTGCCCTCTGCAATCGCAGCCAGGCCAATTTTGCGAAGCCGGCAACGCATCAGAATGATAATCAGCCTGACATCTTTGCTTTTTTGCAGTAAATCCAGACACTCTCGTTCAGTTTCAGTCCAGTTTATCGGTTCTGCCGCTTCAACAAAGTCACCGTATTCTGCGGCCAGTTTGGGCTGCAGCCGGGATTGCAGCATAATAAAGGCTGGATCGTACTCCAGATTTTTACCACAAGGATTATCCTGCGATAACGGTTGCAGCAGGTGCTGATAGTAATTGGAACAGATGAGTACAGGTTTCTGATTCATAAAATTTGATTCTGAGTAAGAACTGGATTTCCTGGTTAAAGCGACGGCTGGCGGTGATACATTTCGGGTTCGAAACTCATGCCGTATACCGGAACGGTTGCGTGTTCACGCTCCAGCCAGCTGGCATAACCAAGCTGGTGACGGCCATCAAGTCGGGCCTGCGGTACCTGATCGGCCGCCAGAATCAGTTGCACATCCCAGGCATATTCGAATCCGATAAAACTCCGTATCAGTTCACGTAGCACCGCCATATCGCTGCCCCAGGGACTGAATTGCATATACTGGGAAAGAGACAGCGGCCCCATGAGCACTTTAAATTTATGCTGTCTGTCCAGTACGGTATTGCCGAGAATGGCACCATCGCCAAGCAGAGCGGCGTAACGATCATCACCCAGCGCGCTCTGATCCTGGTCGTCCAGGAAAATCCATTGCGGCTCAAACTCTTTCAACTCGACAGGCACTTCAAAGTAATAGTGCAATGCCCCTAACAGACCGTCAGGATTGCGGGCTTCGCGAATAAGATGGGCAGAGGAGGCCAGTCTGGCATGGACTGGCAGCGGTGAAGAAACGAGTTCGGCAGGGTCGAGCCCGATCAGGCTGCCAACGTAAAATGAGAAGCGCTCGTCATTTTTACGGTCGAGCGAAGCTGTATCCTGTGACAGAAACCAGGCACGATAAAACTGACTCAGCGCACGATGGTGAAAGATGTCGGTGAAATCAATCAGCGTAGGATCGTGCTGTTCATAACGTGAATAAGCGAGCTCTGTCATATGGAGCGGCATGGCTCCCTGCGCGCCCCAGATACCCAGACCGAACAGCTGAACTTTGATTTTGTCGCCCTGCTGGCTGATTGCCGCTATTTCGCGTGGAGAAAAGGCCATGCTTGCCATCTGTCCCAGCCTGAAGCGCTCCTGTGAGGGAAGCGTGGCAATGCCTGGCGGGGGTAAATCTGGCGTACGGGCAGCGATAGCCCGCATGATACTGATAAACCCTGCTTCCCATGGCGCGTCATCATCAAACCAGACCTGTAAATCGTCAGGTATTGTCATAGTGCCCCCCGCCTGCCGGGGCGAGCCTTCCATCGTGTAATCAGTCCGCGCTGCATGGAATGTAACTCGGTTTCAGTAAAGATATTGATAGCGGCATGGCGCGCCAGATAGTTTTCCATCACCAGACCAAAGAGATAAGGACTCTTGCCGGAAAAGCCCTCTTCGTCGACGGTCAGGCTACAGTTGACACCACGTCCATAGACCAGCAGACCATCTTCAGAAAGCCGACGGATTACTGGTTTGGTCTGGCAACCGACCAGACTATTGATCTGTGCAACGGCATCAAGATCGGCTGCTGTCGTAAACATCCGCAGCATGTTACGTAATGATTCGCCGCCCTGCGTATGCTCCATGTCTGAGAGAGGCAGGTAATTAAAACTCAGCTGGCGGATAAGCCGCCAGGCCGACTCACCTGTATTGAACGGAGGGCGTGGCGCACTCGGCGAACTGACAAAACGAGCCCCCTCGATAGGAACCGAATCGGACATGGTAAGATCAAAACTTCCACTATTTGACAAGAGACGAGGCAAATCACGATTGGTGACCATGGCATCAACCAGCAGATAGCGAATATGCTCTCCATAGGGTGCCTCTTGCTGATCAACCAGCGAGATGAAGATTTCAGTGCTGGTGTAGGGTGTACGGGTAGTATATTTACGGCTACTGTTTTCCTGCCCACGCGCTTCTCGCCTGACGGAAAAATAGCGTCCGAAATTACCTCCATCTCTGTGGCGCGTTTGATAAAGCGGGTTAAACGTGAGCTCTTCGCTGGTTTCCGCCTGTAAACCAAATACCTGATTGACTGAAAATATCTCGTAATCCAGGGGACGACTGCGATCGGGAACGATGTGGAAACTGTTGAGCGCCCTGTTAACCTCAATGCGATCAACCCGCTTTGGAAACAGGTTAATCACTGGCGTACAAAACAGGAGGAAACGCGTGGCATCGATGTGCGGAATGAGCTCCTGCGGGAGCCTGCTGAGCAGGATAATAAGCTCAACTTCATTACTGTGATTTTCCGCCAGGGCAGCAGAAAGTTGTGTGAGAGAGAAAAAGTAAAAACGCTGACTACAGGAAATATATTCCTGAATTAAAGTATGACCATGAAACATATTCCATTGCAGCGGCAGCAGGCTTTGATCCGGGTCCAGCCCTTCAAATTTTAATGGCTGCTGGCTGATGATGCTATATTGTGGCTTATCCTGCACGTGACTGCGAACAATAGTAGCCACGTGATGGCCATGCAGCAGCTCAAAGATATGAGAGACAATGCGTTCGTCTCCCTGAATGTAAAAAGGAAGTTCATCCAGACCCTTCAGTTCTGAAAAAGCCAAATCGCCCTGCAGTTTCAGTTTGATACGTAAAGCACCTTTCAACTGATTGTGCTTGATGCGATGGTGTTCCAGATTGGGAATATCAGGTGGCACGGACGTTAAGCGGGCTTCAGTAATCTCCAGCGGCCATAGAGTAACATTTTGATTATTTCTGAACTCACAACGGCTCATCTCACCCGGTAATAGCCGGCTAAAGAAAGCGCTTTGTTTGGGGATGTTATAGCCGCTGGTTAAATCACCTTCATTAACATTGGGTGTCAATTGAATAACACCCATTGAAGGAATCGGTGAGTTATAGTTGGGGTAAACAATATCCATTAACCGCTGAGTGAAATTCGGGAATTCGGCATCAAGCTTAATTTGTGTTCTGGCTGATAAAAAGCAAAACGCCTCAATAAGCCGCTCCACGTAGGGATCGGCAATTTCAATTCCGTTCATACCCAGACGCCCGGCTATCTTGGGATGGCGGCTGGCAAATTCCTGCGCCATTTCTCTGATAAAGATGAGTT
Organism: Pantoea sp. E956-1; assembly: GCF_982223955.1. NCBI lineage: Bacteria > Pseudomonadati > Pseudomonadota > Gammaproteobacteria > Enterobacterales > Erwiniaceae > Pantoea > Pantoea sp. E956-1. The sequence continues at coordinate 139,260 of NZ_CEUYZP010000010.1, read as the reverse complement.
CCCGATTGTAGTAATCCAGAAAATTGTGTTCCACTTGGCACCCTGTTAGGTAAAAAACGACTCAGAAAGAAACGCTGACTTCAGAATCATAAAACGTTCACCAGCATAGAAACGGTAGGATTTACGCTGTGGTTATCACATTTATAGTGGCGTTATTGTAAAAGTAAATGTTGCCTGCACGACAATGCTAATTGTCCTTGTGTGACTATTTAGGAGTAAGGATCGGGCTTTATTCTTAAAAGTGTTTCAAATTATAAATAAGAATATCCGTTTTTATTTAACGCGTTTAGAGTGTGTGGAAAGCAGCAGTGAAGTATAAGGATTTGCTATCAGTGTTTGTTAATCAGAAATAAGCTTTCAATATTCTAATTAAAACGAGATAGGTTATACCGTGGCGATATCAAGAAAGAATCTGTTCGGGAAGTTAAACAGCAATTTATTCAAAAGCGTTGAGAGTGCAACAACGCTCTGTAAGCTACGCGGTAACCACTACGTTGAACTGGTGCATTGGTTAAGTCAGCTCTACCAGCAGCAGGATAGCGATTTCCGCCATGTAATTCGGCATTTTGAAATTGATGCTGAAATGCTGGAACGTGATTTTTCACAGGCATTGACCCGGCTGCCAGCTGGTGCCAGTACTATCGCTGATTTTTCTTACCATATTGAACTGGCTATTGAACGTGCATGGGTCATGGCCAGCCTGGAATGCCATGATAAAGCCATTCGCAGTGGTCATTTGTTAATGGCGCTTCTGACTACTATGGAGCTGCGCCGTGCACTATTCGCCATTTCGCCGCTCTTTGAAAAAATTCCGCTGGATCATTTAAATAAAGAGTTTGGCTATATTATCCGCGACTCGGCAGAGCAAAGCGATCTTTCCGGCGGCGCAGCTGTAACAGAAGATGCTGGTGTCCCCGGTGAGGCAAGCCATGCCCTAAGTCATCCGCAAGGTGGCGGGGGACTGAATCAGTATTCTACTGATCTTACCGCACTTGCTCGTGAGGGTAAGCTCGACCCGGTATCAGGACGCGACAAAGAGATCAATACCATGGTGGATATTCTGCTGCGTCGTCGTCAGAACAATCCATTGCTTACCGGGGAAGCTGGCGTAGGAAAAACGGCGGTTGTGGAAGGTTTAGCGCTGGCCATTGCTGCGGGTGAAGTACCGCCTTCTCTGCAAAAAGTGCGATTACTGACGCTTGACATCGTCGCACTCTCAGCCGGGGCCAGCATGAAAGGTGAGTTTGAGGCGCGACTTAAATCGGTGCTGGAGGAGGCCGTCAACTCTGCTGAACCGGTCATCCTGTTCATTGATGAGATTCACACATTGGTGGGTGCTGGCGGTAATGCGGGAACCGGTGATGCCGCTAATCTGATGAAACCCATGCTGGCGCGTGGTCAGCTTCGCACGGTAGGTGCCACGACCTGGAGTGAATTTAAACGTCACATTGAAAAGGATCCGGCACTCACTCGTCGCTTTCAGGTGCTACAGGTTGATGAGCCTTCAGAAGATCTCGCTACAGCTATGATTCGTGGCCTGATTCCCGTACTGGAAAAGCATCACAACGTCTGGATCATGGATGAAGCTATCAGGGCTGCAGTTCGGCTTTCTCATCGATATATCCCTGCTCGTCAGCTGCCTGACAAGGCGATCAGTTTATTAGATACCGCCTGTGCCAGGGTTGCTGTTGCACAGTACGCACCACCGACAGAGCTGCAAATATTAAATTTCCGCAGGCAGTCAGCTAAGGCTGAGCTGACAGAACTCGAAAAGGCGATCGGCTTTGGCAAAGCGGACAACAAGCAACGTGGCCCGGTGCAGGATGCTATTGCAAGCCATACGCAGGAAGCTGAGATCCTTGACCGTCAGTGGGCCAAAGAGTGCAAGCTGGTAGCGGATATTATTGAGACGCGACAGCAACTGCAGGCCGCTACGCGAGAGAAAACGGATACGGCGAGTTTGCAGCATCACTTGAATGAGCTGGACGCAACGCTGAGTGAGCTTCGCGGTGAACAGCCACTGGTTCAGGCTGAGGTTAATGCCGCGGTGATCGCCTCAATCGTGGCGAACTGGACAGGTATACCGGTAGGACAGGTGCTTAAGGATGACGTTAGCGCGGTGATGGAACTACCGCAACGCCTTTCAGAACGTGTGATCGGGCAGGATTATGCACTGACTTGCCTGAGCCAGAATATTCAGACTGCGCGCGCTGGGCTTGCTGACCCACAAAAACCTCATGGCGTTTTTATGCTGGTAGGGCCATCAGGAGTAGGCAAAACAGAGACGGCGCTTGCCATCGCAAGTCAGCTCTATGGTGGTGAGCAGAACCTGATCACAATTAATATGAGTGAATATCAGGAAGCACACACCGTTTCATCGTTGAAAGGGTCACCTCCGGGCTATGTCGGTTACGGGGAAGGTGGCGTGTTAACAGAGGCGGTGCGGCGTAAACCGTACAGCGTAATTTTACTGGATGAAGTTGAAAAAGCACATCCGGATGTTCACGAGCTTTTCTTCCAGGTTTTCGATAAAGGATCAATGGAGGATGGTGAGGGACGGCATATTGACTTCAGAAATACGATTATTTTACTGACCAGTAATACCGGCAGTGAAATTATCAGCACGGCCTGTGCTGATCAGGAAACGATGCCTGATGAAGAGGGATTGCTGAAAATATTAAATCCTGCGTTACTAAAAGTATTCCCGGCTGCATTTTTGGGGCGTGTCACTGTTATTCCCTATTTTCCGTTAACACCATCGTCGCTGCAGTATATTGTCAGGGTTCATTTAAATCGTATTGCGCAACGCGCTAAGTCGAATTATGACATCGATTTAAATTTTAGTGATGAATTAGTTCAGCACATTGTTGAACAGTGTCCCGTCGCTGAGACAGGGGCAAGGATGCTTATCCGGTTTATTGAGAAAAACATTCTTCCAAAACTGGGTGTGACAGTAATGAATATGACGACCAATCCTGATGAGGCGGGTGAGCTGATAACGCTAAATGTAAGTTTGTCGCAGGGAAGTATTATTGAAATTTCTGCGATTAAGTAAGTAGTAAGTGAATGTAGTTATCCAGGGATTTGGATAAAAAAGTTAGTCAAAATATTGGAAATGTTAAAAACTTATAATGGAAACTAAGAGGTTTATTTTATGCGTAAATTAAAACTGTCGGTCTGCGCGGTCGCGATGACTCTTGCTTCAGGTTCAGCAATGGCTGTAGGACAAGGTACCGTAACCTTTAACGGTCAACTGATTGCTGAAACCTGTACTATCGCCAACGATTCTATTGATGTTCAGGTCACCCTGCCGACAGTGTCTGTCCAGACGCTGGCAACAGCGGGTGCAACTGCGGGTTCAAAAGGGTTTGACCTGAATGTTATAGATTGCCCGGCGGGTATCACCCAGGTAGCCGCGCATTTTGAAGCCATCGGCAGCAGTGGTGTGGACAGTACCACTGGTAACCTGACCAACCAGTACACCGGTACGGCTGATGATCCGGCTGCCACTGCAGTCCAGGTCCGTCTGTATAACTCTGATGAGCAGCCGCTGAAACTGGGCGAGACCGGCGCTGCCGCAGCGGTAACCAGTGGTAGCGCCACTATGCGTTACTACGGTGGCTACTACGCGACTGCACAAACCGGCGCGGGCAAAGTCAATGCGAAAGCTGCTTATACTCTGGCCTACCCATAATCGATCAGGTTTTTAATCTCTTTTAGGGCGAGAAATCGCCCTTTTAAAAATGAATTTTTGCTGTGTAAGTAAATGAAATGCCAGAAGCGCAGGGCGTAATATGAACTATCAACGTGCACTCTTTTTCACATTAATGATCTCTTTACTCTCTCTGTTGTTTATTACACAGAGTGTGTTAGCCGGTATGACAATATCCGGGACGCGTATAGTTTTCCCCGGAAATGAACGTGAGCATACGGTGCGGACCAATAATAAGAGCAGCTCTCCATTGCTGGTGCAGGTCTGGGTAGATGACGGTACGATAAATGGTGATATCAACAAACTTAAGGTGCCTTTTACCGTTACGCCGCCAGTTTATCGTGTTGAACCAGGTAAAGGTCAGAGTGTCCGTCTCATCTACAATGGAATGACATTGCCTCAGGATCGTGAATCTGTTTTCTGGTTTAACATGCTGGAAATTCCACCGGTTAACGAATCAACGGCTGATAAAGATCGCCTTGAACTGGCATTCAGAACGCGGATTAAAATATTCTACCGCCCGAGCGTTTTGAAATCGAGCGCATTACGGGAGTTTAATAGCATAAAGTGGCAGATGATTAGTCCGGCGAAAGGAATCAAAGTGACGAATCCAACGCCTTATTATATCTCTTTTGATTCAGCTTATATTATTTCTGGTAATAATAAATCACAACTTAAAAGCGATATGATCCCACCTTTCAGCACAAAAGAAATGCTGCTGGATCCTAAAGCACCACGACCCACATCAGTTAATAGTGTTTTGGTTCGGGTTATTAATGATTTTGGTAACGTCATTGAGTATCAGTTGGTAAAGAGTGGCGGTGATAATCTGTCAGTCAGAACTGATAAATAACAGTATACCTTCAGACTGGAATCGTATTTTTATTTGAATTCATAAAGTGCATATTGTCGTCGGGAGCAGGGAAGTGAAACCGAAAACTAATAGAAAATATGTTCGGCGAATCATATTCGAATCAAAAATTGCTTTTGCAGTTCGTCATGCACTGATCATTTCTTTAGGCGCAGGTTTACCTCTGTTTGCTATTAGCAGCGTTCTTACGTTGTCGTCTGCTGCTCTCGCCAGTGAGATTGGGAAAAGTGTGAAGTTTAACAGTGATTTTATTCATGGTGCCGGCGTAGACATTTCCCGGTTTTACCAGGGCAATCCTGCGCCAGTGGGGGAGTATGTCATACAGGTTTCAATCAATGGCAAACGCCGGGGTATGCATAAAGTCGTTTTCAATTCAGTAGAGGGGAGTACGGGGGCCCAGCCCTGCTTTACTGAAGCAGAGTTGAGCAGTCTGGGAATTAAACGCCCTGAGCGCTCTCTGCCGGCTGCCGGCCTTAATAAATTGGCTGAATGCAGAAGCATAGATCAATGGATTGAGGGGGCAAATGCGAACTATACAACAGGTGACTTTTTTCTTGAACTAACGGTTCCTCAGGCGAGTCTGCTTCAGCATCCACGAGGTTATACCGACCCCAACACCTGGGATTCTGGTGTGACGGCCGCACTGATTGATTACAACAGTAATATTTATCTCCAGCAGAGTTCGAGCCTGTTCGACAGTAATAACGGACACACCGCCAGCGGCAATCTTGGCTTGTTAGCAGGGATGAATTTCTATGACTGGCGTTTACGCAAGCGGCTAAATACCAACTGGAGCCGGGGCAATTCGTCGCATACACAATCGTTGTCCACTTATCTCCAGCGCGATGTTCCTGCACTGAAGAGTGAGTTAACGCTGGGGGACAGTACAACCTCTGGCGATCTGTTCGACAGCATGACAGTTAGGGGTATTCAGTTAGCGTCTGATGATCGCATGCTTCCTGATGGCCTGCGTAACTACACTCCGCTAGTAAAAGGTATCGCTGAATCAAACGCCAGAGTGCAGGTCACACAGCGTGGTCGGATGCTTTATGAAACCACGGTGCCTCCAGGGCCGTTTGAAATTACTGATATTGGCGCAATGGGCTATGGTGGCGATTTACAGGTAACGGTCATTGAAGCAGACGGCCGCCAGCGAACACAGATCGTCCCCTTCTCGGCGCCACCTATGTTGCTGCACGATGGCGTCTCACGCTTCGGCATCACCGTCGGCAGGCTTCAGGACGACTCACTCAGGGAGAAACCGAGCCTGGCTCAGGCTTTTTATCAGTATGGGCTGGGGAGTATGTACACGTTGTATGGCGGAGGTCAGTTTTCTCCGGATTATGCTGCTGCAGGTATTGGTAACGCTTTCAATACCTCTCTGGGTGGCATATCCATGGACGTTACACATGCCAGAAGCGATCTGGGCAAGGGAAAATCTTCATCTGGTAACAGCGTTAACATAGGATTCAGTAAGTATCTGGAAACGACAGGAACGGATGTCACTCTTGCTGCCTGGCGATACTCTTCAAACGGATTCTATAGTCTGAGAGATGCCGCGCTGGAGCGTTATGGCGCAAGAAATGACGATTACAGGATAGATTATCGTACACGTCAGCGTTTGACTGTCAGCCTGGGGCAGCCGTTGTGGAATGATGCTCGGGTGAGCCTCTCCGGCAGTTTTTATAACTACTGGAACACACGTTCATCCAGCAGCCAGTACATGCTGAGTTACAGTAAATCCGAACGTGATTTTTACTGGTCTGTGTCGGCTTCGCGCGCCTATAACGGTTCCGGTAAAGATGTGAATAGTCTGATGTTTTCCATCAATGTTCCGCTGGGGCGCAGCAGTAATCTGTCTGAGAAACCGCTGTTTACGTCAGTTTATTCGACTGTCTCACATGACAATAATGGAGGCAGTTCTCTGCAGGCTAACGCGATAGGTACTCAGGGTGAACAGAATGAACTGAGTTATGGCGTTGGGACGATGGTGAACAGGACACAGAATAACAGCACCCGTAATGCTGTGAACGGCAATGTTAACTATAACTCCTCTGTCGGACAGTTTGGCTCAACCGCATCACTGGGTAATCAGTCAAACCAATTGTCGATATCTGCTAACGGTAGTCTGGTTGCGCACAGCGGTGGCATTACTGCCGGCCCAAGGTTGGGTGATTCTCCTTTTGCGCTGGTAGAAGCTCCAGGGGCGAAAGGCGCAAGAATCCTCAACGGTTATGGTTCGGAAATTGATGCTAATGGCTTCGCTATTGTGCCATCACTGACACCCTATCGTGAAAATAACGTGGCGGTTAATACACGCGGCCTGCCGGCTAACGTTGATGTGCTGGAGAATGAAAGCACCGTCATTCCGCGAATGGGCGCAATAGTTAAGGTTAATGTAAAAACACTGATCGGTGAGCCGATTATCTTAAAGATTAAAGATAAAGACGGCAGTCCATTACCGATTGGTATGGATATCTATGACGATAAAAATAAAAGCCTTAGCATTATTGGTCAGGGGGGTATGGCATTTATCAGGGGATGGCAGGCGGAAAAAAGTAATCTTCATGTGAACCGTTCAAAGGGCAAACGCCTGTGCACCATTAATTCAGATGCTGCTATTGCCCGACAGATGAAAAATGCGCATGGAACCATTACGCAGGTGGAGGTGATATGTCATTAATCAGATTTATAAAAAAAAGTGACGGACGTCTGCGAGCAACACTATCAGGGGCGTTGACAGGCACTCTGTTTATCTCTGTTGCGTGGGGATGCACCACTGATTGTGCTATTACGGTAAATTTTACCGGTGTATATAACGACGAAACCTGTAACGTGATCATCAATAATACCAGTGACAACGAAACGGTGACATTGCCAAAAATAGCAACCACAGCATTGCAAGGTAATGGCAGTGAAGCAGGGAGCGTGCCTTTTGATATTACGCTAAAGGATTGCCCGGCGAGCCGAACAATTACCGCTTTTTTCAATAGTAGTGCTAATGCTGCAGATGCGACAACGGGTAATTTGATCAATGCAACCGGTGAAAGCTACAGCAATAATGTACAGGTTCGTCTGAGGAAGGAAGATGGCTCTCAGGTAATTATCGACGATAGTACCTCAGGGCAAAACTATGTCATTTCATCCTCAGCGGAGCAGGTAACACATGGATTTTCTGCAAGCTATTATGCGACTGGGAACGCAACTGTTACCGCAGGGTTGGTAATGGCAATAGCCAGCATTGAGCTTGTTTATAAATAAAGGAGGGAAGAGGCTGGCTGATTATCGAACGTTAACGACACGAGAATAATAGTTTATTCACAAACGCTTATTAAAGAGTATTCATCATTATGAATAAAAGTAATTCACAAAAATTTATCGCGCGGAATCGTGCGCCACGTGTGCAAATTGAATATGACGTGGAAATTTACGGTAGTGAAAAGAAAATTGAGCTGCCTTTCGTTATGGGTGTTCTGGCTGATCTTTCAGGTAAAGCGCTGGAGCCATTACCCCCGGTTGCGGACCGGAAGTTTCTTAGTATTGACATTGATAACTTTGATGAGCGCATGAAAGCGATGCGTCCACGCGTTGCTTTCGCCGTGCCGAATACCTTAACAGGTGAAGGCCAGCTGATGGTCGATATGACCTTTGACAGTATGGATGATTTTTCACCAGACGCTATCGCCCGCAAGGTCGATTCACTGGCACAGCTGCTTGAAGCCCGAACTCAGCTGGCTAACCTCCAGACCTACATGGATGGGAAAGCCGGGGCGGAGAATCTGGTCATGAAAGTACTGAACGATAAATCGCTGCTGAATACGTTGGCTTCGTCGCCGAAGCCAAAACAGGTTGATGAAGCCGCGTCCCAAAAGTGATGCAGAGAGATAACTATGTCTACCCAACAAGTAACATCTAAACAGGCTGGCGCAAATACCGCCACACAGAGCGATTTTAATGCGCTGTTAACGCGTGAATTTAAACCGAAGTCTCAACAGGCAAAATCAGCGGTTCAGGCAGCAGTGAAAACGCTGGCTGAACAGGCGCTGAGTACGTCAATCACCATGGCTGATGATGCCTATAAAAACATCGCGGCCATCATTGCTGAGATCGATCTCAAGCTCTCTGAGCAGGTCAATCTGATCCTGCATCATGAAGAGTTTCAGCAGCTGGAAAGCGCATGGCGTGGTCTTCATTATCTGGTCTATAACACCGAGACGGATGAAAAGCTGAAACTGCGGTTTATGGATATCTCTAAAGACGATCTTCGCCGCAATATGAAGCGCTATAAAGGGATTGCCTGGGATCAAAGTCCGTTATTCAAGCAGATTTATGAAGAGGAGTATGGTCAGTTGGGCGGTGAGCCTTACGGTTGTCTGGTAGCGGATTACCACTTTGACCACAGTCCAGCCGACGTGGATCTGCTCTCCTCGATCGGTAAAGTGGCCGCTTCTTCGCATATGCCATTTATTACCGGTGCGTCACCTTCTGTAATGCAGATGGAATCATGGCAGGAGCTGGCCAATCCACGTGATCTGACCAAAATATTTACCCAAAACCTGGAATATGCCGCATGGAACTCACTGCGTCAGTCTGAAGACTCTCGTTATATTGGTCTGGCCATGCCGCGTTTCCTGGCTCGTCTTCCCTATGGAATTAACAGCAATCCGGTTGATAACTTCAACTTTGAAGAAACAACAGACGGTGCAGATCACAGTAAATTTGTCTGGGCAAACGCCGCGTATGCGATGGCAGTAAATATTAACCGTTCATTCAAACATTATGGCTGGTGCACCATGATCCGCGGTGTTGAAAGCGGTGGTGTGGTAGAAAATCTGCCGTGCCATACTTTCCCGACCGATGACGGCGGTGTGGACATGAAATGTCCTACCGAGATCGCGATTTCTGATCGTCGTGAAGCTGAACTGGCTAAAAATGGTTTTATCCCGCTGGTGCATCGCAAGAACACTGATTATGCCGCGTTTATTGGTGCGCAGTCGCTTCAAAAGCCAGCGGAATATTACGATCCGGACGCGACAGCAAATGCTAATTTGTCAGCACGCTTACCATATCTGTTTGCCTGCTCGCGCTTTGCTCATTATCTGAAGTGTATCGTACGCGATAAGATCGGTTCTTTTAAAGAGCGTGAGGATATGCAGCGCTGGCTGAACAACTGGGTAATGAATTACGTGGATGGTGATCCCGCTAATTCTTCTCAGGAAACGAAAGCGCGACGCCCGCTGGCAGCAGCTGAAGTGGTTGTGGAAGATGTGGAAGGTAATCCTGGTTATTACCAGGCGAAATTTTTCCTGCGACCACATTTTCAGTTAGAAGGATTAACCGTATCTTTGCGTATGGTTGCTAAATTACCTTCTTTAAAAGGAGTTGCCTGATCAGGAAATTAACTTTCATTGTCTGATTGAGGCAATAAAAAAGAGTAATCATTTTATTCTTGTGGTTTTAATTATTTTTACACTTAATCTGTTGGAAATTATTTCCCACTAATGGGGAGGTATTTCTGACGAGTTGTTGCCGTTACAAAACCTGTAACGTTTTTCGTTAAGAGCTGATAAAGGAGATATTATGGCTCAGGATATGTTCATTAAAATTAATGGTATCGAAGGCGAGTCATTGGATGCCACGCATAAGAATGAAATCGAAGTGCTTTCATGGAACTGGGCGACGGCTCAGCATTCTAATATGCACAGTGGTTCTGGCGGCGGTTCCGGTAAGGCAACGGTAGATGATTTCTGCTTTGAGCATTACATCGACAAGGCAAGTACTAATTTACTTAGCTACTGCCTTTCGGGTAAACACATCAAAGATGTTGAGTTTGTGGTGCGTAAGGCCGGTGGTGATCCGCTGGAATATCTGACCATCAAATTCACTGATGTCATTATTACCCGGGTTGAAACAGCTGGCTCCAGCGTTGATGAAACGCGTCCACGTGAGCGTGTAACTTTCGCCTTTACTAAAGTGACACAGGATTATGTCATGCAGAATGCTGAAGGCGCTAAATCTGGCGTTATTTCTACCAGCTATGACGTGAAAGCAAACCTGCGCAGTTAATCTTCCTGGTGAGCAATAAGTTTTGCCGCCCCGGCGGCAAAACTTTTATCCAACCGGGTGATAGCGTCACTGAATTCTAAAAAGTCGACAATGTAGGTAGATTCATGTTTGGCAGAACAGATATAAAAAACAATCAACGGAAAATGCGAAATACATTAGCACTCATTTTGCTGACTCTTTTTTTGATCTCCTGCAGCAGTAAAAAAGAGCGGATGCCTGAAGAGGGTGAGGTAAAAATAAATCTGATTGCAGATAAAGATATCAACCCAAACGAGAAGGGCCATCCTGCTCCGCTGAACATATTCATTTATCACGTTCGCGATACGGATGTTTTCAGTAATGCCGATTTTTTTGAAATCATTGAAGGTAGCAATAAACCTTTAGCGTCATCTTCATCAAAAATGTACGAAGCAATCTTAAAGCCCGGCGAGATGAGATCGATTTTCCTGTCGCCAGAAAGTAAAGCCCAGGCATTAGGGGTCATTGGAGCATATCGGGATCTTAACGATGCGGTCTGGCTGAAGATCTATGAGCTGCCGCCACCAGTCAGTTCCTGGTGGAAAAGAATGTTTAGCGATGATGCCATTGCGTTGAATGTGAATTTTAAGAAGTCAGCAATAACGATTAAAAAAATGGATTAAACCATGAGAACAAATAAGGTCGTCTGGAGTGAAGGACTGTTTCTTCGCCCGCAACTCTTTCAACAGCAAGAACGTTATTTTGAATATTACGCGCATAAGCGGGCTGCCACGCTGAGTCCTTTTTATTGGGGGTTCTCACAATATGAAATTGACCGTGAAGCGCTAACCTACGGCAAACTGGTCCTTCGAAGTGCCCGGGGCGTGCTTCAGGACGGCACGCCCTTTGATGTGCCCGATCACGCCGATCTGCCTGAGCCGCTGACGATATTGCCAGAACATCTGGACAAGATGATTTATCTGGCGGTGCCGTTGCGCCTTGATAACAGCGACGAGACGATTTTCAGCCAGAATGACTCCAGTTCGCTGGCGCGTTTCCGGGCTGAAGAGGCTGAGCTTTGTGATACCAATTCAATCAGGCAGGGACCTAAGCCGGTTCAGCTGGCGATGCTTCGATTGAAACTGGTATCACAAGCTGAGATGACCGAGTCATGGATTGGCCTGCCGCTTACCCGGGTAAAAGCTATTCAGCCAGACGGCAGCGTTCTGTTACATGTGGATGATTATATTCCTCCGGTAACCGGCTATGCCGCAAATCCATTACTGAAAGAGTGGCTGACGCACCTGAACGGCCTGGTCAAAATACGCGCTGAGATGCTGGCTGCGCGTCTTTCAACTTCCGACGGTAAGGCAAGCGCCAGCGCCGAGGTTGTGGATTATCTGCTGCTGCAAATCTTCAATAAATATGAACCCATTCTTGATCATTTGCGGCACATACCTGAACTGCCGCCAATTGTTTTATATGAAGAGCTGGCAAAACTGGCGGGTGAACTCTCCACCTTTATTCGTGTTAAGACCCGACGTCCGAAAACGGCACCGGGATATGATCATGCAGGGCTCTATTCCTCTATCCGGCCATTGGTAGAAGAAGTTAACGATCTCATGAATCAAATTCTGGTACGAGCAGGGCAGCTTATTGATCTCCGCGCCAAAGGTAACGGTGTCTGGTCAGCATCTGTGCTGCCGGGTGAACTGCAGTCATTCTCAAATATTGTCCTTGCCGTTAACGCTCAATTGCCGATGGACGTTTTGCAGCAGCAATTTCATGCTCAGGCCAAAATCAGTGCGCCGCAACAGTTGCACGAACTGGTTCGTTCACACCTGCCTGGACTTACGTTGCAGAGTTTGCCGGTTCCACCGCGGCAAATCCCCTATAGCGCTGGCTATGTCTATTTCGAGCTGCTTAAGAACGGATCTTTTTGGGACAAAATATCGACGACTGGCGCACTGGCGCTGCACATCGCAGGTGAATTTCCTGGGCTTAAGATGGAATTGTGGGGAATCAGGAGTTGATGAAAGACGATACCAATTCTCCGGACGCGCGTTCATCAGAACGCGAAGTCGGCGAGAGTCGTTCGCCGCAGGCACTGGGTAAGTTTCTTCTTGATGAGCAGGGTGACTGGATCGAGCCGCCGGAAGCACCACATGACAGTCATAACGAAGGGACCAGAAAAGGCGGGCAGGCTTCCAGACATGAGCGTATGCCAGGAAGTGAGAGCGTACAGCAACGTATTCTGAAAGTCAGAGCTGCGGATAATCCGCTGCTGGAGGCGGCTCAGCCTCTGTTACGGACGCTGAGCGATATGCCTGACCACGTCAGTGACATGACGCATGTTGAAATATTGAAAAATACGCTTAAACACCAGATAAATTTATTCAGTGTTGTCTGTGACGAAGTGAATATTCCCTGGAAAAAAATGGCGATTGTACGCTATTGCCTCTGTACTGCGCTTGACGAATTTGCGCACACCACAACGTGGGGACTGGCCGCGGGCTGGTCGCAGAGCAACCTGTTAAACCACTTTGAAGGGGATAACGACGGCGGTAATAAGTTTTTCTTACTGGTAGGCCGCTTGTCGATGAACCCCTCCGAGTTTGTCGATGTACTGGAGATACTGCTGCGCATTCTCGGCCTTGGTTTTGAAGGCCGTTACAGCATTATTGAGGATGGCGATCGACAGTTGACTAAAATCCGGCAGCGACTGCTGACGTTAATTCAGAGCGCGCGTAATACAACTCCGCCAGCCCTCTCACCTCATGGTTTATTGCCTGGCGGGCCGATACAGCGTGAAAAGAACATTCTGCCTGTCCGGCTTACAGCTCTGTGCGTAGGTGTGCTAGTCGCCTCAGCGTTTATCGGTTCGAAATACATGCTGCTGACCCGGCTCGACGGCATCACAAGCGATATCAATGCTATGCACAACATCAACGTTGTCATGCCGCAGACTAAAACCCGTCTCAGGCTGGCCATTTTGCTGCGTAACGAAATTCAGAAGCAGCTGCTTAGCGTAGATGAAACTCATACCCAGAGCAAAGTTGTGCTCAAAGGCGACTCGTTGTTCCGTTCAGGTTCAACGTCGCTTGAGCCCGACATGGTCAACGTTATCCAGCGCATTGCTCGTGAGGTTCAGCGCGTGAAAGGGGAGGTGCTGATTGTCGGCCACACGGATGCGACGCCAATCAATCGGCCTTTGTTACCGAATAACGACGTGTTGTCGGAAAAACGTGCGGCAGAAGTTGGCCGCTATTTTATTGCAGCAGGTTTGCCGGGTAACAAAGTAAAAGTCAAAGGTGTAGGCAGCAGCCAGCCGTTGGCTTCCGACGCCACTGCTCAGGGTCGATCAAAGAATCGCCGTGTAGAATTTTTTGTCACGTATTAACGAGAGCAACAATGTCCTATTTAAATAGAGTCTTCGCGGCGCGGTTTATGAAGACGCTGCTAATTGTGTGTTGTATCGGATTGCTCATTGCAGCGATCTGGTTTCTGGGACCCTTTTTTGGTTTTGGCGTGTCACGTCCATTGCAGAGCATTGAGTCACGCGTGATCGTTACTTTGCTGGCCGCACTTTGCCTGGTCTGCTTCTGGTTACGCTGGCCGTTATTTATCGCGTTAACTGCAACGTTGTGTGTCTTGGTCTGGGTCTTTGGCCCTTTTCTGCTGGTGGGCGAAAAACATCCCCTGACTGCTGTGGGTGTCAGGCTGGCGATCATCGGAATAATGCTGGTCTGCGCATTGTTGTATGGTCTTTGGTTACTGCTACTGGCCCTGAAGGATAATCCGGCACTGCTGGATAAATTTACCCAGAACAAAACTGCAGCGAAAGAAAGTGATATATCCGAAATCTCAGCGGCCATTGCTCGTGCAGTTGATTACGTCAACAAACGCCACGGTAATCTCTCTTTTTTCCAGCGTGTCATTCTGGCGAGAAAACCGCTGGACCGATTGCCCTGGTACATGGTTCTGGGTACTCAAAATGCAGGTAAAACTTCAGCTATCCTCGCATCCGGACAAGATTTTCCGCTACCTGATCAGCTTAATCAGGTCAGTAAGCCCGCCAGTGCCACCGAGAATTGCGAATGCTGGCTGGCCAATGATGCTATCTATGTTGATACCGCAGGCAAATATGTCAGCGATCCCGATTCCACGATTAACGAATGGCGAGCGGTCCTTAAGACCCTAAAGAAATATCGCCCGGTTAAAGCGCTGAACGGCGTGATTATTGCCGTCTCCGCCGCAGATTTAGTGGGTCGCAGCCAGGCTGAACTCTTTGAGCTGGCGGCAAGCCTGCGCGCCAGGATTGACGACATTCGTCAAACGCTGGGCGTGCGTTTTCCTGTGTATGTGCTGGTCACAAAACTCGATCAACTGCCAGGCTTTGCTGAATACTTCAGAATGCTGACGGAGCAGGAACGGGAGCAGGTATGGGGAGTCACCTTCCCCTATGGCGAGACCAACACCCTGGCACCATCGGGGCTGCAGAGCCAGATAAAAGCAGAGTTTGCGCTGCTTCAGGAGCGTATCGAGCGCGATATTATCGTCCGTCAGCAGGAGGAGTACGCTAATCGCGATCGAAAAAAATTGTACGGATTGCCACAGGATTTTCATCTCTTGTCAGAGCATGTCGCAGAAGTGGTGCACAACATTGTATTCGCTTCCCGCTACGATGAGTCGCAGAACTACACCCTGTTACGTGGTATCTATTTCTGCAGCAGTCATCAGCCCGTTGGGTTTAGCTTACTGAATAATCAGAGCATCATCCGCCAGTGGCAGAACTATGTTGAGAATACATCACCCACGGTGTCAGCTTCACTGACCGCACAGCCTCAGGAGCGTGATTTTCTGGTGGGCGATGTCTCCTACGGGCGTCAGTATTTCCTCAGAGAACTTTTTAGCGAGGTCATTGTTAAAGATCGCGGTCTGGCGCGCCATAACCTGGCCAACGAATCAAAGTTCCGCCTGCAGCGTTTTCTGGGGCATACCCTTTCTCTCATGCTGGCTGTGGTTCTGCTGAACGGTTTTTGGCACAGCTATCATCATAATAGTGACTACCTCAGTGTCGTGGAGGAGAAGGTCAGCACACTTGATACAGAAGTAAGAAACTTCGTCAAAAAACCGACCGATAGCCTGCTTCCTCGTCTGTTAACACTTTCACAATATCTGCCGGAATATGGCTCGCTGGCGTTATTTAATCCACCGCTTGAGTGGCGCTATGGGCTTTATACCGGTGGCGAAGTTGTGGAGTCTTCCGACTTACTCTATCAGTTCTTTTTACAGCATTTGCTTCTGCCGCAGATAGAGCAGCAGGTTAGCCTTGCTCTTCAGAACGCCATTGATAACGGTCAGTCCGAACCAATTTTCCGCTTACTGAAACTCTACTTGCAGGTTCACGGACAGGGAACGTTCGACAAGTCGTATATGATCGCTGCCATTACCCGTCTGTGGGAAAGCTCCGGAAAGCTACAGCCTTATGAGGAACGCCGGATTTTTGTGGCCCACCTGAACCGACTTTTGGACTCGCCTGAATGGCGACGTTATGGGCACAGTCTGGATGACGGTCTGGTTAAATATGCGCGGGCAATGCTTGAGCGTGACGATCTGGCAAGCCGGCTCTATGAACGCATCAAAGATTCGATCATGCAGGATGCGCCAGCCGATCTGACGTTAAACGCGATGACGAAGTCTCGCGGCAGTGAAGTGTTCACGCTCATTGACGAAGGCGGTGTGACAGCCATTCCCGGACTGTTTACCCGGGCTGGTTACTACGACGTGTTTAAAAAAAAAATGGAACCCGGTTTGAACTGGCTGCAGCGTGAGGATGCGTGGGTATTAGGTAAAGCTGAGCAGAGCGGGTCAGAAGAGCAGAACAGATTAACCCCCAGTACGGTGCTGGTTAATCCCGTACAGCAGCAAATTCTAAAGCGTTATCTGGATGAATATGCACGCTACTGGCAGGGCTTTCTGGGCAATATTCGTCTTAAAACCGACCTGTTGCGGCTGGATGATGCCTATACGGGGACGGGCATGGCGGGCGACATTTATATGCTGCGCGTGCTCAGTGCGTCTGATTCGCCACTGGCAAACCTGCTGTCCCGCGCAGTGAGCGAAACCACGCTGGTCGGCAAAGAGAATACCTCGTTGTTTGAGAAGGTCAGTAACAAGGGGCAAATCCTGAGCGCCGCGACCAAAGTGAGCCTTGCGTATGCTGCGATAGAAAAAAAATTGCTTCAGGAGCAGGTTGATAATCAGTTTGCGCCATTACGTGAATTTGTAACCGGTAAACGCGAGCTGGCAGCAGAAATGCCTCCGTTGAGTGGCGAAGCGGGGTTGAGCAAATTACTGGGTTCCCTTAACGAGCAATACACTCTGTTTGTGGTCTACGAAGATGCATTGAAAAACGGCAATGCGATGGCGCTTTCCAGTTCGGCTAAACAGCTGGGTGCTGAGGCTCAAACCTGGCCGGACCCGCTCCCTGTTGTTATTGCTCCGTTACTTGAAGGTGCATGGCATCGTGCTCACCGGGAGGCCATTGCTAAAAGTAACGAAGGTATCGAAGACAGCATTGGGCAGATTTGCCGTGCGACGTTGCAGGGACGCTATCCTTTCGCTCAAAGCCAGCGCGAAGTTAAAGTTGCCGATTTTGAACGCTTCTTTGCTGCAGGTGGCGTAGTGGATGATTACTTCAAAAAGAATCTGGCAGACAAAGTGGACACGTCAACGCGCCCCTGGCGTTATAAAGGCGACAGTGAAGAAAATGAAAGTACCCTGGCTTTGTTTGAAAAAGCGGCTGAGATTCGTCATCTCTTTTTTCAGGAAGAGGGCGGTCGACGTCTTTCGCTGCTCTTTGATGTGTCAGTACCCTATCTGGATCCGTCTATTACTCAACTCAATATGAGCTTTGACGGCAAACAGGTGAATTATGCCCACTGGCCGGTTTCACCGGTTTCTCTTCTCTGGCCAGCTTCGCGTATGACCTCAAAAGTGACGATCAACGCCATGCCACGTGTCGCGTCGGGTACGTCGTCGATGAGCTTTTCCGGTCCGTGGGCACTGTTTCGCTGGATGGATCGCGCCAGCGATATGCTGGTTACGCAGTCCGGCGAGATGCAATGGGTCTATGAACTGGATTCCCGACGGGCGAATATTGGCATCTCTGGTCTGACTTATAAAGATCGGTCATTAGTGGCGCTGTTGAGAGATTTTCACTGTCCTGGCGACTATTAAGAATCAGCGGCCATTACGCCAGAGGATATTATGTCGATACGCATTTTTTTATTGATCGATGGATTACGTCCAGGCCTGCTCAGACGCTCAGGAAAAATCCATCGTGAAGTGCGATCAATTATTACCCAGCATGTATTGCCAAATATCGGTTCCGGCATGCCTGAGGAGTTATCGGTAGGGCATTACCCCTGGTGCTTTATTATTTCGGGGGCGACGCTGTCAAAGAAAAGATATTACGCAGGTGCCTTTAGTCTGACGTCAGGAAAAGAGGGTGAGAAACAACTCTTTGTTATATGCAGTCTTGTTTCTGCTTCATGGTTGCAAAAAAATATGCACACTAAATATCCGCTGACTTTTTGGGCCGCGAGAATTTTAAACCTTGCAGGTGAAAAGGATATGGCATCAAAGAGCTGGCAACCACTATATCAATGGTTCAGAGCACTTCGATGGGCATATTCTCCCTGGCGGCAGTTTTTACTTAAGCCGACATGGCGCTTTGAAAACCAATCAAAAATGCTATTCAGGGAGGGATCGCAACAGGATTATCGCATAGCGGAGGGTGATGGCGTCGGCGTTATGCCATGGAAGAACTGGCCTGACTGCCTTCAGTGCGAGGCTGGGATCTGGATTTGGCAACAAAGCCGACACCGAATGGTTCTGGATTCGCAACGAATTCCATTACGGCATGAAAAGACTAACCCGGCTGACGGGTCTTTTTAAAAATTCATAACGCATCAGGTGATTATATGTCACGAACAATTGGATTAAGTAGTCCTGCTATGCCTTTGCTACTTGGGGAACCTGCTTTAGTCATCTCAAAGCTGGTTGGTGAGGAGGCACTTTCCTTACTTTATTCATACCTGGTGACTGCAAATACACCGGCTAACCCGCTTATCCCCTGGCAGGCGGCATCGAATGTTGATTTAAAAGCGTTAATCGGCAAAGAGATGACCGTTGAAATTGAACTGGATGGCAATGGGCTTGGGGATATTCTCAATATAGGTAAACACGTCCGTGAAATATCCGGGATTGTGCAGAAAGCTCGCTATGTCGGACGTGATGGTAATCAGGCGTTATATGAAATCTGCCTTCGTCCCTGGCTTCATCTCGCAGAGTTAACTGCGGATTATAAGATTTTTCAGCAAAAATCCGTAGTTGATATTATTGATGAGGTGCTGGCGGATTATAGTTTCACTTATGAAAAGCGACTGGCAGGAAGTTATCCTCTACTCGATTTTCAGGTTCAGTATGGTGAAACTGATTTCGATTTCATTGAACGCTTAATGGAAGAGTGGGGGATTTACTGGTTTTTCGAACACAGTGAAAAAAGCCACAAGCTGATTCTGGTAGATAACGTAGGTACGCATAAGCGTTTTACCAGCGAGGCTTACCATGTCATTCAGTATGCACCTGATCGCCCAAAAATGGACCAGGAATATATTAGTCAGTTCCATTTTGAGGAAACGATTACCTCCGGTAAATGGGTCACGAACGATTATGATTTTACTAAATCGCGCGCGGACATTATGGCGATTGACAGTAAACCGCGTAAGACAAGTTTCAATCAGATGGAGATTTTCCACTGGCCAGGTGATTACGAGCAACCTGCGATTGGCGAGCAACTGGCGCGTGTGCGAATGGAAGAACGCGGTGCACTCGGTTCCCGCTGCAACGGTTCCGGTGAGTTACGTGGTATCGCCTGCGGCTGCGTATTTGAACTGGTCAACTACCCGGTAGAAAAAGCCAATCGTGAATATATGATTCTGCGCAGTAAGCTTGAAGTTGAAGAGATCGCCCAACTGACATCAACGGATGAGTTTCGTTACACATGTCACTTCACTGTGCAGCCGACCACTAAGATTTACCGTCATCCGATGATCATCGAAAAGCCAAAGACCAGTGGCCCTCAGACGGCAATTGTCGTTGGTCCGGAAGGTGAAGATATCTGGACTGATGAGTATGGCCGCGTGAAAGTGCGCTTTTTATGGGACCGCTATGGTCAAAACCGTGAGTCAGACTCCTGCTGGATGCGGGTGAGTCAGGCCTGGGCAGGCAATAACTTTGGCGGTATTTATATTCCGCGAGTGGGACATGAAGTGATTGTTGACTTCATTAATGGTGATCCAGACAGACCACTGATAACCGGCAATCTCTATAACAATGTCACTATGCCGCCCTGGGAGCTGCCGGTCAACGCAACGCAAAGTGGTCTTATCAGCCGTACGGTTGGCGGGGGACGCAGCAACTACAATGGCATTCGCTTTGAAGATAAGCCCGGGCAGGAAGAGTATTGGGAGCAGGCTGAGCGGAATATGACCCGCTTAACAAAGCAAAACGAAGAACAAACCATAGGACTAAATTCCAGTGTCAATGTAGGGGTATCACGCAACCTGTTCGTGGGCGGCAACTACATGTCTGACGTAATTGGTAATAGTAGTGCGCTGGTGGGGGCTTCGCTTGGCATTCAGGTCGGTGGCAGTCAGTCAGACAGCGTCGGCGGCGCAAAAGGGATTAACGTCGGGGGGGCCTTCATGACAAATGTTGGTGGTTACCACTCTGTTTCTGTCGGTGGGGCCAGTGCAATGATTGCTGGTGGCGCGATGACGCTGACCGCAGGCGGTGAACTGGTGATATCAGCGAAGAAAATAAAAATCATTGGATCCAGTCAGGTGATAATTCAGGGCGGGGAAGTTGATATTAACCCGGGAGATAGTTGCTGTGACAGTTGTGGTGGAGGCGGAGGCGGCGGCGGTGCCATGGTGGGATTGCCAGGTTTGCCAATGATCAGATCATTGATGGGCGTGACTATTCCGCTTCCGGACTTACCTATTCCGACTGATGAACCGACACCGGAACCGACGCCGGAACCAACACCCACACCAACACCGGCACCAACACCAACACCGACAGGTAGTCAGGAGATCGAACCTTAAGTATTCGGTTAACTAAGAGCAAAACAAGGTTCTCTTTATTTTATGATTCTGAACAGGAGAAATGACAATGCAAAATGCAGCAAGAATAGGTGACGCCACCGCACACGGCGGCGTTTTATGTTCCGGTTCGGGTAATGTCTTTATCAACGGCCAGCCTGCTGCAATGGCTGGAGCAAGCGTAGCGCCATGTGCTATTGGCCACGGAGCTGCTCCCGTGGCATCGGGATCGGGCACGGTTTTCATTAACGGTATGCCGGCAGCGCGATTAGGCGATGTCACGGGTTGCGGTGCGGTGGTTGTTTGCGGCTCACCAAGCGTATTTATTGGCAGTTAATGTTGTGAACATTCATTTTGAATGGCCGCCACGACGGCAACCGGTCTCGCTTGTCCGCAATCTCATTCAGGGCAATGCTGCCACATTTGATGTGCTCGCTGGTGCATTTGACGTACACAGTGCTCATGCTGGCCACGACGCTATCATGTTTTACTGGCACATGACCCGGCTGGTGATGATGAATTTGTGTTCGCGTTGCGTCTGCCGTCTGGATGACGTTGACGTCGCCTATGGAAGTATTCATCCATTACGCGAATCAAGCCGAATTCAGGCTGGACACTTCAAAATGAGCGTGATCAGTGACACTCAGTTAGCGCATAACGAGCCACTAACATATGGTTCTTATTCAGGCGACAGCCGGGGAGCCGGTAGTCCGATTCATGACGTTGAAGATATCCTGCCTAATAAAGGTAACTACATTAATGATCTTCGTTACCTGAATAACGTCATTCTAACGCAGGATAAAGAGGTCGATATTCTGAAAATGCTGGCGGTGGAATATAAGCGATTTCTGATCTGGCAGGAGCAGGATGATGGCGGTGTTATTGATGTTCAACCTCAGAAAAAGCGCATTATCAGAACGGACGCTCATTTTGAACATATCCGCGAGACGATAAAAGAGAAAACGTTGACGGAATGTATTGTGGATAGTGATTCATTGATTGAAAAAGCGTTATCGGAACTGGGAATGGACGAGCAGTGGAACGAACTCTTTACCGAAGAGGAAAAAACCGATCTGCTTCACGCACTCTCACCGGAAGTTAGTGTGATGCAAGGCAGAGATAATGTATCCGAATTGGTGTTTCAGGATTTGCGGAAAATAGGCCTGGACACGCATTATTAATTTAAGGAATTAACATCATGCAAGATTTTACCTCATTGACTCAGATGCTTAAAACAGCCCCGCTTGATGAAATACTGACCAGCGTTTCAGCGCAGGTTAAATCCCATCCTCAGGATATGAAAGCCCGTGACATTCTGTTCAAACTCTACTGTATTGATGGGGCGTGGGATAAAGCACTGATGCAGTTACAGACGATGGCGCTCCTGAATAGTGAACTGGAAAAACAGACTGAACTCTACAAGAATCTGGTGTTTAGTGAAGTTCAGCGGCAACAGGTGCTGACTGGTGAACGTCAGGCTGCAACCCTGAAGGGCGAAATGCCTGGCTGGATGTTAAAAATTCATCGGGCCAATTCGGAGCACTATCAGGGTGAGTCTGAACAGGCTTTGACCTTACGCGAGGAGGGGTTTGAGCAAGCGCCTGAAAACGCCGGCAGGAGCGAAACGTTGGGCGAGTTCTCCTGGATAGCGGATAGCGACAGTCGACTGGGGCCGATATGTGAGTTTATTTGTGCTGGTGGATACCGTTGGCTACCCTACGCCGGGATCCAGCGCCTGAATCTCCGCCAGCCTGAAGATCTTCTGGACCTGCTCTGGCTACCCGCCGAGGTTAACGTAGAAGGAGAAACCTACTACGGTTATGTTCCGGCACGCTATCCGGTGGTGAAAAACGACTCACAGGAGATCAAGCTTGGCCTGAAAACGGAATTAGAAACGTTGTCTGAAATGGTGTTAGCGGGAAGTGGAAGGAAAGTACTGCTGACAGACCTCAGTGAACAGGCGATCACGGAAGCAGGCGACATTGTTTTCAAATAAAAATAGCGACATGCTGCTACGTTATCCACCGACTTTGCTGGAGCGTCTTCAGGATGATGAACCTAAAAGTGTTCACGATCGTCTCAAGCCCGTTGATATGAGTACAATGCGAAGCATTGTGCAAAAAGATCTTACCGATCTGATTAATCACAGCAATATGGAGGCGAAATTAAACGAAAATAAACATGGCCCTGTCATTAAATCTGTCCTCAACTATGGCATCTCAGCACTGATGGGGTCGCAGGAAAATAGCCATGACTGGAGTGTTATTGAACACAAGATTCGAAAAGCCATTCTCTATTTTGAACCAAGAATAATTCCGGAGACGCTGGTTATACGCTCCTTACAAACCGGAGATGATATGGTCAGGCATGCTGTCATTGCTGTAGAAATTCGGGGGCTAATACACTGGAAACCTAAGCCGATCGATTTGTGTATGAGTGGAAGGTATGATTTTGAATCTGAAAAGGTTGACCTTAGCGTTTTATGATAAAGATGAGGTTGTTGTCGTTGCGTTAGAATATAAATAGCTGAATTTAACAACTGTTGGCATATCAGATTATTGCTGCCGGGCAATCATTTTTTTTGAACGCCTGGCTTAAATTCATTCTCATTTTGTTATGGTCTCGCAGGGTTTATTTTCGGTTTGTGGAGCAAAACACCAGATAGAATTTATTTATTTGTCTTTATCGCTGTTTTTTATGTTTTTTATGGTTTTTAAATCCAGTTATTGTCTTTATCGTGACGTATTTGAACGTGGTTTTCATTGCGGATATACTCTCTTCGTTATCAATTGGTGACAAAATGAAGGAATTAGTGAGACCTTTAAAGTGTTTAAAGGTTGCTTTTATTTTAATTAATCTTTATTTGCCGGCTTTATCCACTTTATAGTGGGTATATTGTGTCGTCTCATAATCTATATAGTCTTATGATAAATGTTAAGCATGGGTGTTGAATATGTTAAATATCTTATTAGTGGATTATGATTTCTATCATCGAAAGGGGCTTAGCACGTTGATTTATAATCAACTGACTAAAAAACGGAAAGAACGTGTTTGTTTTTTATTACCCTCACAGAATGATAATCAGGGAGTTGCCGATATTATTTTCCGAAATGATATGGTCACCATTTATATAGAAAACAAAAATAAAGGATGTGCCACAGCTGAAACGTTAGAACAATCGCCAGGTAAGATTACTATCCATGTCCCATTTACACTAAGAAATCAGCCGCTTAATGTTGTATCTCAGAAGATAAAAAAGATAGTTGAGATCGCCAGTTCTGACTACAGAGAACTGGCCAACAAAGAAGATGTGTGCTGGAGGCTCGGCCTGAAGCAGCATACGCAGCTTTCTGATACTGAAAATCACGTGATGGTTATGATCGGTCATGGTTATGACAGTAATCATATCTCTAAAATAATGAAACGTTCGAAAAAAACAATCAGTACTCACTATCGTAACGCGAGTCGTAAAATCGGCATGTCAAACAGAGCTGAGTTTTATCGATTTGCTTCGTTTATTGCAAGTTGCCGGAGAGAGGAAAGAAACACAATTTGTTTGTAATGTGAACCATCAAAAGGGATTAGTGATGAAAAAAATAGCGAAGAGCAAATGGAAGACAGACTTACCATTTAAGAATAAAATTTATTTCCTGTCAGTCAGCCTGTTTATGTGTGGCAATGCATTTGCCACGAATACAGACTCCATCATTGCGAATGGCACTGAACGTACGATTCAGGAATCAACGTTTGAGAATGGAACAAACGGTGCTTATATCATTCAGGCTAAAAAAGGGGCTGTTATCACGGCCCGTCAGGTTGAGTTGAATAGCTCCGGCACGCTCGGTGGCGGCCTCTGGATAGAGAACAGCCAGCTTAATGCTCAGGATCTCACTATCAACGTGGCTGGCAGTTCGGGTACCGGGCTCTATCTGGCGAATGACAGCACAGCAATCCTTACTAACTTCAATGTTTATGGGACCAGCAGTGCTATCGGTGTCGTGCTTGACGGCACATGGTCAGTGCCTCAGGGAAATGTATCGGCAGAGATAAGGGACGGAACCGTGGCGACCAACGAGGGTGACGCTTTTCGTATTACGGGGGGCGAGCTGACACTGACGGATATTACGGCCACTACCCTGGGCAGCAGCAGTTATGCCGTTAACGCCAATGCCAGTGCCAATGTAAACATTAACGGCGGAAGTTTTACGACTCAGGGTTTATACAGTGATGCCATCTGGGTCGCCTCAGCGGATTCTTCAGTAACACTGAAGAATGCCAGTGTCTCTACTGCGGGTAACCGCGCCAGCGCTATTAATGCCCAGCTAGGTAATGCCTATGCCACAAACAGCATTTTAAAGACACAGGGGGAAAATGCTTACGGACTTTATACCCAAAAGTTCATTCAGGGCGATGGACTGACGATAACGACTGCGGGTACAGGCAGTGTGGGTCTGTTTACCGCATTGGGCGGCCAGGGCGTCTTGAATAATAGTATCATCACCACTGATGGCGAGCTGGCTGCGGGTCTTGCTGCCTGGCCGGGTTCAGCTATTACGGCAGACAATGTCCAGATTGAAACGACGGGTATGCAGGGATTCGGTTTATGGGCACGTGCGGGTTCACTGGGTGTCAGCAACAGTGAGATCTCTACATCAGGTGAGGCAGCCAGCGGTCTCTATGCCGATGGATACTTTTCTTCGCTGAAAAGCACGGTATCGCTTGATAACGTTACGCTGACTGCCAGCCAGGCCCCGGCCATTCAGGTAGAAACGACGAATTTATCTTTGGTCGCCAAAGATTCAACGCTAACCGGTGGAAATGGCCAGTTACTGAGTGTTGCACATTATGTGGATACCCTCGATCCCGCCAGCAATCTCTACAGTAATGTGACGTTCGAGGCGATCAATAGCAGGCTAAATGGCAATGTCGATGTGACCGATCCGCTGAATACGGTAGCGGTTAGCCTCTTTTCCGGGACTGTTCTGACGGGCGCCGTGAACAATGCGACGTCACTGTCTCTCGATAGCACCAGCCAATGGAATATCAGTGACAGCTCAAATATTGGCCAGCTAACAAATAACGGAACGATCATTTTTTCCAACACTGACAGCTTCAATAGCCTCACCATCACCGGCGATTATGCGGGTGATGGCGGCCTGCTGGTCATGAATAGCGTATTGGGAGATGACGCATCTCCGTCCAATACGCTAATAGTGGGCGGTGACGTTCTTGAGGGAACGACCAGCGTCACTATCAATAATCTGGGGGGATACGGTGCGCAAACTGTCGAAGGCATTGAAGTTGTTGATGTAGCCGGGACATCTATGGGCCGCTTTATCAAATCAGGGCGTATCGTTGCCGGCGCTTACGATTATGACCTGATTAAGAAAGGCGAAAGCTGGTATCTGACCAGCCAGTCCACGGCGCCAGAAGCTGATGCAAATCGCACAGTGCCAGAAGAGAGTATCGATGTGTCTCCATCGCCTGAGTCACAAGAGACAGAAGTTGTTCACCCCGAGGTGGGAAGTGATACAACAACATCGCCAGCCGTTGTTCACCCCGAGGTGGGAAGTGATACAACAAAATCGTCAGCCGTTGTTCGTCCCGAAGCGGGAAGTTACACCGCTAACCTGGCGGCAGCGAATACACTGTTTATGATGACGCTGCATGATCGATTAGGAGAGACACAATTTATTGATGCAATTACAGGCCAGCCGGAAGTCACCAGCCTGTGGCTACGTCAGATTGGCGGTCACAACAAATGGCGGGACGGCAGCGGTCAGCTGAAAACACAGAGTAACCGTTATATGACTCAGATAGGGGGGGATGTGGCACGCTGGAGTACAAGCGGTGCAGATCGCTGGCACGTCGGTTTCATGGCAGGTTATGGCAATAACAAAAGTTCAACAGAAAGTCAGGCAAGTCGCTACCGTTCAAGGGGGGATATTAAAGGTTACAGCATCGGTAGTTATGCGACCTGGTATGCCAATCAGGACGATCATACAGGTGCCTGGCTGGATAGCTGGCTGCTGTATAGCTGGTTTGATAATGAAGTGAAAGGGCAAAATCTGACTGCTGAAACGTATAAATCCCATGGTTTTACAGCCTCGCTGGAAAGCGGTTACGCATGGAAGGTGAGTGAGTTTCAGGGAAGTCAGGGGTCTGTCGGTCAATGGTTTATTGAGCCTCAGGTACAGGCGGTGTGGATGGGTGTCCGGGCCGATAATCACGGCGAGGAGAATGGCACACGTATTCGCGGGGAAGGTGATGGCAACTGGATGACCCGACTTGGCGTCAGGACCTGGCTTAAAGGCCATCACGCAAGCGACGAAGGCAGGCAGCGTGAGTTCCAGCCCTATCTTGCGTTAAACTGGCTGCACAATAGCCGTAATTTCTCCACAGATATGGATGAGATTCGGGTGAGTCAGCAAGGGGCGAAAAACCTTGGAGAAGTTAAAGTCGGTCTGGAGGGACAACTCAATCCGCGACTCAATCTTTGGGGTAATATTGGCGTTCAGGTGGGTGATGAGGGGTATAATGATGCCGCCGCGCTAATCGGGTTGAAATATAATTTCTAAACGTAGGTAAAAAGGTATTTCACCTTATTTTGGCCGATTAAAAATTAATCGGCCTTTCATTTTTCTGTTTACCGTTTTTTGTATTCAGTGCGCGTCCGTTCAGAGACCACCGCATCAATCCTTCTGTACAGTCATCTCTCCGCGCCAGATGCCCGCCTGCACTTCCTCACGATCTTCACGGGCGATAAAGCGATAGCAGCCTGCCGCCAGACCGGCACCAATAAACCAGCTGAAGTTCGCCACCTGATGCAGGGAAGGGATAAAGCTAATCACCAGACAAATCGCCACCGATGGCAGCAGTGCGCCAATCGCTTTAGGGTTAAAGCCACCGCGATACCAGTAACGGCCTGCTGGCGTATCGTTAAACAGATCGTCGACCGAGATACGTCCACGTTTAATCAGATAGAAATCGGTCAGCAGAATCCCGAACAGCGGCCCGATAAACGATCCCAGCACATCCAGCGTGTAGTGAATCAGCTCAGGAGACTGGAACAGATTCCACGGCGTTAACAGCACCGACCCCACCGCGGCGATCATCCCGCCAGTTCGGAAACTGATTTTCTGCGGTGAACAGTTGGAGAAGTCAAAAGCGGGTGAGACGAAGTTCGCCACGATATTGATGCCGATGGTGGCGGTAATCATGGTCAGCAATCCAATCGCGACCGCCAGATCGTTGCCGACCATGCTCACGGTTTCGATGGGATCGGTAATCATTTTGCCAAACAGCGACTGGGTGCCCGACACAATCACTACCGTCACCACGGAGAACAGCAGAAAGTTAAACGGCAGTCCCCAGCGGTTGCCGCGACGGATCTCTGACATGCTCTTGCCGTAGCGTGAAAAGTCACCGAAGTTCAGCAGCGGCCCGGAGAAGTAAGAGACCACCAGCGCCGTTGCCGTAATCATCTGCCACGTCTGCTCGCCTGCGGTCAGCGATTTGCTGGCGAGGGTAAAGGAAATCCCGTCAAAGCCGGTCTTGTATACAATCCAGCCCGCCAGCGCCACCATCACCACATAGACCGCCGGTCCGGCGACATCAATAAACCGTTTGATGGCGTTCATGCCATGCCAGAACACCATTGCCTGCAGTAACCACATAATGCCGAAGCAGCACCAGCCCAGCAGCGACAGACCAAGCCAGTGCGGCACGGTCATCGACGTCAGCGACGGCGCGAACTTCAGCAGCACCAGCATCAGCGCATTCGCCGCGAGATAGGTCTGGATGCCATACCAGGCGAACGCGATCAGGCCGCGTATCACCGCCGGGATATTGGCACCAAACACCCCAAATGCCTGACGGCAGATCACCGCATAAGGCACGCCCGCCATCTGGCTCGGTTTCGCCACCAGATTCGCACAGATCTGCACGATGCAGATCCCCGCCAGCAGGCAGAGCAGCACCTGCCAGCTGGCTAATCCCAGCGTGAAGAAGCTGGCGGCCACCACATAACCGCCCATGCTGTGCACATCTGACATCCAGAAAGAAAAAATGTTGTACCACGACCAGTTCTGATCGCGAGTCGGTGCCAGGTCGTCGTTACAGAGCCGTGGGCTGTAACGGGCGTTGGCTTCAGAGGCCGTGCTGGCCACCGTTGATTGATTTGGCATGAAACCTGCTCCTCTACCCGAGAGTGAAATGAATAATCTGGTAAGACGGTATTGCAGGATTCAGGCCAGATCTGTTTTCTTGTATACAATATTTACTTTTCACGTATACGATGTGTGGCGTACAGCAAGCGACCGGAGCAGGTAATGACGAGTAAAACAGGCCAGCGAGACGCCATCCCTCTGCAGGATAAAGATGAAGGGATTTACCAGGCGTTAATGAACGCCATTGTTGAGCATCAGCTGCCGCCGGGCAGTAAATTGCCGGAAGAGGCGCTTTCCGGGGTCTTCGGTGTGAGCCGCACCGGCATCCGCAAAGTGCTGCAACGCCTCGCAGCGGTGCAGATGGTCACCCTGACGCCCAAACGTGGTGCGCAGGTCTCCACACCCGGCGTTGAAGAGGCGCGGGATATCTTCTCAACCCGCAGTTTAATGGAGTGCGCTAATCTGCCAGCGGTACTGGCCCATCTGCAGCCCCCGCATCTGGTGGCGCTGGAGCAGCTCATCGCGCAGGAGAATCAGGCGCACGCCGCTCATGATGGCCCGGCAGCCATCCGGCTCTCAGCGGCGTTTCATATTCAGTTGCAGGCGATCTCCGGGAATCAGGTGCTCACCGGCATGGTGACCAGCCTGACGCAGCGTTCGTCGCTGGTGATCGCCGCCTATGGCGCACCCTGGCAGCGTGGCTGCCGCTGTGACGATCATACGAATCTGCTTCAGTTACTACGCGCGCGTGCGCTGCAGCCGCTGACGCAGGCACTGCAGCATCACTTTGAGCACATTGTCTCCAGCCTGCACTTCGAACGCAGCGGGGAAACGCTGCCCGATTTTTCCCGACTGTTTGCCACAGGCTCTGGAGCTGCCTTATGAGCCTGATTCAGGTTATCAACCCCAACACCAGCCTGGCGATGACCGAAACCATCGGTCAGGCCGCGCGCGCGGTCGCTGCGCCAGGTACAGACATTCTGGCTGTTTCGCCGTCGCAGGGCGTTCCCTCCATTGAAGGGCACTTTGATGAGGCGATCGCCGCCATCGGCGTACTTGAGCAGATAAAACTGGGCAAAGAGCAGGGCGTTAGCGGCCATGTCATCGCCTGTTTTGGCGATCCGGGTTTACTGGCGGCACGCGAGCTGGCCAGCGGACCGGTGATCGGCATTGCGGAAGCCGCGATGCATACCGCTACGCTGCTGGCGACGCGTTTCTCCATTGTCACCACGCTGCCGCGTACCCTGGTGATTGCGCGTCATCTGCTGCAGCAGTATGGCTTTACCCATCACTGTGCCGCGCTGCATGCCATCGATCTGCCGGTACTGGCGCTGGAGGATGGCAGCGGCCTGGCGCAGGAAAAAGTGCGGCAGCGCTGTATACAGGCGAAACGGGAAGATGGCAGCGGGGCGATTGTGCTGGGCTGTGGCGGGATGGCGACGCTGGCTGGAGAGCTGACCCGGGAGCTGGGTCTGCCGGTGATCGATGGTGTCAGCGCGGCGGTAAAAATGGTCGAGTCGCTGGTGGCGCTTGGCTTTGGCACCAGCAAACATGGTGATCTGGCCTGGCCTTTGCAGAAACCTCTCTCAGGTGCGTTTCAGCATCTAAACTAACGGAACGTTCCCGACTCAAGACAGGAAGCGAGTGATGACTGACGCTGCAGAGAAGAAAGAGTACAGCTTTAACAAAAACTATCCGCGCGATTTAATCGGTTATGGCGCTCATCCGCCGCACGCCGCCTGGCCCAACAACGCCCGTGTGGCGGTCCAGTTTGTTCTGAACTATGAAGAGGGCGCAGAAAACAGCGTGCTGCACGGCGATACCGGCTCAGAGCAGTTCCTCTCCGACATCATCGGGGCAGCCAGTTATCCCGATCGCCACATGTCAATGGAGTCGCTGTATGAGTACGGCTCACGCGCCGGTTTCTGGCGTATCCACAATGAATTCCAGAAACGCGGTCTGCCGTTAACGGTTTTCGGCGTGGCGATGGCGCTGGCGCGTCATCCGGAAGTCGTCGAGGCGATTAAACAGGCTGACTACGATGTGGTCAGTCACGGCTGGCGCTGGATCCACTATCAGGGCATGGATGCAAAAACCGAACGCCAGCATATGCAGCAGGCGGTCGATGTGCTGGTCGATCTGTTTGGTAAAGCGCCGACCGGCTGGTACACCGGCCGTGACAGCCCGAATACCCGTCGGCTGGTGGTGGAGCAGGGCGGTTTCAGCTATGACAGTGACTACTACGGCGACGATCTGCCTTTCTGGACCCAGGTCACCTGTCAGGATGGAACGGTTAAACCGCACCTGATTATCCCCTACACCCTGGAGTGCAATGACATGCGCTTTGCCTCGCCGCAGGGATTCAACACCGCCGAACAGTTCTTTACCTATCTGCGCGACAGCTTCGATGTGCTGTATGAAGAGGGCGAAACCGCACCGAAGATGATGTCGATCGGTATGCATTGCCGCCTGCTGGGTCGTCCTGGCAAATTCCGCGCGCTGCAGAATTTTCTCGATCACCTCCAGCAACATGAGGATGTCTGGATCTGTACCCGTCAGCAGATCGCTGACCACTGGATCAACACGCACCCGGCACCTTAAGCCGGTTCCGGCGCTCGCCCCGCGTTGATCGGGCGAAGCGCCGGACGATGTCAGCTCATCAGGCTGACCTGCGCCGCCACGATACACCAGCCGTGGGGCATGCGTACCCAGGTCTGCTGCTGGCGGCCAGTTTTATCGCTGCCGGTGCGGGTAAATTCGGTGCTGCAGACCGCATAATCCTCGCCAAAGGTGGTGATCACGGTGTTTCGCAGCGTCCGGTTCAGCCCGGCTGAAGGACGCGCGGCGCGAAAGGCCCGAATCTCATCAATGCCATACAGATTCTCACCCGCGCCGAGACGCACGGTTCGCGGGTCGTGCCAGAACAACGCATCCAGTTCGGCCACGTCATTGCTGACCAGCGCCTGCTCGTAGCGGTAAAACTGCGCCGTCACCTCGGTGACCACCTGCGGTAAATTAATCTCTCTGTTCATCAGGCTCCAGCCATATTGATTTGCGGTATCGTCATGCCGCGTTGTTCCAGTGCCCAGGCGGCACGTAACACCGCCTCTTCATTAAACGGACGGGCGATAAGCTGTAATCCAATCGGCAGACCGCTTCGGGTCGCCAGCGGCACGGTACAGACCGGCAATCCCAGGAAGGAGATCGGCTGCGTCAGCATACCCATGCTCGCCTTAGCCGGCAGCGATTCCCCCTGAATCGACAGGGTCTGCTGACCGATAGTGATCGCGCTGCAGGGTGTCGCCGGCGCTATCAGCACATCAAACCGATCAAACAGCGGCAACACCTGCTGCTGGAAATGGCGGCGGAAACGCTGCGCCTGCACGTACCAGGCACCTGGCATCATGGCACCGGCCAGCAGACGCTCGCGTGAGTTAGGCTCAAACTGCTCAGGCATCTGGCGCAGGGCGGGCAGATAGTGATTGCCGCCCTCTGCCGCAGTCATGATAAACGCCGCCGAGCGTGCCAGCTCAGCGTCCGGCATCAGCACCTCTTCCTGTGCATCAAGTGCAGCCGCGACCACCGCGACGGCAGCGCGGGCATCCTCATCGCACCAGCGGGCAAAAAAACCACCCAGTACGCCGCAGCGCAAGCCTTCGCTGCCCTGTGACAGCCCTGGTAGCGTCGCGGCCAGCGGGTGAGCGGCCTGAAACGCATCGGTAGGGTCTGCGCCCTGCAACAGATCATAGACCAGCGACAGGTCTTCAACCCGTCGCGCCAGAGGACCGATGTGATCGAGGCTGGCGACAAACGGATGGCTGCCGCTGCGTGATAACCGGCCAAAGGTCGGCTTAAGACCAAAAATACCGCACAGCGACGCGGGCACCCGAATCGAGCCGTTGGTGTCGGTGCCCAGCGAAAAGTGGACCAGACCGGCGGCCACGGCAGCCGCCGAACCGCCTGACGAGCCGCCAGCCACGCGGCTGAGATCGCGCGGATTGTGCGTCGCGCCGTAGTGGCTGTTTTCGGTGGTAAAACCGTAGGCGTAGGCATCCATGTTCAGCATGCCCGACAGCAGCGCACCAGAGCGACGCAGTTTATCGACGGCAAACGCATCTGCACGTGCCGCCGGCCGGTCGCTGAACAGGCTGGCACCGGCCAGGGTAGTGTGCCCCGCCACATCAAACAGGTTTTTTACCGCATACGGGATGCCCGCCAGCGGTGGCAGGGTTTCGCCGCGCTGCCGCTGCGCATCAATCGCACTGGCTTCTTTTAACATGCGCGGCCCGGTCATTTCCGTCCAGGCATTCAACGCCGGATTGTGCTGCTCAACCGCCTGCAGCGTGCGCTTTGCCACTTCCAGCGCACTGATTTCACCCTGCTGAATCGCCCGCTGCAGGGTCTGAATCGAAACGTCACCTAATCTCATGCCTGGTATACTCCTGCCACTTCAAGCCGGTCATCCAGCGGAAACGCCATTAGCGGCGCGGCCATCTCCGCGATACGCGACAGCTGGATCAGCAGTTCAGCGCGGCGGGCGTCATCCAGTTCCAGTTGCAGTATCTGCTCCATATGGCCGATGTAGCTGGCCCAGTCGTGTTGATTCATGATTCGCTCCTGTTAAAAACCGGCGGCGCTGCCGTTACTGCGTGGATCGCTTGCGCCCTCAAACATGCCGTTGCTGTGGCGCACAATGGCGCCCGCATGGCCCACGGATTCGCTGAAGTCCGGCAGCAGCTCCACCTCATGTCCCCACAGACGCAGCATCAATACCGTTTCGTCGTCAAAACGACCTTCCAGTTTCAGCGAGTCTGATGATTGCCCCCAGGTCCGGCCCAGCAGCCAGCGCGGCGCACTGACCGCCTGTTGTAACGGCAAGCCCTGAATCACATGACGGGTAAAAATCGCCGCCTGAGTCTGCGGCTGACCATCCCCACCCATCGCGCCATACACCAGCGTCCGGCCATCTTTCAGCCGTGCGGCGGCAGGATTCAGGGTATGAAACGGCTGCTTACCGGGTGCCAGGGCCAGCAGATGGTCAGGATCGAGGCTGAAAGCGGCGCCACGGTTCTGCCAGGTAATACCCGTGCCGGGCAGCACCACACCGCTGCCAAATTCGTGATAAATGCTCTGAATAAAGGAGACGGCCAGACCGCTGCTGTCCATCACGCCCATCCACACCGTATCGCCCGGCCCGCGTCCGTTACCCCATGCCGCGGCCTCACCATCGGTGATCTGGCTGGCGAGCGTGGCAAGGTGATCGCTGTCCAGCAGCGCCTGCAAATCTTCCGTGACGTGACGCGGATCGGTGATGTGTTTGTCGCGCAGCGCAAACGCTTTTTTGGTGGCTTCCACGATACGGTGCACCGTCTGCGCATCGTCAGCCTCCGCCATCTCCAGCCGATCGGTGATGCCCAGGATCGCCAGCGACACCATGCCCTGCGTTGGCGGGGTGATATTCCAGATATCACCTTCGCTGTGGGAGAGATGCAGCGGCGTCGTGCGGCGGGCGCGATGCTGCTGCAGATCGGCCAGCGTCACCGGCATGCCCAGCGTAGCCATCTCATCGGCCATATGGTGAGCCAGCGGGCCGCGATAAAAGCTGTCGAGCCCCTCTTCAGTAAGCTGGCTCAGGGTGTTCGCCAGGGCGGGCTGGGTAAAACGGCTGCCTGGCTGCGGCACGTTGCCGTCAGGCATAAAGGTGGCGCTGAAGCCGGGCTGATGCTGCAATTCACTGCGGAACGTCGCGGTGGCGGCGCTCTGTGAGGCGGTCACCGGAATACCGTCGGCGGCGTAGCGAATCGCATCGCGCAGCAGACGTGCCAGCGGCAGCGGCGGGGTGCCCATCTCAGCCGAGAGATTCAGTGCCTCCTGCCAGCCGCTGACCGTACCGGCCACGGTCAGTGCCGCTTTCGGCCCGCGATGCGGAATCTTAGGGTGATCGGCGTAGAAATCGTGATGGGCCAGCGAACCGGCTGCGCCGCTGGCGTCGATAGCGACAGGATCGCCGCCAGGCGGCAGAATCAGCCAGAAGCCATCGCCGCCCAGTCCATTCATATGCGGGTAGACCACGGCGATGGTCGCGGCAGCGGCTACCATCGCTTCAATGGCATTACCGCCATCACGCAGTACCGCGAGTGCGCTTTCACTCGCCAGATGGTGTGGCGTCACCGCCATCCCCTGCGGGGCCATATTGCTTTGAATCATCTTTTTCTCGTTCTTCGGGTAACAGAACCCATATCAAAGCAAGAGCTGTTCCAGTTTTCACCCTGAGCTGACAATGCGCCGGTTAACCTGGCGTAAATTGTGCTAGCTTCTGCTGCAACAAAAGTTACAGGACGGGTTATGAAACAGCTTGATGAACGGCTCAGAAGTCACTATCCCCAGCTCTCTCCGCAGGAGCAGCGCATTGCCGACTTCGTGTTTGACCACTTCGATGACCTGATCAGCTACAACAGTGCTGAGCTGGCGCGGCTCAGTGGCGTGTCGAAAGCCACGGTCAGCCGGCTGTTTAAGCGTCTGGGCTATGAAAAGTACAAGGATATGCGTGATGAGTTACGCATCCTGCGCCAGAGCGGCATGCCACTGACCGATAATCGTGATGCGGTGCAGGGCAATACGCTGCTGGCGCGACACTACAAGCAGGAGATGGCTAACCTGACGCAGTGGGTGAACAGTCTGGATGCCCGGCACTTTAATGAGGTTATCCAGCAGCTGGCGCAGGCAAAACGCGTCTTTATCATCGGCATGCGCAACGCCTATCCGGTGGCACTGCATCTGCGACAGCAACTGGTGCAGGCGCGTTCGCAGGTACATATCCTGCCGCAGCCGGGCCAGACGCTGGCTGAGGAGCTGGTGGATATTACGCCGGAGGATATGGTGGTCGTGATGGCCTTCCGTCGTCGTCCCCGCATCATTCGCCCGCTGATGCAGCAGTTGCAGGCTGCCGGTATCCCGCTGCTGGCGCTATGTGAGCCGCAGGCGCAGACGGTGATTGCGCTGGCGCGCTGGCAGCTCTGTACGCCGCTGGACAGCGTTTCTGCCTTTGACAGTTATGGCTCAGCCATGAGCCTGGTTAACCTGATTGCCAATGCACTGCTGCATGAAATGCTGGCGCAGGGACGCCAGCGCATTCATCAGATCGCCGACCTTTACCAGCAGTTTGAAGAGCTGGAGCACCGCTAACAGGCACCGTTTTGGTGCTTTGCCCCATTTCAGAACAGACCTTCCCCTGGCGTAGTCGTCCCGATTACGCCAGATGTCAGCTGAACCCTCTGCCGCTTAACCCTTTTTCTATTGCCACCCGGATTGGCACATTAGTTGCAGATTACATGTCAAAGAATCTTTTGTTTCACGTTAATCTCACCGGGGTGCATAATGAAAAAAGTTTTAATGGCGGTTGCGACAGCGGCATTACTGATGGCACAAGCGGGAAGCGCGCTGGCCGATCAACTGCAGGACATCCAGAAACGCGGCGTCATTCGCATCGCCGTGCCGCAGGATTTCCCGCCGTTTGGCTCGGTCGGCACCGATCTGCAGCCGCAGGGATATGACATCGACACGGCAAAATACCTGGCAAAGCAAATGAAACTTAAGTTGCAGCTGGTGCCGGTCAGCAGTGCCAACCGCGTGCCTTATCTGCAAACTGACAAGGTCGACCTGGTGATCTCCAGCATGGGTAAAAATGCCGAGCGGGAAAAAGTGATCGACTTCACCCGCGCCTATGCACCGTTCTTCCTGGGCGTATTCGGGCCGAAAGGCGATGAAATCAAAGCGGCGTCTTCCCTGAGCGGCAAATCGATTGGCGTGACGCGCGGTGCGGTAGAGGACATGGTGCTCAGTGACGTTGCGCCGAAAGACGCACAGGTGAAACGTTACGAAGATAACAATACTACCTTGTCTGCGTATCTCTCCGGTCAGGTGCAGTATGTGGCGACCGGCAACCTGGTGGTCGCTGCCATTGCCCGCCAGAATCCGGCCAAAGCGCCGGTGGCGCAGTTTATGCTGAAAGATTCTCCCTGCTATATCGGCCTGAAGAAAGATCAGCCGGCACTGAAAGCGAAAGTGAATGCGCTGATTGAGCAGGGCATCAAAGATGGCACCCTGAATAAACTGTCAGAAGAGTGGCTGAAAGCGCCGCTGCCCGCCAGCATCGGCGCCTGAGGAAAGATTCATGACCGGGCAACTTAACTTTCCCGCCCTGTGGCCCTACTGGCCGGAGCTGCTCTCCGGTCTGTGGGTCACCATCCAGCTGACGGTGCTCGCGACCACCGGTGGCGTGGCGCTCGGCATTGCGGGCGCGGCGCTGCGCAGTGGCAGACCCAGCTGGATGAGCCGCCTGTGGGGCATCTATGTCGAGCTGATCCGCAATACGCCGTTTGTGGTGCAACTGTTCTTTATTGTGTTTGGTCTGCCTGCGCTGGGGCTGAAACTCACTGCTGGCGAGGCGGCGCTGCTGGCGATGCTGATCAACCTTGGTGCTTATAGCACCGAGATCATTCGTGCCGGGATTCAGGTGACACCCAAAGGGCAGTGGGAAGCGGGACGGGTGCTGGGGTTAACCCGCAGCCAGACATTTCTGCGGGTGGTCTTACCGCCCGCGCTGCAGCGCATTTACCCGGCGCTGGTGAGTCAGTGCATCATCGTGATGCTGGGGTCGTCGGTGGTGTCGCAGGTCTCCTATGAGGAGCTGACCTTCGCCGCCAACCTGATCCAGTCGCGCACCTTCTTAAGTTTTGAGGTCTATCTGGTGACCACGCTGATCTACCTGGCGTTGTCGATTGCGATGCGCCATCTGCTGCTGGCGATTGGCCGTAAATGGTTTGGAGTGCAGCCATCATGATGACGACCTTTACCGACTGGGACATCCTGCGCAATCTGCTGCTGGCGGCACGCTGGACTCTGTTGCTGTCGCTGGTGGCCTTTGTCGGCGGCACGCTGGTGACGCTGCCGCTGCTGTTTATGCGCCTGCTGCAACGCAAATGGTTAACGCGCCTGGTACGCGGTTACACCGCACTGTTTCAGGGCACGCCGCTGCTGATGCAGCTGTTCCTGGCGTTTTTCGGCGTCGGCCTGTTCGGCATTGATGTTGCGCCGTGGACGGCGGCCTCGCTGGCGCTGACCTTCTACACCAGCGCTTTTCTGGTCGATATCTGGTACGGCAGCATCCGTGCCCTGCCAAAAGGCCAGTGGGAAGCGTCGCGCTGCCTCGGCCTGACCTTTGGTCAGACGCTGTGGCGGGTGGTTGCGCCGCAGGCGATCCGCATCGGTATCGCGCCGACGGTGGGCTTTGCGGTCCAGGTGATCAAGGGCACCGCGCTGGCGTCAATTATCGGTTTTATTGAGCTGACTAAAGCGGGCACCATTCTGAACAACGTGACTTATCAGCCGTTTAAAGTCTTTGGGCTGGTGGCGCTGGGCTACTTCCTGATGTGTTATCCGCTGTCTCGCTACAGCCAGTATCTGGAGAAAAAATTCAATGCCGCTCATCACCATTAATCAGGTGCAAAAATATTACGGCGACAACCATGTGTTGAAAGGCGTGGATCTGGATATCGACATGGGCGAGGTGATCTCCATCATCGGTCGCAGCGGATCGGGCAAAAGCACGCTGTTGCGCTGCATGAACGGGCTGGAAGGCTATCAGGAGGGCAGCATCAAGCTCGGCGGTATGACGATTACCGATCGCGACTCGCAGGCGCGGGAAATCAGCCGCTCGGTCGGGATGGTGTTTCAGAGCTTCAACCTGTTCCCGCACATGACGGCACTGGAGAACGTGATGCTGGCACCGCGCCGGGTGCTGAAAAAAAGCGAGGCCGAGTGCCGGGCGCTGGCGGCGCAGATGCTGGAGAAGGTCGGGCTGGGCGAGCGTCTCAACTACTATCCTGCCAGCCTCTCCGGCGGTCAGCAGCAGCGCGTGGCGATCGCCCGTGCACTGGCGATGACGCCGAAAGTTTTACTCTGTGATGAGATCACCTCCGCGCTCGATCCCGAGCTGGTGGGCGAAGTGCTTAAAGTTCTGGAGCAGCTGGCGTCAGAAGGGATGACGCTGATCCTCGTCACGCATGAAATGAGCTTCGCCCGCGACGTGGGCGATCGTGTGGTCTTTATGCATCAGGGGCGCGTCTGGGAGCAGGGCAACAGTAAGACGCTGTTCGCTCAGCCGCAGTCACCGGAGCTGAAGCAGTTTATCTCTTCGGTTCGCCTCTGATTCTGAAAAAGGAAATTACGATGGATATCAATCACTACCCGCAACTCAATCCGCCACAGCGTCTGCTGATGGGACCGGGACCGATCAACGCCGATCCACGCGTGCTACGCGCCATGTCGAGTCAGCTGCTGGGTCAGTACGATCCCGCGATGACCCATTACATGAACGAAGTGATGGCGCTCTATCGCGGTGTATTCCGCACAGAGAACCGCTGGACGCTGCTGATTGACGGCACCTCCCGCGCCGGTATCGAATCGATTCTGCTGTCATCGATCCGGCCTGGCGACAAAGTGCTGGTGCCGGTGTTTGGCCGTTTCGGGCATCTGCTGTGCGAAATTGCCCGCCGCTGTCGTGCGGAAGTGCACACCATTGAAGTGCCGTGGGGCGAAGTCTTTACCCCCGACCAGATTGAAGATGCAATCAAAAAAGTGCGGCCGCGCCTGCTGCTGACCGTGCAGGGCGATACCTCAACCACCATGCTGCAGCCGCTTGAGCAGCTGGGTGCGATCTGCAAACAGTATGGCGTGCTGTTCTACACCGATGCCACTGCGTCGCTGGCGGGTAACGCGCTGGAAACGGATGCCTGGGGGCTCGATGCCGTATCTGCGGGGATGCAGAAATGCCTGGGCGGTCCATCGGGCACCTCGCCGATCACGCTGAGTGCAGAGATGGAAGCGGTGATCCGCAAACGCAAATGCGTAGAGCAGGGGATCCGTACCGAGGCGCATCAGGATGGCGAAGAGGAGATGATCTACTCTAACTATTTTGATCTCGGCATGATCATGGATTACTGGGGGCCGGAGCGGCTCAACCACCATACCGAAGCGACCAGCGCGCTGTTTGGCGCGCGCGAGTGCGCCCGTCTGATCCTGCAGGAGGGGCTGGACAACGGCATCGCCCGTCACAAACTGCATGGTGAAGCATTGCTGAAAGGCATTCAGGGGATGGGGCTGGAGACCTTCGGCGACCTCAAACACAAAATGAACAATGTGCTGGGCGTGATGATCCCGTCCGGCGTAAACGGCGATCAGGTGCGCAAACTGATGCTGGAAGATTTCGGCATTGAGATTGGCACCTCGTTTGGCCCGCTGCATGGCAAGGTGTGGCGCATCGGCACCATGGGTTATAACGCGCGCAAAGATTGCGTGATGCAGACGCTCTCCGCGCTGGAAACGGTACTGACCTATGTCGGCTATCGCACGCCGCAGGGTGCCGCCGCGCAGGCCGCCTGGGATCACTACGGGAGCCACGCATGATGATGAGCGCCAGCGAAGCCCAGGCCGCAGCACAGCGCGTTATGGCGCGCTGCGATACGCTGGCAGCGATCAGCGAAACGGCCGAGGGGCTGACCCGCGTTTACCTCTCACCCGAACATCTGCGCGCCAACGCCTGTGTCGGTGAGTGGATGCAGGCGGCGGGGATGCAGGTGTGGCAGGATGAGGTCGGCAATATCTGTGGGCGCTACGAGGCGGCAGAAGCGGGAGCACCCGCGTTACTGCTTGGCTCGCATCTCGACACGGTGCGCAACGCCGGTCGCTACGACGGCATGCTGGGCGTGCTCAGCGCCATTGAAACCGTACAGTGGCTTAACGAACATCAGCGCCGCCTGCCGCTGGCAATTGAGGTGATTGGTTTTGGCGACGAAGAGGGCACCCGTTTTGGCATTACGCTGCTCGGCAGTCGTGGCATTACCGGCAGCTGGCCGCAAAGCTGGGTGACGCATCCCGATGGCAACGGCATCACCGTGGCGCAGGCGATGGCCGATGTCGGACTCGACAGCGACAAGATCGCATCTGCGGCGCGGCGGGTTGAGGATATCGTTGGTTATCTTGAGCTGCACATCGAGCAGGGCCCCTGCCTGGAGCAGGAGGATCTGGCGCTGGGCGTAGTCACGGCGATCAACGGTGCACGCCGCCTCAACTGCCGTTTCACCGGAGAAGCGGGCCACGCGGGCACGGTGCCGATGACCCACCGCAAAGATGCGCTGGCTGCCGCTGCCGAGTGGATGGTGTTTATCGAGCAGACCACCCGTGAGCAGGACCCGCAACTGGTCGCCACCGTTGGTACGATTAACTGCGCGCCGGGGGCGGTCAATGTAATCCCTGGCGAGGTATCGCTGTCGCTTGACGTGCGCGGTCCGCTGGACAATCCGCTGGAGACACTGCTCTCCAGCCTGTTAACCCAGGCGGAGGCGATTGCGCTGCGGCGCGGTCTTCGATTCGAGTCGAACGAATATTATCGCATCGGTGCCACCGCCTGTGACTCCGCGCTGCAACAGGCGCTGAGTCATGCGGTGGAAACGGTGCAGGGTCGCAGCCTGTCACTGCCGAGTGGCGCGGGGCACGACGCCATCGCTATCGCTGAACGCTGGCCGGTCGGCATGTTATTTGTGCGTAACCATCGCGGTATCAGCCACCATCCGGCGGAGTCCGTGGCGGTAGCTGATGTGGCGCCCGCACTGCAGGCATATTTACAGGCGGTCTCGCTGATTGCTGAACGGAGCTGAATATGGAATTAGCCGCATTTAATCAGCTGCCTGCTGACGAGGCGCAGGCGGCCATCCGGCATTGTGTCGCCATCCCGCACTGGCAGCAGTCGCTGGTAGCGGCCCGGCCTTTTGACACCCTGGATGCGCTACGGGCAACCGCCGATGCACTGGCCCGCCAGTGGCAGCAGCCTGAGCTGGAGGCAGCACTGTCGGCGCATCCGCGCATTGGCGAACGCGCGAACGGCGCGGATAAAGAAGCGGCACTTTCACGCGGAGAACAGTCTGCGATGCAGCAGGCCGATAGCGCTTTGCAGCAGGCGATGCAGCAGGGGAATCAGGCTTATGAAACGCGTTTTGGCCGGGTGTTTCTGATTCGCGCTAAAGGGCGCAGTGGCGAGGAGATGCTGGCAGAGTTGCAGCGTCGGTTGCAGAATAACGATCTGACCGAGCAGCAGGAGGCGCTGGATCAGCTGCGTGAAATTACCCTGTTACGCCTGAAGGAGACGATTCAATGAGTACTGTTACCACCCATATTCTGGACACGGCGCTGGGCAAACCGGCCAGCGGTGTAGCGATTTCACTTGAGCAGAACAGCCCGGAAGGGTGGTTTCCGATTTCACAGGGTGAAACCGACAGCGACGGGCGTCTGAAAGATCTGACGCCCGAGCCGCTGACGCCGGGCCACTACCGTTTAACGGCAGAAATCGGCGACTATTTTGCCGCCGCTGGTCGGGATGCACTCTACGTCAGCGCGCAGATCGATTTTATGATTGCCGAAGCGGGCAGCCATTTTCATCTGCCGTTTCTGATTTCGCCCTGGTCGTGGTCAACCTATCGCGGCAGTTAATGGGCTGACTGCCCGCCCGTCATTCACAGCGAAAAGCGATCCGCATCCTGCCAGGCCGGGAAGCGCTCGCGATAAGCATTCAGGGCGTCCAGCGACAGCTCTGCGTCCAGCCTGGCGCGCTGGTGCGGCTCAGCCGCGCTGAGGATCTCACCCTGCGGTGAAATAATCTGGCTGTCGCCGCTGTATTCATGCTGATTACCGTCACTGCCGACGCGGTTACAGCCTGCCACATAAGCCTGATTTTCAATTGCCCGCGCCAGCAGCAGTGCCTGCCAGTGCAGGGCACGCGGTGCAGGCCAGTTGGCGACATAGAGCGCCAGATCGTAATCGTTGCGGTTGCGCGAGAAGACCGGGAAACGCAGGTCGTAACAGATTTGCGGCAGGATGCGCCAGCTGCGCCACTCAAACACCTGACGCTGTTCGCCAGGCAGATAGTGGTGATGCTCGTCCGCCATGCGGAACAGGTGGCGCTTGTCATACTGATGCAGCGTGCCGTCCGGCTCCACCAGCAGGAAGCGGTTTACCGCGCCGTGTTCGGTCTGAATCGCCGCACTGCCGCCGACCAGGGCATCGTTGCGACGGGCATGCTGATGCAGCCACTCCACCACCTGTGCCTGTGGCAGCGAGCTTTTCGCTGCTTCCATTGCAAAGCCGGTGGTAAACATCTCTGGCAGTAAAATCAGATCGCGCCCGGTGAGTCCATCCAGTTGCTCATCAAAATGGCGCAGGTTGGCCTCGCCATCCATCCAGCTCAGCGTCTCCTGCAGTAACGTGATTTTTAAAGCTGACATAAGCGCTCCGCGGCGGCATCTAATGTCGCCGGCTGTTTGGCAAAACAGAGGCGGATCAGTTTATGAGGAAAGGGATCGGCGCAGAACACCGACAGAGGAATCGCGGCAACGCCCACTTCGCGGGTCAGCCACTGGCAGAAACTGACATCATCCAGATCGGAGAGGGCGCTGTAATCGACCAGCAAAAAGTAGGTACCTTCGCAGGGAAGCACCTTAAAGCGGCTGCTGCTTAGCGCCGTTGCGAGCCGATCGCGGCGGTCGCGATAAAACGCCGGCAGCTCAAGATAGTGCTCCGGATGCTCACGCAGCATATCGGCAATCGCCAGCTGCGCCGGCGTATTCACGGAGAAGGTCAGATACTGATGCACCTTGCGCAGTTCCGCGCTGATCGCGGCAGGGGCAATGCAGTAGCCCACTTTCCAGCCGGTCATATGGAAGGTCTTACCAAACGATGACACCGCGATAGCACGCTGGCGCAGTTCGGGATGTGCCAGCACGCTGGCGTGGCCCGCCTCATCGAAGCAAATGTGCTCATAGACTTCGTCGCTCAGCACATAGACCGGCCGCGCAGCAATCGCCTGCCACAGCGCGGCGAAATCCTGCTGCTGCCAGACGGTGGCGGAAGGATTGTGCGGCGTATTCAGGATTACCAGCCGGGTTTTATCACTCAGCAGCTCAGCAAACGCCTGCCAGTCCACCCGGAAAGCGGGCGGCTGCAGCGTAACGCGTTTCATCACGCCGCCCGACAACT
Organism: Pantoea sp. E956-1; assembly: GCF_982223955.1. NCBI lineage: Bacteria > Pseudomonadati > Pseudomonadota > Gammaproteobacteria > Enterobacterales > Erwiniaceae > Pantoea > Pantoea sp. E956-1. The sequence continues at coordinate 95,226 of NZ_CEUYZP010000010.1, read as the reverse complement.
CTACCGCTGGCGCATAGCTGTCGTAGCTGGGATCAAAGCAGATCACTTCATCGCCCGGCCGCACCAGCGCGGTAATCGCCGCATAAAGCGCTTCGGTTGCGCCCGCCGTCACCGTAATCTCCGATTCGACATCAGGACGATAGTCATAAAGCCGCGCGGTTTTCTCTGCTATCGCCTCACGTAACGGCAGCGCACCGGTCATCGGCGCGTACTGGTTCGCGCCCTGGCTGACGTGATACGCCAGCCGCTGCTGCAGATAGTCCGGGCCGCTAAAATCGGGAAAGCCCTGAGAGAGATTGATGGCGTTATGCTGCTGCGCCAGCGCACTCATCTGGCTGAAAATGGTGGTGCCGAGCAAAGGGAGTTTACTCTCGGGGATCAGGTTGTGCTGCGTCATGATGTCAGGCCTTAAGCGCGAAGATTGATGCGGTGTCACCCGGTGTTTGTGCCACTATAAACAGGATGGTAGTATTTGGCAATCAAGACGCTTAGATGGCTAAATGCGTCATGCTCCACACCTCAGCTTCGTTTGCTGACCCCGGTCACTGACAAGTGTCAGCTCCCGGGAATGCGCGCACTTGCTGACTGTTTAAGACTTTCAACCTGTTGTAATTTTATAGCCATTACCGTTATCTGAGCCACCCGGAATCCTATTTCACCGTAAGGAACTTTTATGTCGCAGAGTCTTCCATTAGATCAGCTGGTCGCCGCCTGTCACTGGATTGGCGCGAAAGGCTGGGCTCCGGCCACCGGCGGGAATATGTCGGTGCGCCGCGATGAACATGTCTGCCTGCTGAGTGAATCGGGCAAAGATAAAGGCACGCTGACGCGGGATGACTTTATCGAGGTCGATATTGCCACCAGCCAGTCGCTTTCTGGCCGTAAGCCGTCGGCAGAAACCGGGCTGCACACGATGATCTATCGCCTCTTTCCAGAAGCGGGCGCGGTACTGCATACCCACACCGTGAATGCGACGGTGCTGTCGCGGGTGGAGCAGGGGGCGGCGCTGCTGCTGCACGGCTATGAGATGCAAAAATCGTTAAGTGGTCAGCACACCCATCTGGATACGCTGGCCATTCCTGTGTTCGACAACAGCCAGGACATTGCGGCGCTGGCGTCAGAAATTGAAGATTACGCCGCCCGCTTTCCGCTGCGTTACGGCTTTCTGCTGCGCGGTCACGGCTTAACCTGCTGGGGCCGGGATGTCAGCGAAGCACGCCGTCATCTGGAAGGTCTGGAATTTTTATTTGAATGTGAACGTCAACGTCGCCTGCTGGAGAGAGCATGATTCGCGCCATTGTTACGGATATCGAAGGCACCACCAGCGATATCCGTTTTGTACATAACATCCTGTTTCCCTACGCCCGCCAGCATCTGGCGAGCTTCCTGCGTGAAAATGCGCATCAGCCTGACGTCGCCGCAGCCCTGCAGTCGGTGCGTGAGGAAGCTGGTCAGCCACAGGCTGATCTGGCCGCGGTAACGGACATTCTGCTGGGTTTTATGGATCAGGATCGTAAATCAACCGGCCTGAAAGCGCTGCAGGGCATGATCTGGCGCGATGGCTATGTTAACGGCAGTTTTACCGGTCATCTCTATCCCGACGTCCTGCCCGCACTGAACCGCTGGAAAGCGCAGGGCATTGAACTGTATGTATATTCCTCCGGCTCGGTTGCGGCGCAGAAATTGTTATTTGGCTACAGCGACGAAGGTGATATTACTGACCTCTTCAGCGGCTATTTTGATACGCACGTGGGTGCCAAACGCGAAGTCGCAGCCTATCGCGCTATCGCCGCTGAAATTGGTCAGCCAGCGGAGCAGCTGCTGTTTCTCTCCGATATTCATCAGGAGCTGGATGCCGCCGCTGAGGCGGGCTGGCAGACGCTGCAATTACTGCGTGGCGATGCGGACGGCGAGAGCCGCCATCGTCAGGTGACAGATTTTTCCCAGATTAACCCGGAGTCGATTTAGGATGAGCGCACTGACTATTTTTACCGACCGCGAAGCCAGCCAGCCGGTGTGGCACAGCACCGACGAGGAAGAAATTCGTGAACGCCTGAGCGCCAAAGGTGTCCGTTTTGAGCGCTGGGAAGCCGATCGCGATCTGGGTGAAAATCCGGATCCCGAAACGGTAATCAAGGCCTATCAGCATGCGATCGATCGGCTGGTGGCGGAAAAAGGCTATCAGAGCTGGGACGTGATCAGCATGCGCGCCGATAATCCGCAGAAAACCGTGCTGCGCGAGAAGTTCCTCTCGGAACATACGCACGGTGAAGATGAGGTGCGTTTCTTTGTTGAGGGTGCCGGACTTTTCTGTCTGCACCTGGATGGCGAGATCCTGCAGATCCTCTGCGAAAAAAACGATCTGATCTCGGTACCTGCGGGAACACCACACTGGTTTGATATGGGATCGTCACCGCACTTCACGGCGATCCGCATTTTCGATAATCAGGAAGGCTGGGTAGCGAACTTTACCGGCGATAAGATTGCGGATGCTTATCCGCGTCTGGCGTAATACGTCAGCCGATGGGGTGAGGCGTTTGCTATGAGCGGCAAACGCCTTGCAGGCCGCTATTTTGGCTGGAAAATGCCATCCTGCACCTGGTCAGGCGTGACGACGCCGGTGTCCAGTACCCAGCCGCTGATCAGGGGGGCGGGCGTGACATCAAACGCCGGGTTATAGACCTTCGCCGCTTCCGGCGCCCACTGCACGCTGCCAAAACTGCCGGCAACGCCTGTTACTTCACTGGCGGCGCGCTGCTCAATAGGAATCGCTGCGCCGTCCGGACAGCTGCGATCCAGCGTGGTATGCGGGGCGGCCACGTAAAACGGAATCTGATGATAATGGGCCAGCACCGCCAGGCTGTAGGTGCCGATTTTATTGGCCACATCGCCGTTGGCGGCAATGCGGTCAGCGCCGACCCACACGGCGTCGACCTCTCCACGGGCCATCAGACTGGCGGCCATGGAATCGGTAATCAGGGTGTAAGGAATCGCCAGCTCGCCCAGCTCCCAGGCGGTTAACCGGCCGCCCTGTAACAGCGGACGGGTTTCATCAACCCAGACATTCTTAATCAGCCCCTGCTGATGGGCACGGGCAATCACGCCAAGGGCGGTGCCCACACCGGCGGTGGCCAGTCCGCCGGTATTACAGTGGGTCAGCAGCTGGCTGCCGGGTTTCACCCGCATACAACCCGCGTCAGCGATGGCGTCACACAGCTGCTTATCTTCCTGCACCAGCCGCCAGGCTTCCTCTGCCAGCACGGGGGCAAAGTCCGGCTGCGCCAGCGCCAGTTTCATCCGGTCCAGATTGTTCATCAGATTGACAGCGGTAGGGCGCGCAGCGCGCAGGGTCTCCAGCGCCTGCGCCAGTTCAGCGCGCGTCTGCCCCTGTTCTGCCAGCAACGCCAGCAGCAGCGAGGCGGAAAGGCCGATCAGCGGCGCACCGCGAACCCGCAGCGCATGAATATGTTCAATCAGCTGGGGCACGCTGTGCGCGGGCAGCCAGTTCTTTTGCTGCGGCAGTGCCTGCTGATCCAGAATCCAGAGCTGACTGTCACGAACCTGTAAGCTGGTGGTTTGAAGTGTCTGCATTGTGGGTGAAATCCATGTTGCGTTAATGACACCTATTGTGCCAACATGCTGAACGGATGTATAGACGTCTGAACGGCTTATTACACCCAGGTTATCCCCCTTCGATTGATGAGGAACAGGCAATGTCGCAATACCGTACCTTTACTGCTGCTGATGCTGTGGAATATGCCCGACAATTTGGCGGCGTGGACAATCCTGCCGCGCTGAGCAGCGCAGAAGAGATTGGTGATGGCAACCTCAACCTGGTATTTAAAATTTATGACGATCAGGGTAACAGTCGGGTAGTGGTCAAGCAGGCGCTGCCCTATGTGCGCTGTGTGGGTGAGTCCTGGCCGCTGACGCTGGATCGGGCGCGGCTGGAAGCGCAGACCCTGGTCGAACATTACAAATATTGTCCGCAGCACACGGTGAAGATCACCCATTACGATGCGGAGCTGGCGGTGATGGTAATGGAAGATCTCTCCAGCCATCGCATCTGGCGCGGCGAGCTGGTGAAGGGGGCTTATTACCCGGAAGCGGCTCAGCAGTTAGGCGACTATCTGGCACAAACCCTGTTTCATACCTCCGATTTCATCCTGCATCCGCACCAGAAAAAAGCGGAAGTGGCGCGTTTCATTAATCCGGAAATGTGTGAAATCACCGAAGATCTTTTCTTTAACGATCCCTATACCGACCATGAGCGCAATAGCTATCCCGAAGCGCTTGAACCGCTGGTCGCCAGCCTGCGTAATGACGATGCACTGCGCATTGCGGTGGGCGGTCTCAAGCATCGTTTCTTTGCCCATGCCGAAGCGCTGCTGCATGGTGATATTCACAGCGGATCGATTTTCGTTGCTGATGGCAGCCTGAAAGCGATTGATGCGGAGTTTGGCTATTTTGGCCCTATCGGTTTTGATGTCGGCACCGCCATCGGCAACCTGCTGATTAACTACTGCGGCCTGCCGGGTCTGCTGCCACCGCGTGAGGCCGCCGATGCACGCGAGCAGCGCCTCAGCGATGTGCATACGCTCTGGACCACCTTTGCCGCGGGCTTTCTGGCACTGGCGGCAGAGAAAACCCGCGATGAGGCACTGGCTTATCCAGGCTATGCCGAGGCGTTTCTGCGTAAAGTTTGGGCCGATACCATTGGTTACTGCGGCACCGAACTGATTCGCCGCACGGTGGGGATGTCACACGTGGCGGATATGAAGCTGATTGCCGATCCGGCAATGCGTACCGACTGCATCCGTAATGCAATTAATCTGGGACGCACGCTGATTCTGGCGGCCGGTCACGTAGAAGACGCGGATGCGCTGATTGCCCGCATCCGTCAGGCAGGATAAAAAAGGCCGACATGATGTCGGCTTTCAGGTAAAGCAAAGGCCAGCTGTGAGGGCGTGCCCGCGCCGGAAACAGGGTCAGCTCGGAAAGTCGCTAAAGCCATCCCTGGCTCGCTCGGCCCGCGTCGTCCTGACGCGGGATGCTTTCCTCTTCTGACCCTGTTCCCTGCGCCTTAAGCTAATCGATTGTGGTCAGATTCACCTGGATTTGTCATTGTCAGCTCTTTTGGCCGACGAGGCGTGACCTCTGAAAACAGTGCTGACCCCCATCGCTTTAAGTTCAGTACTCTGTGCCGACATCACATCGGCCCTGAACCTTATGCCGCCTCACTCGCCCGTGACGCAGGCTGAGGGGCTTTCTCTGGCACCGGCACTGCCAGCGCATCCGCCTCAAACTCATCGACGTTAATCGAACGCAGACGACTGGTCTCTGCACGCTGCAACACTTCAGCCTCTTTAGCATCAATCCAGCCCTGTTCCAGCGCGCGCTTCGCCAGCGCATCCAGCCGGGTAAAGGAGAGGTGCTGCTTCGTCTGTTTGCACAGTCTGTCATGGATCACTTCTGCCGCCATCACATCCTGCAACGCCTGTTCCAGCTGACCGGCAGGGTTGTGCTCGCTGGGCGTCAGGTACATGCCACGGCCCAGACGACTGCGGGTAGCTGACGGCTGTTGCAGCAGTTTTGCCAGCTGATGGTCCAGACGATCAGACGGAGCAGGGCAGTGATGACCGCCTGCAAAAATAGTCATCCGCAATGCGCCCGCGACCAGACGGTTCGGGAAGTTACGCAGCAGATCGTCCATCGCGACTTCCGCCTGATGTAACGCATCCTGCACGCCCCAGTGAACCAGCGGCAGATCGGCTTCGTTGCGGCCTTCATCGTCGTAGCGTTTCAGCGTCGCCGAGGCAAGATAGAGCTGGCTCAGCACATCGCCCAGACGCGCCGAGATACGCTCACGACGTTTCAGGCTGCCCCCCAGCACCGCCATCGACACATCAGAGAGCAACGCCAGGTTGGCACTGATGCGGTTCAGATGCTGATAGTAACGGCGGGTGCCATCGCGGGTCGGAGTGGCGCTGGTACGTCCGGCCGTTAAGCCCAGCCACAGGCTGCGCAGGGTGCTGCTGCCGACATAACCAATATGGCTGAACAGCGCCTGATCAAATGCGTTAACATCGTTGCTGGCTGCCGCCGCCATTTCCTGCAGTACATAAGGATGGCAGCGAATCGCACCCTGTCCGAAGATAATCATGCTGCGGGTCAGAATATTAGCGCCCTCTACTGTGATAGCGATGGGCGCACCCTGATAGGCGCGGGCCAGGAAGTTGCTGTTACCCAGCATAATGCCTTTGCCGCCGGCAATATCCATGGCGTCGATAATGGCGCGCTGACCGCGATGGGTGCAGTGATATTTCACAATCGCCGACAGCACGGCCGGTTTTTCACCCTGCATAATACCGGCCGTAATCAGTGTGGCCGCCGCATCCATCACATATGCGTTACCGGCAATGCGCGCCAGCGGCTCTTCAATTCCTTCCATCTTACCGATTGAGACGCGGAACTGACGACGGATATGGGCATAGGCGCCTGTCGCCAGCGCCACACTTTTCAGGCTGCCGGTTGAGTTCGATGGCAGCGTAATGCCGCGACCTACAGACAGACACTCCACCAGCATCCGCCAGCCCTGACCGGCCATTTGTGGGCCGCCGATAATATAGTCAATCGGCACAAAGATATTATTGCCGCGTGTCGGCCCGTTCTGGAACGGCACGTTAAGCGGGAAGTGGCGATGACCAATCTCCACGCCGGGCGTGTTGGTCGGGATCAGCGCACAGGTAATGCCAGGATTCTCGTTATCGCTGAGCAGATGATCCGGGTCGGAGAGTTTAAATGCCAGGCCCAGCACGGTGGCGATCGGTGCCAGCGTGATGTAGCGCTTGTTCCAGGTCAGCCGCATGCCCAGCACCTGCTGACCCTGCCATTCGCCCATGCAGACCACGCCGGTATCGGGGATGGCTCCGGCATCTGAGCCCGCTTCCGGGCTGGTCAGCGCAAAGCAGGGGATCTCATCGCCGCGTGCCAGCCGGGGTAAATAGTGATTTTTCTGCTCTTCAGTACCGTAGTGTTGCAGCAGTTCGCCCGGACCTAATGAGTTAGGCACGCCCACGGTAATCGCCAGAATCCCGGAGACACCCGACAGTTTTTGCAGCACGCAGGCCTGCGCATAGGCGGAGAAATCGAGTCCGCCATACTCTTTTTTAATAATCATCGCGAAGAAACGATGCTCTTTCAGATAGGCCCACATTTCCGGAGGCATATCCGCCAGCTCATGGGTGATCTGGAAATCGTTGGCCATGCGGCACGCTTCTTCAACCGGACCATTGAGAAAAGCCTGCTCATCGGCGGTCAGGCGCGGCTGCGGATAGTTGTGCAGCTTCTGCCAGTCTGGTTTGCCCTGAAACAGATCGCCTTCCCACCAGGTGGTGCCCGCATCGATCGCTTCTTTCTCGGTGCGCGACATCGGCGGCATCACCTGCTGGAAGCGCTGAAAAATCGGCTTTGAAAACAGGCTGCGGCGCAGTGACGGCAGGTTGAACGGCAGCAGGATGATCGCCAGCGGCAATAGTAACCATGGCGTCCAGAGGTGAGCAACAGCCATCGCGGCAGTCCACAGCAGCAGAATCGCACTGCTGAGCCGCAACGACAGGCGGTGATAGAACAGGGCGCCAATCAGCGCCACCGTGGCAAGTATCGAGACAACCATCATAATGAACCGCTCCAAGTAGTAAGAGGTCTGACCTGTTATGTAGAGAGGTTTAGAGCAGTTGGGTTGATTTATCAATTTGTTTACATCGCAATTACAACCTGCCTCACAAAAACCGATTTCTGTCCATTTCTGCATCACCTGCTGCAGCGATAATCGCCGCCACTGCCTGGCCAGCCGTGGCATGACGCTTTGCGCTGACCGGCCATTCCGTTAAACTTGCTGCGATTAACCTCTTCTAAAAAAGGACATCCCTATGTACCAGGACATTATCCGCTCTGAGCTTAATGAAGCTGCTGATACGCTGAATAAATTCCTCAGCGACGAGGCCAATATCCATGCGATCCAGCGTGCTGCGGTGCTGCTGGCTGACAGCTTTAAGGCGGGCGGCAAGGTGCTTTCCTGCGGTAACGGCGGTTCACATTGCGATGCGATGCATTTCGCTGAAGAGCTGACCGGTCGCTACCGCGAAAATCGTCCTGGCTATCCGGCGATTGCCATCTCTGATGTCAGCCATCTCTCCTGCGTCAGTAATGATTTTGGTTATGACTATGTCTTTTCACGCTATGTGGAAGCGGTAGGGCGTCCGGGCGATGTGCTGCTGGGCCTCTCAACTTCCGGTAACTCTGCCAATATCATTAAAGCGATTGACGCTGCCCGTGCGCAGGGGATGAAAGTCATCACCCTCACCGGTAAAGATGGCGGTAAGATGGCAGGCAGTGCCGACATTGAAATCCGGGTGCCACACTTTGGTTATGCCGATCGCATCCAGGAGATCCACATTAAAGTGATCCACATTCTGATGCTGCTGATCGAAAAAGAGATGGTGAAGTAACTGTGCTGGCCTCCCGCCTGACGGGAGGTCGCTTACTCTAAGGCGGTGGCTATGTGCGAATTGCTCGGGATGAGCGCCAATGTTCCCACGGATATCTGTTTCAGCTTTACCGGTCTGGTTCAGCGTGGCGGAGGAACCGGGCCTCACAAAGATGGCTGGGGCATTACCTTCTACGAAGATAAAGGCTGTCGTACGTTTAAAGACCCGCTGCCGAGCTTTAACTCGCCGATTGCGCGTCTGGTGCAGGAGTATCCGATCAAATCGCATTCGGTGGTGGCGCACATCCGCCAGGCGAATCGCGGTCAGGTATCGCTGGAAAATACCCACCCGTTTACCCGCGAGCTGTGGGGCCGCAACTGGACCTATGCGCACAACGGGCAGCTCAGGGGCTATCGGCAACTGGAGACCGGCACATTCCGGCCGGTGGGCGAAACGGACAGCGAGAAGGCGTTCTGCTGGATCCTGCATCAGCTGGCAACGCGCTATCCGCGCACGCCAGGCAACTGGCCTGCGGTATTCCGGTTTATCGGGGAGCTTGCCGGCACATTGCGGCAGAAGGGCGTGTTTAACATGCTGCTGTCAGATGGTCGTTATCTGATGGCCTTTTGCTCCACCAATCTTTACTGGATCACCCGCCGCGCACCGTTTGGGCGGGCGCAGTTACTGGATCAGGATGTGGAGGTTGATTTTCAGCAGCACACCACGCCGCATGACGTGGTGACGGTGATTGCGACGCAGCCACTGACGGCCAATGAAACCTGGCAGCGGATCGTGCCAGGTGAATGGGCGTTATTCTGCCTTGGAGAGCGCCAGGAATGAACGTGAAGCGGCTTCGGGACTGGCTAAAACCGGTGCCGGGCTGCTGTTCATCACATATTTACCGCTGGCGACATTGACCATCGGCGGCTGGTGATATTTAGCAAAGTAAGCGTATCCCGGCTGCAGCTGCTGCCAGAAACTGGCATAGGTGGAGTAGCGGTGACGCTGCATATTGCTGTCGGTCATGCGGAATGGATAGATGCTGATGCTGATATCCTGCTGGCCGTTACGCAGCGCGGCATTCACATAGGTAAAAATCTCATCCATATAGGCGTTAGTCATGGCATAGCAGCCAATCGACTTACAGTCGCCATGAATCATCAGGTAATTGCCGCTGTAGCCCTGATTACGATCGTACTGATTCGGAAAGCCGATGTTGATCGCGCGATAAAACCGGCTATCCGGCTTCAGCTGATTCAGCTTCACGTTGTAAAAACCTTCCGGGCTTTTGAAATCGCCTTCACGGCGTTTCGGGCCGAGGCCGCCAGAAAAGTTACAGATGCGGTAGGTGTCCAGCAGGCGGTATTCGTTACCGATTTTGCCGTAGAGTTCGAGCGTGCGTTCTTCCTTGAAGATCTGGATATAGACCGGGGTGCCGAGTAACTGCTTCTTTAATTCTTTGCTGACCGGTGCCGTTGAGACGGGTTCGGGTGTCATTGCCATGCTGAGGGCTGGCAGTAAAATCATCGCAAACAGGAGTGCGATTTTGCCCATGCTGTGTGTACCTTGAGGTGAAGAGAACATGACGCAAAATGTGCGTCTCTGTTTGCATTATCGGAACTGTCCGCTACCGCAGCGCAACATTAAACATTGTCTGTTTTTTTAGCAAGACGGCGTCAGCCAAATTCGCGATTTACTGAAAGATATTCGGCCAGAAATTTGTAAACTTTAATCGTCAACGCGACAAATATTGCAGTTACCCCTGCCAACTGTATACTTATCCAGTGCCGGAGGGGGTATGCGTAAAATCATTCATGTCGATATGGACTGCTTCTATGCCGCGGTGGAGATGCGTGATAATCCCCAGCTGCGCGACATCCCGATCGCCATTGGTGGCAGCCGCGAGCGTCGCGGCGTGATCAGCACCGCCAACTATCCGGCGCGCAAATTTGGCGTGCGCAGTGCGATGCCCACCGGCATGGCCCTCAAGTTATGTCCGCATCTGCGTCTGCTGCCAGGACGCTTCGACGCCTATAAAGAAGCCTCCGCGCAGATCCGCGACATCTTTACCCGCTATACACCGCTGATTGAACCGCTCTCCCTCGATGAAGCTTATCTGGATGTTACCGACAGCCCGCACTGTCACGGCTCTGCCACGCTGATGGCGCAGGCGATCCGCGCCACCATCTACCGTGAAACCGGGCTTACCGCCTCCGCGGGCATCGCCCCGATTAAATTTCTGGCGAAGATCGCCTCTGACCTGAATAAGCCGGACGGGCAGTTCGTGATTACCCCGCCGGAGATGTCCGGTTTTCTGCTAACCCTGCCGCTGGCGAAGATCCCTGGCGTTGGCAAAGTCTCGGCCAAAAAACTGGAAGAGATGGGGCTGGTAACCTGTGGCGACGTGCAGAAGGCAGACTTAGCGCTGCTGTTAAAGCGCTTTGGCAAGTTTGGCCGGGTGCTGTGGGAGCGCAGCAATGGCATTGATGACCGCAGCGTGATCGTTGAGCGCGAGCGTAAATCGCTGGGGGTTGAACGGACGCTGGCGGAAGATATCAGCGACTGGGATGCCTGCCTGGAAATTATCGATTTTCTCTACGCCGAACTGGATCGCCGGCTGACGCAGATCCGACCTGACAAGCAGGTGGCGCGTCAGGGCGTCAAACTGAAGTTCAGTGATTTTCAGCAGACGACCCAGGAGCATATCTGGCCAGTGCTGAACAAAGAGGACATGATTGCCATCGCCCGTAAAACCTGGGATGAACGTCGTGCCGGGCGCGGCGTGCGGCTGGTAGGATTACATGTGACTATGGTTGATCCCCAGCTGGAGCGTCAGCTACTGCTGGGTCTGTAACCGTCAGCCTCACCGACCGGCAAGGCTGACATTCGATTACTTCTTATATTTCGCCGCCAGAGTCGCAAACCACGGAGCGACAAAATCCTCATTGCTGCCCCAGCCCGGAATAATCTTGTTCAGCGACGCGACGTTCACGGCGCCAGGCTGGCTGTTAAGCTGCTGCTGAGAGATTGATGCCGCTTTAAACTGGTAAGTCGCGGGCGTCTCTTCACCGGCAATTTTCTTCGCCACCAGACGCATATTCACCGCGCCAATGGTTTTAGGATCGACCGCCACCGTCTGTACCCACGGGCTGTTTTTCTCGCGCATCAGCTGCAAATCCTGGTTCGAGACATCAATACTGTAGAGCTTGATCTCGGTACGGCCATTTTCCTGCAGCGCTTTGTAAGCGCCCTGGCTGAAGGCATCCCAGGCACCCCAGATGGCGTCGATTTTGCCTTTAGGGTATTTCGCCAGAATCGCGCCAATTTTATTGGCGGTGTCGCCCTGAACGTCAGTTGAAACCGCACCAATCGACTCAAGCTGATGAATGCCCGGATTCTCTTTCAGCAGTTTTTCATACACTACCTGACGGCGTTCCATCGGCGGGAAACCGGCAACCCATAGCTTGACGATGTTCGCTTTGCCATTGAAATCATGGATGAGCTGGCCCAGCGACAACTGCGCCAGTGAAGCGTCATCCTGCGCGGTGACGGTGACGCCCGGAATCGGGCTATCCACCGGCGTATCAAACACCGACAGCTTAATGCCTGCATCGGCAATGCGCTTCACCAGTCCGCTGGCGTAGGGCGCTTTACCGTGCGACAGCACGATGCCGTCATATTTCTGGCTGATCGCCTGATTCACGAAATCCTGGAAGCGCGCATCGTCGCCGTTGCTGAGGAAGGTGCTGACCTTAAAGCCCAGCTGACGACCCTGCTGAATGGCACCGGCAACAAACTGGGTGGTGTTGTCATCGGAGCCGAGATTGCGGATCACCGCAATACGGATCGGCCCGTCATGACTGGCGATAGCCGCAGGCACCGGCGTGACGGTATCCGCGAAGGCGGCGCTGGCGTTCAGCAGGCTCAGGGCCAGCAGCGAGAGTGTTATTTTTTGCATTGTTATCAACTCCGGTAAAAGCGCCTCAGCGGCGCTGGATATAGGTGATCGCCAGTGCTAAAGCCAGCACCAGCCCTTTAATAATGTCCATGGCGTAATAGGGAACAGAGAGCATCACCAGACCGTTCTGCAGCACGCCGAGGATCACCGCGCCGACCAGCGTGCCCAGCGCGTTCGGCTTGCCGGAACCCGCCAGTGAGAAGCCAATCCACGCCGCCGCGACGGCGTCCATCAGGTAGCCGCTTCCGGCGTTGACCTGAGATGAGCCGATACGCGAGGCGAGCAGAATGCCACCCAGGCCGGCCAGCAGTGAGGCAATTACATAAGCCAGCACCCGGTAGCGGGTAGTGCGGATGCCGGAGAGGCGGGCCGCTTCCGGATTGCCGCCCAGCGCATACATCCGGCGACCATGTTTGGTCAGCGACAACGCCAGCTGCGCGGCGACGGTGACGACCAGCATGATAATCACGATGGTCGGCACCTGGCCGAGCAGGCCAAACGCCGCCGGAATAGTGCCTTCCGCCATATCACCGCTCGGCAGCACCATATTCTCGGTGATCGATCCACCAAAGCTGTAGGTCATCGCCACACCCTGAATCACAAACAGTGTCGCCAGCGTTGCCAGCATGTCGGGGATGCGCAGGATCACAATCAGAAAGGCGTTAAACAGCCCGACCAGGGTGCAGAGGGCCAGGGTGAGCAGGATCGCGGTGGTAGTGCCGAAGCCGTACCAGACAAACAGCGAAATCACCAGCGCATTGGCCAGCGAGGCGGTCGATCCGACCGACAGATCAAAGCCGCCAACGGTCAGCGAGATCGAGACGCCGATCGCAATCACCGTGACAATGGCAATGGAGCGCAGAATATTGATGATGTTGTTGGGTTCAAGGAAGCTGTCGGAGGCGAGACCAAAGGCGGCGATCAGGATCACCACCGTGAGCAACATGCCCCATTTATAGAGAAAGTCGAACAACTGGTGACGCCACGGCGAGGCTGTCAGTTTCAGGCTGGTTTCTTTGCTGCTCACGCAGGGGTTCCTCCGGTGGAATAGAGCAAAAGCGTCTCTTCGGTGACGTCGCGTGCAGCCAGCTCGGCCACAATGCGTCCATCCCAGAGCACGCAAATCCGGTCGCATAAACCGACCAGTTCAGAAAACTCTCCTGACGCGTAAATAATGCCTTTCCCCTCGCGCGCCAGATTATCGATCAGGGTGAAGAGTTCGGTTTTGGCTTTGATATCGACACCTTTCGTCGGCTCATCGAAAATCAGCACGTCGGCGTTGTTGCGCAGCCATTTGCCTATCGCTACTTTCTGCTGATTGCCGCCGGAGAGACGGCGCAGCGTCTGTGCCGGACCGGTGGTGCGCACCTGCAACTGCTGGATAACCTGCTCCGCCCAGCGCCACGCCTGGCGATGACCAAACAGACTCCAGCGCGAAAAGCTATCGTCTGCGCTGACGCTGAGGTTCATTGCCACCGACTCATCAATAAAGATCCCCTCTTTGCGCCGCTCCTCCGGCACCAGCGCCATGCGGCGACTGACGGAGTCATGCGGCGAACGGGGCTGCCACGGCTGGCCATGCAGTTCACCGCCACTGACGCGGCTTTTGCTGGCACCAAACAGCGCTTTACAGAGTTCGGTTTTACCGGCGCCGGCCAGGCCTGCAATGCCCAGAATTTCCCCTTTATGCAATCGTAGCGAGATATCCTGCAGCAGTTGCTCATCATGAAGACCGTCAATCGCCAGCAGCAGCGGCTGAGTCTGCTGCGCGCGACGGGCCGGGAAGATATCGGTGAGCTGATGCCCCAGCATCTTCTCCACGATCTGCTCGCCGCTCAGTGCCGCCATTGGGCCGGTTTCAATCAGGCGGCCATCACGCAGTACCGTCAGCTGGTCGCAGATGGCTTTCAGTTCATGAATACGGTGAGAGATAAACACCACGCCGATGCCGCTGGCCTGCAGGCGACGCACCACAGCAAACAGCCGCTGACTTTCATGCTGATCAAGCGGGGCAGTGGGTTCATCCAGAATCAGGAAGCGGCAGTGGTGCGACAGCGCCCGCGCCAGCAGAATTTGCTGCTTTTCAGCCAGGGTGCAGCGCTCCACCAGCCGGTTGACGTCCAGCGCCACGTCGAGCTGAGCCAGCAGCGCTCGCGCCTGACGCCGAACCTCGCCCCAGCGATAGCGGTGGCCAGGCTCTGCCAGCCGATCCAGCAGAATGTTTTCCGCGACGCTGAGCTGCGGCACCAGCGCCACGTCCACTTCCTGCTGAACCAGATGGATACCCAGCCGTTTCGCATCACGCGGCGTACGGATGGAGACCGGCTCACCATCCAGCAGGATCTCGCCGCTGTAGTGGCTGTGCGCACCGGAAAGGATTGCCATCAGCGTTGACTTGCCCGCGCCGTTAGCGCCGGTCAGTGCATGTACTGAATGGCCGTCACTGCGGAAATCCACCGACGATAGCGCGGCAAACCCGCCAAAAGCGATGGAGATGTTACGCATCTCAAGGCAGTTTAACCCTGGCATGTCATTACTCTCCTGAAGAATCACTGGCCGCATTTTTTCCTGAACCTTCAGGCGCGGCAACAGCCGAAAGCGCATAAGCTAGCACGAAATCTTATTAGCCATCCAGACATCTGGACATAATGGCGGCTACAACCAGCGAAGCGCGGGAACGTGGCGGAATAGCGGGGTAAAGGGCGGAAAAGGCAGCGAATTATGCTGGTGAAAAAGTTAAGGCTATAAAACCAGGTCAGAGCCGGGTATGGGTGACTTAAGAGTCTGGTGCCAGCTAAGCGTCTATCCCGGAGCCTGCGATGGCAACGGGGATTTGAGAGATGACGAAAGGGAAATCACGGATATCGGGCGGCTGCATAAGCCTTTAACACGCCGGCGCTGGAAGTGTATTGGCTAAAAACAGTCGCCTCAACATAATGTGAGGTTGAAGCAGGAATGCTTATATCGCTTTTCGGCTATTTTTTACTGCCAGAAGCCGGGAAAGGGGGATGTGGTATTTTTCCTTAATATTGTTGCTTTCTGTCAGCCACCAGTTGATCTTTCCGTGATCGGTTAAAGGAAAGCTTTTTACTAAAACAGCGCTGAAGCCACGATGACCTTTATGAATAGCAATGATCTCAACCGGACGTGAGGTTAACCAAAAAAATAGCCTGCCATCAATACCCCTGCAACAGCAAGCACCAGGATCGCCTTTTTAATCATGCCTTCAATTATAGCCTCCGGTGATCTTAAGACTCTTTGCTGTATTGTTCATAACTATTTCAAAGTCAAAGTGATCGCTGGCTACTGGCCGATGTAACGGCTGTCCGATATCCTGTCAGGACATTGACTTACCTTTATTGCTTTATTATTTTACCGTCATCTTCCATGCGGTATTCTCCATCATCAACAGTATATGTAATGCCACTGTTTTTGCTGTAACTGATTATAAAAATCCTGTCTTTTTCGATGCAATTCATGGGTGGTTTCATGTCAGTAAAACAGAGTCGGTCATATTGATCATCTTCTTTGTAGCCTTCTCCGAACAACCAGATACTTACCGTATAATTACCGTAAGATGCCGGTTTAGGAATGTCATATTGTCGTTTCAGGGCGTCTTTGTTTTTTAACCACCAGTCAATTTTCCCACGATCTGTAATCGGAAAGTTTTTTACTAAAACAGAACTCCAGTTTGCGGTGTTATGAACGGCAACAATCTTTACAGGACGGAGCGAAAGCCAGAGTAAGTAGGCAAGTAACATAAAAATGAAAAGAAACAGTGCCAGAAGGGTTTTTTTTAGACTATTTTTCATTGGACTCTCCGCGGATTTCTACGGTTGCTTCCATATCGGTCATGAAGGGCTTAAAACCAAATTGATTGTATCTCTGAAGAACAAACCAGATGCGAAAAAAATGAAACTGGCTAAAATTTTTCTTTAATATATCAGCACTGTCGAGACCAAAGTGATCCTGTATTTTGTAATGTACCGTTGCCCGATAGTTGTTATTATCAATATGCAGTGATTTTATGGTTATATGCGCTGCCCAAATATCATGAACGGAAATCCCCATGCCGTTATAATTATCCTGTAATCTGTCAAATTTCGGGATTTTTCCAAATGTTAGTGCATTGTACAACTCATCTTTATTGTTTTTGGGGAAATGTTTTTTTACCCAGTCGATATTAGTTTTTACTGTTTTTTGTAGTATCAGGCGTGTACTATTTTCTTCAGAGTTGTCCCTGAGAATGTGTTCTCTCAAAGCCCTATCCAACGCCATATCACGGAAGGTCTTACCGCTATTATTCTGCATATGCGTGATCATCTTTTCGATCAGGTGACTATATGGCCCGCTCAGGGAAAATTTACGGGACAACGATCGAAATTCATCAAATAGCATTTCAGCACACTGCTGGCGGGAAATCGTTCGACCCTGGCCACGCCGATTACAGCAGAACATGGATTGAGGACGATCCAGTGAGGAACGCAGAGTCAGGGTCCAGGGATCAACCCGATCAGAAATGTAATCCAGCCGGTATTGGGATTTTAACTCTGCTTCAGTCAGATCGCCGCAGCGCATATCATCAGCACTGTAGTCGTTCATCGCCTTACGGGTGGTAAATATAGTGGAGGGAAACTGTAATGCGCCCATTATGATACACTCCTTGTATTATGGTCCGTTCAGCTTTTCACGAAAAATATACCATTCTGGTAATAGGGTGGGATGCGCCGCATATCACATTATCGTAATTATTTGTCGGGTTGCCCGTAATGATCTGTTCTCAAAGAGTGTGTCTGTAAACTGGATGCACAGGATAATACAGAAAGCATCAAAGATGTTAAAGATTTATGAATTAAAATGAGTTAATTTAAATGTTATTCAACTTTTTATTTTTGTTATAATTTATACTTTTGTTGGGCTGGAAAAATGCGAGATTTTATTACTGTCGCTGCAGCAGAAGCGCAGATTTAATCACTTTTAAGCTTTCTTATTTTACCTTCTTTAAAATTCCCATCCTCATGAGCGCTGGTAAATTCAGCAGGATGAAGGGATAACCATAGAAAGTAACCAGGCAGAATGCAACCAGCAGCGGGTAGCAGAGTATAAGGTTTCTTTCTGTTTTTTATAGTACCTTCCGATAGTTTTTATCGTGGTTTTTTTGTTATTCATAAATGGTTTAAACCAAAGTGATGATATCGCCGTGCGTATATCCCTGGTTATGTCGTCGTCCATCGGCAGCCGGGTTCCCGCTATTTTTCACAGAAACTTCCTTCCGGTCATTATTATACCTTTCTTGTATTATTGTCCGTTTGAATTTTCACAGAGAATATTACAGGGAAGTCGTCAGGAGAGTAAATGCCGTAAGTCATACGGCCTTAATGATTTAAAGATTTCGGGCGGGGTAACTTACGAAATGACTAAAAAGGCTGTGGCAGAAGAGGACAGTGGCGGGGCGGGCTGAACAGGTCAACATCACCGGTCAGGAAAAGTGCCGGTCACTTAGATGACCGGCATCAGGCCGGAGCCTGGTTTACTTTTTTTGTGACAGAATTACTTTTCTGGCACCACATTCAACAGGGTGGTCAGCAGTTTCCAGTAAAGGCCAACGCTTTCGATGTGAACCTGCTCATCCGGCGAGTGCGGCCCGGTGATGGTCGGCCCAATCGACACCATGTCCATCTCCGGATACGGCTTTTTGAACAGACCACACTCCAGACCGGCGTGGATCACCTGAATGTTCGGGGTCTTATCAAACAGCGCGATATAGGTCTGACGGGTCAGCGCCATAATGGCGGAGTCCGCATCAGGCTGCCAGCCTGGGTAGCCGCCTTTCGCTTTGGTCTGTGCGCCTGCCAGCTGGCCCAGTGAGGTCAGCATCTGCACCACATAATCGCGGCCGGTGTCGATCAGCGAACGGATCAGGCAGTTGATCTCTGCGTGATCGGCTTCCATGGTCACCACACCGATATTCAGTGAGGTTTCTACCACGCCTTTCGCCACGTCGGAGTTGCGGATCACGCCGTTTGGCATGCTGTTAAGCAGGTTCAGGAAGCGATCGCGGCTGTCAGCATTCAGGGCATCACCCTGATGCGCCAGCGGCTCAGTGACCAGTGCAATATTCGGCTCTTTGATGCCATGCTCATTTTTGATGGCGCTCAGGAAGTGCGCCGCCGCTGATTTCAGCGCATCCGCTTTGTGGCTTTCGACCGCGACGGTAGCGAAAGCTTCACGCGGGATCGCGTTGCGCAGCGTACCGCCGCTGAAGGCCAGCAGACGCAGATCCAGTTCAGCAGCGTGTGCCGCCAGGAAGCGCGCCAGCAGTTTGTTGGCGTTGCCGAGGCCCATATGAATATCGGCACCGGAGTGACCGCCACGCAATCCTTTCAACGTCAGCTTCAGGGTCTTGAAGTCAGCAGGCACCGCTTCACGGCTCAGCGGCAGGGTGGTGACAAAGTCGATACCGCCCGCGCAGCCCATGTAGATTTCACCTTCTTCTTCTGAGTCGGTGTTGATCAGGATTTCTGCCTGCAGCCAGTTGGGTTGCAGACCGAATGCGCCATCCATACCGGTCTCTTCGGTCATGGTCAGCAGCACTTCCAGCGGGCCATGCGTCAGGCTGCTGTCAGCCAGAACTGCCAGCGCAGAAGCCATACCGATGCCGTTGTCCGCGCCCAGCGTGGTGCCGCGCGCTTTCACCCATTCACCGTCAACCCAGGGCTGAATCGGATCTTTAGTAAAGTCATGGACGGTGTCGTTGTTTTTCTGCGGCACCATATCCAGATGCGCCTGCAGCGCGACCGGGGTACGGTTTTCCATGCCTGCGGTGGCGGGCTTACGAATCAGGATGTTGCCGACCTGATCGCGCTCACACCAGAAGCCTTGCTCTTTGGCCCAGCCGACGATGTAGCTCGCCAGCGCTTCTTCATGAAAAGAGGGATGGGGAATCGAGCAGATCTTAGCGAAAATATCCCACAGCGGCTGTGGAGAGAGTTGAGACAATTCAGACACGACAGGTCTCCTGTGTCAGTGTACCGGCGAGGCCGGACATCGCGAGTTTCCAGTGAAAAATCGCCGTCAGAGAATCTGACGAGCCAGGCCCGAGAATATCACTGTTTTCTACCGTGTGCGCTCTCAGACGCGCTAAAAAGCCGCAACCAGCGCGTGGGTGCTGGTTTTTAGTGCGTCAACTCCTTATAATCTCGCGCAACCTTTTCCCCGTTGCACATTTTTACGCCACCTCGGTTGGCTGGGATTTCTATTCTATGAGCGAAAAATACGTCGTTACCTGGGACATGCTTCAGATCCATGCCCGTAAACTGGCCCAGCGCCTGCTTCCTGTTGAACAGTGGAAAGGCATTATCGCGGTGAGCCGCGGCGGTCTGGTACCGGCTTCGCTGCTGGCACGTGAACTGGGTATCCGCTACGTCGATACCGTCTGCATCTCCAGCTATGACCACGATCATCAGCGCGAAATGAAAGTTCTGAAGCGCGCAGAAGGCGACGGTGAAGGCTTTATCGTGATCGATGACCTGGTGGATACCGGCGGCACTGCCCAGGCGATTCGCGAGATGTATCCGAAAGCGCGTTTCTGCACCATTTTCGCTAAACCAGCCGGTCGCTCACTGGTTGATGAATATATCGTCGATATTCCGCAGGATACCTGGATCGAGCAGCCGTGGGATATGGGTGTGGTCTACATCCCGCCGATTGTTAAAAACTGATTGATACACATCAGACAACGCCCGGTTATCCGGGCGTTGTGCTTTCTGAGCCTCGCACCCCGAATTGCCGTACAGTACACTTAGCCATCGCCGTTTCTGTTGCAGGAGAAGTGAGTATGTCGAGCAAAAATCTCAGTGAGGAGTTGTTCAAACCACGTTTTAAACATCCTGAAACCTCATCCCTGGTTCGCCGCCAGCATCATGCTACCCAGAATGTCCACTCTGCCCTGGACGGTGACAGCCAGCGTGGCTGGTATCGCATGCTGAATAAGCTGATGTGGACATGGCGGGGCCTGACGCCGCAGGAGATCAGCGAAGTGCTGTCGCGTATCGCGATCAGCAACGTTGAACATACCGATGAGACGCTGCTTGACACAGTCATCGGTTTTCGCGGCGGCAACTGGCATTTCGAATGGTGTAAACAGGCGGGTATCTGGCAGCAAAAAGCGCTGGAGGCCACCAACGACAGCGAGGCGGGCGACTACTGGTTGCACGCGGCGCATCTCTATAGCGTTGCGGCCTATCCCTATATAAAAGGGGATGAGCTGGCCGACCAGGCACAGACGCTGGCGAACCGCGCTTATGAAGAGGCGACTCAACGCCTGCCGGGCGAGCTGAAACCGCTGACGTTCGCCATTCCAGGTGGCAGCCCGGTTAACGGCTTTCTGCACATGCCGCCTGACGTTGAAGCACCTTATCCCACCGTGCTGTTCTGTGGCGCGCTCGACTCATTACAGAGCGATCACTATCGCCTGTTCCATGATTACCTTGCACCGCGTGGCATCGCCATGCTGACCATTGATGTGCCGTCGGTAGGCAACTCGGTGAAATGGACGCTGAATCAGGACACCAGCTTTCTGCATCAGCAGGTGCTGCGCGATCTGAAAAACGTGCCCTGGATCGACCATACCCGCGTGGCGGCGTTTGGTTATCGCTTTGGCGCTAACGTGGCCGTGCGGCTGGCCTATCTGGAATCGCAGCGACTGCGTGGTGTCGCCTGTCTTGGGCCGATTGTACATGCCCTGCTGACGCAGAAGGCATTGCAGGATGAGATTCCGGATATGTACATGGATATGCTGGCGAGCCGCCTGGGCATGGCAACGGCCTCTGACAGTGCGCTGCGTACCGAACTCAATCGATATTCGCTGAAAACCCAGGGATTACTGGGCCGCCGGACGCCGACACCGATGTTGTCGGGCTACTGGCAAAATGATCTTTTCAGCCCGGAAGAGGAGAGCAAGCTGATCGCTAACTCCTCGGCAGAGGGCAAAGCGTTGCTGATTCCGGTGAAACCGATGATGGCCAGTTTCGATAAGGCACTGAATGAAATTTGCGACTGGCTGGAGAAGCGTTTAAAAAGGTAACTGGCAAAATTTACAGTATTTGCTACAACTAGTAGCGGAATTCTTCCGGACTGCCGTTAAGCGAAACATGACATCACCTGGCCGTCCGGAAAATCAAGGCTGTATAGCGGTCAACATCTATGGAGATTCAGCATGACGTTACCAAGTGGTCATCCCCGCAGTCGCCTGCTTAAGCGCTTTACGGAGCTTGGGCCTTATATTCGCGATGGGAAATGTGGCGAAACCCGATTCTTCTTCGACTGCCTGGCTGCCTGCATTAATGTGAAACCGGCACCGGAACTGCGTGAGTTCTGGGGCTGGTGGATGGAGCTGGAAGCGCAGGCTGACCACTTTACCTATGTCTACCATATCGGTCTGTTCGATAAAGAGGGTGACTGGTCGGTGGCAACCATCAAAGGCAAAGAGAATACGGCGCGCGTGGAAGAGACCTTACGGAATTTCCATACCCGTCTTAAAGCGATGCTGAAAGAGTTCGAGCTGGATCTGATTCCGGCCAGCGATTTCGATGAGAAACCGGTGAAGCTGAGCGCCTGATTGGGTAGTGCAGTGAAATAAAGACGAAAAAAAG
The DNA here is from genome assembly GCF_982223955.1 of Pantoea sp. E956-1. Classification (NCBI taxonomy): domain Bacteria; kingdom Pseudomonadati; phylum Pseudomonadota; class Gammaproteobacteria; order Enterobacterales; family Erwiniaceae; genus Pantoea; species Pantoea sp. E956-1. The sequence continues at coordinate 73,126 of NZ_CEUYZP010000010.1, read as the reverse complement.
GGCGCGTTGAAAAACGCGCCCTTTTTTATGCTCACACATTCTGTAGCTTATGCTGTGCGGCATTAGCCTGAAATCAGAACTGGTAAGTCACACCCATCGCGACCACGTCATCGTTGTTAATCGACAGCGCGTTGTCATCATCCAGCTGGTTGATTTTGTAATCAACGAAGGCGGACATATTTTTGTTGAAGTAGTAGGTCGCGCCCACGTCGATATATTTCACCAAATCCGCATCGCCGATACCGTTTTCGATATCTTTGCCCTTGGTCTGTACATAGCCGATAGACGGACGCAGGCCGAAATCAAACTGATACTGCGCCACCAGTTCGATGTTCTGCGCTTTGTTGGCTGCGCCCGCGACGGCAGCACCGGTGTTACGGTTGGTGCCGCTGATAGGTGTCATGTTCCGGGTATCGGTATAGATCGCCGCCAGGTAGACGCTGTTGGCATCATACTTCACGCCTGCGCCCCAGGAATCCGCACGGTCACCGCCGCCATAGGCGCGTGCCTGCTGCTGGTTGGTACGGTCAGATGAGGTGATGGCACTCATCAGGCTCACACCGGAATCACCCAGGGCATAGCCCAGTGAAGCACCGTAGCCGTCGCCATTCTGACGGTTAATGTCGGTGCGGGTGTTAGCGCTGGTGGCGTCGTTTTTACCCTGATACTGCAACGCAAACTTCAGCCCATCGACCAGACCAAAGAAGTTATTGTTGCGGTAAGTCGCCACACCGGTGGCGCGCTGGGTCATAAAGTTATCGGAACGGGCTGTACCGTCACCGCCGAATTCCGGGAACACGTCGGTCCAGGCCTCAACGTCATACAGCACGCCGTAGTTACGACCATAATCGACCGAACCATACTGCGAGAATTTCAGACCGGCAAACCCAAGGCGAGTTTTGTTGCCATTATTGGCGTCGCTGCCTTCGGAGTTATTGACGTTATACTGATATTCCCACTGACCATAACCGGTCATCAGGTCGTTAATCTGTGTCTGACCCTTAAAGCCGATACGGGTATAGGACTTGTCTCCATCCTGGCTGGCATTATCGCTGATGTAGTGCTCAGCTTTAACTTTGCCGTATAAGTCCAGTTTGTTGCCATCTTTGTTATAGATTTCGGCAGCCTGCGCGGCAGATGCCAGCGTCAGCGTGGAGAGGATCATGGCCAGTGTGCTTTTCTTCATTTGCTATCAATCCCAATGTGAACGCCGTAAAAAAATGAAAGTTTTTGTAAAACACGGACTTTTTACCCGTCGGCGATGAAGTTTTTATGACACTTTTCATGATTTCTTGTTAACCCTGAACTTTTGGTCTACGTCCTTGTCCGCGTAAATTCGTGCTTTTCCCCCGCTGGCTGTTGGCTTCCTTATCGACTCCTGTTAAAACGTCCTTTCGTAAAAATTTTTCACTACGGCAGGAAATATGAGTGGCAGTCAGACCTTAGTGGTCAAATTGGGTACCAGCGTTCTCACCGGCGGCTCCCGCCGGCTGAATCGGGCGCACATGGTGGAACTGGTTCGTCAGTGTGCGCAGCAGCACGCGGCGGGCCACCGCATTGTGATTGTGACCTCTGGCGCAATGGCCGCCGGACGTGAACATCTGGGTTACCCCGAACTGCCACCCACCATCGCCTCAAAGCAGCTGCTGGCTGCGGTGGGGCAGAGCCGTCTGATTCAGCTGTGGGAACAGTTGTTCTCAATCTACGGTATCCATATTGGTCAGATGCTGCTGACCCGTGCCGACATGGAAGATCGCGAGCGCTTCCTGAATGCCCGGGACACGCTGCGTGCGCTGCTGGATAACCACATTGTGCCGGTGATCAATGAGAACGATGCCGTCGCCACCGCTGAAATCAAAGTAGGTGACAACGACAATCTCTCGGCGCTGGCGGCGATGCTCGGTGGTGCCGACAAGCTGCTGCTGCTGACCGACCAGCAGGGACTGTTCACCGCCGATCCGCGTAACAATCCTGAGGCTGAGCTGATCAGTGATGTCCATGTGATCGATGATGCGTTGCGTGCCCTGGCGGGCGACAGCGTATCGGGTCTCGGCACTGGCGGCATGTCGACCAAGCTTCAGGCGGCGGATGTCGCCTGCCGCGCCGGTATCGATGTCATCATCGCCTCGGGCAGTCGCAGCGGCGTGATCGGCGATGTGATTGACGGTAAGCCGGTCGGTACGCGCTTTCATGCGCAGCAATCACCGCTGGAAAATCGTAAACGCTGGATTTTCGGTGCGCCTCCGGCCGGTGAACTCACCGTCGATGATGGTGCGCTGGCGGCAATTATTGAACGCGGCAGTTCGCTGCTGCCGAAAGGGATCCGTGCTATCCAGGGGAATTTCTCGCGCGGTGAAGTGATCCGTATCCGCAGTTTGCAGGGTCGTGATATCGCCCATGGTGTTTCACGCTACAACAGCGACGCGATGCGGATGATTGCCGGTCATCACAGCCAGCAGATCAGCGAAATCCTGGGCTATGAATATGGCCCGGTGGCGGTTCACCGCGACGACATGATCGTCAGTTAAGGAGCGGACAATGCTTGAAGAGATGGGAAAAGCGGCCCGCGCCGCAGCTTACACCGTGGCCGATCTGTCGACTGCAGAGAAAAATCAGGTTCTGATGACCATTGCCGACCGTCTGGAGGCGGAAAGCGCAGACATTCTGGCGGCCAATGAGCTGGATTTAGCCGATGCGCGTCAGAACGGCATGAGTGCCGCGCTGTTAGACCGGCTGACACTCAATCCGCAACGGCTCGGCAGCATCGCCAGCGATGTGCGCCAGGTCTGCCAGCTGGCCGATCCGGTGGGGCAGTTAATCGATGGCGGTCAGCTCGACAGCGGCTTGCGCATTGAACGTCGTCGCGTACCGCTGGGCGTGGTGGCCGTGATCTATGAGGCGCGTCCCAATGTCACGGTGGACGTTGCCACTCTGTGCCTGAAAACCGGCAACGCCGCTATTTTGCGCGGTGGTAAAGAAACCTGGCGCACCAATGCGGCCACGGTACGGGTGATCCAGAACGCGCTGCAGCAGCACGGTTTACCGGCGGCTATCGTTCAGGCGATCGAAAACCCGGATCGCGAGCTGGTGAATCAGTTGCTAAAGCTGGATCGCTACGTCGATATGCTGATCCCGCGCGGCGGCGCCGGGCTGCACAAGCTCTGCCGGGAAAATTCTACTATTCCGGTGATCACCGGCGGCATCGGCGTCTGTCACATTTACATTGATGAGACGATGGAGACTGAACCGGCACTTGATCTGATCGTCAATGCCAAAAAACAACGTCCCAGCGCCTGTAACTCCCTGGAGACGCTGCTGGTGGATCAGGCGATTGCCGATCGTTTCCTGCCCGCCTTCAGCGCGCGTATGGCGCAGGAAGCAATCGCGCTGCATGCTGACAGCAACGTGCTGGCGCAGTTGCAGCAAGGCCCGGCACCGGTCACGCAGGTGAATCCGCAGCAGTACAACGATGAGTGGCTGTCGCTGGATCTTAACGTCAAATTGGTGGCGGATATGGATGAGGCAATCGATCACATTCGTACGCACGGCACCCAGCACTCTGATGCCATCCTGACCCGCAACACCCGCAACGCCGCGCGTTTTGTCCGTCAGGTCGACTCCTCAGCGGTCTATGTCAACGCCAGCACCCGCTTTACCGATGGCGGACAGTTTGGTCTTGGCGCTGAAGTGGCGGTCAGTACCCAGAAACTGCATGCTCGTGGGCCGATGGGATTAGAGGCGCTGACCACCTATAAATGGATAGCCTGGGGCGACGATACGCTCCGGCCATAACTGCCATAATTTTTAACAAAACGGGAGTCTTTCAGAGACTCCCGTTTTTTTTTGCTCGTTTTTTCGGGCCAGTGAAAGATAGAGTTTTCTGTGCATCAGCTTAATTTTCATTCCGGTCTCGTCACTGCTGGCCATTATGCTGTCTGATATTCACGCAAATTCTTACGGAACATTCCTGAAAGCCGGGGCTGTACGCGGCCTGAGGCAATATTTTTTGTTCAGAGGCGGGCTGAAGCGGATAATGATTATCAGCAATGCTTGATAAAGCGGTTAGGTAGTAAACGAGCGGTAATATAAAATGAACTGGTAGCAATAATGAAAATAACATCCAGTATCTCTTCTATGGCTGATTATTAACTAATGGTTAAAAAAGAAAGTACAAGACAAGCTTTCACCGCCAGGCTGATAGCGGCCTGTGAGAGTGCCGGCATTGCCGGACATGGACGAAACAAACAGGTTGCCAGGGCCCTGCAGCAGCAAGGCTGTAAGATTTCAACGCCGGGAGTGTGGAAGTGGTTTAACGCGCAGTCAGTGCCGGATGGGGGCAACTTACTGGCACTCAGCCAGCTGCTGGGTGTCAGGGTAGAGTGGCTGCAGTACGGTATGGAGCAACCTGCTGAGCCGGTGACGTTAAGTGCGCTCACCGGTCAGAAGAATGTGTTTCGGATTGATAGCCTCGACATTGGTCAGCGAAGTGCTGCGGGCCTGCCCGCGCGTGATGAGTTTGTCGAGACGATACAGGCGATCGAATATGGTCTGGATGAGGCGCGGGTGCTGTTCAACGGTCGCCCGGCGGAAAACATCCGGTTAATCGCTATCAACAGTGACTCTATGGCTGACACCTTTGCGCCGCGCGATCAGCTGTTTGTGGATATCAGCGTGCGGATGTTCGACGGCGACGGCATCTATATTTTTACCCTCGATGAGCAACTCTATCTCAAGCGCCTGCAGCTACAGCACAAGAAAATTGCTGTAATATCAGACAATAAACGCTATGAAACCTGGTATCTTAATCATGATGACGTCACCAGCCTGAAGGTGCTGGCAAAAGTGATCATGAGCCAGGCGCGGCACTATCAAATCCTCGGTTAAGGCCGTTTCTGGCGTTTTTTTCGGGAGGCCTGCAAAAAAATAATCGGCATAAATTCATAAATTTAACCAGCGGTAAATAAAAAATTAACCAACAGTGTTTGATAAAGCATAAGAACCTGTTAATAATTTGGATATGGATGAACGAAGCAGTTCTTTCAGGGATGAGCCGCTCTTAAACAATTGAGGCGCTGCACAAGCGCGAATCATACCACCCAAAAGTCAGTGAACTTTGGGATGGGGTGGATGCGCAAAATGCAGCGTCGTCAGATGCCGTTTATTTCCCCTCGCTTACTTTCCACCTGGCTGCTGATGCAGCCGGGCGGCGAGCGTGCGACCGTAATACACGACATTCGGGCCCGTTCGGTTCGCCGAAAGCTCGCGCCTGCCACCCCATCGCCAAAGACTCATTCACAGGAGGAGTTATGGCGATAATTCACTATGGCAAAAGCGTTTTTATGGGCAACGCACGTACTCGTCGCCATCGGCGGCGCCAACCTCTCAGCAGCCTGACACAGAGCATCGACCAGGCCCTGAACTTCCCAACTGAAACACCCACCCTGAGACGTGCAGAGCAAATCTGCCAGCGTCAGGTCGCCCCGCGCGTTGACCGCGCAATTACCGCACCCCGCGTCACCAGTCAGGAAACACCCAGTTTCGACAATTGCTGTCTTCCGCATGTTCACCTCTACGCCGTGAGCTGAAACGCGAAGAAAACGCCTTTTCCGCTCCGGCAAACACTTCGCAACCTCCAGATATCACTGGTCGCAACCTGGTGAATTACTGTTCAGTTTTGCTGCAGGTTCAGCAGGGCATTCTGCTGCCCTGCGCAGGGTAATGATCAGCAGGCGTTATGTATTTCGTTTCACAAGGCTGAGTTGCCTTAATCCGTCATTGAGGAGTCGTTATGAGCCAGATAATCGCAGTACTGAATTTTGAAGAGGGGTATGTCGACACGCCCTATCTCGACACGCTGGGCTTTCCCACGGTGGCCGGCGGCATCCGCATTGGACCCAAGGGGGCGTCACTGAGTAATTACGCTTTCCGCGTGCCACGGCGCGTCGGTGATGTCTGGAAGCAGTGCATCCTTGAAAACAAAATTCAGGAGATGCAGGGCAGAGAGTTGCTGCGTAATGCGCTGGCGAAGTGCAATGACGCCCGCACCGACGTGCTGCTGAGCATGGCTTATCAGCTGGGCGTCGAGGGCGTCCTGCAGTTCAAAAACATGCTCAGCGCCATCGTCGCTGAACAGTTTAATGAGGCGGCTGACGCGATGATGAACAGCCTCTGGGCCCGTCAGACGCCGGGCCGCGCCAGACGTCACGCGGAGATGATGCGCAGCGGGACCTATGCGGTTTACAGGGGGTTGCTATGAGATGGCTCATGTTTCTCACCGCCGTGCTGACGGCAATCATCATTCTGCTGCTGCTGCAGCGCTTTACCACCCTCCAGTTTGTTTCTCATGCCCGTCTGCTTTTCAAAACCTGGTCTGTCTGGCTCGCGTCGCTGGGTTCCATGCTCAGCGCCTGGGCGCAGTCATTTCCTTCTGCTGCTGTCGATGCCTGGAGCGCACTGCCCGAAGACGTTAAAGCGATTCTGCCGCACAACTATCTCGGGCTGGTGGGCGCCTTCATGGTGGCGATGGGGGTGATTGCACAATTTGTTCGTCAGAAAAACCTGCTCACTGCGAAGGAGCAGGCTGAAGGAGCGAAGCCATGACTCTGATAACCACCTTACTGGGCGGCAGCTGGCACTGGCTTGCCGCGCTGGTTGCCGTCATCGCGGCGCTGGGTGCCAGTTATTTCGGCGGCAAGAAAATCGGCAAAGTGCAGCAAAAAGCGCGATCTGACGTCGATAACGCGCAACAGGAGGCGTCCCGCATCACCGCGGTCGCGCAACAACAACAACACAACCGCGAGGAGGCTAACCGTGTGGCGACTGACAACCATAGCCTTGATGACGCTGCTGCTCGCGACAAGCTGCAGCAGTCGAAATACCACAAACCCTGAGCCGATGGCGATCACCGACTCTGCCTGCATACTTTTTTCCCCTCTTTATACCTACGGCGATGACGCGCAAAAAATGGACGTTCGTACGGTGCGCGCCATCAACACCCACAACGACATGTGGGACTCTCTTTGCGGCCATCCGGCTGCGGCTAAGTAGTGCGCTGATTTCAGCGCGATATCTCTATGATCCTGAGGAGGATTCTATGATCGAAGTTAACTCTTTTGCTGAGCTGCGTACCACTGTTCCACCAAAATCAGGTGAAGTCGCGAGCCTTAAACGCTATTACGATAAGGACTCCAGCTTCCGTGGTGGTGCTGACTTTGTTGGTTTCCTCAGCACCACACCGCTGAAGGATGATGGCGGTACAGTGGCGGTGGGCAACGGTTTCTACTGGAAGCGCACTATCAACGATCCTGCCGAAGTGAATATTCTGCACTTTGGCGCGAAAGGGGATGGCGTTACCGACGATACTGATGCCTTCAGGCGGATGCTGGCATGGACGCAGACTTACAACACCTATGCTAAAGCGATTCCAGTGCGTTTTCCCGGAGGCCGCTTCCTGATTTCTCCCATCGATCTCACCAATACGGAATTGCCATTTTTTGGTCTGATAGGGGATGACATTGAACAGGGATCGTCACCCCGTACCACCATTGTTTCTGACAAAAGCGCTAATCCGGTGTTTAAGGTCATGGCGCGCAAAATCGCCATCAAAGGCATTTGCTGGCACGGACAGGCTAACGCCGGGACTGTCGACACTACTCTTAAAGTCACCGTCACGCCTGAACAGTGCAGTAACGTTCAGCCGTTCTTCGAAAATACAATTGTCGGAGGCCAGATCGTCAATATCTTCTGCTTCAAGGCGCAAAGTACCGGGGGAACCGTCTTTAAGCTGCAGGATACGCTCGACAGTAAATTCGATCAGATCTACAGCTCCAGTACCTATTCACGCGTGTTTGATATCGGCTGGTCAAATACGCCGAAGGGGAACTGGGATCACTCAACCGCGATTGAACTGTGTAATGCCAACTTCCAGTCGGGCTATGGCGATGCCACGCTCTATATGCCGCGCGTCACACAGGGGGTCATGCGCAACGTCTGGATTGAACACACGACTAACCCGGGGGATCTCTCTGACGGCGGCTGGAACATTGAAACGCTCAACATTGAAGATTGCGCCACGCCGCTCAATCTCAACAATGCCCGCGTGGTCATGCGTCATATTAACCTGCAGGCGGGGGCGAAAATCACCAATGATGTGGCCGGAAACAAATGGTTATCGACCTTTGAATATGGCTATCGTCGGGATGAGAACTACGGCACGTTCATGACCGGTTCGCTGCGTGCTGGCTATTACAGTGGCTATAAAGTGGTGAACAACACCGATACCGATAACTGGTATCGGCTGGGGCAGCTCTATTTCCCGGCGCCTAACCAGCAATGGGTGATGGAGCTGATAGGGAAAGCGGATGCCACCACGCCGTCCGGCACCGCCGGTTCGCCGGTAAATGTGGTGGGCACCGGTAAGACCCTGATCAACCTGCAGCGACTGGAGACGGTCTGGGCCGATGCTTACCATATGGGACAGCCTTCCGTGCTGGACATTCGTTATGGCCGGGTAGGGACCACCTACGCCGTAATCTGGGTCAAGCTGAGAGCTAACAGCGGCGAGACCATGTTCAACCTGAAGACCACCGGTCCGACCCGCTTCGATACCGGTTCCTGTTCGCTGTTCCAGTCGGATATGTCGGTGGTTACGGACATCACCAAAATCAGCAACCTGAAACCCGCTGCACGTTTTGGTATGCACAACGGGCTGGCGGGCATCGGGGCCAACGAAAAAGGGGTGGTTACGCTGGCTACTGCTGCGGGTACGCCGACCAATAAGACCGCTCCGACCGGTTTTGTGCTGATCAATATCAACGGCGTGGACCGTAAGGTTCCTTACTACGATTGATGATCGGCATGTTTTGGGCGAGGCTCCGGCCTCGCCCTTTTTTGATCTGAGTTTATCTCCGCTTCTTTTTACGTCGCCAGAAAGGTCGCAGTTGCACTACGAAGCCAGACAGTCTCCCTGACACTGCCTTTCGCCTTCATTCTCATCGGCGGGCTGATTGCGATTAATTTGAATTACGGCTTGCGTCATCTTGAGAAGTGTGGCCTAATGAATCGTCGGTTTGATTAACAGACACTATCAAAGTAAGTAACCAAAGCAGTTCTCATCTCTAAGTTTGTCGCGAGACATCCCTTCTTTTTGAGTCTTCTCTTACGTTCTGATTAAAATCTGTTCTCAGGCCATTATGTATGCCGGAAGGCTCGATATATTAAGGATTTAAGCATGTCTAACAAAATTCGCGGTACCGTTAAATGGTTTAACGCAGAGAAAGGCTTCGGTTTCATTTCTCCTGCAGACGGCAGCAAAGATGTATTCGTACATTTCTCTGCAATCCAGGGCACCGATTTCCGTTCATTAGATGAAGGTCAGCAAGTTGAATTCACAGTAGAAAATGGCGCCAAAGGCCCAGCTGCTGCGAACGTTGTTGGTCTCTAAGGACTGAAAATTACTTTTAAATGTCCTCACTGTAGTGGCTCACAGTTTCGTACATCACATTTTGATGTTACAAGAGCCAACCCGCATGGAGCGAAATGCATTTTCTGCAAATCTGTCGTGGTTCAGGTGAACATGGCAAGGATTGCAATTCAGAGCCAGCTTCGCGCTCTCTGATTAAGGCTAGTGAGCTTTATAGCGTTGTTGCATTTACAGTAATAAAAGGCTGCCTCTGGCAGCCTTTTTTGTTTCTGCGTTTCCTCCTTCTCAACCCTCACGCTTTTTCCTCGTAACCTGCCTGTACCTGCACTTCCCCTGTTTAACTTTACCGCTGACCGCTTATCGCTTATCGCTTATCGCTTAAATGCCTGTAACCTATCCGCTCTTATCATCAGCATTCTAAAACTGGCCCGCCTAAGCAGGCCATTGAGAGGGATTAACGCAGTACGGGTTGCAGAGAGAGCTTGCCGGTATTAAAGACGCTCATCGCCTGTGCCATACGCTCTGCCTGATCCTGCAGCGCTTGTGAGGCGGCGGATGCTTCCTGTACCAGCGCGGCGTTCTGCTGCGTCACCGCTTCCATCTGGGTAATCGCCTGATTGATTTCATTGATGCCGCTGCTCTGCTCGCTGCTGGCAATGGTGATTTCGCTCATGATGTTTGCCACGCTCTGCACGCTGTTCACCACTTCACCGATAGTCGAACCGGCGTGCGTCACCAGCTTGCTGCCTTCATCAACTTTAGCGACGGAATCTTCAATCAGTACCTTAATCTCTTTGGCCGCTGAGGCTGAGCGCTGTGCCAGATTACGCACTTCACTCGCCACGACCGCAAAGCCACGACCCTGCTCACCCGCGCGAGCCGCTTCAACCGCTGCGTTCAGGGAGAGAATATTGGTCTGGAAGGCGATGGAGTCGATAACGCTGATGATATCGACAATTTTTCGTGAGGAGAGGGCGATCGCTTCCATCTTCTCAATGACCTGCTCCATCACGACACCACCTTCACGCGCCACGCTGGACGTGGTGGAAACCAGGTGATTGGCTTCTCGCGCGTTGTCGGCATTGTGTTTCACGGTCGATGTCATCTGCTCCATGGCAGAGGCGGTTTCTTCCAGTGAACTGGCCTGTTGTTCAGTGCGGGTCGAAAGATCAAGGTTCCCGCTGGAGATCTGATTAGAGGCTACCGCGATGGTGTCGGAGCCGGTACGTACTTCCGTCACAATCGACAGCAGGTTATCGTTCATCCGTTGCAGCGCCTGCATCAGGACGCCGGTTTCATCGCGTGAGGTCACCTGCATCTGTGAACTCAGATCGCCTGCGGCAACGCGTTCAGCCACATCAACCGCGGCAATCAGCGGACGCACAATAGAGCGGGTCAGGAAGTAGCCCAGCAAAATGGACGCCAGAATTGCCAGTGCCGAGAAAATCAGCGTAATGAAGATAGCCGACTGACCATTTTCCACAATACCCTGACCTTCACTGCGCAGTTGTGCGTCCTGAGAGTTGGCAAAATTCACGGCATCCTGAAGGAATTTATTCTGGGTGGCGGTCATCGATTTCAGGACATAGGTGCTGGCAGCCTCAAAATCGCCCGCTTTAATCAGGGTAATCAGCTCTGCTTTAACTTTCTCAAAAGCCTGGGAAGAGGCCAGCAGACCGGCGATCTTTTTCTTGCCGACCGGCGTGACCTGAATATCTTCGATCTTTTTCATCGCGAGGTTGGTGCGCTGCGTGGCTTCATCCAGCTGACCATAACGCTTCACATTCATTTCCGGACGTGACGTGTCGATCACCATGCCGCGCAGATATTTGATCTGATCGTTGACGCCATCGCGCACATCAAATGCAAGCCGTACTTTCACATAGCGATCATCAACGATCGAGGCGATCGCCGTGTTAATACTGTTAATTCTGGTTATGGATGTCACGCCAATCACTATCAGTAACGTCACAATAATACCGAAGGCTGCTGCGAGCCGCATTCCAACCTTCATATTCTTGATACTGAACATGTTCTCTTCCCCGTTTTATTATTAATCAATTTGTTAGCAACATTCAGATTCCCTGCTGTTGTGCGCAGTGCCTTGCTGATGTCTGTGGTCACCGCCGCAGGCAAAAAGGTGATCTCGCGCATACTGTTATCGGAGCACGATGTTGTAGCTTTAATAATTTTTAAGTAATAACGCAGAGTGAATAAATAATCAGTAAAAAGCATCAGGCAGGGTTAAGTAATGACCGCAGTAAATTCAGACAAAAAAAGGGCTGTCAGCAGTGATGCTGACAGCCCGATCCAGACAAGGATGAATGGATTCAGAAAACTAAGAAGTAGAGGCCTGTCCAGAACGCGACGCTTAATGTGACGGCGCTAATCCAGGCCAGCTGGCGTAAACGGCCACGCAGCACCTTTTGACGGGAAGGCGAAGCAGGTGCAGGCGTAACGGGTACAGTTTCAATGTGCATAATCAGTTCCTGGTCAGGTCAGCGATTCCGCTGGCTAAAAAGTAAAAGCGTGCCGGGCATTCTTCGCGGCCCGCATTCGCTTAGCGGGCAGTATCGAGAACGTTGAAAATCACGTCTGACAGCTCATTCAACTCAAACTTCGCTACATAGCCGTCGGCACCCACTTTGCGCACGTGATCTTCGTTGGCGCTGCCAGAGAGTGAGGAGTGAATCACGACCGGCAGCGCCTTGAGGATCGGGTCACGCTTGATGTTGCGGGTCAGCGTAAAACCATCCATCTCTGGCATTTCAAGATCGGTCAGCACCAGGGCGATTTTGTCGTGAATCGATTCGCCGGCAGCCTGCGCTTCCTGGCTCATCAATTTAATTTTTTCCCAGGCATCGAGACCGGTGTTAAACATCAGCGCCGGAATGCCCATACTCTTCAGGCCCTGCTCAAGCAACTGACGCGCGACTTTGGAATCTTCTGCCACAATCGCCACTGCACCAGGGCGGTAGTTGAAGGCACGCGGTCTGGCCGCTTCCGGTTCGACGCCGCGCACCGATGGGATGATGTCATACAGGATCTGCTCAACGTCCAGCACCATCGCCAGCTCGTTGCTCTGCTTGTCACTGTCCAGACAGGCGATGCTGGTAATGTTGCGGCCGCCGATACCGGCTTCGGCGGTATGCACCTGGCTCCAGTCGAGACGCACAATGTTTTCGACTGACTCCACGGCAAACGCCTGGGTGTTACGGGCATACTCGGTGACCAGCAGCAGGTTAAGACCGGTTTCCGGCACACACCCCGCCACGGCCGGCAGGTCGATGACCGGGATGAACTGACCACGAATACTTGCCATACCCAGCAGCGGCGAACGCATGCCCGCGGCTTTGGTGATAGTGGGCATCGGCACAATTTCACGCAGCTTGAAGACGTTAATGCCAAACAGTTCAGACTTGCCTTTCAGCTGATCGGAACCTAAGCGAAACAGCAGCAGCTCAAACTTGTTCGATAACGCGAGGTTCGCTCTCTCATCGATCTCTTTCTGAAAATTATCCATGGTTGCCTCTGCATTAACGCAGCTGGTGAAATTGGTTGTGAAGAGGTTATCGGCAGGAAATGGAAAAAGGTGAGAAGAGAAGGGTGAAATAAAACGGACGCCAATTAATGTGCCAGGATTAACTCTGAAGGTTCAACATGGACACCTTTCCAATTAAGGAGTGTGAAATGAAAAAAGTGATTCTGGCGTCGTTGCTGGTGATGATGAGTGCGGGTGTTTCGGCCGAAGAGGGCGGATACAAAGCAGGCGATACGCCGCCACCGCAACACAAGCAGGATGCCGGCTATAAAGGTTCAGAAGATACCGGTCAGACGCATATTGATCAGATCCGCGATTTCCGTCAGGGCGGATATGTGACGCTGGAAGGTTACATCCTGAAGAAAGAGCAGGGCGAGCGGTATCAGTTCCGCGATAACACCGGCACCTTACCGATTATCGCGCCGAAGAAGACCTTTGATGGTAAAACCTACACGGCGGAAGACAAAGTACGCGTCAGTGGGAAGGTACAGGGCAAAGGGGACAAAACCACGCTGCATGTGACACAAATCGAAGAGCCGTAACAAACCGGGCGAGGTAACCCCCTCGCCCGTTTTATTTAGTCCTTCAGCAGAATCGCCCGGCAGGTTTTGCCTTTGATTTTGCCCTGCTTGAGTTTCACCAGCGCATTTTTGGCCTGGTTCGCCTCAATCGCCACGTAGGCGTGGGTCGGGGTCAGGACAATTTTGCCGATCTGCTCGGCGCGATAACCCGCCTCACCCGTCAGTGCGCCCAGAATATCCCCCGGTCGTATCTTGGCTTTACGTCCACCATCAATGCACAAGGTCATCATAGCTGCAGGCAGCGGCTTGCTACTGCCCTTTTTCAGCGTGCTGGCAGAGACCCACGGCAGCTTCTGCTGCAGAAAATCTTCCAGCGCATGCGCGCGCCCCATCTCATCGGCAGCGACCAGGCTGACTGCGACACCCTGTTCACCCGCGCGCGCCGTACGACCAATGCGGTGCAGGTGAATCTCAGGATCCCATGCAAGCTGATAGTTAACCACCATCGCCAGCGATTTGATGTCGAGTCCGCGCGCAGCGACATCGGTGGCGACCAGCACGCGACCACTGCCGTTAGCGAAGCGGATCAGCACCCGTTCGCGATCGCGCTGCTCCAGATCGCCATGCAAGGGCAGTGCGCTGATATCACGCGCGTTAAGTGCCGCGGCGACATCATCACATTCACGTTTGGTGTTGCAGAAGACCACACAGGATGAGGGCTGACGATCGCTGAGCAGGGCTATCAGCAGACCCAGTTTTTCATTGTGGCTGGCTTCGAAAAACTGCTGATCGATTGAAGGCAGTTCGCTGACATCTTCAGTCACCACACTCAGGGCATCACGCTGAAAGCGGGTGCTGATGGCCGTAATGCCGTCTGGCCAGGTGGCAGAAAAGAGCAGCGTCTGGCGCGAGGCGGGCGTTGCTTCAATGATCGTTTCCATATCATTCAGGAAACCCATCTCCAGCATCCGATCGGCTTCATCCAGAACCAGCGTGCTGAGCTGGTCCAGCTTGAGGTTGTCGCGGTTAATGTGGTCGAGGATACGACCCGGCGTGCCGACCACAATATGGGGTGGATGCACCAGCGAATCACGCTGTGCGCTCATCGGTTGCCCGCCACACAGCGTGAGAACTTTGATATTGCGGGTGAAGCGCGCCAGCTGGCGCAGCACATTGCCCACCTGATCCGCCAGTTCACGGGTCGGACAGAGAATCAATGCCTGAGTCTGAAAGCGGGTACTGTCGATATGGTGCAGTAAACCAATACCAAAGGCAGCCGTTTTACCGCTGCCGGTTTTCGCCTGCGCGCGCACGTCGCGTCCCTGCAGAATGGCGGGCAGCGTGGCGGCCTGTACGGGCGTCATGCTGGTATAGCCCATCTCGCGCAGGTTTTCGAGCTGGCTGTCGGGAAGCGAATTGAGGGTAGAAAAAGCGGTCACGGGCGCGGCCTCTGAGGCTGAAAGTGTAGGGCATTATTGCGGGGCAAGTCTGGCAGAAAGCACGCCTGACAGCAACGGGAACCTCGATGGTTAGCAGTATGAAACAATATCTGTCAGAGGGCTTAGGAATAGACTGAAGTTGACGGGGAAAAGGTGGTTTATTTTTATAGATTAACCCCGACTCAATGTGATTGTTCCAGGATGACGATCTATTAAGGCCAGTGATTATTTTATAAGTGACCGTTTTTAAAAATTTATTTCATTGTTAATCAGATAAATCCTTAACTGCTACTCCAGTAATAGAATTAATCATTAAAAAATATCACCACTGGTGCCGATAAAAATCCTGAGCTAATTGCTTTATATTTAGCGCGCCATATTCCTGGTACAACGACCGGTAGAGGGTATTTGCATTGAGTAATCGCATCCAGGGACCACATGAAAATGTGCTTAAAATAGTAGGCCGCGCCGTACTGACACTGCATGTGCACGGAGAGAGCTTATCGGCTGATAAGATCGCTTCGATGATTGCGTGTTATGCGGAAGATGAGCCCTGTGATCAGGAAGATCGTCGCTTATACGCGCTGGCAATGGAACTTATGTCGAATAATAAATGGGCCAAAAGCGCGTAACCCGCACTCCGCTCAGGTAAATGCAGAGCCTCCCTTGTGGAGGCTCTGTTGTTTTTGGGGAGTGGGTTTGCGTTGTGGGGCAGATACTGGCTCCCATCGCTTTACGTGAGGTGGCCGTCTGTAACCGGGCCGGAGCCGGCTTTCCAGCAGTGGAACAGGTAGCAGTCCTGCTGGTTCAGGCTGAGGCCAGCGCAAACACCGGTTTACCGCGCAAGAAGGTCGCGACGACCGGCGAAATCCGCGCCACGGCTTCGGCGGAACAGCTCGCCGCGACCAGCATCATGCTCGCTTCATCGCCCGTTGCTGGCCACTGGCGTTCACCCTGGGCTGTCAGCGGCAGCCGATCGTCTGTGGCGATTGCCAGCGCCCGCGACAGCGAGAACTCATCCGATCCCCGATAGAGCTGCGCATAGAGGTTCGCTTTTTCCAGCATGCTGCCAGTGCCAAACGGTGACCAGTGATCGATAACGCTGTCGGTGCCTGTCATCACCTTTATGCCTGCCGCCTGTAGCTGCGGAATCGGCATGGTCAGCTTGCCGATCGGCAGCGTAGAGGCGACGCTGAACTGCTGCTCCGCCAGCTCTTCGATCATCTTATCCAGTGCACTGCCGGACAGGGTCGCCAGCGCAAAACCGTGGCTCAGCGTCACTTTGCCTTTCAGCGCCGGATTCCTGGCCACGGTGTCAATCATGTACTGAATCGCCGCCACGCCAGCAGGTGAGGTTTCATGCAGATGTATATCCACACCGCGCTGGTAGTCGAGCGCAATCTGGAACATCGCATCCAGTGACTTCTCCATGGAACCATCGACATTGGTGGGGTCCAGGCCGCCGACATACTCAACGCCGTGCTGCATCGCCTCGCGCATCAGCCCATCGACCTGCGAGTGCAGCAGGCCGTGCTGTGGAAAGGCCACAATTTCGCAGGGAAAGGCGGGGTGACGGGCTAATGCCGCCTGCAGATGCTCCAGACTTTGCAGGCCGCTGACCGGATCAATATTGCAATGGCTGCGGGCGCGGGTGGTGCCTTTGGCGTGCAGCAGGGCGATCAACCCTTCGGCGCGCGCCTGAGAGTGCGGCAGCAGTTGCGGAATCAGCACCTGTTCACGCGCAATCATGTCCATGATGGTTTTGCCCTGACGGGGACGCGGAGCCTGCCACGGGCCGCCGTAGAAGGTTTTATCAAGGTGGATATGCATATCCTGGGTGGCGGGCAGCAGCAGGGCATCCTGTGCATCCCACGACGGCAGGGTGCTGTCACCCTGACCCGCAGGTGTCAGCTGGTCAATTTTACCGTCGCGCACGCTGATGTCGTAACGCCCGGTTCGGGTCGCGACGATCTCATCATCCTCACGGATAAAGCCCTCCTCCAGCCGCACATTGCGCAGCAGATAGTGATCCTGCCGGGGCAGGGCGGCGGGCTGGTCGGGATTGATGGAGGACAAAGGTGATGGCGTGGCGGCACTGGCCTGGCCGAAACCAGCCGCCAGCAAGCCGCCTGCGGCGGTCCAGCGGACGCTCTGGCCAAGGAAATCACGGCGGCTCGGCGAAGAGGAAATAGGCATCAGAGGCTCCTGCAAAGTGAACAAAATCTTAATCTGACAAACGACGCTCCACCCTGCTGCGTTATTTTCCACTGACGACTATTCGATATCTCACTGCCAGCGCAGCTGGCTGAAGGTCGCCAGGGATTCTGCCAGCTCACGCTGCAGCGGATCCTGCGGATCACGACAGAACAGCGCCAGTTCGAAGGTATCAATTACCGGCAGGCCCTGTTCCGGGCCCAGTACCCGATGTTGCGGCAGGCGACAGCTGGCGGGCAGTAACGTCAGCCCCAGACCCTGCGCACTGGCGGCGGCCAGCGCGACCAGGCTGGCGCTGCTGTAACTAATGCGCCAGCCACGGCCCAGTGCATCGAGCGTCTGACACACCTCATCGCGATAGAGCCCCTGCTGGGGAAACAGCACCAGCGGTACCGGCGTCTGCTCAAAGCAGGGCCACTCTGCGCTATCGAGCCACAGCAGGGGTTCAGGACGCGACGCCAGCGGACGCTCGCCGTAAGGCTGCTTAATCAGCATGATGTCGAGCTCTTCACGCTGCCAGGCGCGACGCAGCTCCACCTGCATGCCGCTCATCACGTCCAGCCGAAGGTGTGGATGGTCGCGACTGAAGTGCGCCAGCAGACCGGCCGTAGGCGCGGCGAAATCTTCCGGCACGCCAAGACGCAGCACGCCGTCGCGCCACTGGTCACTCAGCACATCGTGCGCTTCCCCATTCAGGGCGATAATCCGCCGTGCGTAGCCTAAGAGTTTCTCGCCCTCTTCGGTGATCTGCACCTGATGCGAGGAGCGGTTAAGTAGTGCTTTGCCGACCATCTCCTCCAGCCGTCGTACCTGCTGGCTGACGGTGGACTGCGACAGGTGCACCCGGTCGGCGGCGCGGGTGAAGCTGGCGGTTTCGCACACCGCGACAAAGCTGAGCAGCTGCTGCGGAGTAAACATCGGCTGACGATTCATATTTCCACTACCTGGCAGAGTAATATTTCATTTCCAGATAGTAGCGACTGCTGCCAGGCTGGCAACTTTTAACTGTATGGATCTCAGATGAAGAGAGAGAACAACCTGCTGCTGGCGGCGCTGGTGCTGGCCGGGCTCAATATGCGACCGCTGATGACCTCGGTCAGTCCGTTACTCGGCGAGTTGCGGCAGAGCATCGGACTGTCGCCACTGGCGGCATCGCTGCTGCCTGCGGTGCCGATGATGACGATGGGTGCCATTGCGTTAGTCAGCGCTCCGCTGATGCAGCGCTTTGCGGTGCGTAAACTGCTGCTGGGTGGCCTGTTGCTGCTGTTGCTGGCGCTGGTGAGTCGGCTGTTTGTGGCTGACGGAGGCTGGCTGGTGCTGAGTACTGTGCCAGGTGGGGCGGGCATTGGCATCGTACAGATGGCGATGCCGGGATTGATCCGGCAGCGATTTGGCAGCCGCAGTGCCGGCGTGACCGGACTGTGGGCGGCGGCGCTGATGGGTGGCGGCGGGGTTGGCGCGGCCATCTCGCCGTGGCTGAATGGGCAGCTTGGCTGGCAGGGCGCCCTGAGCAGCTGGGCGCTGCCAGTGGTGCTGGCCATCCTGCTCTGGCTGTTTATCACCACGACACCCGCTGCCCGGACGGAGGCCGCCGCTCTGCCTTCACTGTGGCGGAAAACCCGCGCCTGGACGCTGGCATTAAGCTTCGGTCTGGTGAACGGCGGATATGCCATCTGTGTCGCCTGGCTGCCCGATTTTTATCATCTACTCGGCTGGAGCGCGCAGGCGGGCGGTTCACTGCTTGGTATGATGATCGGCTGTCAGGTCACGGGTGCGCTGCTGCTGCCCTTGCTGGCGCGAGGCCGCGATCGCCGTCCGCTGCTGCTGCTGACGCTGGTGATGCAGTTCAGCGGCATGCTTGGCTTCCTGTTTGCGCCACAACTGGCCCCGTGGCTCTGGGCGGGAATGGCGGGCTTCGGGCTGGGCGGGGCATTTCCGCTGGCGCTGGTGCTGGCGCTGGATCATCTGGATCAGCCGCAGGCTGGCGCGCGGCTGGTGGCTTTTATGCAGGGCGTCGGCTTTATTATCGCAGGCAGCATGCCGTTTATCGCCGGGCAGTTGCATGCGCTCACCGGTCACTTTACCAGCGTCTGGTTATTGCAGGCAGCGGTCACGCTGCTGTTAATCGTGCTTAATCTGCGTTTCCATCCGCGTAGCTATCAGCACGCCTTTCCTGAGGTGAATCGCTGATTTTGGTCCGACCAATCCCGGCAATATTTTTCTCTGGTTCACACTCCGGAAAAATTCGCGCATCTTCTGTTGCCACAGGTTAACAATGCGTTAACTATCTGTTGCCATAAGCCCCGACACAACGGTTTGGTCTGACCAATCCGGGGCAGATGGCACCAGCGCTGCGGCTGCGTGCCACGTCACCTTTTTCCTCTGGAGATACTGGCATGCAGATCTGGCAACAAAACTACGATCCGCTGGGTAATATCTGGCTTTCAAGCCTGATCGCACTGATCCCGATTCTCTTTTTCTTCTTTGCGCTGATTAAGCTGAAGATGAAAGGCTACCTGGCGGCCTCCACCACCGTTGTGCTGGCGCTACTGGTGGCGCTGTTTCTCTATCAGATGCCGGTTGCACAGGCGCTGGCCGCCGTGGTGTATGGCTTTCTTTATGGCTTGTGGCCGATTGCCTGGATTATTGTCGCCGCGGTGTTCGTCTACAAAATCTCGGTCAAAACCGGCCAGTTCGACATTATCCGCGCCTCGATTCTGTCGATTACTCCCGATCAGCGTCTGCAGATGCTGATTGTCGGCTTCTCGTTCGGGGCGTTTCTGGAAGGTGCCGCAGGCTTTGGTGCGCCGGTGGCGATTACCGCCGCGCTGCTGGTGGGACTCGGCTTTAATCCGCTCTACGCCGCCGGGCTCTGCCTGATTGTGAACACCGCGCCGGTGGCCTTCGGCGCCATGGGCATCCCGATTATCGTGGCGGGTCAGGTGACCGGGCTCGACAGTTTTGCCATTGGCCAGATGGCCGGACGCCAGCTGCCGTTGCTGACTCTGATTGTGCTGTTCTGGATTATGGCGATCATGGATGGCTGGCGCGGGGTGAAAGAGACCTGGCCGGCGGTGGTGGTGGCAGGCGGATCGTTTGCCATTGCCCAGTTCCTCAGTTCCAACTTCCTGGGGCCGGAGTTGCCCGACATTATCTCGTCACTCGCCTCGCTGATTTCGCTGACGCTGTTCCTGCGGGTCTGGAAGCCGGTGCGCATCTTCCGCTTTGCCGATGCAGAGGCGAAGCAGGGTGATCCGTTGCTGCCACCGCAGAAGTATCGGCTGGGACAGGTGATCCGTGCCTGGATGCCGTTCCTGTTTCTCACCGCCACCGTCACGCTCTGGAGCATCCCGCCGTTTAAAGCGCTTTTCGCCAAAGGCGGTGCGCTCTATGAGTGGGTGCTGGCTATGCCGGTGCCGATGCTGAATGAGCTGGTGGCGCGGATGCCGCCCGTGGTCGGCACTGCAACCCCTTATCCGGCCATCTTTAAGCTGGATCTGGTTTCCGCCACCGGCACCGCTATTTTAATTGCAGCGATCATGGCGATGATTTTCCTGCGCATGAAGCCAAAGGCAGCATTGCAGACTTTTGGTGAAACGCTGAAAGAGCTGGCGCTGCCGATCTACTCCATCGGGATGGTACTGGCCTTTGCCTTTATCTCGAATTACTCCGGGCTGTCTGCGACGCTGGCGCTGGCGCTGGCTCACACCGGCCATGCTTTTACTTTCTTCTCTCCGTTCCTGGGCTGGCTGGGCGTCTTCCTGACCGGATCAGACACCTCATCGAATGCGCTGTTTGCCGCCTTACAGGCCACGACCGCGCAGCAGATTGGCGTCTCCGATATTCTGCTGGTGGCGGCCAACACCACCGGTGGCGTGACCGGTAAGATGATCTCGCCGCAGTCGATCGCCATCGCCTGTGCGGCGGTCGGGCTGGTGGGTAAAGAGTCCGACCTGTTCCGGTTTACCGTTAAACACAGCCTGATTTTCACCTGTATGGTCGGGGTGATAACCACGCTTCAGGCCTACGTCTTCCCCTGGATGATCCCATGAGCAGTAATGCCGATCCGCTGGTGACGCGCCTGCGGGCGTACATCACCGAACATCAGCTTGAGCCGGGCATGCGCCTGCCCGCCGAGCGGCAGCTCTCTGCGGAGCTTGGCGTCTCCCGCTCCTCGCTGCGTGAAGCGATACAGCAGTTAATCAGCAACGGCATGCTGATCAGCCGACGCGGCGGCGGCACCTGGATCCGTCAGCAGCTGGCGCCCTGGTCGGAACAGCGCATTGTCGAGCCGATTCGCCAGCTGCTGCGTGACGATCCCGACTACCGCTACGACATTCTGGAAGCGCGCCACGCCATCGAGGCCAGCACCGCCTGGCACGCTGCACTGCGCGCCACCGACGCCGACAAAGAGAAGCTGCAGTACGCTTTCGACGCCACCCTGAAGCTGAAAGAGAGTGACGATCCCGATCTCGCCGCCCAGGCGGATGTACGCTTCCATCTGGCGATTGCCGAGGCGTCGCACAACGTGGTGCTGCTGCAGACCATGCGTGGCTTTTTTGAGCTATTGCAATCGTCAGTGATGCAGAGCCGTCAGCGCATGTATACCCAGCCTGCGATTTTCGCCCGCCTGACTGAACAGCATCAGGCGCTGCTCGATGCAATCCTCACAGGCGATGCCGAAGCTGCGCGTCAGGCGGCGATGCAGCATCTGGGATTTGTGCACACCACCATGAAAAGCCTGCATGAAGATGAAGCGCGTCAGGCGCGCATCACCCGCTTACCGGATAACGACACACGCAACCCAAAGGAATCTGACTGATGATTATCTCCGCTGCCAGTGACTATCGCGCGGCCGCGCAACGTATCCTGCCGCCGTTCCTGTTTCACTATCTTGATGGCGGTGCCTATGCCGAGCACACCCTGCGTCGTAACGTGGAGGATCTCTCGGATGTGGCGCTGCGCCAGCGCATTCTGAAAAACATGTCGGAACTGAGTCTTGAAACCAAATTGTTCAATGAAACCCTGTCGATGCCGGTTGCGCTGGCACCGGTCGGCCTGTGCGGCATGTATGCCCGCCGGGGCGAAGTGCAGGCGGCGCGCGCGGCAGACCTGAAAGGCATTCCGTTTACCCTGTCGACGGTCTCGGTCTGCCCGATTGAAGAGGTGGCCCCGCAGATTAAGCGTCCCATGTGGTTCCAGCTCTATGTGCTGCGTGATCGCGGCTTTATGCGCAATGCGCTGGAGCGGGCCAAAGCCGCTGGTTGCTCTACGCTGGTGTTTACCGTGGATATGCCCACGCCGGGTGCGCGCTATCGCGATGCGCACTCCGGGATGAGCGGCAATCACGCGGCGCTGCGTCGTTACTGGCAGGCGGTCACCCATCCACAGTGGGCGCTGGATGTGGGTCTGCAGGGGCGTCCCCACGATCTGGGAAATATCTCCACTTATCTGGGCAAGCCTACCGGGCTGGAAGATTACATCGGCTGGCTGGCGAACAACTTCGATCCCTCTATCTCGTGGCGCGATCTGGAGTGGATCCGCGAGTTCTGGGATGGGCCGATGGTAATCAAGGGCATTCTCGATCCGGAAGATGCGCGTGATGCGGTGCGCTTTGGCGCCGATGGCATCGTGGTCTCTAATCACGGCGGGCGCCAGCTGGATGGCGTCCTCTCCTCGGCGCGTGCGCTACCGGCCATTGCCGATGCAGTAAAAGGTGACATCGCCATTCTGGCGGACAGTGGCATTCGCAACGGGCTGGATGTGGTGCGGATGATTGCGCTGGGCGCAGACAGCGTGCTGCTGGGACGGGCATTTATCTATGCGCTGGCAACCCACGGTCAGCGCGGCGTAGAAAATCTGCTGACGCTGATTGAAAAAGAGATGCGCGTTGCCATGACCCTGACCGGCGCGAAGTCGATCGGTGAAATTACCCGCGATTCGCTGGTGCAGGCTGAGACGTTACTGGCACCGCAGAGCGCATCGCCACGTCCCCGCGCGGTGAGTTAAGCCTGCGAAAATGAATGTATTGTCTATACTTAGCTTCTTTACCAACAGGAGGAACGACATGACCATTCATAAGAAAGGTTCGGCGCACTGGGAAGGCGATATCAAAGGCAAAGGCACCGTCAGCACCGAGAGCGGCGTGCTGAGCCAGCAGCCTTATGGCTTTAACACCCGTTTTGAAGACGGCAAAGGCACCAACCCGGAAGAACTGATTGGTGCAGCGCATGCAGCCTGTTTCTCTATGGCGCTGTCGCTGATGCTGGGCAACGCGGGTCATCCGCCGGAAAGCATTGATACCACGGCCGACGTGTCGCTGGATAAAAAAGGCGATGGCTTTGCTATTACTAAAGTGGCACTGACCAGCACCATTTCCCTGCCAGGCATTGATGAGTCGACCTTCGACGAGATCATCAATAAAGCCAAAGCGGGCTGCCCGGTTTCTCAGGTACTGAATGCGGAAATTACGCTGGATTACACTCTGAACAACTGATGCGGACAACGGGTCGCCTTTTGGCGGCCCGGGCGTTATGCTATGCCTCACCGGTCTCGTTGCTGACCGGAACAGATGCGCCTTGTGGCGCATCTTCGCTTTCTGACCAGAGGAAACTGAGGTGACGAGATACCGGGCGGCCAAAAAGTACTGGAAGATGGTGCTGGTTCTGTTATGCATCTGTGGCGCGCTGCTGCTGATCCGCTGGGCTGCTATGATCTGGGCCTGAACAGATGAAAAGGATTGGCCGCCACACGCTGGGCATATTATTGATGGTGATTATTGTGCTGGAAGCAGTTCACTATCTGCTTACTGCCTCATGGCTGCCGTGGCGATAAACGCGCTCAGACAAAGACATCCTCGCGCCTTTTAGCCCGTACATCGCTGCGCGCAATGCGATAAGCTTTGCGGGGATCGCCCACCACAAACTCAAAGGTTGGTGTGTAGTAAAAGGGCAACCAGCCGCCATAGCTGCTCTCCCACTCCCATCGGACGGGGCAGGGCCACAGAATGCCATCATACAAAAGATAGTAAACCCAGCGTCCACCAGGACGACGGGGGCGTGATGTTTTCATGGGATTCACAACGATAATGGTTAACAACAGCTTATATTTTGTACGCTAAAGCGTCAGCTTGCAACGTTACAGCCCTGCTTTATTGAACCTGGCCCTGAATTAGCGATGCACTTCGCCGCACAGCAGTACCACATTCGGTCTGACTTTATGAATGCGGTTCGCCATCGTTTCACAGTCGACCTTCGTCGGATAGATGCGCTCTGAAACCGGCAGCGCCTCGCAGGCATCGTAGCCGCATGCGCTCACTAACAACACAAATCCTATCAACATAGATCCTCTCCTTTACACGGTCTGGTGGTCCGGACTGTGGTGCTTTTTATCCCTTTTTAACATCCAGTATAGACAAACGTGCCGGGGCGGCATTGTCAGTGTGAGCTGTGGGCCGCCAGTCAGGAGGGTGCTGCGGTCTGTAAGGCGTCTCAGAAGGGGCGTGCCTGGCGCTAGCCTGCGAAATACCAGGCGGGCAGCAGTGCAATCAGGTTATTCAGCGTATGCAGGAAGATGGGCAGCGCCAGACTGTTACTCCGCAGCCGGGCGTAACAGAGCAGCAGGGAAAACAGCGTCAGGGCGATAAGGGTCTGCCAGTGCACATACTGCGTATGCATCACCGCAAACAGCAGTGAGGTCAGCAGCATACAGGCGAAGCGACTTCGCGGCGCCCACAGCAGAAAGCCCTGCAACAGAAAACCACGGAACAGCACCTCTTCAAACACCGGTGCCAGCAGCACGGCGGTGAGCAGCAGGATCAGCAGCGAATTACGTCCCTGCTGGGCCTGCATCACCAGCCATCCTTCCGGCTGCATGAACTGCATCTGTGCGGCCATCAGAACAAACAGCGCGCCAGTAAACAGCAGAGTTTGCAGCGTGCAGAGTTCACCCAGCGGCAGGTCGGTGCGGCGCTGGCAGTAAAAGCGGTAAAGCGGATAGATAACAGCAAATTCAAACAGGCAGAGCACCGGCACCAGCAGGCCGTCATTACGCAGCACGCTGTAATTAGGGAACAGCGTGATCAGCATGGTAACCAGGTAATAGACCACAAAGCTGCCGACGTAGAACAGCGTCAGTGTCACTCTGTCGGAATTGGTATTCATAGGCGACTCTGCCAGCGAAGGTTAGCGCATAGTAGCAATGCACCAGATCGCTGTCGAGTCAGCCTGTAACACAATATTTAAGCGCAAAATGTTAACCGCAGACTAAACACCAGCGCGCGCGAGCCGATAACTGAGGAAACTAATCTGGTCAGCACTGCATGTTGTATTGCAGGCCCGTCATCTCAAACTCTGGCTGTGTAGTGAGCACTCTTAATGACTTCTAACCCTCCGGCGCCACCCTCGCCTCCATTCAGACATGCCGCTGAAGACCGCACTGTCCGCTTTACGCGGCGCAGCCTGCGCACGCTTTCGCTGCTGCTGTTTGGCGTGCTGGTGCTCTCGATGCTGATGGTGCTGACGATTGCGCAGCGGCAAAACAGCGTATCGGTTGAGCATGACCGGCTGCTAATGCAACAGGCGTGGAAAAGTCGTCAGGAGGCGATGGTCACGGATATCCGGGATTATGCGTTCTGGGGCGAAGCCTGGCGCAATCTCCATGTCAGGGTCAACAAAGTCTGGGCTTACGACGAAGAGAACTTTGGTCCGGGCCTCTACGAAGAGTATCACTATGAGGGCGTGTTTGTAGTCGACGGCAATGGTCACACCACGTACAGCGTCATTAATGGGCAACTGGTGGATACGCCGCTGGAAGCCTGGCTGGGAAAAAAGACCCCAGCGCTGATCGCGGCGGCACGTCAGCGCAACGACACGGCGATGACCCGTGATGCGCTGATTCATCATCTGCCCGCCATTGTGGTTGCAGCCCCCATCGGCAGCGGCAGAATTGCCAATATGCCGCCAATGGCGGGGCCAGCGTCAGTCATGGTGTTTGTAAATCTGTTCACCCCTGCCAAATTACAGGCGCTGGGCGCCACGCTGGATGTGCGCGAACTGCGCCTGCCCGTCAGTGAAGGGGATGCCCTGCGTGAACCGCGGATGGTGCAACGGTTACCCGGTGGCGAGCTGATTGTGCTGCGCTGGACGCCAAAGATGCCTGGTATGGGCCTGATCTGGTTTTTGTTGCCACTGCTGATGTTCATGGCGATCATCATTGGCATCATCACCCATCGCGTCAGCCGCCATGCGCTCTCCAATGCGATTCTCTCTGATCGGCGCTTTGACCTGCTGGCGATCAGTCAGCAGGAGCTTGCCAGCAGTGAAGCGCGGTTCCGCGATCTCGCTGAGGCGGCGTCAGACTGGATCTGGGAAACGGATGAAGAGGGCCGCCTGATCTACCTGTCAGCGCGCTTTCATACCGTGACCGGCCACGATATTACACACTGGCTGGGACGTCACATCGATCACCTGCTGACGCATCCCAGCCATTCGCTGGTCGCCTGGCTGCAGCGTCAGGAGGAGGAGGGTCAACAGATGCCACTGCGCTGTCAGTTTATGTCGGCACACGGCAACCGCCGCATCGGCCAGCTGGTCGCGAAAACGATCTGGCATGACGCGCGACGTATCGGGTTTCGCGGCACGGTATCGGACATCACTCAGGGCATGGAAGCGGAGGCGCGCATTCAGTTTTTGTCGCGTCACGACGTTTTAACTGGCCTGTCGAACCGCGTGCAGCTGCAGGAGTTTTTGACGCTACACCTTGAGCTGCCTGAGGGCGCTGCGCCGCTGACGCTGATTACCCTCGATCTCGATCAGTTCAGGCCGATTAATGAAACCTGGGGCCATGCGGCGGGCGATGAGGTGCTGAACCAGATCGCGCAGCGTCTGAAACGCTCTATCGGCCCGCAGGAGCTGGTGGCGCGGCTGAGTGGCGATGAGTTTGTGCTGGTATTGCGTGAAACGAACCGTGAGCGGGTCGATCAGCGTTGCGCTCAGCTGGTGCATGAGGTTCAGCAGCCTATCAGCACCGGCCAGCATGTCCACTATCTCACCGTCAGTATGGGGATTGCCTGTGTACCGCAGGATGCCAGCCATCCGGAAGCGCTGCTGCAAATGGCGGATATCGCGCTGAATGAAGCGCGCGAAGCGGGACGCAATCAGTGGGTCTGGTATGCCAACGAGATGGCCAGCCAGCGTGAGGATAAGCGTGAAATGGCGCGGCGGATTGAGAAAGCGCTGAAGAACAATGAATTTCGCCTGCACTACCAGCCCCGTTATCAACTGCTGACCGGTCAGCTGGCGGGTGCCGAGGCGCTGATTCGCTGGCAGATTGCACCCGATGAGTGGATTACTCCCGATCACTTTATTCCGCTGGCGGAAGAGAGCGGCCTCATCGCCACCATCAGCGACTGGGTGCTGATGCGCGCGTGTGAGGATGCGCTGGGGTGGGGGGGCGATCGCTATGTTTCGGTTAATATTTCGCCAATGGAGTTCCGCACCAGCGATTTAGTGCAGCGGGTTGCAGATGTGCTGGCGAAAAGCGGCCTGCCAGCTACCCGGCTGGAGCTGGAGATCACGGAGAACGTGACCTTTGAACATCCGCAGCATGCGCTGGAGGTGATGCAGGGTTTACGGTCACTCGGGGTAAGGTTAACCGTTGATGACTTCGGCACCGGCTATGCGGCCCTGGGCTACCTGAAGACGTTTCCGTTTAATGGGCTGAAGATCGATCGCTCCTGGATGAAAGATTTCCCGGAGTCGCAGCAGGCGCAATCAGTGGTCGCGGGGATTATTGCGCTGGCACGCGCCTTTGCCCTGACAATTACGGCTGAGGGGATTGAGACAGAAGCGCAGCTGAACCAGCTAAAACAGCTCTCGTGCGAAGAGGGGCAAGGCTACTTCCTCGGTCGACCGATGCCGCTGGCTGCATTCAGTACGCTTCTGGAAAGAACCGCGCAGAACCCGTTTAACGGACTTTGACCGCTACAGCGGTCATCAGCATTGCGCAGACGACAAAAATAATCAGTTCCATCATGACCTCCACAGAGTTAAGACTATTCTTAATATTGTAGTGGCTCGCTGTGCTTTTTTTAGGCACCGAGTGCGATTAATCTTAAAGTGTGATCTGTGACGCGACCCGTTTAATGCTGCTGTAACAACTTTACTTTTTTAGAGTTCAGTTCAGCAGGCGCGCTTTGCTACTCTTGGGACAAGGTTTTAAACGTCCAACAGGAGAATAAACGTGAAATTTTATGGAAAAGGGCTGCTTGTCGTGGGGCTGTTCGCATTAACCGCCTGTCAATCTGCCTCTAAGCCCGATACCGCCCATGTGGCGCAGGATCCCGAGGCTGACCGCTGTGGTGCCTCTCAGTTTCAGAACTATGTCGGCAAACCGTTAACCGCGCTGCAGGGTCAGCACTTCGAACAGAAGATGCGTGCAATCCCCTATAATTCTGCCGTCACCATGGACTTCAATCTCAACCGGCTTAACTTCCTGGCCGATAAAAATGGCAATATCAGCTCCGTTTATTGTGGCTAATGGCAAAGATGTCATAGGCTTGTCATAACGGCAGGCGAGGATAGCAGGGCGTTTAAGAAACGTCCTCGTCACACAATAAATAGTGCTCGTCTTGTTTATTCCCGCCCCGGCGGGAATTTTTTTAGCGGCTTCGCGCCGGAACAGGAGCAGAGAAGATGAAACGCATAATCGGGGTACTCCTGCCTGCATTGTTACTCAGCAGCACACTGGCGCAGGCTTCCAGTGAAGAAGCCTGGGAAAAGAGCCGCCAGGTGATGGTGCAGGCCTGCATTAATGCCAGTCATCTGAGCAAAGTAAAGGTGTCGGGCGAGGCGATCGAGTATGACGACAACACGGGCTTCAGCGCACTGTTGCTGGAGGGACGCTATCCCCAGCGGCAGATGAAAAATAAGCGTGGACGGGAGCTCTGCCTGTTTCAGCGCAGTAGCGGACGGGCCAGCATCAGCGAAGCGGATAAATTGCGCTGGGTGAAGTAGGCAGCGGGTTTATGTCTCCGGCCGCGTGTCGATCACCTGTGCCAGCAGAGTGCGATAACGCTGCAACTGCGTCTCATCGCCTTCCACTTCCAGTTTAGCAATCACCCGCGCAATAATGGCTTTGTTGGTCGCGGGTTCACCTGCTTCCATTATTTCACGCAGAATCACCGCCAGCAGATCGGACTCTGGCGGTGTCCGCCAGTCCGGGCTATTGAAATAGTCGCTGATAGCACGGCTGGCGCTATTAGGTTGCACTCTCATTCCCCACCTCCGCTAAAACAATACCCACTCCCTTACACCTGAGCATAAGGGCATCTATTCACCAGATAAGCTGGTTCGCCTCAGCGTA
The DNA here is from genome assembly GCF_982223955.1 of Pantoea sp. E956-1. NCBI lineage: Bacteria > Pseudomonadati > Pseudomonadota > Gammaproteobacteria > Enterobacterales > Erwiniaceae > Pantoea > Pantoea sp. E956-1. The sequence continues at coordinate 43,627 of NZ_CEUYZP010000010.1, read as the reverse complement.
GCCGGACGGTCTGCACCGTTTATTTTGCGGAGGACGTCGCGCCGATAAAAAAGATCGCCACACCGCCGCGGCTGGCGGTTTTTTAAACATAGAAGCGAGGTGAAGCGTTGTCAGTAACAAAATGACATATTTTTCCATATTGATGAGGGCTGGTTGAGTAAGAGCGCCTCAGGGAAGACCTCCGCCCACATGATTCGCGCTATAAAACCGGGGAATGAAAAATTTGCGCCGGGGATTGAGCAGAATCAAAGAGGAATGCGGTCTTTTGCCATTTGTGCCATGTTTTGTCGGTCACGTTAAGAATAGCCGCGTTAGACTGAGCATTCCCTCTCTTTAAAACAACTGCTCATGCCACGCACTATGGAACCCTGGAAGATAAACCTGATCTCGGTCTGGTTTGGCTGTTTTTTTACCGGACTGGCCATCAGCCAGATTATCCCGTTTCTGCCGCTCTACCTTGAGCAGCTTGGCGTAACCGGTGGCGAATCACTGAGCCTCTGGTCGGGTCTTACCTTCAGTATCACCTTTGTGGTTTCGGCGGCCGTAGCCCCGCTGTGGGGCAGTCTTGCCGATCGCAAAGGCCGTAAACTGATGCTGCTGCGCGCCGCGTTTGGCATGGGCGTAGTGATTTTGCTCCAGGCTTTTGTCACCGAAGCCTGGCAGTTACTGCTGCTGCGCGCCCTGATGGGGCTGACCTCCGGATATATTCCCAACGCCATGGCGCTGGTGGCGGCTCAGGTGCCGCGTGAACGCAGCGGCTGGGCGCTGAGCTGTGTCTCAACCGGTCAGATTGGCGGGGTGATTCTGGGGCCGATGCTGGGCGGGCTGCTGGCAGACTGGGTCGGTTTACGTACGGTGTTTATTGTCACCGCAGCGCTGCTGATGGTCAGTTTTCTGGTGACGCTGTTCCTGATCAAGGAGACCGGTTACACGCCGGTGAGTAAAAAGGAGAAGCTCAGCGGACGCGAGGTTTTCCGCTCACTGGATAACCCAAAACTGATGCTCTGCCTCTTTTTCACCACCATGGTGATCCAGATGTGCAACGGATCGGTTAACCCGATCCTGACGCTCTTTGTGCGGGAACTGGCACCCACCGCTGAGAATATCGCTTTTCTTAGCGGAGTTATCGCCGCGCTGCCTGGCGTCTCTGCACTGCTGGCCGCGCCTCGTCTGGGACGACTCGGCGATCGCATTGGCACGCAGCGTATCCTGCTGGCAACGATGGTCATCTCGCTACTGCTGTTTATCGCCATGTCCTTTGTCACCAGCACGACACAGCTGGGGGTATTACGTTTTCTGCTGGGCTTCGCCGATGGCGCGATGATGCCCGCGGTGCAGACGCTGCTGGTGCGTCATTCGCGCGACAACATTACCGGCCGGATCTTCGGCTACAACCAGTCCTTTATGTATCTCGGCAATGTCGCGGGTCCGCTGCTGGGGGCCGCAGTGTCGGCGGTGGCCGGTTTCCGCTGGGTCTTTTTTGCCACCGCCGTGGTCGTGCTGATTAATGTGCTGTTTCTGAAGCGCTTTTACCGGCGTCCGAAGACAGTGCTGCCCGCGTCGACTGGCAAATCGTCAGTTCAGCCTGCCAGCGCTGCTGAGTCAGCAAAAACTCAGGACTGACGCTGGGACTCCAGGAGTCATCACCGCCGACACCCATATGGCAGGCATCCAGATGCAGCCAGCAGCCCGCTTCCGGACGCAGATGGTGGCGGTGGGATGCCTCGCGCAATTGCTCCAGGCTGAAACGGCTCAGTGAAAAAGCGAAATCGCCGCTGACCTGCCAGCTGCCGCTGTCGAGCTGACGGGTGCCGCCGCGCAGACCGTTCTCACCCGGGAAAACATAAGGCGTTGAGAGCTGATCCAGCGGCAGCTCCCACCGGGAAAACTGCGCGGCCAGCTGACGATCGGGATAGTTTTCATGCGGCCCCAGGCCGAGCCAGCTCACCTGTTGTGGTATCTGCGCCAGTTCGCAGCGTAATCCGATGCGCGCGGGCGGCGGCAATCCGCGCGACTGCTCAACGGAAAGCTGCAACTGCAATTCACCCTGCGCATTGATCAGATAACGTTTACGGCTGATAAAGGCGATCTGGCCATTGGCGAGCCAGCTGTGCAGCGTCTCAATCTGCACCGCCTGCGGCAACGCATTTGCCGTCATTGACACCACCTGGCTGCCCATCTGGTCATAACCCGCGGCTTTCCAGCGTTCAACCCAGGCATTAGGATCAACCCGTTCCGCTTCACTGGTACCGATGTCATTGTCGAGCGGCGCGCGAATAAAGCAGTCCTGGAGAGGTGAGAGCAGCGTCGGCTCCTCATTAACAAACCACTGTGTCAGTTCGCCGCTGTGGCGTGAAAAATGCCAGCGCTGCTGCTGATGGGTGACGATAATTTCACTGGCTTCATCGTGCAGGTCCGGCGCTTCGCCCGCCTCCGGTAGTGACGGCAGCGCCATTGCGGAAGGCAGCGCCCATTGGTGCCAGGCGACGCACCAGTCGGCGGCGCTCCAGCGAGTTGGGTGAATCTGATGAACCGCGACATTGAGCCAGCATTCGCCGTGTAACGCTGGCGGTGACGGCAGCGTGATGCGCTGCTGACCCTGTGGAGCGATATCCAGCGGCACTTCTCCTTCCGCTACTACACGACCCGCCTGTTCGATGCGCCAGCGCAGTACTTCGTTGTCACTGTGGCGGAACAGATAGTCGCTGCTGATCGTAAAGCTCAGCGCATCGCCGGGATCAACCGTGAACTGCCAGAACTGCTGCGCGCGCTGCGCTTCATAAAGCGCCGGATGCGGCGTGCGATCGGCAAATACCAGCCCGTTCATACAGAACTGACGATCGTTGGGTTTATCGCCAAAATCGCCGCCGTAGGCCTGCCAGGATTCGCCCTGATCGTCATAGCGGGTCAGGCTCTGATCAACCCAGTCCCAGACGAAGCCGCCCTGCAGACGCGGGAACTGGCGGAAGGCCTCCCAGTATTTAGCGAAACCGCCAAAGCTGTTGCCCATGGCATGCGCGTATTCACACAGGATGAGCGGACGCGTCTCACCCGGCAGACCGATCCACTTTTTCAGCGACCATTTCGGCACCGCCGGGAACGGCTGATCTTCATCAACCCTGGCATACATCGGGCAGATGATATCGGTAGCGGCGGTATCCGCACCGCCGCCTTCATACTGAACCGGTCGCGTTGGATCGCTGCTTTTCACCCAGCGGTAAAGTGCATCGTGTGTGGCACCATGTCCAGACTCATTGCCCAGCGACCAGATAATAATGCTGCAGTGATTACGATCGCGCTGCACCATGCGCGTCACACGTTCGCTATAGGCGGCGAACCAGCGGGGATCATCGGAGAGCCGGTTCATCGGCTGCATGCCGTGGGTTTCGATATTGGCCTCATCCACCACATAAAGCCCATACTGGTCGCACAACCGGTACCAGAGCGGATGATTAGGGTAGTGTGAACAGCGCACCGCATTAAAATTGTGCTGCTTCATCAGTTCGATGTCGCGGCGCATCGTCGCCTCATCCACCACCTGGCCCCGTTCCGGATGATGCTCATGACGGTTGGTGCCGCGGATCAGCAGCGGTTTGCCGTTCAGGCAGAGCAGACCGTTGTCGATGGTGACCTGACGGAAGCCGACATCATAAGCTTCCACCTCGATCAGCTGCTGGTTCTCATCCAGCAGCGCCAGTGTAGCGCGATAGAGATGGGGCGTTTCGGCACTCCACAGCGCAGGCTGTTCCACCGGCAGGCTGAGCAGGGCGCGTTCGGAATAGTGACCCCGCTCGTCAATAATGGCACTGCCCAGCGGCTGCTGACACTGAGCAATCTGCTGGTCACCCTGCCACAGCGTCAGGCGCAACTGATAGCGCGAGCTGACGTCAGCTGGCAGAGCAACCCGAACCCTGGCGCGCAATTCGGCACGGCAATACTCCGGGCTGAGCCGGGTTTCCAGCTGAACATCGGCCAGATGCACCTGCGGTTTATGCATTAACGTGACGTCGCGAAAAATGCCGCTCATCCGCCACATATCCTGATCTTCCAGATAACTGCCATCGCTCCAGCGCAGCACCATCACTGCCAGCCGGTTTTTACCCGGCCGCAGATAAGGCGTCAGGTCGAATTCAGCGGGCAGACGACTGTCCTGAGAGTAGCCAATCCAGTGTCCGTTGCACCACAGATGAAAGGCCGAGTTTACGCCGTCAAAAATGATGCGTGTCTGTCCGGCATCCAGCCAAACTGCGTCAGGGCTGAATGTGAGCGAGTAACATCCGGTTGGATTCTCTGTGGGTACCCGCGGCGGAGTCACCGGAATCGGATACTGCACGTTGGTATAAATGGGCGCATCGAAACCGTGCATCTGCCAGTTGGCCGGAACCGGAAGGGTCGTGGTGTCCGGCAGATCCTGCAGTAACCAGCTGGCCGGGACCGCTTCAGGCTGCGTAAAATAACGGAAACCCCACTCTCCGTTGAGGCTCTGCAGTGACGCCGAGGGGCTGTCATCCCGCGCGGCCGTTTCATTTCGCCAGCTGGCGAAGGGCGGGTGCGCATCCAGCCGATGCAGCGAGGTCACGACCGGATTTTCCCAGTCGCGCCGGGAGAGGATGTCACTGAAAGCAGCCTGAGAGAGAGTCATCGTTATATCCTGTAAATGTAATGCGCTCACAATGCGCAAAATTAAGCTGTCTGTAAAGTGTTCACCCTCCCGATTCGCACAAATAATTTTGCGCTGTAAGCTGGCCGGGATGTTGAGAATGTGGCGGCATAGTGACGGCAAAACGTTAAGTCTGGTCAGCAAAGATGAATAGTCGCCGGATGCAGAAGAATCTCACTTGTCGGCATGCAGGTAGCTTCATACACTCAGCCCGATTTCATCACCCTGAGGTAGATATGGTACGAATCGTTAAGCTGGCTGCCGCTGTGGCATTAGTGACTGCATTAAGCGGATGTATTTTCCCGCCTCCTGGCGGCGGTGGTGGCGGTGGCTGGGGCGGACACGGCGGCGGGCCTGGCCGCGGATTTGTCGATCCGCGTTAAGCCTCGCTAATCGATTTCTGGCAGTCGAAACGTTTAACAGCGGCGTTATTTGCCCGCAAAACGTTTCGGCTGCGAGATTAGCCGGATATCGCTGAAAAACGGACGAAAATAAGAGGCTAACTCACTGAAAAAATAGCTGTTACCCTCTGTTTTTTTTGCCAGCGTGGTGATAATTTCAGCTTTTCTCCACCGCTGAGACAACAGCATGAAAAACCTGATTGCTGAGTTACTGGTAAAGCTGGCTGAAAAAGAGGCGACAGCCAAAGAGCAGATGGCGCAGATTGAAGCGCTGGAGATTGTTGTTACCGCGCTGGTTCGTAAGCTGGAGCCGCAACAACATCTGGCTATAACCACCAGCATTGAAAGCGCAATGGACAACGTCGCCGATGCCGAGGATAACGATGCGCGGCTGCTGCGGAATTACATTGAAAAGCTGCTCCGGCATCCCCGCCAGTAACGATCCCAGTGCCAGACTGGAATGGGATCTTCACATCACTTTGACCTGAAACATTTACCGCTTTGCTTATTCGCTGCCAGAATAAGAGAGGATAATCCACTCTGGAGATAACAAGATGAAAGTCGGTTTAATGGCGATGATGATGGCGGGCCTGCTGGTCAGCGGGCTGGCAGGTGCGGCGGAAAAGACACCGCAGCAGGAGAAGATGACGATGTGTAACCAGCATGCCAAATCACAGGATCTTAAAGGGGATGCGCGCAAAACCTTTATGAGTGAATGCCTGAAAAAGGACAGCAAGCTGTCGCATATGTCACCGCAGCAGATGAAAATGAAAAGCTGTAACGGCGAAGCGGGCGATAAAAAGCTGGCGGGCGATGCGCGCAAAACCTTTATGAGCCAGTGCCTGAAAAAAAGCTGATTATTCCCCCGGCCACGCAGGTGGCCGCTTCTCCTTTCCACGTAATCCCGATTAAATATCCTTCCATAACAAAAAGTTAACCTTCTGATAAACATTCGTCGTCAGGCTTCCCGGTTCCTTTGCCACACTTACTGTTTGTGGGGATTTGCGCAGAACCCTGTTTTGCTGTGCAGCACAAGACAACAACAGTGATGTTTTGCCGCGCAGCACAAGACAAGAACAGTGAAAGGAGCCATGCCGTGAACTATCAATTTACCGTCGACCTGAACGATCTGCCCCAGCGCCAGCCGGTTAAAAAAACGCTCGGCGAGGTGGAGGTGTTACTGATCCGCGAAGGTGACAACGTACGTGCTTACCAGGCGAAATGTCCGCACGCGGGCGCGCCGCTGGAGCAGGGGGCTATTTGCGGCGAGCGGCTGGTCTGTCCATGGCACAAAGCCGCGTTTAATCTTGCCGATGGCAAAATGTGTGAACCGCTGGCGTTAGCCGATCTCAAACAGTATCCGCTGCGTATTGAAGACGGCCGGGTGCTGGTGAACCCGAAAGCGATGTCGCCCGCGGCGCCGATTGGCAGCGGGGCTGCCGCGCCGGTCTATGTGGTGCTTGGGGGAGGAGCGGCGGGCAGCGCAGCGCTGTGGCGTCTGCGTCATGACGGCTTTAAAGGTCGCCTGATTCTGGTCGAGCGGGAAGGGGACGCGCCTTATGACCGCACCGCGCTGACCAAATTTGTGCCGTCGGGAAAAATGGATATCAGCGAGGTGCCGCAGTTGCTCAAAGCGGATGTGATGGATCATGTTGAACGACTTCAGGCCAGGGTGAGCCGCCTCGATGCTCAGCAGCAACGGCTGATTTTCGAGGATGGCGAGACGCTCGCCTTCGACAAACTGCTGATCGCCAGCGGCGCGTCCCCAGTCCGCCCCGATTTGCCGGGCAGCGATCTCGATGGGGTCCATCTGCTGCGCAGCAAAGCGCAGACCGATGAGCTGCTTCAGGCGGTGGATGCCAGCCATAAAATCGTGATTATCGGCAACAGTTTTATCGGCACCGAACTGGCGTCGGCGCTGCGTAACCGGGGCATTGACGTGACGGTCATCGCCCGTCAGGCGCTGCCCTTTGCTAAACGGTTTGGCGATCAGATTGGCCGCTATTTCTATCAGTTGCATGAGCAAAACGGCGTGAAGTGGGTGCAGGGCGAGATCGAAGCCTTACAGGGTGACCAGCAGGTGCGCAGCGTGCAGCTCAAAGGTGGACGGTTGCTGGACGCGACGGTGGTGCTGTTTGCCACCGGGGTAGAACCCGCTACCGATTTTATCCACGATCTCCCGCTGGCAGAGGATGGCAGCCTGCTGGCGGATGAGCAGTTGCGGGTCGCTGACAATATCTGGGTGGCGGGTGATATCGCCACCTGGCCGTCGGCACAGGGGCCGCTGCGCATTGAGCACTATCGCGTCGCGCATCAGCAGGGGCAGACCGCCGCATGGAATATGCTGGACCAGGCCGTCGCCTTTGATCGTGTACCGTTCTTCTGGACCACGCAGTACGCCACCCGCTATGAGTATCTGGGCCACGCGGCAGAATGGGATGACTTTCAGCTGATTGGCTCGCTGGAGGATAAAAAGTTCATGGCGTTTTATGGCCAGCAGGGGAGGCTGGCAGCGATCTGCTCATGCGGCATGTATACGCTGACCGCTAAGCTGGTGGAGCGGATGCAGCAACCGATAACGCTTGCCGAGGCAGTGGCGCTCGGTCAGGAACACATTAGTTAATATCTGTTAAGGCGGAGGCAAGGCGGGCCAGCGTACGGGGCCGCCTTGCACATCCTTTGATGATCGGTTAGCTGCGGCTCAGTTTTTCTGACTTCGCCATGCACTGCTGCATCGCTTCCATCACCGCCGAGCGCATGCCTTTTTCTTCCAGCACTTTCACCGCTTCAATGGTGGTGCCGCCTGGGGAGCAGACCATATCTTTGAGTTCAGCCGGATGTTTACCGGTTGTCAGCACCATCTGCGCCGCCCCTTTCACCGCCTGTGCAGCAAACTGATAGGCCTGAGCGCGTGGCATGCCGCCCAGAACGGCCGCATCGGCCATCGCTTCGATAAACATAAACACGTAGGCCGGCGCAGAACCGCTGACGCCGACCACGGAGTGAATCAGATATTCATCCACCACGGCCGCTTTGCCGAAGCTCTCAAAAATCGCCACAACGTCGTCGATTTCACTCTGTTCAACCAGCACATTGGGCGTGACCGAAGTCATGCCTTCGCTCACCAGCGAGGGAGTATTCGGCATCGCCCGGACAATTTTACGATCGTAGCCCAGCACCGATGAGAGCGAATCCAGCGTCACGCCAGCCGCAATTGACACCACAAGCGCCTCTTTTTTCAGGCTGCCTGTCAGCTCTTTTAAAACTTTGAGAATGACATTGGGTTTTACCGCGCCGAACAGGATGTCCACTTCACGCGCCAGCGCTTCAGCGCTCTCGGCTGCGTTGATGCCGTACTGCTCTGCCATCGCCTGGTTGGTCTCTGCTTTGCGATCGTAAACGAAGATATCAGACGGGGCGATTTTGCCGCTGTTGACCAGTCCGCCGATAATGGCTTTCGCCATATTTCCCCCGCCGATAAACCCGATTTTCTTTGCCAGCATCGCCATCTCCTTAGGACATTATTCGTTTTTCTCAGTGAGCTAGCTTACTTCAGCCAGCCTGAATAACAAGTCAACCGGGCGCAGGCTGGAAAGCGCGCCGCAAATAAAATTTGCCATTTAAGGGGAACCCGGCAAGATCTCAGGCTTCTCTGACTTTAAGGAATCATGATGTTTATCTGGGTCGATGCCGATGCCTGTCCAAATGTGATCAAAGAGGTGCTCTACCGCGCAGCCGACCGCACCGCGACCACGATCACCTTTGTGGCGAACCAGTTTCTGCGCGTGCCACCCTCACCTTATCTGCGCACCCTGCAGGTGCCTGCCGGATTTGATGTGGCGGACAATGAAATCGTCAGGCGTTGTCAGCCCGGCGATCTGGTGATCACCGCCGATATCCCGCTGGCAGCAGAGGTCATTGAGAAGGGAGCGGCGGCGCTGAATCCGCGCGGCGAGCGCTACTCACCGGCGACGATACGTGAACGCCTGACGATGCGGGATTTTATGGATACCCTGCGATCAAGCGGCGTGCAGACCGGCGGCCCCGCGGCGATGAGTCCGCGTGACCGCCAGCAGTTTGCAAATGAGCTGGACAGCTGGCTCACCCAGCAGAAACGCTGAAATTAAACGAAGCTGTCGTCGTCGTAATCGTTGCCGCCAAAGTCATTCAGATCGCTGTTGTCGGCATAATTACTGTCCCAGCCCGTATTCTGGTCGAGGAAGGCGTTGTCACTACCGCCGTTAAAGGTATCGGCATTGTCATCGCCACCGTTGAAGGTGTTGAGATTGTCATTCACATCGGGCAGGGGTGGCTCATTGATGATGTTTACAATCTCTTCCGGCTGTGAATGGTGGAACATGCTGGTCAGCATATCGGCCATCACCACACCGCCCGCCACACCCACAGCAGTCTGCAGTGCGCCGCCGAGGAAACCGGTGCCGCGTGGTGCAGGCGCTTGTGCCGGCGCATATTGCGGCTGAGCCGGTTGTTGTGGCGCACTGTTCCACGGTGACGATTGCTGTTGCTGCTGCACAGGCGGCTGCTGACGCGAACCGCTGCCAAACAGCCCGGACAGAAAGCCGCCGCTGCTCTGTGCAGGTTGCTGCTGCTGTTGCTGTTGCTGGGCCATCTGGCTTTCCAGCGCCGATACTTTCTCATTGAGTTTTTTCAGCGCCGCTTCCTGAATCAGGATCGCCTGCGCCATGTAGTAAGGCGCGCCCGGCTGCGCCTGCAGATGCTGGTTAATCAGTTGTTCGGCAGCGGCATCGCGTGCCACGGTCTGGCTTTCAGCCTGTTTCAGACGGCTGAACAGCCCTTCGATCAGTTGTTGTTCTTCGCGTTGCATGATGACTCTCCTGTGGCGATTGTTACCAGTATATGTGGGCGCCAGCGTGAAAAGTAAAATCGGGGCAGTAAGCAAATATTGCCGACGCATTTTAGCCGCTGTTTTGCGGGGTTTTTATCGCTCTGTTACGGCCCTGATGCACAAAACGTGCATGCATTTCCCCTTGAAAACACAAAGATTGTCGCTGTTCAGGGGACGAAAATGCGTAAATCGTGCCTGACAGGTAGAGGCCATAATAATTTCCAGTTATTATGCGTCGCATTAATAAGCTCACCATGCAGCCGCATCGCGCGGTCAGGCGGAGGAACGGCCCTGATGTCACTACCCATCTTTTTGATTGGCGCTCGCGGTTGCGGCAAAACCACGGTCGGCGAGGCGCTGTCGCAGGCGCTGGGCTACGCCTTTACGGATACCGATCACCATCTGCAACTCAGCACGCAGCGCAGTGTGACGGAGATTGTGTCGGCGGAAGGCTGGGAAGGTTTCCGCGCCCGTGAAACGGAATCGCTTAAAGCGGTGACGGCACCCAGAACCGTTATTGCCACCGGCGGCGGCATGATTCTGGCTGAAGAGAACTGTCGTTTTATGCAGGAGCAGGGCCAGGTGATCTGGCTCAGCGCATCCCCCGAGGTGCTGGCAGAGCGGCTGGAAAGTGAACCTGAAGCGGCCCAGCGTCCGACTTTAACCGGCCGTCCCATTGCTGATGAGATGAGTGATGTGCTGCGTGAACGTGCGCATCTCTATCAGGCTGCGGCCCATCATCAGGTGAATGCGATGCAATCGCCCGAGTGCGTGGTAGAGGAAATTCTGCTGTCACTCTCCCTGGCGCGCGCCAGCTAACTCTCAGATTTTTCCCGCTTTGATCCCGCTTCAGACGGCATTGTCTATACTTATCCTACGACAGGCAGCGGCCTGTCCTGTGGAATGTTATTCAGACAAGAGGGACACAGTATGCCGACCAGACCACCGTATCCACGTGAAGCGAAAGTTGTGCCTGTTGAAAAGGGCACTGAAGGTAATAAAGTAACCTCTTACGAATTGCGTGCTGATCATCCCAAACCGAATTCATTAATCAGTGAGCACGAAACGGAAGAAGAAGCGCGTGACGCCAAAGCGCGCTACGAAGACGTTGAAAAAGAGTAAAGCTTTACTGCTGGCAGGGACGCCAGCCTGTCACACTCAATTACTGACCCGCACAACGCTGTGCCTGAACGACGCCTCTTTTTACCTCCCCTGAAGTCGAACGGGTTATTTAAGAAGCAAAATTGACGCAGATTTACTGTCAAATGCACTCTGCGTATGCTTCTGTTCTGCACTCTCTTTGCCTTGCCAGATAAAGCCCCGCTAATCATTTTTATCTCCTTATTTTCTCTGCTGCCGATCTCCCGGTGATTCAAATTGTCGCTTGACCGATTCGGTGCCACGCTTTATTTTCATCAAACCAATAGAGGAACTTAGTTCCATATAGTGGAACACGTAACATGACCACACTTGAAAATGCCGCCGCCATACTTCGATTGTTTCAGCACAAAGGGGTGACGCAGGGGCATGTTGGTCTCTCATTTAGTGAGGTAGTTGAGGCGTTAAACCTGCCAAAAAGCACCGTTTCGCGTCTGCTGGCCACTATGGAAAGTCAGGGGTTGCTGGAGCGGAATGCGGATACGCGCGGTTATCACATTGGTCGCGTATTACTGGCTGCCGCCGGACATTATCTTTCGGCACCGCTGGTTGACAGCGTTTCAGCGGCGATGGTCAGGCTGGCTGCGAAAACCGGCTGTATGGGCTACGTGTCGAAGCTCGACGGGCGGGAAGTATTAGTGATGCGTATGTTTCATGGGCGTCACTTTACGCAGATGGTCACGCCGCCGGGCAGTCGGATGCCGGCTGCCGCGACCTCAACCGGCCGGGCGCTGTTAGCGCAGTTAAGTGATGAAGAGGTGCTGGCGCGCTTCCATGATCAATGGCAGGTCGTATCGGCAAACTCGCCGCAAAGTCCTGAGGCACTCTGTGCCAGACTGGCTGAGATCCGCCAGCAGGGCTGGTCACTGGCCCGAAATGAATCGCTGCCAGGCATCAGCTCGCTGTCAGTTATTGTTCATAACAAACATCATGGCGAAACGGTGGCACTCTGCCTGTCGTTTCCGTCTATGGAGACTGAACCGGGTTTCCCGCCAGAGCTCCTTGAAGCATTACGCGCAACGGCCACAGAGATGACCGAAAAATATGGCGCGTAACTTCACACCGTTTTTATCGGCGTAATACTTTCGCCACACCAGGGAAAACAAAGGCCTTCGGGCCTTTTTCTTTCAATCTGATCGCCACGCTTTACGCAGCACCCCGGTTGCCTGTGTCCGTCTCTCATTGCCTCCTGTTTCGGTTCAGCATGCGGAGGGACGACCATCTGCAGTGGCGGTTGCAATGTCTGTGCGCATCAGAGCAGTGAAACTGATAACCGGCGTAAACCGGCCAGCGGGCGGGTAGACGTTATTTCATTTCTTCTGGACAAGGACTGGCGGGGACATATGGAACGGGTAAATCCGATTAAGCACGTTGGCGTGGCACTGGTTTTAATTCTTCTTTCCATCGCGGGTGCCATTATTGGCATTCAGCTGATTACCACCATTGGCGTAACGCCTAACACCTCTATTATCGGCGCGCTGTTTGCCATGCTGCTGGCGCGTATTCCGCTGCAGGCATTCCGCCGTTATCGTTCGATTGAAATCCAGAACCTGGCGCAGACCGCTATCTCTTCAGCCACCTTTGGGGCGGCGAACAGCCTGTTGATGCCGATTGCCGTGCCCTGGGCGCTGGGTGAACCGCAGCTGGTCCTGCCGCTGTTCTGTGGCGTCAGCGCCGCGATGCTGCTGGATGCCTGGCTGCTCTATCAGCTGTTTGATACCCGCGTCTTTCCGGCCAGTAATGCCTGGCCACCGGGCGTTGCAGCAGCGGAAGCGATCAAAGCGGGTGATAAAGGCGGACGCCAGGCGTGGCTGCTGGTGCTGGGCATTGTGGGTGGCGTCGTCGGTGCCATGCTGAAGATCCCGATGTCCGCTTTCGGCACCGCGTTTATCGGCAATATCTGGGCGCTGTCGATGCTCGGCATCGGTTTTCTGCTGCGAGCCTATGCGCAGCCGGTGGCCGGTATTGATATTAATGCGCTCTATATTCCGCATGGCGTGATGGTCGGTGCCGGTCTGTTGGCGCTGATTCAGGTCGTGATGGTGATCCGTAGCCGCAAAAATGATGCGCTGGTGGTGAGCCGCAATGGTAATGAGGTGCAGCGGGCGCTGGGTTTCGGCAGCGTAGGTTATATCGTGATTTCGGCGCTGCTGGCGCTGGCGGGCGGCCTGTGGAGTGAGATGGGCATCGCGATGCTGCTGCTGTTTGTTCTTTATGCCGCGTTTGCGGCTTTCGCCCATGAACTGATTGTCGGCATTGCCGCTATGCACTCCGGCTGGTTCCCGGCCTTTGCCGTGGCGCTGATTACGCTGATTATCGGCATTCTGATCGGCTTCCCACCGCTGGCGCTCTGCCTGCTGTGCGGCTTTACCGCCGCCACCGGTCCGGCGTTCGCCGACATGGGATATGACCTGAAGGCGGGCTTTATCCTGCGCGGCAACGGTGCCGATCTTCAGCAGGAGCTATGGGGACGTCGCATTCAGCTTATCGCAGCTATGATCGCTTTTGTTGTGTCAATTCCGCTGGTCTGGTACGCCCATACCTTCTTCTTTGCTGACAACCTGCTGCCGCCTGTAGCGCGGGTGTATGCCAAAACGATTCAGGCGGGTGCTGAGCCAGGTATTGCCGGGAATCTGCTGATGTGGGCGATTCCGGGTGCCGTTATCCAGTTGATCGGCGGGCCAAAACGCCAGCTGGGCGTGCTGCTCGCCACCGGTTTATTAATTAATAACGCCATGGCGGGCTGGGCAGTGGTGGTGGGGATCGCTTTACGCATTGTAATTATCCGCATCTGGGGCGAGCGGGGCCGCTCGCCTATGGAGGTGATGGCGGCAGGCTTTATTGCCGGTGATGCCCTCTACAGCTTCTTTCATTCGCTGTTTGCCAGCAGCAGCAAGAAATAAAGGATAAAGCATGAGTTTGCAGCAGACCCTGGCGGTTTTTGAGTTACTGGATAGCGCCCACATTGACGGGCAGCAGGTGGTGGATCTCTTCACGGCGTATCCTGATGTTGATGCCCGCTTTACCCGTGTCTCCGGTCCCAAAGGCCGCACCGATTTTGTGCGCATTGATATTCCGGGGACGCAGGGCAAATCAGGCGGCGGCAGTGCACCGACGCTGGGGATTATTGGTCGCCTTGGTGGCATCGGCGCGCGTCCTGGCCGTATCGGCATGGTGTCAGATGCGGATGGCGCGATTGCGGCCGTGGCCAGCGCGCTTAAACTGGCGCAGATGCAGAGCAAAGGCGACAGGCTTGATGGCGACGTCATCATTACCACCCATATCTGCCCGGATGCGCCAACTCGGCCGCATCTGCCGGTCGATTTCATGGACTCGCCGATTGACGATGTCACCATGAATGATAACGAAGTGGTGGCGGATGTGGATGCGATTCTGTCAATCGACACCACCAAAGGTAACCGCATTATCAACCACAAAGGCTTTGCCCTGTCGCCGACGGTGAAAGAGGGCTACATCCTGCGGGTTTCGGAGGATCTGCTGCGCATCATGGAGATGACCAGCGGCCGTCCGGCGGTGACTTTTCCCATCACCACGCAGGATATTACGCCTTACGGCAATGGGGTTTATCACCTCAACAGCATTCTGCAACCTTCTACCGCCACGGATGTGCCGGTAGTGGGTGTGGCAATCACTGCCGAATCGGTGGTGCCGGGCTGCGGAACCGGCGCCAGCCATGAAGTGGACATTGCGGCAGCGGCAAAGTTTGCCATTGAGGTGGCCAAGGAGTTTGGTCGTGGAACCTGTCACTTCTACGACGCCGAAGAGTATGCGCGGCTGATTTCACTCTATGGCAGCCTGGCGCATCTGCGTCACCGGAATCACTAAGATGACGAAACCACTGGTAACGCTGACTATCGGCCAGTCACCGCGCAGCGATATTCTGCCACTGCTGCGGCAGCATCTGCCGGATGCGCTGACCGATCACGCCGGTTTACTGGATGGACTCAGCGCGGCTGACGTGGCCGCACACTTCGCGCCAGCAGCGGGCGACCGGGTTCTGGTGTCGCGGCTGCAGAGTGGCGAACAGGTGCGGCTGGCGGCGTCGAAAGTTGAGCAGGGATTGCAGCGCAAAATCAGTGCGCTGGAGCAGGCGGGCTATGCGACCATTCTGCTGCTCTGCACCGGTGAATTCAGCAGCCTCCACACCCAGCATGCGCTATTGCTGGAGCCGGATCGCCTCATTCCACCGCTCATCTGCGCGATGGTGCAGCAGCAGCGGGTCGGCATTGTCGTGCCGGTTGAGGAGCAGATTGTTGAGCAGGCTGGTAAGTGGCAGCAACTGCCTGTGCAGCCCTGCTTTGCGGTCGCCAGTCCCTATCAGGGCGATCAGGCAACCTTCGCTGATGCTGCAAACAGTCTGAAAGCACAGGGCGCAGCGCTGGTGGTGCTCGACTGCATGGGGTATCACCAGCAGCATCGGATATGGTTGCAGCAGCGGCTGGGCGTACCGGTTCTGCTCTCTAATCAGCTGGTGGCGCGCCTGGCGGCGGAGTTACTTCCCTGAGGGAAGAGATCACAAACGGCCATCATTTCGCGTGACAGATCAGCGGGTTCCCTTCTACACTGCCAGACACACAACATGTGCTCTGGAGAACTATTATGCTCAACGTAAGTGAGTATTTTGACGGAAAAGTTAAATCTATCGGTTTTGACAGTGCGAGCACCGGCCGCGCAAGCGTGGGCGTAATGGCTGAAGGTGAATACACATTCGGTACCGGCCAGCCGGAGGAGATGACCGTGGTCAGCGGCTCGCTTAAGGTATTACTGCCAGGTGAAACCGAGTGGAAATGGTTTGAAGCGGGTTCGGTGTTTAACGTGCCGGGCCACAGCGAATTTCATCTGCAGGTTGGCGAGCCAAGTTCCTATCTCTGCCGTTACCTGAAAGATTAAAAAAATGGCCGCTTAGCGGCCATTTTTTTGGCGAATATCGTCTGTCAGGATGATGCTGCCGGTGACTGATTAACGCTGGGCTTCGCCGCCCAACGCTTCCACCAGATTGCTGGTCAGTGCGGCCAGTTCGCTGGTCATCAGAATAAAATCAGCATCAAAGCGCTGTGCAAAGTCTTCACGGTCGATATCGTCGTTCTGATCGCGCAGCGTGTCGCTGAACTTCAGACGTTTCACCGAGCCATCGTCGGCCAGCACGAACTGAATGCGCTCCTGCCAGTCGAGCGCCAGTTTGGTCACCAGCTTGCCCGCTTCGATGTGGTTGGCGATCTCATCGCACACCAGATCCTGTTTCTTGCAGCGGATAACGCCGCCATCTTCCAGCAGCGCTTTCAGCTCCGCTTCATCCATCAGGGCGAAACCGGCTGGAACGTCACCCGAACGCACCCATTCGGTCAGGGTCAGTTCAATCGGGCTTTCCAGCGTCAGCGGCACCACCGGCAGTGAGCCCAGGCTTTTACGCAGTAGCGCCAGGGTATCTTCCGCTTTTTTTGCGCTGGCACAGTCAACCATAATCAGGTTGTTGACCGTGTCGATCCAGAGGTAGGTCTGGCTGAAACGGCTGAAGGCGCGCGGCAGCAGGTTGTGCAGCACTTCATCTTTCAGCGAATCTTTTTCGGTCTTTTTGAGCTTGCGGCTCTGCTCAGATTCCAGCTTGTCGATTTTCGCTTCCAGCGCCTGTTTCACCACCGGCGAAGGCAGGATTTTCTCTTCTTTGCGGGCGCAAATCACAATCTGGCCTTTGTTTTCATGGGTCAGCGCATCGCTGCGGTTGCCCATCGGCGAGACCCAGCCGGTCTTGCTCATATCCTGACTGCCACACGGTGAAAACGTGAAGGCGTCGAGCTGCTTTTCCATCTCATCTGCGGACAGCGGAATGTCACGATTCAGACGATAAACCATCATATTTTTAAACCACAACATCGGGATTCCTTACCGTGGCGCGATCGGGCGCACAAGTCTGCGAGAGTCAGCGCGCATGATAGCGAAACATCGGAGTGGTTTCATTGCCTTTCCGGCAGACGCCTTTTACTGTATCTCTCACCTGAACGAATAACGAGGACGTAATCTTGCGCATAGGCATAGATCTGGGTGGCACCAAGACAGAAGTGATCGCATTGTCGGATAAGGGAGAGGAGCTGTTCCGCCACCGGGTAAATACCCCGCGTGATGACTATCAGGCAACGGTACAGGCGATTGTCGATCTGGTCACGCTGGCGGAGCAGAAAACCGGCGAAACCGGCACGGTGGGTCTCGGTATTCCCGGCACGCTTTCGCCCTACAGTAAGCGGGTAAAAAATGCCAACTCCACCTGGCTCAACGGCCAGCCGCTGGATAAAGATCTGGCGCAGGCGCTGAACCGGGAAGTGCGTATCGCCAACGACGCCAACTGCCTGGCGGTGTCGGAAGCGATCGACGGTGCCGGTGCCGGAAAGTCGCTGGTGTTTGCCGTGATCATCGGCACCGGATCGGGCGCCGGTGTGGCGATCAACGGTGAGTCGCGTATCGGCGGCAACGGCAATGCCGGTGAGTGGGGCCACAATCCGCTGCCGTGGATGGATGAGGATGAGCTGCGCTACCGTCAGGAAGTGCCCTGTTATTGCGGTCAGCAGGGCTGCATAGAGACCTTTGTTTCAGGCACCGGTTTTGGTATCGACTATCAGCGGCTGAGCGGCGTGCATCGCAAAGGTGCGGAGATCGTCTCGCTGCTGGCGCAGCAGGATCCGATCGCCGAACTGGCGATGAGCCGCTATGAGCTGCGGCTGGCAAAATCGCTGGCGCAGGTGGTGAACCTGATCGATCCCGATGTCATTGTACTGGGTGGTGGGATGAGCAATGTGGATCGTCTCTATCAGACCGTGCCGGTGCTGATGAAGAAGTGGGTATTTGGCGGGGAGTGTGAAACGCCGGTGCTGAAGGCGCAGCATGGCGACTCCAGCGGCGTTCGCGGTGCAGCGTGGCTCTGGCCGCTTAACGGCTGATGCCGCAGGCACGCTCCCGCTGACGATTCAGCGCCGGGTATCGCTGGCGCTGAATCGTTAACCCACGGCACTCACCCGCGCCGGTGTTATTCGCCGACCAGCATACTGTCCTGCGGCGCCCGATCGCGCTGGGCTTTGGTGGCGAGGAAGTAGAGATAGCCTGCCAGCATGATGGCGAAAAACAGCGCGCCAATCACCGGATTAAACCACAGCATCGCCAGCAGACAGACCACCGACAGCAGCAGGGCGATGCCCGGAACAATCGGATAGCCCGGCGCGCGGAAACTGCGGACCATCTCCGGCGCGCTGCGGCGCAGTTTAAACAGGCTCAGCATACTCATGATGTACATCACAATCGCGCCAAACACCGCCATGGTGATCATCGCCGCCGTCAGCGTCATCCCCTGCAGATTAATCACGCCATCGCTGTAAATCGCCGCGATACCCAGCACGCCGCCGAGAATAATCGCCCGATGCGGGGTCTGGAAACGCGACAGTTTGGCCAGGGCAGGCGGCAGATAGCCCGCGCGTGCCAGGGCAAAAAACTGCCGTGAATAGCCGAGAATGATGCCGTGGAAACTGGCAATCAGGCCAAACAGCCCGATCCACACCAGCATATGCATCCAGTTAGAGTGTTCGCCGACAATCATTTTCATCGCCTGTGGCAGCGGATCGTTAATGTCGGCGAGTTTGCGCCAGTCACCCGCGCCGCCCGCCATCAGCATCACACCTATCGCCAGCACCACCAGCGTCAGAATCCCGCTGATGTAGGCGCGGGGAATGGTCCGGGTCGGATCTTTCGCCTCTTCGGCCGCCATCGCCGCGCCTTCAATGGCAAGGAAAAACCAGATGGCAAAAGGAATGGCGGCGAAAATGCCGGAGAAGGCGGGCAGTCCGAAGCTGTCACTGCCTGCCCAGCCGTGCGCGGCGAAGTTCGCCAGGCTGAAGCCGGGTGAAACCACACCCATAAACACCAGTAGTTCAATCACCGCCAGCACCGTCACAACCAGTTCAAACATCGCCGCCAGTTTAACGCCGAGAATATTCAGCGTCATAAACAGCAGGTAGGCACCAACCGCCGCAGTTTTCGGGTTCAGTTCGGGATACTGCACGTTGAGATAGGCCCCAATCGCCATGGCAATCGCCGGTGGCGCAAAGACAAACTCAATCAGCGTCGCCAGACCGGCAATCAGTCCGCCGGTTTCGCCAAAGGCGCGGCGACTATAGGCAAATGGCCCGCCTGCATGGGGGATCGCGGTGGTCAGTTCGGTGAAGCTAAAGATAAAACAGGTATAGAGTGTGGCGATCAACGCGGTGGTAACCAGAAATCCCAGCGTGCCCGCCACGGCCCAGCCGTAACTCCAGCCAAAATATTCGCCTGAAATAACCAGGCCAACCGCAATCCCCCACAGATGCAGGGTGCCCAGAGTGGGCTTGAGTCTGTTTGTCATTATGTTATCCCCGTCGTTGTTGGTCTCACGCGGCGTTACACCGCCATTACTCTACAGTAAGGGGATAATGCCGTTGCATTACTCGCCACGACTTGACGCGGGCGCAGTGACTTCTGTCCTCCACGGTCAACTCACGGGCAACAACCGGGCCAGCTGCACGCTGCGGTCAACTTTGTCTCTTCCGGAGTCAAGCAGCTCACCTTCTGGCAACGCATGCTGAGATAACGCAAGTGACAAGGAGCCGGACTGATGAGCGCTAAACAATATGACAACCTGACTGATTCCCAACTCACCCTGATGGCGCAGCAGGCGCTGGCCTGTTATCCCGCCGCGCTGCAGGGCCAGCTCAGCCTGCTGTGCCGCTCAGAGAACGCCACGTTTCTGCTGCAGGCGGCAGGCCGGCGTTATGCGCTGCGGCTGCATCGCGGCGATTACCATCAAAAAGCCGACATCGTCAGCGAACTGCTGTGGCTTGATGCACTGCGCGAAACCGGCATTATGGTGCCGGAAGCGGTGCCGGACAAAGAGGGCGAAACCGTACTGACGCTGCGGCTGCCGGAGGGCGGTGAACGCTACGTGGTGCTGTTTCACTGGATTGACGGGGAGATGCCGACCACCGACGTCGATCCCCGTGCCTTTCAGCAGCTCGGCCAGATCACCGCGCGGCTGCATCAGCACAGTAAACAGTGGCAGCCGCCTGCGGGTTTCCAGCGGATTATCTGGGATCACCACACCATGACCAGCAGCGAGAGTCACTGGGGACGCTGGCAGGATGCGCCGAATCTGAACACCGCCGATCACGGCGTGGTAGAGCAGGCGATAAGCCAGGTCGGCGCGGCGATGGCGCAGTTTGGTAAAGGATCGGATCGCTTTGGCCTGATCCACGCCGATCTGCGGCTGACCAATCTGCTGCTGCACAAGGGCGAAACACGGGTGATCGACTTTGATGACTGCGGGCTCGGCTGGTATATGCACGATCTGGCGGCGGCGATCAGTTTTGTTGAGCATCATCCGCGCGCGCCAGAGTGGATCGATCACTGGATCCGTGGCTATGAGCAGGTGGCGCATATCAGCGATGCGGAGATGGCCATGCTGCCCGCGTTGTTGATCCAGCGTCGTATCCAGCTCACCGCATGGGTGGGATCGCATGCCGATACCGAAATGGCGCGCAGTCTGGGTCCGGAATGGGCCAGCCATTCGGTGCGACTCTGTCGCCGTTATCTGGAAGGTCAGCAACTGCCGGTCGGCGTCTGATGCACCAGCGGCGGGCGTTACTGCGCCGCCGCAGTGCCGGATGCCATGCCCGCGTGCAGTCCGGCCCGCCCGCAGGCGGCGCGGCGGGCATCAGGGATCTGGTATGGAATTTGCTCGGATAGAAGGGACGGGTGATCCACCTGAATTCTGACTGAGGCGACCATGAATCCGACACTGATAAAGCCCGATGCGTTTGCGGCCTGTTCGGCAGCGGCCGGGGCAGGCAATCACGGCGTGCTGGCAGCGGCGGCGACCGGCTTAAGCGATTTTATTCATACCCAGGGCGGCGATGTTGATCGCATCTTCGGCATCAGCGGCATCGATCCGGAGCGCCTGGCCAGCCCGACGCTCAGCCTGGGGCTGGTTAACTACTGTCGGGTGCTGGAAGAGGCGGCGCGTCACTCCGGTTTTGATAACTTCGGTTTGCACTACGGCAGGCAGTTTAAACCGCAGTCATTAGGCCTGATCGGCTACATCGGTTTGTGCTCCGCCACGCTGGAACAGGCGCTGCATAATGTGGTCAACGCGTTTCCCTGGCATCAGCACGACACCTTAACCCGGCTGGTGGATAAGGGAGAGTGCTGGCGGCTGGACTATCAGGTGCGACATGGCGCGATCCTGTCGCGCCGTCAGGATGCAGAGCTGACGCTGGGGATGTTTATGAATCTGATCCGCCACGTGGCGGGCAGACACTGGGCACCGCGCGAAGTCCACTTTGAACATCCGCGTCCCGGCCAGTGGCACGATCACTGCAAAGTGTTTGATGCCCCGGTCTGGTTCGATCAGCCGTTTAATTCACTGGTGATCCCCAAACGCGATCTGCTGCGCGCTATGCCGGAGAGCGATCCGATCCTGTTAATGGTGATGCAGGATGCGATCCGACGGCTTAACCGTGGGACGGCGCAGCAGAGCATGATTGAGCAGGCGCGTTCGCAGGTTAATTTATCGCTGATGCAGGGTGAGCCGGTGCTCGAAGAGGTGGCGGATAAGCTCGGACTGTCGAGCTGGTCACTGCAGCGGCGACTACGTGAAGAGGGCAGCAGCTTTACCGCGCTGGTGGATCAGGTGCGCTGCGAAATGGCGACGCACTATCTGCAGCAGAAGCAGCTGCCCATCTCAGAGATGGCGCTGCTGCTGGGCTACTCGGAAGTCAGTGCGTTCTCACGCGCGTTTCGCCGCTGGTTTGGCATCAGTCCGCGGCAGTGGCGTCAGGAAGGTCTGGCCAGCTAACCGTGCGGCGCAAAGCCGAACCACGCCGGCTGTCCAGGCGTCGGCGGCGGTGGCAGATCGCGGGTCTGCGCCACCAGTTGCCAGGCACGCAGGCAGAGCGCTTCATCCCCCTGCGTCTGTGTCACCGCATAACGTCTGCTGTGTTCCTGCCACTCCATCCGTACCAGACATTGCTGACCGGCATAACGCGCCGCATCGCGGAACTGCCGGTTTAGTACCGGCTGCATTTGATTAGTCCAGTGACAGGATTTGCTGTCCGGATCTTTCGCGGGCTGACAAAGGTTTGCCACGCTATCCCGTTGCTTTGTCACAGGATGCTGACAGGCACTGAGCGATATTGCAATAATCACTCCGAGCAACATTCTCATTTTTATATTAATTAAATTCATTTAACTGGCCAACTTTCCTTAAAGATCTTTCCGTCTGCTGCCGACAGTCTACAGACCGGCATGATGAATGCTATGGCATTACTCCGACTGTCGACAGAACCAGAATTTACCGCCCTGGCGCGGGTTACGTCTTTTTCACTTCATGGATTAGAAATGCAGAAAAAATATGCCTTTGCGGCACTCTCCCTCTTAACGGCCTCGCTCATCAGCGGCTGCGCCACCGAATCTTCCCGCGCTATTCAGGCCCCGCAGGTTCGCGCGGCCAGTCAGCCGGTTTATCAGGGCATGCGCAGCCCGATTGCGGTGGGTCAGTTTGATAACCGCTCCTCCTATATGAACGGCATTTTCTCTGATGGTGTCGATCGGCTGGGTAATCAGTCGAAAACCATTCTGATTACCCATCTGCAGCAGACCAACCGGTTCAGCGTGCTGGATCGCAGCAACCTGAAAGAGCTGCAGCAGGAGTCAGACTTCAAACGCAGCCAGCAGAATATCAAAGGCGCGAATTACATCATCACCGGTGATATCACCGAGTTTGGCCGCAAAGAAGTGGGCGATCAGCAGCTGTGGGGCATTCTGGGCCGCGGCAAAACGCAGATCGCCTATGCCAAAGTGAATCTGAACGTAGTGGATGTCACTACCTCAGAGGTGGTCTACAGCACCCAGGGCGCGGGCGAGTATCAGCTCTCCGCACGCGAAGTCATCGGCTTTGGCGGCACCAGCAGCTATGACTCCACGCTGAACGGCAAAGTGATGGATCTGGCGATTCGCGAAGCAGTCGATCATTTAGTGGATGGAATCAACAACGGCGCATGGCGTCCGGCTAAATAAGGAAGCAGTAAATGAAAATGATGACATTGAGCGGCGTGCTGATTACAGCGGCGCTGCTGGCAGGCTGTGCGCCAAAAGCGCCGAAAACGATCTACTACTGGGGCGATTATCAGCAGCAGGTTTACAGCTACTATCTGCCGGGCAGCGATCCGCTGAAGCAGATCGATGCGCTGAATCTGGACATTGAAAAAGCCCGTGCCGTTAACCAGCCGGTTGCGCCTGGCCTGCACGCCCAGCTTGGTCTGCTCTATGCCAAAACCGGCGATACCAATAAAGCCTTTGGTCAGTTTGCCACCGAGAAGCAGCTGTTTCCCGAATCGGCACCTTACATGGATTTTCTGATGAGTAAAAAACAAGGAGTGGTACGGTGAAAAAACTGATTGCCCTGAGCGGCGTGCTGATGATGTTGCTGCTGACCGGTTGTGCGACGAAAAAACCGTATGACTACAGTGCGTTCCGTGCCAGCAAGCCCGCCTCGATTCTGGTGCTGCCGGCCGATAACACCTCGCCGGATATCAATGCCGCGCACAGTCTGACCTCACTCGTGACGCGTCCGCTGGCCGAAGCCGGTTACTACGTCTTCCCGGTCGCGGTCGTTGAAGAGACCTTTCAGCAGAATGGCCTGACCAGCGCCAGCGACGCCCAGGCCATCAGCGCGAAGCGCCTGAATGAGATCTTCCACGCCGACAGCGCGCTCTATATCTCGATCAGCGAATATGGCAGCAGCTATCGGGTCATTGACAGCGTGACGACCGTGACGGCCAAAGCACGGCTGGTGGATCTGCGCAGCGGCAAAGAGATCTGGCAGGGTAAGGCCAGTGCCAGCGACAGTGAAGATGGCAACAACAACAACGGTGGGCTGGTCGGTATGCTGGTCAGTGCGGCGATCAAACAGATTGCCAGCAACGTGACTGACAAAGCGCATACTGTGGCCGGACTGACCAGTAATCGTCTGCTGGCACAGAATGAGCAGGGCGGGTTACTCACCGGCCCTCGCTACAAGCTCGTCAGCGCCCGCTGATTGCACGTAAACGGGCGCTTCGGCGCCCGTTATCCCTGCGGCAGTTCCAGCTGGCTGTAACCCAGCCCATTCATTTTGCGCACTTTAATCTGCACCGGAATACGCTCCTTCATCGCTTCCACGTGGCTGATCACCCCAATGGTTTTGCCGCTGGCGTTGAGTGCATCAAGTGCGTCCAGTGCGGTGTCGAGCGTCTGCGCATCCAGCGTGCCGAACCCCTCATCCAGAAACAGCGATTCGATGCGCGTTTTGTGGCTGACCAGATCGGATAACGCCAGCGCCAGCGCCAGACTCACCAGGAAGCTCTCGCCACCGGAGAGCGTGCGGGTATCGCGCGCCGCATCGGCCTGCCAGGTATCGACCACATCCAGCTCCAGCAGATCCTGCGCCCGCCGCTGCAGCAGATAGCGGCCATGCAGCCTATCGAGCTGACGGTTAGCCAGGGCCACCAGGTGATCCAGTGTTAAGCCCTGTGCGAAGCGCCGGAATTTATCGCCGCTGGCGGAGCCAATCAGATCGTTGAGCAGGCTCCACTGCGCCAGCGCCACACCATCCTGTTCAATCTGCGTCATCAGGCTTTGCTGGCGCACACGAAGGCTGGCATCGCTGTGCAGCTGCTGCTGAATCTGACCCTGCTGGCTGGCGTTGTCGCGCAGTGCCAGCCGTAACTGCTCAAGCTGTTGCGCCAGCGCCCCGGCAGATTCCGGCATCGCAGCGGGCTTCACCTGCTGATGAGCGCTGAGCCGCTGACGCAGATCCGCCAGTCGCGCCTGCTGCTGCTGGCATTGCTGATCGAGCTGCTGCAGCTGCTGACGCAGTTGCAGAGCGGTCTGCTCATCCAGCAGCGCCGCGCGCAGGCTGGCTTCATCCGCGAATCCGGCGCTCTCAAGTGCCTGCTGCAGGGCGGTTTCCGCCTCTGCCAGTTTGCTGTTGAGCGTCTGCCGCTGATTTTCCAGCCCAGAAAGCTCACCCTGCAGGCGACTGACCTCGGCCTGCGCCTGTTGCAGGGCAGTAAGCTGTTGTGCCAGTTGTTCATCAGCCTGCTGAACGCGGGCCTGCATCTGCTGACGGGCGAGGGTGACCTCGCGATCGCCAAACAGCGCCAGACGGGCGCGGCGCATCTCGCTGAGCTGCGTCTGGCTCTGTTGCTGCTGCTGCTGACGAATCGCCATCTGCTGCTGTTCCAGCTCTGCCTGCTGTTGCAGGGCGGTGAGCTGGGTTTCGCCTTTTAACAGCTGCGGTTGCAGGTTAGCGAGCAATCGCTCACTCTCCTGCCAGCGCTCCCAGCGCCGTTGCTGTTCTGTCAGCCACCCATCGCGATCGGCGGCGTCGGGCAGGGCAAGGTTGTGCGCACTGAACTGCTGCTCCAGACGACTCTGCAATTGCGCCATGGCCTGCTGTTCCTGCTGCTGACGCTGTTGCAGCGCATCCAGCGCCTGCTGCAGGCTGGACAGAGACTGCTGCGCCAGCTGTTCAGCCTGCAAATGCTGCTGCCAGGCCTGCGACTGCTGAAGATGGTAATCCTTTGCGGCCTGACGCGCCTGTTCGGCGGCTTCCTGCGCCTGTCGCTGCTGCTCAAGCTGGCTTTCACGTTCGCTTTGCTGCTGCTCCCACGCGGCTAAGGCATCCCGATCGGCGAGCGGGAAGGTAAGTGCCAGCTCACCGCTCAGCGCCTGCCATTGCTGCTCAAGCCGATCGAGCTGTTGCTGCACCTCCGCGATTTCATCGCGCAGGGTCTGCTGCTGCACGGCTGACTGTTTCAGCTGTTCGCTTTTTGCCGTGCCCGCTTCGCGCAATGCCTCGGTTTGTTGCTGCAGTGCAGCCCGGCGCTGCTGGTTAGCACTGACTTCCAGCGTGCTGTAGGCCTCAACGGCGGGATGCGTGCAGGAGCCGCACAGCGGACAGGGCTGATCGGCGGCGAGCCGGGCGCGGTAATCACTGAGATCGACAATCTGCTGCTCCAGCGCGCAGATTTTTTCGACATCATCCAGCTGCTGTTTTTCGCGTTTCCACGTCTCGCGCAGGGCCTGGAGTTCCGCTTCACTCTGCTGATGCGTTTTTGCAAGCGTAGTCAGCCGCTGCTGGCGCTGGCCCAGCTGCTGATGCAGCGGCTGCCACTGGGTTGAAAGCAGCAGCAGTTGCTGACGAGCCGGACGGCTGCTCTGCAACTGACTTAATGCCTGACGCAGTGCGGCAGGCGGATGCTGTTCCTGTAGCGAAGTTAGTACTTGCTCCGCCTGCAACAGCGCCTGGTGGGCCTGTTGCTCCGCCTGCTGGCGCGGCAATGCCTGTTCTGCCTGCTGCTGCTGTTTCGCCTGTTGCGTGACGATCTGTTGCTGCTGCTGTTCGCGCTGCTGCATCAGTCCGGCCAGGGTGGCTTCCCGCTGCGCCAGCAGGGCAAAGTTCTCCTGCCACACCGGCAGCGAAGCACCCCATTGGGCGAGATCGGCAAGCTGCTGGCGTAACTGATGCTGTTCAGCAATCGCCTGCTGCCATGAATCGACCTGGCGCGTCTGCTCTGCCAGGCTGGCCTGTGTCTGGTCGGCATGCTGCTGCTGTCGGGCGTTTTCCTGCTGCTGCTCCGCAAGCTGCTGTTGCAGTGTGCTGATCCGCTGATCCAGCGGCAGCACCTCTTCTGTCAACAGACTTTCCTGCTGCTGCTGTTCCTGCAGCGCCTGCTGGCGGGCACGCTGGGTGGCCGCGTAGTGCTGCTGATGCTGCTGCTGTTGGCTCTGCGCCTGCTGCTGCGCCGCCGTGAGATGCTGACAGCGGCTCACGACCTGCTGCTGTTCGGTGCGTAACGCGTCGCGCTGCTGCAGTTTTACCCGCAGCTTTTCAGCCGGTTCGCTGCGTGCCAGTCGTTGGCGATCCGCTTCTGCCGCCTGGGATGCGGCCTGGGCCTGCTGTACCGCCACCTCGGTCTGCTCGCTCTCCTGCTGTAACTGCTGTGCCTGCTGTTGCCACTGTTGCTGTTGTTGCGCCTGTTGATAGTGCGCGCTGAGCCGCTGTTCCGCATCGGTCAGATCAGTAAGCTGCTGTTGCAGCGCGTCGCGTGCATCGCTGTCCAGCAGCGCCATCGCTCCCGCCTGGCTGCGCAGCAGATCCAGCTGGTTTTTTGCCTCTTTGTGGCGCTCGTAGATGGCGGCGGAAATCAGACCGTAAATTTCGGTGCCGGTCAGCTCCTCAAGCAGTTCGGCGCGCTCACTGGCTTTCGCGTTGAGAAAGGCGGCGAACTGGCCCTGTGACAGCATCATTGAGCGGGTAAAACGCTCAAAATCGAGCCCGGAGAGGGTTTCGATCAGCTTCAGCTTGTCACCGACTTTATCGGCAACAATGATGTTGTCGGCGCAGCGTGCCAGTTCAACGCGCGGTGCCTGAAGTTTGCCGTCGGCAGTGCCGCGCGCGCGGTTCTGGCTCCAGAAGGCGCGCCAGGCTTCTCCTTTGATCTCAAACTCCACCTCGGCCAGACATTCGGCACAGTCGCGAGTCATCAGCGCATTCTGGCTCTGGGAAATCGCGCCCAGGCGCGGCGTCTGGTGATAGAGCGCCAGGCAGATGGCGTCCAGCAGGGTGGTTTTACCGGCGCCGGTGGCACCGGTAATGGCGAACAGGCCGTTGCTGGCAAAAGGTTCGGCGCGGAAGTCGATAAACCATTCACCGCGCAGGGCATTAAGGTTTTTGAACCGTAGCGTGAGGATCTTCATTGGGTCTCTTCCATGGCGGCCAGCGTCTGGCGGAACAGGGTGGTCATCTCGTCGATTTGCGCCGGTTGCAGCTCCTCATCCAGCGCCAGCCTGCGGGCAAAGACCTCTTCCACCTTCAGCTCACTCAGGGTTTCATTGTCGAGCCGCGCCAGGCTCTGTTGACGCTGTTCACGGCTGCGGCGAAGCAACAGGACTTCGACCGGCAGCGTGGCGGTCAGGGTTTCTACCTGACGTTGCAGATCGCTGAGGTACTCCTGGGTGGTGACTTCGATGTCGAGCCAGGTCGGCTTCTCCTGCTCTGTCATGCTGAAAGCGTTTAACTGTTCTGCAATCTGCGCCAGCGATCCTTTCAGCACCTGCATCGGCTGCGCCTGTGGCACGACCAGCGGCGTGACTGATTGCAGGCCGCTGGTGGTGAGTTCCAGCAGAAAGACGCTTTTTTCTGTGCCCAGCTCGTCAAAGCTCAGCGGAATCGGCGAGCCGCTGTAGCGGATATGTTCGCTGCCCGCGACGCGCTGGGCGCGATGAATATGCCCCAGTGCGATATAGTCAGCCGCGGGAAACGCGCTGGCCGGGAAGGCATCCAGCGTCCCGATATAGATGTCGCGCACTGAATCGCTCTGGCTGACGCCGACGGTGGTGAGATGGCCAGTGGCAATAATCGGCAGTGCATGGTCCAGCGCCTGGGCGGCAGAGAAACGCTGCTGATAGTGGTGGGCGATCGCTTCCAGCAGCGAGGTCTGCTTGTCGCGTCCCGACTGACCCGCCCGGCTGCGCAGAATATCGCGCGGCCTCAGATAGGGAATCGCACACAGCAGCGCGCCCGGCTCGCCCTGCCGGGTGTTGAGCAGCAACACATCATCCTGCTCCTGCGGGGTGGCGATCACCCGGGTATTGAGACAGGCGAGCAGCTCACGCGACTCATTCAGCGTCGCAACGGAATCGTGGTTGCCCGCCAGCACAATCAGCTGACAGCCGCTGGGCTGCAGCGCCACTACAAAGCGGTTAAACATCTCGCGGGCGTAGCTGGGCGGCGTGCCGGTATCAAACAGATCGCCTGCAATAATCAACGCATCCACCTGATGCTGTTCAATCTGGCACAACAGCCAGTCGAGAAACGCCTGATGTTCCGCTGCCCGACTTTTGTTGTAAAAGAACTGCCCCAGATGCCAGTCCGCAGTATGAATGATGCGCATGATAAGTCCCTGCCGTTGTGATTCGCCCGGCGATTATACTGGCTCTGCGGCCAAAGCAAAAAATTGTCGCTGCGCTGTCATAAATGATTACCAGTGAGGTTACCGGCAGGTTATGTTTTTCATAAAAGTGTCACAAATCTGACGCATAATGGCGCCGCGAATCTCAGTGACATCCGTCATAATCAGCAGGAGTAATAATGGCTAAGCGCATTTTGGTTGTGGAGGATGAAGCCCCCATCCGTGAAATGTTGTGTTTTGTTCTGGAGCAGAACGACTATCAGCCAATCGAGGCGGAAGATTATGACAGCGCCATTGGCAAGCTGATTGAACCCTGGCCCGACCTGATTTTGCTGGACTGGATGTTACCCGGTGGCAGCGGTATTCAGTTTATCAAACATCTGAAACGCGAGGCGATGACACGCGATATCCCGGTGATGATGCTCACCGCGCGCGGCGAAGAGGAAGATCGGGTGCGCGGCCTGGAAGTGGGTGCCGATGATTACATTACCAAGCCCTTTTCACCCAAAGAGCTGATGGCGAGAATCAAAGCGGTGATGCGCCGTATTTCGCCGATGGCCGTGGAAGAGGTGATTGAGATGCAGGGGCTGAGTCTGGATCCCTCCTCACATCGCGTGATGTCCGAAACCACGCCGCTGGAGATGGGCCCCACCGAATATAAGCTGCTGCACTTCTTTATGACCCACCCGGAACGCGTCTACAGCCGCGAACAGTTGCTGAACCACGTCTGGGGCACCAATGTGTATGTGGAAGATCGTACTGTCGATGTTCACATCCGCCGTTTACGTAAAGCGCTGGAAGTGTCCGGCCACGATCGCATGGTACAAACCGTTCGCGGAACAGGGTATCGTTTCTCTGCCCGCTACTAAACGGAGCCTTAACCGTGCTGGAACGCCTCTCCTGGAAGAGATTACTGACAGAACTGCTGCTGGTCTGTCTGCCCGCAGTGCTGCTGGGCCTGCTGTTCGGCGGTCTGCCCTGGTGGCTGCTGCTGAGCGTGCTGACGGTGCTGTTGTGGCATTTTCACAATCTGATGCGGCTGTCGCACTGGCTGTGGCTCGACCGCACCATGACGCCACCAGCCGGGCGTGCCAGCTGGGAACCACTGTTTTATGGTCTTTACCAGATGCAGCTCCGCAACCGGCGGCGGCGGCGTGAACTGGGCAATCTGATTAAGCGTTTCCGCAGCGGTGCCGAGTCGCTGCCGGATGCGGTGATCCTGACCACCGAAGAGGGCACCATTTTCTGGTGTAACGGCCTGGCGCAGCAGCACCTGGGTCTGCGCTGGCCGGAAGATAATGGCCAGAACATCCTCAATCTGCTCCGTTATCCGGAGTTCTCCCGCTATCTTCGCCAGCGCGATTTCGACAAGCCGCTGACGCTGGTGCTGAACAACAAACTTCACATGGAGTTCCGCGTCATGCCCTACAGCGAGGGGCAGTGGCTGCTGGTGGCGCGTGATGTCACGCAGATGCATCAGCTGGAGGGGGCACGCCGCAACTTCTTTGCCAACGTCAGCCATGAATTGCGCACACCGCTCACGGTGCTGCAGGGCTACCTGGAGATGATGAACGACTCGGTAATGAGCGAGCCTTCGCGCAGCAAAGCGCTGCACACCATGTCGGAGCAGACGCGCCGCATGGACAGCCTCGTCAAACAGCTGCTGACGCTGTCGCGCATTGAAGCTGCGCCCGCGATCGATCTGAAAGAGAAGGTTGATGTGCCGGTGATGCTGAAACTGCTGCAGCATGAGGCGGCAACGCTGAGTGGCGGCCGTCACGACATCCACTTCCATACCGATCCCCATCTGAAAGTGTTCGGCAACGATGAACAGCTGCGCAGCGCCATCTCCAATCTGGTTTACAACGCGGTAAACCACACCCCGGATGGCACACGAATCGATATCAGCTGGCTGCGCGGCAAACAGGGCGCCATCTTTAGGGTGTGCGATAACGGGCCTGGCATCGCGTCAGAACATATTCCGCGTCTTACCGAGCGTTTCTACCGGGTCGATAAAGCGCGTTCGCGTGCGACCGGCGGCAGCGGGCTGGGGCTGGCGATAGTGAAACACGCTCTGAGCCACCATAACGCGCGGCTTGATATCACCAGCGTGCCGCACAAGGAGACCTGTTTTACCTTTACGCTGCCAGCGAGGTTGATTGTCAGCAGCGTGATGCAGGAGAATGCCGTTCATTAATCGCTGCCGGATCTCCCTGATGCGCATCCTTCTTTTGTTGATCGTTACTCTGCTGCCGGGTCTGACACTGGCCCAGCCCGTCACGCTCTCCGGCAATCTCAGCAGCGTCGGTTCCGATACGCTGGGCTATCTGATGACGCTGTGGGGCGAAGATTTCAGTCGCCAGGCACCGGGCGTTAATGTGCAGGTTCAGGCCTCCGGCTCTTCTACCGCACCGACCGCGCTGGCGGCGGGTGCAGCACAACTCGGTCCGATGAGCCGCCCGATGCAGGCAGATGAACGCCAGGCCTTTGAGGCGCGCTACGGCTATCCGCCGCTGGCGGTTCCGGTGGCTATGGATGCGCTGGTGGTGGTGGTGAATCAGCGTAATCCGCTGCAGCAGATTGAACCGCGTCAGCTCGACGCCATTTTCTCCGTTACCCGTCTGTGTGGCGCACATACCGTGCCGCTGCGCTGGGGCGATCTCGGCTTAACCGGCGCGCAGTGGAGCAAACGGCCAATTCAGCGCTATGGACGTAACTCTGCCTCCGGTACCTGGGGTTTCTTCAGGCAGCAGGCGCTGTGCAAAGGTGATTTTCGCAGCGACGTGGCAGAATTTCCCGGATCGGCCGCCGTGGTGCAGGCGGTGGCCGGTAATTCACGCAGCATCGGCTACGCCAGTTTTGGTTTTCATCTCAGCGGCGTGAAAATGCTGGCGGTGATGAATGATCAGGGTCAGGCGATTGCCCCAAATGCCGATGCCATCCGCAGTGGCCGTTATCCCTGGGCGCGCCCGCTCTATCTCTATGTGAATAAAGCGCCCGGCAAACCTTTGCCGCCGCTGGTGGCCGCGTTTCTGCAGCAGGTACTTTCGGCACAGGGACAGCGGCGGGTCAGTGAAGCGGGCTATCTGCCGCTCTCTGACAGTCAGATGACTCAGGCGCGCGCCGCGCTGCGTTAATCCCCCGAAGTTGAATTTTTTTCAACATCACTGAATTTTCTTCAGTTGCAGAAGAAAGCCGCCCATGCCACTCTGTATTCAGACATGTAGCCATCCAGATGGCTATTTATATCAGGATGCAACTATTTCCTGCCGTCATTACCGGCAGGAGAGACAGGAGTGATCATGCAAAGAGAAACCGCCCCGTTCCGTGCCGATACCGTTGGCAGCTTTCTGCGTCCCGCCGCCATTAAGCAGGCACGCGAAGAGTTTGCAGCCGGAGAGATTGATGCGGCTGCCCTGCGTCAGGTTGAAGATGAGGCGATTCGCGATGTGGTGGCGAAACAGCGGGAAAATGGCCTGAAAGTGGTCACTGATGGCGAGTTTCGTCGCGGCTGGTGGCACTTCGACTTTTTCTATGGCCTGAATGGCGTAGAGCGCTATGAAGCGGAGCAGGGCATTCAGTTTAATGGCGTGCAGACCAAAGCGCATGGTGTGAAAGTGGTGAGCAAACTCGGTTTTCCGGCGGATCATCCGATGCTGGCGCATTTCCGCTTCCTGCAGAGTATTGCCGGTAATGCGGTGCCGAAGATGACCATTCCCAGCCCCAGCGTGCTGCACTTCCGTGGTGGCCGTAAGGTGATCGACGCGGAGGTCTATCCCGATCTGGCGGACTACTTCGACGATCTGGCGCAGACTTATAAAGCGGCTATCCAGGCGTTTTATGACGCGGGCTGCCGTTATCTGCAACTGGATGATACCGTCTGGGCTTACCTCTGCTCTGAAGATCAGAAGCGCGATATCCGTGCGCGTGGCGACGATCCGGACCAGCTCGCACAGACTTACGCTCGCGTACTGAATAAAGCGCTGGAAGGTAAACCTGCCGATCTGACCGTGGGCCTGCATGTCTGTCGCGGCAACTTCCGTTCAACCTGGATCTCTGAAGGCGGTTATGGGCCGGTGGCAGAAATCCTGTTCGGCAGCGTCAATGTGGATGCCTTCTTCCTGGAGTATGACAACGCCCGTTCCGGTGGCTTTGAGCCACTGCGTTATATCAGGCCGGGCCATCAGCAGGTAGTGCTGGGTCTGATTACAACCAAAGTGGGAGAACTGGAGGATCCGGCGCAGGTGAAAACCCGGCTGGAAGAGGCGGCGCAGTATGTCAGTCTGGATCAGATCTGCCTCAGTCCGCAGTGTGGTTTTGCCTCAACCGAAGAGGGCAACAGCCTGACCGAAGCGCAGCAGTGGCAGAAGATTCGCTTAGTGGT
Organism: Pantoea sp. E956-1; assembly: GCF_982223955.1. NCBI lineage: Bacteria > Pseudomonadati > Pseudomonadota > Gammaproteobacteria > Enterobacterales > Erwiniaceae > Pantoea > Pantoea sp. E956-1. The sequence continues at coordinate 10,113 of NZ_CEUYZP010000010.1, read as the reverse complement.
CGATATCGCGAATCAGGTCTGGTAGTGCTGTAACGTTGTGCAGACAGGCGCGTAAAACGCGCCTTTTGTGTATCTGCAGACCCGTTTATGCGGGGACTTCTCACGCTCTGACTATTATTTAGGCACATCATCTTGTGCGCCTGCTGCAAAAATTAACGCTATCCACTGCCTTTTGAAAAAATGGCGGCATAACCTTCTGGTTTTCCGATCCCGTATTGCCTTTCACCGCTATAAACGTTTTACTTAGCGCCGTTGTCGATCCATCCCTCTGTGAACAGAATAAAAGCAGCTTAAATCACCTGCGCTTTACCCTGCGACGAGCATAATGCGCTGACATTGTCAGCCTGGTCGCGGTTTACACGCAGCGAGGGGACAACACTAACCCAACTTCCACCGCAACATCAGTGACAGGCCGTATGACACATCGTTTAACTTCGAAGGACATTCTCGCGCTGGGCTTTATGACATTCGCCCTGTTTGTTGGCGCGGGCAACATCATTTTTCCGCCCATGGTCGGTATTCAGTCTGGCGAACACGTCTGGACTGCCGCGATTGGTTTTCTGATTACCGCAGTTGGTCTGCCCGTGATGACCGTGATCGCGCTGGCCCGGGTCGGCGGCGGCGTCGATGCACTCAGCACCCCGATTGGCAAGGTTGCTGGCATCGTGCTGGCCACCGTTTGCTATCTGGCTGTCGGGCCGCTGTTTGCCACACCGCGTACGGCAACGGTCTCGTTTGAGATGGGCATTGCCCCGCTGACTGGTGATGGCGCGCTGCCGCTGTTCATCTATAGCCTGATTTACTTCGCGCTGGTGATTGGCGTATCGCTCTATCCCGGCAAGCTACTCGACACGGTAGGGCACTTCCTTGCGCCATTAAAAATTATTGCGCTGACCGTGCTGGGCGTTGCTGCCCTGGTGTGGCCCGCCGGCGGCACCATTCCGGCCACCGCTGATTATCAGCGTGCGGCCTTCTCCAGCGGTTTCGTCAATGGCTATCTGACCATGGATACGCTGGGCGCGCTGGTATTTGGCATCGTGATTGTCAACGCCGCCCGTTCGCGTGGCGTCGATAATGCCGCGCTGCTGACCCGTTATACCGTGCTGGCAGGGTTAATCGCCGGTCTGGGCCTGACGCTGGTCTACCTCTGCCTGTTTAAGCTGGGCGCGGGCAGCGGTGCGCTGGTGGATCAAAACGCTAACGGCGCAGCGATTCTGCATGCCTATGTTCAGCATACCTTTGGCAACATGGGCAGCTTCTTCCTTGCCGCGCTGATCTTCGTCGCCTGTATGGTGACCGCCGTAGGCCTGACCTGTGCCTGTGCGGAATTTTTTGCGCAATACCTGCCGTTATCGTATAAAACGCTGGTGTTTATTCTGGGTCTGTTCTCCATGGTGGTGTCGAATCTCGGCCTGAGCCACCTGATTCAGATCTCCATCCCGGTACTGACGGCGATTTATCCGCCTTGTATCGTGCTGGTGGTGCTGAGTTTCACCCTCAACTGGTGGAATAAGAGCAGCCGGATTATCGCGCCTGCCATGCTAATCAGCCTGCTGTTTGGTATTGTTGATGCGATTAAAACCACCGGGTTTAAAGATTTGCTGCCTGCTTTCAGTCAGCATCTGCCGCTGGCCGATCAGGGTCTCGCCTGGTTGCCGCCGTCGCTGGTGATGCTGCTGATTGCCGCTGTTGTTGATCGGGTGAAAGGGCCGGAACAGGTGACCGTTCACTCGTAGCAGAGAGCACTGATTTTTCTTTAACCACGGGCCTGCCCGTGGTTTTTTCATTTCACAGGTACAGGTTGTTATGCAAGAAACCAACAAGCTCAAACGCGGACTGAGCACGCGCCACATCCGCTTTATGGCGCTGGGATCGGCGATTGGCACCGGGCTGTTTTACGGTTCCGCTGACGCGATAAAAATGGCCGGACCGAGCGTGCTGCTCGCCTATATCATCGGCGGGGCAGTGGCTTACATCATCATGCGTGCGCTGGGTGAGATGTCCGTTAACAATCCTCAGGCCAGCTCCTTCTCACGCTATGCGCAGGACTATCTTGGGCCGATGGCAGGCTACATCACCGGCTGGACGTACTGTTTTGAAATCCTGATCGTGGCGATTGCGGATGTCACCGCGTTCGGCATTTATATGGGCGTCTGGTTCCCTGAGGTGCCGCACTGGATTTGGGTGCTGAGCGTGGTGCTGATCATCGGTGCCGTCAATCTGATGAGCGTGAAGGTGTTCGGCGAAGTGGAGTTCTGGTTCTCCTTCTTCAAAGTCGCCACGATTATCGTGATGATTCTGGCCGGTTTCGGCATGATCATCTGGGGTCTCGGCAACGGCGGCCAGCCGACCGGCATCCACAATCTCTGGACTAACGGCGGCTTCTTTGCGCACGGCGTGGTCGGTATGCTGCTGTCGCTGCAGATGGTGATGTTTGCCTATGGCGGTATCGAAATCATCGGTATCACCGCCGGTGAAGCGAAAGATCCGGAGAAGTCGATTCCGCGCGCCATCAACTCGGTGCCGTGGCGCATTCTGGTGTTCTACGTCGGCACGCTGTTTGTGATTATGTCGATCTACCCGTGGAATCAGGTAGGCACCTCGGGCAGCCCGTTTGTGCTGACCTTCCAGCATCTGGGCATTGCGGCGGCCGCCTCTATCCTCAATTTTGTGGTGCTGACCGCGTCACTCTCGGCGATTAACAGCGATGTGTTTGGCGTAGGCCGCATGCTGCACGGGATGGCGCAGCAGGGACATGCGCCGAAGGTCTTTATGAAGGTCTCTTCGCGCGGGATCCCGTGGGTGACGGTAGTCGTGATGATGTTCGCCATGCTGATTGCGGTTTATCTCAACTACCTGATGCCGGAAAAAGTCTTCCTGGTCATCGCCTCGCTGGCGACCTTTGCGACGGTGTGGGTCTGGATTATGATTCTGCTGTCGCAGATCGCGTTCCGTCGCAAAATTGGCAAAGAGGCTGCCAGTAAGCTGCAGTTTGCGCTGCCAGGCGGCAGTCTGACTGCCGGTGTCGGCGTTGCCTTCCTCTGCTTTATTATCGGGCTGATTGGTTATTTCCCCGATACCCGCATTTCACTCTATGTGGGTATGGTGTGGATAGTGGTGCTGCTGCTGGGCTATAAGCTGGTTCGTAAACCCCGCTAATCTCCTGTTCTGCTCTCTCATTCGTGGGGGAGCAGAACACGCTATTTTCCGCTTTTTTATATTCCTGCTCATCTGATTATTTATGTGACCTAATCCACAATATGAAATCCTGTTATCAGGAGCAAAACGCCTGTCTGCGAAATAAGATCATGCCCAGGTTTATTTTCATGAATGCGTATTTTAATTGGCGTTGAACGTGGCTGATAGTGATAACCGGGCACGGGACGATAAGGGAGCTTCAGAGGAGTGAGTGAGCAGTCACACAGGCGCTGGAGGTCAGCAGTAGCGGGGCGTGTAAGAAATAAAAAACGGCGAAACCAGTCGCCGAAATACTCAAGGATTACAGGAAAATAGTTAATAAAGGGATGATTGACGGGTCTATCGTAAAACAAAACGGGTGGCGCTGATAGTCAGACGATTTAAATAAGAAAAAGTCGGAATGGCGTTAATTAACAGCAGTTAACATTATTCAGGCCGCACTGATGCTACGGCCTGAATTTGATTAGCCACAGACTCAGGGTAATATAACCGAAACTGGCAGCACAGCGCTGTTATCCAGGTGTTTCCGCAGCTGAGTCAGTGTGGATTGATAAGGGCAGAGCACGCCGACATCGGTGACTCTGCAGTCAGACTGATGCCACTCCTGACGTAATAATGAATGTTTATCATCAATCGGTTGTAACTGACGAATCCCCTCCAGACTCTGCGCCTGGAAATAGAGCCGCAAAAAACGTTCGCCGCTGCGAGTGTCGCGCCAGCGCTCCAGCACCAGACTACTGCCCGGTGGAATGTTGCCGCGTGAATAGCCTGGCAACTGCCAGCTAAAGCCCATCAGGGTGCGCACCATCGCAATATTGGTGTCATGTGCCACCAGAATCAGCCAGCGGCCCGGCGCGCTATCGGAAGCGATCGCCTCCAGCAGGGCGTTGAGCAATATCGAGCCACGGCGCTGTGCCTGATAGAGCACGTCGTTGCTGAGATCGTAGTTTGCGGTCAGCAGCGGCAGCAGTGTGGTGATCTGCGCGGCCGACGTGATGTGTCCCCAGGCGAGCTGATCCCACGGCAGATTCTCGCTGTAGCCCAGTCGCAGCGTCTCCACCATGCTCGCCATCACACTCAGCCCGTAAACGTATGTGTTGCCGTTACGGGTTTGCCGGAACGACCAGGGCGCATCAAAGAGGGGGCAGTCAGTAGTGGGCGGGCAGACGGCGGCTTTTAACTGCTGAATGGCGGGCTGCAACTGCTGTTGCAGCCGCGCCAGGTCACCCGCTTTCTGCTGTTTAGCCGCCAGCTCCTGAGCGGGATCGGTGTGGGTGACCACCAGCTTTTCACTCTGGAACAGCGGATCGACATCGCCCGCGACGTGATGCACTGGCACGCCGCAGCCGGGAAAGGCCCCGTCAGTCAGCGCCGATGCCGTCGCGCGGGTGCGCTGCAGCGGACTGGCGCGCACGTAGACCTGTGCCGCATCAGGACAGCCGGCGCCCAGCAGGCCGAGCTGGCGATAGTGCTCGCCTTCCCAGCGTCCTTTATTGACCACCGCGCTGTAGCCATGACCGGTCAGCTCACCATCGGCGGTGCTCCACTGCGTCCAGGGTTGCTGGCTGGCGGCTTCAATCTCTTTACGATTGCCGGGGGTGGGCGGACGGACACCGTGACGGCTCAGTTCGACCACCTTCTCCAGCTGGTAATCCGCCGCCTGTGACGCCGGACTTAACAGCCAGAGAAAACTAAGGATCAGCGCGCAGCGGTACAGGCCTGGCAGCGTCATTTACTCCTCCAGTGCGCGATTACCGGTCAGCGCTTTAATTTTTGGATAAAGGGTCGCATTGGCCAGCAACACCGGGTTGCCGTTTTTGAGTCCTTCGTTGCGCAGATAATCATTAGTGACGCCGCCCGCTTCGCGCATCAGGACGATGCCCGGCAGACTATCCCAGGGATGCATATGCGCTTCATAGTAGCCAATCAGTCGCCCGGCGGCCGCCCAGGCGCTGGTCAGCGCGCCAGAACCGATGCGAATAAACATGCCGCCCTGTTCAGTTAAGCCGCTAATCAGGCGCGAGACGCTTTCGGCAGGGGTGCGACTGGAGTTGCTGATGCCGAGCAAACCTTCGTTGAGATGCGTCGCGCCATGAACCTGCAGACGGCTCTCATTAACCCACGCACCCTGACCTGCTCGTGCGTGAAACAGCTCCTGATGATTGGGATCGCAGACCACGCCGATCACCGGTTCGCCGTCACAGACCACCGCCAGCGAGACGCACCAGTTAGGCAGGCCGTTGACGAAGCAGGCGGTGCCATCAATGGGATCGACCACCCAGATAAAGGGCGCGCCCTGAACCTCACCGCCGCTCTCTTCGCCATAGACAGCATCGTCAGGAAAGCGCTCAGCGATTAATGTCTTAATCAATGCCTCAACGTTACGATCAGCCTCGCTGACCACGTCCTGCAAATCCCTTTTGTGTTCCACCACCAGTGTCTGACGCTGCTGATACCACGAATAAGCCCGGCTGGCCGCCGCACGGGCGATGTCGCAGGCGTAACGGTAACGCGCGTCAATTTCAGAATGCGAAGCGGATGACATCTTTTCCTCTTATGTCTTTTGGTCAAAACAAACGGAAGGCACGCCTGAACAGGCGGTCTGGCTGTGATATTTACTTAACTATTGTTAAGAAAGGCTTCATTAAGCCGCAGATAGAAAGTAATGGCAAGATGGTGCGGGGCAGGGTGAGGCGCTTTCCCTGCGGGCGAAAGCTGGCGTCCGCCAGCCCGGCAGCAGAGGATCGGGTTTTACAGGGTTCTGCTGGTCGCCAGCGCCATTAAACGCGGATAAAAAACAAAAAACAGCGCTTCCAGCTGATCATAGTGTTGCGTGAAATCGTGGTAAGAGTCGCGCAGGGCCGCCAGGCGTGGACGGCGGCTGGCCATGCCGTGCAGTACCCGCTCCAGCCGCGCGGGCTGGGCATAATGCTCAAACCAGCGCTCGCGCCACATCACCGCGTTGAGTTCCTGAAACTCAATGGGGGTGTCTGCCAGTTGCGTCATGATTTCGCGCTCGGCGGCGGCAGAAAACGCCACCAGCGTCTGATCGGGCGTGAAGCGCTGCCAGTGCCGGGCCAGAAAATGGTCCCAGATGACGTCCAGCGTAATGGGTGCCACGCGATAGGTTTCAGCACGGAACAACTGACGGGCACTGCGCACTTCCGGCAGCGCATCGGTCATCACATCCAGACGGCGATGCATCAGAATGCCATCCGCGACGGGCGCAGACCAGTGCTGGCGCGGGTTGCCACGCACAAAATCGGCCATTAAATTGCCGAGTAAGGAGCTGTCGGCCAGCTTAGCCAGATGGAGATGAGCAAGAAAGTTCATGCCGCATTATAGGCTGAACTGCCTTTGCGCAGCCAGTTGTTCAGAATTGGTCGATTTTCCGCTAAACTGTGCCGCCTGTTTTTGCCTGAGAAAGAACTCTTTCATGCGTGTCGCCGATTTTGCTTTTGAACTGCCCGAATCCCTGATTGCTCACTATCCCCAGGCGCAGCGCAGCGGCTGTCGTCTGCTGTCGCTCGAGGGTCCCAGCGGGACGCTGTCGCACGGTGTGTTCACCGACGTGCTGGATAAGCTGAATCCGGGCGATCTGCTGGTGTTCAACAACACCCGTGTGATTCCGGCGCGCGTCTTTGGCCGTAAAGCCAGCGGCGGCAAAATCGAGATGCTGGTAGAGCGGATGCTCGACGACAAGCGTGTGCTGGCCCATGTGCGTGCCTCGAAAGCGCCGAAGCCGGGTGCAGAACTGCTGCTGGGCGAAGACGAGAGCGTGAAAGCGACGATGGTGGCGCGTCACGATGCGCTGTTTGAGATTGTGTTTGATGATGAACGCGCCGTGCTCGACATCCTCAACAGCGTCGGCCATATGCCCCTGCCGCCGTATATCGACCGTCCGGATGAAGAGGCGGATCGCGAGCTGTATCAGACGGTTTACAGCGCCCGTCCGGGTGCCGTTGCGGCACCGACCGCCGGTCTGCATTTTGATGAGCCGCTGTTGCAGGCGCTGAAAGAGAAGGGCATTGAGATGGCGTTTGTGACGCTGCATGTCGGTGCGGGAACCTTCCAGCCGGTGCGCGTCGAGACCATCGAAGAGCATCACATGCACGCGGAATATGCCGAAGTGCCGCAGGAGGTTGTTGATGCGGTGCTGGCCTGTAAAGCACGCGGCAATAAAGTGGTCGCTGTTGGCACCACCTCTGTCCGTTCGCTGGAGAGCGCCGCCAAAGCGAGTCAGGATGCCCTGATTGCTCCGTTCTTCGACGATACCCAGATTTTTATCTATCCGGGCTATGAGTATCAGGTGATCGATGCGCTGATCACCAACTTCCATCTGCCCGAATCGACTCTGATTATGCTGGTCTCGGCGTTTGCCGGTTATCAGCACACCATGGCCGCGTACCGCGCAGCCGTGGCTGAGCAATATCGTTTCTTCAGTTATGGTGACGCGATGTTTATCAGCAAAAATCCGCAGGCGCCGCTGGAAAAAGTGGGCGACTGATTTATTAACCGATAGCCGGAATCGACTGAGAGCGACTGAAGGTTATCTGCATCGGACTGTTTCTCCGATGCATCGGTTTCCAGCGGCTGCGGAACCTAATTTAATTTCATTCTAATACATCAACTTACGAGAGTTATCCGGCCAGACTCACTCTCGTAACTTCCTTCCTGTGCCAGAAATGTGACAACGCCGCTGAATTTGCTCAAATGTTCACCACTCAGATGCGCGTACTTGTTCACCATCTCCAGCTTCTCCCATCCCCCCAATTCCTTCAGAACCATCAACGGAGTTCCGTCCTGAACATGCCAACTCGCCCAGGTGTGTCTCAGGTCGTGAAACCGGAAATCCTTTATCCCTGACAGCTTCAGTGCCCTGTTGAAATCACTGCGGACGAAGTAGTCCTGCATGGTTCCATCGGAAGAAAAAACATATTCACGCTCGACCGGTATTTTCCGCAGGATTGAAACAGCCTCATCACTCAGAGGCAGTTGCCTCGCCCGCCCTGACTTTGCATTCTCAGCCTTCACTACCGCCCGCCGACGGCCCAAGTCAATATCCTGCCAGGTCAGCGAAAGAATCTCCCGTAACCTGGCCCCCGTCAGCAGCGCGAATGAGCACAGGTTTCTCATCCATTCGTTCTGAAGGTTGCTGATTAGCGATCGGGCTTCATTCTTATCAATCCACCGGATGCGAACCTTTGGCTCACGCAGTGTCTGCGAGTAAGGTATCTGGTCAATCCAGCCACTTTTATAGGCCAGAGAGAATCCACGCATGATGAATGCCCGGTAGCGGTTCTTCGTCGCATTAGACAGGCGCTTATGCGTGATGCGGCTGTGAGTCGGGAGATTGTCCGTAATCTCCTCGCCGCTTACTGACGATACCAGTCGGCCTTCGAAAAGGCTGTGCCAGTATCGGGCATAGATTTTGATGTTCTCGATATTGGAGTTGTGCTCAGCATCCCGGAGAGCCAGCATGATTAGGTCTTCAAACAGGCGCTCCGGTCGCTTATCCAGATTCTTAACGGCCCATGCCTCATGCTTCAGCTTGTCGTGCAGTTGCTGTGCCTTCTCTTTTTCTTTGGTGCCAGCAGAGCGTCTAATTCGCGAGCCGTCTGGCTTCGATATATCAATCCAGTACGTGTTTCCTCGTTTGTAGATCGGCATTTCCTCTTCTCCTTACCGCCTACAACAGCCAGCCGGAAAACATTGTTGTCGTTTGCTGCCTGCTGTTCAAACTTTTTCATGCTTTCGGAATTGGCGCGCCAGCAGCCGCCCACTTTGAACATGTGAAATTTCGCCGGGTCGCGATAGATGGTTGACGCTGACACTCTGATAAGCGCAGCGTACTCTCTGACTTTCATGAATGCCTCTGCGTCGGGCATATCTACTCCTTATACGGCCAGTTCCAGACCAGCACGATGCCAATAAAAAAGGCGAGCCACAGAGTGAACTCGCCAGGGGTGATGTCGCAGATGGTGTTCACTGGTCAATCCCAGCACAACACTGAAGCGAAGTAAGCGCCGCGGCATGGTGTGTCGCGCGGGTGATTCCAGCGGGAGTATCCGTCCTGACCACCAAGGGGTGACGTTTTGTACCAAGACTGGTAATAGCGAGCGTGTGACCATGCAACCGTGTCTTCTGGTTCGATTTCTCCCTTCTCGACTGCGGCTGCCAAAATTTGCTCGGCAGTGTAATCGCCACGCATAACGATGAAGCGAGAGTCATCGGAGTTCATGGTATCGACTGAACCATCGTGCTTTTGTTTTTGCTCAGGCTTAACTAAAGACATAACAACTCCTCACGCAGAGCGCGATAGTGAATAGGGTGGGTGGGGGTTACTTCAGGGTGATGTGGGGCTGGCTAAATCGTTATTTCAGTCTATCTAACACCGTTATCCATTCATAAATAGCCTCACCAAGATGCGAATGATCGCCATCCGTAGATTTCATAAACCCACTGATAAAGTTATCGAGGCATGCAATTCTTTTATCACGCTCGCGCTCTTCTTCGGTTCGGATGGGGCGGAATTTTATTTTATCCAGCGGTTGAATAAATTCATTATTTGACGCCCAGTGCTGCATAAATACATTCGACTCACCATATGCAATCACCATTCCACGAGAAAAACTTTCCCTGTATTTGCCGATAAATGCATACTCACACTCAAATCCAGCCGGCGGCAAACCTTCGCCATTCCACTCAATACTCATGCCACTCTCCTATGCTGCTTAGCGCGCTCAATGCGCTCATAGTCTTCCCTGCATTCGCTACAACAGAAGAAGCCTTTATCTACTGACTCCTCGCAGTTATAGCAGGCACCGGTAAACTGCATTTCCGGGCGTTTACGGTTAGCCAGGGCTATGGTTCTTTCCAGTTCTTCAAGCGCTGCGGCCTGGTCTAATTCGTCAG
>NZ_CEUYZP010000009.1:0-208394 GCF_982223955.1 Pantoea sp. E956-1 | reverse complement strand
CCGAACTCAGAAGTGAAACGCCGTAGCGCCGATGGTAGTGTGGGGTCTCCCCATGCGAGAGTAGGGAACTGCCAGGCATTAAATAAGTGAAGAAGCCCCGCACGAAAGTGCGGGGCTTTTTTACGTCAGCACTTTGCCTCGTTAAGCTGAAACATTTTCATTTTCTGCATCAAACCTCGACATCTTACAACGAACAGGCTAATGTTGGGCATCTGGATGTCTAAACGTTTATATGGTTGTAAGAGGTGAGCAGGTTATGCCAATCAGGGTTCCCGACGAATTACCGGCAGTGAATTTTTTGCGTGACGAAAATGTCTTTGTGATGACATCGTCGCGCGCCAGTGTTCAGGAGATCCGCCCGCTTAAAGTGCTCATACTGAATCTGATGCCGAAAAAGATCGAAACGGAGAATCAGTTCCTGCGTATGCTTTCCAACTCGCCCTTACAGATCGATATTCAGTTACTGCGCATCGACAGCCGTGAGTCACGCAATACGCCCACTGAGCACCTCAACAACTTTTACTGCAATTTTGAAGATATCCAGCATGATAACTACGATGGCTTAATCGTGACAGGTGCGCCACTCGGGCTGGTTGATTTTAATGATGTTGCCTACTGGCCACAGATTCAGCGTGTACTGCATTGGGCAAATGAGCACGTCACCTCAACCCTGTTTGTCTGTTGGGCGGTACAGGCTGCGCTTAATATTCTGTATGGTATTCCCAAGCAAACCCGGCATAACAAACTGTCTGGCGTCTATGAGCATCAGATACTGCATCCTCATGCGCTACTGACCCGTGGGTTTGATGATAATTTCCTCGCGCCGCACTCACGCTATGCTGATTTCCCTACTCAATTGATTACGGATTACACCGATCTTGAGCTGTTTGCTGAATCGGAACAGACCGGTGCCTATCTGATGGCGAGTAAAGATAAACGCCTGGTGTTTGTTACCGGTCATCCGGAATATGATGCCCTGACGTTGTCTGGTGAGTACCATCGCGATTATGAAGCGGGGGTGAATCCGGAAGTTCCTTATAACTATTTCCCGCAGGATAATCCGGCTTTACCACCTCGCGCCACCTGGCGCAGTCACGGCAATCTGCTGTTCTCGAACTGGCTCAACTACTACGTTTACCAGATCACGCCATTCGATCTGCGTCACATGAACCCGACGCTGGAATAGTCCCGTCTGAAGATCAACTGAACCGTGTTAGCCGATGGCAACACGGTTTTTTTTCGCCTGTAAAACGCGTAATGAAAGCAATTCCTTTAATGAATAAAAATTTTATTGTAAATAAAACAAAGGAATGAATGCGTTATTAATTTAAAATGGAAATAGTTTTTGATTTAAAAAAATAAATGCTTATGCTCTGATCCTGTAGCTCACTAAATAAACACCGCGTGGATCCGCTGCTTTCGATCCTTTGAATACAGGAGAACGCCAGCATGACAGACTCAGTGATCAGCCATACCCTGATTTTCAGCCAGCCCTTTAGCCATGCCGAACAGCAGTTGTTAACGCCCGAGGCGGTGTCTTTTTTAGAGACTCTGGTTGCACGCTTTGCACCGCAACGCGAAGTGCTGTTATCGGCTCGCCAGCAGCGTCAGCAGCAATATGACCAGGGCTATCTGCCAGACTTCGATATGGAAACAGCTTCCATAAGAGCCAGTGAATGGCGTATTCAATCTATTCCGGCAGATTTAGACGATCGTCGGGTCGAGATTACCGGCCCACCCGATCGTAAAATGGTGATTAACGCCCTGAACTCAAACGTTAAAGTCTTTATGGCCGACTTTGAGGATTCACTGTCTCCGGAGTGGTCAAAGCTGATTGACGGGCAGCTGACACTGCGCGAAGCAGTACAGGGCACCCTGAGTTATACCAGCGATAAAGGCAAAATTTATCAGCTCGGCGCTACCCCTGCGGTACTGATGTGTCGGGTGCGCGGCCTCCATCTGTCAGAAAAACATGTCAGCTGGCAGGGGAAGGCCATTCCGGCCGGGCTGTTTGATTTCGCGCTCTATTTCTTCCACAACGTCCGGCCATTACTGGCCAAAGGCAGCGGGCCTTATTTCTATCTGCCGAAAACCGAGAGCTGGCAGGAGATCGCCTGGTGGCGTGAGATCTTCAGTTTCAGCGAGGATCAGTTCGATCTGCCACGCGGCACGATCAAAGCCACTGTCCTGATCGAAACGTTACCCGCCGTGTTTCAGATGGATGAGATCCTGTGGAATCTGCGCGATCACATCACTGGTCTCAACTGTGGCCGCTGGGATTACATCTTCAGCTATATCAAAACCCTGAAACAGCATGCGGATCGCGTGCTGCCGGATCGTCAGTCCGTCACCATGTCTCAGCCGTTCCTGGACGCTTATTCGCGACTGCTGATTAAAACCTGTCATCGCCGGGGGGCTTTTGCGATGGGCGGGATGTCAGCGCTGATCCCCGCTAAAGATCCCACGCGCAATGCCTGGGTACTGCAGCGCGTGACGGAAGATAAGCAGCGGGAGGCTGGTAATGGGCATGACGGCACCTGGATTGCTCATCCTGGTCTGGCAGATACCGCGATGGCGGTCTTCAACACCGCGCTGGGCGACCGGGCAAACCAGCTGCAGGTCATGCGGGAAGAGGATGCGCCGATCACGGCGGAGCAGTTGCTGGCACCCTGTCAGGGTGAACGCACCGAAGCCGGTATGCGCGCTAACATCCGTGTTGCGCTGCAATACCTTGAGGCGTGGATCAGCGGTAACGGCTGTGTCCCGATTGACGGACTGATGGAGGATGCCGCCACCGCTGAGATCGCACGCACCTCAATCTGGCAATGGATTCGTCATCAGCAAATGCTGAACAACGGCCAGCAGGTCACGGCTGAACTGTTTCTGCGCTGGCTCAACGAAGAGCTGCATCTGTTGCAAAACGCGCTGGGCGAAGCCCACTTTAGCGCCGGTCGCTATGACGACGCGGCGCAGCTGATGGCTCAGATCACCACCGAGCGCGAGCTGGTTTCCTTTCTTACCCTGCCAGGCTATCGCCTGATCCCCTGAACAGAGGAGCTATTGCCATGACACGTACTCAACAGATAGATCAACTGGAACAACTCTGGCAGACCGCACGCTGGCAGGGTATTACCCGCCCTTACAGCGCAGCAGAAGTCGTCAATCTGCGCGGCTCGGTACTGCCCGCCTGTACGCTGGCAGAGCGCGGTGCGGAGAAATTATGGGCGTTGCTGAATGGCGAAGCGAAGAAAGGGTATATCAATAGCCTGGGTGCGCTGAGCGGCGGGCAGGCACTGCAGCAGGCCAAAGCGGGCATCGAAGCGATCTACCTTTCTGGCTGGCAGGTTGCTGCGGATGCCAACGTGGCGGGGCAGATGTATCCTGATCAGTCGCTCTACCCGGTGAACTCAGTGCCGGAGGTGGTGACGCGCATTAATCAGACTTTTCAGCGCGCCGATCAGATTCAGTGGTCCAGCGGCATTGAAGCGGGTGACAGCCGGCACACCGATTTCTTTCTGCCGATTGTCGCTGATGCTGAAGCCGGCTTTGGCGGCGTGCTGAATGCGTATGAGCTGATGAAGGCGATGATTCAGGCGGGCGCGGCGGCGGTCCATTTCGAAGATCAGCTGGCGGCGGTAAAAAAATGTGGTCACATGGGCGGTAAAGTTCTGGTACCGACCCAGGAAGCCATTCAGAAACTGGTAGCGGCACGGCTGGCTGCCGATGTGATGGGCGTGCCCACCGTGCTGCTGGCGCGCACCGACGCCGACGCCGCTGACCTGATTACCTCAGACTGCGATGAATACGATCGTCCCTTTATCCAGGGCGACCGGACGGCAGAAGGCTTCTTTCGCACCCACGCCGGCATCGAACAGGCGATCAGTCGCGGTCTGGCCTATGCACCTTATGCTGACATCCTGTGGTGTGAAACCTCGACGCCGGATCTGGCGATGGCGCAGCGCTTTGCCGACGCCATTCATGCGCGCTTCCCCGGCAAATTGCTGGCGTACAACTGTTCGCCATCGTTCAACTGGAAGAAGAACCTCGACGACCGCACTATCGCGAAGTTTCAGCAGGCGCTCAGCGACATGGGTTATCGCTTCCAGTTCATCACGCTGGCAGGCATCCACAGCATGTGGTTCAACATGTTCGACCTGGCACATGCCTATGCGCAGGGCGAAGGGATGCGTCACTACGTGGAAAAGGTTCAGCAGCCTGAGTTCGCTGCCCGCGATCGCGGATACAGCTTCTCGTCACATCAGCAGGAGGTGGGCACCGGCTATTTTGATCAGGTGACCAACATCATTCAGGGCGGTAAGTCCTCTGTTACCGCGCTCACCGGGTCGACCGAAGAGCATCAGTTCTGACTCTTTTTCTCTGACTGATTCCCCGTCCGCAAACCGCGGGCGGGCATTGACCGGAGCTGTCTATGCCGCCACGTGAATCCTTAATTGCCCACACTATTCTGCAGGGTTTTGATGCGCAGTATGGTCGCTTTCTCGACATCACTGCTGGCGCGCAGCAGCGGTTTGAGCAGGCAGAATGGCAGGCGGTGCAGCATGCTATGAAGGCCCGCATTCATCTCTATGATCATCACGTCAGTCTGGTTGCCGATCAATTGCGGGTGCTGAACGGTGCGGCCAGCTGGGATGAGATGTTCTGGCTGCGGGTTAAGGACCACTATCAAAGCCTGCTGCCCGGCTATCCACGGCATGAAATTGCCGAAAGCTTCTTTAATTCCGTCTACTGCCGGTTACATGGACATGCCGATCTGCAGCCGGACCGGCTGTTTATCTTCAGCTCTCAATCCCTGACCGCGCCGGTCACACCTTTGCGCCCGTTATCGCGCCGTTATCAGCCGGAGCGGGGCTGGCTGGCACTGGTGGAGCAGGTGTTGAGCGATTTACCGCTGACGTTGCCGTGGCAGCACCGCGCGCGCGATGTCGGCTGGATTGTCCGCCACCTGCAGTCGCATTTTCCCCGGCTGGACCAGGGCTGGCTCGAGGTTAACAGTGAACTTTTCTATCGTAACAAAACCGCCTGGCTGGTGGCGCGCCTGCATCTGCCGGAGGGCATTTTTCCCTGTCTGCTGCCGATTCAGCGCAGTGAAACGGGCGAACTGTGGATCGACACCTGTCTGACCGATGTGAATGACGCCAGCATTGTGTTTGGTTTTGCCCGCGCCTATTTCATGGTTTATGCGCCGGTCCCTGCGGCGCTGGTCGCCTGGCTGCAACCGATTCTGCCTGGCAAAACCCTGGCGGAACGCTATATGGCGATTGGCTGCCAGAAGCACGGTAAAACCGAGAGCTATCGCGAATATCTTCAGGCGCTGGCAGAGAATGCGATGGCCTTTGAGATCGCACCCGGCGTGCGCGGCATGGTGATGCTGGTCTTCACGCTGCCGGGCTTTGACTGGGTGTTCAAGGTCATCAGGGATCGCTTCGCGCCGCAAAAAGAGGTGACGGAAGCGCAGGTCCGCGCCTGTTATCAGCAGGTCAAAGAGCACGATCGCGTGGGTCGTATGGCGGATACGCAGGAGTTCGAGCAGTTTGCGTTGCCGCTGTCGCGCATCTCACCGGCGCTGCTGGCAGAGCTCCACGCCTGCGTGGCTGAGAAGCTGCATATTGAAGGCGATCGCCTGATTATTCGTCATCTGTGGCTGGAGCGTCGTATGCAGCCGCTTAATCTCTATCTGATGCAGGCCAGCGTCGAACAACGGCGTCACGCGATTGAAGAGTATGGCAACGCCATCCGACAGCTGGCGGCGGCCAATATCTTTCCCGGCGATATGCTGTTTAAAAACTTCGGCATCACCCGTCATGGCCGGGTGATTTTTTACGATTACGATGAGATTCGCCCGATGCAGGAGCTGCACTTCCGGGAGGTGCCCGCGGCGCGCTATGAGGAGGATGAACTCAGCGCCGAGCCCTGGTACAGCGTCGGGCCGGACGATGTCTTCCCGGAAACCTTTCGCTATGCGTTATGCAGTGAAGCCGCTACCGGCGCATTGCTGCTGCAACTGCATCCGGAGATATTCGACGCCCGCTGGTGGCGCGCGCAGCAGCAGCGCATTGCCCAGGGCCATGTGGAAGAGGTGATCGCCTGGCGGCAGACGCAGCGTTTCAGCGTCTGCTACGCGGCAGAGGCTGTCAACGACCGCTGTACGCCAGCGTAACCTGGCGCGCTTCGCGGATGACCAGTGCACCTAATTCAGTAATCCGATCGTCTGTCATGCGGGCGATGGGGCCGGAGATGGAGAGCGCGGCAAACGCCTCGCCATGTTCGTCATAGATCGGCGCGGCGACACAGCGCAGTCCAAGCGCATGCTCTTCATCATCAAATGAGAAGCCCGCTTTGCGCACCAGCGCCAGATTCTCTTTCAGACTCTGCGGCGACATCAGGGTTTTCGGCGTGTAGTAATGCAATCCTTTCTGATGCAGCAGGGCGGTGACCTGCTCATCGCCCAGATGGGCCAGAAACGCTTTACCTGCGCCAGACGCATGCATCGGCAGCTTGCCGCCAATCGGCGCGGACATTCGCATCAGCTGGGTACACTGCACCTGATCAATGATCACCGCCTGGTGATCGCTGAGATCCAGCACCGCCAGATTCACCGTTTCACCGGACTGCTCCATCAGGCTACGCAGCACCGGGTGTACCATCGCCAGCAGGTTACGGCTCTGCAGGAAACTGCTGCCAACCACGAAGGCGTGTGCGCCGATCGTCCACAGCCCGAGATCGCCCACCTGCCGGACAAAACCCTGCTGCTGCATGGTGCTGAGCAGGCGATGCGTGGTGGAGTTAGGCAAACCCGCCTGCTGCGCCAACTCGGTCAGCGCCACGCTGCCATGTGAGTCAGCAATCAGCTCCAGCAGCGTCAGGCCGCGGGTCAGCGATTGCACCTGACCGCCCGCGGGTGCGGCGACAGGGGTGCCACGGGGTTTCTTGCCGCGCTTAACAGGAACTGGCGTTGCCATCATTGTTTCTCCTTTTACATTGTGGAAATCATTTTCGTTTTAATCACGCGCTTTGCAAACGCTGGTTTTCTGGTCAGACCTGTACAGCCGAGACCTGAAAATCTCTCATTCGAGGTTACTTTGTCGCCTGACCAGCTTGTGCCAGAATGAAAAACGGGCTTTTCCGCCAGCAGACTGACGTGAATGGGGCAACAGTGAGCAATAAAATCGATGCGTTAAAACAGCAGCTCGCAAAACGCATTATGGTGCTGGATGGGGGTATGGGCACCATGATCCAGAGCTATAAGCTGGAAGAAGAGGATTATCGCGGCAGCCGTTTTGCTGACTGGCCTTGTGATCTCAAAGGCAACAACGATCTGCTGGTGCTGAGTAAACCGGCGGTGATCCGCGAGATCCACGACGCTTATCTGGCGGCGGGTGCGGATATCCTCGAAACCAACACCTTTAACGCCACGTCGATTGCGATGGCGGATTACCAGATGGAAAGTTTATCGGCGGAGATCAATTTTGAAGCGGCCCGTCTGGCGCGAGCCTGCGCCGATGCATGGACGGCGAAAACGCCGGATCGTCCGCGTTATGTTGCGGGTGTGCTCGGCCCGACCAACCGCACCTGCTCGATCTCACCCGACGTCAACGATCCTGCCTACCGTAACGTCACTTTTAATCAGCTGGTGGAGGCGTACCGCGAATCGACCCGCGCGCTGGTGGAGGGCGGTTGCGACCTCATCATGATTGAAACGGTGTTCGATACGCTGAATGCCAAGGCGGCTATCTATGCGGTGCAGACCGAGATGGAAGCGCTGGGTGTGACGCTGCCGCTGATGATCTCCGGCACCATTACCGACGCCTCCGGCCGAACACTCTCCGGCCAGACCACCGAAGCTTTTTACAACTCGCTGCGTCACGCCGAACCGCTCTCTTTTGGCCTGAACTGCGCACTGGGACCCGACGAGCTTCGTCAGTATGTGGCGGAACTGTCGCGCATCGCTGAAGGCTACGTGACCGCCCATCCCAACGCCGGTCTGCCCAATGCCTTTGGCGAATATGATCTGGATGCGGAACTGATGGCGCAGCAGATTGGTGAATGGGCCACCGCCGGATTCCTGAACATTATCGGCGGCTGCTGTGGCACCACACCGCAACATATCGCTGCCATGGTGGCGGCGGTTGAAGGCGTCGCCCCGCGTCAGTTGCCGACGATCCCGGTGGCCTGTCGTCTCTCCGGTCTGGAGCCGCTTAACATCACCGCAGAGTCACTGTTTGTTAACGTCGGTGAGCGCACCAACGTCACCGGCTCGGCAAAATTCAAACGGCTGATCAAAGAAGAGAAGTATAACGAAGCGCTGGAAGTGGCGTTGCAGCAGGTGCAGAGCGGCGCGCAGATCATCGACATCAACATGGATGAGGGCATGCTCGACGCCGAGGCGGCGATGGTGCGCTTTCTGAATCTGATTGCTGGCGAACCCGATATCGCCCGCGTGCCGATCATGATCGACTCCTCAAAATGGGAGGTGATTGAGAAAGGGTTGCAGTGCATTCAGGGCAAAGGGATCGTGAACTCAATTTCGATGAAAGAGGGTGAGGCGGCCTTTATTCATCATGCGCGTCAGGTCCGGCGTTACGGCGCGGCGATGGTGGTCATGGCGTTTGACGAAGTGGGTCAGGCGGATACCCGCGCCCGAAAAATAGAGATCTGCCGCCGTGCTTACCAGATCCTCACCGAACAGGTTGGTTTCCCGCCGGAAGATATTATCTTTGACCCCAACATCTTTGCGGTCGCCACCGGCATCGACGAACACAACAACTACGCCATGGATTTCATTGGTGCCTGCGAAGATATTAAGCGCGAGCTACCCCATGCGATGATCTCCGGTGGCGTCTCCAACGTATCGTTTTCATTCCGTGGCAACGATCCGGTGCGTGAAGCGATACATGCCGTTTTTCTCTATTACGCCATCCGTAAAGGCATGGATATGGGCATCGTCAACGCAGGCCAGCTGGCCATCTATGACGATTTACCGGCAGAGCTGCGCGACGCAGTAGAGGATGTGATTCTTAACCGGCGGGATGATGGCACCGAGCGGCTGCTGGCGCTGGCGGAGAAATACCGTGGCGGCAAAAGCGATGGCTCGCAGGAAAAACAGCTCGCGGAATGGCGCAGCTGGGACGTGGTGAAACGGCTGGAGTATTCGCTGGTCAAGGGGATCACCGAGTTTATTGAGCAGGATACCGAAGAGGCGCGCCAGCAGGTGCCACGGCCGATAGAGGTGATTGAAGGCCCGCTGATGTCCGGCATGAACGTGGTCGGTGACCTGTTCGGTGAAGGCAAGATGTTCCTGCCGCAGGTGGTGAAATCGGCGCGCGTGATGAAGCAGGCGGTGGCGTATCTGGAGCCCTTTATCGAAGCCAGTAAAGAGGCGGGGCGCAGCAACGGTAAAATCGTGCTGGCCACGGTCAAAGGCGACGTGCACGACATCGGCAAAAATATTGTCGGCGTGGTACTGCAGTGTAATAACTACGAAATCATTGACCTTGGCGTGATGGTGCCGGGTGAAAAAATTCTCAAAACGGCGCGCGAAGTGAATGCGGACATCATCGGCTTATCAGGCCTGATTACGCCGTCGCTGGATGAGATGGTCAACATGGCGAAAGAGATGGAGCGTCAGGGCTTTACCTTACCGCTGCTGATTGGCGGCGCGACCACCTCGAAGGCCCATACCGCTGTCAAAATTGAGCAGCATTACAGCGGCCCGACGGTCTACGTGCAGAACGCCTCACGCACCGTTGGCGTGGTGTCGTCGCTGCTTTCCGCCACGTTAAAAGAGGATTTCGTCGCCCGAACCCGCAAAGAGTACGAGACCGTGCGTATTCAGCATGCACGTAAAAAGCCACGTACGCCGCCGGTCTCGCTGCAGGCGGCGCGCGATAACGCCACCTCAATTGACTGGGAGAGTTACACGCCTCCCGTGCCGCATCGTTCCGGGGTCAGCCAGGTGGAGGCCAGTATTGAAACGCTGCGCAACTACATCGACTGGACGCCGTTCTTTATGACCTGGTCGCTGGCGGGCAAATATCCCCGCATCATGGAGGATGAGGTGGTGGGTGAAGAGGCGCAGCGTCTGTTTGCCGATGCCAATGCGATGCTCGACAGATTAAGCCAGCAGTCGCTGCTGAAGCCACGTGGCGTGGTCGGTATTTTTCCGGCTAACCGGGTCGGCGATGATATTCATCTCTACAGTGATGAACGGCGTGATGAGATTTTGTGTGTAAGTCATCACTTACGCCAGCAGACCGAAAAAACCGACTTCGCCAACTACTGTCTGGCGGATTTTGTGGCCCCGAAATCGAGCGGTAAAGCGGACTATCTCGGGGCCTTTGCGGTGACTGGCGGGCTGGAAGAGGATGCACTGGCGGAGGCGTACGATCGTCAGCATGACGACTACAACAAGATCATGGTGAAAGCGCTGGCTGACCGTCTGGCGGAAGCCTTTGCCGAATACCTGCACGAGCGGGTACGTAAGGTGATCTGGGGCTTCGCGCCCAACGAAAATCTCAGCAATGAAGAGCTGATTCGGGAAAATTATCAGGGGATACGTCCGGCGCCAGGCTATCCGGCCTGCCCGGAGCACACTGAGAAAGCCGCCATCTGGCGTCTGCTGGCGGTGGAAGAACAGACCGGCATGAAGCTCACGGAATCCTTTGCCATGTGGCCGGGCGCGGCAGTATCTGGCTGGAACTTCAGCCATCCTGACAGCCGCTATTTCGCCGTGGCGCAGATCCAGCGTGACCAGGTGGAAGATTATGCGGCACGCAAAGGGATGTCGGTCACAGAAGTGGAGCGCTGGCTGGCGCCGAATCTCGGCTACGACGCGGACTAAATAAAAAGCGGCCTGAGGGCCGCTTCAGACTGCTGACAAATCCAGCTCCGGTTAAATCTGGCAGCAATGAAGAAACTCAACGCGCAGGGAACCCGGTCAGAGGAGGAAAGCGTCCCGCGCCAGGGACGGCGCGGGACGAGCGGCCAGGGATGGCATTAGCGCCTTTCCGATCTGACCGGGTTTCCTGAGCAGGCGCGATCTCATTGCTATGCTTTGCTTCAGGCGTATGCTCCCTGATCCTGCTTTCTGTTAACCGCATGAAACGGCCCTGAGGCCGCCATCTGCTTAGTTAAAGCGCGCGTCGCGATCGGACGTCAGATCATACAGCTGGTACTTACGACCCAGCATCTGACCGCCATCACGCGTCAGCGGCACCCAGTTCACCTGCGCGCGACCGCGCGTTGGCGTCACGGTGAACAGATCCATTGGGATGGAGATATAGAAGCCTTTGGTGAAGTCGCCTTCGCCATACTCTTCAGACGAGACGTTGGTTTTGGTGGCATAGACACCCACCATCACGCCACTGTCGAAGCGCTTCGACACATCGACCGTCACGCCTTTATCTTTCGCCAGATACTGACCGACGCTGGTTTTCACCAATACATCCTGCATGAACCATGGACGCCAGTAACCCGTCAGGTTGCCGGTTGAGGCTTTATAACGGTTAAACTGCATCATGTTGTCCCAGTCACGCTGACGGACATAGTTAGCATCGACGCCCACCGCCCAGTTCGCATCGACCGGACGATAGAGCAGCTCGCCGCCCACGCCGCCGTACATCGTCTCCAGATACCCGCCGTAGACCTGACCATAGAAGCCGTTACCGAGGTGGCCCATATAGTTCGCCTGCAGATCGTTGACGTAGACGTTGTTCTCAACGTAGTCGCGGATATGAGTACGCACGCGCGGCAGCGAAGAGTCCGCCGGTGCGCCGTTGTAGTTGAACTTGTCGTAGTTGTTGGCGAGGTTACCAAACAGACTGCCGCCCACCAGCAGGTGATCCGTCAGCCAGTAATCAGCGTTAGCCATTACGCCGACCTGATACATATAGAAGCTTTCCGGGCCGCCCACCGACTGATTCAGCACCGGAGAGAGGCTGTAGTTCAGGCGATCCTGACGGATAAACATGCCCTGCTCAGTCGTACCCGGATCGACCGGTTCTTTGCGGGTCTGTTGCAGCGGCTGATCATGGCCCAGCGGATAGCCTTCCAGATTGTTACGCAGGCTGGCAACCTGCGTCTCAGTCGTCACCTGTGGCATGTTAAAGCGCGACTCGGTCACATTGATCGTGTCGATGCCGTCAGGCAGGTGATTCATGATGATGCGGTTAGCGCGATCCACCCCTTCGCGGGTATCGCGATACTTCGTCTGTTCGCCTGACACATAGATCGTGTGACCCTGAGTCTGAATACGCGGACCATCGAGACCGGCGTTGTATTTCAGATCGGTCAGCTGAGTGCCCACCACCGTCGGCTCCAGCAACTTAGGTTGCGGCTGCGGATTGTAGGAAGGCTTCTCGCTGTCGATGTGCGCCTGACGCAGATCGTTGAAGTTGGTGCGAATGGTGACACCAAACATAAAGGTGTTACCGCGTTCGTAGCTGGCGTTGATGTCAGCCCAGTCGGTCACGCGATAAATCGCTCCGACGTTGAGCTTGCTGCGCTGCTCAAGGCGGCCAGCAAAGTCATTCTGGTAGTCGTTGCCCTCATACTCCATTTTAAGGCGCAGCGGCTGCCAGGGCGTCTGATACTCCACGCCGCCAAACAGCGCCGTCGGGCCGTGGAACATCTGCGAGCCGTTGATTGAACCCGCTTCGCCTACCTGTGGACGCTGGCAATAGCTGTCGCTGTATGAGCAGAAGGGGTTCTTCACCGTGCCGCTGTTGCCGAGATAGCCCCAGCCAAGCCCCAGGGTAAAGTCGAACGGTCCCCATGCTTTGGTCGCCACCAGATATTCGCTGTCGAACAGACCGGTACCGCCCAGATCGCGGGTGCCCACCGCCACTTCCGGCAGCCAGAAGCCCTCCTGCCACAGACGGAGTTTCAGGTCGAAGGCTTTATCTTTATAGCTCTGAGTGCCGCTGAATTCTGAAACCGCACTGTACTGACGGGTACGCACGTCGGTATAGCGCACCGTGGTCTCCAGCCAGGGAAAGAGCTGCAGTGACGCGGAATAGTATCGGTACTGATCGTTGTCGCGCGCGTTGAGGCTGAACTCGCCCTCTTTGGCCATGCGCGCCGTCGGCACCTGCATCAGACCCACGCCGCCGAAATCGGATTGTGAAGGGCCCACCGGCTCGGGCCAGGTATCAGCCTGCGCCTGACAGGCTGCCGCCACAGAAACAGCCAACAGGCTGAAGAGATAACGTTTTTTCATCAGTCTGGTATCCGGTGAGTCAGTACGGAAAGGATGCGTTCATTAAGGTCTTCATAGCTGCCTGGCAGGCTCCATGACGAAAAGCCGAGCCATATGATGCTGCCTGGCTCCACTTCCGCATGGCGATGATTCCAGTAGGCAACCGGCACCTGCTGTGTGGCGCCTGAAGGTGCAACCACCGTGACAAAATTGCGTTCTGCCCCGGAGAGTGCGTCATGACCATCCAGATAGTCGCGTACTGATTTACCCGGCTGCCAGCTCACTTTGCCTGCGCCGCTCAGCGCGCCGAGCAGTAGCACAGAATCGGAGGGCGCCTGCAGATAGAGGTCATAGCTGCCTTCCAGCCGACGGTTGTCAGCCGGATGCAGACGGATCCAGTCCGGGTCGAGCGACGTAAACTGGCGACCAGTCACTTTAATGGCGCTCAACTGGCGGATCACCTCATCAATGGCCGCCGCCCGATCGCCGCTGCTGTCGGCACGCCAGGCACGTAACGCGCCCAGCGTCTGTTGATATTGCTGCTGTGCTACTGCACTGGCGCCGCGCTCGGCAATAAAGGTCGCGCGCCAGTCAGTGTTGACCTGCAGTGGAGGCAGAGTCACCAGCTGGGACAGATCCGCGACCTGACTCAGCTCAGCCTGACCGCCGTTGTGCGGTGCATGAACGGTAACCTGCGCGGTTGCCTGCGCTTCTGCGGCGCTGAACAGGCTCAGCCCGGCCAGCAAAAAAGTGATTTTTTTCATGATTTCGCCGGCTTCAGAATAGTGATATCGACAGGGAAGGTGTCTGCCGCCAGCATCTGATGGGCCTGCACCACATCGCCGCTGCTGTTATCGATCCAGAAAATGTTTTCCCACTCGCGGTTACTGCTGTCGATGCTCACCTGCTCATGCCAGACGCGGCACGGAATGCGGTTGCCCGCCACGGTCAGGACTTCGTCGGTGCCGCGCTGGAAGGTTGAACGCACAGTCGCGCCGCGAATCTTGCCCTGTTCGGTCCACTGCACGATGCGGGTCCAGCCTGCGCCGTTGCTGATATGCAGGCTGTCAGCGAGCGGATCCTGTTGCAGATTGCTGACGCTCAGCAGGTTGTCCGGCAAGCCCAGGGTTTTAACCAGGCGGCCATGCTGTGTCACCAGCATCGCCTGATCCTGTGTCACCCATTTCTGCTGACCTTTCTCGTTGTAGCCGAGCACCACAAAAATGCGCGGACCTTCATTCAGGCGAGCATAGAGACTGGCATAGGGAAGATTGTTGACCTGTTGATCGGTAACGGTCACGTCGTCCGGACCGTTAACCGCAAGCAGCAGCGTCTGTTCAAGACCTTTTTGCGTTTGTGTACAGGCCTGCAGCAGCAGGCAAGCGAGCAGCAGAGGAAGTTGGCGCACTGTGTGTCCCTGATAAGTCATGCCAAAGTAAAAAATAACCACACAGGCGTGTGGTTATGTTTAAAGGTGCTCTGCCCGTCCCGTTCCGGCTGCAAAGGTGCAGGTTACGTGGCTCAGCGTCATCACTCACCGAAGTCAGTGGTTCAGCCTCTGCCCGTTTGCTGCAGATCAGCAATCAGACGGGTGTCGGGCATCCATCAACGAGTGGTGCTCGTCGTGGTCGTGGTTGTTGTACCGGTATTTGCACCGTCACCACCGCCAGAAGCGGCAATGCCGAGCCCGACCAGCGCGCCAAGTGCACCGATACCCACAGCGGTCGACGTGCCAGCAGAGATTGCTCCCGCCTGCGCGCCAGCTGCGGTACCAGCTTCTTCCGGCGCAGCAAATGCACTGGAAGAGACGGCAACGAAGATCAAGGCTGCACCGGCAACCATAGTTTTTTTCATAACAGCGTTTCCTGCATTGAGTGAATGAAGGATCTCTGTCCGCTGACGTTGCAACGCAGTCAGACTGCGGCAAAATCGTCGAACAGTCCCATTGCGGGCGCGTTCAGTATAGGGCAACAAAATACCAGAGTTCAGCATTGGAAAAACCAGGGCGAATGGCGGGGTAAACACGTGATTTAATCAGCAGAATTGGGGATAACTACTTTTTATATCGGAATATTTTGGGCTGATGCCAGATATTTCGCTGCTGGCGAATCAATTGCAAAGCGTATTGTTCTTTTTTATTTATATCTGGTACGGAATAAGAATAATCAGAATTTACTCAGGATTGCCGGAAATGAATATGATTAAGAATCAATAGCTAACAATATAGATCATACAATTTCAGGGCCATTTTATACTTTATTAAAAACGGTTGAATGCACCGATGTTCAGAATTATCTTAGGGCCTTTTAAGACTTTTCCCTGACAACATATCCTCCCTGACGATATAAACCGTCCATTCAGATGTAAAAACAGACAAAAAAAGGGCGGCAAAGTGGCCGCCCGATGAAATTAATACCGATTAACGCCAGGATTTATAGCGGTTAATTAAGGCATTAGTGGAACTGTCATGAGTCGTAATTTCGTCCTCATTTTCCAGTTCTGGCAGAATACGGTTCGCCAGTTGCTTACCTAATTCCACACCCCACTGATCGAAGGTAAAGATATTCAGGATGGCACCCTGAGTGAAGATTTTATGCTCATACAGGGCAATCAGCGCGCCCAGGCTGTAGGGGGTAATCTCACGCAGCAAGATGGAGTTGGTCGGGCGGTTACCTTCAAACACCTTGAACGGCACGATATGGGCCACAGACTCTGCAGATTTACCTGCATCGGTAAACTCTTTCTCTACGACGTCGCGTGATTTACCAAACGCCAGCGCTTCAGTCTGGGCAAAGAAGTTAGAGAGCAGCTTCGGATGGTGATCCGCGAGCGCGTTATGGGTAATGGCCGGGGCAATAAAGTCACACGGAACCAGCTTGGTACCCTGATGGATCAGCTGATAAAACGCGTGCTGACCGTTGGTGCCGGGTTCGCCCCAGATGATTGGGCCAGTCTGGTAGTCCACCGGATGACCGGCACGATCCACATACTTGCCGTTTGACTCCATATTTCCCTGCTGGAAATAGGCGGCAAAGCGATGCATGTACTGGTCGTAAGGCAGAATCGCTTCGGTTTCAGCACCAAAGAAATTGTTGTACCAGATACCAATCAGCGCCAGCAGCACCGGCAGGTTCTGCTCAGCCGGCACAGAGGCGAAGTGCTGGTCCATAGCATGTGCGCCGCTCAGCAACTGCTCGAAGTTATCGAAGCCAATTGAGAGAATGATCGACAGGCCGATCGCTGACCACAGTGAATAGCGGCCGCCAACCCAGTCCCAGAATTCAAACATGTTGTTGGTGTCGATACCGAATTCGCCCACCGCTTTGGCGTTGGTCGACAGTGCAGCAAAGTGTTTCGCTACGTGCTGCTGGTCGCCCGCCGTTTTCAGGAACCAGTCGCGCGCGCTGTGGGCGTTGGTCATCGTTTCCTGGGTGGTGAAGGTTTTCGATGCCACCAGGAACAGGGTAGTTTCCGGGCTGAGGTCTTTCAGCGTTTCGGCGATGTGGGTGCCGTCAACGTTAGAAACAAAATGCATGTTCAGATGGTTTTTGTACGGGCGCAGCGCTTCAGTCACCATAAACGGGCCGAGGTCAGAGCCGCCGATACCGATATTCACCACGTCGGTGATCGCTTTACCGGTATAGCCTTTCCATTCGCCGCTTATGATGCGCTCAGAGAAGCCTTTCATCTTATCCAGCACCGCGTTGACCTCTGGCATCACATCTTTGCCATCCACCAGAATCGGCGTGTTACTCCGGTTACGCAGCGCGACGTGCAGCACCGCACGATCTTCGGTGCGGTTAATCTTCTCACCCGAGAACATAGACTGAATGGCACCGCTCAGTTCGGTCTCTTTGGCCAGCGCCTGTAACTTATCGAGGGTTTCCTGGGTGATGCGGTTTTTAGAGAAATCCACCAGCATCTGATCATCAAAGGTGGCAGAGAATTTGGCAAAACGATCGGCATCCTGGGCGAACAGATCGGCAATTTCTACCGACTTCATCTGCTCAAAATGCTGTTGCAGCGCTTTCCAGGCTGCGGTTTGTGTCGGATTGATATTTTTCATGGCAACACTCTTGTTGATATTAAGAACCGTCATTCCATCGGAGGCACATCATGCCCGTTTAGCGTTTCAGTATGACCACAGTTGTAACTGAAAGGAAAAATTTTGTCAGCGCGCGCCGGACAGGCGATCTGAACGCCGCTGTTTATCGCCAGCATTCACTGGCGCGAACAGCCAGCGGACCGCAGAGGCAACGCGCGGTAAAGTGTGACGCGAAAGTCTGCGCAAAACGTTGTGCCGTATCAGGGATTGCTGCATGGGCTGAACCCATTAAGCACTGTAGCCGCTGCGACGCAGAGTCATTTGTTTTCTGATGCGGCGCTCCGGTCATCGCTGACATTGACAGCAGGTCCAGAAAAGGCTAGATCTATGCGCCTACTTGCGCACCTGTGCGCAAGCCAGAAGAGGCGCGTCGCCCAGGCAGTGTGTTGGAGGAACCGTATCCGGTGAAAACACATGATGGGGAGCGACGCCGAGGTGGGTCAGCACGCGGTGTGCTGCCTGTCGGCTACAGGGGCTGAATCCTCTGGGTTGTCACCAGAAACGTCTGCAGTCGACGTTTCGCAAGGTGGGGCGCTTCTGGGTGACTCGTCTATCCGATCTTGTCCGCCCGTTTCTGCTCTTTCCTTGTGCCTGGCTGAAAGAATGTTTCTCGACCCTTTCATCGGCGAGAACAAGATAACCTGACACGAGGTCCTACATGTCTCAAACACTGATAGTGGCAAAATTCGGCGGCACCAGCGTAGCCGATTTTGAAGCGATGAACCGCAGCGCCGATGTGGTGTTGCAGGACGCCAGCACGCGTCTGGTGGTGCTCTCGGCTTCGGCGGGCATTACTAATCTGCTGGTTGCGCTGGCTGAAGGCCAGCAGGCTCCTCAGCGCGCTGTGCTGCTTGATGATATCCGCCGTATCCAGTACGCCATTGTTGATCGCCTGCAGCGTCCGAAAGTAATCCGCGATGAAATTGATCGGATGATCGACAATATCAGCATGCTTTCCGAAGCCGCCTCACTGGCAACCTCGAATGCCCTGACCGATGAACTGGTCAGCCACGGTGAGCTGATGTCATCACTGCTGTTTGTGGAAATTCTGCGTGAACGCCAGGTTAACGCGGAGTGGTTCGATGTCCGCAAAGTCATGCGTACCGACGATCATTTTGGCCGGGCAGTGCCGGATGTACAGGTGCTGGCGGAGCAGGCGACGGCGCAGTTACAGCCGCGCATTGAGCAGGCATTAGTCATTACTCAGGGTTTCATTGGCAGTGAAAGCGAAGGACGCACCACGACCTTAGGCCGCGGCGGCAGTGATTACACCGCCGCGCTGCTGGGCGAAGCGCTGAACGCGGCGCGCGTGGATATCTGGACGGATGTGCCAGGCATCTACACCACCGATCCGCGCGTGGTGCCGACGGCGAAGCGTATTGATGAAATCACTTTTGAAGAAGCCGCTGAAATGGCGACGTTCGGCGCGAAAGTGCTGCACCCGGCGACGCTGCTTCCCGCTGTACGCCGGGGTATTCCGGTATTCGTCGGTTCCAGCAAGG
The DNA here is from genome assembly GCF_982223955.1 of Pantoea sp. E956-1. NCBI lineage: Bacteria > Pseudomonadati > Pseudomonadota > Gammaproteobacteria > Enterobacterales > Erwiniaceae > Pantoea > Pantoea sp. E956-1. The sequence continues at coordinate 189,574 of NZ_CEUYZP010000009.1, read as the reverse complement.
ATCCGGCAGCCGGGGGAACCCGCGTCTGCAATGAAACCCGCAACCCGCCGCTGTTTCGGGCGCTGGCGCTACGTCGTAAGCAGACACTGTTAACGCTGCACAGCCTTAACATGCTGCATACGTTTGGTTTCCTTGCCGAACTCTTCAATATTCTGGCGCGTCATAACGTCTCGGTTGACCTGATCACCACCTCCGAAGTGAGCGTGGCGCTGACGCTCGACACCACCGGATCGACCTCAACCAGTGCCAGCCTGCTGACCCAGGCTTTACTGACTGAACTCTCGTCGCTGTGCCGGGTTGAAGTGGAAGAAGATCTGGCGCTGGTGGCGATTATCGGTAACCAGCTATCAAAAGCGTGCGGCGTCGGCAAAGAGGTGTTTGGTGTGCTCGACCCGTTCAACCTGCGGATGATTTGCTACGGTGCCAGCAGCTACAACCTCTGCTTCCTGGTACCGGGCAACGATGCGGAAAGCGTGGTACGTACGCTGCATCGTAATCTGTTCGAGTAAACTTCTCTGCCATTCAGGCCGCGTCAGCGCGGCCTGCAAAGCGGCAAAAATGGTTCATATCTCCCTCATTACTCCCCGGCACGCGACTTCCGATAAACCCTGTTAATTCATAAATTTAATGCCTGTTATTGCCAAATGGCAACCCCTTTCTCTGCGCATTTCGTGCACCTGCATTGCGCTCCCTTTCCGCAGATTTATAATCCCGCCGCTGAATCAATTCACCCAAATTTAGGAAATATCATGAAAAGGTTAGTCGCAGAGGCGCTGGGTACCTTCGTACTGGTGGCCGGCGGTTGTGGTAGTGCCGTGCTGTCAGCTGCGTTCCCGGAACTGGGCATTGGCTTCGTGGGCGTGGCGCTGGCTTTCGGGCTGAGCGTGCTGGTCATGGCGTATGCGGTCGGTCACATCTCAGGCGGGCACTTTAACCCGGCGGTGACCCTGGGATTAGTGGCAGGCGGACGTTTTCCCGCGTCTCAGGCCATTCCTTACATCATCGCGCAACTGGCAGGTGGCATTGCCGCTGGCGCAGTGCTCTATCTGATCGCCAGCGGTAAAGGCGACTTCAGTGCAGCGGCCAGCGGCTTTGCGGCAAATGGCTACGGTGAACACTCACCGGGCGGCTTCAGCCTGCAGTCAGGTATGATCGCCGAAGGGGTGATGACCGCTATCTTCCTGATTGTGATCATGGGTGCCACCAGCGAACGCGCGCCAAAAGGCTTTGCACCTGTCGCGATTGGTCTGGCGTTAACCCTGATTCACCTGATCAGCATTCCGGTTACCAATACCTCGGTTAACCCGGCACGCAGCACCGCGGCAGCCCTGTTCCAGGGGGACTGGGCGATCTCTCAGCTGTGGATGTTCTGGTTAATGCCGATTATCGGTGCCGTGATTGGTGGTTTGATCTACCGCGGTTTAGAGGAAAAAGCAGCGTAATTTCGTCAATATTCAGCGGATCGGCAGCAGTCGATCCGCATTTTCCCGCCTCGACCCATCTTCGCCTTACGCCATGATAATGAAATGTTATGATCCGGCCTTCGTCACGGCAGTCGTTCCTGCATGGCGACTCTCTATGGCAAATCTGCATAAAACATAACATTCTTATAAGGAAGTCTGGCTATGCTCGCCACGTTAACCCGCCTGTTCCCGCTCTGGGCCGTGCTATTGTCTGTCGCCGCTTATTACTCTCCAGGTACGTTTCTCGGCATCGGACCCTGGGTCACTTATCTGCTGATGCTGATTATGTTCGGCATGGGTGTGACCCTGAATATCGACGATTTTAAACGGGTCCTGACCCGACCTGCGCCGGTGATTGCCGGAACCTTTCTGCACTATCTGGTGATGCCGTTAGCCGCCTGGGGGCTGGCCAAACTGTTTCATATGCCGCCCGATCTGGCTGCCGGTATGATTCTGGTCGGCTCAGTTGCCAGCGGCACCGCCAGCAACGTCATGATCTATCTGGCGAAGGGGGATGTGGCGCTGTCAGTGACAATCTCGTCAGTCTCTGCGCTGGTGGGTGTGTTCGCCACGCCGCTGTTAACCCGCTTTTATGTTGATACCCACATTCAGGTTGATGTGGCTGGCATGCTGCTGAGTATCGTGAAGATCGTCGTGATCCCCATCTCCCTGGGACTGATCATTCATCACAGCATGAACTGCGTGGTTCGCCGGGTCGAACCCTGGCTGCCTGCGTTTTCGATGGTCTGCATTCTGCTGATCATCAGTGCGGTGGTGGCGGGCAGTCAGGCCTTTATTGGATCGGTGGGTCTGATGGTGATCGCGGCGGTGATCCTGCATAACGCGATTGGCCTGCTTGGCGGCTACTGGGGTGGCAAGTTGTTTGGCTTCGATGAGTCAACCTGCCGTACCCTGGCGCTGGAGGTTGGCATGCAAAACTCCGGACTGGCGGCGACGCTGGGAAAACTCTACTTCTCACCACTGGCGGCATTGCCAGGCGCGCTGTTCTCGGTGTGGCACAACCTGTCAGGTTCACTGCTGGCGGGTTACTGGTCAGGAAAGCCGATTAAGAAGAAGTAACAGTGGCGGCGCATTATTGCACTGCGCCGCATCTCACTGCTGCCGCGCCGGACGATCACCGCTCCGGCGCAGCAGGCTATTCACTCCGCTCAGTTTTATTCATAGTCACGTTCATCGTCGGGCTGTTCCAGCACCGTGTAGGCCACACTGCAGAACAGTGAATTCAGGCGCTTCATGTCGCCCAGTAAACCGAGGTGCAGCGAACTGGTCTCAATGCTCTGCACGTTCTGTTGGTGCAGCCGGTCAACATGCGCGTGAGAGTAGCGGCGGATCATCAGACGGAAGCGATGTTTAGCGCGGCGCAGACGTTTAGCGCTGGTGACATCGTGTGACAGAAACACCGACAGACTCATTCTGAGGTTAGCGATCAGCAGCTCATGCAGCTCCTGCAGCTCTTTTAATCCCTCGGCAGAGAACGCGCGGCCCGCTGCCAGCGACTTGTCAGCGACATCGCCGCTCATCCGCTCAATGATGTCCCCGGCCTGCTCCAGATTAAGTGACATTTCAATGATTTCGCCCCAGCGACGCGAGTCCTCTTCGGGGAGGTCCTCTTTTGGCATCCGCGCCAGATAGAGTTTGATGGCGGTATAGAGCACATCGACATCATCATCCAGCCTGCGCACCGTGCGTTCCTCGCGGGATTCGCCATGTACTACCTTATTAAACGCCTCCAGCATCTGCTCCAGCACGTCGCCCATGCGCAACGCTTCGCGGGCGGCATTCACCAGCGCCAGCGCCGGCGTATCCAGCGCGCTGCGATCGAGGTGTTTCGGCTTAAGGTGCAGCGCGTTATCCACGTCGTCGGCGATCATACGACGACAGAGGCGCGCCATCAGGTCAGCAAACGGCACCATCGCCACGCAGCGGATCAGGTTGTAAAACACATGGAAGAAAATCACTAACTCTTCATCGTTGACTGGCAGCTTATCCAGCCACTCCGCCACAATATCGACAAACGGCAGGATGAACACGCAGCCGATCAGCTTGAACAGCAGGCTGCCGAGCGCCACGCGCTTGCCCGCGGCATTTGAGCCGCTGGCGTTGATCATCGCCAGCAGGCCGCTACCGAGGTTGGCACCAATCACCAGACAGAGCGCCACCTTGAATGAAATCACGCCGGTGGCGGTGAGCGTCGCGGTGATCAGCACCGCGGCCAGGCTGGAGTAACTGATGATGGCGAATACCGCCCCCAGCAGCGCATCAAGCATCACGTCGCCGGTCAGGCTGGAGAAAAGCACCTGGACACCGGCGGCCTGGGTAATCGGCCGAGCCGCTTCGACAATCAGCTGCAGCGCCAGCAATATCAGGCCCAGGCCGATACTGGCCCGGCCTAACTGACCCGCACGGGTCTGCTTGCGGCTGAGGAAGAACACCACGCCAAAGAAGATAAACAGCGGTGAGAGCCAGGAGAGATCAAACGTCAGGATACGCGCCATAATAGCGGTGCCGACATCCGCGCCAAGAATCACTACCAGCGCGGGCGTCAGGCTGACCAGATTCTGCGCCACAAAAGAGGTCACCAGCAGCGTGGTGGCGTTGCTGCTCTGCACCAGCGTGGTCACGCCAATGCCCGCCAGAAACGCCATCGGTTTTTTTTCTATGCTGCGACTCAGGACGCGGCGCAGATCGGCACCGTAGACCCGCATGATGCCGGTTCGTACGATATGCGTGCCCCAGACCAGCAGGGCTACCGCAGAGAGTAAATTAAGCAGGGTTAACACGTGGTGTCGCTCCTCGAATGTCAGGCTCAAAGCACAGACTGCCAGCCTGACGGAAGAGAGCAATCTGTGAAGGGGATTGCCGTGCGATGCGTGATTTTTTCCTGTGTTTTAAGCCACCTGGCGCAAAGTCGACATCTCTAATTGTAGACCAATCTTCCTGCCAGCGGGGTGCAAATCCGCCGCCGATCGGTTAAGCACATCAATCGAAAGTTCCACATCATGCGCCCGGATACGATAGCGGATCACGTTGCCCAGCAGACTGTGGCTGAGGATTTCCGCAGGAATGCCCTGGCCCGGCGCGGTGAACAGCATCGATTCCGGGCGAATGGCCACCTGGCTATGGAAAGGCTGCCCGGTCAGTCGCGTCGCCTGCTCAGCGCTCAGCAGGTTGTAGTTGCCAATAAATCCGGCGGCAAAGAGATCGACCGGTTGGGTATAGAGCGCTTCGGCATCGCCGTTCTGCACGATTTTGCCCCGGTTCATCAGCACGATACGATCGGAGAGCGTCAGCGCCTCCTCCTGATCGTGGGTGACGAACAGGGTGGTGAGATTCAGCTCGCGCTGGATGCGCCGGATTTGATCGCGCAGATGGCGGCGAATACGTGCATCCAGCGCCGACAGCGGTTCATCCAGCAGCAGCAGACGCGGACGCGTCACCAGCGAACGTGCCAGTGCCACGCGCTGACACTGCCCGCCTGACAACTGGTGCGGATAGCGGCGTGCATAATCACTGAGTTCAACCAGCTCCAGCACCTCCAGTACCCGCTGGCGAATCTGCGCTTCGGGCAGTTTCTGCATCTTCAGGCCAAATGCGACGTTCTTCTCTACCGTCATATTGGGAAACAGCGCATAGCTCTGGAACACCATACCGATGGCGCGCTTCTGCGGGGCCAGCGGTACAATATCTTTGCCCTCCAGCCTGATTTCACCGCTGTCGACGCTGGTTAACCCCGCCAGACAACGCAGCAGCGTCGATTTACCGCAGCCGCTGGGGCCGAGCAGGGTGACAAATTCCCCTTCAGCGGCGCTGAAATCGATCTGCTCAAAAATGGGCGTGGGTCCATAGGACTTGTTCAGCTCTCTGACCTCAAGGTAACTCATATTCAGCCTCGTTCGGGATTCAGGGCGTTGGCCAGCCAGGTGACCAGCAGCACCACAAAGAAGTAGGAGATCACCAGGGCGCTGGTGAAGTGACCGCTGCCGTTACGCATGTTGAAGAGGTAAACCTGCAGGGTTTCATAGCGGTTGCCGACCAGCAGGTTAGCGAAGACAAATTCGCCAATCAGGAAGGAGAAAGAGAGCAGCACGGCAATCAGCATCCCTTTGCGCAGGTTGGGCAGCACGACCCACAGCGCCGCCTGCCAGGTGCTGGCACCCAGCAACTGCGCGGCATCAATCAGCTCTTTGAGGTTGATCGCCTGCATATTGTTCGCCAGCGCCCGGTAGATAAAGGGCAAGGCGATAGTGAAATAACAGCCGATTAAGATCCACGGCGTGCCGGTCAGCATCAGCGGTGACGAAGAGTAGAGTTGCAGTAATCCCACTGACGACACCACCGGCGGCACGGCGAAAGGCATCAGGATCAGGACGTTCATCACCGCATCCAGTCGAGGAAAATAGTAAGCGATTACAAACATGGCAGGCAGCACCAGCACCAGCGAGAACAGCAGCGCACCCAGGCAAATCAGCAGCGAATGGCCCAGCGCCGTCAGAAATCGCGGGTCGCTCCAGAGCTGGATGAACCACTTCAGGCTATAGCCCTGTGGCAGAATGGTGTTACTCCAGTCGGACGACAGTGCATAAAGCAGTGTGGCCAGTAAAGGCAGTGCCAGCAGGGTAAAGAGTAACCCAATCATTATCCGGTGATAGAGGTGCTCAGCACGTGACATGGCGGCTCCTTTCATGGCTGTTTCGCATTGAGATAGCTACGGCGCACCAGATACTGCTGCACCAGGGTAATCAGCGCCATAATCGCCACCAGCAGCATCGCCAGCGCGCTACCGGTGTTGGGATCCAGCGAGATATCACCGGAGACCAGCGCGGCAATACGCACCGGCACCACGTTGAAATTACCCGTGGTCAGGGCATAAATCGTGGCGTAAGCGCCCAGCGCATTCGCCAGCAGGATCACGAAGGTCCCGAGCAGCGCCGGAAACAGAATCGGCAGGCCGATGTGCCACCAGTAGTGCCAGCGGCTGGCACCCAGCAGCGCAGCGGACTCCTGCCACTCTTTTTTCAGTCCGTCGAACGCCGGGTAGAGCAGCAGCACGCCCAGCGGGATCTGGAACCAGGTGTATACCAGCACCATGCCGTTGCGCGAGAAGAGTCTGAAGCTTTCAACCAGACCATAATGGCGCAACAGCAGCGTCAGGCAGCCGTTCAGCCCCAGCAGAATCACAAAGGCAAACGCCAGCGGGACACCGGCAAAGTTGCTGGTCATGTTGGTAAAAGCGATGAGAAAGCGCTGCAGTCGTCCGCCGCCGAGCTGATGCAGTGAATAGCCGGTGACCAGTGCAATCAGTAAGCCGTAGACGCTTGACCAGAATGAGATATCCAGCGAAAAACGAAACGCCTGCTGGTAGAAGGGCGAGGTGAGAATGTCCTGATAGTTATCCCAGCCCCACTGGCTGTTCATCTCACTCCAGAAGCTATTAATGGCGATCCACAACAGCGGGGCCAGCTGAAAGGCGACCCAGAACAGGGTGAACGGTAACAGCAGCAGCAGCGCGACTCCTTTTCCCCTCATCTCTTCGGCTCCGCCAGCAGCCCGCGACAGACCGGCTTGTCATGTGCCACCTCAAGCAGTTCACACAGCGTGCCGCACAGGTCGGTCTGCTGGGGTGCCAGGTCAGGCTGCAACGAAAAAGCCCGGCCAAAGACAAACAGCGGCACCGTGGTCTCTTCCGGCAGAATACCGCCGTGAGAGCGATCGTCATTCATACCGTGATCGGCGGTCACCATCACCTGATAGCCCTCAGCCAGCCACAAGGGCATCCACTGCGACAGCAGGCCATCGGCGATGCGTGCCCGGTTGCGGTACTGTGGCGAGGAGAGGCCCGATTTATGACCGGCATCGTCGATGTTCATCGGGTGGATTAGCAGAAAGTCGGGATCGTGACGCAGCCGCAGGCTCTCTGCATCTTCAAACAGATGCGAGTCGGGATAGCTATCGTCAGAATAAAAATGGCCATACTGAATGGGCAGGTCCGGCGCGTCAGTGTGACGATCGCGCGCCGGAACGAACGGCGTTCGGTTATAAAGCTCACTCACCCAGTGGTAGGCCGCCGCTGCCGTCGTCAGTCCCGCTGCTCGCGAAAAGTGAAATACGCTGCGCTCGCGACTTAACCGGCTGACGCCATTATGAATAATGCCGCTTCTGACCGGCGGAACACCGGTCAGAATGCACTCATAAAGCGGGCGTGACAGCGAGGGTAATTCACAGGTCATACGGTAATAGAACCCGTTGCCCTGCGAACATTCGGCATGCAGGTAACCCATTGCATGTTGTGCGACCTGATTGCTCAGGCCGTCCAGCACTACCAGAATGGTCTTCATTCCGTTCTCCCTGCCGCGAATTACTGCTGCATGTTGATGATGACGTTTTCCTGCCACAGGCGCGGCAGCATTTTCGACGATTTATCCCAGGCAGCCTGATCTTTAACCGGACGGGCATTTTTATATTCAGATTGCGGCAGCAGGCGAGCCTGAACGTCCGCTGGCAGCGTCAGATGCTCGGCACGGATCGGACGGGCATAGCCCTTCGCCAGATTGATCTGTCCCTGGTCTGAGAAGATATATTCGCGTGTCAGTTTTGCGGCGTTAGGGTGTTTCGCATATTTGTTGATGACGGTGGTGTAGCCGGAGGTCACGGAGCCATCAGACGGAATCACCACTTCGTAGCGGTTTTTGTCGATCTGGTCCCGGTAGTTAAGGGCGTTAAAGTCCCACACCACCGCCATCTGCACTTCACCTTTTTCGATATTGGCAATCACCGGATCGGTCACGCCAAGACGACCCTGTCTGGCCAGATCGGCAAAGAAAGCCAGCGCCGGTTTCAGGTTCTTCTCATCGCCACCTAAGGCGTAGTTTGCCGCCAGTACGCCGTTGGCCGCCTGAGCTGCCACGCCGACGTCACCGATAGTAACCACATACTTACCTTTTTTCAGATCGGCCCAGCTGTGGGGGATATCTTTAACCTGCTGCTTGTCGATCAGAAAGGCGATGGTGCCGGTATAGGCCAGCGCCCAGTGGCCATCTTTATCTTTGGCCCAGGCCGGAATCTGATCCCAGTGAGTGGGTTTATAGGGCTGGGTCACACCTTTAGCGACAGCGATCGGGCCAAAGGCGGCACCCACGTCACCGATGTCAGCGCTGGCGTTCTCTTTCTCTGCATCGAATTTCGCCAGCTCCTGCGCCGATGACATATCGGTATCGCTGTGCTTAAGGCCATATTTGCTGCTGATGTCGTTCCAGGTATCTTTCCAGTTAGCCCAGCTATCCGGCATCCCGACGCTGTTGACCTGGCCTTCACTGCGTGCCGCTTTTTCCAGGGCGGCAAGGTCGTTATCGGCGGCCTGCGCAACGGGCAGGGTGAGCACTACAGCACTGGCTACTACAGAGGCGATAAACGCTTTCATCTCAGTTGCTCCGGGTGTAAGTTGATGGGCCTGACTGGTCTAGTCCAGCAAGAACCGAGCCAATGTAGCCCCTGTATATGAACGATTTATGACAGGGCGGCGCTGTGTGGGGGATGGGCGATGAAAGATGTGACCCGTTCGCCTGTCACAGGCGCGTTTACCTGAACACTAAGAGTGCGGAGTCGCACCAAAATGAGGCTACTGTTGTGGAGTCGATAGCACTCAAAACGGCGGATGCGATCGCCAGCGTCCTGCTGACGCGCATTCAGGCCGGAGAGTTCAGCGCCGGGCGACTGCCGGCGGAGCGTGCCTTAAGTGAGGCGTTCAGCACGACCCGGATTACCCTGCGGGAAGCACTGGGCAAGCTGGAAGCCCAGGGGATGATCTACCGGGAACTGCGTCGCGGCTGGTTTATCGCACCGCCGCGACTGATCTATAACCCGCTGCATCACAGCCACTTTCATGCCATGGCAATGGAGCAGGGACGGCAGGCGGCCACCGAGGTCATCGCCGCCGAACAGGTCGCGGCGCACGACAGCGTGGCGACGGCGCTGCGGCTGGCATCCGGTTCGGCGGTTTACTGCATCCGACGCCTGCGGCGCATCGACGGGCGCGCGGTGCTCTATGTTGAACACTACCTCAATCCGCGTTTTTTCCCTGGTCTGCTTGATGAAGATTTGACCCGCTCACTGACCGATCTCTATGATCAGCGCTACGGCATTCGTTACGGCGGCGCGCGCTTCACCATCCTGCCCGGCCCGCTGCCGGAGGTCGCCGCACCCATGCTGAATGTGGCACCGGGCAGCCCCGGTTTGCTGATTACCCGTATCAATCGCAACCAGCAAAAAGAGGTGATTGATTGCGACTGTGAATACTGGCGTTACGATGCGCTCTGTGTTGATGTCGAGGCCTGAGGAGTTATTGTGATTTGCGTCACACTCGCGCATGATATCGCGCGCTAATAACTCCTTTTTTAAGGCGCAACATGAGTGACAAAAATCCTTTGGCCCGCCACCTTGCGACGGTACTGCAATGGGTGCTGAATCTGGGTCTGCTGAGTCTGGCAATCATCCTGATCGTCTTTTTAGGCAAAGAAACTATCCATCTGGCAAACGTGCTGTTTAACACCGGCGAGCAGTCATCCTCCTATCTGTTGATTGAGGGAATTGTCATTTATTTCCTCTACTTCGAATTTATTGCATTGATTGTTAAGTACTTTCAGTCGGGCTATCACTTTCCGCTGCGCTATTTTGTCTATATCGGTATCACGGCAATTATCCGCCTGATTATCGTCGACCATAAAAATCCCTTCGATACGCTCTGTTACTCTGCGGCGATTCTGATTCTGGTGGTCACTCTGTGGCTGGCGAACAGCAACCGCCTGAAACGCGAGTAATCCTCTTGCCGTCTGTCATGACGGCAGGTGTTCGCATCGCGTCTCTGCGCTAAACTAGCGTCCTGAAAATTATTGGGAGTGGTGCTATGTCGCAAGACGCGCTCAGCTTATTACGTGCACTCAACTGGCTTTCTCCGTCGCAGGCAACCCTTGCGCCGCCATTGCTCGACTGGCTGATGGAGGAGGATTCAATGACGCGCCGTTTTGAACAACATTGCCAGCGGGTCACGGTTCAGCCGCTGCGTGAAGGCTTTATCGACGCCAGCGAGTTAGGTGATGAAAAGGGCTTGTTGCCAGACGATCAACGCTTCTGGCTGCGCGAAGTGCTGCTGTTCGGCGACGATCAGCCCTGGCTGGCTGGCCGTACGCTGGTGCCGGAAAGCACCCTCAACGGGCCAGAAGCGATGCTGCAGCAGCTGGGCACCCGGCCGCTGGGGCGCTATCTCTTCTCCTCTTCGACGCTGACCCGGGATTTTATTGAGCCGGGGCAGGTGGAGGGATTGTGGGGACGGCGCTCACGCCTGCGTCTCTCGGGTAAACCGCTGCTGCTGACTGAACTGTTTTTACCGGCATCGCCGCTCTATCGCGATCTGGTCTGAGGATCCTGTGGTGCAAAATAGCTTAAGTATGAACAAATGGCGGGCCTACACACGTCTGATGCGTATCGATAAACCAATCGGTACGCTGCTGCTGATGTGGCCAACGTTCTGGGCATTATGGCTGGCTGACATGGCGATCCCGCCGCTGCCGGTGCTGGCGGTGTTTGTTGCCGGGGTCATCGTGATGCGTGCGGCCGGTTGTGTAATCAATGACTATGCCGATCGCAAAGTAGATGGTCATGTCGAGCGCACGAAGCATCGGCCACTGGCCAGCGGCGCGGTGAGTGCAAAAGAGGCTAAGCTGCTGTTCGTGATCCTGGCACTGGTGGCTTTTGCGCTGGTGCTGACCATGAACCTGATGACGATTATGCTCTCTGTAGTGGGGCTGGCGCTGGCCTGGGTCTATCCCTTTATGAAGCGCTATACCCACCTGCCTCAGGTGGTTTTGGGTGCCGCCTTTGGCTGGGCGATTCCTATGGCCTGGTCGGCAGTTAGTGAGTCCTTACCTCTGGTCTGCTGGCTGGTATTTATCGCCAACATCTGCTGGACGGTCGCCTATGACACCCAGTATGCGATGGTGGATCGGGATGATGACCTGAAGATTGGCGTGAAGTCGACCGCGATTCTTTTTGGCCGATTCGACAAGCTGATCATTGGCCTGCTGCAACTGGCGACGCTGCTGCTGATGGCGCTGGTGGGCATCATGCTGCATCTGAACAGCGCCTTCTACTGGACGTTGCTGCTGGCTGCCGCGCTGTTTGTTTATCAGCAGAAGCTGATCGCCGGACGTGAGCGGCAACCCTGTTTCCAGGCTTTTCTCAATAATAACTATGTCGGGATGGTGCTGTTCCTCGGTGTACTGATGAATACCCCGCCGTTCAGCCAGCTGTTCTGATAGAGAGTTTCCAGACATAAAAAGGCGATCCGGGAGGTCGCCAAACCTGACGAGGATGAATCTGGCAGCAATGAATGAGCTCAACGCGCAGGGAACATGGGCAGAAGAGGAAAGCGTCCCGCGGCAGGGACGGCGCGGGCCGAGCAGTCAGGGATGACGCTTTTGCGTCTTTCCGATCTGACGATGTTCCCTGAGCAGGCACCGTTTTACAGCGAATCGGACCAGACCTGGCCTATAAAAAAGGCGACCTCATGAGGTCGCCTTTTTACTATGCGCGCTGCGGTCAGTCGTGCGCCCCAGCGGTTTCAATCGTCATACGAACATCGCTGGTGACCAGGTCTGCCAGCATATGCCAGGTCGCCATGGTCTGCGCAACATCGGCATCACCGCTGTCGCTGATATACCCCTCATCGCGCAGGGTCAGGACCAGTGAGGTAAAGACCGCTTTGTCGAAGAATTCCGGGGCATTGATACCGTGCAGCACCGACAGACGCTGTGCCAGCGTCCGGCTCTCTTTCTCCAGCGTGCCGCGGTTAATCGTCGGCTTGGCGCTGAGAATGGAGAACGTAATGGCATAGCGCTGCAGCGTTTCACGCACACCGGCGGCCAGCAGTTGCAGTGTGCGATAGCGCGCTGAGGAAAAGCGTAATTCGCCGGCTTCGAGCGTAATCAGGCCCTGACGCGCCAGCTCCTGACTCAGTTCGGTCAACAGTTGCGGCAGCTCATCGGTCTGCCAGCGCAGGAACAGCTCACTCTTCAGCATCGGGTAGATCAGGCTCACCTGACGCAGCAGTTCTGCTTCGCTCAGCGTCTGATGCTGCTGAACAATGGCGGCAATCAGCGACGGCATCACCAGCATGTGATGAATATTGTTGCGATAGTAGGTCATCAGCACTGCCTGCTCACGCGGCAGAATGATGATGTCGCCAATACTGTCCTTTTCACTCTCAAACTTATTCATACCCAAGGCGTGATCCAGCAGCGCTTCCGCTGAGAGATCGGGTACGGTCGCATTTGGCGAGTAAGGCACGTTGCGCAGCAACTGGGTATAGCACTCCAGTTGTTCAATCAGCTGTTCACGGGTTAGTGAGCGCTGACGTGACGCCAGCAGGGCGGTGACACAGAGATTCATGGCGTTAGCCGCGCCCGCTTCATTGATACGCACCATCAGGCTGGCAGCAATATCGTTGACGGTCGGTGTTAACCAGCTGGGACGCTGCGGCTCAATCGGATCGATGGCATCGCGCCATTCCGGCACTCGCTTGTTAAGATAGTTGACCAGCGGCAGGGGTTCGCCAAAGTTAACGTAACCCTGACCGAGATTACGCAGCTTGCGTAAGCCGCGCACCATCTGCATGAAGCCCTCTTTCTCTTTCGCCGCGCCGCGCAGTTCTTTAGCGTAAGTGCCCACTTCCATCACATGCTCATAGCCGATATAGATCGGCACCAGCGTGATCGGACGATTTCCGCCGCGCAGCATCGCCTGCAGCGTCATGGCTAAGGTGCCGGTTTTAGGGTCCAGCAGGCGACCGGTTCGTGAACGGCCTCCTTCGACAAAATACTCAACCGAATAGCCCCGGGTGAACAGCTCGCCGAGATATTCACGGAATACCGTGGCGTAGAGCTTGTTGCCTTTAAAGGTACGACGAATAAAGAAAGCGCCCAGACGACGGAAAATCGGGCCGGCTGGCCAGAAGTTGAGATTGATCCCGGCTGCGATGTGCGGCGGCACCAGTCCCTGATGATAAAGCACATAGGAGAGCAGCAGATAATCCATGTGGCTGCGATGGCACGGCACATAGACAATCTCGTGGCCATCCTGGGCCAGCTGGCGGACTTTTTCGCCGCCATTGACGTTGATGCCCTGATAGAGTCGACTCCAGAGCCAGCCCATCACGCGGTCAGTTACACGGATGGCTTCATAGGAGAAGTTTGCTGCAGTCTCCTCCATCATCTCGACGGCATTCTGCTGCGCTTTCTCATGGGAGATTTTTTTGCTGCGTGCTTCATCCTCTACTGCCTTTTCAATCGCTTTGGATTGCAGCAGACGATTAAATAGATCCTGACGCGCCGGCAAGCGCGGGCCAATCGCCGCCAGTCGCTGGCGGGCAAAATGAATGCGCGCCACGCGAGCCAGCTTCTGGGCGATCGACTGATCCGTACCGTGTTCAGTTGCCATGCGGCGCAGCGACACCGTCGGTGAGAAGCGGACAAAACTGTCGCGCCCGTGCCAGATCACCGCAAAGAACTTCTGCACCCCGTTCAGCACCCGCAGATGTGGCGTGGCTTCGCCCTGAACTTCACGTCCCGGTGCGCGACCAAACATCACGGTGACCGGCAGCATCTGTATATCGAGCTTTGGGTTATTACGGTGCAGGTCGAGGTAATCGTGAAAGATTTTCACGGATTCCACGCTGGGCACAAAATAGGGGAAGACACGCGGGCCATTGTGGATAAAGACGTGGCGCGGCAGCAGTGAACCATCAATCTCCAGCGGAGAGAGCGGGTCGGGCAGATGATGCCGCAGACACTGCGCGCGTAATGTCAGTAAGTCGGCCTTCGAATCGTAAGGCAAAACATACATAATAGGTCGGGTCGGATCCAGACCATGTTCAGACACGGGATCGGCCGGAATGGCCTTACTTTTTACCAAAAACGACAGTGGTAAATTAAGCAGTTTGTAATAGAGTTTACGCCAACCTGACATAGACAACATGAAGCCTCTTGTTAGCAAAGCGCCGCAAGCATACCAGAAAGCGCAGCGAAGATCTGTGGTGGTGCCCATTGCACGCAGCCCAGACATTGACGTCAATCCGATGAAAGGGTTCCCACATCATGGCAAATAATGCCACCGGACTTATCAGAATAGTAAAAGCCGCAGGTTACTCATGGCAGGGACTGCGAGCCGCCTGGCAACATGAGGCGGCGTTTCGCCAGGAAGCGCTGGCTGCGCTGGTCGCAATTATTATTGCGTGCTGGCTGGATGTCGATATGGTCTCACGCATCCTCATGATTGGGGTGGTGGTGCTGGTGGTCATTGTTGAAATCCTCAATAGCGCTATTGAAGCGGTGGTTGACCGCATCGGTCAGGAGCATCATCCGCTGGCGGGCCGGGCGAAAGACATGGGCTCGGCGGCGGTACTGATCAGCATTTTACTGGCACTCTTTGTCTGGATCGCGCTGCTCTGGACACATTTGCGATAAGCCTTCCACAATGCGTCTGAGGGCGCGTTTTCCCTGACAATTGGTTTCCATTTCGCCAATACCTGTATATACTCACAGCGACTGTATAAACAACCAGGGGGCGGGATGAAAGCATTAACCAGCAGGCAGCAGCAGGTCTATGACCTGATTCGCGACCATATTTCTTCAACGGGCATGCCGCCTACGCGTGCCGAAATTGCGGCGCAGCTGGGCTTCCGTTCGCCGAATGCGGCAGAAGAGCATCTGAAAGCGCTGGCGCGTAAAGGCGTTATCGAGATCGTTTCCGGTGCATCACGCGGCATTCGCCTGTTAATGGAAGAAGAAGCCTCAGAAGGGCTACCGCTGATTGGCCGGGTTGCTGCCGGTGAGCCGATCATGGCGCAGGAACATATCGAAACTCATTACAAGGTCGATCCAGGCCTGTTTAAGCCTTCTGCTGACTTCCTGCTGCGCGTCAGCGGAATGTCGATGAAAGATATCGGAATTATGGATGGCGATTTGCTCGCGGTGCATAAAACCCAGGATGTGCGCAACGGCCAGGTTGTGGTTGCCCGCATTGATGATGAAGTTACCGTTAAACGCTGGAAAAAGCAGGGTGCTATCGTGCATCTGCTGCCTGAAAACAGCGATTTTGACCCGATTGTTGTCGATACCCGTGCGCAGTCGCTGACTATTGAAGGTCTGGCGGTGGGCGTGGTGCGCAACGGCGAGTGGCTCTGATTTTGACGCCAGCGTGCATTCGCTTTTTCTGATGCTATTCTGTCTGCCCTAATTTTGTCGCTGTCTCTTTTGCGCAGCGACACTGAGCACGGAACGGCGAATGCGCTTTATCACGGCAACGGATAAAAATCTCTGGCGGCTCGCACTGCCAATGATCCTTTCAAATATCACTGTTCCCTTACTGGGAGTGGTCGATACTGCAGTAATTGGTCATCTCGACAGCCCTGTCTATCTTGGCGGGGTTGCGGTCGGGACTACAGTGACCAGCTTCCTTTTTATGCTGCTGCTTTTCCTTCGAATGAGTACGACTGGCCTTACGGCACAGGCGTTTGGTGCGGGCGATAAAACCGCTCTGGCGCGCGCGCTGACGCAACCGCTGATCATCGCGCTGCTGGCAGGTGTACTGTTCATCGCTTTGCGTTATCCGATTATCCAGCTGGCGACCCATCTGGTTGGCGGCAATCCCGATGTACTGGAACAGGCGGCGCTGTTTATTCAGATTCGCTGGCTCAGTGCGCCTGCCACGCTGGCAAACCTGGTAATCCTGGGCTGGCTGCTGGGCGTGCAGTATGCGCGTGCGCCAGTGATCCTGCTGGTGGTGGGCAATCTGGTTAACATCGTGCTCGATCTCTGGCTGGTGATGGGGCTGCACTGGGGTGTCGCGGGGGCGGCCACCGCCACGGCACTGGCAGAGTACATCACGCTGGGCGTCGGCAGCATCATGGTCTGGCGGGTATTAAAACTGCGCGGAATTACGCTTAGCCTGCTGAAGCAGAGCTGGCGCGGTGACAGCGGCCGGCTGCTGCGACTGAACCGGGACATCATGCTGCGCTCTCTGATGCTGCAGCTCTGTTTTGCCTCGCTGACCGTGCTGGGCGCGCGACTCGGCCCTGATGTGGTGGCGGTTAACGCAGTATTACTGATGTTCATTACTTTTACTGCCTATGCGCTGGATGGCTTTGCCTACGCAGTTGAAGCTTTTGCGGGTGAGGCGCATGGTGCAAAAGATGGCAGTAAACTCCTGCGCGTCTGGCACTCTGCCTGTCGGCAGGCGGTGGTGGTGGCGCTGTTCTTCTCGCTGATCTATGCCATTTTTGGCCCGCAGATCGTGTCGTTGCTGACCTCTCTTCAGTCACTTCAGCAGACAGCGGACCGCTATCTGGTCTGGCAGATGATAATGCCGCTGATCGGTGTCTGGTGTTATCTGCTGGATGGCATGTTCATCGGGGCGACGCGCGGGCGCGAGATGCGTAACAGCATGGTGGTAGCCGCAGCAGGCTATTTTCTGACGCTGCTTAGCGTACCGGTACTGGGTAACCATGGTCTGTGGCTGGCGGTCACGGTTTTCCTGGCGCTGCGCGGCCTGTCGCTGTGGCTCATCTGGCGTAAGCACTGGCGTCAGAACAGCTGGTTTGATGCCTGAGTCAGCAGTGGCTGCACGCAAGCCGATACGGATTATTCTGTATTATTCCATGGTTAAGAAATTGGCTACTACAATTAACTCTATGCAGCGCAGTTAACCAGCGCTTTGTATCGTTATTTTGTTAAGCAGCAAGATAATCATTAAAACCCGAGGATTGGAGGTCTGCCATGAATAAAGACGAAGCAAGCGGCAACTGGAAGCAGTTCAAAGGCAAAATGAAAGAGAAATGGGGCAAGCTGACCGACGATGATATGCAGGTTATCGAAGGTAAACGCGATCAGCTGGTTGGCAAAATCCAGGAGCGTTACGGCTCTACGAAAGATGAAGCCGAGCGCGAAGTAACCGACTGGGAAGGTCAGAACAAAGATCACCGCTGGTAATCAGACAATAGGTTGATAATCAGCTGAACGCGTTCCGGTGGGCCCTCACCGGAACTGCACAAGGATGTGCCAGCTACCCGCGTTTTCCCCGCTTTTTACCCTCATCCTGATGGTCATGCTCGCAACTTGCATGGTGCGTACAGGCTTCAACCGCAGCACAATTTTCACATAAACCATGTGCTTCAATCACGCTGTGGCGTAATGCAAACTGCGCTTCACCCGCCAGCGTTGCAATAATCTTCTCTACGCCCTGTGCCTGCTTCTCTGTAACGGCGGCACAACGGTCACAGACCAGCATCACCGACGTATGTGCTGGTGCCTCAAAATGGTGACACATGACGTAGCTGTTGTTGGATTCCACCCGATGAATGAAACCCTGCTCCAGCAGGAAATCAAGCGCCCGATAAACCGTGGGAGGCTTGGCCTGCGGCTCGCTGACCCGGAGTTGATCCAGCAGATCGTAGGCGCTGATTGAGCCAGGCTGTTCGGCCATCAGGCGCAACACTTCAGCACGCTGCGAAGTCAGACGCACACCACGCTGCAGGCACATCTTTTCGGCCTGAATCAAAATTTGCTGCGACGTCATGTTTGTCATGAAAATTCTCCGCTGGATAAGTGATGTTATTTTATCACACATAGTTTCGCGGCGCTGAGGTTGGTTTTCGTCTGAAAAAACAGCATTATTTGCCTGATAAAGCAGCATAATCAGAATTTAAGCCGTCCTCTATCTCAAATCTGTCGATAAATCAGATCCATTCTGAATCCACCTGAAGCGGAATTTGTTGGCATTTTGCTTTGCATCTCACTGAGTTAAGAAGTAATGTTCAGAAAGACTTAAGAAAAGTCTGGCATTATTTGAAATATCCCAATGCAGTTTGAACAATTACAACGGTTTTTTGATTGGAAAACGTCCAATCCTTTGAATTAAGACACTGTTTCCTTCGAATTCACGGCAATAACGCGTTAGCCAGGGTTCACAATAGGGCTAACAAACTATTCAGTCATTGAATGTTTCAATGACAATTTCTCAGGTGATGGCAGGCAAATGGTGAAAAAATCCGCTCAACGTTCAGCGCTGATCTATACGGCTGCAACGACCGCGCTTTTCCTTTCTTCTTCCGCCATGGCGGCAGGGACCTGGTATGATGCACGTAATGACGCCATGGGCGGAACCGGCGTAGCATCTTCTCTTTATGGCTCCGCAGTGCTGGCGAACCCGGCATTAATGACGCGCGCCAAACCCGACGATAGCGTCAGCATTATTTTTCCCTCAGCCGGTATTCAGGTCACCGACAAAGATCATCTGATCGACAAAGTGGATGACATCACCGATACCGTAGATCGCTACCGCGATGTGCTCGGTAATTTAACCTTCGCTGATTATCTGCGTGGCTATCCTGAAGTGCGCGCCGCCTCAGGCGATGTCGCTAATAAGCTAAGCGATTTGCGCGGTAACAAAGCAGACGGTAACGCCGGGCTTGCCCTGGCCGTCACTATCCCTAACGAGACGCTGCCTTTCGCCTTTATCACCAAAGCCTATGGTTCAGCGCACGTGCGTGCCAATGTGGTCCAGAGCGATATCGATTATCTGCGCGGTGTGGCTAACGGCACAGTGCTGCCGCGTCCTGGCGATCAAAATAATCTGCGCTCCAGCGCGAATGGCTTAGCGGCGCTGGTCACCGATTATGGTGTTGCGGTGGCGCATGAGTTCACCATCGGCGGTCAGCCAGTATCGGTAGGCGTGACACCGAAAGTGCAGAAAACCTGGCTCTATAACTACACCGCCAGTATTTACAACTACGACAAAAGTGACATTAATAACAGCCAGTATCGCAGCACCGACACCGGCTTTAACGTTGATGCCGGTCTGGCGACCACCTTTGCTGAAAACTGGACGCTGGGTGTCACCGGACAGAACCTGGTTTCGCGCGATCTGCAGACCAAAGAGGTCAATGGTTTCCGCGACACCTACCAGATTCGCCCGCTGGTCACCACCGGTCTGGCCTGGGATAAAGGTCCGTTTACCGTGACGGGCGATGTGGATCTGACGGAGACCAAACGCTTCAAAACTCAGGAGAACAGCCAGTATGCGGCAGTGGGCGCGGAATACCGCGTACTTGACTGGCTGCAGCTGCGTGCAGGTTATCGTGCGGACATGCGTTCTAACGACGAAAATGTCGCTACGGCCGGTTTTGGTCTGTCACCGTTTAACAAAGCCGTACATCTGGATCTGGCGGGCTCTGTGGGAGCTAACAACACCTGGGGCGCGATGATGCAGCTGGGCTTTAACTTCTAAGCGCGTTATTCAGACTGTTCGGGGGCGGGCGATGCACTATCGCCCGCCCTTGTGTTATCCTTGCACAGAATTACATCACCCCTTAATTACCGGATTGTCTGCGCTTCATGCCTAATTTCTCTTCGCAACGTTTCTCTATCGCCCCTATGCTCGACTGGACCGATCGTCACTGTCGCTATTTTCATCGTCAGCTGACCGGTGACACGCTGCTCTACACCGAAATGGTGACCACGGGCGCAATCATTCATGGCAAAGGGGATTACCTGGCTTACAGTGAGGCTGAGCATCCGGTCTCGTTGCAGCTTGGCGGTAGCGATCCGGCGGCACTGGCGCAGTGCGCGAAGCTGGCAGAGCAGCGCGGCTATGATGAAGTGAACCTTAATGTCGGCTGTCCCTCTGATCGCGTGCAGAATGGCCGTTTCGGCGCCTGCCTGATGGCCGAGGCGAATCTGGTCGCAGATGCCGTTAAAGCAATGCGCGACGTGGTTTCCATTCCGGTCACGGTGAAAACCCGTATCGGTATCGATGAGCTGGACAGCTATGAATTCCTGACCGATTTTATCGGCACGGTGGCGGGACGCGGTGAGTGCGAGACATTTATCATTCATGCGCGTAAAGCCTGGCTCTCCGGCCTCAGCCCGAAAGAGAACCGCGAGATTCCACCGCTGGATTATCCCCGCGTCTATCAGCTGAAACGCGATTTTCCGCAACTGACCATCGCCCTCAATGGCGGCGTGAAAACCCTGGAAGAGGCACAGACCCATCTGCAACACCTTGATGGTGTGATGATGGGACGTGAAGCCTACCAAAACCCTGGCATTCTGGCGCAGGTCGATCAGACATTGTTTGGTCGTCAGCATCCGGCGGCGAATCCGGTTGAAGTGGTGCGCGCCATGTATCCCTATATTGAAGCGGAACTGGCTAAGGGGACTTATCTGGGACATGTCACGCGCCATATGCTGGGTCTGTTCCAGGGGATCCCGGGCGCCCGCCAGTGGCGACGCCACCTGAGCGAAAATGCCCACAAACCCGGTGCCGATGTCCGTGTGCTGGAAGCGGCGCTGGCGCTGGTCGCCGATAAGATCCCGCAGGAAGCCTGACACCTCATCTGAATCCGAAAAAACCCGCTCTGAAGGCTGGTTTTTTTTACGCCACTATGTGGTTTTCCTCACCAGGTCGCGCTCTTCTGTTTATCTCTTATCAGCTGAAAATCAATGAGTTAACTGTTGGCACGTTTTTTGTAATAACTATAACAATCGGAATCAAAAAGGAGCGCTGACGTGGAAATTTTATTCGTATTAGGGTTTTTCCTGATGCTGTTGCTGACCGGCGTTTCGCTGTTTGGCGTGCTGGCGGCACTGGTGGTTGCAACCATCGTGATGTTTGTCGGTGGACTGTTTGCAATTGTTATTAAAGTGTTGCCGTGGCTGGTGCTGGCGGTGATTGCAGTCTGGCTGCATCGTGCCTTTTTTGGCGACAGCGATGAGCGAGCACGTCGCAAGCTGCGGCGCAAGATCAACAGGTTAGACCGCAAAGGCTGGCGCTAAATGCGGTGAAGATCACAGTGTGAGAGATTGGTCAGGGCTGATCTGCAATTAAACATATTTTTTACTTATGTTTTCTGGCAGGATGCCTGTCGTCAAATCGATGTGCCATCGACTCGACATGAATTCATCGCCGCTGTCCCTACACCAGCGCGAACAAAAAATAAAAAAAGAGAAGGGCTTCCCGCGGGAGGCCCTTTTTGTTGCTCACTATTATGGAATTAAGAGACAGGAGCCCTGCGTGGCGCGGCTCTCCAGCATCTGGTGCGCTTTGCTGGCCTCTTTCAGCGCAAACTTCTGCTGCTCCGGCACATCAACTTTAATCGCGCCGCTCGCCAGCAGCGAGAAAAGCTCGGCACTGGCGGTTTCCAGCTCCTGGCGGTTGGTGATATAGCCAAACAGTGAAGGGCGGGTCACAAACAGTGAGCCTTTCTTATTCAGAATGCCGAGATCAATTCCGGTCACCGGACCCGAAGCATTGCCAAAACTGACCATCAGCCCATGACGGCGCAATGAGTCCAGCGATGCTTCCCAGGTATCTTTGCCTACGGAGTCATAAACTACGCCCACTTTTTTCCCGTCGGTCAGTTCGCTGACGCGTTGCGCAATATTCTCTTCACGGTAGTTAATCGTCGCCCAGGCGCCGGCCTTTTTCGCCATCGCTGCCTTTTCTGCTGACCCGACTGTTCCAATCAAATGGGCACCCAGCGCTTTTGCCCACTGACAGGCAATTAACCCGACGCCGCCCGCTGCGGCATGAAACAGGAAGGTCTCACCGGCGCTGATTTTATAGGTCTGGCGCAGCAGATATTGTGTAGTCAGCCCTTTAAGGTAGCTGGCGGCGCCCTGCTCAAAGCTGATCGCCTCCGGGAGATGCATCAGGCGATCTTCCGCCACGTTGTGCACTTCGCTATAGGCCCCCATCGACGCCAGACAGTAGACCACGCGATCGCCGGGCTTAAATAATGTCACGCCACGTCCAACCCGCGACACCACGCCCGCGGCTTCTGTACCCAGGCCAGAGGGAAAAGCGGCGACCGGATAAAGCCCGCTGCGAACATAGGTATCGATGTAATTAATGCCGATAGCGCGATGTTCTACCTGCACTTCATGTTCGGCCGGGTCAGCAGGTTCAAAATCTGTCCACTCTAAAACGTCCGGGCCGCCCTGTGCGCTGAACTGAATACGCTTTGCCATTCTGACTCCTGTGATTGTTTCATCATGAGGGTGAGGCACGCACCCCAACTAAGGTATACTTGCGCGTCCCCACAGAAGATCGGTAATGCATTCACTATGGCAGGAAATAAACCCACCAACAAATCGAACGAAACGCAGGATCGCCAGCTCGCAGGCGTGAAAATGCCCCCGCATTCGCTGGAAGCGGAGCAGTCGGTGCTCGGTGGGTTAATGCTGGATAACGAGCGCTGGGACAATGTCTCTGAGCGCGTCGTCGCGAATGACTTTTTCAACCGCTCGCATCGGCTGATTTTTTCAGAGATGCAGCGGCTGCTGGAAAACAGCAAACCTATTGACCTGATTACGCTCTCCGAATCGCTGGAAACCCGTGGCGAGCTGGAGATGGCGGGCGGCTTCGCCTATCTGGCGGAACTGGCGAAAAACACCCCGAGCGCGGCGAACATCGGCGCCTATGCTGATATCGTGCGCGAACGTGCGGTGGTGCGCGAGATGATCGCCGTCGCTAACCAGATTGCCGATGCCGGTTATGATCCGCAGGGGCGTAACAGCGAAGAGCTGCTCGACTTCGCGGAGTCGAACGTCTTTAAAATAGCGGAAGCGCGCGCGGATAAAGATGCGGGCCCGAAAAACATTGAGCAGATTCTGGAATCGACCGTCTCGCGTATCGAATCGCTCTATCAGACACCGCACGATGGCGTCACTGGCGTCGATACCGGCTATCAGGATCTGAATAAAAAGACCGCGGGCCTGCAAGGCTCTGATCTGATTATTGTCGCCGCACGTCCGTCGATGGGTAAAACCACCTTTGCGATGAACCTGTGCGAAAACGCCGCCATGCTGCAGGAAAAACCGGTGCTGATCTTCAGTCTGGAGATGCCCAGCGAGCAGATCATGATGCGTATGCTGGCGTCACTCTCCCGCGTCGATCAGACCCGCATCCGTACCGGACAATTAGATGATGAAGACTGGGCGCGTATTTCCGGCACCATGGGTATCCTGCTGGAGAAGAAGAACATGTACATTGATGACTCTTCCGGCCTGACGCCCACCGAAGTGCGTTCACGCGCCCGACGCATCTACCGTGAAAACGGTGGATTAAGCATGATCATGATCGACTATCTGCAGCTGATGCGCGTGCCGTCGCTGTCGGACAACCGTACGCTGGAAATTGCCGAGATCTCCCGCTCGCTGAAAGCACTGGCCAAAGAGCTGAATGTGCCGGTTGTAGCGCTGTCGCAGCTTAACCGCTCGCTGGAGCAGCGAGCCGATAAACGTCCGGTCAACTCGGATCTGCGTGAATCGGGCTCGATCGAGCAGGATGCGGATTTGATCATGTTTATCTATCGCGATGAGGTTTACCACGAAAACAGCGATCTTAAAGGGATCGCGGAGATCATTCTGGGTAAACAGCGTAACGGTCCGATCGGTACAGTACGCCTGACCTTTAACGGTCAGTGGTCACGCTTCGACAACTACGCTGGCCCGCAATACGACGACGAATAATCCCCGGTTTGTGCTGTCATGCACGATCTGTGCATGACAGCTCCCATCATCATAAAATAGTGTTGGACAACCTCTCGGGTTATCGGGTTATCTGTAATAAAGCGACGCCCATCACGCTGTGGAAACGGAATGACTCACGTAGACGATTACGACCTTAAAATCCTGACTTTATTACAATCCAACGGCCGTCTGACCAATCAGGAACTCAGCGATCTGGTTGGCCTTTCTGCTTCACAATGTTCCCGCCGCCGCATCAACCTGGAACAGGCTAATCTGATCCTCGGTTATCATGCCCGGCTGTCGCCCGATGCCATCGGGCTTGGCATGGTGGGATTGATTGAGGTGCGCTTAATTAACCACACCGCGGAATATGTCGAGAGCTTTCACCGGATGGTGGAGCAGGAGCAGGCGATCGTAGATGCCTATAAAACCACCGGCGATGCGGACTATCTGCTCAAAGTGGCGGTGGCCGATCTCAATTCCCTTAGTGCGTTAATCAGCCAGTTAGTCGCGGGCCACCAGAGCGTTTCCCATGTGAAAACCTCGGTAGTGCTGGGACGCATGAAAGAAAACGGGCTGATGATGCTGCCTGAGCAGAAGACGCGCTAAAAAGGTGCGCGTTGTGTGCTTTTGGTGCACACTTGCGGCAATTAATGCGAATAACGCGCATCGAAACGGACTTTAACGCATGGGTTGACGGTATAAGCCGGAATTAATGCACAAAGTTCTGTTATAAAGCGCCTTAGATATCAATGAGATATCGCCGGCACCCGGTTTACAGCCGTTCAGTGCTGTGGCGATGGTGCGTTTTTTGCATCGAAACCGCATCATTTGCACTGAGAAAACCCCCATGGATAATATCGCAGAACCCTCCCGCGTCCCGCATTCGCGCATTGAAGATGCGCTGGCGATGGTGCTTGGCACCCTGATGGTCTCGTTTGGCGTGATTATGCTGAAACAGTCGGGGGCGCTGACCGGCAGCACCGCAGGCATCGCCTTTCTGATCAGCTATCTCTCGCCGCTTTCGTTCGGCAGCGCGTTTTTCCTGATCAACATCCCTTTTTACTGGCTGGCGGTAAAACGCATGGGCTGGGAATTTACCCTCAAAACCTTCTGCGCCGTCGGTCTGGTGTCGTTGTTCACCCAGCTGCACCCGCTGTTCGTCCACTTTTCTGACCTTAACCCCTTCTATGCGACATTGTTCGGTAACGTCATCATGGGAATCGGGTTTATAGTGTTATTTCGTCATAAGGCAAGCCTCGGCGGCATCAATATTCTGGCGCTGTGGCTACAGGATCGCTTTGGGATCCGCGCGGGGAAACTGCAAATGGCAGTCGATACCTGTGTCGTGCTGGCGTCACTGTTTGTGGTGAGTGGCCCCATCCTGCTCGCGTCGATTGCGGGTGCGGTGATCCTGAACCTGATTATTGCAATGAACCACCGTCCGGGACGCTATCGGGTTTAATCCCCGCATCTTTTTCTGGACCAATCATGGAGACCTACACCGTGTTTCAAAACGTTGATGCCTATGCTGGCGATCCGATTCTGTCGTTGATGGAAGCCTTCAAACAAGACCCACGCGAACACAAAGTTAACCTGAGTATCGGCCTCTATTACGACGAAAAGGGCATCATCCCGCAGCTGAAGGCTGTAGCCGCTGCCGAAGAGCAGATCTATGCTGAGCCGCATCAGGCATCGCTCTATCTGCCAATGGAAGGGCTGAACAGCTACCGTAGTGCGATTGCACCGCTGCTGTTTGGTGCCGATCATCCGGTGTTAAACGCGGGCCGTATCGCCTCTATTCAGACGCTGGGCGGTTCTGGCGCGCTGAAAGTGGGCGCGGATTTCCTTAAGCGCTACTTCCCGCAGTCTGCGGTCTGGGTCAGCGATCCGACCTGGGAAAACCACGTCGCGATTTTTAATGGTGCAGGTTTTGAGGTCAATACCTATCCCTGGTATGACGCAGAGACGCACGGTGTGCGGTTTGATGCCTTTATCAGCACCCTGAAAACCCTGCCAGCGCAGAGCGTCGTGCTGCTGCATCCCTGCTGTCATAACCCGACCGGCGCTGACCTGACTGATGCGCAGTGGGATCAGACCGTTGAGGTGCTGAAAGCTCAGCAGCTGATTCCTTTCCTGGATATCGCCTATCAGGGCTTTGGTGCCGGCATGCAGCAGGATGCCTATGCGCTGCGTGCGGTCGCGGCGGCGGGCCTGCCAGCCCTGGTGAGCAACTCCTTCTCCAAAATTTTCTCGCTCTATGGCGAGCGCGTGGGCGGTCTCTCTATCGTCTGTGACAGCGCCGAAGAGTCAGCGCGTGTGCTGGGCCAGTTAAAAGCTACCGTTCGCCGCAACTACTCCAGCCCGCCGAATTTCGGTGCGCAGGTTGTCGCGCGCGTCCTTAACGATGAGGCGCTGAAAGCCAGCTGGCTGGCTGAAGTGGAAGCGATGCGCTTACGCATTCTGGACATGCGTCAGTCGCTGGTGGACGTGCTCAGCACTGCGCTGCCAGGTAAAAACTTTGACTACCTGCTGAAGCAGCGTGGCATGTTCAGCTACACCGGCCTGAGTGCGCAGCAGGTCGATCGTCTGCGTAACGAATTTGGCATCTATCTGGTGGGCAGCGGCCGCATGTGTGTCGCCGGACTGAACAGCAAAAATGTGCATCAGGTGGCTGAAGCGTTTGCCGCCGTAATGTAACGGCAGCCATGCTGAAAAAAACCGTCAGGGTGCTCTCTGGCGGTTTTTTTATGGGTCAGGGTTTACCTTTCGGCGACATGCTGCACACTTAAACGGGGTAACCGTTTCAGGAATAAGTTATGTGGCATCAACAAACTATTACGCTAAGCGCGAAGCCGCGCGGATTTCATCTGGTCACCGATGAGGTCGTCAACTCGCTCTCCGGACTGCGTGATATCAAAACCGGTCTGCTGCATCTGCTGTTGCAGCACACTTCGGCGTCGTTAACCTTAAATGAGAATTGCGACCCGACGGTGCGAAGCGACATGGAACAGCATTTCATGCGACACGTGCCGGAGAATGCGCCTTATCAGCACGACTACGAAGGGCGGGATGATATGCCGGCGCATATCAAATCGTCGACCTTAGGGGTTTCGTTGTTATTACCGGTCCAGCGGGGACGTCTGGTGCTGGGCACCTGGCAGGGTATCTGGCTGGGCGAACATCGCATTGAGGGCGGAGCCAGGCGGATTGTCGCCACTTTACAAGGGGAATCGTAATGACTAACTCAGACTTACTGACCTATTGCATGAGCAAGCCGGGCGCGGAACAAAGCGTCCACAGTGACTGGAAGGCCACGCAGATTAAAAGCAACGGCGTACTGTTTGCGATGGTCCATGAGGCGAAAGGGCGACCAGCGGTCTCGCTGAAATCGACGCCTGCGCTGGCCGAATTACTGCGCGAAGAGCATAGCGATATTATTCCCAGCGAGCATCTGAACAAGTCACACTGGAGCACGCTGTTCCTGGACGGTTCGCTGAAAGATTCGCAGATCTACTATCTGGTCGATGCCTCATTCCAGCAGGTTGCAACGGCCCGCTAAACGGCAATAAAAAACCCTCTTACCTGAGCAAGAGGGTTCAGCGGCAGCGGGTTACGCGGCAGGCTGCTCGCGCAGGGTATTAATGTCGATAACGAAGCGGTATTTCACATCGCTTTTCAGCATGCGCTCATAGGCTTCATTGATCTGGTCCATCGCGATCAGTTCAATGTCTGAGGTAATGCCGTGCTCACCACAAAAATCGAGCATCTCCTGGGTCTCTGCGATGCCGCCGATCAGTGAACCGGCGATGCTGCGACGCTTGAAGATCAGGTTAAACACCTGCGGGGCCGGGTGATCGTGTTCCGGAGCCCCCACCAGCGTCATGTTGCCATCCAGCTTCAGCAGGGTGATGAACGGGTTGAGATCGTGCTGAGCCGCCACGGTATTCAGAATGAAGTCGAAGCTGTTGGCGTGCTGAGCCATCTGCTCCGGATCTTTAGAGATCACGACTTCATCGGCACCCAGACGTTTGCCATCTTCAATTTTTGACGGCGAGGTGGTGAACAGCACCACATGTGCGCCCATGGCATGGGCAATTTTCACGCCCATATGGCCGAGGCCGCCTAAACCTACGATACCCACTTTCTTGCCCGGGCCGACATTCCAGTGGCGCAGCGGCGAGTAAGTGGTGATACCGGCACACAGCAGCGGTGCAACGCCCGCCAGCTCCAGGTTCTCAGGAATGCGCAGCACAAAGCTCTCATCAACCACCATTGACGTTGAGTAACCGCCATAGGTAATGGCGCCGGTTTCGCGATCTTCACCGTTATAGGTGCCAACAAAGCCATTTTCACAATACTGCTCCAGACCCTGCTGACAGCTCGGACAGCTGCGGCATGAGTCGACCATGCAGCCTACGCCGACCAGATCGCCGACTTTGTATTTCTGCGTCTGCGGGCCAACGGCCGTGACGCGACCGACAATTTCATGACCCGGAACCACGGGAAAAATGGTGTTTTTCCACTCATTACGGGCCTGATGCAGATCTGAGTGGCAAACGCCACAGAACAGCACCTCAAGCTGAACGTCCTGGGCGCGCAGCTCACGCGGCTTAAAATCGAACGGTGCCAGTTTGGATTTTGCATCCTGAGCAGCATACGCATGCGTAATATTCATGGTGTCTCCAGTTTCGATGTGTCGTGAGTGTTATTCGATGAAGTGCAGCAGCGTGGATGTGCTGCGAAAACAGGGCGACGCCAGGGGCGTGCCAAAGAGGAACCGCTTAAGGATAGTCAGCGTGGGGAAAAGCGTATATGCCTATACATGTCTGAATCTTGCCTGATTCTGCATTTTTCTGGCTGAATCGCCAGGGGAGAGTAAAAGGCCCGCACGCGGCGGGCCTGACAAAATTACTTCTGTAACAGTGGTTTCAGGAAGCGCGCGGTATGTGATTTCTCACACTCCGCCACGGTTTCTGGCGTACCAGCCACCAGGATTTCACCGCCGCCGCTGCCGCCTTCCGGACCCAGGTCGACAATCCAGTCTGCAGTTTTGACCACATCCAGGTTGTGCTCAATCACCACGATGGTGTTGCCCTGATCGCGCAGCTTATGCAGCACTTCCAGCAGCTGCTGGATATCGGCAAAGTGCAGGCCGGTGGTTGGTTCATCCAGAATGTAGAGCGTCTGACCGGTGCCACGCTTCGACAGCTCACGCGCCAGCTTCACGCGCTGGGCTTCACCGCCGGAAAGGGTGGTGGCGGACTGACCGAGGCGGATGTAGGTGAGACCCACATCGATCAGTGTCTGCAACTTACGCGCCAGTGCTGGCACGGCATCGAAGAACTCACGTGCCTCTTCGATGGTCATCTCCAGCACTTCGTGAATGCTCTTGCCTTTGTATTTTACTTCCAGCGTTTCACGGTTATAGCGTTTGCCTTTGCACTGATCGCACGGCACATAAATGTCCGGCAGGAAGTGCATTTCGACTTTCAGCACGCCATCGCCCTGACAGGCTTCACAGCGCCCGCCACGCACGTTAAAGCTGAAGCGGCCCGGGTTGTAACCGCGCGAACGCGCTTCCGGCACGCCCGCAAACAGTTCACGCACCGGGGTGAAAATACCGGTGTAGGTAGCCGGGTTAGAGCGCGGTGTACGACCAATCGGGCTCTGGTCGATATCGATGACTTTGTCGAAGTGCTCCAGTCCCGCCACGTCACGGTAAGGTGCCGGTTCGGCGATGGTCGCGCCGTTCAGTGCCCGCTGGGCAATCGGGAAGAGCGTATCGTTGATCAGGGTCGATTTACCCGAGCCTGAAACACCGGTAATACAGGTGAACAGCCCGACCGGCAGCGTCAGCGTGACATCCTTGAGGTTGTTGCCGCGTGCGCCGGTAATCTTCAGGACTTTAGCCGGGTCGCCTTTGACGCGCTCCTCTGGCACCGCGATGCCACGCTTGCCGCTCAGGAACTGGCCGGTCAGTGACGCTTCCTGCGCCATGATCTGATCAACGGTGCCTTCAGCCACCACCTGGCCGCCATGCACGCCGGCACCCGGACCGATATCGATCACATGGTCAGCGGCACGAATCGCATCTTCATCATGCTCAACCACGATCACCGTGTTACCAAGGTCGCGCAGATGAATCAGGGTGCCAAGCAGACGTTCGTTGTCGCGCTGGTGCAGGCCGATTGAAGGCTCATCCAGCACATACATCACGCCGACCAGACCGGCACCGATCTGGCTGGCCAGACGGATACGCTGTGCTTCACCACCGGACAGGGTCTCGGCGGAACGCGACATCGAGAGATAGTTCAGGCCGACGTTGACCAAAAAGCTCAGGCGATCGCCAATCTCTTTCAGGATTTTCTCGGCGATCTGCGCACGCTGGCCGCTGAGTTTCATGTTTTCAAAGAAGGACATCGCATGACCGATGCTCATCTCAGAGATGGTCGGCAGCGTGGTGTTCTCCACAAAGACATGACGCGCTTCACGACGCAGACGGGTTCCTTCACAGCTGGCACAGGCGCGGTTGCTGATAAATTTCGCCAGCTCTTCGCGTACCGCTGAAGACTCGGTCTCTTTGTAGCGGCGCTCCATATTATTGAGTACGCCTTCAAACGGATGACGGCGTACCGAGGTGTCGCCGCGATCGTTGATGTACTTGAATTCGATGCTCTCTTTGCCTGATCCGTACAGAATCACTTTCTGTACGTTTTCTGGCAGGCTGCCGAACGACGCTTCGATATCAAAATCGAGGTGTTCCGCCAGCGAACGCAGCATCTGGAAGTAGTAGAAATTGCGGCGATCCCAGCCGCGGATGGCACCGCCCGCCAGCGAGAGTTCAGGATTCTGCACCACGCGGTCAGGATCAAAATATTGCTGTACGCCAAGGCCGTCACAGGTTGGACAGGCACCCGCCGGATTGTTAAACGAGAACAGGCGCGGCTCCAGCTCGCTCATGCTGTAACCACAGATCGGGCAGGCGAAGTTAGCCGAGAAGAGCAGCTCTTCTGCGGCGCTGTCATCCATGTCCGCCACGATGGCCGTCCCGCCGGAGAGCTCCAGCGTGGTCTCAAACGATTCCGCCAGACGGGTCGCGAGATCTTCACGCACTTTAAAGCGGTCAATCACCACTTCAATGGTGTGCTTCTTCTGCAGCTCGAGTTTTGGCGGATCGGAAAGGTCACACACTTCGCCATCAATACGCGCACGGATATAGCCCTGGGTCGCCAGATTCTCCAGCGTTTTGGTGTGCTCACCCTTACGATCTTTCACCACCGGCGCCAGCAGCATCAGGCGACGGCCTTCCGGCTGAGAGAGCACCTGATCGACCATCTGGCTGACGGTCTGCGCCGCCAGCGGCACATCATGATCCGGGCAACGCGGTTCGCCAACGCGGGCAAACAGCAGACGCAGGTAATCATGGATCTCGGTGATAGTGCCCACTGTCGAGCGTGGGTTGTGCGAAGTGGATTTCTGTTCGATGGAAATGGCGGGCGACAAACCTTCGATATGATCGACGTCCGGCTTCTCCATTAACGAAAGAAACTGGCGCGCATACGCAGAGAGCGACTCCACATAGCGGCGCTGACCTTCCGCATACAGCGTATCAAACGCCAGTGAGGATTTACCGGAACCTGACAGGCCGGTCACCACAATGAGTTTGTCGCGTGGGATGGTCAGGTTGATGTTTTTCAAATTATGGGTGCGGGCACCACGAACTTCGATCTTATCCATTCACCTTTCCCGGATTAGCAGCACTCACCGCGCCTTGCCGACACGGCCAGAATAAAACATGTCATTATGGCACAAAAAATAGACTGAATAAATATCCAGTACTCTCTGGCTCCGGAGCGGAGCGGATTAAAAATGGAACCCCGCTCTAAAGTGGGAAACACTCCGCAGGACGTGTTAGAATTGATAGATTAGACTGTATGCATTAACTCATCGGGAGACAGCAACATGGCCAGTCGTGGCGTTAACAAAGTGATTCTTGTCGGGAATCTGGGTCAGGATCCGGAAGTACGTTATATGCCAAATGGTGGCGCTGTTGCCAACATTACGCTGGCTACGTCGGAAAGCTGGCGCGACAAGCAGACCGGTGAAAACAAAGAGATCACTGAGTGGCACCGTGTGGTGCTGTTTGGCAAACTGGCTGAAGTCGCGGGTGAATACCTGAAAAAAGGGTCGCAGGTCTATATCGAAGGCCAGCTGCGCACCCGTAAATGGCAGGATCAGGGTGGCCAGGAGCGTTACACCACCGAAGTCGTGGTCAACGTTGGCGGGACCATGCAGATGCTGGGTGGCCGTCAGCAGGGCGGTAACGCCGGTGCAGGCGCTCCAGCCGGTGGCGGCGCGCAGGGTGGTGGCAACAATAATGGCTGGGGTCAGCCGCAGCAGCCGCAGGGCAACAATAACCAGTTCAGTGGCGGTGCGCAGTCTCGTCCGCAGCCGCAGCCACAGAGCGCACCAGCCAGCAACAATAATGAACCACCGATGGATTTTGACGACGATATTCCGTTCTGATCCCGTTAGCTGAAAGAGTGCAAAAAGCCCGCTATGCGGGCTTTTTTTATGCGCGGCGTCTGGCGGCCCGCTAAGACCATTCCGCCAGAATCGCCTCCGTGCTGAGCACGCGCGGCACGTTGCCGGGGATCAGCAGTGAGGCCCACACGTCATTGTGCTGGTTAATCAGTGCTTCGGCGCTGACCCAGCGGCGATCTGCCGTGGTATGCGCATCGGCGGCAACGGTAATGGCATAGCCCGCACTGGCACCGACTTTTATGGTGGTGTCCAGGCAGTAGTCGGTGGCACAGCCACATACTACAAATTCCTCAACCGCCAGCTTCTTTAACAGTGTGTGCAGGTCAGTTTGCCAGAAGCTGTCGCAGGCGGTTTTGGTCACATAGTATGCGCCATCAGGCTGAGTGATTTCCGGCAGCAGATCGAAAGCCGCATTACCCCCACACATCTCGCCTTCCCGGTGCTGGATAAATATTGTGATATCGGCGCGTCCCGTCAGCCGGTTAATCTGCGCAATCCGTCCCGCTTTGTCGAAGCGCGGCGAGCTGAAGACCCCATTCTGCATATCTATAACTAATACCACGCGCTGTGCCATGCTTGATCCCATCCGGTTTGAAAGAAACAGTCTTACCTGAGGCATTGTGGATAGCAATCTTTTGCATTTACACCCCGGTCGCAGGCATGCTAAACCGACTGGTTAAATAAGGAGAGAGAAGTGGAAGGTGTTCCGGCTAGTTTCCCCTGTGAGAAAGACCGCGCCCGGTTTCAGCAACTCGCTGAGCTGCCCGGTGTGGAACTCTATCAGGCCCACATCTCCCGCTACGCCTTTGAACCCCATACCCATGAGGCCTTTGGGATCGGCACGATCGAAGCAGGCGCGCAGCGCTTTCGCTATCGCGGCACCGAATATACTGCGCCGGAGAACTCCCTGGTCATGATGAATCCGGATGAGCTGCATACGGGGGAGTCAGCGTGTGATGAGGGCTGGCGCTACCAGATGATCTACATTCAGCCGCAGCTGATGGATGAACTTACCGGCGATCGCGGCTGGTGGTTCAACGAGGCGCTGTTAACCGATCCGCGCGTAGCGCGGCCGCTCTCCCGCACGCTGGCGACACTCTGGCAGGCGGAATCACCACTGGCGCGCCAGAGCCTGCTCGCTGAACTTCTGTTGCAGATTCGTCCGCTGGCACGCATGTCCTCACAGGGCAGACCGGATGCACGGCATCGTTTTGATCAGGTAAGAGACTTTCTGCGCGCAAACCTCGCAGAACCGGTGCGGCTGGATGAGCTGGCGGCGCTGGCATCGTTATCGCCGTGGCATTTCTTACGCGCCTTTCGCCAGCACTATCACGTTACGCCGCATCAGATGCTGATGGCTTTCCGGCTTTACGACGCCAAGCAAAGGCTGGCACAGGGGGAAGCGGCCGCCAGCGTTGCGGCGGCGGTGGGGTTAACCGATCAGGCCCATCTCACCCGCGCCTTTGCTAACCGTTATGGCATCACGCCGGGCCGCTATCAAAAACAGGTTCGTCAGCCCTGACAGAACCGCAATCTGCTACAAGCATTTCCCGTCCGAACCCGCCACACTGCGCTAAAACACCCTATAAGGAAGAAATCATGTTTGCTGGTGTCATGTTTGCCGTCACGGCCGGGTTGCTGTGGGGATTGATTTTCGTCGGGCCGCTGCTGGTGCCTGACTATCCTGGCGCGCTGCAATCGGCGGGACGTTATGTGGCATTTGGACTGATTGCGCTACCTCTGGCCTGGCACGGTCGTCATCGCCTGCGCAAGCTGGCCCGGGATGACTGGCGTGAGGCGGTAAAGCTCTCGCTGGTGGGAAATCTCTTCTACTATGCGTTTCTGGCGAACGCCATTCAGCGCACTGGCGCGCCGGTCTCCACCATGATTATCGGCACGCTGCCGGTGGTGATCGCCGTCACTGCCAATCTCTGTTACGGCCATCTTGAAGGACGGCTGCCGTGGCGGCGGCTGTTTCCTGCGCTGGTTATGATGGCAGCCGGGTTGCTTTGCGTGAATGTGGCGGAGCTACAGGGCCAGGGTGCGGCGCTGAACCTGAGCCGTTATCTGACCGGTATCGCACTAGCGCTGCTGGCTGTGGTCTGCTGGACCTGGTATCCGCTGCGCAATGCCCGCTGGCTGCGTACACACCCCGAACTGCGACCCTCGACCTGGGCAACAGCGCAGGGCGTCGTGACGCTGCCGATGGCGCTAATCATGTACGCGCTGGTGAGTGTGCAGCTCGCCTGGCAACAGCCCGATTTTTCGTTGCCGTTTGGGCCGCGTCCGGCGGTTTTTATCTCCCTGATGCTGGCAATTGGTCTGCTCTGTTCCTGGCTGGGGACCTTATGCTGGAACGCTGCCAGCCAGCGTCTGCCCACGGTAGTCATGGGGCCGCTGATTGTTTTTGAGATCCTGTTTGGTCTGTTGTGGACTTTTCTCTGGCATCAAAGCTGGCCACCTCTGCTCACCGTGACGGGCATTGTTTGTCTGATGGCCGGTGTTCTGTGGGCCATGCGTATCAAACCGCAACCTCTTGTCGTCCCGATTAAAGAGTAACCCGCGAAAATCACCAAAATACTTCTGCCGCGCGGATGACACGCCGCGCGGCTTTTTAAGATTAAACCCTATCCCGATTTGCTCGCTCTCCGGCAGATTTATGCCGCGAAATCGATTTCATGCCTTTGCGTGATCGTGACTTTACCCTCGGTAGCCTCTCTCATTCCCCGTTTGTCAGTGTAAAAACGGTACTTATGGTCACCTGTACACCGTCATTTTCACCCCTGCCGGGGGCTCACTGTTCAGATATCGGCCTTTAACCAGCAAAAATAGGGCAGCATTATGGACGTTACGCTTTTATCAGCGGCTTTTTATTGCGGTATGGCCCTGAGAAAGGAAGGCTAAAAACCACCATTAACTTCACTCAGTGATAAATGAGTAAGAAAATTCCGCCGCTGCGTTAATAATTAAAGATTAATCTCTGGCATCAATGATGCGCAATGAAGAGTGCGAAAAGATAGACACATAACGTTAGTGTTAAGGAGCAATAAACTATTTATCCTGGATTAATCCTGGAGTAAGTATATGCAATTAACCCATAGCCCGGAATTAAACCGCAGCCGCAAAATTTGAGTTAGTGCCACCATTTACTTAAAAAAGCAGTGATTATTTTTCGGGTGATGTTTATAGTGGCTTAAGGATATTGAGACGATTTAGTTCCGACGATTAGCTGGGCTTACGTAACAAAGGGAGGGCCCAATCCCGCGTAAACGAGATTGGGAAGGGAAGATTAGGCGTAGAATGCGAGACGTTTGCTGTTGTGAATCAATTTTACCGCAAAAAAAGAAGCTTAGCTGTGAAGCCATTCATTAGTTATAAATGGAGCGGAAAAGGGTGCCGCAATTGTCCTGTTAAATGATCTTCATCTCTTCTGGTAAGAACAAATCTCAGCGTTAAGTCTAAAAAGCGCGGTAGCATTGGGTTTAGCGGTTCTCCGTGCCTGACGGATAATGGTATACGCTGCGACTGATATCTAATAAGCGGCAGCTACGGCGCGTGCCGATGTCGAAGGTGGCTTGCAGGAAATCCACAGCCTGACGTTTTTCATTCGTGGTAAAGAAGTGCTTCAGAACGCTCTGCAGCATCTCTTTGTCCGAATTGAGCGTCTGCAGTTCACGCGTGACATTCTGCAGTTTTTCTTCCAACTCTTTGATTTTTCTGCCTTCTTCTGAAGACAACCCAGAAAACTTCTTCTTCCAGCTATAGAACGTGGCTTCAGAGATGCCTAACTCTTCACAAATCTCTCTGACTTTCACGCCCGATTCAGAAGCTTTAATGGCATTTGTGATTTGATCTTCGCTGTATCGTGACTTTCTCATAAATGCTCTTACCTTTCTTATCGATTAATGGATGAGAATGACTTTAATAATTTCTGGCACTGTAAGATTCTATTAAGGCAGTATTAAAGTGCGCGAATTGAATTGCGAAGCTTAAATTAAGATATTTAGAATAAATATCATCATGGGATAAATCTTATTTTATTCTTATCCGGTGGGCGTGCCTTCCTGGAGGGGGATTTTTGTTATAAATTCACCGCATCCAAAATACGAAAAAATTCTACGTACATTGGATATTTAGCCTGTCCGACTTGATTAATATGCCGGGTCTGGCTCTTGAAGGTGATTTTATTTTCAGCCTGAAATCGTTTCCATCTGAAGTGATTCGCGCCATTTATAATAAGAATTATCCTGAATTCACTCTCCGGATTATGATTTACATCTCAATTTTCGGACCAGCCTGGTCTGAAGTCTTACATTTTCGGCAGGCCCACTGAGCGCTTATTAATTCGTTACAGGGATGTTGTACCGAAGCGGTTGTAGTTGAGTAATACTAAGGAAGAGTCGATGAAATTGAGCGTAATGTCTAATGCCGCCTGGATGATGTCTGAGAAGATCATCTCTGTTTTTGGCGTCATTTTTGTGACGTCTTACGTGGCGAAGTCCTTTGGCCCAACAGTGTTTGGCCAGATGGCGTTTTCTACCTCACTATTTGCGATGGTGCAAACCGTTGCAATCTTTGGCACCGAAACCATTCTGTTTAAGCGCGTCAGCAAAAATGCGTCAGCAGGCCTGCGCCTGATGACCATCGCCCGTACGATGAGAATGGTGCTGTTGCTGGCCACTTCGGTGCCAGTCTTAATCTGGGTCTGGTACAACATGCAGGAAAATTTCCTGGCATTTGCACTGGCCTCATTTGTTGCCTCGGTTTTTGTCACCCAGGACACTTTCAGCGTTTATAACAACGCGCGTCTTGCCTCGCGTCTGAATACCATCGCCAACGCCGTGGGCATGCTGCTGAGTTTTGGTATCAGCTTCACCGTGGCCTGGCTGCGTCTTAATCCGCTGTGGCTGACGCTATCGATTGTCGCTGTGACCCTGGTGCCCTATCTGATTAAGCGTCACAACTTCTATCAGGACCATCAGGATCAGATGCCTCCGCGCGAAAAGCGCACTGCCTATCTGCGTTATCTGATGTATGCCGGTTTGCCGCTGGCGATCTCCAGCATCTTTATCTCTGTACAGGTAAAAGCGGCGCAGATGTTCCTTGCGGGCACAGCACCTGCGCGCGACCTCGGGCTGTTTGCAGCGGCGAATACGATTTCTGCCTCCTGGATTTTTATCCCGGTGGCGC
The DNA here is from genome assembly GCF_982223955.1 of Pantoea sp. E956-1. NCBI lineage: Bacteria > Pseudomonadati > Pseudomonadota > Gammaproteobacteria > Enterobacterales > Erwiniaceae > Pantoea > Pantoea sp. E956-1. Next base: position 151,779 of record NZ_CEUYZP010000009.1, on the reverse strand, counting down.
TCATCACTTCCTGCTTCACTGAAATCTTCAGGGAGCGCGGCGAGGTCGCTATTAAACTGGCTGCGCGGCTCAATGGCTATGTTATGGCTGTTTCATTGCTGATGTTGCTGGTCATTTCACTTTACGGCGAGCGGATCATCATTGCGTTGTACGGCCCTGAATTCACACAGTCAGGAAGTCTCATTACGTTGCTGTCGATAGCGACCAGCTTTTCGGCAATGGGGACCGTAGCGTATCGCTACATGGTCAAAGAGGGAGGATTTAACTACTTGCTGAGGAAAATCATCTGCCTGATGGTCATCAGTTTGCCGCTCTCCTGGTGGTTGATCCAGGGTCACGGCATCATGGGGGCCGCGTGGAGCGTTTTCCTTTCAGAACTTTTGTCCCTGACCGTAATGAATTACTTCTTTAAAAACGGCGTTATTCAAAAGATTCAGGTTTCCTCACTCAACTACAAAACATACAAATGAGGTCAGATATGCTCAAGTTGAAAGAAGAACTCAGAAGAAGTGTGCAGTACTTTATTAAGAAGATGCCCTGGGCTTATCAGGACCGCATTTACTACTTCCATAAGTTCAGAAAGCTGCCCAATCTGCGTCAGCCAAAAGTGTTCAACGAGAAGGTGTTGTACCGTAAGTTTATCTTCGGCGATTACCAGAACTATGGTCGTCTGTCAGATAAGTACTCGGTGCGCGAATTCATTGCTGAAAAAATCGGTAATGAATACCTGATCCCGCTGGTACACGAAACCACTGACCCGACCACGCTCAACAGCTTACCCTGCTGGAAGGGGACGGTGATCAAGCCGAACCACGCCTCCAACATGGTAGAGATTCTGCTGGAGGAGCCGGACGCACTGCGCAAGCAGCAGATCATTCATGACTGCTATCGCTGGCTGAAGACCGACTTCGCCAACGAAGCGCGTGAGATTCACTATCGCTATATCAAGCCACGCATTCTGGTTGAGAAGTACATTGGTGATGGCAAAAGCGCGCCGATTGATTACAAGTTCCATATGTTCAACAAGCGTGATGGCAAGTTCGAATATGTGCTGCAGGTGATCTACAACCGCTGCCAGCCGCTGCTGTCGATGAATTTCTACGTGAATAACCTCAATGAGGCCTATCACAAGATTCGCGATACCGGTCTGGATGTGTCACCGATTATGCCGTCACTGGAACATGCGCTCGAACTGAGCAAGAAGCTGGCCAGTGATTTCGACTACGTGCGTGTGGACTGGTATATCCATGACGAGCGGATCTACTTTGGCGAACTGACCTTCACCCCGGGTGCAGGACTGGTCACCGGATTAGATCGTGGTTTAAATCAGATGATGGGAGATATGTGGATTCAGGACCGCCGCGGAACGCAGAGCCCGGGCGTTACAGTGCAGGATGTTAATATCCCTGCCATGTTGAAGAAAATTTAAGTACACACAGCAATATAAAAAACCCCGCTAAGCGGGGTTTTTTATGCGCAAAATTCAGGGAATCAATCAGGGCATTGGCCAGTCAGCAGGCGCCTGGCTCATCGCATCGATAAAGGCATGTTTTGATATTTCCACGAAGTTATGCACGTTTTCCATGCTCAGGGTAATGCCCATCAGACCGGTAACAAACCAGCAGGTCATGCCTAAACCAATTCCACCACACATAAATGCCATCACGTGACGGCTATCCTGACGAAGTTTGGTTTTCAGGGTGCTGGCAAAAAACATCATGATTGCGCTCAGCAATTCCCAACGCATAACAAGAAAACTGGCGGTTAATGTAGCCATCGGCCGGACCTCAATATCAGTAAGTATTCCTGACAATCTGCGGACATCACCGGCGGCGGAAAAGTGTGTCAGGGAGGGCTTTTTCGCCGTCAACTCAGGTTCAAAGTGTGACTTGGGTCACATTATATCACCCGATTTTAAATTTTGAACAAAATTTGGCTCTGGTATGGTAGCGGCGTAAGGGAATAGTGAGCAGTAGAAGAAGAACGGCGGAGAAATCAGTCAGATGCGCCCGGCGAGGGCGCAGCAGAGAATTAACGAACCGGGCAGCACTCGCCGGTGGTGCGCTGGGTGAAGCTATTAATCGGGTCGTTACAGCCAAAACTCAGCAGGCGGGGGCGCTGAATCGCCTGGCGACGCATGGTGTGGCGATATGCAGTAGGCGTCTGTGCAAACTGACGACGAAATACGCGGGAGAAGGTCTGCTGCGAGTCATAGCCATACTGCATCGCAATATCAAATACCGGGCGCTGTGTCTGCGACAGGGCTTCTGCTGCCAGCGTCAGACGGCGCTCGCGAATATAGCCACCCAGCGTCTGTTTCGTTACCGAACGGAACATACGCTGCAGGTGCCATTTCGAATAGCCCGATTTTGCCGCAACCTCATCGATCGACAGGCTCTTATCCAGGTTCTGGTCAATCCAGTGCGTCAGGGAATGAATGATCTCTTCTTGCATCATGGCCTCATCCTTCTGGTGCTTAATAAGCGGTAATAGGAGTTTAGTGGTTTTGATGGAGAGCGAGTATAATTCCTCAAGTTAACTTGAGGTAAAGAGCCTGATGAAAAAAGAACGCAACTATCCCAAACCGGTTTTAACACCGGGTGAAGTGGCGCGCCGCAGCGGTGTGACGGTCTCGGCGCTGCACTTCTATGAGACCAAAGGGTTGATTTCCAGCACCCGCAACAGCGGCAATCAGCGGCGATATAGTCGTGATGTGCTGCGACGCGTCGCGATTATTAAGATTGCGCAGCGCATCGGCATTCCGCTGGCGACGGTCAGTAACAGTCTTGATCACATTCCGGCGAACACGCGCATGTCGGCACCAGAATGGGATGCGCTGACCCGGCACTGGCGCGAAGAGCTGGATAAGCGCATTGAAACGCTGACCCGCCTGCGTAATGACCTGGATGGCTGTATCGGCTGCGGCTGTTTGTCGATGCGCGACTGCCCGCTGCGCAATCCCGGCGACCGGCTGGGTCAGCAGGGCTCGGGTGCGGTGCTGCTCGACCCGGAACAGGATGATAAACATCCGGATACAGAGTGACGTCTATACTTGGTGAAGGTCAAAACACAGGGAATCATGATGATCACCGTTCACCATCTTGAAAAATCGCGCTCACATCGGGTGCTGTGGCTGCTGGAAGAGCTGGAAGTGCCGTATCAGATTAAACACTATCAACGCGAACCGACCATGCTGGCCCCGGAGGCGCTGAAAAAAGTGCATCCCCTGGGAAAATCGCCGGTGATTACCGACGGGAATCAGGTCGTGGCAGAATCAGGTGCCATTCTCGAATACCTCGAAGAGAAACATGATCACGCGTTCCGTCTGAAAGTCAGTGATGAGGCGTCACGGCTGCAGTGCCGCTACTGGCTGCACTATGCCGAAGGCTCGCTGATGCCGCTGCTGGTGATGAAGCTGATCTTCGGTCAGATGGGTAAAGCGCCGGTGCCGTGGCTGCTGCGCCCGGTCGGGGCGGCATTCGGTAAAGGGGTACAGAAGGCGTTCCTGGATAAACAGCTTAAGCCGCACATGCAGATGATCGAACAGCATCTGGCTGCGAATCCCTGGTTTGCCGGTCAGCGCTTCAGTATTGCAGACATCCAGATGAGCTTTCCGCTGCTGGCGCTGGCGCAACGTGCCGGACTCGATCAGATGCCTGCCACCCAGACATGGCTGCAGACTGTGCAGCAGCGAGCCGCCTGGCAGCGCGCGATTGCGCAGGGCGGAGAGCTTTCACTGCCCGGTTAATCCCTCTCTCTACCGGCGGGTCGTGCCTCTTCACGGCTGCGCCGGTGCACATTTCCCTGAAAACCGCTTTAACTTCAGGAAGTCAGCATTTAAGGCCGATTTTCGCCGCGCGCCAGCTGACGGCTTAAGCCTGATCTTTATGCTGAAGAATCTCCCTCTGACAGTTGAAAATGTGCCGCTAAACGCCGGATAATCGCATGCCTTTTTAACTGGTCGCTTCTGGCGGCCAACTATCTGCGGCAAGGTAAACGTTTGCCTGGCGGATTAATCCCGACAGTGATGCCGTTTACCCGCTTATTCCAGGGACAGCGATGGTCGCAGAGCGATCCACACAACAAAAATTTTTGAGGCTCAATTATGTCAACTGAATCACGCCCGGCCAGTGGAAAACTGGACGCCTGGTTCTCGATCTCGGCGCGCGGCAGCAGCGTGCGTCAGGAAATTCTGGCCGGACTCACCACCTTTTTGGCGATGGTTTACTCCGTCATCGTGGTGCCAGGAATGCTGGGTAAAGCCGGTTTTCCCCCCACTGCCGTGTTTGTCGCCACCTGTCTGGTCGCCAGCTTTGGTTCCATCATCATGGGGCTGTGGGCTAATCTGCCGATGGCCATCGGCTGTGCTATCTCCTTAACTGCCTTTACCGCTTTCAGCCTCGTGCTGGGCCAGCACATCAGCGTGCCGGTGGCGCTGGGCGCGGTTTTCCTGATGGGGCTGCTGTTTACCCTGATCTCGGTTACCGGCATTCGTGCCTGGATCCTGCGTAACCTGCCGATGGGCGTGGCGCATGGTACCGGTGTCGGGATTGGCCTGTTTTTGCTGCTGATTGCGGCTGATGGCGTAGGCCTGGTAGTAAAAAATCCGGCACCGGGCCTGCCAGTGGCGCTGGGGCATTTCACCACCTTTCCGGTCATGATGACGTTGCTGGGACTGGCAGCGATTATTGGACTGGAGAAGCGCCGGATGCCGGGTGGCATCCTGCTGACGATTATCGCCATTTCGCTGCTGGGGCTGATATTTGATCCGGCGGTGAGCTACAAGGGATTGTTTGCGCTGCCGAGCCTGCGTGATGCCAGCGGTCAGTCACTGCTGTTCAGTCTCGACATTGTGGGCGCGATGCAGCCGGTCGTGCTGCCAAGCGTGCTGGCACTGGTGATGACGGCGGTCTTTGACGCCACCGGCACCATTCGGGCAGTCGCAGGTCAGGCAAATCTGCTGGATAAACAGGGCCAGATAATTAATGGTGGCCGTGCGCTGACTACCGATTCCGTCAGCAGCCTGTTCGCGGGTCTGGTGGGCGCGTCACCGGCTGCGGTCTATATCGAATCAGCGGCAGGAACGGCGGCGGGGGGGAAAACCGGTCTTACCGCGATTGTGGTCGGCCTGCTGTTCCTTGCCATTCTGTTTATGTCACCGCTGGCATATCTGGTGCCGGCTTACGCTACCGCGCCTGCATTAATGTATGTGGGTCTGCTGATGCTGAGCAACGTAGCGAAAGTCGACTTTAATGATTTTGTCGATGCGATGTCGGGCCTGTTAACGGCAGTGATTATCGTGCTCACCTGTAACATTGTAACCGGCATTATGATCGGCTTCGCCAGCCTGGTGGTGGGGCGTGTCTTCGCGGGTGAATGGCGTAAGCTTAACGTCGGCACCGTGATTATTGCTATCGCACTGGTGGCATTTTACGCCGGTGGCTGGGCGATCTGACTGTACAACCGGGCGTGCGGCTGCACGTCCGGAATTTTTCACTTTTTCCCGCCTGGCGCACGCGTAGCTGACAATCTTTACTGCTGTTTGTTTTACACTTCAGCGCTTAACCAATGATTGAAAGAAACGACGCCTAAGGAAAGCATGGAAATCTTTTTTACTATTCTCATTATGACGCTGGTCGTGTCGCTCTCTGGCGTCGCGGCCCGCATTCTCCCTTTTCAGATCCCGTTGCCGCTGGTTCAGATCGCCGTGGGTGCGATGCTGGCCTGGCCAACGTTTGGTCTGCATGTCGACTTTGACCCGGAGCTGTTTCTGGTGCTGTTCATTCCGCCGCTGTTGTTCGCGGATGGCTGGAAGACGCCAATCAGTGAGTTCCTGCATCATGGTCGCGAGATAATTGGCTTAGCACTGGCGCTGGTCCTGATTACCGTGTTCGGCATTGGCTATCTGATCTACTGGCTGGTACCGGGTATCCCGCTGATCCCTGCCTTTGCGCTGGCGGCGGTGCTGTCACCGACCGATGCCGTGGCGCTTTCCGGCATTGTCGGCGAGGGACGCATTCCCAAGAAGATTATGTCGATCGTGCAGGGCGAAGCCCTGATGAATGACGCATCGGGCCTGGTATCACTGAAGTTTGCCGTGGCAGTCGCCATGGGCACCATGGTATTTACCTGGGGCGGTGCCAGCGTGGAGTTCCTGAAGGTTGCGGTGGGCGGCCTGATTGCCGGTGTTGCTATCTGCTGGCTCTACGGTAAGTCGTTGCGCCTGCTCAGCCGCTGGAGCGGTGATGATCCGGCCACCCAGACCGTACTGCTGCTGCTGCTGCCGTTTGCCTCTTACCTGATTGCTGAACATCTGGGTGTCTCAGGCATTCTGGCGGCCGTGGCGGCCGGTATGACCATCACCCGTTCCGGTATTATACGTCAGGCTCCGCTGGCGATGCGCCTGCGCGCCAACAGCGTCTGGCAGATGCTGGAGTTCGTCTTTAACGGCATGGTCTTCCTGATGCTGGGCCTGCAGTTGCCGGATATTCTGCAGACCTCTGTCGATCAGGCGCAGGCCGATCCGAACGTCGAACTCTGGATGCTGTTTGCCGATATCGGGCTGGTCTATGCCGCGCTGATGATCGTGCGTTTTGGCTGGCTGTGGATTATGCAGCGCTTCAGCAAACGCCTGCTGAAGAAGAAGCCGCTGGAGTTTTCTAACTACTCGTTGCGTGAACTGCTGATCGCCTCGTTCGCGGGTGTGCGCGGCGCAATTACCCTGGCCGGTGTCCTGTCGATTCCGCTGTTTATGACCAACGGCGAGCCTTTCCCGGCACGTTATGAGCTGGTCTTTATCGCCACCGGCGTGATTCTGTTCTCGTTGCTGGTCGGTGTTGTGCTCCTGCCGATTCTGCTGCGCGGCATTGATACCATCGATAAAGGCGCACACCGTCGCGAGTTGCAGAATGCGCGTGCGGTAATGGCAGGCGCAGCCATTGAGAGCCTGCACAAGATGGAAGAACGGCTGGAAAATGAGTCGGAAGAGAACATCGATCCGGAGCTGCTTAAAGAGGTGAGCCTGCGGGTGATTGGCAACTTACGTCGTCGCGCCGAAGGGAAGAATGATCTTGAACACGCGCTGTTCGCTGAGAACCTTGAGCGCCGCTTCCGCCTGACCGGGCTACGTGCCGAACGCGCTGAGCTCTATCATCTGCGCGCCACCCAGCAAATCTCCAATGAAACGATGCAAAAGTTACTGCACGACCTGGATCTGCTGGAAGCGCTGCTGATCGAAAAAGAGGAGTAAATCCTGACTGGCACGCCTGCGCATTAATGCGGCGTGCCAGCCTTTCACACCGACAGGCGCGGTGGCTCATCCGGCCAATGCTCGCGACAACAGGCTATCCACGCCTGTGCACTGCGCGACAGATAACTCCCTTCCCGCCAGATCAATCCCAGACTCCACTTCAGCTCCGATTCCAGCGGCAGCCACAGCAGTGATTGCTTATCCAGTCGCTGACAGATCGGCTCCGGCAGAATCGCCAGCCCCATCTCTGCCTGCACCATCGCCGCCAGAAAATCCCACTGACCGCTACGAACCGCCACCGTTGGCGTCAGGTTGAGCCGCTGAAACGCCTGCATCAGCTGTCGATTCAGCGAGAATTCTTCATTGAAAATCAGCAGCGGATGCTCAGCCAGTTCTGCCAGTCCAATCTGCTGGCGGCTGAGCCACTCCGGGCGACGCGGCAGCAGTACGCAGAGCGGATGATGCATCAGGGGCAGGGTGTTCAGCGGCAGCTCGGCATCGACCGGTAGCGCGGTCAGGGCGATATCCAGACTGCCCGCCAGCACCGCCTGTTGGACGGTCAGACCGCCGAATTCAGAGATTTTCAGCTTCACGCCGGGATAGCGGCGGCGAAATGCAGAAATCGATCCGGCGATCTGCATACCCACCATCGGCGGAATACCCAGTCGCAGCTCACCGGTTTTGAGCTGGTTGATGTCACCAATCTCCGCTTCCAGCTGATGAAACTCCTGCAGGATCGCCAGGCCGCGCTGATAGACCGCCTGGCCGCTGTCGGTGAGGTGCAGACGGCGACCATCGCGCAGGATCAGCGTGCAGCCCAGCTCCTCCTCCAGCTGGCGTAGCATTTTGCTGATGGTCGGTTGCGTCACAAACAGCTTTTGCGCCGCACGGGTAAAGCTCTGCTGGCGTACCACTTCAGTAAAATAACGCAGGGCGCGGACATCCATAACTATTCCTTTCAGGCATGATTTCGATAATTTTAATTCATTTTTTTCACCATCTGTTGACGATTTATACTGGTGTCATCAATTTAATCGGGGAGACAAGGTGATGGCGTTAGCGCTCACTTTACGCAGCAACCGCGCAGTGCAATGGCTCAGCCTGCCACTGCAGCTGGGTTTCTATATCGGCCTGTTTATCGCCTGCGACCGGCTGGTGAGCTGGTTGCACCTGCCGCTGCCCGCCAATATTGTCGGGATGCTGCTGCTGCTGGCGTTAATCGTGACGCGGATTGTGCCGCTGAACTGGGTGAAAGCCGGGTCACGCTGGCTGCTGGCTGAGATGCTGCTGTTCTTTATTCCGGCGGTGGTGGCGGTGGTGAACTATGGCGATCTGCTGCGGGTCGATGGCTGGCGCATCTGTGTGGTGATCGGCGTCAGTACGCTGCTGGTGCTGGCCTCGACTGCCTGGGTGGTAGACCGGCTTTATCAGTACGAAGTCGCGCGCGCCGCGCGTAAGCAGGATCCGCATGCGTGATTTTCTGCTGAGCCTGCTGTGTGTGGCGGTCACGCTGCTGGTTTATGCGCTGAATAAACGGCTTTACCGCCGCTGGCGGACACTGCTGCTGATGCCTCTGGTGATGACGCCGCTGGTGCTGGTGGCACTGCTGCTACTGACGCATATCAGCTGGCAGGATTACATCGCAGAAAACCACTGGCTGCTCTGGCTGCTGGGACCGGCGACGCTGGCGTTTGCCGTGCCGGTTTATGAGAACGTAGCGATTATCAAGCGCCACTGGCTGTCCCTGAGCGCGGGCGTAGTGACCGCGACGCTGGTTGCCGTCTGCAGTTCCGTCTGGCTGGCGCGGCTGTTAACCCTGCCGGAGTCGATTCAACGCAGCCTGGCGGTGCGTTCTATCACCACGCCATTTGCGCTGGCAGCGGCGGGGCCGATTGGCGGTCAGCCCGATCTGGTCGCATTGTTTGTGGTGATCACGGGCGTGTTTGGCATGGCAATCGGCGACGTGCTTTTTCTGCGGCTCGCCATTAAACAGGGCGTGGCGAAAGGCGCGGGATTCGGTGCAGCGTCACACGGCGCCGGCACGGCACGCGCTTATCAGATTGGCGAGCAGGAGGGCGTGGTCGCCAGCCTGGTGATGATGCTCTCTGGCGTGGTGACCGTGGTGCTGGCCCCGCTGATTGGGCACCTGATGTGGACAATATAGGCTACACTCCGTCGCACAGACGCTGGTCTGCGCTGAGACACGTATTTTTACGTAAAGTTTTCCGGATTTTGTTGTCTCCTCATTTCAGGCTGTTAACCTTGCGGCCGAATTAATTGTCCTTTCATGGAGTGGAATCATGTTTAAGCAACTTGTTGCCGGGAGCGCCCTCGGGCTGGTTTTAATGAGCGGTGCCGCTCAGGCGATTGAAGGCAGTGTTGATGTCAGCGAACACAACACCAACCTGAATGTGGGTCTGGGCACCACAACACCCGGTCTGTTTCTGAAAGGTAACTGGCTGCGTAGCGACCATGACGGCAGCACCTACGGTGCCGGTCTGGGTTACAACGTTGATTTCGGGCCGCTGCGTCTGGCGCCGACCGCAAAAGCGATCTTCACCCATCCTGAAGATGGAAAAGATGGATTTGCGGTGGCGCTGGGTGGTGCAGCACACTACAGCTTCAACAGCATGTGGGGCCTGTATGGCGAGTATTATTACGCGCCGGAGTCTTTCACCGATCAGCTCGACAGCTATCAGGAAGCCGGTGGCGGCCTGAGCTTCACGCCGGTTTCACTGCTTAACCTGCGTGTGGGTTATCAGTACATCGAACTGAACAACAAAGATGGACGCAAAGATAACGTGCTGGTCGATGGCCCGTACGTGGGTGCATCGCTGCGCTTCTGATTCTGCTGCGCGAAAGAAGAGGGCGACTACTTCAGTAGTCGCCCTCTTTTTATTGCCTGCTCGTTATGAACGAAAAGTCACGATCAGTGCGCTTTGCCCTGTTCTATACCGGTGCCGGTCTGCGAGCGGATAAACTGTGCACGGAAGCGTGAACGTTCTTCTGCGCCCTGCTGCGAATGGTCGGTAATCGAGAAAAGCCAGATGCCCACAAAGGCCACCGCCATGGAGAACAGCGCCGGATACTCATAGGGGAAAATCGCCTTCGCGTTGCCCAGCACCTGTACCCACACCGTCGGGCCAAGGATCATCAGGATAACGGCGGTCAGCAGACCGAGCCAGCCGCCTACCATTGCGCCGCGCGTCGTGAGTTTTGACCAGTACATCGACAGCAGGATGATCGGGAAGTTACAGCTGGCCGCAATCGAGAAGGCCAGCCCGACCATAAAGGCGATGTTCTGTTTCTCAAACAGAATACCCAGCGCAATCGCTACCACGCCCAGCGCCAGCACGGTAATTTTTGAAACCCGCAGCTCATCTTTCTCGCTCGCCTGACCTTTACGGTAGACGCTGGCGTAGAGGTCGTGAGACACCGCCGACGCACCCGCCAGGGTTAAGCCTGCGACAACGGCCAGAATCGTGGCGAAGGCAACCGCAGAGATAAAGCCCAGGAAGGTGCTGCCGCCCACGGCGTTCGCCAGATGTACCGCCGCCATATTGGTGCCGCCAATCAGCGCGCCGCTGGCATCTTTGAAGGCCGGGTTAGCGCCCACCAGCAGGATGGCACCGAAGCCGATAATAAAGGTCAGGAAGTAGAAGTAACCCATAAAGCCGGTGGCCCAGAAGACACTTTTACGTGCCTCTTTAGCATCCGCTACGGTAAAGAAGCGCATCAGGATATGCGGCAATCCGGCCGTACCAAACATCAGCCCCAGCCCCAGCGACAGCGCCGAGATAGGATCTTTGACCAGTCCGCCAGGCTGCATAATCGCGATGCCTTTTGGATGGACCGCCATCGCTTCGGTGAACAGCGTATTAAAACTGAATCCGGTCGCCTTCATTACCATGACCGCCATGAAGGTGGCACCAAACAGCAGCAGCACGGCTTTGATGATCTGCACCCAGGTGGTGGCCAGCATGCCGCCAAACAGCACATACATCACCATCAGAATGCCGACCAGGACTACCGCAACATGGTAGTTAAGGCCAAACAGCAGCTGGATCAGTTTACCGGCCCCGACCATCTGCGCGATCAGGTAGAGCGCCACGACCACCAGCGAGCCGCAGGCTGACAGGGTGCGGATCGGCATCTGCTTCAGACGATACGAGGCGACATCGGCAAACGTGTAGCGACCCAGGTTGCGCAGTCGCTCGGCGATTAAAAACAGAATCATCGGCCAGCCGACCAGGAAGCCGAGCGAGTAAATCAGTCCGTCATAACCGGAGGTGTAAACCAGCGCTGAAATGCCCAGGAACGAGGCGGCCGACATGAAGTCACCCGCCATCGCCAGGCCATTCTGGAAGCCGGTGATATTGCCGCCCGCGGTATAGTAGTCATTGCGCGAACGGGTACGCTTTGAGGCCCAGTAAGTAATCCCCAGCGTGGCTCCGACGAAAATCGTAAACATGATGATCGCCTGATAGTTGGTCGCCTGGCGCTGCACAGCACCGGTTATCGCATCGGCAGCCAGCGCTGAAAACGGTAGCATTAAGGCCAGCAGCCATAAGGTGAGACGGGTCATGATTTCACCTCGCGGAGGATCGCTTTGGTTAAACGGTCAAACTCACCGTTGGCGCGCCAGACATAGACGCCGGTCAGCACAAATGACATCACAATCAGCCCGACACCAATCGGGATACCACGTGTGACATTGGTGCCGGCATGCAGCGGCGTGCCGAGCCAGCCGGGTGCAAACGCGATCAGCAGGATAAAGCCGACATAGAGCACCAGCATGATCAGCGACAGCAGCGTCGCGAACGCCTGGCGCTTACGGACTAACTCATGAAAAAGGGGATTACGCTCAATCTGTTGATTGATTGCATCCTGATTCGAAAGGGCGTCATTCATCACATTTTCTCCAGAGGGCTTGCAGGCGAGAACCTCGCGACAGGGCGCGGATTCAGCTGGTTATAATAGTTGTGACTACCGAAACAGACTGCGTAGGGCGGGTGTGGCGGGAAGCGATCTTCCCGCCGGACAGCGTGCGCTTAAGGCATTTTGATCGACTGTTTCTCCTCAAGCAGTTTTTCTACTACGCCAGGATCGGCGAGCGTAGAAGTATCACCAAGGTTACTGGTATCCCCGGTGGCAATTTTGCGCAGAATACGCCGCATGATTTTGCCGGAGCGGGTTTTCGGCAGTGAGTCGGTCCAGTGCAGCACATCCGGTGTGGCTATCGGGCCAATTTCTTTACGGACCCACTGGCGCACTTCGGTGTACAACTCCGGCGACGGCTCTTCGCCATGATTCAGCGTGATATAGGCATAAATCGCCTGGCCTTTGATGCTGTGCGGAATCCCCACTACCGCCGCTTCGGCGATTTTAGGGTGCGAGACTAGCGCCGATTCAATTTCGGCGGTGCCGAGTCGGTGACCGGAGACATTGAGCACGTCATCGACGCGTCCGGTGATCCAGTAGTAGCCATCTTCATCACGACGGGCACCATCACCACTGAAGTAGACGTTTTTAAAGGTAGAGAAGTAGGTTTGCTCGAAACGGTCGTGATCGCCATAGAGGGTACGCGCCTGACCCGGCCACGACTCGGTGATCACCAGATTGCCTTCACAGGCGCCTTCCTGTGGCTGACCTTCGTTATCCACCAGTGCGGGCTGCACGCCAAAGAACGGTCGGGTAGCGGAACCCGCTTTCAGTTCGGTCGCACCCGGCAGCGGCGTGATCATGAAGCCGCCGGTTTCTGTCTGCCACCAGGTATCAACAATCGGGCAGCGGCTGTTGCCGATTTTCTTGTAGTACCACTCCCAGGCTTCCGGGTTAATTGGCTCACCGACCGATCCCATAATGCGCAGGCTGCTGCGGTCGGTGCCGGCAATCGCCTTATCACCTTCCGCCATCAGCGCACGGATGGCGGTGGGCGCGGTGTAGAGCAGTGTGACTTTATGTTTATCGACCACTTCTGCCATACGGCTCGGCGTTGGCCAGTTCGGCACCCCTTCAAACATCAGTGTGGTGGCGCCACAGGCCAGCGGGCCATAAACCAGATAGCTGTGGCCCGTCACCCAGCCAACATCGGCGGTGCACCAGTAGATATCATCCTGATGGTAATCGAAGACGAACTTAAAGGTCGTGGCGGCATAGACCAGATACCCGCCGGTGGAGTGCAACACGCCTTTGGGTTTGCCGGTTGAGCCAGAGGTATAAAGGATAAACAGCGGATCTTCCGCGCCGACTTCTGCGGCAGCGTGGTTGGTGCTCGCGTTCAGCATCAGGTCGTGCCACCACTGATCGCGGCCTTCAACCCAGCCCACATCTTTACCGGTGCGCTGGAAAACCACCACGTTTTTCACGCTGGTGACATTAGGATTTTTTAACGCGTCATCGACATTTTTCTTCAGCGGAATGCTGCGACCGGCGCGGATCCCTTCATCGGCCGTGATCACCAGCGAGGCGCTGGAATCGACGATGCGGCCAGCGACAGCCTCTGGTGAGAAACCGCCAAAGATCACCGAGTGAACGGCACCGATACGCGCACAGGCCAGCATCGCTACTGCGGCTTCCGGCACCATCGGCATATAGATCGCCACCACGTCGCCTTTTTTCACTTCCAGCAGCTCCAGCACGTTGGCGAAGCGACAGACTTCGGCATGCAGCTGGCGGAAGGTCAGGGTTTTGCTTTCGCTGGCGTCGTCGCCTTCCCAGATAATCGCCGGGTGATCGCCGCGCGTGGCTAAATGACGGTCAAGGCAGTTTGCCGCCAGGTTGAGCGTGCCATCTTCGTACCAGCGAATGTTAATGTTACCTGGTGCAAACGAGCAGTTTTTCACTTTGCTATAAGGCTTAATCCAGTCAAGGATTTTGCCCTGTTCACCCCAGAAACTGTCTGGATCGTCGACAGATTGCTGATACATCGCCTGATACTGTTCTGCCGTAATCAGGGTGTTTGCTGCAATATTCTCTGGAACGGGATGTTTGTGTATTTGGCTCATGGCGGATCTCCTTGAAGATGTTAATGATATGTCAATCAATGGTTAATTAAAGCCTGCGCCAAAGCTTTGTTTCTTTTTTGCGCCACAGATCACGTGATAAACATCCCGCAGAGAAGCGTTAACCCGTTCTGATATATCCGGATAACGCGCTGGCAGCGAGGGAGAAGTCAGGCATCGCTTTTGCGCTTTCACGCTGAATAAAAAGCGAGCAAACGCGCCGGATCAGTTTTTAATCGTTTCTGCATAGCTATGCGTAAATTCATCGAAGTAATACTTTTCATAACAGCAGGTTAGGGTTTTTTAGCTCTGGCAGCACTTTATGCTGCTTAGATGGTGAACTTTTAATCGGATCCGCCAGGGGTTGCATTTACCACAGTGAAAATGGTACTTATCTCGCCCCTGTTCTGCAGGTATCAACTCAGACCGCGTCTGAAAATGGGTATGGAAATCATCAGATTTTTATACGAGGCGCTGTTTCAAGACACCCTCTAATTTACCGGGCTTTTTGCTCACTCCCTGTGTGTATTGTCTTCTGCACCTTCGCAGTAGAGAGAAACGGGTTTTGACTGAGGAAATTATACGTTATGAAAGGTTTTAAAATCAGCCTGGCCTGGCAGATTCTGACAGCCCTGGTGCTTGGCATCATTGTGGGTGCTGTGTTGCATAATCAGCCAGACAATCGTGAATGGTTAGTCACCAACATTCTCAGCCCGGCAGGCGATATCTTCATTCATCTTATCAAGATGATTGTGGTACCGATTGTGATTTCATCCCTGATTGTCGGCATTGCTGGCGTGGGTGATGCAAAGAAGCTGGGACGCATCGGCGTCAAAACGATTCTCTACTTTGAAGTGATCACCACCATTGCCATTGTGGTCGGTATTACGCTGGCCAACGTATTTCAACCCGGCACCGGCATTGATATGTCAACGCTGGCAACGGTGGACATCTCTAAATATGAAGCGACAACGGCAGAGGTACAGGGCGGTCCACACAGCCTGGTCACCACCATTCTGTCGCTGATCCCGCAGAATATTTTCGCCTCAATGGCGAAGGGCGACATGCTGCCGATTATCTTTTTCTCGGTGCTGTTTGGCTTAGGTCTCTCGTCACTGCCGTCAGAACAGCGCGATCCGCTGGTGAACCTGTTCCGTGGCATTTCTGAAGCGATGTTTAAAGTGACGCACATGATCATGCGCTATGCACCTGTAGGTGTGTTTGCGCTGATTGCGGTGACGATTGCTAACTTCGGCTTTGCCTCGCTCTGGCCACTGGCTAAGCTGGTGCTGTTGGTTTACGCGGCAATTCTGTTCTTCGCCTTTGTGGTGCTGGGCGGGGTGGCGCGCTTCTGTCAGCTGCGGATTACCACGCTGATGCGTATCCTGAAGGATGAGCTGATTCTCTCTTACTCTACTTCCAGCTCGGAAACGGTGCTGCCGCGTATCATGGAGAAGATGGAAGCCTACGGTGCGCCGAAAGCGATCACCAGCTTCGTGGTGCCGACCGGTTACTCGTTTAATCTGGATGGTTCAACGCTTTATCAGAGTATCGCGGCGATCTTTATTGCGCAGCTGTATGGCATTGACCTGTCGCTGACTGACGAGATTGTGCTGGTACTGACGCTGATGGTGACCTCGAAAGGTATCGCTGGCGTGCCAGGCGTCTCCTTCGTGGTGCTGCTGGCCACACTGGGCAGCGTCGGCATTCCTCTGGAAGGTCTGGCGTTTATCGCCGGTGTTGACCGCATCATGGATATGGCGCGTACCGCGCTGAACGTGGTCGGTAATGCGCTGGCGGTGCTGGTGATTGCCCGCTGGGAAAACCAGTTCGACGCTGAAAAGGCGAAAGAATATGAGTTGCAGTGGCGGACGCAGGCTGCAAGCTGAGAACAGCGTTAACGCAAAAAAGGGCTCAACGAAAGTTGGGCCTTTTTTTATGAGATTTTTAATGGCAGATATACAGGTTGACTGAAAATTAAAAGGTTATAATTTTATAACCAAAAGCCACGATTATACGACAGTGATATTGTCATTATGATTTATTATGGTTATATTTCGTTGCGGTGAGTTGACTGTGTTCTTTGACAACATGGAGTGTTGACGGATGCCAGAAATTAACTGGACGAAGAAGGCATTAAAACAGCTTTATGGGCTGCCTCAGAAAGAGGGCAACGCTATTGAAGATGCTGTAGAGGCGCTGGCTAAATGGCCGGATATTCCTCATCTGAAAGTCGAAAAGCTGACTGATGATAAACAGAAGCGAATGAAGCTGGTAGTAGGTCACTACCGCGTACTCTGGAAGATAGAGAAAGGTCAGCCAGTAGTGATAGATATACTTGAAGTCGTAAGAAGAACATCGACCACGTACAAAAAGCGCTAGCAGTGTGGTGGGAGCAATGTGCGTCATCAATAAGTTCTGTGCAGCCGGGTTTAGCGTTCCGCAGCACAGGCAGACGATCAGACAGTGTTGCCTGCCGTACCACTAAGGAGTGATTACCCATGAATGCTATACAGTTTCTGACGGACGAACGCGGGAACCGCACTGGTGCTGTCATCCCTATAGAGCTGTTTAATAAGCTCATGGCTGAACGTCATTTAGATGATGTGTTTGAGTCTGTCCCTTATGAAGTGGGTCCAGACGATGATGAAACGATTCCTCACGATGTAATGAAAATCAGCCGACGGCAATCCGTTCCTTTGCATGTTGCCTGGCGTTTGCATCGTCACCTGTCACAGGAAGAGGTGGCGAATAAACTGGGCATCACGCAGGCTGGCGTGTCGAAGTTAGAGTCGAGAAAGAAACCTCAAAAACAAACGCTTGAGAAGCTGGCTGCTTTATATGGCTGCAGAACGTCACAACTTTATATTGATTAAATGGATGCGCTTTTAACCCGTGATTCGTGGGTTTTTATTGTCTTTTGGATGAGTGACATAGGATGGGAGGCGAGGTCTTTGCAGGGAAAACAGTGCTCCGTTCAGTCGGATACCAGCAGTGACTGCGTAAAGTCGTCGTAAACCCATCCCTGGGGCCTCGGCCGCCGGTTCACTCACCTCATCTATAAGGCTCGCCCGCAAGCGGGCCAACGCTTTGCGTTGTTCAAAAACGCTCCCGACGTTTTTGTCCATGCGGCGGACGCCTTACTTTGCTACTGCTGGTTTCCGCCTTCACAACTCACTTTGTGTGCTGATATGTCAGAAGGGCAAAAAACAGGAAAGGACATCTTACTCCAGCAGGCCTTTTTCAACGTTTATGTCCGACTCAAGCCTCTTTTTAAGCAGCCATAAAAAAGCCTGAGGGAAGAAAAGGTTCACCTGAAGAGTAAAGCGCCCACGCAAGGGACAAAAACGCCGGGAGCGTTATTGAACAACGCAGAGCGTTGGCCCGGCAACGGGCGCACCTCATGGATGAGGTGCGTAATCGCGTGGGCCGAGCGTCATGGATGACGAATGCGTCTTTACGATCAGGTGAACCTATTCTGACCTGCACCGGTCTCTCAGCGATTCCTCTCACATGCACCGCACCCAGGCCGTAATGCGGAGCGATTAAGCTCCGAATTCCTGGCGTCATGCTTATACTCATCACTCACCCAATCTGATCCCCCCGCAACATGACTCACCCCACATCCATCGAAAAAAGATCTCACCCAATGAATTAATCATTCGTTATGATAGTTAGTAATTTGAATAATTTATTCCTTTGCGGAGTCCGCCATGAAACTCGACCTCAGCCAGATGATCACCGAAGGCCGCAACCCGGCCAGCCAGAATATTGACGAACTCTCCACCGAAGCGATGCTGCGCGTCATCAATGATGAAGATAAAAAGGTGGCGCTGGCGGTAGAGGCCATCGTGCCGCAGATTGCCGCCGCCGTTGACGCCATCTGCGCCGCGTTCCAGGCCGGTGGACGACTGATCTATTGCGGCGCAGGCACCTCCGGTCGGCTGGGCATACTGGATGCCAGCGAATGCCCACCAACCTTTGGCACACCCCGCGGGCAGGTGATCGGCCTGATTGCAGGAGGCCATACCGCCATACTCCAGGCGGTAGAAAACGCGGAAGACAACCGGGAGCAGGGCGCGCAGGATCTGAAAGATATCCACTTCAGCCGCCACGATGTGCTGGTTGGCATCGCCGCCAGCGGCCGGACACCTTATGTGCTGGGCGCGCTGGCTTACGCGAACGAACTTGGCGCGACTACCGTAGCGCTCACCTGTAATCCAGGCAGCGCCATGTCGCAGATTGCCGCGATTGCGCTCACGCCGGTGGTCGGCCCGGAAGTGGTCACCGGGTCCTCCCGCATGAAAGCGGGCACGGCGCAAAAACTGGTGCTCAACATGCTCACCACCGGATCGATGATCCGCAGCGGAAAAGTGTACGGCAACCTGATGGTCGATGTGGAAGCCACCAATCAGAAACTGGTGCAGCGTCAGGTTAATATTGTCATGCAGGCCACGGACTGTGATGACGCGACGGCCAGCGCCGCGCTCACCGCCTGTGGCGGACACTGCAAAACCGCCATCCTGATGGTACTGGCTGACCTGGCTGCTGATGAGGCGAAAGCGCTGCTCCGTCAGCATCAGGGCTTTATCCGTCAGGCTTTACAGGCAGCGGGAGCACGCTAATGGCTAAAATCACCGAGGCACTGTTGCGCGACATCCTGCAGGCGGTCGGTGGCGCGCAAAATATCGCGGCCTGTGGTCACTGCATGACGCGGCTCCGCCTGACGCTGAATCAGCCGGGAGTAGTTGATCCGTTAAGGTTAAAAAGCCTGCCGGGTGTCTTAGGCGTTATCGACAGCGAGGCACAGTTGCAGATTGTGCTGGGACCTGGCAAGGCGCAAACCGCCGCTGAGGGGATGCAGAACCTGCTGGCTCAGGGGGATGCCGCGCTGGCACCGCAGGGCGAAACAGCGGAACTTCGCGTGCTGGCGCAGCAGCAGAAGCAGCAGCTAAAGGCGAAACAGACCAGCGGCGTGCATCAGTTCCTGTCGCGCTTCGCCACCATCTTCACTCCGCTGATTCCGGGCTTTATCGGCGCGGGTCTGCTGCTGGGGTTTGCCACGCTGATTGAACAGAGTCTCCACCTCAATGCACCCGGGGACCACGCGCCCTGGCTGCTGCATACCGTGGCGTACATGAAAGTCTTCGGTAAAGGGTTGTTCACCTTTCTCAGCATCCTGATTGGCTACAACGCGCAGAAAGCGTTTGGCGGCAGCGGCGTCAATGGCGCAATCATCGCCTCGCTGTTTGTGCTCGGCTATGTGCCCACGGCCACCACCGGCTACTACAGCGGCATGGAAAACTTCTTTGGCCTGGCGATCGACCCGCGCGGCAATATTATTGGCGTGCTGATGGCGGCGATTATCGGGGCATGGATTGAAAAACAGCTGCGTAAAATCATTCCCGATAATCTCGATATGATCCTCACCTCGCTGTTTACGCTGGTGATCACCGGCGCCATCACCTATCTGTTGATCATGCCGCTGGGCGGCGAACTGTTTAAAGGGATGTCGTGGCTGTTTATCCATCTCAATAACAATCCCTTTGGCTGTGCGCTGCTGGCCGGGCTGTTCCTGATCGCGGTGATGTTCGGCATCCATCAGGGCTTTATTCCGGTCTACTTTGCGCTGATGGAAACCCAGGGTTTTAACTCGCTCTTCCCGATTCTGGCGATGGCGGGAGCAGGCCAGGTCGGCGCATCTCTGGCGTTGTGGTGCAAGGCAGAAAAAGGGGCGCTGCTGCGGGCGCAGATCAAAGGCGCTATCGTGCCGGGGCTGCTTGGCGTCGGTGAACCACTGATCTACGGCGTCACACTGCCGCGCCTCAAGCCCTTTATTACCGCCTGTGGCGGCGGGGCGCTGGGCGGGTTCTTTATCGGGCTGGTGGCGTGGCTGGGTTTGCCGGTCGGGATGAACACGGTATTCGGCCCCTCCGGCCTGGTCACGCTGCCACTGATGACCTCCAGCCAGGGGATCTTCGCTGGCATGGCGGTCTATCTGGCCGGGCTGATGGTGGCCTGGATCGGCGGATTCCTGCTCACCTGGTGGTTTGGCACCCGGAATGTCGACCTCAGCTGACCCGCTGCTGGCATTCTCCAGTCCGGCTAACGGATGGATAATCAACCAAAAATGTGAAAGCCGCTACAAAGCGGCTTTATTAT
Organism: Pantoea sp. E956-1; assembly: GCF_982223955.1. NCBI lineage: Bacteria > Pseudomonadati > Pseudomonadota > Gammaproteobacteria > Enterobacterales > Erwiniaceae > Pantoea > Pantoea sp. E956-1. The sequence goes on along the minus strand of NZ_CEUYZP010000009.1, from coordinate 131,364 downwards.
TGCCATTAATTTAACTTAAACGCTAAAGAGTAGGCAGAAGCATGCCGAAAACTTAAAAAAAGGTAATCGTTATCTCTCAGCCCACCGTTTTCATGCCGACACTCAGACCGTCGCGTGCAGGACGTCGGGTCTTCAAGGAATTTTGATGCGTAACAACCAGCCCGTCTCTCAGCGTGAATATCTGTTCGACGATAATGCGACACTGATGTCGACCACCGATCTTAACAGCCACATCACCTACGCTAACGACGCGTTTATCGAGGCGAGCGGCTTCACCGCCGACGAGATCAATGGCCAGCCGCATAACATGGTGCGTCATCCCGATATGCCATCAGAAGCGTTTGCCGACATGTGGGCGACGCTGAAGCAGGGGGAGCCCTGGACGGCACTGGTCAAGAACCGCCGTAAAAATGGCGATCACTACTGGGTGCGGGCCAACGCCATTCCGGTAGTCCGCGACGGTAAAGTGCAGGGCTATATGTCGGTACGCACCAAACCCACGGCAGAGGAAGTGCGTCAGACCGAGGTGCTCTATCAGGATTTTCGTGAAGGCCGCGCCAGAGGGCGACGTTTTCACAAAGGCCTGCTGGTTCGCAGCGGCTGGCGTCGTCCCGCCTCAATCCTGAAGACGCTGCCCCTTCGCTGGCGGATCCGCAGCACACTGCTGACGTTACTGCCCCTCTCGGTGGCGGGCGTCTGGGCGCTGGGCATGACGCCCGCGGCACTGGCAGGCTTTACCGCGGGAATGGCTGCGTTGCTTCTGCTCTGCAGCCTGTGGCTGGAGCAGCAGATTTCACGCCCTATTGAGCGGATGTGCAAACAGGCGCTGAGCGTGGCGACCGGTGCCAGCCATAAAGTAGAGCCGATGGATCGCGTTGATGAGGTGGGTGTGACGCTGCGCGCTATCGGTCAGCTCGGATTGATGTTCCGCTGGCTGGTGGATGATGTCAGCGGCCAGGCGATCAACGTGCTGAGCGCCAGCGACGCCATCGCCCGCAGCAACAATGAGTTGAGTCGCCGTACCGAGCAGGCCGCTGCCAACGTGCAGCAGACCGCGGCGACCATGAACGAAATGACCGCCACGGTGAAGAGCAACACTGAAACCGCGCATGAGGTGAATACGCTGTCAGCCGATACCAGCAGCGCTGCCAGCAAAGGCGGTGAGGTGATGACCGAGATGATGGGCATGATGGGCGAAATTGCTGACAGTTCAAAGCGGATTGCCAATATTACCAGCGTCATCGACGGGATTGCCTTCCAGACCAATATCCTGGCACTGAACGCCGCCGTGGAAGCGGCACGGGCCGGTGAGCAGGGCAAAGGTTTTGCGGTAGTCGCGGGAGAAGTCCGCAGTCTGGCGCAGCGCAGCGCCAAAGCCGCGAGCGAAATCAAAATGCTGGTTGAAACCAGCGCCAGCCGGGTCAAATCGGGCAATGATCACGCCAGCGCGGCAGGCAGAACGATGCAGGATATCGTGTCGCAGGTGCAGAATGTTACCGCACTGATCGCCCAGATCAGCGCCGCCACGGCCGAACAGGCGACCGCGCTCAGCGAAGTCAGTTCAGCGGTGGAAGATCTCGATGATATCACCCACCAGAACGCCGCCCGCGTGACAGAAAGCGCCGAGGCTTCAGGTCGCATGACTCATCAGGCTAACCGTCTGGTCGAAGCGATCAGCGTCTTTCGTTAAGAGAAGAGATTAAGCGGCCGGATAAGAGGCCAGCGCCTGCGTGCCGTCGCGTCCGGCACGCAGTGCGCCTGGTGACTGACCGACAATTCGTTTAAAGGCGCGACTGAATGCCGCAATCGAGCCGTAGCCGAGATGATAAGCCACGGCTTCCACCGCTTCACCGTTGTTCACAATTCGCTGCACCGCCAGCCGCATCCGCAACTCCGTCAGATAGCGCAGCGGCGTCATGCCGGTGGCATTGAGAAAACGTCCGGCAAACACCGAGCGCGAACAGCCTGCCACGCTGGCCAGCCGCGCCACCGTCCAGTTTTCGCCTGGCTCCCGATGCATCGCGGCAATCGCCTGACTCAGACGTGGATCGCGCATCGCCTGCACCAGGCCACTGCGCTCGCCGCAGCCGTTCTCTACCCAACCGCGCACAATCAGCGCGGCAACCACGTCTGCCAGACGCGACAGAATCCCGGCGAATCCTGCCTGGCGGGTACGCGACTCCCGCTCCATCGCTGCCAGAATCGGCTGAATCTCCGGGTATTGCGACAGCAGGGTACTCACCAGCATCACATCGGGCATGGTGTTGATCAGCGGCTGCATGCCGCCGAGCTCAAACGCCATGCAGGCGCTGAACAGCAGCACGCTGTGTTCGTCATCACAGGCATCTTCCGGAGCGGCAATGGCGCAGACGCTGTCGCAGATCGGCTTGCTCGCCATGTTTTTAATACACTGGCAACTGGCTTCCTCACTGGAGATCAGGCTGTGCGGCTTACCGTGCGGCACCAGCAGCGCATCGCCACTGTTAAGCTGAAACACCTCGCCGGAGGCACTGCGCACCATCAGTGAGCCGCGTCCGACAAAATGGAACTGTGCCCGGCCCGGTGCGTGCTCATAACGTAGCCCGAACGGCGCGCTCACTGCGATACGCTGATAGTTCACGCCATAGAGGCGCATCCCCATCAGCAGCTCACTGGTCAGATCTCCATAGTGGCTCATGTGATTCCAGACGAATTATCAAAAATGAAGGTGTAAGCATCATAGATCGTCCTGACGCGGCGCTCTATGCTCACACTCACTTTTTTTATCTTCCGGAGAAGCAGCATGAGTCTGACAACCGAAGTGGCTGATGAGGTTTCCTCGCCGACCCGTCCCGCGTGGGGCGCGGTATTTGCTATGGCATTTGGGGTGTTCAGCCTCATCACCGCCGAATTTTTACCCGTGAGCCTGCTGACGCCGATGGCCCACAGCCTGGGCGTATCAGAAGGGCAGGCGGGACAGACCGTCACCATCACCGCGCTGGTGGCGCTGTTTACCAGTCTGGTCACCGGCAGCGTCACGCGGCGCATTGACCGCCGCATCGTCATGCTGGTCTTTTCGCTGTTGCTGATCGCTTCGGCACTGATGGTGGCGTTTGCAGCTGACCTGACGGTGATCCTGCTGGCGCGGGTGCTGCTGGGTATGGCCATTGGCGGCTTCTGGACACTCTCAACCGCTATCACCATGCGTCTGGTTCCCACCGATCAGGTGCCGCGTGCACTCTCTATCGTCTTCAGCGGTATCTCGCTGGCGACGATTATCGCTACGCCACTGGGCAGCTATCTCGGCGGACTGGTGGGCTGGCGCAACATCTTTATGCTGACCGCCGGACTGGGTGCAGTGGCGCTGCTGTGGCAGTTCTTTACCCTGCCCGCCATGCCGGCAGAGAACAAAGCCCGCAATGGCGGGGTGCTGTCACTGCTGCGTATAGGTGTGATGCGCTGGGGGATGCTGGCGGTAATCATGATGTTTACCGGTCACTTCGCCTTCTTTACCTATCTGCGTCCGTTCCTGGAAGGCGTTGCACAGCTCAACCTCAATCAGCTGTCGCTGGTGCTGCTGGCCTTTGGTGTGGCGAACTTCTTTGGCACCTCGCTGGCCGGTTTCCTGGTCACCCGCAGCGTATCACTGACCCTGAGTGGCATGGCGCTGTTGATGAGTGTCACCGCGCTGTTGCTGGTGAGTTTTGGTGATGTCAGCTGGATGGTAGGCGCAGGCGTGGCGATCTGGGGGATGGCGTTTGGTTCGATGCCAACCGGCTGGTCAACCTGGATTTCGCGCGCGGTGCCGGATGATGCGGAGTCGGGCGGGGGGTTACTGGTTGCCACCATCCAGCTGGCGATTACTGTCGGTGCAGCGGCGGGCGGCTGGATGTTTGACCTGCGCGGCGCAGGCGGTGTGTTCGTTGCCAGCGGTGTGCTGATGCTGCTGGCCGCGCTGACCATCTTCACGCGGGTACGACATCACGGTTAAATTCTCAAGGGCAGCAATATATGCTGCCTTTTTTAATGGGGGTAGATTATTAACCTTTTGAGTGATAACTGTGCGAAATGTGCTTTTTAACATCAGTTTTTCTGAACGAGTTAAGCAAAACCCTCCGCTTTTTCCTGATCAACTTCCGGATTAATATATCTATCAACAAGGCAACACGCCTTACCTGATTAAAATTAACCGAGGAATTGACCATGAAATCTATCAAAACTTTTGCAGCTGTTATCGCGCTTTCTGTCCTGCCATTCGCCAGCTTCGCCCAATCTGTGACCGCCATCGACTCTACGCTGGATGGTGCTGAAGCGAAAATTGCTGCGCAGGCTCAGGAAGCTGGTACTTCATATAAAATCACTGAAGCTTACACCAACAACGGCGTTCACATGACCGCTGAGCTGCTGAAATAAGCTAAGTTTTACCCTCTTGTGCTGACAGGACGCCTTTGGGCGTCCTGGCGGCGTTTATCCGCGAATAATCCTGTCCCTTTCCCCCCGAAATAATTATTATTCTCAAAAACAATTCCGCATCTGACTGCTGGTCAGCTATTTCTGGTTGCAATGTCGGGCTTTCTTTTCACTGCGTTTGCAGTGGATTAACTATGGAGAAGTTATGAAAGCGATTATCAATACGCGCCGGACCCTGCGTCCGCTGTTACTGGCTACGGCCCTGTTCTCTGCCTCAGGATGGCTGGCGGTGCAGGCTGAGGATCTCAATCAGGCCGTGGGTAAAGGCGTCTATGAACTGGCAGTCAGCCCGAAAGATAACGCGCTGTTCGTAGCGACAGCGCAGAACAGCAGCGGTGACGGCGGCACCGTTTTCCGTCTCGACCCGGCTACGCTGGCAGTTCAGCAGTCAATTAACACAGAGCTGAAATCGTTTGGCGCGGCGATCAACCCGCAAACCAACGTGCTCTATATCGGTAACACCGTAAACGGCTCGGTCACCGCCATTGACGCCAGCAGCGGCAAAGTACTCAACACGCTGGTGCTGGATAGCCGTAAGCGCAGTGAGACAGTGCGTCCATTGCAGCCACGTCAGGTGGCGGTCGATGTTAAAACTAACCGGGTTTATATCACGGGGCTGGGACCGCAAAGCGTGGTCTGGGTGGTGGATGGCAGCACGCTGAAGCTTGTCAGCACCATCCCGAATACCGGTAAAATGGGCACCGGCCTGGCGGTAGATTCAGACGCGCAGAAGGTCTACGTCACCAACGCAGATGGCGAACTGGTGACGATCAATGCGCGCACCAATGCCATTGAGAAAAAGCAGAAGATTGATGGAGATAAAGAGCACTTCTTCCTGAACATCGCGCTGGATACGCGCGGTCAGCGCGCCTTCCTGACGGATTCAAAGCAGGCGCAGGTGCTGGTGGTAGATCTGCGTAATCAGCAGGTGATTCAGCGGATTGCTGTGCCGGAATCGCTGGCGGTGCTGTTTAATGGTGATCGCGATGAGCTTTATGTTACTCATCGCAAAGCGGGTGAAGTCAGCATCATCGACGCCAGCAGCTATAAGGTGAAGCGCACGGTGAAAACCCCGGCGTTGCCTAACAGTCTGGCGCTCTCGGCAGACGGCAAGGTGCTTTATGTCAGCGTGAAGCAGCCTGGCTCGCGCAAGGCGCCGCCAAAAAATCCTGACAGCGTGATGCGTATTGCACTGTAAGGCGTGACGTCCCGGACACTGCTGTGTTAAAGCTGTTTGACATCCGGTCCTGTAAACGAGAAAGCCACTCTGACGAGTGGCTTTTTTATTTTCAAAGCCGGTTTGAGGTCTGGGATATCCCTTTGCACTGGCGGCCCGCGAGACACTTGCCTTTATAGCGAACAGGCTATAGCATCATTTATAGCTTATTCGCTATAAGGATGTTGCGATGTGGGATGTGGATACAACCAAAAGATTTGATCAGTGGTTCAAGGCTCAGACTGAGGAACTGAAGGAGGATATGCTCGCCGCGATAGTTATCCTGTCTGAGTATGGGCCGCAGTTAGCGAGGCCGTTTGCTGATACCGTAGACGGCTCTGATTTTCCGAATATGAAAGAATTAAGAGTACAGCATCAAGGCAAACCGATACGGGCCTTCTTTGCTTTTGATCCTTCTCGCCGCGGCATTGTGTTGTGTGCAGGCGATAAAACCGGGTTTAAGGAAAAGAAATTCTATAAAGACATGATCAAATTGGCAGATGCTGAATTCCGCAAATATTTGAATGGAGGGGATAATGGCTAATTTAAAAGAGCTGATGGCAAATCAAAGTCCGGAGAGTCGCGAACGCATTGCCAAAAAAGTCGATGCAATGCGGCAGGTTATCGCGCTACACATGTTGCGCGAAGAACTTAACCTGTCACAGACAGAGATGGCGCACGCAATGGGTGTGAAACAGCCAACTATCGCCAGAATGGAACAGGCTGATAATGATCCCCGCCTTTCTACGCTGAAGCGTTACGTTACGGCTCTGGGAGGAGAGATAAGTATCGATGTCAAATTGCCGACAGGCAAAAGAATAGCTTTTGATCTGTGATTAAAAGAGAGAAGCCACATTATCCTGGCTTCTCTCTTTCCAACCCGTTACACCTCTTCCGACGCTTCGCGCATCATCTCATCGTGCGGAACATCATCCAGAATCTGCTCAAAGCTGCGCAGACGCTTATAGATCGACATCAGTTCGATCAGCGTCGACCAGGAGGCGATCAGATACTGGAACGAGCCGCGCACCTGATCAAACACGTTGGTGATCTGGTTGAGTAAGCCCAGCGTGATGGTGCCCGCCACAATGGATGGAAACAGCAGAAACAGACCAAACACGTTATCGACCTGCAGATAGAGAATGCGGGTGATGTTGAAGTAGAGATAGTGAAAGTAGAGACGGAAGTAGTTAACCCGCACCCGACTGAACAACTCCTGAACCGTCTGCGGTCTGGCGCGATCGGCATTGTCTTCGCCGTAGACCAGCTCTTTACGGTAAGCGGCTTCAACCCGCTGATTGCGGAACTCCAGCCCCGGCAGCTTAATCCCCACCAGCGCCAGCAAGCCAGTACCAAACACTGACCAGAGCACTGCGGCGATCACCAGTGCGTAAGGAATATTGCCGAGGATGGGAATATCTTTCACGTGATGGGAAAGTGTGACCAGCACCGGTAAAAACGCCACCAGCGTCATAATTGCCTGAATAAAACTGACACCCCAGTTTTCCAGCGTGGTCGCAAACCGCATGGTGTCTTCCTGCACACGCTGTGCGGCACCTTCGACATGACGCAGACGCTGCCAGTTGTGCATGTAGTAGTTATTCATGGCGCTACGCCAGCGGAAAACCCAGTGGCTGATAAAGAAGGAGTTGAGTACGCCAATCACCACCGCGATTAATGCGATGCCGAGAAAAGAGAAAACCTCATGGTAAAACTCCGCAATCTGCACCGATCCCGCTTTGGTTAACGCTTTCTGAATCAGATCATAAAACGGTCCATACCAGGCGTTAATGGCCACCCCGACCTGCACGCCAAACCAGGTGACAAAGATGATCAGCGCGGAACCCCAGACTGACCAGCGTTGCCATGGATGTGCATCAATCAACCGCCAGGCTCCGGCAAAAATGGCTACCATGATCCAGTAATAGAGGTAGAACCAGAGCTGACTCACGGCGATAAAACGCGCTGCTGTGGTCGGCAGGGGCTGTTTCATTGCTGTTTCAAAGGTGGGCCAGATGCCGGGCAGATGCGCGGCAAAGCCGAACCACGCAAAAATCGCGACTAAGCTCCAGACAGCCGCAGAGCTGAAAAACAGCGCTGGCCGCGGAAAAAAGGACTTAAACATAGGCACTCCGCTGTTGTGTGTTGCCTGTTATAACGTTTTTGACGGGTCGCTGTCTGTAGTCTGTTGTTTCTGCTAATGACAGGAAGGGGCTAGATGTTAATGAAATTGTGCGGTTTTGTTTCGTGGAACTAAATCTTTGTGAATGGCAGTGTTACAATGTGCTGGTTTGTTACCGGTAACAATCAGGCTGCTGGTCTGTATCTGCTGATAAAAACCATAAAAACACAATCACCAATTTTTTCATACCGCCGGTCAGCGCGGGAATGAGGCAATGTCATGTCAGAACAAAAAAAGGGTCATTCACGCAGGGATTTTTTGCTGAAGACAATCACCCTGGCGCCTGCAATGGCGGTAGGTTCCACAGCGATGGGTGCACTCTCCCTGCCGCTGACCACACAGGCGGCTGAAACCCCGGCCACGCCACAGCAGGCGCGCGACTACCAGCCGAACTGGTTCACCGCCGAAGAGTTTGCTTTTATTATCGCCGCCGTGGCACGGCTTATCCCCAGCGATGAACGCGGGCCTGGTGCGCTGGAAGCGGGCGTGCCTGAGTTTATCGACCGTCAGATGAATACGCCGTATGCCACGGGGTCGAACTGGTATATGCAGGGGCCGTTTAACCCCGACCTGCCCAAAGAGCTGGGCTATCAGCTGCCGCTGGTGCCACAGCAGATCTACCGACTCGGTCTGGCCGATGCCGATAATTACAGCAAAAAGCAGCACGGCAAGGTGTTCGCCCAGCTCAGTGGCGAGCAGCAGGATGCCTTACTGCAGGCGATGGAAAGTGGCAGTGCTGAATTCAGCCAGCTGCCGGCAAAAGTTTTCTTTAGCTTCCTGTTGCAGAATACCCGTGAAGGCTTCTTCAGCGATCCTGTACACGGCGGAAATCAGGGCATGGTCGGCTGGAAGCTGATTAACTTCCCTGGCGCACGCGCCGACTTTATGGACTGGGTAGAGCGCGGCGAACGTTATCCGTTCCCGTCAGTGTCGATTCGCGGGGAGAGAAGCTAAGCATGGCAAACGAAATGAAAAAAGTGGATGCGGTGATTGTCGGCTTCGGCTGGGCGGGTGCCATTATGGCGAAAGAGCTGACCGAAGCGGGCCTGAACGTGCTGGCGCTGGAGCGCGGACCGCACCGCGATACCTATCCCGATGGCTCCTATCCGCAGTCCATTGATGAGCTGACCTATAACGTCCGCAAAAAGCTTTTCCAGGATCTCTCCAAAAGCACCGTGACCATTCGGCATGATGCGTCGCAGACCGCAGTGCCCTATCGTCAGCTGGCAGCGTTTCTGCCCGGTACCGGCACCGGTGGCGCAGGGCTTCACTGGTCCGGCGTTCATTTCCGTGTCAATCCGGTTGAGTTGCGGATGCGCAGCCATTACGAAGAGCGCTACGGCAAGCACTTCATTCCGGAAGGCATGACGATTCAGGATTTTGGCGTCAGCTACGATGAGCTGGAGCCGTTCTTCGACAAAGCGGAAAAGGTTTTTGGCACCTCAGGCAGCGCCTGGAGTATCAAAGGCAAAGTGGTCGGCAAAGATACAGGCGGCAACCCGTTTGCGCCCGATCGCTCAGATAACTTCCCGCTGCCCGCGCAGAAGCGCACTTACTCGGCGCAGCTGTTTGCTCAGGCGGCAGAGTCGGTCGGCTATCACCCTTACGATCTGCCATCCGCCAATACTTCGGGTCCGTATACCAACCCCTACGGCGCACAGATGGGGCCGTGCAACTTCTGCGGTTATTGCAGCGGCTACGCCTGCTACATGTATTCCAAGGCGTCGCCTAACGTCAATATCCTGCCTGCGCTGCGTCAGGAGCCGAAGTTTGAGCTGCGTAATAACTCTTATGTGCTGCGGGTCAATCTCAGCGATGACAAAACGCGTGCGACCGGCGTGACCTATGTGGATGGACAGGGCCGCGAGCAGGTTCAGCCCGCTGACCTGGTGATCCTCTCCGCCTTCCAGTTCCACAATGTTCACCTGATGCTGCTGTCGGGTATCGGCAAACCCTATAACCCGATTACCAACGAAGGGACCGTGGGCCGTAACTTTGCCTATCAGAACCTCTCTACGCTGAAGGCGCTGTTTGATAAGAACACCACCACTAATCCGTTTATCGGTGCGGGTGGCGCAGGCGTTGCGGTTGATGATTTCAACGCGGATAACTTCGACCATGGGCCGCTGGGCTTTGTTGGTGGTTCGCCATTCTGGGTTAACCAGGCGGGCACCAAACCGATCTCCGGCCTGCCGGTGCCGGCGGGTACGCCCAACTGGGGCAGCAAATGGAAAGCGGCGGTGGCGGATACCTACACCCATCATCTGTCGATGGATGCGCACGGCGCCCATCAGTCTTATCGTGCCAACTACCTTGATCTCGATCCCAACTACAAAGATGCCTATGGACAGCCGCTGCTGCGCATGACCTTTGACTGGCAGGAGAACGACATCAAAATGGCGCAGTTCATGGTCGGTAAGATGCGCAATATCGCGGAAGCGATGAATCCGAAGATGATCATCGGCGGCGCGAAAAAGCCGGGCACCCATTTCGACTCCACGGTGTATCAGACTACCCACATCAGTGGCGGGGCGATCATGGGCGACGATCCAAAAACCAGTGCGGTTAACCGTTATCTGCAAAGCTGGGACGTGCCGAATGTGTTTGTACCGGGCGCATCAGCTTTCCCGCAGGGACTGGGCTACAACCCGACCGGCATGGTGGCGGCGCTGACCTACTGGTCAGCCAAAGCGATTCGCGAACACTACCTGAAAAACCCAGGCCCACTGGTGCAGGCATAAGGACATGGCGATGAAAAATGGCATTCTGGCTCTGATTCTTGGCTCCCTGACGTTCTCCGCCCTGGCGGAGAGCAGCCAGGACGATCTGGTTAAACGGGGTGAGTATCTGGCGCGAGCCGGTGACTGTGTAGCCTGCCACACCAGCAAAGGCGGCGCGGCGTTTGCCGGTGGTCTGCCGATGGCAACACCGATCGGCACCATCTATTCCACCAACATTACGCCCGATCCCGCGACTGGCATTGGCGAATACAGCTACGACGACTTCCAGAAAGCGGTGCGTCAGGGCGTGGCGAAAAATGGCGATACGCTCTATCCGGCGATGCCATATCCCTCTTACGCCGTGGTCAGCGATGAAGACATGAAGGCGCTTTACGCCTACTTCATGCATGGCGTCGCGCCGGTCGGGCAGCCAAACCGGGAGAGCGACATTCCCTGGCCGCTGTCGATGCGCTGGCCGCTGGCGATCTGGCGCGGGATTTTTGCGCCCGACGTGAAAGCGTTCCAGCCTGCAGCCCAGGAAGATCCGGTGCTGGCACGTGGTCGCTATCTGGTTGAAGGACTGGGTCACTGCGGGGCCTGTCACACACCGCGCAGCATCACGATGCAGGAGAAGGCGCTGACCAACGAGGAGGGCAGCGACTATCTGGCGGGCAGCAGCGCACCGATTGATGGCTGGACCGCCAGCAACCTGCGTGGCGACAACCGCGATGGACTGGGGCGCTGGAGTGAAGAGGACCTGCGTCAGTTCCTGCGTTATGGCCGCAACGATCAGACCGCCGCTTTTGGTGGCATGACCGATGTGATTGAACACAGCCTGCAGCACCTGAGCGAGTCCGATATCACGGCGATTGCGCGCTACCTGAAGTCGCTGGGCGCGAAAGATCCCCATCAGGCAGCCTTCAGCGTCGATGACGCCACCGCCAAAGCGTTGTGGAAAGGTGACGACAGTGCGACGGGTGCAGCCACCTACGTCGACAGCTGTGCGGCGTGCCATAAAACCGATGGTAGCGGCTACAAACGTTTCTATCCGGCGCTGCGCGGTAATCCGGTAGTACTGGCGGACGATCCGACCTCACTGATTCATATCGTGCTGGTGGGCGGACAGTTGCCTGGCGTTAATGGCGCGCCGTCGACGATTACCATGCCAGCATTTGGCTGGCGTCTTGACGATCAACAGGTGGCGGACGTGGTCAACTTCGTGCGTAACAGCTGGGGCAACAAGGCGTCGGAGCCGGTCAGCGCGAAACAGGTCGCTGAGCTGCGTAAAGATGAGAAAGATCGGCTGGGCAGTGCAGATATCCGGGTACTGGAAGGCAAATAATCGGCAGTAAAAAAGGCCGTCATCATCAGGATGACGGCCTTTTCTTTTAGATATTCTCCAGATCGATACCGCGCGTTTTCGGCCCGTAAATCCCTACCGACAGCATCACCATCACCATGCTCAGCACGATAAAGGTAATCACGCCTGGCGTACCGGCGTACTGCAGGATCACCCCGATCAAAATACTGCTGAATACCGTAGAGAGGCGGCTGAAGGAGTAGCAGAAGCCGACTGCCCGCGCCCGAATATGGGTCGGGAAAATCTCGGTCTGATAGGCGTGGAAGCTGAAGGTCAGCCAGGCGTTGGACCAGGTAATCAGGAAGCCGCAGAGAATCAGCAACACCGGCTGCGTCTGGAAGGCGAACAGCGTACCGAACACCACCGTCATCAACGACGACAGGACGATCTGCCACTTATTTTCCAGCTTATCGGCGTAGCGGCTACAGATCAGCGATCCCAGCGGATAGGCCAGCGTGATGAAGAAGGCATAAAGCAAACTGTGCGTCACCGTGGCACCGTTTCCTGACAGCAGCGCAGGCAGCCAGTTACCAAAGCCGAAAAAGCCGATCGCCTGGAAAAAGTTCATCACCACCAGCATCAGGGTGCGCTTGCGGTAAGCGGGTGACCAGATCTCGCTGAAACGCCCCCGTTTTGGCAGCTGTGCCGCGGCGTCATCGGCTGAAAAAGCGGGTCCGGCCGGGATGCCACAGCGTTGCTCCATCGTGGACAGCACCTGATGCGCCTCCTGATGACGACCCTGCTGCGCCAGCCAGCGCGCCGACTCCGGTAGGTTCCTGCGCACCAGCCAGATCACCAGCGAGCAGACCGCGCCCGCAATGACCACCCAGCGCCAGCCTTCAAGGCTGAACAGCGTTTGCGGAATCAGCCACCACGACATCAGCGCCACGGCCGGCACCGATAAAAACTGCACGAAAAAAGAGAAGGCAAAGGCGCGGCTGCGCAGATGGGTCGGCACCCATTCCGACAGATAGGTGTCGATGGTCACCAGCTCGACGCCCAGCCCGATCCCCACCAGAAAGCGGAACAGAATAATCATCTCCGCGCTCTGCTGGAACGCCATCAGCAGCGAAAACAGCCCGTACCACAGCAGCGCACACATAAAGGTGAGACGGCGACCAAAGCGATCAGCGTAGGGTGCCAGCAGGCTGGCACCGAAAAACAGACCGAGAAAAGTGGCCGAGGCAAAGGCCGCCTGATCGGAGAAGCCCAGCACGCCTGCCGCACCCGTGTGAAAAACGCCCGCCGACAGCAGGCCGGTACTGATATAGCCGGTTTCAAACAGGTCATAAAGTTCAAAAAAGCCGCCCAGTGCCAGCAGCGTAATAAAACGCCACAATCCGGCAGAGGAGGGCAGTGCATCAACCCGTGCGGCTAAGCTGTTGCGGGCCGCCGATGAAGCGTGCATCGGCGGCAGGCTGGTGGAGGAGGTGGTCATGTCAGCGTGAACCTCAGGCAGTGTGGAGACGACTCGCAGCCGGTCGGAGGCTTATTAAAATAGGTAACCGTTAGCAAGCGAAGAAATAGCAGAATAATCAATTCATCCGCCGTTGCCGAGAGGGTCGTTGCTGACTATTTAGCAACGTACGTTGCAGGTTTTGCCATCCGTGGCGCTCTGCTTTTACGGCAGTTTCGGCCAGACGCCTGGCCCGATCGGCAGACCCAGCAGATACCACACCATCAGCAGCGCTATCCAGCTGATAAAGAACACCAGCGGATAGGGGAAGATCAGCACGTAATAGGTGCCGAGCTGCGCATCCTTCTGGTAACGCTGCAAAAAGGCGAGAAACAGCGGCAGAAAGGGCGACATCGGTGCCAGTGGCAGTACGGCGGAGTCGGCGATGCGGAAAATCATCTGGGCAAAGGCGGGATGGAAGCCGAGCAGCATAAACATCGGCACAAAGACCGGCGCCAGAATCGACCAGATGGCTGAGCCGCTGGCGATAAACATGCAGAGAAACGCCGACAGGAACATCAGGCCAAGAAACGCGGGCGCGCCGCTGACGCCTGCGCTCTCCAGCACATCGGTCAGCCCAATCGCCATGAATTTGCCCATGTTGCTCCAGTTGAAGAACGCCACGAACTGTGACAGCGGAAACACCATCACGATAAAACCCGCCATGCCCTTCATCGGATCGACCAGCAGCTGCGGGATATCATCCGGACGGCGGATCTGTCGGGTGACCACGCCATAAGCAATCGCCACCACAAAGAAAAACAGAATGATGATTGGCACGATGCCCTGAATAAAAGGCGAGGGAATAATGGCGCCGGTGGCGGGATTGCGCAGCGGTGCATTTTCCGGCACCACCAGCAGCGCCATCAGGGCGATAAACAGCAGCGCGGCAATCCCGGCAGCCCGCAGACCGCGGTTCTCCAGCGGCGTCAGTGCCGCCAGCTTCTCACCATTGCCCTGCCATTTTGGCAGGCGTGGTTCGACAAATTTATCGGTCAGCAGCGCGCCCACAATCGTCAGCACAATCACCGACGTGGCCATAAAGAACCAGTTATCGATCACGCTGACATGCACCGTGTCGCTGACCGCTTTAGCCGCTTCAGTGCTGATGCCCGAGAGCAGCACATCGGTGGTGACAATCAGCAGGTTGGCGGTAAAGCCGGAGGCCACACCGGCAATGGCGGCCAGCAGGCCCGCCACCGGATGACGGCCCACCGCCAGAAAGATCAGTGCGCCCAGCGGCGGCATCACTACCAGTGCGGCATCCGAGGAGATATGGCTGAAAAAGGCGATAAACAGCACCATGTAGCTGGCATAACGGCGGCTGACGCGTGACGCCATCTTCACCATCAGCGACTGGAGCAGGCCAACCTTTTCCGCCAGTCCGGCACCAATCACCAGCGCCAGAATCGATCCCAGCGGGGTAAAGCTGCTGAAGTTTTTGATGATATTTGGCAGGATCCACTGAATGCCTGCGACGCTCAGCAGGTTATTCACCCGCACGATTTCGCCGTTGCTCGGGTTCTTCACCGCCAGATCCAGCGCGCTGATAATGGCGGTCGCCACCATCAGCACCACGATCAGATAGACAAACAGTAAAAACGGGTTGGGGACTTTATTCCCCACGCGCTCGATCCAGCTGAAGAGCCGGCCAGGACTGCGGTTCTCGGATGTTGCTTCCATGGTATTGGTTCTCGTCTTGTGTCCCTTTTATCGGCGGTAGCAAGGCCTGACGCCGGTCGCGTTGTGCGACAGGCGGTGAGTTCAGTTCCGGCACCGCTGAATCAGGGAAGTGTTTGCAATATTTTTTTATAGTGGTCCGTGTCAGAGACACGGCCGTTGGCTCATTCGGCCAGTTTTGTTGGTGTGATCCCCGCCGGGATCGGGCAGTGATAGGGCTGCGCGGCGCGTACCCGGTCAAACTCGGCCCGGCAGCCAGCCAGCGCCTGCCGATCCGTTAACAGCGTTAACACCGTGGCCGCCATCACTTTGCCCGCCAGAAACATCCCCTTATGCCCGATACTGGTGCGTCCCTGCGCCACCAGTTGCCAGGTGTGCAGCGGCGTGCCGAAGGTAAAGCAGGGCGCAAAACACTGTGCAGTCGGCGTCACCCAACTGACATCGCCGACGTCGGTGGAGCCATAAAGCAGCTCACGCGTGACCGCATAGGGCGCGACCTCATCCATAAACAGCTTGTCGCCCAGTTGTTCAGCCCAGGCGTGACCGGCTTCACCACCGGTTCGGGCGGCATTGAGCCGGGCATTGCGCAGATCGTCATCAGTGAGCGTGGCACGCAGTTCAGCCGCAAACGCGCGCTCTTCGTCGCTGTAGTCGGGCAAACCAAACTGATGCAAATAACGCTCCATGACCGCTTCCAGCGCGCGATTCGGCACGTAATCTGAGCAGGCTTTGTCAAAACGTACGGTCAGCGTGGTGTCGGTCATCAGCGCTGCACCCCGGGCGATATTGATCACCCGTTCATAAATCGCCTGCGCCTGTGGCAGTTCCGGGGCGCGGATCAGGTAGAGCACCTCCGCATCGGCCTGCACCACGTTCGGCGATACACCGCCGCTGTTGGTGATGGCGTAGTGCAGACGCGCCTCCTGGACGATATGCTCGCGCAGAAAGTTGGCTCCGGTATTCATCAGCGTGACGGCATCCAGCGCGCTTCGGCCCAGATGGGGAGAATTGGCCGCGTGCGCCGCAACGCCTTTGAAGCTGAACGCCGCCTGAATATTGGCGAGGGTGCGCAGATTGAACATGCCGCTGAACCCCTCCGGATGCCAGGTCACGGCGGCATCAACGTCGTCAAACAGCCCTTCGCGCACCATAAACGTCTTGCCCGAACCGCCTTCTTCGCCAGGGCAGCCATAAAAGCGAACTGTGCCGCCCGTGTGATGCTGTTCCATCCAGGCTTTCACGGCGCAGGCCGCCGCAACGCCCGCCGTGCCGAGCAGGTTGTGGCCGCAGCCGTGTCCGTTGCCGTTGGCTTCCAGCGGTTGCGGCCGGGCGCAGCCCGCCTGCTGGCTAAGACCCGCCAGCGCATCGAACTCGCCAAGAATGGCAATCACCGGCTTGCCGCTGCCCGCACTGGCGATAAACGCCGTATCGATGCCACCCACGCCGCGTTCCACTCTGAATCCCTCTTCTGCCAGCGCATCAGAAAGCAGGGCTGACGAGCGGGTTTCGGCAAAGCGGGTCTCCGGCGTGTCCCAGATGGCATCGCTGAGCGTGCTGAAACGAAGCTGATGGCGATCGATATAGTCGGTAATAAAGTCTTCCATCATCGTGAGCCCCTATACTGCGCCTGATTCAGTGCCAGCGTCGCCAGCAGCGTGATGGCGTCCGGCATCACCCGCTCATCGAAGTCGAATTTCGCATTGTGGTGCCCCGCCGCCAGCTCACAGCCAAAAATGACGTAAGAGGCCTGACCGCCGCGCTGCTTTACCCGTTCCATCATGTAGGTCGCATCTTCCGAACCCGCTGCCTGCGCTTTACGATCGACCACGGAGTCGAAGATACCGAGCGCGTCCGCCTGCTGATGGATGAAATCAACCCATGGCTGCGTCGGGGTACAGCTGCGCGCGGCCCCCATCAGCGAGACCTGCTGCTCAACGCCATACATTGCCGCCGCACCGGCAATCACCCGCAGCGCCTGCTGATAAATATCGTCATTAACCTGGTTGGTCACGCCACGGGTTTCGACTTTCAGCAGGGCGCAGTCGGCTACCACGTTGCGGCCGGTTCCTGCCTGCAGCACGCCCACGTTGACCCGCGCCACGCCACCGCTGTGCTGGGTTAAACCATGCAGCGCCAGCGTTGCCTGTGCGGCGGCCAGCAGGGCATTGCGCCCCTCTTCAGGACGACCGCCCGCATGGGCACCGACGCCGGTGAAGTGAACATCCAGCTTGGTGGTGGCGAGGAAACTGTCGCTGCCGCACACCACTTCGCCTGCCGGCACGCCAGTGCCGATATGAATCGCGGTGAAGCGATCAACGTCATCGACCACGCCCGCCGCAACCATCGCTTTTGCGCCGCGCACCCCCTCTTCGGCGGGCTGGAAGATCAGTTTAATCGTACCGCTGAGCTGATCTTTCATCGCCATCAGCACTGAGGCGAGACCCAGCCCGATAGTGGTGTGGCCGTCATGCCCGCAGGCGTGCATCATGCCTGCGTTGCAGGAGGCAAACCCTTCTCGCTGCGGCAGATGATCGTCAGCCTGGCTCTCGTTGAGATCCAGGGCATCCATATCGACGCGGAAGCCCATCACCGGGCCAGGGCGGCCGGTCTCAAGCGTTGCCACGATGCCGCAGAATCCGCCGGAGAAGTGGCTGATCCACTGCGGCAGCGCGCCCTGTTGCAGCGCACGCGACTCCTGCTGCTTCAGCACCGCCTCGTCGGGCAAGCCCATCCGCGCGTCGGCGTCGATGACCTCACGGCCCAGCTTTAGTTGATAACCGAGCTTATGCAGCTCTTCAGCAACTAAGGTGGCGGTGCGGAACTCCAGCCAGCCCGATTCGGCATAGTGATGGAAGTCACGACGCCACTGTTGCAGCTGTAGCAGCCGGGCGCTGACGTGTTCTGAAAGGGGTTTCATCGGCTCTCTCCTCGTTGTTGATTTTTTATGCACTGCTCCGAATCTACACAATGGTATTGACCGGCATAAGATGCGAATATCTTGTGACTGATAAACAACGGTTATCGCAAAATTATGTCTGCCAATCTCAAGCTCCATCAGCTGCGCGCCTTCGTTGACGTGGCGCGACAGGGCAGTATCCGGGCGGCAAGCCGTCTTTCCGGGCTGTCACAACCGGCGTTAACCAAAGCGATTCAGGAACTGGAGCGCGAACTGGGGGCAAAGCTGTTTGTCCGCCGTCAGCAGGGCGTAGTGTTAACCGATATCGGTGATAACTTTTTTCGGCATGCCAGCCTGGTGCTGGCAGAGCTGCGGGTCGCCGAAGAGGATATTCAGCAGCGGCTGGGACTGGGTGGCGGTCAGGTGAATATCGGCGTCGGTGGCAGCGTGGCGCGCACCATTATGCCGCAGGTGATTAATCAGTTTCATCGCGAATACCCGCTGGTGAAGGTGCGCATCGTCGAAGGCCAGCTGGTGTCGATGGTGCATGAACTGCGCCAGGGCGCGCTCGATTTCACCATTAATACCTACGATCAGAGCCATCTCGATCAGGAGCTGATGTATGAGCGGATGATGGAGCGCGAGTACAAGGTGGTGGTGCGCAAAGGCCATCCGCTGGAAAAGGCGCGTTCTCTGGCGGAATTACAGCAGGCGGACTGGACGATGCCAACGCCCAAAGGCAGTTACTACCGTTTGTTGCACGATCTCTTTGGCGAGCGTGGCATGGCACCCAAAATCGTGGTGACCTGTGAAACCTTTATGGCCTGCACCAGCCTGGTGGCGCAAAGCGATTTCATCAGTATTCTCTCGGTCGACGTCATTGACGACCCGATTCTGGGTCGGTCGCTGGTGGCGCTGACGCTCGACGAACCTCTGCCGAAAGCGATCTTCTATCTGATTCAGCGCAAAGACACGACGCTGACCCCAATGAGCAGTTATATGGCACAACTCTTTCGCCGTTATTGCCAGTAAAATCAGTGAGTAAAGTCGATCGTCTACACTGTTAAGGTACTGAAAAAATCCACCCGACAAATATAGAGGTTACGATGCAAGTCAGTCCTTATCTGTTTCTCTATGGCCGTTGCGAAGAGGCTATCGACTTTTACCTGCAGGCGACCGGGGGAGAGTTGCTCTCTAAAATGAAATTCGGTGATATGCCGGATCAGGGTGAGCAGGTCGGCGATCAGTCTGCCGCGCCGCAGCCGCCAGAAAAGATCATGCATGCCCAGCTGCGTATTGGTGACGGCGAGCTGATGCTGAGCGATGGCAACACCGATCAGCCGCCAGCGTCTGAGCATGCCGGTTACGCGGTCAGTCTCTCAACTACCGATGTCGAAAAGGGTAAAGCCTGGTTTGAGAAACTGTCGGCAGGCGGCAAGGTGACAACGGAGTGGCAGGAGACGTTCTGGTCGAACGGATTCGCGATGTTCATTGATAAGTTCAACATTCCGTGGCGCATCAATGTCGAGAAGCCGCAGGAATAATCGGGCCAGCCGGCGTCGCAATTTGCGGCGCCGTATTCATGGTTATTACCCGGATTAATGTGCGGCGGCGCTATTCAGGCCGCCGCACGTAATCAGAAGTTATAACCCGCCACCAGGTAGTAACCCCAGCCAGTCGATTTCACTTCAAACGGCCCATTGCCGAAATTCTGTTCCTGTCCATCCGCCCACTGTCCGCCGTTGTGGAAGTAACGCGCCACCGCAGAGAAGTGCCAGTGATCGTAACCCAGTGACAGAATATGGCTGGAGGCGATGGAGTTGCTGGTGCGTGCTGAACCGCCTTTATCACGGAGATCGGAACCCCAGTCGAAGTTGGTGAAGCCGACATAGCCCAGATTACCGCCCCACAGCGTGGTGATTGGCACGAAGTATTTCACCTTGAAGCGATAGCCATCCCAGCTGTTTTCATTCGCTGCACCGTAGTTTTCCCACTGATATTTGGCGTAGACATTCAGCGACAGGCCGACATCGCTGTGCGTATCGATATCGGTGCCCAGACCCATATACCAGGTGTTCTGGCGGCTATCGCTGTTGCGGCCCATGTCGTAGATGTAGTTGTTAGCAAAATACCACTCTTTGAACGGACCAAAGGCCAGGCTGGTGCCGGTCAGTTTGTCGATAGAGAAGCGCGGCTCAATCTCCATAAACATCGGTGAACCGTGATCAAAAATGCCGTTGGCGTTGCTGTTGCCTGCGCCGAAGAAGTTGGTCAGGTCGAGGTAGCCATAAAAATCGAACCAGTCCTTCTTCGCAAACGCTTCATATTCCAGATAAACGTCGTTGTTAAACTGTGGTCCGAAACGGGTGTGGTAGCTGCCTACCACGTTAACGCTCTGATGCCACCAGTCGGAGACATACTGCGGATCGCTTTCAGCGGCCTGCGCAGCACCACTCAATGAACATGCCAGCACGGCACCTGCTATCAACGTTTTAAATTTCATTATTATCAGCCACATGCTTTTGACCGCCGCACAGCAGACGCAGTCAGAGAGAAATCGGTCCCTTGATGGGAATGAGGGTTTCACAGCAACTAACAGCCAGTTCTTCAGCCCGCGTAGCGTGCCTGTAACAGATCGATAGAAAATAGATTTTGCTCACGTTTGTCAAAAAGTGTTGCATTACAATTCAGCTAAAATGTGATGCACTTCACAATAATGACCAGGATCGAACGGAACCAGGCAACCGTTTACGTTGTCTGGTTCGTGATCAAACGGGCGGGATCAGGGAAGGGTGACGCGAACCTGTAAACCACAAATGGCACCCTGTGGCGTCAGGCAATTGGAAAGGGCGACGTGAATCTGATGCTTCTGTGCGACGTTGCGCACAATGGATAATCCCAGCCCGCTGCCCTGAGCTTTAACGTCAGGCGAACGGGTAAAACGGTCAAACGCGCGTTCGATAAAGGATTCCGGCATGCCTGGCCCGTTATCGACAATATCGACCACTGTTTTACCTGCGACCCGATGCAGCAGCACATCGACCAGGCTGCCCTCCGGCGTGTGCAACATGGCGTTACCAATCAGGTTGTCGAACAGGCTGCGCAGCTCGGAACGGCTGGCCTGCAGACGATACTGCGTGGAGCCATTGAAGCCGATATCGATGCCGCGTTTATCTGCCACCACCATCAACTGCTCAATGCTCTCTTTCAGCAGATCGTCCAGTTCGATATGCTCGACGCTGGCGACCACGCTCTGGTCATCCTGACGCGAGACATTGAGTAACTGCGTGACCAGATGACGGGTGCGGGTGACGCCCGCTTCCAGCTGGCTGAACTGCCGGCTCGCTTCGCCTGGCTGGATATGCTGACGCAGGTTTTCCAGCTGCAAAGTCACCGCCGTTACTGGCGTGCGCAGCTCATGCGCCGCATCTTCCAGGAACTGACGCTGCGACGACCAGGCCTCACGCAACTTACTCAGCAGCGAGTTGTAGGCGGCCACCAGCGGCAGGATCTCATCCGGCAAGCCTTCGGGTGAGACATTGTGCGGATGATGCGTCTCCTGCGCGGCAATCTGACGCGAAGCGACCTGCAGATCCCGGGTGATCTTGCGCACCACCAGCCAGATCACCAGCAGTGACAGCGGCATCATCAGGATCAACGGAATGATCGCTGACAGCGCCCGCTTGACCATCAATGCCTTCATGTAGCTGAGGTTGTGCATCACCTGGATGGTTTTGATCTCACTGCCAGGTAAGCCGGGTCGGGTATAGATGCGCCATTCGCAGTCGTCGCACTGACCCACATGCACGTCGCGATAGCCCCGTTGATTTTGCAGCGGAGCCTGCAGCTCCGGCCATGAGCTGGCCCGTAACTGACCCTGTTCGTCCCATAGCTGCACCACAAAGGCGCTCTTCGCCTTATCAGGCGCAATAAGCATCGGCATCAGGGCGGGCATCTGTTTATTAGTGGACCAGGCATCAGCGATTTTTGCCAGCTGATCGTCCTTCATGGTGCCGACCATATCGCCGTAGCAGCTGAAGAAATACCACGTGACGCCGCCTATCATCAGCAGATGAATAATCAGCAGCGTAGAGAGTAATTTGTTGCGTAATGAACGCATAAAGGTGAAGGGTTTCATATTGCCGGTACCCGCCAGCCCAGCCCGCGCACGTTGCGAATCACGTCGTTATCCAGTTTGCGGCGCATCCCATGGATCAGGACATCCACCGCATTGCTGCTGACTTCATCACCCCAGCCATAGATGCGGTTTTCCAGCTGCTCACGCGACAGAATAGCGCCTGGCCGTTCCAGCAGGGCGTAGAGCAGGGCATATTCGCGCGCCGTAAGCTGCTCGCGCTGGCCTTTGTAGAGCACTTCACGGGTCATCATATCCAGCTGGACATCGCCGCTGCCCAGCACCGAGTCTGCCGCCCCGTGGCTGCGTCGGGTAATGGCGCGCATCCGGGCCATGACTTCCTGTAAATCGAATGGTTTAAGCAGGTAGTCGTCAGCGCCGCTGTCGAGTCCCTGAATCCGCTGCGCCACCGTGTCGCGTGCGGTAAGAATCAGCACCGGCGTGGCGTCGCCGCGCCCGCGCGCCCGACGCAGTACCTGCAGGCCATCATCGCGCGGTAAGCCGAGATCGAGCAGCACGCAGCTGTAGCCGCCTTCGCTCCAGGCATTCTGGGCATAGATGCCATCACGCACCCAGTCCACCGACCAGCCCGCGCCCTCCAGTGCCTGCTGCAGGTTCGCGCCGATCATTTCATCATCTTCAACCAGTAACACGCGCATGGCTGATCTCCTTCATAAAGATAGGGGAGAGTTTACTCACCAATTGTTAGGCCAGAATTATCCGCCGTCATACTTCGCGCTATAGCGGCATTGGCTGTATCTACAGTGCTCCATCAGAACTCTATCCGCATTTTCCAGGCGCGCCTCCATCACTACTGACGCAGCACTTTTTATCTCCCACCTTTTTTTCAGCAGCAATCTCTTCACGAGCTTTCACACTCAAGCCCCGCTGGCCGCGCGATTCCGCCTCCGTTTCCGCCGTTGCTAATTCTGCGCTAATTTTCTGCTAATTAAGGGATAAATTTTAGCGGGTAGAGTGGCTCCACTGCACATCAGCATCAACAGGAGGAACCATGAATCAGCGCGAGTTTATTCGGAGTTTGCTGGACTGGATTGAGAACAACTTAGGACACGATCTGCATCTGGATGAGGTGGCGCGCCGCTCGGGCTATTCGCGCTGGCATCTGCAACGGCTGTTTCGCCAGCATACCGGCTTTTCACTGGCAGAATATATCCGTCAGCGCCGTTTAACCGAGTCTGCGCTCACGTTGCTGAGCAGCAACGAAGCGATACTCCAGGTGGCGATGAACTATGGCTTTGATACCCAGCAGGCCTATACCCGCACGTTTAAAAACTACTTTATGGTGACGCCTGGCCAGTTGCGCCGTCAGCGTCGCGTCGAGCCGGATCGGCTGCTATTCCCTCTGGCGATGGCCAGCTGATGCCTGATAAGACCTTCCCGTCACAGCCTGCGGACGGGAAGGTCGGCCCGCTCTTTGCGCCTCTCTCCTCCTGCTCTTCGCCTCGCCTTTTTTTGCCCTTCAGCCTCAGTGACCTCGTCCGGACGTGTTAGTTTGTTGCCAGCATCCCTTTACTGTCGGAGTCGGTAAACATGGAAAACGGCGCGAATTTAACCGCCATGCTGGTATTTGCACGGGTTGTGGAATTACAGAGTTTCAGTGAGGCGGCACGCGCACTCGGCTTGTCCAAATCCCATGTCAGCCGGGAGATCGCCCGTCTGGAGCTGCGGCTCGGTATCCGGCTGCTGCAACGCACCACCCGGCGGCTGGCGCTGACCGAGCTGGGCCAGGCGTACTATCCCTACTGTGTGCGGATGCTGGCCGAAGTGCAGCGCGCCGAAGCCTTTGTGCAGCAGTTGCATCAGCAGCCCGCTGGTCATATCAGGCTGCAGGCGCCGGTCACGTTTGGCTGCCAGTGTGTGGTTCCCGTCCTGAATCGTTTTCTGCGTCGCCATCTGCATATCAATGTCGATCTTGATCTTACCGATCGCAATCACGATCGGCTCGATGACCAGGCGGATCTGGCGATTGTGATCCGATCCCGATCGCCACAGCAGGGCAATTTTCGGGTACTGAGCGATATCGAGTGGGGGCTCTATGCCGCGCCTGCCTACCTGGCGCAGCGACCCGCCATCACCCATCCTGAGATGCTGCCACGCCATGACCTGCTGCTGTTTCATGGTCCGGCGCACACCGCCGCACTGCCGTTCCGCCGCGATAAACAACGGCTGGCACTGGATGTACGCAGTCGTTTCCGCGCCAATAACAGCATGGCGCTGCTCAATGCGGCACTGGCAGGGAGCGGCATCGCCTATCTGCCCTCCTACATGGCCCAGGAGGCGATGGCGCGCGGGGATATTCAGCAACTGCTGCCGGAGTGGCAGATGGATCGTCTGCAAAGCTATCTGCTGCTGCACGACACGCCTGAACCGGCGTCGCCCGTGACGCTGCTGTGCGATACCCTGGTTGCGGCGCTGAATACAGGCTGATTGTTGCCTGTTGACAACAATCAGCGCCACAGAGTAACTATCCCGCCGCGACTGTTGTTACTCCGCTACGCCGGTTAGCCTGTATCCCTGATCACTCACCGGATATCATCATGCAACAGTCACCCGAAACGGCAGAGTTTCAGCACTGGCGACGTAACTTAGGGGTCTGCGTCGTCGGCTCTTTTACCACTATCGTGGCAATGACGCTGCTGCTGCCGTTCCTGCCGCTCTATGTGCAGCAACTCGGCGTTGAGCAGCCTGCCGCTATCGCCCGCTGGTCCGGCCTTGCCTATGGCGCGACCTTTTTCAGCGCCGCACTGACTGCGCCGTTGTGGGGCAGGCTGGCTGACCGCTATGGTCGTAAGCTGATGCTGATTCGGGCCAGTCTCGGGATGGCGATTGCGATGTCGCTGATTGGCATGGCGACCGCGCCGTGGCAACTGGTGGCGCTGCGCCTGCTGGCGGGGCTGCTGGGCGGTTACGCATCGGGATCGACCATTCTGGTGGCGGCGCAAACGCCGAAAGCGCAGACCGGCTGGGCGCTGGGCGTATTGTCCTCCGGCATTATGGCGGGCAACGTGGTCGGGCCGTTGCTGGGGGGGGTACTACCGCCGCTGATCGGGATTCGTCAGACTTTCTGGCTGACCGGTGCCGTGATTTTTCTCGCCTTCCTCGCCACCACCTTTTTACTCAAAGAGCAGCCACGTGCTAACGCTACATCGCGCGCCAGCCTGCAACCACATCCTGAACCCGGGCCGGTTAATCACAGCCTGATACGGCTGATGTGGCTCTCTGGCATGTTGCTGATCTTCGCCAGCATGTCGATTGAGCCGATTATTACGCTTTACGTGGGCGAGTTTGTGCAGGGCGACCATCAGATCACCCTGATAGCCGGACTGGTGATGTCCGCTGCGGCGCTGGGCACGGTCCTGGCGGCACCCCGACTGGGTCGGCTGGCCGATCGGGTAGGGCACTGGCGGGTGCTGACCGGCGGTTTAGTGATTAGCGGGTTGCTGCTGATACCCCAGGCATTTATCACGGCGGCCTGGCAACTGGTGCTGCTGCGTTTTCTGATGGGGATGGCGCTGGGCGGGTTGATGCCGTGCATCACAGCGATAATTCGGCATAACGTGCCGGGTTCACAGGTTGGGCGGATGCTGGGATATTCGACATCGGCACAATATATCGGCCAGGTCAGCGGCCCGCTGTTCGGTGGGCTGGTAGGCGGTGCATTCGGGATGCGGCCGGTGTTTCTGGCAACCTGCGGGGTGATGCTGTTTTGCGCCTGGCTCAACTGGCGTGGGATGAAAGAGTAGCGCGATCAAAAAAGGCGGACCGGAGTCCGCCTTAGTTTATTCACAGCTGCGTGAATTACTTCTGGTCTGGCAGCGCGTAGGCAATCACATAATCGCCCAGCCTGGTACCAAACGAGCCGTGACCCCCTGCCGCGATGACAACGTACTGCTTGCCATCCACTTCATAGGTCATCGGTGTCGCCTGGCCGCCTGCTGGCAGACGTGCCTGCCATAACAGTTCGCCGGTATCGGTGCTGAAAGCACGCAGATAGTTATCTGCGGTCGCACCAATAAAGAACACCTTACCGGCGGTGGTGATAGGACCACCCAGCATCGGCATCCCCATTTTGAACGGCAGCGGAACCGGTGCACTATCGCGAACGGTACCGATACGCTGTTTCCACACCACGTTGTTGGTCTTCAGATCCACTGCGGAGATGTAACCCCAGGCAGGCTGTTTACATGGCAGACCAAACGGCGACAGGAACGGATTCAACTCGACGCCATACGGCACGCCATACTGAGGCTGAATACCGGTTTCGGTACCTGAACCACCTTCAGCGCCTTTCGGCGGCTCAATCGGGTTGCCTGGGCCACGTGGAATCAGCTTAGAGACAAACGGCAGCGCCATTGGGTTAGCAATCGCGATCTGACGATGAGGATCGACTGCGATGCCGCCCCATTCGAACATACCGAGGTTACCCGGGAACACCAGCGTACCCTGCTCAGATGGCGGGGTGAACGGACCTTCATAGCGCAGGCGCTTGAAGATCACGCGGCACACCAGCTGGTCAAACATCGTTGCGCCCCACATATCCTTGTCCGTGAGATTCTGTTTCGGACGGAAGGTCAGCTCAGAGTAGGGCTGAGTGGCGGCAACATGATCACCTTTAGCAGCACCCTGCGGCACTGGCGTTTCTGGCGCAGGCACGACTGGCTTGCCGGTACGGCGATCCAGTACAAAGATGTTGCCGGTTTTCGCTGGCGCGTAGATAACCGGTACGGTGTTGCCATCTTTGTCGGTGATATCAGCCAGCGTCGGCTGCGACGGCAGATCCATATCCCACAGATCGTGATGCACAGTCTGATAAGACCAGACCAGCTTACCAGTGGTGGCGTTCAGGGCCAGCACACTGCTTGCATAACGCTCCTGCTCTGGTGTGCGGTTACCGCCCCAGATATCCGGTGTGGTCACGCCCATTGGCAGGTAAACGGTATCCAGTTTCGGATCGTAAACTGCCGGTGCCCATGAGTTCGGAGAGTTCATGGTGAAGGTGTGTTCATCAGCCGGAATGGCATTAGGATCTTTTGCGCCTGGATCAAACACCCACAGCAGTTTGCCGGTATTCACATCAAAACCACGAATCACGCCTGACGGCTCGCGGGTTGAGAAGTTATCGGTCACTGCACCCGCCATCACGATGGTGGTGTTGGTAATCACCGGCGGTGAGGTCGGCTCATACATACCCGCAGTGGTCACAGGCTGTTTGTGTTGCAGATCCAGTTCGCCGTTGACGCCAAATGTCGGGCAACGTTCACCGGTCTCTGCGTCCAGCGCAAACAGACGACCATCGTTGACAGGCAGATAGATACGACGTGAGCAGAGTGCAGGCTGGCTGTTAGCAGCATCAGCTGCGGCCGGCACTTCGTGGTAAGAAACACCACGGCAGGTTACGTGCTGGAAGGTCGGGTTGACCTTCATGCCCGGATCAAACTTCCACTTCTGCTTACCGGTGGCCGCATCCAGAGCAAACAGAATCTGGTGTGGCGAACAGAGGTAAAGCGTGTCGCGGATTTTAATCGGGGTGACTTCGTCGGTGATTTCACCTGGATCGTTAGGGGTTTTCATGTCGCCAGTCTGGAACTGCCAGGCAACCTGCAACTCTTTCACATTCTGGTGGTTGATCTGCTTCAGCGGAGAGAAACGGGTTCCCTGCTGGTCGCGTGCATAAGCGGGCCAGTCAGCATCCGGGATGTTGCTCAGTGGCGCAGCCTGCGGAGCGTTGTCAGCGGTTTCGGGAACTGACCCATTGATGACCTGCGGATCGTTGAATACTGCATAGGCCAGCACAATGGCACTGGCAATCAGCGCCACAGCCATGGTACCCAGCGCGGCTTTACTGCCCGCGTTGAAGCTGCGATAAACAAACGGCAGGATCAGCCAGACACCGAAGATCACCAGCACATCGGTGCGTGGTGCCAGTGCCCAGAAGTCGGTACCTACTTCCCATACACCCCAGATCAGGGTGCCGATCAGCAGCAGCGCATAGAGAACCAGCGCGGTGCTTTTACGACGGGAAAGCAGCCAGGCGGTGATAAGCATTACCACACCGCCGAAAACGTAATACCAGGAACCACCAATGGCGGCTAACCAGCCACCGCCAATCAGCATAAACGCGCCCGTCAGCACTGCGAACAGTACTGTCAGGAAACGAATTACGCCAAAAGATGAGGAGTTTTTCCCCATAATATCGACCTCGTTTCGTTGCCATAAAACACACGAAAACAACCAGATAGGCTGTTTCCAGTTATCAAGTACAAATGATTAGGGTGTTCTTAAGTATCTCTTCCGTTAAGACAGACGATCCCTTTGTGTTAAATGTTATAGCAAAATCAGATCGAGGTTTGATTTTTTTGGCTTAAAGCGCTTAACAACTGGAATAATACGACATTTTATGGGGGATTAAAGGACGTTAAGCGCACCGCCGTGTGCCCTTAACGCCGGAAGGCAGGATTTGTGAATCAGCAGCTAATAAGATCGCCGTCCGAGCGTTGCTGTTGCCAGCCGCTGATATTTATCTCAGCAAACTGCTCAGCGGTTAAGGGCGGTGTATGACTTCGTACGATTACCTCTGCCCCTTTTTCACGAAACGTCGCCATAAAAAAGGGAAAGGTAAACTTCTCATAATTATCATTAAAGAAAGATTCGGTTAAAACAATTCCTGAAAAAGGAAAAGATTCCAGCAATCGCCAGTCTGCACCCGGCGGCGCAAAATCATAAAGCCAGAAATCAAATTTATGTGTTAATTCAAGCAGTGACGTACCGTGTGCTGCCAGACTGGAATAATTAATTCCAATCCGGATACGTGCATTTTGTAAATGCATATAGGCGTCCGGAACCGCGATCATTCCCCGTAATCGAATATCTTCCACCGGAACAATCATTAATGCTGCTTCAGTAGCAATTTGATTGTGTAATGAAATAATGTTGTTTGTATTAAGTATATTGCCGCTGTCCTGGTTTTGCTGAAGATAAGGCACGCTATAGCAAATGCCAGTGACATTACGCTTAACATGATGGATTGGTTCAGTAACATAGGGGTTATATAAACTGTTTTTCATTATCTCTATGAAATGCAATAAAAAAGGATTTGTTGATAATTAAGCATATAAAAAGTCGCATTTTTCTAAACGCGTGAATAAATATAGATCACATGCTTAATCCAAATCATCCTTTTGTTGCCTGAGAAAGTAAATAAACCGGTTAGCAAAGCGAAGATAATTCCTTTGGCGTCTGATGATGTACTGGAATATATTCAATAACAGGGACCAATAGGCTGGTAATAATCAGGAGGGGGCTGAAACGCCGTTGCCGGATACGGGCGCGGTTTATCTTACAGGAGGCAGGGCTGGCGTCGCAGGCCTTCTGGTCTCGTTCGGTCTGTTAACCTGAAATCGTTAAAAATCACACCAATAACACCGCGCAACGACGCGGGTTTCCTCACCTGATTTGGGATAAGACATGGGATTTATGGCATCGGCGGCGGAAGAGTCGCTGTGGCGACATCGTACATTTGTCGCCTTCTGGGTGGCGCGTACCTGCTCATCATTTGGTTTTCAGATGTTCTCAGTGGCGATCAGCTGGCAGATCTATGCGCTGACCAACAGCGCAATGGCGTTAGGGATGATTGGCTTAATGCAGTTTCTGCCGTCGGTGTTGCTGGCGCTGCCAGCGGGTCATCTGGCGGATCAATATGACCGTCGGCGCATCGTGCTGTTCGGTCAGCTGGTGGAATTTGCTGCACTGGTGGCATTAGTGGTGCTTACCTTATTCCATACCGCCGATAAGACTGCGTTATGGGGGCTGGTGTTTATGATTGCGGTGGCGAAGGCGCTGGAGTGGCCTGCGATGTCTTCGATGCTGCCGTCGCTGGTGCCGCCGTCGATTCTGGCGCGTGCGATGGCGATGAACTCCGTGGGCGGTCAGGCAGCGGTTATCGTCGGGCCGACGATTGGCGGGCTGCTTTATGTCGCCGGGCCGCATGTGGTGTATGGCGTTTCCGGGCTATTTTATCTGGTTTCGCTGACGCTGGTGAGTCTGCTGCGTTATGAACGCCCGGTGCAGGCTCGTCTGCCGATGAATATGAAGAATCTGTTTGCCGGGATCCACTTTATCCGTGAGCGTAAAGATGTGCTTGGGGTGATTTCGCTCGATCTGTTTGCGGTATTACTGGGCGGCGCGACGGCGCTGCTACCGATTTTTGCCAAAGATATTCTGCATACCGGGCCGTGGGGATTAGGGATGTTGCGCGGTGCGCCCTCGGTGGGCGCCTTGCTGGTGGGCATCTGGCTGAGCCGTCACAAGCTGGAGAAGCATGTCGGGATGATTATGTTTGGCTCGGTGGCGGGCTTCGGCGTTGCGACGCTGGTGTTCGCGCTTTCCACGCAGTTATGGCTGTCACTGGTGGCGCTCTGTGCGCTGGGTGGCTTTGATATGGTGAGTATGGTGATCCGGGGTGCGCTGGTGCAGCTGGATACACCGGATACCATGCGCGGGCGAGTGAATGCGGTTAACGCGATTTTTATTAATACGTCGAATCAACTGGGCGAGTTTGAGTCGGGGTTGCTGGCGGCATGGATGGGTGCGGCACCGGCGGCGGCGATTGGCGGCATCGGTACGCTGGTCGTTGTCGCGCTGTGGATGAAGTTGTTTCCTCATCTGCGGCGGCGTCAGAAGCTGGAGAATGAGGTGGATCCGGTTTGAACAACCGATGCTGGTAAGGCAGATGCGGTTGTAGAATTGTGTGCAGGTTCAGGGAGCATGAGCCTTGCGCAAAGATGCAAAAAATGGCATCCCTGCCAGCTCAGCGCGGGCGATTACGCACCCCATCCCAGAGGTGCGCCCGTAGCCGGGCCAACGCTTTGCGTTGTTCAAAAACGCTCCCGGCGTTTTTATCCGGGCGGCGCGATGCTTTGCTACAGGCGTTTGTTCCCATCGCTTTGAGTATGTAAGCGACCTGAACCTTCGGAAAGGTTGGGTGGGAATGCGGTAATTGGCCGGGCGCAGGCATATGTTCCCATCGCTTTAAGTTTGTTTGTGACCAGAGCCTGTCTGCGCCACTTGAGAGTCCTTTAATGCTTTTCTGATACGAACGGCTCGTTTCCGGCACCTTTAACTGTTCCGCCATTTAGTGATGCTGCGCAGCGGCAATGATTAAAAAATGCCCTTTTCTAATCCCGGGACTTGATCCTTGCATAGGATTGAATGACAAATCAGTTCCAATTAAAACTATATTAATGGCACTTAATAGATCAGTTTTCGTTTACGGAAGGCGGAATGGCCTGATATTTTTCAGGCTGGTATCTAAAACGGTAGAAGAATGAATGGACGCAAAGACGCTCGCCGTATCAGTTGCTCATGGTATTGCTTCACTTCCGATGGATTTTTATTTGGGTATTGAAAGAACCTTTCAGGATCTCAACCTGGCAGATGGCGGCAGAAACATTCAGCGCCGTAACTTCGGTGAGGATGAGAGGATGTATCGGGCTTTGAACAAGCTCTTCCGTAACATAGCCATTCTGGGGCAGATTGCGGAGATGATAATCAAAGACTCTCTTTCCTACCTTCCGGATCCAGCCCTTAAAAAAATCACAGATAAACTCATCGGAGCAGCGTCTTCACTGGGTTCAAGACAGTCCATGCAACTTGCCATTACAGGTTATCTTGGTTCAAAAGTTGTTGGAGGAATGATGGCCAGCGTGATAACGAAGTTATCACTGCGATTATGGACAGGCACCCTTGCGGGCGGCATAGTTCTGCAGGGGGTGCTTTCGCGTGCTTCCGCAGCTTCACGGCGTTTGAGGCATCAAAATCATGAATTATGGTCAAGGCTTTATATACTTGATTTTGAGATGCTTTACTTCCTCTTTGAAGAACCTTTAGCCAATTACATCGAGCTCGGTGAGACTCTACGTAAAAATCCTTCGAAAACGGAGCAATTTCTGGGTGCAATCGAAAATCTTTAGACTAATCAGAAAAGTCATTTCTGAGTTATCAGGGGCGGTTGTTGTCAGCACGGTAGTGATAGGAATTTTTATCGCAATATTTGCGAATGAAGGAATTATGCGCGTTATCGCCCCCTTACTCGTATTTATCGCTGGCCTGGTTCTTTACTGGTTAGCCTGGAAGATTTCATCCAAAGAAGATTGAAACCAGGTCACTAATAAACGCATTACCGTCAGGGATGAAAAACTGTCGCGTATCAGCACAAGATCACCCGGTGCAGGCTCAGCGCGGGCGATTACGCACCTCATCCCTGAGGTGCGCCCGTAGCCGGGCCAACGCTTTGCGTTGTTCAAAAACGCTCCCGGCGTTTTTATCCGGGCAGCGCGATGCTTTGCTACAGGCATATGTTCCCATCGCTTTAAGTGTTTAAGTTGCCTCTGACTAAGACGCAAACCGTACGAGCGCAAATCTCCGGGACGCCTTTCAAACGTTCCTGATTTACACGAAAACGCGTTCCTTGCTATAACTTATCTCTCATCGGCAGGCCTGTGGCCTCCTCAGTCAGCTTAAGCGCTTATAGAGGGTACCGTCATGAATCAGACTCACTTCATTCCGGAAATTTATAATCCTGATGTGCCGTATTCAGTAAAGTGCGAGATCGTGGCGCAGCTGTGCCGGGCACTGGCTTCCCATAAAAACATCCCGGTTAGCGCTCTGAGAAAGTATCTTCTGGAAAAAACGCACGTTGATTTCGAAAATCTGGAGGATAACCCGGTAGGAATGCTGCTGCTGTATGAGTACCTTCACTGCCAGCGCCCCTCGGTCTGCGCCCGGAATGAAAAAAACCTTCATTAAGAGCTGCCTTCAGCAGGGGGCCATTTAATCAGATACGCCTTCGGAGAGAAGAGGGCTGGAGAGGATGCGGTTGAGTTGGCGCTGGCGACGGTTTCCCGAGCCAGCTCAACCTCAATATTGTCACTGGCCCGAAGGCCAGTGCAGGAAGTTACCAGTCATACTGCCATTAAAATCCTGGGGTCAGAGGGGGAGGCCGACCCGCAGGCTGGGGACATCAGGCCCCGGTTTTTCCCAGGTTGGCGTCAAATGTTAGCCAGCTTTCACGCATGTCCACTACGCTGCGGGTTTTACGTGCCTCATCGATTTTTATTGCCGTGAGGCCCGCTTCCAGCGCGTCCACTACTGAAACTTTCAGCGGTGTTCCCTGTTTAATATGTTTAACGATCTCTTCAGCCATCAGCGCATCTGCGCCGTAATGGCCATCATACGCATTGCCGCTGTAGGCGGTATCGACCTCTTTCTCGCCGCTGCGTGCGTTGTGTACGCGGAAGTAGTTGCGCACGAAGTCGCCTTCCGCCATGCCGTCGGTGCCCATGACACAGAAACGGCGGAACTCATCCGGCACATTCAGATTGGCGTGGAAGGCCAGCGTCGCGCCACCTTCGTACTCAATCAGGGCTGTCTGGTAGTCGACAATATCGGCATCGCTGTCGAACACCGCATCGGTGCTTGACCAGCCGCTGGGCTTCACGTGATAAAGTTCTGAGTCAGCGGTGATAGCTCCCTGCGGCGCATGAGCGGGCGTAAAGGATTTCCGGCCACCAAAGCTGGCGACGCGGATCGGGCGCTCCTGCAACAGGCCCTGATAGAGATCGATGTCGTGACAGCACTTTTCCAGAATGTACGGGCCGGCATATTTCTCCAGACGTCGCCAGTCGCGCTGAAAGAATGCGCCGTGATAAGGCTTGATATGTTCTGTCGCCTCAATCG
Source organism: Pantoea sp. E956-1 (assembly GCF_982223955.1). Lineage (NCBI taxonomy): Bacteria > Pseudomonadati > Pseudomonadota > Gammaproteobacteria > Enterobacterales > Erwiniaceae > Pantoea > Pantoea sp. E956-1. The sequence continues at coordinate 97,516 of NZ_CEUYZP010000009.1, read as the reverse complement.
AGGTGATCTCACCCAACTGACCCGCATCGCGTGCCGCCAGCAGATCGTGATAGAGCGGGGAATAACGCAGTACCAGGCCGACCAGAATGCGCGCTTCGCCATACTGACGCACCAGCTTCGCCATCGCCATGGTCTGCTCTTCATTGATCACCACCGGCTTTTCGGTAAACACCGTGTAACCCGCCGCCAGCGCCTGACCTACATGCTCCAGATGCAGAAAGTTGGGAGAGCCAACCAGCACCACATCCATTCCGCCATGTTCCAGAAGAGCATCGATTGACGCAAAGGCCTGGCCGGGCGCGATACCAAAGCTGTGCAGATTAGGCAGTCCGGCGGGTGCCGGATCGTAATAACCCACTACCGAGAAGGCGTCGTCGGCTTTGCTGAACTCTTTGATCACGTGGGACAGACGAAAGCCGAGACCGATAATGCCTACTTTCATGTTAAACCCCTGCTCCTGAAATCGCATGATGCATAGCCCGCCTGTGATCGGGCGCGCCTGTTGATAATCTGACCACCAACTTATTACGACAGAAAAACTAATGTCAATAACGCACTGCGCGTTTTTCGAGGGTGTTTTTGTTATCGTTATGTAAAATAAGAAGAAAATTCAGATATGATTTTGCTATATTTATTTGTTATTGCGATTTAAGTTTTTTTATCCTATCGTTCGCTCATTATGGCTATAACCCTTAATCAGGGAAGGAAGCGCGTGCAACCACACTATCTTCTGGGCATTGATGGCGGCGGTACACAGTGTCGCGCGCGGTTAACCGACCTGCAGGGTCGCATCCTGGCGGAAGCCACCGGCGGGCCTGCCAACGTCTGGTCAGACTATGACGCGGCGCTGACCTGCGTCGGGCAACTGATTGAACGGATATTGTCACAGGCGGGATTAGCCCCGGCGGCACTGGCGCAGACCGCGCTGGTCGCCGGATTAGCCGGTGCGAATGTGGCCTCGGTACAGGCGCGGCTCGCCAGCTGGCAGCCTGCCTGCGCGGCGTTACAGGTGGTCAGCGATGTGGAGATCGCCTGTGCGGGCGCCCATGGCGGCGCACCTGGCGCCGTCTTTATCATCGGCACTGGCAGTCAGGGCGCCGCGTGGGATGGTGAACAGTTTACGCTGCTTGGCGGCTGGGGCTTTGCCTTGTCTGACCAGGGATCGGGCGCTGAGCTGGGCCGTCGTGCGCTGCGGCTGGCGCTGCTGGCCCATGAAGCGATTATTGCCCAGAGCACACTTACCCGGCAGCTGATGGCGCAGTTCGATGACAGCCCGGAAACCATGCTGCTCTGGACGCGCTCAGCGACGCCTGCAGACTGGGCCCGCGTGGTGCCACAGATTTTTGCGGCCGCCGACGCGGGCGATGGTCGTGCACAGGATCTGCTGCATCAGACCGCAGCCGATATCGGCCTGATGGTCCGCCGTCTGACTGCCCTGAGTAGCGGACCCGTGGCGCTGATGGGGGGACTGGCCACGCCGATTCAGGGCTGGCTGGATGACGATATTCAGGCCCGGCTGGTGACGCCGCAGGGCGATGCCCTGAGTGGGGCGCTGATACTGGCGCAGCAGCTGACGCCTGCCCGATTACCGATCTGAAGCTGGCTGAGCATCCTTAGCCAGATAACCCGAGGAATTTATGACCGCTCCCAACGTAACCGCGCGCATTCTGCGGTTGATTGTTGAAAATGCGCCGATCAGCCAGTCAGACCTGAAAGTTCGCAGCGGACTGAGCATGTCGACCGTGTCGCAGGCGACCAATCGCCTGCTGGCACAGGAGATCGTGCAGGAGCTGGGACTGCGTCGTGTGTCGATGGGACGGCCAAAAACGCTGCTGGGACTCAATCCCGATCGTGCCAGCGTGATTGGCATTCAGCTCAATGCGGAACGCAACCTGATCGTCATGACCGATCTCAGCGGCAATCTGCTGGGTGAACAGCAGATGCCGAAAGGCACGCTGACACCTCGCCAGCTCGGCGATGCGCTGGCAAAATTCCTGCGCGGCGTTGAGGAGAAGCGGGTCGGCGCCATTGGCCTGGCCCTGTCGGGACTGGTCGATGCCGAAAACGGCTACTGTATCCGCTCTAAAGTGCTCGACTGGGACAACGTCCCGATTGCGCGCCTGCTGGAAGAGCGTTTCTCGCTGCCGGTATTTATTGAGAATGACGCCAACGCCATGGCAATGGCGGCGCTGGTGTTTGGTCAGCTCGGCAACGCGCAGTCGGCGGTGATCGCTACCTACGGCAAAGGGATCGGGGCGGGCATCATCCTGAATCGTCAGCTCTACCGCGGTCGTCACGGCAAGGCGGGGGAGATTGGCAACGGGCTGGTGGGCGACGGCTCACTGCGTCTGCTGGAAGATGTCGCCTCATCGCGCGCCATTCTGCAACGGCTTGCTGACCAGGAACCGGTGGAAGGCCTCACGTTGCAGGCGCTGGATCAGCGGCCAACGCCTGAGGTACTGGCGGTGCTGGAAGAGGCGGGACGCGAGCTGGGAATTTCACTGGCGAACCTGTCGGTGGCTTACGATCCGGATGTGGTTTATCTGGCGATGGAGCCGCACATGGCGTCACGCATTCTGCTCGATCACATCACCCAGAGCTTCCAGGCCTACCGGCTTAAACTGACGCCGCACATGACGCCGCTGCAGTTCCTGACTGAATCGAACCGTATGTGGGCGCTGGGCGCGGCGGGTTTTGCCGTCAACCGGCTGCTTGATCTGCTGGCGGCGCAGGCCGATGAAGAGCCGGTCACCTGAGTTATCCCTCGAATAAAAACGGGCGCCGCGGCGCCCGTTTTTGTTTCCGCTTTTCCTTAGCGCAGGCGCATTCCCTGCTCATCAAACAGCAGGCAGTGCGCGGCAGAAAAGCCCAGTTCAACCTGCGTTCCCAGATCGCGCGTGGTGGCTTCGCGTTCTTCCACCACCAGCATCTGTTCACGCCCGATATCCAGGTAGAGATAGTTGGTGTGGCCCAGCATCTCGCCGTAGGCCAGTTCGCCGTGAAAGCGCAGTGCGTCGGGCGTCTGTGCGGCAGGCTGGAAATGTTCGGGACGAATCCCCAGCGTCACGATTTGTCCTTCGCGGCAGTCGGCGGCGATTTTCAGCACCAGCCCCTCAATTTTCAGTTCCGGCACCCGCAACTGCACTTCACCCTCGCCTGTGGCGCTGATTTCCGCCTGCAGGAAGTTCATTTTTGGCGAGCCGATAAAACCGGCGACAAACAGGTTATCCGGGTCGTGATAGAGCGTCAGCGGTGCGCCAACCTGCTCAATGCGGCCCTGACGCAGCACGACGATGCGGTCAGCCAGCGTCATCGCCTCCAGCTGATCGTGGGTGACATAAATCATGGTGTTGCCGAGCGAGGCGTGCAGCCGGGCAATCTCAATCCGCATCTGCAAACGCAGCTCGGCATCGAGGTTAGAGAGCGGCTCATCGAACAGGAAGATACGCGGATGACGGATAATCGCCCGGCCAATCGCCACGCGCTGTCGCTGTCCGCCAGAGAGCGCGCGCGGCAGGCGGTCGAGCAGTTCGGTGAGATGCAGGCGGGCGGCCGTCCGGGCAATCGCCTCGTTGATCTCCGCTTTGGACTTTTTCATTACCTCCAGCGGATAGGCCAGGTTGCCGCGCACCGTCATGTTGGGGTAGAGCGCATAAGACTGAAACACCATAGCAATGCCGCGCTCAGTGGCGGGCTGCTGCGTCATGTCCTGCTCCTCAATCAGCAACTGCCCGCTGCTGATCTCCTCCAGCCCGGCGATCATCCGCAGCAGCGTCGATTTGCCGCAGCCGGATGGCCCGACAAACACCACAAATTCGCCGCTGTTGATCGTCAGATCGATGCCATGAATGACATTAACGTGTTCATAAGACTTCTTCACATTCTGCAAGCGCAGGCTGGTCATCGGCTACCTCACTCAGAGTAACTGGCCCATATAGATGGCATTGCTGCGCAGGATTGGGGTGAACCCCATGCGCTGATAAAAGGCACAGACCTGCTCATTCTGCAGGCTGACGCCAAGATGGACACCGCTGACACCGGCAGCACGCAATGCTGCCAGCGCATGTTCAATCATCAGACGACCCCAGCCGCCTTTCTGTGCCGCGGGCAGCAGGTTGATATGCAGATGAGCGGGCCACTGCGTCACCAGCGTGTCAGCGGCCTGATCAGGATGGCGTATTGAGTCGAGCACTTTGCTGTCGAGCGGCGCGCTGGCACGGCGATCACGATATTTTTCCTGCAGCTGTGGCCACCATTCGGCCTGTAGCTGCGCTTCAAACGCGCGGGTATCGGGTGCGGCGACCACATAACCCTGCACCTCACCATCCCGCTCCAGCACAAAAGCAAAGTCAGGCGCGAAACGCGCATAAGGCACAGCAAAACGCTGGCCGGGATAGTCAGGATCGGAATAGAGCGCGCGGGCATCGCCACCTGCATCGGCTGTTTCCAGGCAGATGCGGTAGAGCGCCGGGTAGTCCGCCGGGGTGGCCGGACGAATGACACCTTGATTCGCCATGGTGAATTCTCGTGAGTGAGTGAATCGGTCAGGGATTGAACAGATCCGCAGGTAAAAGTTACGTTAATGAAAGTGGACTTAGTTTTCAAGATAGAATAATTACCTTATCTCACTAACACAGGCGCTTCGGCAATGTTTACCGGCATCGGGATGCACAACTGTGATCGCCAACACGTCCGGATCGCGGCGTCTGGCAGCAGATTCACGGCCAGTGAAATAAGAAAAGTGTGAGCGTGATAGGATTTTCGTATGTTTTATCAGTAGGTTATTTTGCAATGATTGCCCTGGCATCTCCTGCTGTAGAAAAAGTGGCTGGCGACGCGCCGCCACGGTTAATCGCGTAAATGCCAGCGCAGTGTGCTGAATTTCACGCCATGTCGTTGTTTATTTGCGCGTGCTCACAGCGTTGCAATTCCCCGCGCAGGCTGTTTGACTTTATTTTTCTATTAAAGTAAGTATGAGTGAGTGCGTTTGTGTGCGGCTGCAGCCTGCAGGATGTCAGGCGGTGAGATGAAAGGATGCCGATCCTGGTCTGAAGAAGGTGAGCATAATGTCTGTTTCCTCCGTTCGTTCGTTCCGAATTCGCAATGTGGGTCGGCTGCTGGCAGCGGGCCTGCTGGCGGGCAGCGTCTCGCATGCCGCCCACGCCGCCGTTACCCTGAATGAGTGGGATATCTACAACTACCCGGAGCAGACTGCCGCGGTGGATGAAGGGATTAAAGAGTTTTCCCGGCAGAATCCCGGTATCGTGATTAACCGCTCGGTTCACTCCTTTGAAGATACCCGCATTCCCCTGAAGCTGGCGCTGACTGCCGGTGATGGCCCGCAGATCGCTCAGGTCAACCAGGGCGGCGGCGATATGGGCTCGCTGGTTAAAGATAAGCTGCTGCTGCCGCTTGGCAGTTACGCCGCCAGCAACGGCTGGACCACCCGTTTCCCGGACTCGATTCTGAAACGTAACCGCTGGTCAGACAGCGGCGAGTTTGGCAGTGGCAAACTCTACGGTATCGCCAGCCTGGGCGAGATGGTCGGGCTCTATTACAACAAAGCGCTGCTGGATAAAGCGGGCATTGCCGTGCCGAAAACACTGGCTGAGCTGGAAAGCGCGATGGCGAAGCTGAAACAACAGGGCACCGCGCCGATGATGCTGGGCCTGCTGGACGGCAACATGGGGCAACAGTTGCTCAGCACCCTGTGGCAGGCGCAGATTGAGAGCCACGACCGCAAGACGCTGGATAATCTGATTTACGATGTGGGCGGCACCTTTAAAGACAGCAAGCTGGTCAATGCCGCCACCATGATGAAGAGCTGGACCGACAAAGGGTACTTCTTCCCTGGCTTCCAGGGCATTGGTCACGACGATGCGGCGACACTGTTCCAGAACGGCCAGGCCGCGTTCCTGGTCAGCGGGACCTGGTATCTCGGCCAGTTTAAAGACAATAAAGATATTCACTTCGCCGCGATGCCGGCCGGTGAAGGCGTGAAGCAGCCACTGATGGTAGGCGGTACCGATCTGGCGTTCTCCATCACCAGCACTGCCAAAGGCAAAGATCAGCAGGAGGGTGCGGCGAAGTTCATCAACTATATGGTCTCTGATGCCATGGCGAACCGCTGGCTGAAGGTGGGCTTCCTGCCTGCCAGCACCAATAAAGCGGCCAAAATGCCAGCGGACAACCCGCTGCTGGCCGAGGCGTATCAGGTCTGGCTGACGCTCAATGATTACGACGGTTTAGGTCACTACGTGGACTGGGCGACACCCACCATGAACGCCGAGCTGAATCAGAACGTCCAGCTGCTGCTGGCGGGCCGTCAGACACCCGATCAGATGGTAGTTAATTTTGATAACAACTATCAGCGTTACCTGAAAACGCTGAAGCATTAAGCCGGAGGCCCGGCGAACAGCCGGGCCTGAGCCTCGTTCTGAACCACGAGTAGGGTTATGTTGAATTTAAGCGGCTGGCGTAATTTTCTCTATGTTCTGCCTGCGGTGCTGGTCTATGCGGTGTTTCTGCTGTTCCCGCTGCTGGCCTCGCTGGGCATCAGTTTTACCGAATGGGACGGCACCTCGCTGCCGGTGTTTAGCGGCGTCAGCAACTATCTGCGGATGTTCAGCGATCCGGTGTTCTGGATTGCACTGGGCAATAACGCCATCCTGATGCTGTTCTATACCCTGTTGCCGATTGGCGTCGGCCTGCTGCTCTGCAGCTTTCTGTATGACACGCGTAACAACAGCGAACGCAGCGTGCTGCGCATTCTCTTTTTCCTGCCTTACATCATGCCGATGGCGGTGCTGGGCGTAGTGTGGCGCTGGCTCTATAACCCGGCGTTTGGCCCGATCGACCAGATATTACGCGCGATTGGATTGCCCCAGCTGGCACTCTCCTGGCTGGGTGATTTTACCTGGGCGCTGCCCGCTGTGGGTCTGGTCGCCACCTGGTACTTCTTCGGCTTCTGTCTGGTGCTGTTTATGGCGGGCCTGCAGCGCATGGATCCTTCGCTACTTGAAGCCGCCGATCTGGATGGCTCGTCGCGTCGCCAGAAGTTTATGCGCATTACGCTGCCTGGCCTGCGGCCCGAGCTGCGGATTGCCCTGCTGCTGACGGTGATCGCCAGCCTGAAAGCCTTTGACCTGGTCTATGTGATGACGCAGGGCGGGCCGGGCACTTCCACCATGGTCACCAACATCTTTATGTATAAGCAGGGCTTTGACCTGCACTACTTTGGCTACGCCTCGTCGGTGGCGGTATTCAGCATGGTCATTGTTTTAGGGATTAACTATCTGATCCATCTGGCCTTAAAGGAGCGTTACTGATGCGAAGCACGCCGGTGATTTCACGCGCGCTGATCTGGATCGTGGCGCTGATGACGATTCTGCCGTTCCTGATGGCGCTGATGACGTCGTTCAAAACCCAGATGGAGCTGTTTCAGGGGGTCTTCACGCTGCCCGCCTCGCTGAATTTCAAAAACTACCTGACCGCGTGGCAGCAGGGACACTTCAACGTCTACTTCCTCAACTCGGTGCTGGTGGTGATTCCGGTGGTGCTGTTCAGCGTACTGCTGGGCATTCTGGCCGGGTTCGGGTTCGCGTGGCTGAAGATCCCCGGTAAGAAAGTCATCGGGGCGATGCTGGCGCTGGGGATGGTGTTGCCGAGTGAAGCCTTTATCATTCCGCTCTATCACGAGCTGCGCTGGATGGGGCTGACCAACACCTATCTGGCGCTGATCCTGCCGCAAATCGCCCTCTCGCTGCCCTTTACCACGCTGATGATCGCCAGTGCTTTCCAGCAGGTGCCGAAAGAGCTGGTGGAAGCGGCGGTGATGGATGGGGCATCGCGGGTCAAAATTCTGTGGGGCATTCTGGTGCCCGCTATCTGGCCGACCCTCTCAACGCTGGGGCTGCTGCTGTTTATCTGGACCTGGAATGAGTTCCTGATCCCGCTGATTCTGGTCAACAAGGATGAGTTACGCACGCTGCCAATTGGCATGATGTTTTTCCAGAACAAAAATACCATCGACATTCCGGTGCTGATGGCGGGCGCGATGATTGTGATTATGCCGCTGATCGTGGTGTTCCTGATTTTCCAGCGCAAGTTCATTAGCGGCGTCACCGAAGGGGCCGTGAAGTAATCTGTGACAGCCCGCACGAAACGGCGCACTGGCGGCCAGACAAAGGTTTCCCGCGCCGTATCGTGCTGCAATTCCTCCTCCTCAATCCTGCGGGAGACGCATGATGCACCTTTCCCTTGCTGATTTTCACCCTGTCGCCGATGGCGAAACCCCGGATACGGCTGTGCTGCAACGCGCTATGGATCAGATTGCGGCGGCGGGCGGTGGCCGTCTGACTCTGCCTGCCGGGCGTTATCGCAGCGGCTGCCTGAATCTGCCCTCTGATTTTGAACTCCATCTTGAAGCGGGCGCGGTGCTGATCGCCAGTCAGCGGCTGGCTGATTACCAGGCGGTACAGGCGCTGAGCTGTGCTGAGAAGTCCCACAATGTGCTGCTCTATGCGCTGGGCCAGCGCAATATCACCATCAGCGGCACCGGCCGTATAGACGGTGACGGTGAAGCCTGGTTTGCCGCTGAGCGTGATGAGCAGGGCTATCGCCTGCCGCGCACGGACCGGCCGCGGATCATTGTGTTTGAAGATTGCGAGCAGGTAACGCTGACTGGCTTTACCATCGTGCAGGCGCCGATGTGGACGGTGCATCTGGTGAGCTGTCGCCATGTGCATATCGACCATCTCACCATCGACAATGCCATGACCATGCCGAATACCGATGCGCTCGATATCGACAGTTGCGAAGCGGTGTTTGTCAGCAATAGCTACCTCAGCGCCGCCGATGATGCCATCTGCATCAAAACCACCTACAAACCGGCCGCGCTGCGGCGTCCGGCGCGGCAGATTATGATCACCAACTGCCTGCTACGTAGCTACAGCTGCGCCTTTAAAATCGGCACTGAAACCTGGGATGATGTGGAAGATGTCACGGTGACCGGCTGCACCATTTTTGATTCCAACCGTGGCATCGGCATTCTGTCGCGTGACGGTGGCGCGATGCGGCGTCTGCTGTTCAGTAATCTGACTTTTGCCTGTCACCATGCGCTGCCCTGCCACTGGGGAAAAGCCGATCCGCTGCATATTTCGGTGCGCCGCCGCGATCCCGCCATTACGCCCGGCATCGTGGAGCAGGTGCAGTTCAGTAACGTTACGGGCGTGGCGGAAGGGGCGATTAACCTGCATGCGGCAGAACCAGGCTGGATACGCGATGTGGTCATCAGCCAGCTGCAGATGCGGCAGACCGTGGCACCGGTTGCACAGGGACACTATGACGTACGGCCGCCCTGTAACCCGGACTCCCCGACCGGCATGGGGCTGGATAACGCCTACAAACTTGACCCGAAAACCGGCGAAGCTTTTGGCGTAGAGCGCTATCCCGGCGGGCTGCCGGGCCTGTTCGCACGCGGGGTTGAGAACCTGCAACTGCACAGCCTGGCGATAGTACGACCGGAACCGTTACCGCCAGGCTGGCATCCTGAATGCGTGGTGCAGTTGCCGGACTAAATTACAACGCGGCGGCGATGGCTGCGCCGAGCTGTTCGGTACTGGCGTTGCCGCCGAGATCGCGCGTCAGGTGCTCGCCTGCTGCCAGCGTGCGTTCAATCGCCTCTAACACCGCATCACCTGCCGCTTTATAGCCGAGGTGCTCCAGCATCATCGCGCCACACCAGATCTGTCCGATGGGATTAGCGACGCCTTTACCGGCGATATCGGGCGCAGAACCGTGAACCGGTTCAAACAGGCTGGGGAACAGGCCTTCCGGGTTGATATTGGCCGAAGGGGCGATGCCGATAGTGCCGGTACAGGCCGGGCCGAGATCGGAGAGGATATCGCCAAACAGATTGCTGGCGACCACCACATCAAACCAGTCCGGATGCAGCACGAAGTTGGCGGTAAGAATATCGATGTGATACTTGTCGACGCGAACCTCGGGGAACTGACCGGCCATGGCTTCAACGCGGCTATCCCAGTAAGGCATGGTGATGGCTATGCCGTTTGATTTGGTGGCGGAGGTCAGGTGTTTCTTCGGCCGACTCTGCGCCAGCTGATAGGCAAACTTCAGGATGCGATCGACGCCAGTGCGCGTCATCACCGTCTCCTGGATTACCACTTCACGTTTGGTGCCGGGGAACATGGTGCCGCCGACGCTGGAGTATTCACCCTCAGTGTTTTCGCGTACCACATAGAAGTCGATATCGCCGGGCTGACGGTTCGCCAGCGGCGCTTTGACGCCGGGCATTAGTCGCACCGGACGCAGATTCACATATTGATCGAACTCCCGGCGGAACTGCAGCAGCGAGCCCCACAGTGAAACGTGGTCGGGCACCACATCGGGCCAGCCAACCGCGCCAAAATAGATCGCATCAAAGGCTTTCAGCTGTGGAAACCAGTCGTCAGGCAACATTTTGCCATGCTGCTGCCAGTAGTCGGCACTGGCGTAATCGAACCACTCCCAGCGCAGCGGAATGTTAAATTTCTCTGCGGCCGCATTCATGACACGAACGCCTTCCGGCATCACTTCTTTGCCAATGCCGTCGCCAGGGATCACGGCAATACGGTGAATTTTGTCAGTCACAGGGTACCTTTCCGGTTGATGTTCGAATTGTGTACGCAGTATAACTGTCGCTTACGGGGAAATAATGAGCCTGAAAGGCAATCCAGTGTTGAATAAAAGTAGAGAATCCCGCACCTCCACCGATGATTTAGCTTTCTTTGTTCGCCTGGCTGCGCTGGATAGCCTGACTGCGGCAGCGCGCGAACTGGGACTGTCACTGGCGGCGGTCAGCAAACGTCTGAGCCAGCTGGAGCAGCGGCTTGGTGTGCAACTCCTGCGCCGAACCACGCGACGACTGGAGCTGACGCCAGAAGGTCGCCGTTATCTGGCGGGTGCGCGTCCGTTGCTGGATCAGCTGGCGGCGCTGGAAGAGGCGGTCAGCGGCGAAACCGCGCAGCTGCGCGGCACGCTTAACATCAACGCCTCATTTGGTTTTGGCCGTCGGCATATTGCGCCCTGCGTCTCGGCTTTTGCCGCGCTGCACCCGGAACTCTCGCTGTCGCTGCAGCTCAGCAGCCAGCCGCTTAATTTTCTTGATGCCCACATGGATATTGATATCCGCGTCGGGGAACCGCCCGACTCGCGGCTGGTGGCGCGCAAACTGCGTACCAATCCGCGCATTCTCTGCTGCTCACCTGCTTATGCCGCCCGGCACGGTCTGCCGGAGACCGTTCGCGATCTGGCACAGCACAACTGCATTTTACTGCGCCAGCACGACAGCGATTTTACCCTATGGCGGCTGACCTGCGGTGAACAGAGCATCAATCAGAAAGTGCGCGGCAGTCTGATCACCAACGATGGCGAAGTGGCGATGCGGCTGGCAATGGATGGGCATGGCATCTTGCTGCGTTCCTGGTGGGACGCGCAGCACAGCCTGGCGACGGGCGAACTGTTGCCGGTGTTACCCGGCTGGCAGGCACCCGATGGTGATATTTATGCGGTCTGGCAGGCCCAGCGTCAGCTTCCGGCGCGTATTACCGCGTTTGTGACCTTTCTGCAGGCCAATCTGCAACCGGTTGATTAGTCATGCTTTTACAGGCAAAGAATGGTGCGGTCAGACGCCCGCAGGCATTAAATTTACCGCATTAAGCTGATTCGATTGCTTCAGTACGCCGCTCCATTTACAGCGTTTTAGCGGCTGCGTATGATTCTCATTCTTTTTATTTCCTGTCTGTCCTCTGCGTTGTGGCCAGCCGGGAGCAGCAGGCAGATAGGGGAGTTAAGTATGAAAGCGTTGTTCAGTCCGCGTACAGCGGCACTTACACTGGCGATTGTCGCCACCTTCAGCCTGACGGCGTGCCAGATGACGGCGAAAAAAGTGGATGCCAGTGCGCCGGTGGTGATGCAGCCCTCCAGTCCCGATAACCTGATTCAGCGCGAGCTGGGTGAAGGTTTGTATGAGATGGCCTATCTGCCAGCAAAAAATGCCCTCTATGTCGCCAGTGCGCAGGGATTCAAAGATATCAGCGGCGGCATGATCTACCGTCTTGATGCTTCTACGCTGCAGAGCACCGGTGCAGGGCACTTCGACCTGAAAAACTTTGGTCTGATCAGCGCGCCTGACGGCAGCGCACTCTACGCCACCAACACGCTGGATGGCGGTATCTCTAAGATCGATCCTGAAAACGGTAAGGTGCTGAAGCGCCTGATGTTCGACGAGAAAAATGAGAAAGGCATGCCCTATGGCACGCGTGAAATCTTTCTGCATGACGGCCTGCTCTATGTCGGCGGCGTGGGCGATCCGGGCGTGATCTGGGTGGTTGATGCAAAAACCCTGACGCTGAAAACCCGGATAAAAAATGCCGGGAAGTGGGTCACAGGCATTATCTTCTCGCCGGTCAGCGACCGGATTTACGCGGCGAACGGCAGCGGGGAAATCCTGGTGATCAATCCGCGCAGTGCCAGAATCGAGCAGCGCCTGACGGCGGGCGACGGGCAGGCGTATCTATTCCTGAATATGGCCGAGGATCCGGCAACCGGTCGCCTGTTTGTTACGGATAATTCAAAAGCGAAAAATACGCTGGTGTTTGATGAGCGCAGCGGCAAGGTCATTAAGCGGCTGAATCTGGGCGACTCACTGGGGATTAAGTTTAACGGCAAACGCAATGAGATTTATATCAGTCAGCGCGAGTCGAAGAAGGTGCTGCAGCTGGATGGCACCACCTATGAGGTGAAAAACAGCTGGTCATTTGACAGCCACCCCAACAGCCTGCTGGTTTCACCGGACGGGCAGACCCTGTTCGTCACCCTGAAGCAGGGCTTCAATGACGATCACAGCAGTCAGGGGCTGGATGGCGTGGCGCGTATCACGCTGCAATAAAAAAGGCGGCATCATTGCCGCCTGAATCCTTACTTAGCCACACCTTCTACCAGCACCACGCGGTAGTTAGCGCCTTTCAGACGGTGCGCTTTGGCAGCCTGATACTCCGGGCTGTCATACCAGGCATGCGCGGCTTCGCGGCTCGCGAATTCCAGAATCACCACGCCTTCCGCTTCCTGTCCTTCCAGCGTTTCCAGTTCACCATAAAAGGCGAGAGGATTGATCTGATGATCGCCGCGAGCCTCGCCCGCTTTTTCGGCATAGATCGCCATTTCGTCCTGGTTCAGGGTGTTATCACGAATAAATACAACATATGCACTCACAGGTCTCTCCTTAAGCTTTTTTATCCTGGGTTTCGGTATCGAAGTCAGCGGCATCATGACGCTCGTGCAGCTGATCGGCCGGGTCGCCCATGACACGGTTGACCTTGCGGCCACGAATTACAGCAGGACGCAGCGCGATCTCTTTCGCCCAGCGCACCACATTTTTATAGGACTGCACATCCAGGAATTCAGCACCGCCATACTGGTCATTCAGCACCATGTTGCCGTACCACGGCCAGGTGGCGATATCCGCGATGGTGTAGTCATCACCGGCCAGATAGCGGTTATCTGCCAGCTGACGATCCAGCACGTCGAGCTGACGCTTCGCTTCCAGCGTGAAGCGGTTAATGGCGTACTCAATTTTTTCTGGCGCGTAGTGATAGAAATGACCGAAACCACCGCCCAGGTAAGGCGCTGAGCCCTGCAGCCAGAACAGCCAGTTCAGGGTTTCGGTGCGGCCAGCAATATCTTTTGGCAGGAAGTAGCCATACTTTTCTGCCAGATAGAGCAGGATATTGCCCGATTCAAATACCCGAATAGGCGGCGTTGCTGAGTGGTCGCTCAGCGCCGGGATTTTCGAGTTCGGGTTTATGTCGACAAAACCGCTGGAGAACTGATCGCCTTCGCCGATACGGATCAGCCAGGCATCATATTCCGCATCGTTGACGTTAAGCGCCAGCAGCTCTTCCAGCAGGATGGTCACTTTCTGGCCGTTAGGCGTACCAAGCGAATAGAGCTGTAAAGGATGTTTGCCGACCGGCAACGCTTTTTCATGGGTGGGACCAGCGAACGGACGATTAGTTTTAGCGCCGTTACCTTTGGCTTCAGGGTCCCAGGTCCAGACTTTTGCGGGCTGATATGCATTTTCCGACATAATGAAAGTTCGCCTTATGGTGTGGTATTGGTCTGGAGTGTAGCAGGTGCTGCAAAGGGGGTTTAACTCTGCTGGCTGCGCAAGGGCGTGCTGCAGGGGCTGATGTCAGGCGGGCAGCGGCACAGAGGAAAAGTGAATGAAAGTGTGTCAGACGGGGGGTCGTTGTCCTGAGCGGAGGTGGCCGTGCAGTCAGCAGCGACTGCACGGCAGGCAGGGTTACAGCAGTTCCCGCTCAATCAGTTCGCGGGTTTCTACCGCCTGAACCTTCATCTTTTCCGGGTAGCCAAACAGAGACGCCGCGATGATCGGTTCACCGCCGACTTTATAACTGCGGGTGGCAAAGCCGGTGTCGCGCAGCGTTTTGAACAGGGTGTCGAAGTCCACTTCGCCTTCGCCCACGCCGACATGCTGGTGAATGGTGGCATCCACCCCTGGCGGGTTAACGATGTAGCGACAGTGCTTTGTATGGTTCATGGTATCGGCGATCAGCATGTGCGACAGATCGTCACCGGCATACTCCAGCATCGGTTTCACATCACCTTTGCCTTTGTCATAAAAGAAAGTGTGTGGCGCGCTGTAGATATACTTCACGTTATCGCTGCGGAACGACTTCACGATATCCACGGTTTCGTTGTTCTCTTCGCAGAAATCCCACGGATGCGCCTGGATTTCGACGCGGATGCCTTCACGTTCGATGAGCGGCAGCAGCTCTTCCATGGAGCGATAGAACATCTCTTCACAGATTTCCGGCTCATTAGGCGTGCCGGAGAGTTCGGTGTTAATCACCTGCACACCCATCTCAACTGCAATCTCAATCATCCGCTTCCAGTTCTTTACCGCCGCCTGACGACGCAGCTCATCCGGGCCGGACCAGCGATAGACCACGATAAACGAGGAGATCTCCAGCCCGGTGGCGTTTAACGCATTCTTATACTCGGTGATGATTTCACGGCTGGCTTTAGGATGCTTATAAAACGGGTTGATCTGCGGATGCGGCGACTGTTCGATATATTTGTATCCCCAGTCGGCCACCTGATGAACCATACGGGTGATGCCTAAATCTTTAATTACATCCACATCAAAAGCGATTTTCATCTTTCTGCTCCGGGCACATTAAGGTTGCTGTTCTTCATTGAAGGTCACGCCAATCTGCTGCCTGACGTTGTCCATCGCGGCCAGGGTGGTAATCGCCTGGTCAAGCGAATGGATGGGCGAATCGATCCGGTTCTGGTCGATACACCAGGCGAAGTGGTTAATTTCATGACAGAGCTGTTCATAGCGGCTGGCCGGCTCCTGCCACTGCAGGTGATGACGCCGATCGCTGGAGGTCAGGGTGAAGTTACCAGGCGCATAGAACTGGCCCGCCAGTTCCAGCGTGGCCTCGCGTCCGGCGATCACCGCGCAGCCTGGCGTGTTGCTGAACAGGGTGGTGTTCAGTACCGACTGCATGCCGTGCTGATGGGTAAACAGCATCGACGTCTGACCGTTAACACGCCCATCGGGGACGGGCTGGCCCCGGGCGATGATTGTGTCAGGCGCACCGCCGCCAACAAACACGCTAAGCGCCACCAGGTAGCTGCCCAGATCCAGCATCGGGCCGCCCGCCAGATCGGCGTTGAAGATGCGGTGGTCTGGTGTGAAAAACTCGCCATGATCCGCAATCAGAGTATGAACGTCGCCGAGCACGCCATCCTCCAGCAGCTGACGGATAACGTCATATTTCGGTGTGAAGTTGCACCACATCGCCTCCATGCAGAGCAGCTTTGCAGCAGCGGCTGCGTGTTTAAGCTGAGTCCCCTGCTGAGCATTCAGCGCCAGCGGCTTTTCAATCAGCAGATGCTTTCCGGCGGCAATTGCGCGCAGGCCATCGGGAAAATGGTGGTTGTGGGGCGTGGCGATATAGACCGCATCAACATCCTCCCGTGCCAGTAGCATGTCGAGACTGCCCGTGGCATGGCCGATTGACCATTTGTCGGCAAAGGCCTGTGCTTTTGCCGGGTCACGCGCCGCCACCGCGGTGATCTGCTGGCGGGTGTGCTTGCGCAGTGCAGCGGCAAAATGGTCGGCGATCCAGCCCGGCCCGATAATGCCCCAGCGCAACGGTGGAACCTGGCTGGCAGCGGTCAGACGTGGAAGCGGAAGCGTTGAAGGGAACATGACTTTTCCTTTTGTACGTGCAGGCAGGGTTTGTTCAGGACTTCACTATAGAAAGCCTGCTGTCGCCGCTCTAATCTTTTAATGAGGTGATCCCATCAACCCGATCGGCGCAGAATTTTTATCCGTTTTAGCAAATGGGCGTTTTAAAGAGAATGCAGAAAGAAATGAATGTTTCATTTTGCGAAGGCGATCAAGATTAGCGCTAATTTTCTATCAAATAAATGAGAGGAAACGGCTGCGCCGCGATAGAGTGTGGATGTTTCAGACAACAGAACAGAGAAGGCTGACCCGTGTAGCGTCAGCTAACGCCACAGATTGATGCAGGGAGAAGGATGATGTCAAAAGTGACGATGACCGCCATTGCGCAGGCGGCGGGCGTGGGCGTGGCCACCGTGGATCGGGTGCTGAATGGCCGCGCACCGGTGCGCAGCGTGACCGAGCAGAAAGTGCTGGCTGCGGCCCGCGAGCTGGGCTATCACCTGACACAGGCACACACCCGGAGAACGTCACCCCTTGCCGCAGCAACCGTTCGCGTGAGCTTTATCCTGCTGCCCGCCCGTTATTCCTTTTATCAGCAACTGGGCGAGATGCTGAAACAACAGCTTAAAGCGCAGCAGCCACAGGGCAGCGAACCTGAATTTTGCTGGCATGATATTCACGAAGTGGAGGCGGTGGCACACTCGCTGCGTCTGCTGGCACAGCGCAGTGATGTGATCGCGCTGGTGGCGCTGGATCATCCGCTGATTCGTCACGCGATTCAGGATGTGTCCCGACTGGGCGTGCGGGTTTACGCACTGTTTTCTGATTTTTCGCCCTGCGAGCATGCGGGGTTTGTCGGCATTGATAATCAGAAAGCGGGGCGTACGGCGGCGTGGATGGCACAGCATCTGCTGCGTCAGCCGGGATGCGTCGGGGTGCTGCTGGGCGATCACCGCTTTACCTGCCAGGAGAGCAGCGAGATCAGTTTCCGCTCTTACCTGCGCGAGTCAGGCATCACCCAGCGGGTACTGGAACCGTTAAAGACTTATGAGTCGGGTGACGGCGGCTATCAGGCAACCCGGCAGCTGCTGGAGACCCATGATGATCTGGTAATGATTTATGCGCCCTGCGGCGGCATAGAGGGGGTGGTGCAGGCGCTGCGTGACAGCGGACGCAGGCAGATCGATCTGCTGTGTCACGGTCCGTTGCCGGGGGATGAGCTGGCGCTGATTGACGGCACCATCACGCTGATGCTGCGTCATCGTCTTGATGTCATGGCCGGGGCGGTGGTCGCCACCTGTCTCAACAGCCGGATGGAGCAGCGCGATCATTTTGCGCAGGTGACGGTGCCATTTGAAATCGTAACGCGTGAAAACCTGTAAAAAGAGAAGGTTAGCGTTTATTTGATAGTAATCTATCATTTTGTGGAATATTTAAACGCGATCTCTATCAAAAAATGAAACTTTCATTGTTGTCTGAGATGAAATTTTTATTTGATACTGCCAGCAGTTCTCACTGCACAGGCAAATATCATGACCTTTCATATTGCGAATGCGCCCTGTAGCTGGGGCGTGGACGATCCCGCTAATCCCTGGCTGCCGCCGTGGCAGAAAGTCCTGACCGAGGCCGCTCAGGCTGGCTATCCCAGTATCGAACTTGGTCCCTGGGGCTATCTGCCATCCGATGCAGCCGAACTGACCCGGCAGCTTAACGCGCATCAGCTTTCGCTGGTGGCGGGTACAATTTTTGATGATTTGGTCAGTGAAGCGCATTTCCCTGAACGGGTCACGCTGACCCATAACCTGTGTCGTACGCTGGCCAGTGTGCCGACCGCCGTCAAAACGCCCGGTGCCAGTGCGCCTTATCTGGTGATCATCGACTTCGGGAATCCGGAGCGGGCGAAATATGCTGGTCAGTCAGAAAAAGCGCCACGGCTCTCCGCTGTCGACTGGCAGCGCATGATGCGACACATCACCATTCTGAGTGAGATTGCCTGGCAGGAGTATGGCGTGCGACCGGTAATTCATCCGCATGCGGGCGGCTGCATTGAGTTTGCCGATGAGATTGCACGGCTGGTCAGTGATATTCCGCATCAGGTCGCTGGTTTATGTCTGGATACCGGCCATCTCTATTACGCCGGAATGGATCCGGTCGCTTCGCTGCAACATTACTGGAACCGCATCGATTACCTTCACTTCAAAGACGTTAACCAGCCGGTCTGGCGTGACGCACTCTCTCGCGGACTCGATTTTTTCACTGCCTGCGCGCAGGGAGTGATGTGTCCGCTGGGGCAGGGCGCAATCGACTATCCGGCGGTGCGCACGCTGCTGACTGAGCGTAACTATCAGGGCTGGATCACCATCGAACAGGAGCGTGATCCGCGCCATGCCGACACCAGTCTGCGGGATGTTAAAGCCAGCCTGGACTATCTCCGATCAACAGGATTCTGAGGACAACAGCATGATTAACGGTAAAAAAGCGGCAAATCGCTCACTGCGCTGGGGCATGATCGGCGGCGGCGGCACCAGCCAGATTGGGTATATCCATCGCTCTGCGGCACAGCGTGACGGAAATTTTGTGCTGCTGGCGGGGGCGTTTGATATTGATGCCGCACGCGGGCGTGAGTTTGGTCAGGCGCTGGGTGTGGCACCTGACCGCTGTTATCCCGATTACGCCAGCCTGTTCGCCGGGGAAGCCGCGCGTGAAGATGGCATTGAAGCCGTGTCTATCGCCACGCCTAATAATACGCATTTCGCCATTTGCCGGGCGGCGCTTAATGCCGGGCTGCATGTGGTGTGCGAGAAGCCCCTCTGTTTTACGGTCGAAGAGGCAGATGAGCTGGAGCAGTTAAGCCGGGAGAAGCAGAAGATTGTTGGCGTCACTTACGGTTACGCCGGGCATCAGCTGGTTCATCAGGCCAGGGAGATGATCGCCGAAGGGGCTCTGGGTGAGATCCGCATTGTTAACATGCAGTTTGCTCACGGCTTTCATAATGAGGCGGTGGAGTTGCAGAGTGAAAGCACCCGCTGGCGGGTCGATCCGCGCTTTGTCGGCCCGAGTTACGTGTTAGGCGACCTGGCGACGCATCCGCTGTTTATCGCAGAAACGATGTTGCCACAGCTGACAGTGACGCGTCTGCTCTGTTCGCGGCAGAGCTTTGTCGCGTCGCGTGCGCCGCTGGAGGACAACGCCTTTGTGATGATGGAGTATGACAACGGCGCGGTCGGCACGTTATGGGCGTCGGCGGTGAATGCCGGATCGATGCACGGACAGAAGATTCGGGTCGTTGGATCGAAAGCCAGCCTGGAGTGGTGGGATGAGCAGCCGAACCAGTTGCGGTATGAAGTGCAGGGCGAGCCGGTGCGCATTCTGGAGCGCGGTATGGGCTATCTAAGCCCGCGTGCGCTGGAAGAGGATCGCATTGGCGGAGGGCATACAGAGGGTTTATTTGAAGCCTGGTCCAATCTCTATCGTCGCTTCGCGCTGGCGATGGATGCCACCGATCGCCGTGACACCGCCTTCCTGCAGGATTTCTGGTATCCCGATGTGCATGCCGGATTAATGGGCGTGCGCTGGGTTGCGCAGTGCGTGAAATCGGCGGATGCCGGTGCAGTCTGGGTGACGTGCTGAAGCGAGTCTTTAGCGTAAACGAAAGGGTTTGCACGCCGGCTGTACAGAGAGAAGCACTCTTGCCAATGATCTGGACAATAAACCGGCTGGCTCTGGTTCAGGGAGCCAGCCTTGCCTGGCCGGTCTGCTCAGAAGGTAGATCTGTTACTGATAGGAAAACGTAATACTTGCCAGTGCATTCGCCGTTCCGGGCACCAGGTCGCCCGTACGGATATACTGCGCCTGGAAGGGCAGTGACAATACCTGGTTTGCCGATGAGGTTGTCTGGATAAAGAACTGGTTGAGCGTGCCATCAGCTGTGCTGTCCGGCCCCATACTCAGAGGACCGATACCGTTATAGAAGAACTGTACACCCACGCCAGAAGCGGTAGAGTCGCCGGTCAGCGTCACCACCGATGAACTGTTTGACGGAGTTGTCTGGTCGGTCATGACCGCATTCACCGCGATGTTTTGATCACAGGTGAGTGTGACGTTGAACGTCCCCGACGGTGAGGTGCTGCCCACGGTTGAAAGTGTGCGAATATCCAGCGTGCCCAGATCGACGTTCGCACTTTTGGTGTTGACCGTACAACCGCTGGCGGCCACCGTGATGGTGGTGGGGTTGATAATGACCTGTGCTGTTTTGGTTTCATTATTGTAGGCCGTCAGAATGGCCGCATGGATGGCTGGCGTGGTGTACAGGCCAGATTTCAACGCAGTTCCCGTTTTAATGAATGTCACTTTCGCTGACCAGCCAAGCTTTGTGGCATAGCCACTGGTACCGCTGGCTGGATAGCTTTGCGTGATCCCTGTTTGCAAGGGCACATATTCCGAGCCGTTAAAATCTTTTAGCCCGATGATGTAGCCAATACCCGGTATACCCGTTTCGAAAATTGTGTAGTTTTGACCATCAACGGTGACCGCCATGCCGCTGGATATAGCCGATGGAGAGGGCTCAAGTGTGCCCTTTGAACAGGTCCATACCAGTCCGCACCAGAACACCTCCTCCACATTGGCCGTGGCGCTCCAGGTTGAACCAATAATGTCACCAGGCATCACCGAGTCTGCTGGTCCGGAATATTCCATTGGCTGGGGTGAGAGCGTAATGTCTGATTTCCAGTCCATAGCCAGCGCGCTGGCAGAGGCAAGAAAACAGGCAAGCAACACTAAATTACGCATCATTGATACTCCGTAGTCCAGGTGGCGATGGCTGACACGTTGCCAGCATTAACCTCCGCACTTGTGGCGATTAATCGGGCATAAAAATTCATCTGCACGCTGTCATTCCCCTCCACACCATAGGCGGTTGTCTGGGTATCGAGTGGGACAAGCGCGCCATCTTTGTCGAGGATTTGCACCGCCACGCCTGTCGCTCCGCCCTCTGCCACTTTAATCAGTCGCGGATCGCTATCATCCGGCGTGCCGCTAAAGCGGATCTTTACGCCAGAAAAGGTGGGGCCGCACGCTTCCAGCGTGAGCGTGAACGGAGATTTAATATTGCTTACCGCACCTGCTTTATTTAATTGTCTGGTACCGATGTCGCCAAGGGGGACATTTTTCTCCAGCGAGTCGGCGGCGACGACGCACGTATTGGCGATCAGATTACCCTTTACCGACACCAGCACATCGTAACCCTGCACCGGCCACGTGCAGGCGAACAGAAGTACGATGCATACCAGGCGGGTTATTACTGACATGCTCCCTCCAGAGAATAGAGGCCCGTGCGGGCGTTAAACTCCTGCTTATTGAGCTGATAACGAACAGAACAACGGGCCGCGTTATCTTTTCCCCAGACCGCGTTAAGCGTACCTTTCAACGGCAGACCCGATAAATAGATGCTGCCACCATCACCCACAATGCTGCTGACCTCGCTGTCTGCTAACGCGACGACGGTACCAAAAGGTAATTCCTTGCCGTTCTGGCGTAAGACAAACATCGCTTTTGCACCCTGCTGCGTGGTGATAGTGGCTCGCACCAGCGCGCCGTCGGTTGGTGTTTTGCTGATGATGGCATTGTCGAGTTCAACGTCACTGCCTGCGGTCGTGGCGTCGAGGCCGACCCGATTAACGCGGTACGGCGTGGCGTAGGGGATGACGGCATAGCCCCGGCTGTCGGTTTTTATACTGCGGTGATTAAGAACGGCAACCTTGCTGGCTCCAGGTGCTTTGATCAGAATATTGGTATTGCCCAGCGGCTGGCTCAGCGTCAACCCATCTTCGTGTAAAACGGCACCACCACTGATGCCATAGCTGAGATTCCGGGCATCACGCCCGTAGCTATAACCCAGGTTGTACTGGCCCCGAGCGTCTTTATATTGCAGTGCCGCATCGCCGCCATATTGCTTTTGTGCGTTGTAGCGCTGATTTACGCTGTAATAAAGTTCATCTTTTCCAGGCACATAACCACTGACGCCACTGCTGTAGGTTGTTCCTGCCGATTTCCCCTGAGTGGTAGAAAAACGTGCGCGTGTCGAATTTTGGGTATCGCCAAAAGGTATCGAGAGCGACAAGGCCAGAATGTTATCTTTACTGTCATCATAGAGACTGGTGCTGCGCTGGAAGCTCACGCCCAGCGAGGCAGTGCGGAATGTCGTATTCCATGCAAACTGAATCCCCTGTGTCGTTTTCGAGGTATGCCAGTAGGTTTGCTGATCCCAGGAGAGCGACAGAGAGCCATATTCGCCCATCGGCTGCGAGAGCTGTAGCTGGTTTCTGGCCTTGCGTGACATCCGAAGGTCGTAGAGATTTTCATAGCGGGTGGTGACAGAGCCATCCGCTTCCACGACCTGTTCTGGTCTGCCACCGCTCATTCTTTTATAAGCCGTATCGCTGAGGTTATAGAACCCTTGTGTGGAGTAACGCAGCGAATAGAAATTTACGCGTGTCCCGATGTCGTTGATCAGTTTGCTGTAGCGCAGGCGTACGGAGTCGCCCGTATAGCGCTTATCGTCTGCAAGCTGGCTTTGAGCATGGGTAACATCCAGCGAATAGGCACCCAGGCGGCCCAGGTTCTGACCAATGCCCGCTGCAACCCCGCGATAACGCTCGGAAAGCTGAGCGCCGCTATAAAAGGTCAGTCCATATCGCCAGCCATAAAAGAGTTCACCCTGGGCAAATGCCGGTGCATCCTGATTATTCACCGGCTGGAATTTACCCGCACTGAGGGCATATTTAACCTGGCCGCTGCGGACCAGATTAGGCACGCTGGCGAAAGGCACATTGAATTGAGTTTCGTAGCCGTCGCTCTCCCTGATAGTGACAGAGAGATCACCTCCCGAAGAGGTGGGATAGAGATCGCTGAGCACAAATGGCCCGGGCGATACGCTGGTTTGATAAATAACATTGCCGTTCTGTCGTACGGTGACGATAGCATTGCTGCGTGCAATCCCCCGAACTTCGGGTGCGTAACCGCTCAGGCTTGCAGGCAGCATGTTGTCATCAGTTTTAAGCGCCAGCCCGCGAACACCGACGGAGTCAAACACCTGAGAGGAGGTGTAAGTTTCTCCGGCATAAAGTTGTGCGCCCAGCGCCGGAACATCGCGTTGCAGCCAGGTCTGTAGATGGTTCAGCTCATTGGTGTCTTTGGTCCAGGTGGTATAGTCGCGCAGCCGCCATGCGCCAATGTTTATGCCGCTGTTCAGGCTGGCAAACAGCTGCTGATCGCGGGTTCTGTTATTCCCTTTGTAGGTGTTATTTGAGCCGTTAATGACATAGTTCAGCCACCCGGCATGAATGCCATGCTCCCAGTTTTCCGGACTGACGTAGCCGCGTGGCAGATTGCGCATCCTGCTCTGCGGTACAGTGATGTTGAGCGTGAGGGTTTGCGGCTCATAGTCCGTGCTGCTGCCGGGAAACAACGTGTTGAGAAAATAACACTGTTTTGCCAGCGGCAGGCTGACACCCTCTGCCTGTGCCATGTCCACGCCGAGCGCATCAAGCTGACTGGCCGTAAGACACGCCGCAGTGACGTCCTGCCCGCTGGATTTATCCACCGCAAAGATGACGTTGCCCGTGAAGGCATAGTTCTTGTTGATATAGACGTTGATATTATATTCGCCTGGCGGTAAAGCACTGCCTGTATTTACCCAGGATAAATCAACCACTGACGCGCTCTCGCCACTAAGGAAGGCGGGATTAAAGTATAAATCGCTCTCCGCGGCTGTGGTATACCGCATGGCATGGAAAGCCACCACCGCACAAACGATTTTTATTTTCACGCAATCATGCCTCAACGAGTCTATTTACGGTTCAACGGGGCGCGGGTTACAGGTGTCCATGCACCGTAGTCATTGATGGTCTGAAAGGTCAGCGATGTCGCCTGGCTAAAATTCTCTGCCAGCGTGGTACCTGATTCAGGTGGCAACATCACAGGCTTAACCGTCTTACCATCAACCTTGAGATTGATCGTGGTAATGAACCAGGGTGTTGGGTTGCGCAGCACAACTTTGCCCGCACTGTATTCACCGGTAATTTTTTTCCATGCTTCGTTAGCATTACCCGAAAGTGAAGCGGGACGATAAAATACCTTAATACGATTCGCAGAGGCGAACTGCAGGGAATTACCTGCACTATTTTTCATTTGTTGTGGAATCGCTTTTACCGTCATCCAGTAGAGGGATTCACGATCCTGCGGCAGAGATCGGCCATTAAAGATAATTTTCACCACACTTTCGGTTGCCGGTTTTAAAACATAAAGCGGGGGCGTAATAACGAAATCCTGTGAACGTTCACCGCTGGCATTCTCCACCCAGGACTGAATCAAAAATGAGGCTGTCGCATGGGTATTTCTGACCTGAAGAGTGGACTGTCTGGAATCAGCAGGATAGATCATACGTGTTGCACCTAACCCCACTCCCCCTGCGTATACCGCCGATGAACATAATGTGGCAGCCAGATAAACCCAGGTTAAAGAACGCATTTTTTTCTCCTGAACGTCTATTCATGCCCGGTCGTTACACCGGGCATGACGATTACGAGTAGGTTACGGTGTAGGTGGCAACTGCACTGGCATCGCCCGCAGTGGCATTGCCAGTTGGTGAGTAGTATTTTGCACTGAAGTTCAGCGTGTTAGCGCCTTTACGCAGTGGGGTTGCTGTAGCCGCTTCGCCCAGTTTCACAATGTTCCCCTGTTCGTCATAAAGACGAATGGCCACATTCTGCGCGGATGCTGCGCCGCCGTTTACACCTGTTGCCAGGCTGTTGGCATCATTACTGTCAGGTGTACCTGAGAAGGTCACTGCGACAGTGGTGGCTGCAACAGGGTTCTCATCTGTAGATATTGAGGTATCAGCAATTGCGCAATCCTCAAGGGCGATAGAAAACGTTTTAGCAACGCTTGCTTCACTGCCTGCAGCGGCCAGCGTAGCAGTACGCACTTCGCCCATGTTGACATCAATCTCTGCGCTGTTAGCACTGATGGCGCAGGCTGATGTCACGACGCTTCCGTTAAAATTGACAGAACCACCGCTGGTTGTTGCCGCCAGCGCTGAGCCCATCGGGAACAGCGCTGAAACACCTGCTACCAGAAGCGCTTTTTTCTTAAATCCTGATTTCATGTAATCACCTTTTTATTGGGTTTGATTTGTTGTGTTTTGTAAATAACGACTGACAATAAATATAAAATTTATTTTTAGTGTAAGTTTGAGAAAATATTGGCGATTGAGTGTTTATATATAATTTATTTTTTCTTTGTTATTTATTAAGGTGCTGCATTGCAGGCTGGGTAATGTCCTCTTATTAATAAAATATGGGGGCATTATAATTTATTTAAGAAAAAAGCACCTGTGGTTTTTTATTATATTATCCAGGTGGCGATAAATAAGTATTGTATATTGAGCACTCATGTTAATGAGCTATTTAATTATTAATTAAAATAGTATTATTTATGAGCATGCGATTATTATTTGGGAATGGTTGATTATTTCAGCGTCATTTGAGAGTTATTTTGATTCGTATTTCAGTGGTGATAAAAGAGAAGTATGTTATCTCTCCTGTCCACAGGATATGCCTTGATAGAGATCAGGAAAGATCGTTTGCAATGATTTAAAAAAATCATTCTGAACCGTCGGTTAAAATGGGGCTGGTCCAGACAAAGAGAAATCAGCAGGCTCTCTCCCGGTTTATGACAGATAGCGTTATGGCATTGTCTTTCGTGAGATGGCCGCTGGCAGAACTGATAAGTTCTGGGAAGCGAGCAGAGGGTTATTGAGGCTCAGTTCAGAGCTGGTCGCGGTTATGACTGACGCCGGACAACGGCAGAATGGCGTACCTCTATTGAGCAGGAGATCTGGGCAGGAAGAGGTGACGGAGACGGGCGTTGATCATTACGCAAAAAAAACGGACCTCAGTGGAGGTCCGTTCATGTTGAATTCTGGTGCCCGGACAAAAATGCCGGGAGCATTTTTGCATCGCGCGGCTTCGCGCGACCCGGAGGGTGAGCCACAGGATGTGGCGAGTGTATCGAACCTTCGGTAACGGGTTCGCGGCACAAAAGCAAAAAACCCGCCAGAGGCGGGTTCTTAAAATTTTGGTGCCCGAACCCGGACAAAAATGCCGGGAGCATTTTTGCATCGCGCGGCTTCGCGCGACCCGGAGGGTGAGCCACAGGATGTGGTGAGTGTATCGAACCTTCGATAACGGGTTCGCGCCACAAAAGCAAAAACCCGCCAGAGGCGGGTTCTTTAAATATGGTGCCCGAACCCGGAATCGAACCAGGGACACGGGGATTTTCAATCCCCGTGTTGAAGTGTTAAATTTCGCAGCCATAAGTTGTTAATATGTTAAATCGAACCTGTTTTCTTACAGGTAAGATTAAATGCATTCAAAATCAGTAGCTTGCCATTCCAATTTAGGGGCTAAAGTCATTCCTGTAGTCTCTACTAAAGGTGGAGAAGGTAAATCGACGCAAACCGCCAATCTGGGTGGTTTCCTGGCCGATTCTGGTTTGAAAGTCCTTATCATCGATGGCGATCACGCTCAGCCTACCGCCAGCAGTATATTTCCTCTGGATTATGAAGCCCCCTGCGGTCTCTTCGAAATGCTCATGCAGACCGTCGATCTCTCCGTGGCCGGCAACATCATTTCACGGACGAAAATCGATAATCTCCATCTCATCGTTTCAAACGATCCGCGCAATCTTCTCCCAACTTACATGCTTAACGCCCCGGATGGCCGTGTCCGCCTGCGCAATGCGCTTTCGGCACCGCTGTTTAATGAATATGACGTCATTTTGATCGATTCACAGGGCGCGAAGACGGTGATGTCAGAGCTGATTATCCTTGCCTCAACGGGTGAAATGATTGGCATGGTAAAGCCCGTACTGCCTGACGTTCGCGAATTCATGCGCGGAACCGTTACCCTGATGGAAGATCTTGTGCCGTATTCTGCATTTGGCATAAATCTTCCTGCCATACGTATGCTGGTCAACTGCATGGATTACACCAACCTGGCCGCAGAAACGCTGAAACAGGCTGAGCAGATAATTCATGATAAAGCGTACAGCGCACAGTCTGAGCGGATTGCGATCTCGATGCTGCAGACCCGTATTTACGATTTGACGGTCTACAAGCAGGGACACGCAAGCGGGCTGCCGGTTCACCGTCTGGAGAAGAAAACCAGCCGTACCAGTGACTCGGCCTTTGATTCTATGCACAAACTCGCCTGCGAACTGTTCCCTGAGTGGAAACACAGGTTCGATGTGCTTGCCGAAAAAGGGGATACGAAATGAGTTTTCCGCTTTTTTATCATTCATCTGAAACATACCGGCAGTCTCTGCCGGTATCTCTGTTATCAGTGTTGTCCCCTGAAAGGATCGTCAAGCCAGTCCAGTTTCTTTTCTGTCATGTACCGGAACGACTTTCCGCCTGGCTGAGCATAAAGAGCAGATCTCACTTCCGTCAGCGCCAGCCATTTGTGCTTAACGGAGAGTTTCTCAACATCTCCGGGGAACCACCCATGATGCTCAGTAATCGCATAGTCCAGCGCCTGTTCAGCGTTCAGACCTGCCCGGTTGCAGGTTTTCTTCAGCGTTTCGCCGAGCCAGAGCAGGCGAAAGCTATCCTGCCGCTCATAACTGTCTTTAAGAGGGGCGGTTTGTGCCCAGAACGAGAGGCTGAGGGTGTCAATAATGTCCTCAGTAAAGAAAGAATCCATGTCGGATCTACTTTGTTATATGTGGATGATTTGTTAACTCATTCACTTACGCCCCTGTCTGTCTTCCGTCCCCCAACTTCGGACAGGCAGGCTGTTGTCAGTGAAAAACATAATACTCCTGGCAAAGGAAGATCCGGCACCCTTTTATCCGGGTGCCTGGCACCCTTTACGTATATTTTTGTTAATTTCAATTCTTTGAAAAGACAACACTTATCTGGGATGAAACGTTGTCTGATCCGTCCCACGGTAACGCCCTCCCTGAATGGAGGTGCATATGACTGACAACCGCAGAAATATTCCGGGCCTGTACTCACGGGACGCTGAACAGAGCGTCATTGGCGGCCTGATGCTGGACAATGACTGCTGGGATGAAGTTGTGCTGCGCATCAGCGCGGGTGACTTTTTTAATCACGTTCATCGCGAAATCTTCATGGCGATGTCGCACCTCGTGGCGGCCGGCAGGCCGATTGACCTGCTGACATTGTCCGAGAGCATTGAAAGCCGGGGCAAAGACTCGCTTGAACAGCTGGGTGGTTTTGCCTATCTGGCCGAGCTTGCCAAAAACACCCCGAGCGTGGCCAACATCACGCACTACTGCGACATCGTGGCCCGTTACAGTCGCGGTCGCCAGCTGGCGGCAATCGGTAATGAGATACACGCGTCAGCCACCGCGCCGGGCGCGGATATCGCCGCTGTGATGGAAACGGCCGAGCAGAAAATCACAAAGCTGGCAGAGCGGGCTGAACCGCAACAGGGTGTAACCATCGTAGACGGTCTGGAAAAGCTGGCAGCCGAGCTCGAACGACGCTGCCAGACCCCTGACGGCATCACCGGCACGCCGACGGGTTTTAATGAGCTGGACGCCTTCACCAGCGGTCTCCAGTCGGGTGACCTCGTCCTCATTGCCGCGCGTCCCTCGATGGGGAAAACGGCGTTGCTAATAAACATCATCATCAATTCTCTGATGAAAAAAACAGATTCCAGCGGCCAGTTTTACAGCCTGGAGCAGCCTACAGAGCAAATCCTGATGCGCATGGTGTCGTCGCTCGGCAACGTTGACCTGACCCGTATGAAAAGCGGAATGATGGATGGGGAAGACTGGGCCCGCGTGTCAGGTGCCTTTGGGTTACTGACAGGGGATATCAAAGAGCGTCTGGTCATTGATGATAGCAGCGGCCTGACGCCGGCCATGCTTCGCGTCCGTGCGCGACGTAATGCACGACGCTACGGTAATCCCTCCATCATCGGCCTCGACTACCTGCAGCTCATGCGCTGCCCGGACCAGGAAAACCGTACCCAGGAAATCGCCGAGATATCACGCTCGCTCAAAGCGCTGGCGAAAGAGATGGCGTGCCCGGTGGTGGCGCTCTCCCAGCTTAACCGGGCACTGGAAAGCCGTGCCGATAAACGCCCCAACAACGGCGACCTGCGTGACTCAGGTGCGCTTGAGCAGGATGCTGACGTCATCATCTTTGTTTACCGTGATGAGGTCTACAACGCAAATTCTCCGGACAAGGGTTTAGCTGAACTCATCATCGGCAAACAGCGTCAGGGTCCTGTCGGCACACTGTGTCTGCGGTTTGAGTGCCGATACACCCGCTTTGAGAATCTTCAGGCCGATGCGGGGAGGTTCGCATGAGCAACATACGTAATCTCGATCTGGGAAAAGCTATGCTGCAGAAGGGCAAAAGCCCCATACAGCTGGCTGAAACGCCTGCTGCTCCGCTGCCGGTCAGTGAGATGGCAATGGTGCTGACGCTCGATCAGCTCAGGCCCAATCCTGACAATCCGCGCAATGCTAAAAACCCTCGCTATGAAGATATTAAAGCTTCTGTCAGGGCACGTGGGCTGGATTCAATACCAAAAGTCACCCGCGATCCGGACGGAGAGGACGTTTACATTTTCAGTGACGGCGGCAACACCCGCTATCAAATCCTCAGTGAGCTCTGGCAGGAAACCGGTGACGAGCGTTTCTATCGCTTTCATACCGTCTTCAAGCCCTGGCCTGGGCGTCTCAAATGTCTCGTTGGCCACCTTGCGGAGAATGAAGTCAGGGGAGATCTGACATATATAGATAAAGCATTAGGGGTGCATAAGGCACGGGTCATTTATGAAGAGCAATTAGGGAGGAGTGTTACTCTCAGAGAGCTTTCTGATCTGTTGGGCAAAGAGGGCTATCCAATTGATAACTCCAGCGTCAGTAGAATGGAAGACACGCTGAATTATATTTATCCGTATATGCCTCGCATGCTGGAAAATGGCATGAGTCGGGGTCAGGTTATGCCACTGCTCAGCCTGCGGTCCTCAGCGTTAAAAGTCTGGAAATCTTTTAGCGGGGATATAAACTCCAGCCTCACTCTCGATGACGTTTTTGGTGAAACCTGCCGTGTGTTTGATGATCCCGACAGCTATTCTCTGGAAATTTTCAGGGATGAGTTTATCGGCCAGCTGGTGAAAGCTCTGCCGCATCCCAGCCTCAACTATGATCGCTGGCTGATTGAGCTTGACCCTAAGGAGCAGAAGCGCCGCGAGCAGTTTGGCGAGCCTCCTGCCATGCCGTCGCTTACACTTACTCACCCGTCTGAAGGTTCTGGCGGTAAGGCCACGCCTGTCACCGTTCTGTCGGATGATACCACCGCTGTCATCCCTCTCACCGGCCTGCGCTCAGGCACCCTTACCGGCTCAACCCGCCCCGAGCCGGCCCCTGAGCCAGCGGACAACATCGTATTGCCTGAAAGTCACGGGATCAGCCCCTGCAGCCTTCCGCGCAGTGAAATCCAGAATGATCTCTTTGGTGGACGTCCCGTTATTACCGGTAACGGCGTTGGCATTAACGGTGAACACGGCTCGGGTCTGGTTTCTCCGGGCAGCCTTTCCCTTGCCTCGGCGTTTGGCGAGCAGGACGACGCGGTGCCGGTATCAGCCGGGTCCGTGAGCTTTGCCGAAACCGGTCTGGAGCCGGTCAGCGACATCTGGCTGATCCCGGCTCTGCAGGATGATGTTGAGCACCTCCAGGACATGGCCTACCGGCTGGTCTATGAAATTGCCGAGGCGATGGGCTGTGAAAGCGGCATTAACGAGGACAAAACTCCCGCGTCTGCCGGTTTTTCCGTCTCAGGCCACAGTGACGGGTTCAGTCTGTTCCTTGCCGGCCTGTCCGGCCGTCTGCCAAATCAGCAGTGCAACATGTTCATGTTCTGTCTGAATTTTTTTGGTTCACAGGAACCGGCGGACACGCCGGTATTTGACGACGTCATGGTGGTCAAAATGATGCGCCTTATCCGCATCATTCGACGCCTGCGTGAGCTGCAGCGCCTTGCCGCAAATGGGGGAGAAAATGTCTGATGATTTGAACGACGAGATGGCGCAGGCCAGCACGGCCTTATTTATTCAGCACGGTATTGACGCCGTCCGGTCACAGCTCCGTTCTGATGAGCCGTCAAAAGAGTTCTGTGAGTGTTGCGGAGCTGACATTCCGCTGGCCCGTCAGCGTGCGATGCCCGGTGTGAAGCTTTGCGCAGGCTGTAAGGACGTCGATGAGAAAAAGGCCCGCCATATTGCGGGCAGTTACAGGGGGACGCGTCATGTCGGATAAGTCAAAACTCGCCCGGCGCATCCGTCGTCTGATGGCCCTGGGGACGCAGAACAGTAACGCTCACGAGGCCGCCCGGGCGGTGGCGGTGGCCCAACGTCTCATGCGACGTCACGGCCTGACTGATGACCAGCTGGCGATGAGCGGAATTAGTGAGTCGGTCTGTGAGCGGCTGACCAGCAACGCGGAGAAAGTCCCCGCCTGGATGAATTCGCTCGCCACGGTGGTGTGCATGGCCACGCAGTGTCGGTGCTGGTTTGGCTGGTACGGTTATGTGAGTCCGGACGGATTGCGCATGTTCCGCCGGTCGCTTCACTTTTACGGCTTTGGGGAACGTCCTGAGCTGGCCCTCTATATCTATACCGTCCTGCAGCGCAAGCTGCGGGCGGCAACAGACAGCCATATGTCAACTTACCGCAAGCGACGAATAATGAAGAGTACGCTGCGCAGCCGCGCCGACCAGTTCCGTGAGGGCTGGGTCTCCGGCGTCTGGCAGGTGCTGCAGTCCTTCAGTACGCCCGACGGTGAAAATCAGGTGCTGCAGCGCTGGCTGGCACAGCGGCATTCCGGCCAGAGTCTGATGGCCGTGAACACGCGTGAGGCGAAACGGTGTCGCGGCGACATGTCGGCACGCACGGCGGGATGGTTTGCAGGCCGCCAGACCGAACTCAGTCACGGCCTGGCGGGTTCGCAGGCCACTCAGCAACTTACGGCGGGAGAAGCGCACAATGATTAACACACTCTTATGGTGTGCCTGCCTGTCGGGCTGGCTCTGTGATGCAATATTGCTGACCAGCCAGGTCAGCCCGGGAGGTGGTTTATGAGCCAGCAGAATCTTTCCGGCGCCACGGTGGCCATTCTGAGCTCGCTGCTGATGGACCTCAAGAGCGGCAACATCCGGCGCTGCGAATCTCTGGGCATGTCGGTCGAGGAGATACGGGCACTCAGCGGGCTCAGCCTGGACGAGCTGCATTATATTGGTCAGTCAAAGGTGTCAGTTATGGACGTCACACTCAACCACGAGAACTTCTGGCTGATACTCAACCAGGCCCGCAACGAGCAGGCCCGCATGCTGATGATAGACCGCGCCCTTGAGCTGGGCGGCTCCATGGAGCTGATGGACAAATACTTTGGTATGTCACCCTCTGACGTGAGCGCACGTCGACGGCTGATGGGCATCGAGAGCCGTCAGGGCAGGACACAGTCGCTGACCGAGGAGCAGGACGCGCAGCTCTGGACGGAGTGGAAAAATGCCGGTCTCACTTCACCGGAATCGCATCAGGCGCTGGAGGCGATGATGCTGGCGGCAGAACTACACGGCCTGTCGCTGACCGCCGTGTGGACGAAGGTATGCCAGTGGTGCCGGGAGGCAGTACATTCCCTGTCTGGAACTGCGCTACGTAAGGAGGCCTGATGCGGTTAAGTGATTTTACCCGGCGTCAGCAGGTCTCTCCGGCTGTGCGCCGCCGTGCTCAGAAGCTGTTCCTGGCGGTCTGCAGCGGTAAAAAGGTGTTCCGGCGGCTTGCCCGCAACGGCTACCTCAAGATTGACGTCGGCCCCTGCTGGCGAATTCTCAGCAAGGACGGAGGCCGGCAGTGGTGGCTGATGGACCATGAGACGTATAACCGTGAAATACGCCGGTAACGGACGACCAGCGATGACCAGACAGTGCCGGGTTTATCCCGGCACTGTGCTGTCTCAGGCAAAAAAGGGGAACAGGACATGAACATACCCGCCGACAGCATCGTGACACACACGCTGTCACGCATGGAAAAAAATCTTGAACGCAGGGCTGTTAACGGCGACGCCGGTCAGGAACGGAGCGGCCTGCTGTTTATGGGCAACGTCCACGACGCGTTTCCCCGCCGGCTCTTTCTCGACACGCGTCTGTCGCCGCTCGATAAAACGGCCTGGGTGATGATACGGCTTTACGCGCAGCAGAATGAGGGGGCCGTGTTTCCGACCTATGACGAACTGCAGGCGCAGCTTGCCTCCGCGCACTCTGACAAAGCCTCGCGTGAAACCGTGAGCCGCACGCTACTGATGCTGCGGCTCACGGGCTGGATTAGCCTGTGCAAAAAGGTCCGCGACGAGGGGGGCCGGGTACGTGGCAACATTTATGCCCAGCACGATGAACCGCTGGGCTACCGTGACGCGGAGACCTTCGATCCGGGCTGGCTGGCGCTGGTTGAGCAGAGCTGCCTGAGCCGGAACAAATCTGTGCGCATGACGGCGCTGGCCATCGTCAACGACATTCTGCAGGACACGGGTATGCGCCACCGTCACAGCCGACTGGCGCTGATTGAAAGTCGCCTCTCAGCAGAGTTAACGCCATCGGCGATGGTACTAAAACGCAGCGATTCCCGACCAGGTCCGAAAAACGAACTCAGTCAGAAACCTCGTGAAAAACCCCCTGAAATACTGAGTTCGGAATCCGAACTCAGTCAGGATAAAGACGGCATAACACTGAGTTCGGATTCCGAACTCAGTCTGAAATCAGTCACTTACAACTCAGTTCGAAAATCGAACCGTAACGTACGTTCTTTCACACAGAGTGTGATTAAAACAACGTACGTCTCTGACGCGCCGGTTCTGCCTGACAGCTTTCTGGCCATGCTGAGCAGCGAAGACCGCCAGATGGTGAGCGTGCAGTTTGGTGGCCTGCCGGTGCCGGTGGCTGAAGGGCTGAGCGGACTGCTGCAGGAACAGCTGCGCAAAGGCCGCCTGGCGAATCCTGCAGGCTGGATGTTCGCCATGCTGAAACGCGCCAGACAGGGTGCATTCCGGCAGCCTGAGGCTCCGTGCACACCTGCAGTTCAGGGGGGATCGGGGCCAGTCAGCGGTGCCGCAAACAGGCATGCACCGGTTGCCGCCTCGTCCGTCACTGCTGCGGTGCTGCCTGAGAACCGGGCATCGGCTGAACAGGTTGTCGCTGCCATTGCCGCTATCAGGCAGCAGTTTACTAAAGCGCCACAATGAATTTGTTCAAAAAACAGTCTTGCTGCGGGGCGCAGCAAGGTTAAAAAACAACCAAACCGGATAATGTTACCGGCGAGCCAGGCTGGCTCAGCCTGGAAATGGTTAAAAAATAGCCTTGCTGCGGGGCGCAGCAAGGCTAAAAAACATACAGGCTGTAATTAGTAGATTGGGATTATGAGTTTCAGGCTGTTGTAAAATTTATACATTCAGGATCATGCCGTTTCATCTTAACTGAATGCAGGTATTAATGATGGCAGAGCGGAAAAACAGGGCCGGTGCGCTTCAGTCTGAACTACGAATCGAGCTGCACACTAACTACGCGATTGGTTTATGGGAAGGCCGTAAGGCGGAAAAGCGTGATGACGGTAAGAAAGGAAAGCAGCCGATTATGGGGATGCCTCAGTTCCTTCACAGGGCCACTCAGATCAACCGGGATTCTCAGCAAAACGAACCCTGGGCTGATATGGCCATGCTGACCCTTCAAGAAAAAATTGAGTATGCCAGTCAGCAGATGAATGAGCTTATCGCATCCCTTGATAAGCAGATAAGTTTTGTGCCTCCTGGTGTCAGTATTACAGATG
Organism: Pantoea sp. E956-1; assembly: GCF_982223955.1. Lineage (NCBI taxonomy): Bacteria > Pseudomonadati > Pseudomonadota > Gammaproteobacteria > Enterobacterales > Erwiniaceae > Pantoea > Pantoea sp. E956-1. The sequence continues at coordinate 62,323 of NZ_CEUYZP010000009.1, read as the reverse complement.
CGCAGGCAACTGAAACGCTTGATCTGACAGTATTCAGTGGCACCCCCCTCGGTTATCGCTGCGTTTTTTTACTGATGGGATTTGATCAGTATGCAAAAAGGGTTTTGCAGGCCGCCCATTATGGCATCATCTCCCGCAGTCAACGTTATGACATGCTGGGGAACGGAAGCCGTTTGCTGAGAGAGATTTATGGTTCTGTTTTGCGCTATCGCAAAGTAGGCGCAACCCGTCTCGACGCAGCTGAAAATAACGATATATGGCGCACTGCGTGCGAGACGGCCGGTGAACCTGACCGCGCCGTTCTGCTCGGTGAAAAACGCTCGGCGTTTTCCCCGCCTATTAACGAGGCCAGCGTGAACCTTCTGCGCCTGCGTTATAAAGCCGGACAGTAAGCAGAGGCCAGCCATGCGCTTGTTCATGTGTGAAAAGCCTTCTCAGGGGCGTGACCTCGCCGCCGTACTGGGCGCGACCCGTCGCGGTGACGGTTTTATGACGGGTAATGGCGTAACGGTGACCTGGGCGGTTGGGCATCTGCTTGAGACCGCACCGCCAGAGGCATACGGGCAGCAGTACGGTAAGCCCTGGTCGCTGTCTGCGCTGCCAATTCTCCCTCCAGTGTGGCAGGTTGTGGTCAAAAAGGAGACACAGGAGCAGTTTAAGGTCATTGAGAAACTGCTCAGGCAGGCCGATGAGGTGGTCATTGCGACCGACGCCGATCGCGAGGGTGAAGTCATTGCCCGCGAGCTGCTGGACTATTGTGACTGGGAAGGCCGGGTTCTGCGCCTCTGGTTTTCAGCACTTGACGAGCTCAGCGTCAGAGCAGCACTTGCGGATCTGCGCCCGGGTCAGGCAACACTCGGTATGTATTATGCCGGGCTGGGACGCTCCCGCGCAGACTGGCTGGTCGGCATGAACCTGTCACGGCTCTATACGCTTCGGGCCGCCGAGGCAGGTTTTGAGGGCGTGGTCTCAGTCGGGCGGGTGCAGACGCCCACGCTAGCGCTGGTTGTCCGCCGGGACCGTGAGATAGTGGCATTCGTGCCGAAGCCTTTCTGGCAGGTTAAGGCCGTGCTCAGTGCTTCGGGTATCAGTTTTCAGGCATCGTGGGTGCCGGCCGCCGTCTACACGGATGAGGTAAAACGCTGTATTCACCAGAACGTCGCTCTGCAGGTGGCGCAGCTCTGTCGGCAGGCGGGTGTTGCCACCGTGACCGAGTACGAAACGAAACGGGAGAAAGAGGGCGCCCCGCTGGCATTTTCACTGGGTACGCTGCAGCGGGCCTGCGGCAGGCTCTGGAATATGTCTCCGCAACAGGTGCTGGACACCGCCCAGAGCCTGTATGAAAAGCACAAGGCCACAACCTATCCCCGCACTGACTGCGGCTGGCTGCCTGAGTCAATGCGTGAAGAAATCCCGGCCGTGTTTGATGCCATGGCCCGGACTGACCCTTCCCCTGAATTTGCATCCCTGTTGTCACAGCTGGACAGAGGATTTGTCTCACGCATCTGGAACGATAAAAAAATCACGGCGCACCACGGCATTATCCCCACGCGCAATGCCGTTCAGCTGTCCACCCTGACCGAGACTGAGCGTCAGGTTTACCTGCTTATCCGCCGCAACTATCTGGCCCAGTTCCTGCCGCTCTGCGAGTCGGACGCAACGCGTATTTCCTTCGATATCGGTGGCCAGCTGTTCCGCACGACCGGCCGCACCGAAGTCTTTAAGGGTTGGAAGGTGCTGTTTGCAAAGGACGAAGAGAATAAGGACGCTGCTGAGGAAGACAGCGCTGGTGCCCTGCCGGCGCTCTGCAAAGGGGCACAGTGTAGCGTCACCGGCGCAGAGGTTAAGCAGCTGATGACTCAGCCGCCTGCGCACTACAGCTTTGACACGCTGATTGGTGCCATGATGAACGCGGCTGCGTACGTTACGGACCTTCAGTTGCGTAAAATCCTCAAAGAAAACGCCGGTCTCGGCACTGAGGCGACGCGGGCCGGCATTATTGAACAGCTGCTTAGCCGCCGTTTTATTGAACTGAAAGGCAGCAAACTTCTGGCAACAGATTTGGGTGCGGACGTCATCGATGCCCTTCCACCGCAGCTGACTGACCCAGGTATGACCGCGCTCTGGGAGCAGGCCCTTGATGAAGTAGCTGCCGGACGGATGAACCTCAGCGACTTTCTCCAGCGTCAGACCGCCTGGACCACGACGTTAGTCAGCCAGGGGATGCAGCAGCGCATCAGCATCCGGGTGCCGCCTTCGCCACCGTGCCCGCTCTGCGGCAGCAAAACTGCCCTGCGCAGGGGTCCTAAAGGGGAATTTCGCAGCTGTACGCGCTACCCGGAGTGCAGAGGCATCATCAGTCTGGATACCGGTAAGCGTAAAAGCGCTGGCAGGGCTAAGTCGCCAAAAACAAAAAAGAATTAACCCGCCTTATCCGATTGCGGGTCGTGTGTGCCTTTGTTATTGTGACGCCGGCTCTGAAGCCGCACCCCGTGACTGCGGGCTCTGTCAGCATCTAATGCATGTGCTGCCGGAATACAGTCTGGTCGCCCCCTGCTGCCTGTTCGGGAGGCGGCAAGGCACGAAAACTCCGTGAAACCCGTGCCGGGAACTGAACACGCCAGCGGAGCCTCTGCCTCAGGCAGCTTTACTCAGGGTTGAAGGTGCAGACCCCCATGGCGGTGCCGCGAGGTGCCGCTTTTTATTATCCGCGCACTGATGAATTTTCACACGTAGCGAGATTGACAACCGCTGCGTCCCGATAAAAGATAAAGAGGCTAACCGTTGTCCTTCCGACAACTGCCAATGTTCCGGTGATCTGAGAGGAACGCCTTCGGGTGATCACATGCCAATGCCATCACAACCTGAGAGATGGCGCTTTCGGGCGGTTTAAACCTGTTAACCTTTGCAAACAGGGACCTGTTCTCCAGGTTAAGGTCCTCTTCACCAATACAGCCTGTCGGCAGTTATCTGCTGACCCCCTGCGGGAAACTCTCTCCCGCACGGGACTGATGTTTCTCCGCACCCTGTTTCGTTTTACTCCGGAGATAACACCATGACTGTAACTGCAAACACCCCTGCTTCAAATAACGCCTCAGCTGCTGCCGGTACATCAGGTAACAGCCCTAAAGAGAAAGAGTATTTCAACCTCAATGTAAGCGGTATCGGCTATCTCAGTACGATACGTCGTGTTCAGGGCCCTAACGGCGAATTTACCTGTGCCGTGATCAATGCCCTGACCGGTCCGACTGACAATGCCTCCTACACCCGCTTTGATGTCACCGTTTCGGGTATAGAGGCAACCAGACTCATTAACCGCTGTCACAAAGCGGTCGATGAAGAGGAAAAAATCCTGATTGGATTTGTCCTCAGCGGCCTGAAAGCCGACGTGTTTACCCTGCAAAGCGGTGAGCATGCCGGTGAATCCCGTCCCTCGCTGAAGGCCCGCCTGATTAAGGTCGAGTTTATCAAAAAGGGTCAGGACGTCGTTTATAAGGCCCCTAACGCTTCCCAGTCGCCAGAAAACGGTCCTGCCACTCAGAAGGCTTACGACCCGGAATCTTTCTAAGCGTCACGGACACACCGCCGGAACACATCCCGGCGGGTGTGTTCCTCTCAACTCCATTTTTAAGAGGAATTCATTATGTCCGCACGCGGCGTCAACAAAGTTATCCTGGTCGGCAACCTCGGTCAGGACCCCGAAGTTCGTTACATGCCAAACGGTACTGCGGTGACCAGTCTTTCGCTGGCCACTTCCGAAACCTGGCGTGACAAACAGACCGGTGAAAACCGCGAAAAAACCGAATGGCATCGCGTCGTGCTGTTTGGAAAGCTGGCTGAAGTTGCCGGTGAATACCTGCGTAAGGGTTCACAGGTCTATATCGAAGGCAAACTCAGAACCCGGGAATGGCAGGATAGCGAAGGTACTAAACGCTATACGACCGAAACCGTGGTTGATGTAAACGGAACGATGCAGATGCTGGGCGGAGCAAAAAACAGCACCAATACCAGTGGAAACAATAAGCCGTCAGGCCAGCAGAGTGGATGGGGCCAGCCACAGCAGCCACAGCCTTCTCAGCCACAACAGTCGGCTCCCGGAAATCCGGCGAACGAGCCGCCAATGGACTTTGACGATGACATACCGTTCCTCGGACACGGCTATGGCGTCTGTCGTAAGGCCATTTATGCCATTTCGTAAAGTATTCATTAAGTTATACCCTCAGGAGCGCCAGTTTGACTGGCGCTTTTTTATTCACCATAATCGAGCCATGCGCAGGGTAAAACGTCTATGCCCGTTATACTCAGAATACGTGGATTCAAATTTTTCTTTTATTCAAACGAAGGTAACCCCCTCGAGCCTGCGCATATTCATGTTCGCAGTGCTGAGGGTGAAGCTAAATTCTGGACGCAGAGTGAAGTCCGGCTGAGTACTAATGATGGATTTGATTCAAGAACGCTCAGAGAGTTAACAAAGCTGGTTAAAGATAACCAGACGCTTTTTGTGGAGGCCTGGAATGACTATTTCAGCTAAAACGGTAAAGTTCGACGAAAGCACTATGTGGGTTGAGCTGAGCGATGGAAGAACTGTGGGAGTGCCACTGGTTTGGTTTCCAAAACTTCTCAACGCATCAGAGCGCGACAGAAACGACTTTGAGCTGAGTAAGCGGGGCATTCACTGGGATGTACTCGATGAAGATATATCAGTGGATGGCCTTCTGGCTGGTCGTGGAGACGTGACTCACACTCATCACCATGTTGCATGATGATTCAGAGACTAAAACGCCAGCTCAAAGCTGGCGTTTTTTATAACTGACAGGAACTGCCTTTGGGATGTCAGATCAGAACCCGAAGCAAAATTCTTTTAATGAGCGTTGATTTGCGTGACTTTAAAGCTATCAGGCTTGAATTTGTCACTGACGAATGGAGCGCTGATTGTAAATTTTTGGTCGGACTCAATGTTGTTTGCTCCACTGATAGCCTCACCGATTACTACACCATCTTTTAGAAGATTGAAGTGAACAAAAATATTTGCCAATCTCTTGCCGGAAATATTTTTTCCGATGCCATCAATCTCATAAATACCGCCTGAAGTCTGATTAAGCTTTAGGTCACTTACGTCCACCATTTTTCCCTCAGCATTGACATGGCCTGACGCGAGAGAGGCAAAAATCAGTGCTGAGACAAGTAATTTCTTCATAAAAAATCCCTCTTAAATTTGAGTTAGACATTAATCGGTCGCATTGCTAATGCTTTATCGGCCATCTTCTTTTTTTTCTTTAATATCCAGACAGAGTTTCACATTGCCCGTGATTATGGCACAGCCAGAATAGCAGTCCTGATTAAGACTATTCCTGGGGTGAACCTGATGGCAGTACCTTCCGGACAGGCCGCTAAACGCGCCGGCATCATTGCCTGCACGGTGATGCTGGCAGGCTGTGTGAATGCAGCCCCGACTGACACCGCATCGGTGTATTCCCGCAGCCGCATGCCGGCCCGGTTTGATGATATCTACCGCAACCATTCGCCTGAGGTGGTGCGCTACGATCGCTATACCCTGGTCAGCACCCGGCCTGCCGATGCGCAGATGGACCCGCTGAATCAGGTGGTTGATATCACCATGCCCGCGCAGCTGGTCAGCACGGTCGGTGAAGGCTTCCGCTATCTGCTGCTGGAGTCAGGCTATTCACTGTGCTCAGCAACCACCGCTGCGTTTTCCGAACTGCTGAGTCGTCCGCTGCCCGCCGTTCAGCGCACCATAGGCCCGCTGAAGCTCAGCGAGGCACTTCAGGTTGTCGCCGGTCCCGCCTGGCGACTGGAGGTGGATGAGGTAAACCGTGACGTCTGCTTTGAGCTGCGCGATCAGTACCGGAGCTTTTCAGCGCCGGTTGCCAGCCTGACGGCGACGCGCCCTGCTGTCAGCACACCGGTAACTAAGCCATATACAGCTCCGGTTGTGCAGAATAAAGCCGCATCTGTTCAGGCTCCTGCATCCGGGCTTGCCAGAAACCCCTTCACCGGCGACGTGGTCACGCCGCCAGAACTCAAACCTCAGAGTCTCATCGTACCCTCGCCGGTACTGCAGCAGGGTCAGGTGCCAGTGACTTCCTTAAGGATAACTTCCGCACCTGTGAAGCCAGCCCCTCAGTTGATCTCAGGCTTTACATCATCCCTGCCTGTATCAGCTTCATCTGGCTCCTCATCTGCTTCGCACCCGGTATCAGGCTCATCGCACACCGGCAGCAGGTCTGCAGCTTCCGGAGCAGCGTCGCTGACTACAGTGAACACCGCCCCTAAAGCCACTGCAGCAGTCCATCAGCAACCCTCCACGGCAGTCACACCGGCGCCCGCTGCGGACAGCCGTATCGTGCCGGCTTACTCAACGGGTACGCCAGTGACGCCACCCGCAACGGGCCAGACCTGGCGGGCAGAGCCGGGCACCACGCTTAAAGAGGCGCTCACCGCCTGGACGGCGAAAGCGCCCTGCGCCAGTGGCGGTAACTGGGTTCTGATATGGCCCGTTGCGCTGAATTACCGCATTGATGCCCCCCTGGTGTTCCACGGCAATTTTGAGTCGGTTCTGGTGCAGGTTTTCGATTTATATCACCACGCTGAAAAACCGCTGTATGCCGAAGCAAACCGTATTCAGTGCCTGGTCTCGGTCAGCGATACGCCTGCACGGGGAGAACGCTGAAATGGGGTTCGCCTTGCCCATCATAGCGCTGGCGCTGTTTTTTCTGTTCAGGGCTGACGATGCGCAGCGCCGCTCAGTTGACGTTGTCCCTCAGTCAGCCACGTTTGCCGCGTCGAACCGTCTGGCCACCGATATGCTGAGAACGGCTGATGCGGTTAACGACTGGCGTCATGGCCGTTCTGTGGGTGACGGACCGGTGCCTCCATTACAGACCGGGATGATGCCGCCGCCCGACAGGCGAATTAACAGTGTGATACAGAGCGGCAGGCTGTGGGTGTGGGTCGCGGATACGCCTGGCGTGTATGCCGCGCTGCGCAGTCAGTCTGCCACGTCCGCTCTTGCCCTGACCGTATCGGGTGGCCGTCTGCGTATGTATGACGGCACAGACATGAATCTTTCCCTTCCGTCCGGCGTGACGGAAGGGAGCATTGTTTACCTTAACTGAGGAGCAGCGGATGTCGCGCACCCCATTAAAACTGACGCTGCTTGCCGCTGCGGTACTGCTGTCTTCGTGTTCAGTTAAAGACGTCTCGACTATCGAAAAAGAGAATAACGCGCAGGCTGATACAGCACAGCGCGTGCTGAAGAGCCGCCAGGATATGTCTCAGCCTGCTGTCGTGTGGTCGGATAAGCCCTGGGTCAACCTCAGGCCGATACAGCCTGTGATATCGGCACCGGACGGCGTAAAACTGCCACCCTGTCAGGTAGTTCTGAATACCCCCGAAGGGCTGACGCTCGCGCAGATAGCGAGCCGCATCAACACCATATGTGATTTTCGTGTTTACATTTCACCGGAGGTCGCTGCCACACTCATGCGATCGGCTGGCGGTGGCGTGGTGACTTCACAGATGAGTGGCCGCCTTCCGGCTCCGGACGATAACGGTCGCGTGCCGCTGTCACAGATGGACATGCAACAGGCGCAGTCCGCCGCCGTCTCCGCTGAACCCCTCCTTTTTCAGGGAACGCGCTTTCTGGGCGACGCGCAGGAAGCCCTGAATATCGCGGCGAGCACGCTGGGCCTGTCCGTACGGCGCTCAGCGGGCCGCGTGGATTTTTATATTCAGGACACGCGCACCTTCCAGCTCGCCATCCTCAACACCAAAGTCAACAGTTCTGCGTCGATAACGTCCGGGGCCGGTGCGCAGCTGGGTTCAGAAGGCGGCACCGGCGGCACAAAAGGCGACGTCAGCTCGAATCAGAAAACGGATTACGGGATGAACAGCGACCTGTACAACGATATCCGCAAAACCGTTGAGCAGATCCTGACGCCGAAAAGCGGCCGCTACTGGCTGTCCGATGCCACCGGCACGCTCAGCGTAACGGACACCCCGGAGGTGCTGGACCGGGTCGGACGCTACATCGATTACCAGAATAAAGTCCTGAGCCGGCAGGTTCAGCTTAACGTACAGATCGTTCGTGTGACCCAGACCAGTAATGTCGACAGGGGCCTGGACTGGGGGCTCATCGTTAAAAGCGTCACCGGCTTTGGTGCGACACTCGGCAGCACATTTGCCGGTGCGCCGAACAATGCCGGCAGCGCAGGTATTTCCATCCTGGATACGGCAGGCGGCGGTGCAGCGAAGTTTTCCGGCTCACAGCTGATGCTGAAGGCCCTGGCTCAGCAGGGCAGCGTCACCATGGCGCTGAATCAGACCGATCCGACCGCCAACCTGACGCCTGTTGCCTACCAGCTGTCAAAAAGTACCGGACTGCTGAGCAGTTCTAACTCGACGGCCGTTGCCAACGTGGGCGTCACGTCGAGCCAGACGGTCACCAGTATCACGACCGGCCTGTTTATGACCATGCTCCCGTTCGTGCAGGAAAACGGGGATATACAGCTGCAGTTTGCCTTTAGCTACACCACCCCGCCGGACGTGAAGAGCTTCATCAGTAAGGACGGCAACACCCGCAACGACGTCGCCGACACCGCAACCGAAGGGCTGGCGCGTAAGGTCAACCTGCGCGCCGGTCAGACGCTGGTGCTCACCGGCTCTGAACAGCAGAACGCCTCCTCAGACAGGCAGGGAACATTCACGCCCGACAATTTTCTCCTGGGTGGCGGCCAGAGCGGAGCGAAAAGCCGCTCCACGCTCGTCATCATGGTCACGCCGATTTTACTGGGGCAATAACGATGAAAATCACAAAAAAAGTGTCATCTCCGCTTAACCCCGGCGTAACGGTCAGCGACAGAAAAAGCCGGCGCGACTGGGTGGCCGGTATGCAGTGGGAGAAGCCGCATGCACGGTTTCAGTGGCTTCGTCATGGTGCCAGAGCCGCAGATACGCATTACCTCATTCACGGACACCGCCCGCAAGCACTGGCGGGCAATGTCTCTCCCGCTCGCGCCAGAAGCCGCTTCTATTCGCTGGCCGTGGCGTTCCGGCTCTGTGAAGGCGGTAACGCCTGGGGCATATACCGGCTGAGCCGCGAGCAGGACCGCTGGGTGTTTTTTGCCGTCAGTAACGGCCACCTGTCCGTCATGGGCGATGTTACCGGCACGCGGGCTGAGGTGCTGGCCGCCGCCGAAACCTTTCTGCTTTTCAATGATTCAGATGCGGCCAGACTTCGCTGTGCCGCAGCGGCTGATGACAGTGTCGATGCGCTTTCCTTTACCTCGCGGCTGACCAGGCCACAGCTCAGACGCTGCCGTCTCAGCCGTCGTGTGAGCCCGGCCGCGCTCGCGCTTCCTTCTTTACTGCTCATTTCACTGCTGGGCGCCGGCTGGTATGCCAGAGACACCCTCAGTGAGCGGGCGAAACAGGCAGCAGACGAAGCCGCGTTTCGTGCAAGGCTAGCCATGACGCCGGCAAAACCTGTCGCGCCAGCGTCAGCGCCGCATCCCTGGGCACATCAGTTGCCGGTGCCGGACATGCTCAGTTTCTGCTGGCTGACTCGTGAGCCGCTCTACGCATCGGTTGCCGGCTGGCGCGTGACCGATGCGGAATGTGTGCAGCAGGGTATTCGCCTGCGCTATACGGCTATGCCGGGTGCCACGGTCAGTGACTTTGCGAAACGCGCCCGGGAACTGCTTGGCCACAGTGCCGTATTCAACCTGGAGGAAGGAGGGAAAAACGGTGACGTGTTTATTCCCCTTCACGTTACGCCTGCTCAGTTTCAGGACGAAAAGCTTCCCGGCGCTGATGAGCTGCTCATGCGCTTCATCTCTCACCTGCAGCGCCGGAATATCGGGGTGAAATTTACCGAAGTGAAATCGCCTGTTCTGGCGCCCGGAGAGGAAATGAAAACCGCGCCGCAGGATTGGCGGGAGTTCACCTTTACCGTCAGCTCACGCCTGCAGCCGGAGCGCCTTCTGCAGGGCCTGGACCCCACCGGCATTCGCCTGTCAGGCGTGTCCTTCACCATGAACGCTCAGGCGCAGTTCAGTTACACCATCAAGGGGAGCGTTTATGCGCAGAAATAACCCGGCGGGTCTCTGCCTGCTGTCATGGCTGCTGGTTAACGCTGCCTCATCGACAGCGGCCGGCAGCGATCCGCTGCCGCCCAACGTCACCCTGGGCGAGCTCGAATCCGCGCAGGCGCAGAACCTGCTGCTGGAGCAGAAGGTGCAGACGGCGCGGCTGCAGCAGCAGCTGCGCGAGAGCCAGACAACGGTGCCGTCTGCGCTGGCCCAGTCAGCGGTTGTGCCACCGCTCACATCGTACCCGTCTGCCGGTCAGATGCCTGCTTCACAGGCACAGGCTAAAGACAGCGGCAGCGCGGCTGCGACTCAGCCAGCCAGCATCAGGCTGGTCGAAATCTACGGAAGCCCCGGAAAGCTCCGCGCCCGCCTGCAGTTGCCCAGTGGCGGCATCGCAGAGGTGGTGAAAGGCGACCCGATCCCCGGCACGTCAACGCGCGTGACGGCCGTAACCGAAACCGTGGTGCGTCTCAGTGACGACACGGAACTTTCATTCTGAGGTGAAGATGATCCCGACTAAGGAAATCGCGGACTTTGTGTTTGCTGAGCACCACCCTGTGCAGGGTGTCACGTTGCTTATAGATAAAAACCGCCGTCAGGACCCGGCCATTCAGCGCTGGGCGATGGACTCGGCAAAACAGTATCACGGTGCTAAAACCGAATTTGTTTCGCTCAGTGAGCTCAGCCAGCGCCGTGAAAACGCGACCTCTCAGGGGCCGGGCGTCACGGAAGATGACATGAATACAAAAGACGTCAGCCGTTCACAGGATAAAGTGCTGAGCTATTTCCGTCTGGCAAAGGAACTGAATGCATCTGATATTCACATGGAAATCAGTGCCGATCGCAAAATCACCGTCATCCAGCTGCGCATCCATGGCGAACTGGAGGTGATTGACGAGCTCACCGATGAGGAAGGCACGACGCTGGCCTCCACCGTTTATATCTCCATGTGCGACGTGCGCGAACAGTCTTTTGTCGCGGGTCGCGAGCAGTCAGGGCGCGTCAATGCGAAATTTGCGCGTCAGGCCGGCCTGTTCGGGGCCCGGTATGAGCACCGTCCTACACCGGACGGCCTTATCCTGGTTATGCGCATGATCCCCGATGACAGTAAAAACATCCCCACACTGCCGCAGCTGGGTTTTCTGGCCGGGCAGATCAAAGTTATCATGCAGATACTCCGCCTGCCGTCCGGCATGGTGCTGGTGACCGGCCCGACCGGCTCAGGCAAAAGTGCCACCCTTCGCGTATTCAGCGATATCTGGCTGACGCTCACCGGCGGTAAAAAGCGTCTGCTGACGCTGGAAAACCCGCCAGAGGGACTCATCCCGGGCGCGATACAGACGCCGGTCATGCCTGATGACAACACGCCGGAGGCCATCAGCCGGGCCTGGAACAACGCCAATGCCTCCGCGCTGCGACTCGATCCCGATGCCATCCTTAACGGGGAGATGCGCGACCTCTATTCCATTATGGCCGGCATTTACGGTACCGAAACGGGACACATCTTCATGTCGACCCAGCATACGCTGAGTGCGATTGGTGCCCTGCGGCGCATGGAGCATTTTGGGGTTGAAAGACAGCTGCTGGCCGATGCGTCCCTTATCACCGGGCTGATTGGCCAGCGCCTGGTGCCATTGCTCTGTGAGAGCTGCAAAATCCCCTGGTCCGTGAAAGCGCCAGAACTGGACAGTGATACCCGTAAGCGCCTGGAAAAATACTGCTCTGTAGAGGGCGTGTGCTTGCCCGGGAAACTTTTCTTCAGGAATCCCGAAGGGTGTGAATGCTGTCGCAAAGTTATCCCGCTCACAAAACGGACGGTCAGCAAAGGCATTACCGGGCGAATTGCCGTGGTGGAAGCCGTCCGCACTGACGCGATGATGATGCAGTTATGGCTCACACAGGGGCCGGCCGTGGCCCGCCAGTACTGGGTCAGTAAAGGGGGGATCACCCGCGTGATGCACCTGCTGCATTACCTCGCTGACGGCCGCGTTGACCCGCTGGAAGGTGACCTGATTTGTCCGCTGGATGAAGACGAACTGATGCGCTGCGAGGTTTTACATGTCGCGTAATCTGCGTTTTCACCCTGAGCGTCACATGTCTTTCTTTGAAAAATGCCGCTATCACGCCGTCAGGCTGACCTTCACCGGCGCACACCGGCAGGTTTTTTACGAAAACATGCGTTTTCTGCTGCAAAACCGCAGGCCGCTGGACAGGTCGCTGATGATGATCGGCGATGTACACACCAGTTTCGGCGATAAGTGGCATCCCTTCCGTGAACTCACCGAAGACTGTCTTGAGGGGCTCAGGGATAACTCTCCCGGCCGCACTCTCGGCGATGTGCTGGCGGTGTGGGTGCCCTATGAAGAGGCAGCTCTCATCAGTGCGGGCATACAGACGGGCAATATTCCCGTCGCCCTGACTCAGGCTGACAAGCTGATCGACGCCCGTCAGCAGATCCTCGGCCAGGTCCTGTTTGCCTCGGTTTACCCGCTGGTTCTGGTCGTCCTTGGCGGAGGCTTACTCGGCGTCAATAACCTCTCACTTATCCCGATGCTGAGCAGAATGTCTGACCCGGCAGGCTGGACCGGTGCGCTTGGGTTCATGAAGGGGATTGCTGACTGGACGGAACACTGGGGTGTGGTGTCAGCGGCCGCTGGCGCAGGACTGATTGCGCTCAGCCTGTGGTCGCTCCCCCGCTGGCGCGGGAGGCTGCGGCGTTTCGCCGATAATTTTCTGCCCTGGTCTTTATATAAAGACCTGCAGGGTTCGGTGTTCCTCATGAACACCGGTGCTCTTCTGGGGGCGGGCGTCCCTGACCTTGACGCCATGCAGCTGCTGCACAGCTTTGCGCCGCCCTGGCTGCAGGAGCGACTTGAGGCGGCGATGGACGAGATGAGTGAGGGTAACTCTCCCGGCATGGCACTGCGCAAAAGCGGCTACGACTTCCCCAGCCGCGAAGCCGTTAACTACCTGTCACTGCTTGATGACGGTAAGGGATCAGCTGAGCTTATCAGCAATTATGCCGATCGCTGGCTGAAGCAGACGCTTAAGCGCGTTGCCCGCAGGGCCAGTGTGACCCGGCTTTTATCAATGCTTCTGATTCTGGGTTTCTTCGCACTCATCATCCTGATGGTCATGCAGATCCAGGACTCCAGTTCAATTAACCTTCACTGAGGACACACCATGTCTGTATCAGACAATAACGTAAAAAAACATCCGGACCGGGGCTGGGGATTTATGGAACAGGGCGCAATCGGTCTCGCTTATGTCATTGTCGCTGCACTTGTCGTGGCGGGGATCTGGAAACTGTTCAGTGCTAAAGACTCCGCGCTGGAGGTGACCAGCCTGCAGACAATGATGAGTAACGGCACAGCGCTTAAAACCGGGAATGGTTATGACTTCAGCAGCGGCGCCTCCATGACCGGGTTTCTGATTCAGAAAGGCGGCGCACCGGCCGGCTTTACCGTTCACGGTACGCCGTCATCCGGTACAGCGACCCTGACCAACAGCTATGGCGGCTCGGTGGTTATGGCTCCCGTTGCGACCAACGGTTATAACAACGGATTTACCGTGACTTCCCAGAGCGTACCGCAGGCGGGCTGCATTGATATCGCTACCCGCATGATGTCAGCCGGCTCCGCGAGCTCGATGATCATCAACAGTACTGATTTCAGCAGCGGGCAGGTGAGCTCAGAGGCCATCGGCCAGGCCTGTACGGCAGACAGTGGCCGGACCGGCAATAACACGCTGGTCTTTACCCACAACGGATGATGCGATGTCCCGTCCGGTGCTGAATGTATTGGTGTTACTGGTGCTGTTCTGCGCCCGTGCGCACGCGTTCTGCTTTGACGCGGCGGGCGCAAAATACCACATCGATCCGCTTCTGATTCAGGCTATCGCTACGGGTGAAAGCAGCCTGCGCCCGGGCGTGACGAACATTAACCGCGATCCCGGAACCGGGCGGGCAGTCAGCACCGACTACGGCCTGATGCAGGTGAACTCTTCCCATATCCCGGCGCTCATCGGGAAGGGTTTCATCAGAAGCCCGCAGGATTTACTGACGAAGCCCTGCCTCAATGTGCAGATAGGCACCTGGATTCTGGCCTCGCACTTTCAGGTGTGTGGCATCAGCTGGAACTGCCTGGGCTCTTACAACGCCGGGTTCCGTAAAGACCGGCACGAAACCCGCGAATCCTATGCCAATCGTATCTATGCCATTTACCGTAAACTGCTGCTAAAAGAGCGTGGAATAACACTGTGACACTGCTGACCCTGAGTATGCCCTGGCAGTTTGCTGCGGGCCTTTTTCCATTGTTTCTTCTGTTGCTTTGCCTGATGGCCGCCCGCATACGCACCGGTCTGGGGCTGTCTTTGTCTCCTTCCGTCACCGTTAATCAGGAAGCCACCGAAGCGGCCGTGTGCTGGCTATTTGCCACGGCCGCGACACTGGCCATGCTGTCCCCCCTTTCAACGCGGCTGCCGGCTTTCTTTTTTATCCTGTTCCTTTTCAGGCTGACCCTGACGGATGCGCTCACCGGACTGCTGCCGCGTTCCGTGACAGTCAGCTGCCTGATGGCCGGCCTGATGGCTTCACTCTGGCGGCCGCTTTCACAAGCCCCGGAATCAGCCCTGTCAGCGCTGCTGTCTCATCTGGCGGCGGCGATCACCATGCTGGCCATCACCGGCTGTCTGCGCCATCTCAGCCTGCTGAAAGGCGGCAGAGAGAATCCGGCTATGGGTGATGTGTGGATGAGCGGCGCCGTCTGCGCCTGGCTTGGGTTCAGCGGCTATCATGCCGTCGGTATCGGCGTCCTGCTTTTTACGCTGTGGCAGTTACAGTCACGCCGTGCTCCGGAGGGCGGGCCTTTCGGTCCCTGGCTGGCAGCCGGGGCCGTGATAGTGACGCTTTTTGAGCTTTATCAGCCCCTTATTACCTGGTGAATATCATGCCAACATGCAAATATCCCGATCGTGGCTGGGCGCTGTTCAGCACCGGCGCTGCACTCATCGTTCTGGTTTTTATCACCGCCTGGGGCAGTTCACTGATTCAGGACTGGCAGGCCAGGCAAAACTGGCTCAGGAGCGCCACGCAGGCCTCGCACTTTACCCAGGCCGTGAAAAGTTATGCAGGCCGCTATTACGATACGCTGCAGTCGACCGCGCCGGTCACGATCACGCCGGTCATGCTTAAAAACACGGGTTTTCTGGAGCCGGGATTCACAGAAACCAACGATTACGGCCAGCAGTATCTGGCCACCGTGGTGCGCAATGTGTCGCAGAATAACCAGTTGCAGGCGCTGGTTTACACGCAGAACGGCAGTCCTCTGCCCTTTATGGCCATGGATCAGATTGCCGTCAGCATTAACTCAGGGATGGGGGGCTACATCAGTACAGCAGGCACCGTCACCGGCGCCCGGGGCGGCTGGTCGGCACCCCTTCAAACCTTTAACGCGAATACCACGCCCGGCCATATTGCGGTGCTTCTGACCACGGATGAGCTGGGTGCATCCCGGGCTGAAAGCGATCGGCTTTACCGGTTTGCGGTAAACGGCAAACCCGACCTCAACACCATGCATACCAGCATTGATATGGGCGGTAACAATCTGAACAACACCGGTAATGTAAACGCGGCAAACGGTCATTTCAGCAGTACCGTCACGGCTAACGGCACCGTAACCGGTCAGGATGTGAACGCAAGAGGTAGCATGAATGCGGGCAATGCAGTTTCGGCAAATGGCACCGTGACCGGGCAGGACGTCAACGCGCGGGGCAATATGTTTGCGGGCAACAGCATTACCGCCAACAGCGACATTCGCAGTAACGGTGGCTGGCTCATCACCCGTGATGGTAAAGGCTGGCTGGATGAATCTCACGGTGGTGGCTTTTACATGTCCGACAATGACTGGGTACGGGTGGTTAATAACAAAAACATTTATACCGGTGGTCAGATACGGGGGGGGAGTATCAGGGCCGAGGGTGACATGTCTGCCGGGGGGATTCTTTATCAGGACAGTGTTAATACGGAATACACACCCTGCAATCCTGAAGGTGCGATTAGCCATCAGGCAGGCGGAGCCATACTTTCATGCCAGTCCGGAGTCTGGCGACGGACGTCTGCCACCAAAACTATTGTTTCAGCATCTGCAGATGTGATGCGTTTTTCCGCAGCAACGGCAACCTGTCCGGCTCCAAAAAAAATCGTGGGAGGTGGTGGGAACTGTGAAAGTCTGAGCCATGAGGGAACTGTATGGCTGGTCACATCAATTCCGTCAGGTGATGCGTCATGGTTCGCATACTGTGACTCAACCAAAAATCAGATTATCCGATCAACAAGTTATGCAATTTGTGAATAAGACATCAGCTTTACTGAAGGCGTTTATTGATCAGCACGAGCAACAGTCTGAAAGGAGCAATTGATACAGCTAACTTTTACTTACCGCTGGCTTTACACAAAACATGCAAAGTCAATTAAATCTTCAGAACCGGCTGATGAGTTAATCATCGCCATTGCATCGTGAATTTTGCACCTTATGGCCGTTCTGCTGAGCAGCCATAAGGAATTCACCGATGTCTCTTACCCACGCCTCACCCGATGAACTGGTGCCGGAAGTCACCGGCACCGGTCATGCTCCGGATGAGCCAGCCCATGATGCTGTTCCCTCATTACCCCGAAAACCGCCGATTGATCTGCGAAGAGTAGCCCGTCACGTCAGTCTCGGCGTGCTGGTTGCCGCACTGCTTGGCATCCTGACGGCCTCAGCGGTGCTTCTGGTAAAGGTTTCGAACCTGACCATCCGGGTCAATACCCTCGATGCAGCCTTCCGCAGCGGCCAGATAGGCCAGCTTTCCGCTAACGTCACCGTCATGCAGGAAAAGCTGAAAATGCTGGAAAAACAGATTTCTGCACTGGAACCAGTGCAGGAAAAAATCAGCACGCTCGCTTCCGAACAGCTGAAACTCAGCACCCGCATGAATCAGCTCAGCGATGCCGGTCTCAGCGATCAGCAGTCTGTGCAGCAGCTTCAGCTGCAGGTCGGACAGCTCAGCCAGACGGTTCAGGCGTCGGCCTCGGCACTTGAATCGCTGAAACAGCAGACCATGTCGACACCAAAAGTCCCTGAGCCTGAAAAGGCTACCCCTCAGCCGTCTCAGAAGGCGGCCGCCTCCCCAAAAAAGGCTAAACGGTCAGTCAGGCACGCGGCGATGCCGGCTGCACCGTTCGTGCTGACCGGCATCGAGCGCCGGGGCGGCCAGACCTTCGCCGTCGTCATTCCCCGTGGCGTTGACCTGATTTCGTCGATGCGTCTGCTCTCGCCCGGTGACGGCTTTATGGGCTGGACCCTGCGTGCGCTTGAGGTCAATGCCGCAGTGTTCAGCGTCAGCGGCAGCGCCGTTCGTCTTCAGGTTCAGTGAAAGGAAAACGCATGAAAAAAACACTCACCGCAGGTCTCATACTCCTGCCGCTTTGGGCCCTGGCATCCGCTGCGCAGACGCCAGCAGTTAACAGTCGCTTGGCGCCACTTCAGGAAAACACTTCATCCGAGTTGAGCACACAGCAACAGGCTCAGCAGTGGGGCCTGTCTGACAGCGACTGGAGTCGTTATCAGATGCTGATGAAGGGTGATCGCGGGATCATGTCACCCGGCCTGGACCCGCTGACGGCGCTTGGCGTTGAGACCGATAACAGCGCGGAACGCCGTCGTCTGGCAGAGTTGTGGGTGAAACACGAATACCAGCGAACCGAAAAGGAGCTGGCTTTCCAGCGCGACGTCAACGCCGCCTGGCTGCGACTGTATCCGGAAACGCTCGCGGTCAACATGGGTGCCAACGCGGCCGGTATTGCACACGACACGCAGGGTCGCCTTGCGCTTTTCCTGAAGGAAAACTGTTCGCGCTGCGATGCGCGTCTGGCCGCCGTGCTGGCTGACAACCGCGCCGTCGACCTGTATCTGGTCGGCATCGACAGCGATGACGGACTGCGTGCCTGGGCTGTTAAGCACAACATCCCGGTAGAAAAAGTCCGCAGCCGTCAGATTACGCTTAATCACGACAACGGCCTGTGGTTCAGGTACGGCATGGGCCAGATGCCCGTCATTCTGCAGCAGGGGGCAAACGGATGGCAGGTCGCAGCGTACTGAAGCAGGCCGCTGCCGTGGTCTGCCTTGTCAGCTGCGCCTGCGGTGCGGCTGACAAAGGTCAGGTAATTCCGGATGCCTACCGGCAGATAGCGGCAGCAGAGAGAGTGCCGGCAGAGTCGCTGTATTCACTGGCGATGGCCGAAAGCACCCGCAAAACCGCCTGGGGTGCCAAACCCTGGCCATGGACCATAAACGTCGCCGGCCGGGGCTATCACTATGAAACGCGTGATGCGGCTTTCACTGCGCTGCTGGGATTTATGCAGCGCTGGCCCCTGAAGAACATCGACGTGGGTGTAGCGCAGGTCAACCTGGGCTGGAACGGTCATTTTTTCCCGACATATCGCGACGCTTTTGATCCTTACCTCAACCTCCGCGCCGCCGCCCGCATTCTCCGTGCCTGTTACGACGCACGTCCCGGCAGCTGGTTAAACGCGGCCGGCTGTTATCACCATCCCGCCGGCGGTAAAGCGGCACAGACCTACATCGCCATTGTCCGTCGCAAGCTTGGCCAGATTGCTCCTGATAAACCCGGCGCACAGTCTGCAACGCCGGTCGATCTTGCCAGTAACACTTTCACATGGATCGAACCCAAATGATGAAACATTACTGCCTTATCCGTAACGTCCTCTTCAGCACCTGCCTGCTCTGCGTCGTTACGGGAGCCAGCGCCGCGCTGGTTGTGGTTGGTGACCTGGGCGGTGTGCCCACAGCGCCGTACTTTGATGCTATTAACGCTGATAAAGATGCTGCAGCCGGCGCACCCTCCGTGCCGGCTGCACCCCCTGAATCGCTGTCCATTTCTGACATGCTCCCCGTAAGCACGCCAGAGATGAGCCCGGGTCCTGTGCCACCTCAGGCCTTGCAGCTCGCGGGTATTCCGCCGGTGTTTGTAGTGGGTGACGATCCGCTTTCAAAACAGTGGCTTTCTCAGCATGCAGCAGAGCTCAGTCAGATGCGTGCCACAGGCATGGTCGTGAACGTGAAAGACGCGGCGGCGCTGACGGCCCTCCGGGCGCTTTCGCCGTCCATAGAGATGGTGCCGGTAAGCGGCGGTGACCTTGCCCGCCGCCTTCACATCGCCCATTACCCCGTGCTGATCACTGCAAAGGGCCTGACTCAATGATGCCATTTACTGTGATTGCCGAGTTTATTTCTAATCACCCCTATCAAGTTTTTGTTGCTCTTGATGTTGCACTTTTGCTGGCCTGGGCGCTGCAGTATCTGGTCATTCGCCTAGGTGAAAGCGAGGCTGAGCTCAGACACCGGCGGTACAGGAGGCGAGCTGCAGCATCCCTGAAACAGCTACCGAAGCTGCACGATGACGCCGCCCGGATCGTCTGGCTGCGGAAAGTCAGTCCATATGTGTTTGAGGAAATGCTGCTGACGGCACTGTCCCGTCAGGGATTTCGCATTCAGCGCAATATCAAATACAGCGGTGATGACGGCATGGACGGTCAGGTCTGGATAGCAGGCCAGCACTGGCTGATTCAGGCAAAACGCTATAACCGTACCATCTGCGCTCAGCACGTTGCGGCATTCGGGGAGCTGACAGCCCGTAAACAGTGTCGTGGATTCTTCATCCATACCGGAAGGACCGGTGAAGTCAGTCGGGTAGCGCTCAGTCGTTATCCCGATATTCAGCTCATCAGCGGCCAGCGCCTGCTTCAGCTGCTTGCCGGTGACCGTCGCTGGCTTAATTTCCATGACAATCTCCAGCAGCTGGCGTCTCAGCCATCACGTACCCGCTCCGGTTCCCCCTCAGCACACCTATAAGGTAGCCCGCTATGCGCATATTCCTGAAAACCATCCCGGCCGCTGTCAGTAACTATCTGCAGTCAGTGGGGATAGATAACGCATTTTCCGCCATCATACTCCCTGTACTCTGGCTGCTGGTCTCAGTGGCCTGTCTCTTCCTTTATCTTTTTAAAATCTTGCTTCTCTGGCCCCTGCTGTTTTTAACAGCCGTGACCGCCGTCATCGTTACTGTTATTCCGGTTCTCATCCTGACAAATCCGCTGTTCACACCTGATGTTGCGACTCACGGGATGATACGGTTATTTCACCAGTTACCTTATATGTGGGTGGCATTCGTCCTGCTGAGCTTAATGGCCGACATGCTGCTGTTTTTACGCCGGGAATATAACCGTGAGTTTGCGAGGGTGTGTGAACGCATATTCAGACGAGACATTATTCAGGCCGGTGAGCTGTCGGGTCGCGGTGGTGATTTAACAGATAAGCAGAGAAGCTGAGACGGACATGAGCAATCGTTATGTTATGGAGTCGCTGCTCCGTCCCGCCGTCGAGCTGTATTCGGCAACCGTGGCCGGCAGTGCCACCTTCATCTGCCTGACGGCACCCTGGTCTGTTGCGCTGGCCCCCTCGGTCAGCTGGGTGACGGCTGCGGGTTTTGGCGTGCTGGCCCTGAAGCGCACCTCGCAGGGTTTGAAAATACTGCGCTACCGGCGCAATATACGCCGCCTTTCGCGTTATGCGCTGACCAGTGACCAGATACCCGTCAGCCGCCGGCACCTTTTCCTCGGTAAGGGGTTTCAGTGGTCGCCCCGCCATACGCAGCGGCTGATGGAGGCCCGGCGGCCAGAATGCGACGTTTACGTTCAGCCCTCTGTTATGTACCGCATGGCCCGCGAGCTGGAAAAGAAGATGGAATACAGCCTGCCGTGGCTGTGCCGTATGACCTCGGCCGATTCAGCCCTGAATCCGTTCCGGCCCCTGCCACCGGTGGGCGGCAGTTCTGTTTATCATGGGGTTGAGCCCGATGAAGTTAACGTCATGTCCGATCTGGGCGAGCGCGTTGGCCATATGCTGGTCATGGGTACAACCCGCGTCGGTAAAACCCGCCTGGCGGAACTGCTGATTACGCAGGATATCCGACGCCGCAACGCCGCCGGCGAGCATGAGGTGGTTATCGTTTTCGACCCCAAAGGCGATGCCGACCTGCTGCGGCGCATGTATGCCGAGTCGCACCGCGCAGGTCGTCAGGATAACTTCTGGGTCTTTCACCTGGGCTGGCCTGACATCAGCGCACGCTATAACGCCGTGGGCCGTTTCAGCCGTATTTCCGAGGTAGCATCGCGCGTAGCGGGTCAGCTCTCCGGCGAAGGGAATTCTGCCGCCTTTCGTGAATTTGCCTGGCGGTTCGTCAACATCATTACCCGGGCGCTGGTTGCCCTTGGCCAGCGTCCTGACTACAACCTGATACTGCGTTACGTCACCAATATCAGCGAACTCTATGAGACCTATGTTGATAACCTGCTGAGCGAAAAGGCACCGGCGCTGATAGGCAGCCTTGAGGCGCTGATAAAGTCAGGCATCAGTGAAAAAGACCTGCCGCGCCACCTGCAGGGGCGTCCGAACGGCGTGAAGATCTGGGCGTCAGAGCAGGTGCTTGGCAGTCCTCAGGGTAAAAAACTCTGGGACCCGGTGCTCGATGGCCTGCGCAGTGCGATTCAGTATGACCGGACGTATTTCGATAAAATTGTGGCCTCGCTGCTGCCGCTGCTGGAAAAGCTCACCACGGGCAAAACGGCCGCGCTGCTGGCGCCTGATTACACCGACCTTAACGATCCGCGACCCATACTCGACTGGCACAACATCATCAAGTCACGCGGCGTGGTCTACGTCGGCCTCGATGCGCTGTCTGACCCGGTGGTGGCCGCCGCCGTGGGAAACAGCATGTTTGCCGACCTGGTTTCTGAAGGGGGACATATCTACAAGTTCGGGCTGGGCAATGAGGGCGATGAAAAAGCCGGGAAGGCCGTCATCAACCTGCACTGCGACGAGTTTAACGAGCTGATGGGGGATGAGTTTATTCCGCTCATCAACAAAGGCGGCGGTGCCGGATTCCAGGTCACGGCCTATACGCAGACGCTGTCCGACATTGAGGCCCGCATCGGGAATGCGGCCAAAGCGAGCCAGGTTATCGGTAACTTTAACTCCCTGGTGATGCTCCGGGTGCGTGAGAAAAACACGGCCATGCTGATGACAGATCAGTTGCCTGAGGTTGGGGTGTATCAGAAAACCCTGACGTCAGGTGTGACCGACGTCTCCCGCCCGGGCGAAGGCACGGACTTCAACAGTAACGTTAACGATCAGGTGACGCTGGTTAAGGTGCCGATGATAAGCCCCTCCGATATCATCAACCTGCCAAAGGGCCAGGCCTTTGCGCTGCTGGAAGGCGGACGGCTGTGGAAAATCCGCATGCCGCTGCCGGTCAGTCACGACAATGACAGCTTTATGCCGGCGAGCCTGAAACAGCTGGCTGACACGATGGAGAAAAATTACCAAAGCCATGATTCCTGGTGGACGGGCGGCGACGCGGGAAGTCCGGGAGGCCCGTATGTCCCAGAATGATGGCGGGAATACCCAAAACAGTACGCCGTCAAAGCCCCGCCAGTCGGGCCCGTTTACGCTGCTGCTGTGGGACCTGCCGGTGAGTCTGATTGGTATCCTGATTGGCTCACTGTTCGTCAGCCTGGGCGTGGAGTACGCCTGCATCACCTTCCTGTGGCCGGACGAGGGCGCCACACACAGCTATCAGGTCATGATTGCGGAAAGCCACTGGCTTTCAGCGGGATACACCCGAAGCCTGCTGATGGCCACGCCGGTGGAAACCATTACCCGCTGGATTCAGGCCGCCTGGCACTGGCTGTTTGTGGACAGTGGATTCAGCTACTGGCTGGCCTCATTCAGGGAAACGAGTCGGAAAGGAAGCGGCTTATTTCCTGCGCTGAACGGTTTTGGTGCAACCCTCATCAGCTGGTTGGGAGAGTACCTGCAGGCCACGCTCTGGGTGACGCTGATTTTCTTTATCCGGGTGATGATCCTGTTTCTCAGTATTCCATTGTTCGGGCTGGTCATTATCACCGGCACCGTTGAGGGGCTGGTCAGGCGCGACCTGCGTCGCTATGGCGCCGGATATGAGTCTAGTTTTGTTTACCACCACGCCAAACGCTTTATCAAGCCGGCGCTTTATGGGCCATGCATGCTGTATCTGGCCTGGCCAACGGCTGTGTGGCCAAACATTTTTCTGCTTCCCTCAGCGCTGCTGGCTGGCGGCGTAATGGCTGTTGTTACCGCTTCGTTTAAGAAGTATCTTTGAGACGATGTCTGTGTGTTTATGGGGAAATATGACCGTAGGGCCTGCGCTGCTGCAGGCCTGTTTTTTATGGCTTATACGGGGATTCACAGGTTCATGCCCAGAACATGCACCGTAACATCCTGGCTGGCGGTGTTATAAAAATTATCCCTGATAAACGTCATACCCTGTCTTTCATAAAATCTACGCGCACGGGTATTTTCTTTAAGCACCTCAAGCCACAGAAAGTCACTGCCTCTTTCTTTCGCCATTTCGGCAACTTCATTGAATATAAGTTGACCGTAGCGTTTCCCTGTCGTGCCTTCCGTGAGGTAGAGCTTTTTCAGAAGCGTACCGTGAAGTGTTGTTTCAGGAATAGTGCAATGCCATATAACTTTTACAAACCCAACCGGAGCCGAAGTCTCTGCGACATACCAGCCTGCGGAAGGGTCGGCAAGGCTCCTTTTAATGACCTGTAACGAATACTCCTGCAGAAGGAAATCGTCCAGTTCCTCCCTGTGTGTCCAGTACTTTTCAAAATGATGGGTGTATGTTCTGACACCCAGCTCATTCAGGAGCGAAGCATCAGACTGCCTTGCTTCCCGCAAAATTAAAGTCATCCGCTTTGTCCTGCCTATAGAGTTTACTGAGTCAAAATTACTGGTAAAGCCAGTGACCAGCCCTGGCCGAAGCGATAAGCATGTTAACCGTCAGCGGCTTATGGGGATCTGGAATATCTCCCGTTCCTGGCAGTTCCGGATGAACATAATCCCTGATATCAAAGCCCAGCCTTTCAACTTTCCAGCGTTCAAAATACTCATGCATCAACGCGTCTGCCGTTTCTATAGTGAGTTTCAGGTCATCCCGAAGACTGGTTTCAGGGGTGACGGGGTGACGTTTACCCCAGACGATAAACTGGCGGCGGGCATAGTTTTCTCTGACAAAGGTAATAATTTCTTCGCTCAGGCTGTCCATTAAAAGTACGTCCACTGAATGCGGTGTTCGGGGCGGGCTACGCGGTTGTAGGTGCTGCGGATATCGTTAAAAATGTTATAGACCGTGGTAAACGTCATTATCCAGCCCAGCCAGGGGACATTGCGGCCAACGAATGCACCCAGATGATTGGTCCAGCTTACATGCAGCTGACTGATGGTTTTGCCATTGAGTGTCGGAAGCAACATACCCCTTGGAAAACGGTAATTCAGCAGATATCGGGAGGTCAGTGAGGCGACTGATGTGCCTTTAGTCGCACCCAGCGGCTTTGCACGGGTCGGTATCAGGGGTTGTCCGGCCAGAACCATCGCAGCATCAGCCGCCGCAAGACCGAGGTGTTCACTCACTACCTGAACGCCTACGAGCCAGAACAGCTGGACGTGGGTAACGTTGGTGTATCCGCCGTAGAAATACGTGCCATTAAGCTCTTCGGTCGTGTCCATGTGCCCTTCGCTTCGGTTGTGATTGCACTGTTCAGTTAATCATCGCTCAGCCGGCACGCATTTCGCCAGAAACAATCTGCTTTTATTTTCAGAAATCCATAAAGATTTTACTGCTGTCAGGCGTGCGCGGTTGCGTCACTCTCACCGCAATCTGTTACCCGGGAGAGCCGTACATGCGCCGTTTACCCCCTTTCATTGCACTCCTTGCCTGCGTCGTGCCCGCCGTGGCGTGTCATGCCTCAGAAAAGGACGAGCTCGCGCTGGTGATGCGCCAGCTGGATCAGGTTCAGGCGGGCCTTGACCGCGCCCGCGTGGTGGCGAACCAGAACCAGGACGCCCGCTTTTACTTTGACTATCAGCAGGCCACCCGCGACATCGCTACCATGAAGCAGGGTATTTCCACCTACCTTGAACCGTCCCGCGCTCAGCCATATGCCAGTTCAGCCTCTGTCAACGGCCAGTACCGGGCGCAGGAGCCGGCATGGCGATGAACGGCGCACAGACCTCCGGCTGGGCGGCGGGCACCGGCAACAGCCTCACGCCCGGACAGCTGAATATCCTCATCCTGAGCACGCTCGCCGTCGTGATGCTGCTGTTTTCTGCCTGGACACTGGTACAGGCCTACCGGGGGCTCGCGTCCAAAACTGTAAGATTCCAGCAAATCAATGAGCTTTTTATCCGGCTGGCGATCCTCTGGCTGCTGACCCTGTTTTTCTTCTTTAACTGAAAGGATACCGCTATGAAATGCTTTTTTCTGATGAGGCTCTGCCGTGCCGCACGGTTACGCGTAACGCTGCTGATGTTGCCTGTGGCATTGGCGGCAAATCAGGCATGGGCTGGCCTGCCCAGTGTTGAGCAACCGACAACGGGTGGCGGTGGCGGATTGTGGAATACCTGGATGGCCTACATCAAGATGGCAGGCCTGGGGATTGGTCTTCTGGTCACCGTCGCAGCCTTCCTGGCGGTGGCGCACGCCGTTATCACTGCGTTTCATGATGTTCGTAAGGGTAAAGGCACCTGGACAGAACTCATCCTTTACAGCGTCGTCGGCATCATCCTTATCCTTGTGGTTATTTTTCTCGCGACCAAAGCTGCAGACATTCTCTGAGGATCGATTATGGCCGTTATCGACTTTCTCCCTGACCGGCTCAATTATCCGCCCGTGGTATACCGGGGGTTTACCGCCGGCGAGTTTCTGCTGGCGGCGGGCGCGGGCAGCCTGGCGGGTATTCCGCTGGCCGTGCCGCTGTGCCTGGTGCCACATGTCGGCTGGCTGGCGTTTCCGGTCTGCACGCTGCTGATGCCGATCGTCGCCGTCTTTATTGGCGGGGGATGGGTTGCCGCCTACAAGCGCGGCAAGCCCGAAAATTATATCTGGCAGCGGCTGGAGCAAATCCGCTGCCGTCTGGGCCTGTCGCGATCGATGATTCTGGCCAGCCGCGCCTGGGAGCTTCAGCGGACGTCCGGACTGTCATTAAGGAGGCGCACATGAGCCGGTTTCGTAACGGGATCACCGCGCGGGATAATCACATTTTTTCCCTGCGTGTTGCCTGCGGGCTGCTGTTCGCCGGCCTGCTGGTCACGTCTGTTGGCTGGATGCGGGCGCCCTCGGATATGACTATCCACATTCCCCCCGACCTGCGGTCGGGCAGCACGCAGAAGTGGTGGGTCATCCCGCCCTATACGGTGTACGCCTTTGCGTTCTACATTTTCCAGCAGCTCAACGCCTGGCCGACTAACGGTGAGGTGGACTATGCGGCGAAGATTGCCCAGCTCAGCCCCTACCTGACGCCGGCCTGCCAGGACTTCCTGAACAGAGATTACGAGTTTCGTAAAAACAGCGGCGAGCTTAAGGACCGCGTGCGGGTGGTGTATGAAATTCCGCGCCGTGGCTACAGCGACAGCAGCGTCGACATTCTGAGTGACGACCACTGGGTAGTCCGGCTCGACCTGGTGGCAGACGAGTATTATCACACCGAGAAGGTCAAACGCGCCCTGGTACGCTACCCCCTCAAAGTCGTGCGCTGGGAAGGTGATCCGGCGCGCAACCCGTTTGGCCTGGCACTGGACTGCTATGATTCCACGCCGCAGCAGCTTGAAGCCATTCCGCAGGCGGAGCCGGAGAAAAAGTCAGGAGTTTTCCAGTGATGAAACGCCCTCTGATACTGCTGTGCCTGCTTCTTGTTTCAGGCCTGACGCAGGCGGTTGAACTTATGAAATGGGAGCGTATCCCGCTCCAGATGCCGCTCACTGTCGGCCAGGAGCGCATCGTGTTTGTGAATAAAAACGTGCGCGTGGGGTTCCCGCCGTCCCTCAACGGCAAAGTGCGCATCCAGAGCACCGGCGGCGCGGTCTATTTTGACGCCAGCGATGCCTTTCCGGTGACGCGCATCGAGCTGCAGGACAAGGAAAACGGCGAGGTCATCCTCCTTGACGTCAGCGCCGCGCCCGGCAAGGTGACTCGCGAACCGGTAAAACTGGTATATGACGGTGAGGTGGCTACGGCAACGGCCAGTGACAGACAGACCGTGAGCGGCGATGCCGGCGGCAGCAAAAGCACATCTTCAGCGGCTGACGCTCCTCCGGCACGCAAACCGCCAAAACTCAGTGCCCCGCTGCCGGTGGTGCTGACCCGCTATGCCGCCCAGAGCCTGTACGGCCCTGTTCGCACCGTCGAGCCGGTGCCGGGCATCAGCCCTGTGTCGATGAAGCTGCCTTCCTCCATCACAACGCTGATGCCCGGTGAGCCCGTTTCGGTCACGCCGATGGCGGCCTGGAGTCTGCTGGGAGACAGTGTGGTGGCGCTGCAGGTGCGTAACCGTTCAACCGACAAGGTGGTCCTCGACCCGCGTGAACTGCAGGGCCAGTTCGAGACTGCAACCTTTCAGCACCGCTGGCTGGGCCGTGCCGGCACGCCGGAAGACACAACGGTCGTATACCTGGTCATTCAGGGACGTCCTGAAGGCGCGTTTATTGCTGAACCCGTCGCGGTCATGCCCAAAACGGCACGGAGGGCGAAGAAATGAGCCAGCCCGGTGCAAACCTGTTAGTGAAAATTGCGGTGCCGGTGGTGTTGACCGCCGCCATCGTCGTTGGCGTCAAATCCTGCTCGGATTCAAAGGAAAAAACGACGTCCACGCAAAAAAACACCAATGCAGCGCTGAAAGACCTGTCGCCTGATGAACTCAAGGCGCTGGGTGTGGAAGGCGACACGCCGCAGGACACCCTGCGCACGATAGTGGGCAACTTTCGCCACGTTCAGGACCGGCTGGATGTGCTCGCCGGCGATAACAAAAAGCTGAATGAGGAAAACGCGGAGCTGAAAAAGACTAACAGTAACGTGGATGCGCAAATCAACGAGGCCATGGCCAACGCCCGGGCAGACGAGGCTGACAAGCGGGCAAAGCTCAGCGCACAGGTTTCCGACCTCAGTTCGCAGGTCGGACAGATGCTTGAGCAGTTAAAAAGCAAAAATGCCGCAACGCCTGACAAAAGCAACGCACCCGGCAGCGATATACCGATTGGACTGGGCTATGACAGTGGCAACAGCGCCAGCGTAACGGTGTCATCACCCTCCGGGGACGGTCTGCAGTGGGTCGAGCCGAAAGACGGTATCCCGGTGGATGCCAGCGGCAAACACGTCAACGACAGCAATAAAAACAGCGCAACCGGCTTCTCGTTTGCCACGTCGTTCGGTGAAGCGGGTGACGCCGGGAAACAGACCGGCGCGGCGGTGTCCACTGCCGTCAGTCAGGTCGTTCCGGATACGGTGAAACCTGTCGACCCGGTATTTACGCTGCCGGAAAACTCCACGCTGGTCGGCAGTCGCGCCATGACGGCGCTGCTCGGCCGCATTCCTGTTGACGGCAAAGTCACCGACCCGTATCCGTTCAAGGTGATGCTCGGCAAAGACAACCTGACGGCCAACGGCATCGAGCTGCCGGACGTTCAGGGTGCCATCGTGTCCGGTACGGCGACCGGTGACTGGACGCTGTCCTGCGTGCGCGGGTCGATTACCAGCATCACATTTGTGTTCGCGGACGGAACTGTGCGCACACTGCCGTCGCCGGACAGTCAGAACAGCGGCGGTAATAACCAGAATTCGCAGAACAGCAGCGGTAACGGCAGTAACAGCATCGGCTGGCTGTCCGATGACAACGGTATTCCCTGTATCTCCGGCACCCGTAAAAGCAACGCCTCTACCTATCTGCCGACTATCAGCCTGCTGGCCGGCGCTGCTGCTGCCGGCGATGCACTTTCCCAGAACCAGATGACGGGCCAGACCAACGCCATGGGCGGCGTGACGCAGACGCTTACCGGTGACGCGGGACAGGCCGTGCTGGGTAAATCGCTGTCCGGGAGCATGAAAGAAACCGTGGACTGGGTAAAGCAGCGTTATGGCCAGACGTTTGACGCGATATACGTGCCGCCGGGCCAGACCGTAGCGCTGCATATCACCCGCCAGCTGGCGATCGACTACGAAGAAAAAGGGCGCAGGGTTAAATACGACTTCAGCCTGGCAGGCTCAGGCACGGGGATGGACTGATGAACAGCCAGATTAAAGACAGCAATGAACCTGAGTACCACGTTGGGTATACACCGCTCAGTGGCTGCATGTATGCCGGTTTTATCCGTTGTGAAACGGGTAGGTGCGAGGCTGAACCGCAGGACGTAGTAGTCATTTCTGAACGGGGCACTATGGAGGCTGATAATGCTTAAGAATAACGCCTTAATGTTAATCATCCTGAGCGGTACAGTCGCGCTGATGCTGAGCGGCTGCAGTACCTCCAAAGATGAAATGCTGCCCCCGGGGGACAGCAGCATGCTGGAACTCTGGAATAACGGTGCGTCCACCACGCACGCTACGGCGGAGAGCCGCACCACGCTGCGCCGGCCGGTGTCTGATAGCGAGCGCACGATCGGCCAGCAGACCCGGGACAGCTACAGCCGCACCCAGGAAAACGAAATCCAGCAGACCTTTCCGCGCCTGCCCAACCCTGACATGGTGATGTATGTGTTTCCACACCTGGCCGACGGCAACACGCCTGTGCCGGGCTACAGCACCGTGTTCCCGTTCTACAGCCAGGTGCAGTATGCGCTGCCCGGTGAACGCACGGAGGCGCTGTAGATGGCTTTTCGCCTTTTTCGTCGCAGTCGTGAGACGCAGACTGAACATCAGCATGGTGACGGGCCGTTTTCGGTTGATGGCCATGAGCCTCTTTCCCGCGATGGTCGCCTGACGCATGCCGATGAGTCGGGCCTGTATGCCACCGGCCCCTCCATTATTGACCACGTTCCCTGGGGGGAATACCTGCCGGAACATCAGTGTATCCTGCTCGATGACGGTATTTCGGTCGGCGCGGTTTATGAGCTGACGCCCGTCGGCACAGAAGGCCGTCCGGAATCCCGGCTTGAAGAAATCCGTGACGTGGTGGAAAACGCCCTGCAGGACAGTATCCCGGAGCTGGACTCTCACCAGTGGGTGGTGCAGTTCTTCTGTCAGGACGACTCCGACCTGTCGGCTTACATGGACTCCATCCGTGCTTATGTCAGGCCCCGGGCGCAGGGAACGACCTTCACTGAGGCCTGGCTGAACGAGCAGGAGCGTCACCTGAAAAACGTGGCGGCTGAAAAAGGCCTGTTTGTGGATGAATCCGTGACCGGTGCGCCCTGGCGCGGGCAGATCCGTCGCACGCGCATGGTGGTTTACCGCTGGGTGGAAAAGCCTTACCGCGATCCGATGGCGCCAGAAGTATTACTGAATCAGGTCTGCGGCCGTCTGACCTCGGCGATGAGCGGCGCCGGCATCCGTTCCATACGCCAGAACGGCGAGCAGATCCATAACTGGCTGCTGCGCTGGTTTAACCCGGCCCCACAGTGGACGGACAAGGCCACGCTTTACCGCTGCGCCCGCCACAGCGATGATACGCCCGGCGACCTTCCGCTGCTCAATGACTTCAGCGAAAGCCTGTGGTTTACCCGTCCCCGCAGTGATGCGGACAGGGGCATATGGTGGTTTGACAACGTTGC
Source organism: Pantoea sp. E956-1 (assembly GCF_982223955.1). Taxonomy (NCBI): domain Bacteria; kingdom Pseudomonadati; phylum Pseudomonadota; class Gammaproteobacteria; order Enterobacterales; family Erwiniaceae; genus Pantoea; species Pantoea sp. E956-1. Next base: position 31,515 of record NZ_CEUYZP010000009.1, on the reverse strand, counting down.
GCACAAGGCAGTGCCGGTTGCCCGGCTCCGCTCCCGCCCCCAGACCGGCCATCTCACCGGCGAGGTAAAGCGCGGCGACAACATCAACGCCATTATGGATCTGCTGCCGGAAGGCACCGTGCTGGCCATGACCCTCGTCGTGCAGCCGCAGGACAGGCTGGAGGCAAACTTTGCCAGCCTGAGCCGCAACTCAATGGGGGAAAACGTCGAATCGCTGCGCGCCCGCGAGGACGCTGCCACGGCCCGCACGTATCTGGGTAACAAGCACAAGCTTTACCGGGCGGCCATTACCCTGCTGATAAAAGGTAAGGATGAGGATGCGCTGAGCAAACGTTACCTTGATCTCAGCAGTAAGCTGCTGAACTGCGGGCTGGAGCCGGTCAATCCGGAACACGATATCGGCCCGCTAAGCACCTACATGCGGGCGCTGCCGATGTGTTTTAACCCGCAGCATGACCGGCACAACTGGTACACGCGCCTGATGTTTGTCCAGCACTTCGCCTGCCTGTCACCGGTTTACGGGCGCGACACCGGCACCGGCCATCACGGACTGACCTTTTTTAACCGGGGCGGCGGACCGCTGTCTGTTGATCCGCTTAATAAAGATGATCGCACCCAGAACGCACACCTGATGCTGTTTGGCCCGACCGGTGCCGGTAAGTCTGCCACGGCGGTGGACAAGCTGTCGCAGATGGTGGCCATCTACCGTTCACGTATATTCCTGATTGAGGCGGGTAACAGCTTCGGCCTGTACGGGGATTACTGCGCGTCGCTGGGCCTCAGCGTTCATCGCGTCAGCATCAAGCCCGGCAAAGTCGTGTCGCTGGCACCCTTTGGTGATTCGCATCTGCTGATGAAGGCAAAGGCCGACGAGCTGCTCATCAGTGAGGAAGACCTGCCGGAAACAGACGATGAGGATGACGAAGACGGCGAACGCGACGTTCTGGGCGAGATGGAAATTGCCGCCCGCCTGATGATTACCGGTGGTGAAGCCCCGGAAGAGTCCAGAATGACGCGGGCCGACCGGGGGATGATCCGCGAAGCCATCATGAATGCGGCCCGTAAGGTTTACGCTGAGTCTCGTCAGATGCTGCCCGGGGACCTGATGTTTGCGCTGCAGGACATTGCCCATGACGTCAGCCAGGGCGATGACGGCCGCGAAAAACGCACGCCTGCCCGCCGCTCACGCGCGGAAGAGATGTCGGAGGCCCTGCGCATGTTCACGGAAGGCTTTGAAGGCGAACTGTTCAACCGCCCGGGCACTCCCTGGCCGGAGGCTGACGTCACGATTGTCGACCTGGGACAGCTGGCCCGCGAAGGGTACGAGGCGCAGATGGCCGTGGCGGTTATCTCCCTGCTGAACACCATCAACAACATCGCCGAGCGCGACCAGTATCTCGACCGTGACATCATCGTGCCCATTGATGAGGGACATATCGTCACCACCAACCCGCTGCTGGGTCCGTATGCCACCAAAATTGCCAAAATGTGGCGTAAGCTGGGCACCTGGTTGTGGATATTTACCCAGAATCTCGCCGACTTCCCCGATACGTCGAAAAAGATGCTCAACATGGCCGAGTGGTGGATTTGTCTGGTGATGCCCCCTGAAGAGGTTGAGCAGATTGCCCGGTTCAAAACGCTTAATGATGAGCAGAAGGCGATGCTGCTCTCTGCCACCAAACTGCCGCGCAAATATACCGAAGGCGTCATTCTGTCGCGCAAAGTTCAGGCGCTGTTCAGGGCGGTGCCGCCGAGCCTCTATCTGGCGCTGGGCATGACCGAAAAAGAAGAGAAAGCAGAGCGCCGGGCCATTATGGATGAATTTAACTGCACGGAACTAGAGGCCGTTTACCATGTTGCACGTCGTCTTGACGAGAGCCGTGGTCTTATTCACTGACAGGGGATTTTATGAAAAAACTGACCATGGCGCCGCCACTGGTTGTCCAGGACAAGCCTATAGTTGCCACTGTCATTTTTACCGTCCCGCCGCAGGGACAGGCTTCGGTTGGTGAGACGGATAACCTTGCTATCCTGCAGCTGCGGGAAGAGATATGTCAGCGCCTTGAACACCCGCTGCTGGTTTCAGTCTACCCGCATCGGGTAGGACGCCGGAGCTGCACGGCCGTGCATCTCTCCGGTGCCAATAATAAGGCACTGGACATTCTCATCACCGTCACAGGCAACACGCTATGGCCATCCGGGGTGGATTACAGAACCGGCATTCGCTGGAATATTTGTGTGCCAGATGCGACCGATATGTTGTGGGTGCTGAAGGAGATAGATCGCGCGACAGAAGCTGAAATGAGCCATTAAACCGGCCCTCCTTTATCGCCCGGCACCGGTGTCTGGTGTCGGGCGATAAAGGAGGCTGCGGGTGCGGGCGGCATAGAGCCCGTGAATATTGTTATTGAATTAAATTGCAGATTAGCTGCTCTCATCAAAATGAACAGCCGGGTTTAACAAACACGGAGGATAACCACAGCTAGCTATGTTTTATACCTATAAGTCAGCACAGATCACGAAATATCTGTGCGCATATAGCTTTAAATAAGAGAAATGATTCTGGCAAAAAAAGCCGCCCTAGTTGACGGCTTTAAAGTTAAGTTGGAAGCTCATGTATCAGACAAATTTGGGGAGATTACCCAGGTTGTCGAGAGTAGTCTTGTTTGGGTGAGTCGTAATGTACCCGTCGTCCGTTACTTCAACTTTAGCGCCGGGATACCATTTGCCATCTGCTTTATTCTGGGTGATAGTTTTGAACTCAATTTTTCCTGTATTGATGAGTTCTCCCACAAAGATACGCGAATTAATAGTGGTCGGTCCGATCGAGCTACCATTGTTTTTACAAACTTTCACATATTCAATATGCTGACCAGTACTGTCCATTTTTATTGCTGAGATGTAGAAATCTTCCATTACGGACTCCAGAGGAAAATGCAGATGCACCCTGCATCTGCTTTACTTAATCTCTGTTCTCACAGAACTGATTTCAAGGATGAGCGTGAAAAATATCTAAAGTATTTCCTGATTAAAGATGATTCTGCTTTATATTACTGAGTGCTGGCATAAACTTCTTTCATTGTGAATTTATTTGAGTTAAATAAAACGGAAGTCGGATTTTCAATGCAAAAAATAGTTTCCCGATGACTTGTTCATTATGGTTCTCCTTTTAAGATGCCAGGCATTTGCATAAGGATACCCATCCTTATCCGTATATGAGATTTAGGCTCTCTCATTATGACGCTGTCGGGCTTTTATAGCCGCTTCGACTCCGCACGACGTCATTCAGGCGATATGTCGGCCGCCATGCTCCGGCTGTGCTCACTCCGTCTGGCTATCATTTCCCGCATCGCGTCATCCTCATTACCGCCAGCCACCGACATGCGGCACGGCGACAGAGGCTGTATTGTTCAGGAGATTCCGCCGAGCTGTCTTCCGGTTTCATTGTGCCGTTTTGCCCTTCATATCCGCATTATTCATGCCGGATATTCTTTCAGACCTGCACTATGACTTCCTTATTTAACCCATATCCCGCATATAGAAAATGGTCCTGAACCCCATACAGGAGCATTCTGATGCGACACCCCTTTGAACTCGATCCCGAAATCATTCATCACATCATTTATAGCCAGGCCGGCTCTGTGGCCAAAGCCCTCATCGAACTCATTATGAACAGCGTCGATGCCGGTGCGGGCGCGGTCATCCTGGATATTAACCCGGAAGGCTTCACCTGCCGTGATGACGGGCGCGGTTTTGCATCCTGTGAAGATGTGAAACGGTATTTTGGCCGGTTCGGCACACCGCACCGTGAGGGCGATGCCACCTATGGCCGGTTTCGTCTCGGCCGCGGTCAGATTATGGCGCACGCCCGCACGGTCTGGCGCTCGCAGCGCTGGAAGATGGAGGTCGACACCCGCGTGATGGGCTATGAGTACGAGCTCACAGAGCCCGAAGAATTTCAGGAGGGGTGCACCATCAGCGGTGAGTGGTATGAGCCGCTCTCCACTCAGGAGCGGATGTCCTGTATTCAGGAGATACGTGACCTGGTACGTTACACGCCAGTGCCGGTAAGCCTGAACGGCAATGTTATAACGCGTAAACCGGCCCTGGAGAAATGGGATGCTGAGGATGACGTGGCCTGGTATCGCCTGCGGGAGGATGGTGCGCTGTCAGTTTACAATCAGGGTGTGCTTGTGCGTCATGATCCGGGGCATATCTGGGGCACCGGTGGCCTGATTGTCAGTAAAAAGCCTCTCGCACTGAACGTTTCGCGTACCGAAATCCTGCGCAAGACCTGCCCGGTCTGGAAAGCCGTTGCCGCACGGTTTAGTCAGCTCGCCGCCGATTTTTCTGACAATCAGGGGCATCACCGTAAAACTGAAGCGCGACGGGAGAACACGGCCCGCGCATTACTTTCCGGAGAAGGGGATCTGCAGAAACTCATGAACGATGAAGAGGTCATCACGCTCCTGCCCGGTAAACGTCACGTCACGCTTGAGCATTTCATCCGCAAGTGCCGCTACTATCCGGCGGCGACAGATAAGAACTGCTTCACCCTCGCGCGGTATGCACGCGATGTTCCGCGCGGGGAAATCATCGCCGGTGCCGGTATCGCCCCTGTGGTGCACCCCATCACGCTTTCCCGCTTCGGCTGTTACGAGCCGGATGAGTTCATGGAGTGTCTGAGCCGCGTGCGCATAAACCTGCAGGCGTACCGGGAGCATTTACCCCGGCAGCAGCGCTGGCCCGCTGACTGGCGGGACGACCTGGCGCTGATTGACTTTGAAACCCTCAGCGAAAACTTTATCGACCGCACGCAGATGATCAGTGAGAAAAAGCTTGATAAGGAAACGCGACGGGCATGGACAGCATTGCGCTGGTGCCTTGCTCAATATGCTGCCATCTGCTCGGGGGGGGAAGCAGGCTATCAGTCACGTAGTTATGGCGGTATCCGCTTCCAGATCCTGCTGGGTGAGTCCACATCTGCCGATGCCTGGACGGACGGAGAGACCTATATTGCTTATAACATCGATATCGTGCGCAGGCTGAAGTCTGACGCGCTACAGACTGCCAGCCTGTTGTTCAGCCTGACGGAACATGAGGCTGCGCATGAGGGTGACAGTATGGACTGCGGGCATGACGAGGCCTTTTACCAGCGCTTTCATGACATCAGTACGTCATGTGCTCCTGATCGGCAGCGTTACATGCACGTCTGGCTGATGAAGTACACAACCAGACTGGAGGCTGAAGGTAAACGCGCGAACGGGACGGTCTGGCGGGAACGTTACCTGACCGAACGTGCCAGTACCGGGCGGGAGAAAAAAGGACTGCCGGGCGTTATCAGCGAGGCGGGAATGACAGAAGCCTTCAGCGCACAACCCGAACCGGAGGATACTTCCTGGCTGAACTTCCTCAATCAGCAGCTGAACGGGGCGGATATGGCAGCACCTGCAAAAACTGACTGGAACATCGTGGTGGCTGCGGGTATTGAGCAGACGCGTGAAAATTATGCTGCACGCATCCTGGAGCAGCAGGCAATGGAAGAGTGGTACGCAACTGACGAAGTCACGACCGACAGCCCTGAGGATGAGCAGCAGGAGTCCGATGCTCAGCTTTGGCTGAACGCCTGTAAAACGCATTACTTATCTATTTTACCCGGGGCAACAGAAGATAATCTGAATGACAGGGCTGTTGAGTTCCTTGCCTGTGCGACTGATTCTGATGAAGAGGCGCTGGTCGCATGGGGCATGCAGGCATGGGAAAACACTGACCTGTGGTTTACCAGGCATGTCCCCTTGCACGCTGATGCTGAAGACCGTTACGAGCAGGGCTTTGATCGGCCACCGGAGAACCCTGTTCCGGATGAATGGCTTCCATTCATGCGGGAAGGCGAAACGCAATGGAGCATTGTGCGCAATGCTGCCGCTGCCGGTTTTGTCCGTGAGCTGGAATATCTTAAATGCCGGCAGGCTGATGAAGGTGACGGGCGGGATTAAGAGATAAAAAAATGGGCCCCGGGGGGGCCCGGACTCAATTGATAATGCTGCGTCCGGATGCGCTCCACACTGCAGAGTGATAGCTGTTTTTTTACCGGCTCAGATTCTTTTTCCTTTATACCCTGATTCCGCAATGCTTTTCACATCGTCACCACGCTGGCTAATGACAGGCAGAATTATCATTTCTTAATTAAGAGTTAACTGCTGACCCTTCCACGCGAACAACGCACCCTGACGTCACTATCCACTCAGGGAGTGTTATTTATGAAAATCCCCCTCTGTAGCCTCACCGTTATGTTCCTCACCGCTAGTGCCCATGCCGGCACCGTGATTTACACCGACTATGCTCACCCCGTCACCGGCGAACTGAGCCCCGACGTCACCGTCACCGAACTGGATGCGCCCGACCGCCTCCAGTCTGAACTTTTCGGGCCGCTTTCCATAAATCCGGCTCAGGCTGAGCAGCATGCCCAGGCGGTCATTGCCTCACCGGCGTTCCGTCAGAGTCAGCAGGCGTTAGCGGGCAGCTATGCCGGCGTTGCGCACGCCTGGTCACTCGGGCTGGAAAAGTACCCCGCCGTCGTGTTCGACGATAAATGGGTGGTGTATGGCACCACCGACGTCGCAGCGGCCCGGGCAAAACTTGATGCCTGGCGGGAGAAGCAGCCGTGAACATGCACCTTTCCCGTCCACGCCGGCTGATGCTGGCCACGCTGTTTACCTGCACCGGCACGCTTGCCAGCGTGAACACCGCGAGCCTGGTCTCCGGCGCCATGAGCCCCGACTGTATCAGCTGGCGCATCAGCGGCATCTGCTACTGGCTGCTCTGTACACCGTTTGGCTGCACGGTAAAAACCTCGGTCAAGGTCACTCACTACATTCCTGAAGCGGTCGTGTCGGCCTACCTCAGTCCGGGCGACAACCCCTAGACCGAAATGTCAGTGGTGAGCGCCACGGCCGGCGGCGCTGAAAACCTGGTGTCGGGCGGTCTCGCCGGCGTAACTGCAGGCGGTGGACGTCAGGAAATGAAGGCCCCGGGCATGCGCAAACAGAACCTGCATTTCTATTACGGCGATGCGTATGGCCACCCGGCGACGTCGCTCATCGGCGGCATGGTGCCGGGGTACTCCTGCCGCTCAGCAGCCACGCCGTTCGTGCCGTATATGGTCAGCGCCCTGGATGCGCTGGCATGGCGAACGGGCGTACCGGAATCTTTCTATCCTGAAGCGCTCATCCCCGGGAAGCGTGAAATCGGCAGTACGCTGAGTGGCGAGATGTGGGGCAACGTTTATCCCCGCAGCGGTTTCGTGACGCAGACCGACAGCTATAAGTCGGCGGCCGTCGTGGTTCAGCGCGTCGCCGACATCATCACCCGCGAGGGGCAACTGCACGTCTACAACCCGTTAAAAGGCCAGCGGTCGCCGGGTTACTGGCCGCCGGACGCCGTCACCGAAAACACCGGCACAAAAAATCACAAGTGGCAGCGGCTTTCGCCGCAGCTGTCGCAGAGCTGCGCGGTCTTTCCGGATACCGGTGGTCAGACGGCGGAAAGCGGGGATTACGCCTGGGCGCTCTGGCAGCCCTACAGCTGTTGTAAGCGACGTGGCCAGACCTTCCTGTACAGCACCGACTTTTCATAAGGACCCAGATCATGATGACTTTACTTAAGCAGAACCTGCGCGTGGCCACAGGGGTGTTATTCCTTTCCCTGGCAATGCCGGCACTGGCCCTCGATACCACGCTTTCCTCACAGGGTGCCGGCGTCAGCGGCGCCATCAACGACGGCCTGTTCTATTCCATCGGCGGCGGCTCGGTGATTTCGCCCCCCTCAACCCGCAGTGACATGTCGCGCCTCGGCCTGGACGGCGGCTGGAGCAGCGATTTGATGTGCGGCAACTTTGACCTGAAAACCACGGTCGGAAACCAGCTCAACGGCGTTACCAGCGGTTTTAAGGACCTGATGGGCAACGTCATTCAGGGTGCGACAGGCGCGGTGATGAGTATGCCGGCGATGGCCATTCAGCGTGCCAACCCGGGGCTTTATGAAATGCTGACCAACGGCGTGCTGCAGGCGGGCCTGAACTTCGACAAGGCACAGATGAACTGTCAGAACATGTCTAAAAAGCTGGCCGACTACACTTTGGGCAGCAAATGGCAGCAGGCTGCGGTGTCTGAAGAGTATAAAGACATCGTCTCATCAAGCGGCGGCGATGCGGTATCGAGCGACCAGAAACTGCAGAAGGCCACCGGGGAAGAAGGCGTTACCTGGGTCGGTGGCCAGAAACGTGGCGGCAAGGGACAACAGGCGATTCAGCCTACGCACGACCTGGCAAAAGCTGGCTACAACATGATGAACAGCCTGCCGGTGACCAGCAATGGCAGCGTCGGCTCGGCCGGCTGTAACGGTACGGTCTGCCAGCGCTACAAGTCCTCTGATGAAGCGGCTGCGGCCGTGGTGAAAGTGCTCGGCGATCGTTCAATCCGCACCTGCCGTGAAACCAGCGAATGTTCCAGCGGCGGTGCCGACAATCAGCCGGGCAGCACCGTTGCCGGTACCGGCTTCTCACCTGTGCTGGAAGACGCCACCAAAACCAACCTGGAACAGCTCGGCAAACTGGTTGACGGCCAGCTTCAGCCCACGACCGATAATCTGGCCACGCTCAAAACCGGCAGTCTCGTCGTCACACGCGGGGTGATTCAGGCGTTGCGTGATGATCCGGACAGGGCCGCACTGGTGCAGAGACTGGCGGGTGAACTGGCCATGTCTGACACGGTTGAGGCGGCACTCACCATGCGCCGCATGCTGACGACCGGTGAGTCTGAGCCAAACGCGGCCGAACAGCCTGAGGCCATCGCCGAGGGGGACCGCCGCGTAGATGCCTTAGACCGGGAGCTGAACGCGCTGCGCAATGAGATGGAGCTGCGCAGGTCCATCAGCAGCAACAGCCTGCTCACCACGCTTGACCGTCAGGGCGAACGCAACCAGAACAATCAGCTGCAGCAAAAAGCCGGCAACCAGGACCAGGGTTTCAGCCAGATGAGCCAGCCTCAGCCGGGAGGCAACTGATATGAAACGCAGATTCCTGAGCGGCCTGCCCGCCCGTATTTTGCTGATATTCCTCAGCACGGTTCTGGCCATGGCCGCGATTTTTGGCCTGGCCTCGGTGTTCATGGCGTACGACCCTGACGGCCACCTCATCAGGCAGTGGCTGTATGACAGCCGGTGGGGAATGTTTGCCTGGCGGCTGAGCATATACGTGCTCATCGGATGCGTGTGGATTATGAACCTGCGGCCGCGACTGCTGAAGCGCTGGCCGGAGGTCTCAGCACGCCTGCCGCGCACCGAGCTGCTGGCGGCGCTTTTCATTCTGGCCACGGAGTACGTGGCCTGGTCAAACGCGGTTCAGGGAGGCTGAAATGACGGCGAACAGTTACCTGGAATACTTCCTCATCCTGTTTGGCTGGGTTCTCAATAATTCGATGTGGGGCATCCTCAGCAGCACCGGGCTGTTTGCGCTGCCGCTGGTTTTTAAGGTACTTGGCGTATGGCTGAAGGTGCGCGAGGAAGGTGCCGATGAGGGAAACAAAGGTATGCTTGCGCTGCCGCGCATCGAGCACGCGATTTACGTATCCTTTCTGGTGATGCTGTTCTGCTGCATTCCGCTGTTGCCGGTGGACATCAGCACCATAAAGTTTGATGACGCCCGGGCGAAACAGTGCGGCTTCAGCGTACCCACGCCGCAGAACTCCGGCTATAAAGGGCTCGTTAACGACTTCGACGGTCGTACGGCCGAGGTACCGGTATGGTGGTATCTGCTCCATGCGATGTCAAAAGGCACCACGCAGGCGATGATAGCGTCAATCCCCTGCGGCACGCAGTTGCGTCAGCTTCGCTTTGACGTGCAGAACACCAAACTGCGCGACCCGGTAGTGCTGCAGGAGGTCCAGGACTTCGCAAACCAGTGCTACTCCAGGGCCTACTTTAAGTTAAAGAACAGCAACAGCCAGCTGAGCGACGCTACCATCAACTCGGTCGGATGGATTGGCAGCGACTATTTTCTCAACACATCAGGCTATTACGACTATTACACGGCCATGACGCCACGCAGCCAGTGGCCTTATAACAGCAGCCGGGACAGCGGCTATCCGGATACGGGCCAGGGTGGTTATCCGTCGTGCAAAACCTGGTGGTCAGATGGCAGCAGCGGACTGCGCAAACGCGTGCTGGCCAGCATCAGCGACGGCACGCGCATTGAGTTGCAGCGTCAGTTCCCGGGCAGTCAGTGGGAAGAGCCGGCGCTGCGCTGGCTGGTCAGCCCCAGCAATGCCGAAATATCAGGCGGCGGCGTCACCTACATGTCCGGCAGTGCGGACACAACAAGCGGTATCGGAGGCAGCGTGTCGCGGTTTGCCTCCACGGTAGGGCTGGGAATGAAACAGGTCGAGGCGTTACCGGGCTTTGATGCGCTTAAACAGGCGCTGCCGATGATACAGGCGCTGCTGCAGATGATGATCATTATTGTCATACCCGTGCTGATGATGTTCAGTGCTTATGAACCGAAAACGGTAGTGACAGTTTCGTTTGCGCTGTTTGCACTGCAGTTCATCACGTTCTGGTGGGCGCTGGCGGGCTGGCTGGATGACAGGTTGATTACCATACTTTACTCAAACCTGGCTGAAGGCGGACTGGCTTCGGGTCAGCCTATTGCAGACTTCCTCAGCTCACCGCGTGACGGCTGGATCATGAACCTGGTACTGGGGATGATGTATTTGGTATTCCCCTCTTTTTGGGTGGGGATGTTGAGCTGGGCTGGAGTGAGGATCGGCGGCGTAATGGATGCAGCGATGGCAGCAGCTTCGAAAGTGCCACAACAGGCAGGTAATGAAGGTGCAGGGAAAGTAACTGGTGCAGTAAAAACGGTAGTTAGCAAGGGTAAAGCTTAAATTCTGATATGAGAGTTAGTCCGGTAAGTCATTTATAGGACTAGCTCTAGTCTTTTACACCATTCCGATAATATCCATAACCTTGGGGGCCTTCGTGCCATCCTTCAGAATTCAATGTTTCATAAACTTCGTCGATACCGCCACTTTTTTTATTGGTTGGTAAAACTGAAACCAGAAAGCCTAACGCTGAAAGTGACGTTTGAAAAGAATCCTTTAGATCGTCGTTCAGGTTACGCCCTTGCTCATAACGGTCAAGCTCTTCATTCCAGTCGCTGGCCATGTGATTTGCCTCTGATACTATGGTAAAAGCCCAACTTCAACATTACCTTAAAGACAGCTGAATTGGCAAATTTTTGTACAACTCTCGGCGCTCAAGCCTTCAAGGTTAAGCTGACGAAAATCATCTCCTTTAGAGCTAAGACAACTTTGCAAATTATTACAAAATTTATCTCACGGCAAGCAGGCTGAATAAGTTATATAAAAGCTGATTCGTCATATAAACACAAGCTGTAATGAAAATGAAATCATCTAAAACCTTTGAGCTGGACAAAAGCCTGATTAACTCAAAAGTTCGCATAAAAAACGAAATTCTTGCTGCTTGCATTGGTTATGGAAGCAAAGTCGAGCAGTATAAGTTCATCACTGGTTTTTGCGAAAAAAAAAGAAACGGGTATGCAATTCTACTGGAGTTCATTTCAATTCTATTTGAAGGTTCTAAACTACCCATTCAAAATGACAGGATGTATTCATGGTATAGGAATAATCGCGATGTTAAAGATTTAATAGAGTCGCTTAGCGACTCACACTTAAGAGAAATCATTGATGAGCTATGTGAAATTTACGAAAACACACAAAAGCTTTTAAATTGCGCACAGGTTACTCATGTTAACTTAAGGCGCGAAATCCGTTGCACATCAAGACCGCATCATTTAAGTAAAGGAATCAGAATATCTAAACTCGGCCTTGATGGAATGAGCTATAGTAGCTTGCTGATGCTTTATAAAGCATCAGCAGATATCCTTGGTTACGAAAAAATTCCTCTACAGATGGATGTGGCAAATTCTTTCACCGACGCTAGCGATAAAGGCGGCTACGGCTCCATATTTCTGAGTTTCAATATCCCAATAGAAGATATATTGTATTCTTGCCTCACCCTCCCAAGCGATCAGATGGAAGGCGAGGAATGGATTGCAATTAACCGTTCGTCTAGTGGCATTATTGAATTCCCTGTTTCAAACATTACCTTTAATGACAAAGGAGACGAATTATTCTATGAAGAAGCTTACAGTCATTTAAGCTCCGACTCTGCAAGGAAATTATTCGATTTAGAGTATTCAAAAACATGGGGGCGCTTGCCTAATTTCCACTCCTTCCAACTATTTTAAAAATTCTTGAACGGTAAGTTACTCGTAAAAAGGTTCGTTTTTACAATTCATCCTCAAGTCTGTTCCCATATTTTTCCTCTCAAGTATCTATAACATTTAGCTTGTAAATGGATCTCATAACGATCTAACATTCACATCGTTGTACCGTTGCTTTAGCAACATGCCAATGTCCCGGCAATCTGAGAGGGGCGCCTTCGGGTGATTGCACAGCCAAAACCGTCATGACCTGAGAGACGGAGCCTTCGGGCGGTAAACCCGTCAGCCTTTGAAAATGGGGATCGCGACTAGCGCGATAAAGGATTTATTTTCACCTTCGTCTGATTCGTCAGCACTTCTTTCAGGCCCTTGAGCCTGTTTTATTACGTTTCCTCACGTCTTATGACGTCTGCATCCGTTGCGAACTTTGCGTTGTGGGTATGACCATTTGGAACATTTGGGCATCTTCCACAACCGCATTGAAAGCAGAGGAGCGCGGCGTCACTTGCGTACGAGTGAAACGAGTACCAAGTGACGCGCGCAGCGCATAACGGTCAGCGCTTACGCACTGTACCTTCAACGACAGGTTTACCAACTGACTAACACGTATTAAAGGGTTTCTGACGTCCTGAATACGTTTTTCATCTCAATACTGTTCAACTTTCAACCTAACGTTCATTCGTTTTTTAAAAGTTTGAACGCCACTTAATAAGGAGAAATCGGCACGACATCGATGGCGACACCAGACAACTGGTGTGTGGAGGCAGACTGATTCATTTCAGCCCGGCGAAAGCCGCAAACAGGTCAGAGACCTGGGGAGCCTCGCAATAACTCAACATTTCGCCGCCCCGATGCACAGATGTCTGCAGAGCCGCAGGAAGCGCAAAATGAACCGTGCCGTCGGGGTGAAATTTCATCGTCTGTAATTGTTGTGCAGTCGGTGACAGAGCTTTTCCGTTCACACGGACGGAAAAGCTCTGTCACCTCATTGATTGGAGAATGGTCTGTGGCAAAGCTGAATAAAAACTTAAAAACCCTTGCCCGTCAGGCGGGTGGAAGTTTTAAAACCGTATCTGACCGTACTAAAATTGCTGATCGATTTGCAGACCGAATGATCAGTCTTAACATTCAAATTCGTGACATTAAAAACATAAAGACTAGCCACATAGAAACTTACATTCGAAGTCGCCTGGGCGAAAATATTTCCAAGCGTACACTTCAAAATGAAATGGCGGCGATACGGGCAATACTACGTGTGTCAGGTAAAACCTTCATGGCTGATCCAACTCATCCGAAACTTAACAATGATGCTTTGAATATTTCTGGAACCAGCCGTGACGGAACTAAGGTTGCGATAACTGATGACTATTTCAAACAGGTCTATTCATCTGTTAATGAAAAGGATGAAGGAGTGGCCTGTGCAATGAAACTTTCACGGCTTTTAGGTTTGAGAACGGAAGAAACGGTTCAGTCTGTAAAATCACTTCAGACCTGGAAAAAAGCGCTGCATAATGGAGATGAAAAGGTTCGCGTTGTTTTCGGTACGAAAGGAGGGCGGCCGAGGGATACCACAATAATAAATCGGACTGAAACTATTGAAGCCATTAACAGAGCCATTAATTATTCTGCTGAGAATAACGGAAAGCTTATAGATAAGCCTTCCATTCATTTGGCAATCGAGCGATACAGGAATATCGTAAGGAATGCAGGACTTGTTGGAGAATTTGCCCCTCATAGTCTGAGGTACGCGTATACTCAGGATGTACTTCAGTTTCATAAAGATAAAGGTTTCAGTCAGAAAGAGGCGGAGGCCCTCACCTCGATGGACTTAGGCCACGGTGACGGTCGAGGGCACTATGTAGTTCGTGTATATAATAAGACTAATTAATGCTATCCGAATTAACTTTAAATAAAGTGTTTTAGAGCTAATTGGAATGCTTGTACCGAAAACCAGCCTATAACCCCGGTCAGAGCGGAAAAGTTGCCCTGGCAATTCATGTCTTCAGTATATTCCGCAATGTCGCGCCGCAGCGCTTCGACAATCAAATATTCTTCATCGACTTGCTTATCAATACTTCTGAAGTTGATATCATCAATTTTATCGTCAGTTACGCGAAAAAAAACTATGCATGGCATATCAATCTGTTCTTCAACGCCCAACGCCTCCATGAAACGCTTGTTAAAAGCGCTAGCGTGTGACTCAGCGGCCGCAGCATGCAGGTAAAAAAGAGTTATATCTTTACCCGTCTCCGCATTAAGTATTTCAAATCCCCGAGCCGTTTTCAGTGCGCTTCTGACTGGACCATGCTCCATGTCATAAAAAATAAACGCAAAGGCCTTAGCACGTTTGTCTTTCATGTGCTCCTGGCAGATCGTATCAAAAGTCTTGATGAAGTCGCTGTATCCCATGCCTGTGGCTCGGGCACCTTTATCTTTTGCGTCTAAATATACCGTATACATAAATTTCCTCACCTATAAACTATCGGCCCTATGATGCTATGTATTCTAGGATACTTCGTCTGTTCCCGGTGTCCGTTTAAAATCAAAACATGAAAATCTTTTTTGGGCTTGCTGGGTTATAAATCATACAGTAGGATGTTCATGCTAACTGTTGTCTCCATGACAACTGCCAATGTTCCAGTGATTCGAGAGGAACGCCTTCGGGTAATCACATGCCAATGTCATCATTACCTGAGAGATGACGCTTTCGGGCGGTAACAAATCTGTTAACCTTTGAAAACAGAGACCCCTGCGGTTAAGGTCCTTTTCTACTTCGCATCACACTCCCATACACCTGTTTTACTCATCTGGCATTTTTGGCCTGATTCTTACCCCTGAGGGATACTTTCCCTTCGGGACGGTTCCCTTTTTTTGCAAAAAGGAGTCGTCCCCGTGCATTACACAAAAATGTTCAATTACCGTACGTTACTCCATTGTGACTCTCCGGCTTCGGCAAAAATCATTTTGGATTACGTCAAAACTCAACTTAAAGCCCGTCTGGATTACAGGCTCATGGTCGACGCCGATCCGCAGGCTTATGCTGACGGCCTTCCTGACTACCTGACTTTTCTCAGGTATGTCGGCTATACAGTGGGCTATGTAACTGAGCATGGCTACATCAGACATGCCTTTATCGAAGATGCAGTGAGCGAGCTCACTCTTCTGGGGACGGCAGTTCACAGTCGTCACTGGAATGGAGCTTTTCAGCAGGGCGTTATCAGTTCCCGGGAGGACACAGAGCTGGACAACGCTATAGAGCAATCGCGTGCAGAGTTTTATCAGAGTGCTGATGCTTTTGACATCGACTGACCGCCTTATTAACCGAACGATTTTTCACCCTAACGGGACTTCTGTCCCCGCCAGGGCAGGGTTCCTCAATTCTTTAAGGAATCCGATATGAACGATTTAACTTTTACACAGGATTTTCATATCAGCGCTCGCGAGCAGACAGCTCACAAAGCCGCCCTGGCTAAGGCTGAAGGTGACCTGTTAATTATTGCCGCACATCGTCGCCTTGGATTTAACACCAATACCGATGAAGACGGCTTTCCACACTACGTCTGGGAAATGGCTGACGTTGCCCGGGACCTGGCGGAACTGTCTGTACGTCAACTCGTGCCAGCATCCTGGCAGCCTTTCTTTGAAAGTCTCTGCCATATGGCCAGAAACATTGATGAAGCAGCCTGGACGTTTTTTTTCGGCGGTGCCGTTAAGGACGAAGAGGGGCTGATGCACGAAGAACGTGAATGCCAGCGTTATGGCGAAAACTGAGCGGACTGGCATCTTTCTGGTCTGACTTACCCATGCGGGGATTTATCTCCCCGCGGAGAGAAGTCCTCTTTTAAACCTGAAGAGGGTTGACCTATGGATAACTTAAATTTCGAACCTTTATTACTTGTTAAGCACAACAGCGATGAGTGGCACCGTATGTGGGACAGGCTTGCGCAGCATAAGTCAAACTGCTCATTTCCGGACCCGTCTGCTGCTGATAATGGCGGTGAAGTCTGGGAATACATAGAGACGGTGGAAATGCGTTTCCTGTGGTTCGGAAAACGCTACCTTCACTGTTTCCGACATCGTTATCACCCTGCTACTAACGGCCGCATCATGATAAAAATTCCGGCGGATTCTGCCTTCAGTCCGGATGATTCGGATAACGCTTACTATCACGATTTTGGTTAGTGATTAACCACCGGCCTGCGTCAATTTTGACAAAGGCTTTAACCCGCGCGGGGACAACCTCCCCGCCACAGCGGCGATGGTTTTCTCCGTGCTTAGTCAGGAGAAAACCATGAGCAGTATAATGCTTTCACTTATCACCCGCCTTTCAGGCGCACTAAACCGGCTTGCCGGCGCTCTGCAGCAACAGCAGGCCGAGTGGTTTACCAACCGCAGCGGCCGCTGCAGCTTTAAGGCAGACGTTGTGCCGACAGAGAACGGGTTCATGCCCGTCATATCTCGTCGCACCGGCTTCACTCCGCGCGACTGGTGTGTTGACCAGTTGCCGGGTGCCGGTACTTATGCAACTGCCCGCAAAGCCCTCAGAGCCGGACGGCTGCTGGCGCAGCAGATGGCGGAGCTTCGCTACCGTTTTGACTGATGTTAACTGAATGACACTTCCCGGAGGGGCTTCCCCTCCCGGGGAGGTCACCTCCTTTTTAAAGGAGCTCTTATGATCCGTTTTACGTCGACTGAACTGCGCCCGCTGCTGACACAGAATCAGGGCAAGGTACGTCCGCTGATACTCGAAAAGAATCTGGGAATTTACATCCGAGTGCCGGATGACAATGGCTGTGCGGAATGGCTGAAAGCCTGGGCTGCCGGCTGCAATCCTGCCAGGGATGCTGACTGGTCAGCACTGTGCGATAAGTTAATACCTGAGAAGGAGTTTTCTTTCACCACATTCCTGGACCACAAAATATACGATGCCGTGCTGAACGAGCATCACGATTTGTACCTGAAGCCCGGAATTAATCAGGTGACTAAATCGCTGACCATTTACAAAGAAACTCAGCCACCACTGAAAGAGTATTTACCGGTTGCGGAATACCGAGATCAAGTACAGTGGCTTAGCGAGCAGTCCCGCCTACATCTTCGCGCCTGCGTGTGCAACGCAGAACGTCTCAGCTGGCGTTTGCAGGCACTGAAGTTTCTCGACAGGGTTATCCGCCTCGATTCTAAGCGTGCTAAACCTGAAGATCGTAAGCGGTTTGACAGCGCCGTTTATAACGTCAAATCAGATATTGACTCAATTATGTTCGACGGTTCAGTACGTCGTTACTGATTTTCCCACTCACCGGTGGCGCATTGTCCGCCACCGGGACAGATGCGCCGTTTTTTTTAGAGACGCATCTCATGAAGAAAAAAACAGCCGGCCGTAAGGCCACAACGGAACAACAGACTGACCTTTATCAGCAGGTCACCGACAAAATCATCATCGCACTGGAAAACGGTGTACCGCCCTGGCGTCGGCCATGGCGATCGGCGCAGAAGGTTTACGGCAGCGGCTTGCCGGTTAATGCCGTCACGGGCAGGTACTACAGCGGCGTCAACGTGCCGCTACTGTGGATGGCTGCAGAGGAGGCAGGTTACGGAGCCGATCGCTGGCTGACGTATCAGCAGGCAAAGGTTGCCGGCGGACAGGTCAGAAAAGGCGAACGGAGCGCGATGGCCATCATCTTCAAACCGTTCGAAAAGCAGCTCCGCGACGGCTATGACAGTCCGGTGTTCAGGGACGGCGTGCCGGTGATGGAAAAGCTGGCCATGATGAAGCCGCTGCAGCTGTTCAACGTTGCGCAGTGTGAAGGGCTTCCCGATAAGGTGTATGCACCCACGGTGAAGCAACCGGAAAGTGACGCTGAGGGATTCTCAACTGAGCAGCAGCAACAGGTTCTGGAAATCCTCAACGCAACCGGGGTGAAGTGCTCTTCTCACCGGCAGAACCGGGCGTATTACAGCCCGGGGGCAGATCGAATTGTGTTGCCCGCAACCTCACAGTTTCGTTCACCTGAAGACTACTGGTCCACGCTGCTGCACGAGCTGGTGCACGCGACCGGCCACCGCAGCCGCCTTGATCGTGAGGGAATAACCTCCTCATCAAGAGAGTTCGGTGATCCCGTATACGCCTTTGAGGAACTGATAGCGGAAACCGGCAGCGCGTTTCTTTGTGCGCATCTCGGCATTTTTGGTGAGGTGCAGCACGAGAGCTACCTGAACGGCTGGCTCAGCGTTTTACGTAACGACAAAAAAGCGTTCTTCCGTGCCTGCCGGCTTGCCCGGGAAGCGTCGGAATCTCTGCTGAAGCCGCCGGGTGAAACCCGCAGTGAAGCAGCGTAATTAACCCCGGCGACGTCAGTTGCCATCATCCCCCTGAGGGCATCTTCCTCAGGGAGATGCCCTCTTTTTTAAACGTAAAAGAGGAGTAGAACGATGTTTTCATGGTGCAAAAATCGTCTGGAAGTTACCGGTAAGTCTGCCTGTATCGATGTCATGCAGTCGTGGATTGCCGGCACCGAAGCGCCGCTTTACCGCCACGCCATACGGCATGGCATCAAGATGTTTCTCGCCGGTTGTGTCGGCATACTCAAACCTGTTAAGGCAACGGAATACCGTGCTTATCCGGAGCTGGTTTCATCTGGCACCGGAGGCAGCACATCACCGAACCAGGCGTTTCAGCATTTCCTGGAGCTGCTTGAGAAGGATGCATGGCTTGACGGCACAACGCTCTCGCGAATGGACAAAATATGGGTACAGTCAGGCATCGGCGACGTTAAATGGGAGAGTATCCCTTATGCAGCCCGCCAGAAAATCGCCCGGCTGATGGCCGTTCACTACGCCGACTGGTTTGGCGTCGCCTCTGCGGGCGGTCAGTTTGACCCGCAGGAGCGCTGGGAGTGGCTCAGTATAATGCCGGACACAACCTGTCCGTGCGACATGCTGATGGTGATGCCGTCACGTCTGACCACCGAGATTAACGGGGAAAGTGGCCTCTTCTGCGGTCTTAACACCACGTCAGAACTCTATATCCAGCTTTACGGGACGGAGTTTCCGGCGGGGCACCGGTCGGAGTGGAGTCGTGACGATATCGGTTCGCTGAAGCTGACGTTCTCTTCTCCCTGGTATCCGCCGTCGGCGGAAGTCCTGGGGCAGATGTCGCAGAAGTTTGACTGTGAAATCCGTCAGTACTGGCTCTCTCCGGATGCCGGCACGTCGGGTTATCACTGTTTTGACAGCGGTGACCACGTCGACAGCGGCCCTTATCCGGGGGAGGACGTGCAGTACCCGGTGAGTGAAGGGGCAAGGCTGTATCAGTTCAGTGCTGAAGCAGCTGCGCCGGCCGCCAGTGCCGTTGCACACTACGCCTGCGTTCGTGGTTAACTACCGACAGATCCTAATCACGGGTCTGTCAGACAATGGCCACAGCATCTGCTGTGGCCGCTTTTATCACCCGAAGGGGGAACATCGTTTCCCTGACGGGGCGTGTTCCCTTTTTTTCAGGAAAACACGCATGAGCGTCCGCATCGACAATGAGAAAGAATTTATCTCACTCTTTAACTCCATCGCCCGTGGCACCCGGCGTCTCCAGGTGTTTACAGACTTCATCAGCTGCAGCGTGATCGCCATTCAGAATGGCCTGCATTTCTGTGAGAAGCGCGAACAGAAATACATGGCCATCGTGGGCAAATACAAAAAAGAGGACGTTTCATCGATGGCCAGACTGCTGGCATACGTGGTGAACGGACTGGAAGAAAAAACCTGTGACTTTCTCGGGCGCATTTACATGCTGCTTGAACTGGGTGACAAAGACAAAGAACAGTACTTCACCCCGTGGAGCGTGGCGCTGATGATGGCGCAACTGCAGTTCGGCAGGCCTGAAGATCTGTTCAGGAACAAGCCGTTTATCACGTTTGCTGAGCCAGCGTACGGTGCAGGTGCCATGACACTCGCATTTGCCTGCGTTCTCAGGCAGGCCGGTTATTCGCCACATCGACATATGTGGGTTTCAGTCACGGATATCGATCCGTTGGCGGCTGGCATGACCTACATCCAGCTTTCACTTTGTGGTATACCCGGGGAAGTGATTATCGGGAACGTATTGTGCGACGAACGGCGACGTGTTCTGTTGACGCCGGTGCATTACTGGGAGGGATGGTCAGCGCGTCTGCGTGCTCATTCATACAGCAGAGCTGACGCAGCAGCGTAAAATGACCTGACTTATTTATAGGGGTAATGGTCATAAAGACTCTTTTAATCAACATCAAAGGCCGGGTTACTGGCCTTTTTTTATTGCCGGTGAACAGTTGATTCAGAATCCATAACAACACCGAGCAGCTGCAGTTCCTCCGGATAGATTACCGGATAGCGACGCATAGTGTTATCAGCATCATTTAATGCGCCTGTGTGACGGGTACCAAGCCATTATCAGGTTCACCTCACAAAAGAAATTAATGGTCCGCTTTGTGCCAGGAGCGGACGTTTAATGACTTGTAGTGCTATTCAATATGGAGCAGGCCAACTCATAGTTGCGTAAGCAGGGTAGTAAGTTCATTAAGAGAACACACTGAATGTTCTGGGCTGACCCAGTTTCCAGGCCATTCATGAAATCCTTTGAGCCAGATGGCTTTCATTCCAGCTTCTTTCGCTCCGAGGTAGTCATTAACGGGATGATCGCCGACGTACCAACATTGCTCTGGATGAAAATCCAGCACGTTTGCTCCGGCATGGAATATTTTTGGAGAAGGCTTACTGTCACCAAACCTTTCTGAACAAATCATCACTCGTATTTCTTTTGTAAGAGAAAGAGCTTCTAAGGTTTGATTGCGTGACCATTCAGCGCCATTTGATATCACGCCAATAGCAATATCACGCCTCATAAGTTCTTCTATCAGTTCATTAGCTCCTGGCATAAGAACAGCTGCTGAGTGGAAGTAATTGATCCAATGCTCCAAGATTGTCTCAGCAAGTTGAGGTTTTATCCACTTTAGCTCTAATGCTAAAGTTTGACTCACTGCTTCGCGGATTGAGGAAAATGGCGAGTTTTTAGGAAGATAGCCGTCATTATCTTCACGAATGATAATAGCGTTAATATTATCTACATTTTTTTCTTTAAGGTGGTCACGAAAGGCGAAATGAAATATTTCTGAGTATCGAGCAATACTCAAAGCTCTGTGAGTGAGCGTGTTATCTAAGTCAAAAAAGACGGCTTTAGGGAACATATTAAACCTCCTGTTAACGGGGATATCTATATGCAAACTACTCAGAACTTTCGTCCTGGCTTAGTATGATTCCAGCCAGGCTTCCCCCACCCCTGAGCGTTACGAAGGCGAACACCACTTGCATGAACAGATGACATCCAGATATTTTTAAGCGGCACAAGTCTCTCCATAACCCTGAGTCCAATATTTCTTGATTGAAGCTCACCGGGCAAGTTACTAAGCCTGGTAACACCAAGAGGCGTAACACTGGTTCTTGAAACCCACATACCTAATTCGCCCACTTCTTCAAACGAACTGACAGGTAATTCATAACGATAAACAGAACCAGAATTAAAGCGTTCCTCCCAGGATTGTTCAATGAATGCGATAGCATTTTTTGTACAGTCACCGCTCCATCTCAGCCAGTCTTCTTGTGTTGTTTCTGAAAAAGGCCATATCACAATACGCGGACATTCACGAGGGAAGAGATAGAGCAGAGCATGCTGCTCATCAGTAGCCCAAACCAATGCACCATTCAGCCACTCCTGGCCTGACGGCCGGTCAACGTGAACGCGTATTGGGCGTGGGTTAAAAACATCGATATTAGGCTCATCACTAAAATGGAAAAGTCGCACACCAATAGCCTGTTTAAAAGGGATATTCTTAGCAGCCAAATACTGTATTTTTATGACAATTCAGTGATGCGCAGGCATGTTCTCCACAAATTCGCTTGCTCTAATTTTAACCATACCTAATTGGTTTCTTAGTTTCTCTGACCCGCAGGTCAGCTTTTTCCCGCTACTGCTCGCTTTAGCAATAGGCTAAAATTGCGACATAAGGAATACCTACGCTTATTTTTCGAATACAATCAATCATTAGGTGGAATGAAAAAATCTTAGATATATAGTGAAGAACTCATCACATTTTTTATTTTCACCCCTCTTTCACACCAGTCTGATGCAATCATGAAAAACTCGGCAGCCGAGTATTGAAGGTTAATTCAACTTCAATTTTATCTCCTAAAGAAATATAACTTTCGGCTTCTTGATGGTTTGCTGCTGTAACTTTTATCATGGATAACTTCCTTACCGGTTTAATGGAAAATGCGACTTATTCAATCTTTTTGCTCGTTCGTAAGCTTCTGATGAATCGCAGGCATAATCTCAACACTTATGCGCCATTTTGGTGCTGACGCCCACAAATGATCTTACTTAATAGCTGCAAGATCAATGTCCGCTTATCGCTCTTAGCAGACCAGCCAACTCTTCAGGCCTATGACTTGAAAAGCACGAAAATAACTAACACTTCACACCACTCAGATCATTGTATCTGAATGCCGCTAACAGTTAGTTGTATGTAAGTGCATGATTTAAATAAGTATTAAATCGCTAATTTTTTCTGTGTGTCAAGTCTCGGTTGGTTACTTCAGTTAGCAAGTTATAGAGCGAATACGATAAGAAGCATCTTCAATGAGGTGAATGATCAGGCACCGTCCGTTGTGTGCCAAGAGCGGACATTCACACATTTTATATTCCTATATGTTGTTACTAATGCCGCGGCCAAGTAAACACTGGGCACTGGGTCACAAAATCTTGATAGCGGCTGTAACCTTCTTCCTTTAAGGACTTCTACGGTAATCTTAAGGATCTTTATCAGTATAAGAAAAGCTGAACCATTGTATCGGCTATGCCTTCAATGCTTGGCCGAGAAATTCGGCGCTTCTTAAACTATGGAAAAAAATAAACATTTTAATTCAGCTGCTTAAGTCCAATAATCATAACTGGGAATTTTGCATATTCTCATCTTCCTGCTGACTGCTTGATCAGTATCGTCCAAAATGATAGTTTCAAATTATTACTATTTTTTGGGAAGAATCTCATGGCGCAAGCAGTGGTGGCGAGCTGGCAAGGGCATGACTATCAGGCTCGCTTGTTCTGGTATTATGCTTCTTTTCTAAAAGACAAAACCCGCTCAGATGTTATCGAAGTTTCATATGAAGCAGATGCGCCAAAGGCATTTGATGATGTGGTCGCCAAATATGACCCTCCAAAGCCGGGATATGGCTCAGAACGAATTGCTGCTGAATATTTTCAGATTAAATTTCATGTGGTATCAGGTGGAAGGTTTGGATTCAGAGATCTCATTGACCCTGAATTTATCAATGCCAAATCTACATCCTTGCTTCAGCGTCTTAGAGATGCCAAACAAGTTGCCCCTCCAAATTCTGCCTTTATCCTTGTTACAACCGACACTATTCGAGATGGCGATGAGCTGGGCAAGATCCACAAGAATACCGACGGTTCTCTTGATCTCAATAAACTTGGTGTAGGTAAAACCGGCAACAGTGAGATGGGAAAAGTTCGCAAACTATGGCGTGAACATTTGAGGCTTACTTGCGATGAGCAGCTTTATGAAGTCCTGAATGGATTCAGAATTGAAGCACCTTCTTTCTCACTTCAACGTCTACGTGAAGTCGCCAATCTGCAATTCAAATTTGTCGGAATGGTACCCTGTGAAAAAAATTCCGATTTTCGCTACGACGGACTAATAAGAACGCTGAAAGGACAGGGCAAATATCACTTCAATCGTGCCCAGTTCGAAGAGATGTGCGCAGCAGAACAATTATTACTGTTATCACCGCCAGATGAATATAGAGCTGTGGCGCTCCGATCGTTTAGAGATGGCCCATTCGAATCGCTGGATGCCTCTCCAGAATATACCCTCTCACTACTTCGATATTTCGAAGGCCGATTTCCTGGGCTAGGTGAGGATTGGGGCTCATCAATACAGCCTGTAGTTACCGAGTTTCTCATGAAAGTTAGGCAAGCCGAAAGCGGAAACAGGATCCGACTTTTCCTTGATGCCCATACATCGATTGCGATGCTTGCTGGCAAATGCTTCGGCACTAAATCGAATATTGAAGTCGAGTTGGTACAAAAAGGGAAGGCAGGACCGTCTGTGTGGAATGTCAATGATGGAGGTGAAATTAGGCCTACGCTCTTGCATGTAGAAACGCTTGGTGAAGGTCGTGACATCGCTATAGTTATCAGCGTCACAAGAAATGCCCTGCATGATGCCCGTGAATATATTGGTACTAACCTGCCTGAAACTGGTCGTATTTTACATTTTACTCCAGAGGCAGGATGTGGATTTCAGGCGGTCACCAGCGGTACACATGCGTCAGCCATAGCTGAAGTTATTGCTCACGAATTTGGTGAGACCCGGGTCAAGTTTGGTGCAAAAGTGCATATTTTTAGCGCAGCGCCCAATGCCGTTAATTTCTTTGTTGGTCAGCAAACTGACTACATGGGAGCCTGTATATTTTACGAATTTGACTTCCAACGCCAGCGAGATGGCTCATACCTTCCTTCATTTAAGGTTTAATCACGATGGAACTTAATACACAGTTTAATGAATTTTTAGCAAACATTAGGCCAACTGCTACGCAGAAGGAAGACTGGAAAGGTGGTGCAAAAACGTTGCGTGATCGCCTGAAGAATTACGAGCCTCTCCAAGATATCGTTGTGTCAACATTTTTGCAGGGCAGTATTCGGCGTTCAACCGCTATACGTCCGTTAGGTGATAAACGCCCGGATGTCGATATCGTTGTGGTGACCAATCTTGACCATACAAAGATAGCCCCCAACGAGGCAATGGATTTATTTGTCCCCTTCTTGGAGAAATATTATCCGGGCAAGTGGGTAACTCAGGGACGATCTTTTGGTATTACCCTCGCTTATGTCGAACTGGATCTGGTTGTTACTGCGATTCCGGCATCTGGTGAAGAAAAAATCCGGCTTGAGCAACTCTACCGCTCAGAATCAGTTCTGACGGTAAACTCGCTAGAAGAGCAAACTGATTGGCGCCTGAACAAAAGCTGGTCACCGGTTACAAGCAGCTGGTCCCAAAATAATTCGTCTCCGGTTCAAGACGCTCCTGCATCAGAATGGAAAGCGCATCCGCTAGTGCTCCCTGATAGAGAAAAGAATGAATGGGGCCGGACTCACCCCCTCGCTCAGATAAGATGGACCGCTGAGAAAAACCGTCTATGCAACGGTCATTACATAAATATTGTTAGAGCGGTAAAATGGTGGCGACAACAAAATAGTGAAAACTTGCCCAAATATCCTAAAGGATATCCGCTGGAACATCTGATAGGCAATGCTCTGGATGATGAAACCACCTCGATGGCAAGAGGCTTGGTTCAGTTAATGGATACTTTTCTAGTACGCTGGAAAGATTTTTATAATTTTAAAAGTAAGCCGTGGCTTTCTGACCACGGTGTAGAAGAACATGACGTATTGGCGCGATTATCCGCTGGCGACTTCTGTGACTTTTATGAAGGTCTGGAAGTTGCCGCTAACATTGCTCGCAGCGCATTGGCTTCGGAGGATGCAAAGGAGAGTGCTGAGCTCTGGCGCAAGCTGTTCGGCTCGAAGTTTCCATTACCCGGTCCGCAGGGTGGAGATCGTAACGGGGGGTTTACTCCACCAAATAAGGTAGCAGACCCTCAGAAAACCGGACGTTTCGCTTGAGTAAAGTTATTCAACAAGTGCCTGTTGAACTCAATGATGTTTTCATCCTGATGAATGAGGATCCAAGGGTTCAGACAGGCAGTGCCTGGATACTTTCCGAGAATCAGAAATGGTCGCTTAAACTCAACATAAAGCTGTCCGTTCCACCGTCCCTTTTCATTCCAGACACTAGTGTCTGGCATCTGGTGCTCTGGCATGAAGGAGGCCAAATACGAATTGAATTTTATCCTGACAAATCTGAAGGTGTATCTGCGACTTTTCCGCATCAAAACTACAATTCCGCAGGCAAATCTTCATGCGAATGGACCACCGGCAATCCATGTCTTGAGAATACACCTGCTGTATTTGGCCGTAATCAATGGGGATTTGAGCCCGATGGATTGCTTGCCAGAGTCCGTTGGCGGCTTAGCAGACTACTATTATGGGTTGATGCCGCCTCGCAGGATAGGCTAGCCACGCCCGGGGATGCGCTTGAGTTGCCTGCCTTCCCAAGACAGTCGCCATTTACTGTTATCGGTTTTAATGAGTGTATTGATGACCTAGTGTTCTGGAAATCGCAGACCGGCGAATGGGGTTTTGCTAGCAGTAGTGGATTGCCCGGAGCGAGAGGAACGCTTTATTTGCGGGAGTTTTTCGATAAAAAGGAAAAGCTTATCCGGACAATTAAATGGTCTCCTTTCATGTGTAAAAGTACCAGGTTAATAAACTCTATCTGGACTATTTTACCATCACTGCCCGTTTTGGCTCCTTGGCAGGCGCCGCGGACTTGGGAAGAGTTGAATAATTGGTATGAACACAGTGGTCTATCGCTGCCTGACTTCTTTACTGAGATTGGCCGTTCGGTCAGAAGCCGTTACAAGCGACGGCATCCCAACTTACTATTGCTCGGATTCCCGCTTGCAGAAAGGATTGGAAACGCTCCAACGCGGATCCACTGGCTGGCATTGCAATTGAAGGGCCTTAGTAAAAAAATAACGACACGCCCTGGATTCCGCGCTTTGGAACGTAATCATCGTATTTGGGATTGTGAACAGGCGACATCTCTGGATCCCATCTCATGGGTACGAACGCAAAACTGGTCTGCTGACCAGCTCAGAACACGTGGGGAAGCGGCTAACGAAATACGTAGTAGAAAGGTATTAATAATTGGTGCTGGCTCGCTAGGCAGCATTATTGCTGAAAACCTTGTGCGCATAGGTGTTGTCAGGCTGGGGATCCTAGACTCAGACTTATTACAGATGGGTAACCTTAGCCGTCACGCTCTGACCATGACATCTGTAGGACATAACAAAGCGGCCGCCTTAGTCGAGCATTTGAATCGAATTTTACCTGACACAAATTCACGTTCATATAGCTGTGCTTTTCCTCCAGATAGTGAGGTTACTAAATCCTCCCTGCGGCAGTATGACGTCATAATTGATTGTACCGGAGATGATAGCGTTCTTAACGCATTGTCGGTATTTGAGTGGCACAGCGAAAAGATATTCATCAGCTTGGCCATGACTTGGCGAGCAGAAGGCCTATTTGCATATGCAGCAAGTGAAACGACATTCCCTGCAATTGATGCTTTAAGCCGCTTCAAGGAGTCTGCTTCGCCTGAAATCGAACTTGGGGAGGCAAGAATAGAAGGGATCGGTTGCTGGCATCCAGTTTTTCCAGCCCGTGCAGATGATGTTCAACTATGGGCAGCTGTGGCCACAAAGTTCATTTGCAGGGTAGTCAGTGCGCCCGGGAGAATCTATGAATATTTTAAGCAGATGCCTGATGGCACTGTCGAGCGGAAAACGCATGATTATTAAAGATGTTACCTTTTCAAACGCAGCTGCACCCTACACCGTCACGCTTTGTTCGTCATCTCTTCAGCAAATCGTCGCAGAATGCATCAACGCAGGTGTGAATGAAACTGGGGGTATTCTGATAGGTCACTACAGTGAGGACGGTTCGACGGCCATAGTCTTTGAGGCCACAGCCAGACCTCCTGATTCACTCTCTGACCGGACGACTTTCCAGCGAGGTACCAAAGGGCTTAGGTCTTTACTTCAGAATCGCTGGAAAAACGGGAAATATTATGTTGGCGAATGGCATTTTCATCCTGGAGGATTGCCGGAGCCAAGTAATAATGATTTCGAGCCTATGAAGAGCATTGCAGCAAATCTAAATTATCAGTGTCCGGAACCTGTAATGATAATCCTAGGGGGTAATCCTGCAGGAACGTATAACCTAAGTGCCAGTGTTTTTCCTTATAGAGATTCGCCCATAAGGCTGAAAGAGATGAACATATAAAGCCGATTCGTTTTGTTCATCATTTTGATCCGAAATGGCACCAAAGGAGAGTGTTACTAACTGCGAGTGGTTCCTGGAGCTCAATGAAAAAGAACAGGCCTCACGAAGAGACTCATTCGAATTTATAATCCAGGGAGGGTTGAGTGATGAATATGTCCGTAATGAGCTTAAAGTTGATGTTTCAGAGGTGTTTCCAAGATTGCGAGATGCGTACGAGGCATTAAACAAGCTCACACATATTAGTGAGAAGGTATTCCCTATAAATGCTGACAAAGGCATTAGTGTAGTGGGTGAGGTTAAAGAGCAGATTTGTACCTTATTCAACAAGCTTGATGAGTGTCATCTGGAAGTGTTAAGCAAGCTTGAAGAGGCGGTTGGCAATGCTGCGATTTATAGTTCAGTTACTGAAACTATAATGTCAATTGATGAGTTATCTACTCACAGCTCTTTAGAAGAAGTTTACATTGAAGAAGTGAAAATAGTAGAAATAAATGATGTGGATATAAATTTCTTAGTTACTGGCTCTGTAGATATTGGATTGCAATGGGGTTCAAATTCTGATGTTCGCAGTGATATCAGTGCAGTAGGAAATAAATCTTTTCCTTTCTCGTGTGAAGTCAGAAGCCCTGTAGATACGCCTGATAATTTAGGATGTGAAGAAGAAGCATTTAATGTAGACACATCCTCTTGGTGGGAAGGCTACTACGATTTAAGTGACTAAAGCCCCCCGGCGTTACTGCTTGCGTGGGGCCAGGATATAGACAGTTGTTTTCCAATGTGTTGGTTTAGAATGCAGGGGATACCCCCCATCAAACTCTCGCAGACCATTGTATATGGTAGTAAAACCACTCCATTATCTCGGAAATAGAATTGATTATTTCCTCTGAGTTTTTCCCACGTAGCGCCACCTCAGCAATGACCTGTCTCTCATCAGAAAAATAATCTCCATTCTTTGAAAATACTTTATAGTTTGTAACCTGAGGGAAAGGGCAGGATTCGGGTAAATTTTCAACATAAGCTTCAATCATATTATTAGGAATTATTATCCATCCACACAGATTGTCTGGTTCTGTTTCTATTACGGGGGTTTCAATTTCAGCATTCAGGTAAGCCATGAATGCTGTTTCTTTAGGATTGAAATTAAATACAGTTTCAATTGACGTCATAACTGGACCACCTCCCGCTCTGGCAGCAATTTCGCATAATTTCAGAGTTCCATCAGTGCAGTAAAAAACCTCGGCATGAAAAGAAAAATTGACCGGAGAAGGTAGTGCAGAAATACATTCTCTGACATATTCCACAAGTGGAATATATAAATTATCATCTGGTGAAAGAAGACAACTAGATATGTAGTTACCATCTGGAAACCCCATGCAGTTAGATACATACAGTGAAGGCCAGATAAATTTTATCTCATTATTAATGACTACGCCGTCAATATGGTACATCGGACCGGAAACGAACTCTTCTACCATCATATTTACAAGGTCTTCCGATGTTTTTTTTAGTCCCTTATGGAGGGCATGGTAGAGGTCATTATCATTATGGAGTACGCTAATCCCTCTGGCTCTTTTGGATGTGCGGGGTTTTAGTAATACAGGATAGCCATTATCCTTGATAAAATTAATAATATCTATTGCTGTAGTGATGATTTTAAAGTCAGGGACTGAAATTTGTTTTTCTTTCAGTATTTTCTTCATTATACCTTTGTCACGATAGGCCTCAATGGATTCGATACTGGCCCCCGGAAGAGACCAATTATTCCTTATAACCGCTGCCGGCAAAAGGTCAAATTCCCTCACACCAATAACGTGGTCAAATTTTACATAATCATGTAACTGTTCGGCATAATAAAAAATTAAATCATCATTTTCAGGATTAAAACTGTTTATGGCGACGATCTCTTTAAAGGATGACCGGGTCTTCTCATCCATAGAACGAAATGATTGCTCAGACGTGATAAGATAACAATCATGTCCCTTATACCAGTCTGTCACCGGATTTGTGCTTAGTGCCTCATAATCAATAATAAGTAAGTTCATGATTGATCCTTTTTGTCAGAAATCAGTTGACAGTTTCCTGGGGGTTATACTCAGAATCTGCGGGAAGCCAATTTTTCTTTTTCCATATTATGAACAGACAAATGGCCTCAATAGCTCGATAGGTGAGAAATAAAAACCATAAAAATGCGATGTCATAGTGATGGTATACGCAAAAATAAAGAGCACTCGGGATGAAAACGAACCACTGAAGAGGGATGGTCGTTATTGCAATTTTTTTGTTATAGCCAGCGCCAAACATTGAAAACTTTAAAATCTGGGCAAATACTTCAGAAATTACCATAATAACAGTAATTTTGAATAGCCATACATAATCATTGACTATGCTGATATCTTTAATGAATACACTCATCACCTGGTGAGGATTGATCAGGATTAGCATCTGGATTATGAAAATCACCATCCCCATTTTTAATGCAATATTTCCCCATTCTTCTGCATCCTTCAGTTTTCCGGAGCCAATAGATTTACTGACGTATACTGCGGAAGCCATACCTATTCCTATCAATGGAGTAATGCTGAGCAGCATTAAATTATTCAGGACGGTGATGACGGCAAGAGACGGAGAGTTCATTTGTCCTGCTATGACAAACATTACAGCAAACCCACCTGAGAAAAATAACTGCTGAGAACCTGCATAAAATGAAAGCAACGATATCGATTTTATTTTACTGAACGCATCATGTATTTTAAAAAAATGATATTCCTGTGGGAGAAATCTACCGCTTATCAAAAATGAGAATGCACCAATGTAAAAAGCGAGACTTGTTCCTGTCCCGGCGCCGGAGATCCCATAACCTAAGTACACAAGTGTAAAACCAATAATAAAGTTAAAGAAATAAATCAATAAGATAATAATAACGCTGATCCTGTTCTCTCCAATAGCTGCGTAATATCCCCTGAAAGCTCTGACCATTCCAATAGCAGGAGCAGCAAATGAAAGCATATGCAGGTAACTGATACAGTTTTCCAGCAGGTCATGATCATGTATAAAAAGAATAAGCACAGAGGGAAGCAGGTAACTCAGACCGATCACTGCAGCCCCCAATAAAACAGCTACAATCAGAGCGCTATGCAAAGCATTAATTGCCATATCAGAACGGTTGGAACCGACGCTTTTAGCGACCTCTGTCTGTACACTA